>NZ_JAEKEQ010000001.1:4805000-6753006 GCF_016651025.1 Pseudomonas sp. TH21 | reverse complement strand
CCCTTAATTTTGCTTTTCTATCAATTAGTTATGATTGGTTAAAAAACCATCAATAAAGCAACCCTCGGCCTCTATATATAGAAGGGACGCCCCTAGATAACGCCTGCCTCCTTCAACGCCGCGATATTCACCACCCCCAATCCCAATACATCCCTCAACACCTGCGCCGTATGCTCTCCTAATAGAGGGGGCGCGCTTCGGTACTCGACAGGCGTCTTGGATAACCGGATTGGACTGGCAACCTGAGGCACCATCCCCGCCAAGGCATGGGGCAGGGCAATCGCCAATCCACGCGCCTGGACCTGAGGGTCGGCAAACACCTGGGCCAAATCATTAATAGGCCCACACGGCACACCTACCTGCTCTAACAATGACACCCACTCGGCCGTGGTCTTGAAGACCGTAACCTGGCGAATCAACGGAATCAGCTCTGCGCGATTAGCCACTCGCATCGTGTTAGTCGCGAAACGCGGATCGTCCGCCCACTGCGGCCGCCCTGCCACGTCCGCAAACTTACGAAACTGGCCGTCATTACCTACCGTCAGGATGAAGTCCCCATCAGCCGTAGGAAAATCCTGGTAAGGCACGATATTCGGATGAGCATTGCCAAGGCGCTTGGGCGACACCCCCGTCGTCAGGTAATTCATGGCCTGGTTAGCCAGGCAAGCCACCTGCACATCCAGCAACGCCATATCGATATGCTGGCCGCCGCCGTCATGATCCCGGTGAGCCAGCGCTGCGAGGATCGCCACCGTGGAGTAGAGCCCCGTGAGAATGTCGGTCAACGCCACACCCACCTTCACCGGCCCAGCGCCTTCATCACCCTCAGGCCGACCCGTCAGGCTCATCAGCCCACCCAGGCCCTGGATCATGAAGTCATAACCGGCGCGAGACGCATAGGGGCCCGTCTGGCCAAAGCCCGTAATCGAGCAATAGATCAGCTCCGGATTGATCTCCTTGAGCGACGCATAGTCCAGCCCGTACGCCGCCAGCCCGCCGACCTTGAAATTCTCGATCAGGATGTCGGACTTGGCAGCCAGGTCACGCACCAGCTTCTGCCCATCCGGCTGCGTGAAGTCGATGGTCACCGACTCCTTGTTGCGATTGGCAGCCAGGTAGTACGCCGCCTCACTGGTGTTTTCACCATAGGCATCCTTAAGGAAGGGCGGCCCCCACGCGCGCGTGTCGTCCCCATTACCTGGCCGCTCGACCTTGATCACCTCGGCCCCAAGGTCCGCAAGGATCTGCCCGGCCCAGGGGCCTGCCAGTACTCGTGATAAATCCAGTACCCGCAAATGCGAAAGCGCGCCCATGCCCATGCTCCTATTAATAGAAAGCCTGGAGACCGGTTTGCGCGCGCCCCAGAATCAAGGCGTGCACATCATGGGTACCTTCGTAGGTGTTCACCACCTCCAGGTTGACCAGGTGCCGCGCCACACCAAATTCATCGGAGATGCCGTTACCGCCCAACATGTCCCGCGCCATGCGGGCGATGTCCAGGGACTTGCCGCACGAATTGCGCTTCATGATCGAAGTGATCTCGACCGCCGCAGTGCCTTCATCCTTCATCCGCCCCAGCCGCAGGCACCCTTGCAGGGCCAGCGTGATTTCGGTCTGCATGTCGGCCAGCTTCTTCTGGATCAATTGCGTGGCCGCCAACGGTCGGCCGAACTGCTGACGATCCAGGGTGTATTGGCGCGCGGTGTGCCAGCAGAACTCGGCAGCCCCCAGCGCGCCCCACGAGATGCCATAGCGTGCAGAGTTCAGGCACGTGAAAGGCCCCTTCAATCCGCGCACATCCGGGAAGATGTTCTCTTCCGGCACAAACACGTTGTCCATGACGATCTCGCCGGTGATGGATGCCCGCAGCCCGACCTTGCCGTGAATCGCAGGAGCGCTGAGACCTTTCCAGCCCTTTTCCAGGACGAACCCACGAATATCGCCGGCGTCGTCCTTGCCCCACACCACAAACACATCGGCGATCGGGCTATTGGTGATCCACATCTTGGCGCCGGTCAGGCTGTAGCCGCCGTCCACCTTGCGTGCACGGGTAATCATCGCGCCTGGGTCAGAACCGTGGTTAGGCTCTGTCAGACCAAAGCAGCCGATCCATTCGCCGGAGGCCAGCTTCGGCAGATACTTCTGTTTTTGTGCCTCGGTACCGAACTCATTGATCGGCACCATGACCAGTGAGGATTGCACACTCATCATCGAGCGATACCCGGAGTCGACCCGCTCGACTTCGCGAGCAATCAACCCGTAGCTGACGTAGTTCAAGCCACTGCCACCGTACTGCTCGGGAATCATCGCGCCCAACAGGCCGGTTTCGCCCATCTCGCGGAAGATCGCAGGGTCGGTCTTTTCATGGCGGAAGGCTTCGAGTACGCGGGGCGCCAACTTGTCCTGGGCGAATTGCTCAGCACTGTCACGCACCATGCGCTCTTCTTCGGTGAGCTGTTGATCCAGCAGCAGTGGATCGATCCAGTTGAAGCTTGCCTTACCAGCCATGAATGAGTCCTCGCAGGGAAAATCAGAAGTCGTGCATGGAGCCTAGGCCGAGCGAACGCTTAGGGCAAACGAGGTTTATGCATAGGGTTGTGCTAATTTCTCACTCCGAAGCAGCCAAGAAGGGCGCAGAGGCACTTTATAAGTGAGGACTAGGTACATGCGCAGAAAAATACCCAGCACCACCGCACTGGTCAGTTTTGAGGCCGCAGCCCGGCACGAGAGCTTCACCAAGGCGGCGCACGAACTTTCCATCACCCAAGGCGCCATCTGCCGACAGATTGCCAGCCTTGAGGAGTTTTTAAGTGTCGAGCTGTTTCGACGCTCTCGACGCGGGGTCAAACTGACGGAGGCAGGGCTTTCGTACAGCCGCCGCGTCGCCACGCAGCTGGATGCTGTGGAGCGCGACACCTTGTCAGTGATGGGCCAGCAGGGCGCCAATGTCATCGAGCTGGCCGTGGTGCCCACCTTTGGCACTCAGTGGCTGATACCGCGCCTCAAGGATTTCCAACGCCAACACCCGGAAGTCACGGTTAACCTGACTAACCGCACGCGCCCCTTTCTGTTTGCCGACACCGAATTCGACGCTGCGATCTACTTTGGAGATGCTGACTGGTCGGGTACCGAATCCCACAGACTGATGGGAGAAAACCCTGTCCCCGTGTGCAGCCCGCGCCTGATGGGCCATCGCACACATTTCAGCCCCCAGGAGATCGCAGAACTGCCATTGCTGCAGCAGACCACTAGACCCTATGCCTGGCGGCAGTGGTTCAACGCGCAACAACTGAACATACCCCGCGACATGACAGGACCGCGTTACGAGCTATTCTCGATGTTGTCGCAGGCAGCCATGCATGACATGGGTATCGCGCTGATCCCGCCTTTCCTTATCCAGCGCGAGCTGAAAGAGCAGCATCTAGTGATCGCGAGCCCTGAGGCCCTGAGTAGCTCGAAGGCTTATTACTTGATGATTCCGGAAAGAAAAGTCGAATCCGCATCGTTGCATGCATTCAGGGACTGGTTAGTCGATCAGTCACAACGCTACAGCCCAAGTCTTTAAAGGCCTAAAGCCCATAGCTGACTTTGTAGTCAATTAATTTAAAGACCTACAGATATACGTATATGTCGCTTTTAAGCAGACTGTACGGTTCTGCCAAAAACAAGGCTCAAAGCCATGATTTTCATGGCTTGTGGCGACTATCGCGGGCTCATACCTGACTATTCACACAGGCCATCGAAAAAGTCCCAACAAATGCCTGCACCCCTTTAAACACCTGTATTTAAAGAGGTTATTAAGGCGCATTGCGACAATCAGTCACAGGGTGACTTGTAGTTAATTTTTCGTCACCCGTCATAATCCCTTGAAGGCCGTAAAGTTCGCCTGCAAAATGCCGCGCCCCGCTGTCATTTCAGCGGGATCGTGCTGATCGGCCGCCCCAGCTGCGCCACTCACGGTGCACTGGCCTTTTTACAAAAAGATCAAAAGCAAAAAGATCATGCAGGAGATTTGACGTGCACATTGGTGTTCCTCTCGAAACCCAGACCGGTGAAACGCGGGTGGCTGCCACCCCGGAAACCATCAAGAAGCTGATCGGCCAGGGCCATAAGGTCACTGTTCAAAGCGGTGCAGGCCTCAACGCCAGCATCGTCGACAGTGCCTATGAAACGGCAGGCGCAACCATTGGCAGCGTCGGCGATGCGTTTGGCGCCGAGCTGATTCTCAAGGTGGTGGCTCCCAGCGATAGCGAACTGGCGCTGATCAAAAGCGGCACCGTGTTGGTGGGCATGCTCAATCCGTTCAGCAACGAAACCATCGCCAAGCTGGCCGGGCAGGGCATCACTGCCTTTGCACTGGAAGCCGCGCCGCGTACCTCACGGGCTCAGAGCCTCGACGTGCTGTCGTCCCAGGCCAACATTGCCGGTTACAAGGCCGTCTTGCTCGCCGCCCATCACTACCCGCGCTTTATGCCGATGCTGATGACGGCCGCCGGTACGGTAAAAGCCGCACGCGTGTTGATCCTCGGCGCTGGTGTCGCAGGCCTGCAGGCCATCGCCACGGCGAAACGCCTGGGTGCGGTGATCGAAGCATCCGACGTACGCCCGGCGGTGAAAGAGCAGATCGAATCCCTCGGTGCCAAGTTCGTCGACGTGCCTTACGAAACCGATGAAGAACGCGAATGCGCCGTCGGCGTCGGCGGTTACGCCCGCCCCATGCCCACCAGCTGGATGCAGCGCCAAGCCTTGGCCGTGCACGAGCGCGCCAAGCAGGCCGACATCGTCATTACCACCGCGCTGATCCCCGGCCGCAAGGCGCCGACCTTGCTCAGCGCCGAAACCGTCGCGCAGATGAAACCCGGCTCAGTTGTCATCGACCTCGCGGCGGCCCAGGGCGGCAACTGCCCGCTGACGGTCGCCGATCAGGTCGTGGTCGAGAACGGCGTGATCATCTGTGGCCCGACCAACCTCGCCGGTGCCGTCGCCGCCGATGCGTCTGCCTTGTACGCACGCAACCTGCTGGACTTCCTGAAGCTGGTCTTCACTAAGGAAGGGCAGTTTGAAATCAACCTCGAAGACGACATCGTCGCCGCGTGCCTGATGTGCCGCGACGGCCAAGTCATCCGCAAAAACGCCTAACAGGGATTCAGACGATGGAAGAGCTTATCTCCCCCGGTATCTACAACCTGATCATCTTTGTGCTGGCGATTTATGTCGGTTACCACGTGGTCTGGAACGTCACCCCGGCCTTGCATACCCCGCTGATGGCCGTGACCAACGCGATTTCGGCGATCGTGATCGTCGGCGCCATGCTTGCTGCCGCGCTGACCGTAACCCCGCTGGGCAAGACCATGGGCACGTTGGCCGTGGCCTTGGCAGCCGTTAACGTGTTCGGCGGTTTCCTCGTAACGCGCAGGATGCTGGAGATGTTCAAGAAGAAAGCCCCGAAAGTAAAAGAAGAGGCGCCGAAGTAATGAGCATGAATCTCGTCACGACGCTCTACCTGATCGCGTCGATCTGCTTTATCCAGGCCCTCAAGGGCTTGTCACACCCAACCACCTCTCGGCGGGGCAACCTGTTCGGCATGCTTGGCATGGCGCTGGCAGTACTCACCACCGTGGGCCTCATCTATAAGCTCGGTGCTGAGCTGGCCACTGCCGGTATCGGCTACGTGATCGTTGGCTTGCTGGTCGGCGGCACCGCTGGCTCGATCATGGCCAAGCGCGTGGAAATGACCAAGATGCCGGAGCTGGTGGCGTTCATGCACAGCATGATCGGCCTGGCCGCGGTGTTTATCGCGATTGCTGCCGTGGTCGAACCGCAATCCCTGGGCATCGTCAAACACCTGGGCGACTCGATCCCGGCGGGTAACCGTCTGGAGCTGTTCCTCGGCGCAGCCATCGGTGCAATCACCTTTTCCGGTTCGGTGATTGCGTTCGGTAAGCTTTCGGGCAAGTACAAGTTCCGCCTCTTCCAGGGCGCACCGGTACAGTTCGGCGGCCAGCACAAGCTGAACTTGGTGCTCGGCCTGTTGACCCTCGGCCTGGGCCTGGCGTTCATGTTCACCGGCAACCTCAGCGCCTTCGCCCTGATGCTGGCCCTTGCGTTCGTGCTGGGCGTGCTGATCATCATCCCGATCGGCGGCGCGGACATGCCGGTCGTGGTGTCGATGCTCAACAGCTATTCCGGCTGGGCAGCGGCGGGGATCGGCTTCTCGCTGAACAACTCGATGCTGATCATCGCCGGCTCGCTGGTAGGTTCGTCCGGCGCGATCCTGTCGTACATCATGTGCAAGGCGATGAACCGCTCCTTCTTTAATGTACTGCTCGGTGGTTTCGGCAATGCGCCGGATGCCGGTGCTGCAGCCGGTACTAAAGAAGCGCGCCCAGTGAAGTCCGGCTCGGCCGATGACGCGACTTTCCTGCTGACCAACGCCGACACGGTGATCATCGTTCCAGGCTACGGCCTGGCGGTGGCCCGGGCACAACACGCGCTCAAGGAGCTGACCGAGAAGCTCACCCACCATGGCGTGACTGTGAAGTACGCGATCCACCCGGTGGCAGGCCGCATGCCTGGCCACATGAACGTACTGCTCGCCGAGGCCGAAGTGCCTTACGACCAGGTGTTCGAAATGGAAGACATCAACTCCGAGTTCGGCCAGGCCGACGTGGTGCTGGTGCTCGGCGCGAACGACGTGGTCAACCCGGCCGCCAAGAACGATCCGAACTCGCCGATTGCTGGCATGCCGATCCTGGAAGCGTTCAAGGCCAAGACCATCATCGTCAACAAGCGCTCGATGGCCAGTGGTTACGCCGGCCTGGACAACGAGTTGTTCTATCTGGACAAGACCATGATGGTCTTTGGTGATGCCAAGAAGGTCATCGAAGACATGGTTAAAGCCGTCGAATAACACTGCGCCAGCGCAATACCCGAAACCCTGGCCTCCCGTAGGCTGGGGTTTTTTCGTTCCAATGCCCTGCGTGGGAATGCAGTCAGGGATGCTCTGCGTCCCGCTTTGCGCACTCACATGAAACCCGACCAAAGGCTCTAAATCGCCGCCTGGCATTCGACCATGGTAGCGGGCCGAAATTTTTTGAAATCACTACACTGCCCACCTTGCTTCCGTAGCCTGAGATAACAATTCATGTACCGTGATCGTATCCGCTTGCCTTCGTTGTTGAACAAGGTCATGAGCGCGGCAGACGCCGCCGCACTGATCGAGGACGGCATGACCGTCGGCATGAGCGGCTTCACCCGCGCCGGTGAAGCCAAGGCCGTCCCCCACGCCCTGGCCGAACGCGCCAAGACTTCGCCGCTGAAAATCACCCTGATGACCGGCGCCAGCCTGGGCAATGACCTGGACAAGCAACTGACCGAGGCCGGCGTGCTGTCGCGACGCATGCCGTTCCAGGTCGACAGCACCCTGCGCAAGGCGATCAACGCCGGCCAGGTGATGTTTATCGACCAGCATCTGTCAGAAACCGTCGAGCAACTGCGCAACAACCAGCTCAAGCTGCCGGACATCGCCGTGATCGAAGCCGTCGCGATCACCGAACAAGGGCATATAGTGCCCACCACGTCGGTCGGCAACTCGGCCAGCTTCGCGATTTTCGCCAAGCAAGTAATTGTCGAGATCAACCTGGCACACAACCCGAACCTGGAAGGGTTGCACGACATTTATATCCCGACGTACCGGCCTACCCGCACCCCGATTCCATTGGTCAAGGTCGACGACCGTATCGGCAGCACGGCGATCCCGATCCCGCCGGAAAAGATCGTCGCGATTGTGATCACCAACCAGGCCGACTCCGCCTCAACGGTAACCCCGCCTGATGCCGACACCCAGGGTATCGCCAATCACCTGATCAACTTCCTGAAGCAGGAAGTGGACGCCGGTCGCATGACCAACAAGCTTGGCCCGCTGCAGGCCGGGATCGGCAACATCGCCAACGCGGTGATGTGCGGCCTGATCGAGTCGCCATTCGAAGACCTGACCATGTATTCGGAAGTGTTGCAGGACTCGACGTTCGACCTGATCGACGCCGGCAAGCTGAGTTTTGCCTCGGGCAGTTCGATCACGCTGTCGGAGCGGCGCAATGCCGATGTGTTCGGCAACCTGGAACACTACAAGGACAAACTGGTGCTGCGCCCGCAGGAAATCTCCAACCACCCGGAAGTGGTACGGCGCCTGGGCATCATCGGCATCAACACGGCGCTGGAGTTCGATATCTACGGCAACGTCAACTCCACCCACGTCTGCGGCACGCGGATGATGAACGGCATTGGCGGCTCCGGGGATTTCGCGCGCAACGCGCACCTGGCGATTTTCGTCACCAAGTCGATTGCCAAGGGCGGCGCGATTTCCAGCGTGGTGCCGATGGTCAGTCACGTGGACCACACCGAGCACGACGTCGATATCCTGGTAACCGAGGTCGGGCTCGCCGACCTGCGTGGCCTCGCGCCCCGCGAGCGCGCGCGGGTGATCATCGACAATTGCGTGCATCCGGCCTATCGCGATGCGCTGAACAGTTACTTCGAATCCGCCTGCGCCATCGGTGGCCACACGCCGCACATCCTGCGCGAAGCACTGAGTTGGCACATCAACCTCGAAGAAACCGGACATATGCTCAAGGCTTGATTGATACAGATTCGAGCTGATGCAAACACAGTTTCATCAGCTCGATGAACCGACCGACCTTTTTTGAAAAAACTGTACTGCTGTACCGGTCATTTCCTACCGAAATCTCCTACGATTATCGACGAAACTGCCAATTTCGCACTATTTCGGTGCGGACAGGTACAGTTGCCCCATTTCCGTACAGTACAGCACCCTTAAACAGTTAACTGGCCCCTCACAATACAGGTGAACTGTATCTAGAGAGTCTTGCGCCGGAGGAGGATCATTGGCATCAGTTAAACCACTACCTAATCCCGCCACAAGCGGAAGGATGTCATCATGGAACGTACACTCAGTTCCGAACTGTTCTTCGAAGAAAAAGCTGTAAACACCCAGGCCTCCCTGCCTTTGCGCGTTCTCGCCAACCTGATGTTGTGGCAGCGCCGCATCTCCAGCCGCCACCAACTGGCTCGTCTGGATTCGCGTCTGCTGGCTGACGCCGGTATCAGCGAAGCTCAACGCTACGAAGAGCTGAGCAAGCCGTTCTGGCGCTGATTGGCGCCCGCTGGCCCTGACCCCACGGGTCCACTGCCAGCACTCTGATTTGTCAAAACAAAGCCCGCCCCGGGTAACCGGAGGCGGGCTTTGTTGTTTCCGGGATTCCCGTTTTGAGGCGCTAAAACAGAAGGCCTTTGCAGGGACAGGTACAGTTTAATAATTATAACAATTAAGCAGTACAATTTAGTCTTGGTGTATCTGTATCGGTCACAGCCTCTCGCCCAACATGGTGTTCCAGGACCTCATCAAAGGCACCCACCATGGCTACGCGCACCTCTCTTTGTAAGCATCTATTACGCCGTACCGCCTGCGTACTGACCAAGTGGGCGCGTCACGCATACGAAAGACGCCAACTGGCCCAACTCGATCCTCGTGAACTGTCCGACTCCGGCATCAGCCATGGAGACCGAATGGCCGAGCTCTCCAAGCCGTTCTGGCGTGACTAGGCAGTCAAGACGCTACCCGAACGGATAAACGGCGGCTTAATATCCGCTCACCACGTGGCGAACCCTTTAGGACGGGCGTCTGATCCCAACAGCTGTCCTGCGCCACTTTATTCGTTCATCTACAGGAGTCACCCCATGTCCCGTCTTCGCCTGCTGAGTGCTGCTGCCCTGTTGGCCCTGGCTGCCAACGCCAACGCGACCAGCTTCATCGTGACCACCGACTCCATCGTCGGTGCACTGAAGGCCACCTCGGATGCCAGCTCCGATGCCACTTCGTCCCTGCGCGACAACAAGGTCGTGCGCGCCGCCCGCGACGACGCCGCCAGCTTTGTTGCCAGTGAAGGCGCCATCCGTGGCGTGAAGCTGGAGAGCGCCCTGGCCCAGATCCGCCAACAAGCCCCGCAATTGAATACCGCGACTGACGCACAACTGGCCCAGGCCATCCTGGCTATCTGATTAAGCTGACACAGGGAGCGCCCGACGCTCCTTGGTGCCGCCGTACTGGCTCTCGCCCGGGCATTGCGCTAGCCTTGGCGCTCGTTTTCAGTTGTCGAGTCCCATGGCTTTTTCATACCGCCTGTTAATAGTCCCTGTGTTGTTTTCCATCGGTTGGTCGCCAATGGCCTCGGCCTTTGACCTGACCACCCAGAGCACCGTCGCGAGCGCCTACGCCACCAGCAAGGTGACCTCTGCGCCCTTCGACAGAAAAGTAGTCATGGCCGCCCAGGATGATGCAGCCGCTTTCATCGCCACTGACGGCCAATGGCGGGGGGCACGCCTGGAATCAGCGCTGAATTATCTGCGCCGCGCCCAGCCAAAACTTAACGCCAGCGACCTTGAACTGGCGCAAGCAATTCTCGTCCAATAATCATCTTTGTATTTCGGAGTCATTCCATGCGTAGCCCGCTGATCGCCGCCACCCTTGGCCTGCTGTTGTTGGCCGACGTTGCCCAGGCGCATACCCTGGTGGCCACCAGTAACATCATTGTTCGCGCCTCTGGCCGCACCATTGATTTCACGTCGGACACCACCACCTCCATCCGCGACTCCAAAGTCGTGCGTGAAGCCCACGATGACGCGGCAAGTTTCGTCGCCACCAACGGCGAGATTCGCGGCGCGCAGCTGGAAGCGGCGTTCGACACCCTGCGAACCCGCGTGCCGGAAGCCCGCGATGCCAGTGACCAGACCCTCGCCGAAGCTATCCTCGCACTGTGAGGCGACTCGCCGCCTGGCTCCTGGCCGGGGCTGTGCTGCTGTGTGCCAGCGCAGCCCAGGCCAGCCTGCAACTGCAGCTCAAGACCGATGGCTTGAGCCCAGCCGAACAGCAGGCCAGCCAGGCATTGCTCGATGAAGCGATGCGCTCCTTGCCGCCACGTTTTATCGAGCAGCTGGACCGGCGCATCGATGTCGGCTGGACCGACAAGATGCCCGAAAACGCCTACGGCCAGGCCTCCCTGGTGTCCGAGCTGGACCTCAACCGCAACCTGCTCGCCAGCCTGACCGACGGCAGCGCCGCCACCCAGAAAACCAACCGCCCCCACGGCACTGTGCGCCGGGAAATGCTCGCCACCGTGCTGCATGAACTCACCCACATCTATGACCGTGCGCGCCTGTGGTCCAAGGACGAGCGCGCGCTGATCCAGCGTTGCAGCCGCCAGAACAACATCACCGGCCTGATCGGCCTGCCGGATCAATGCCGGGGCCAGAATGACCGGCGCTTCACCCTCAGCGATGACCCGCGCCTGCTGGATCTCGCCGGCTGGCCGCAATACGTCGGCCGTCGCGGCGAACGCGAACAGCACAACCGCCAGGTCGCGCGCAGCCCGGACATCTACGAAACCACCAGCCCGCTGGAATTCGTCGCGGTCAACATGGAGTACTTCCTCCTCGACCCAAGCTACGCCTGCCGGCGCCCCGCGCTGTTCCGCTATTACAAGGAACACTTCGGCTGGGCGCCACCCGAACAGGACACCTGCGCCAAGACCTACGCTTTTCTCAACGCTGGCAACGATTTTGCCAAGACCCCACTGGGCCAGGTTGATCCGGAACGGGTCTACGAAATCGACTACCTGCTGGCCGAAGCCAACCAGAACCTGGTGAGCCGCTGGGGGCACAGCATGCTGCGCCTGGTGATCTGCGCGCCCGGCCGCCCGCGTGGCCCGGATTGCCGGCTCGACCTGGACCAGCATTTGGTGCTGTCCTACCGGGCCTTCGTGGGTGACGTACAGCTCTCGAGCTGGGACGGCCTGGTGGGCAAGTATCCGTCTCGCCTGTTTGTGTTGCCGCTGGCCCAGGTGATTGACGAATACACCAAGACCGAGCTGCGTGGCCTGGCCTCCGTACCGTTGAAACTCAGCCGCCAAGAGATCAACGACACCGTCGAGCATGCCGCTGAAATGCACTGGAGTTATGACGGCAACTACTATTTCCTGTCCAACAACTGCGCGGTCGAAAGCCTGAAACTGTTGCGCAGTGGCAGTGCCAACCCGCAGCTGACCGGCCTGGACAACATCACGCCCAACGGCCTGCTGGAAGTGCTGCAGGCGCGTGGCCTGGCCGATACCAGCGTGTTGAATGACAAACGCGAGGCCATGCGCCTTGGGTATCACTTCGACTCCTTCCGCGAACGCTACCAGGCGATGTTCGACGTGCTGCGCAAGCACCTGCCGATCAAGCAGACCCAGGTCGAAGACTGGTTGTCACTGAGTGCCGAGGAGCGCCGCCAGTGGTTTGCCCAGGCTGACCTGCGAACCAGCGCCGCCCTGTTGCTGCTGGAGCAAGCGAGCTTTCGCAAACAATTGATGCTGGCCCAGGACGAAGTCAAACAACGTTATCTCGGCGCCCGCGAACTCAAGAATGGCGGCATGGAGAAAGCCAACGCCACGCTGCAACAGATTCTCGCCAACAGTGGCTTCCTCAGCCGCCCGGCAGAACTGCTCGGCAGTGGCGGCTACGGCCTGCCGCAACCGTCGGAGTCCAAGCGCCTGGAGTCGGAAAGCGCCGAGCGTCAGAAACAGCTGCAATCACTCACCGGCGAGCTGGATAAAGAGGTGAGGGCGCTGCTGGAGCCTTCCCGAGCAGCTGAAATTGCCGCCTGTGAAGCCAACCTCAAGCAGGTCGGCGAACATTTGCGAGCGCTGCATAAAGCAGCGGGCGGCCTGGAACTGCCCTGACAGCTTCACGGCAAACACCCTTCAAATGTGGCAGCTGGCTTGCCAGCTCCCACATTGGCGCTGTGTAAATCTGACGACCGTGTATCTACCCTCCATCAACTGTTTGCCCAGCGAAAGCTGGCTGAAAGCTTCCCCGTCTAGGATCGCCCCCACTGCCGGCAACAGACCGGCTGTTAACAACAACAATGGTGATTCCCGATGTCCGCTCGTACCCGCCTGTTCGCCCCGACTCCACCCGTAAGCCACGTGCCTTTCGTTCTGCGCTGACCCCACCCGGTTCGCCATTCCCTAGCCGCGCTACGCCTGGAGTATTCCTATGCTGACTTTCCTTGGCTTTGCCATGGTCATCACGTTCATGTTCCTGATCATGACCAAGCGCCTGTCCGCGCTGATCGCCTTGATCATCGTGCCTATCCTGTTCGCGCTGTTCGGCGGCTTTGCGCCGGAGATCGGTCCGATGATGCTCGCGGGCATCACCAAACTCGCGCCGACCGGCGTGATGCTGATGTTCGCCATCCTCTACTTTGCCCTGATGATCGACTCCGGCCTGTTCGACCCGGCCGTGCGCAAGATCCTCCAGATGGTCAAGGGCGACCCGCTGAAAGTCTCCGTGGGCACCGCCGTGCTGGCCCTGGTCGTGTCGCTGGACGGTGACGGCGCCACCACTTACATGATCTGCGTGGCCGCCATGCTGCCGCTGTACCAGCGCATCGGCATGAGCCCGCGGATCATGGCAGGCCTGATCATCCTCGCCGGTGGCGTGATGAACATGACGCCCTGGGGTGGCCCGACCGCCCGCGCCGCCAGCGCGCTGCATGTGGACCCTTCGGATATTTTCGTTCCGATGATCCCGGCCATGGCCGCCGGTGTGATCGCGATCATGGTGATCGCCTATATGTACGGCAAGCGCGAGCGTGCACGCCTGGGCGAACTGCACCTGCAAGGGGACGAGATCGACCACAGCGAAATCAGCGTGTCGCAATACCCTGACGCCCGCCGTCCGAAGCTGATCTGGTTCAACGGCGCGCTGACTTTTGCCCTGATGTGCACCCTGATCGCCGGCCTGCTGCCATTGCCGGTCCTGTTCATGGTGGCGTTCAGTATCGCGATGATCGTCAACTACCCGTGCCTGCAAATGCAGAAAGACCGCGTCGCCGCCCACGCCGGCAGCGTATTGGCAGTGGTCGGGCTGATCTTCGCCGCGGGTATCTTCACCGGCATCCTCTCCGGCACGGGCATGGTCGATGCGATGTCCAAGAGCCTGCTGGCCGTCATCCCCGATGCCATGGGCCCTTACCTGGCGGTGATCACCGCACTGGTGAGCATGCCGTTTACCTTCTTCATGTCCAACGATGCGTTCTACTACGGCGTACTCCCGGTGCTGGCCGAAGCCGCCAGTCATTACGGCATCACCGCCGTGGAGATGGCGCGTGCCTCCATCGTTGGCCAACCCGTGCACTTGCTCAGCCCGCTCGTACCGTCGACCTACCTGTTGGTGGCGTTGGCCGGTATCGAATTTGGCGATCACCAGCGCTTCACCCTCAAGTGGGCAGTACTGGTATGCCTGTGCATAATGTTCGCCGCGTTGCTGATGGGGATTTTTCCGCTGTTCAGCACTCTATAATCGTACCGACTCACCGCGCGGCGCTGCAGCTTGCGCGGTTTAACACTTGCTCAAAGGAATACACATGGAATGGCTGACCAATCCGGAAATCTGGATTGCCTTCTTCACCCTGACGGCCCTCGAGATCGTCCTGGGCATCGATAACATCATCATGATTTCGATCCTGGTCAGCCGCATGCCCAAGCATATGCAAGCGCGCACCCGGATCTTCGGCCTGGCCCTGGCCATGGTCACGCGCATCCTGCTGTTGCTGTCGATCACCTGGGTCATGCAACTTACTGCCGACCTGTTCGTGGTATTCGGCCAGGGCATTTCCGGGCGCGACCTGATCCTGTTCTTCGGTGGCCTGTTCCTGCTGTGGAAAAGCTCCCAGGAGATGTACCACGCCCTGGAAGGTGAAGACGAAACCCACGACGAGCCGAAGGGCGCCGGTGGCAAGTTCATCTACACCATCATCCAGATCGCCATCATCGACATCGTGTTCTCCCTGGACTCGGTGATCACCGCCGTGGGCATGGTCTCGCACGTGCCGGTGATGGTGGCGGCGATCGTGGTCGCGGTGCTGGTGATGATGCTGGCGGCCGGCACCATCAGCGAATTCATCGACAAGCACCCGTCGCTGAAAATGCTCGCGCTGTCGTTCCTGCTGGTAGTGGGTACCGTGCTGATCGCCGAATCCTTCGACGTGCACGTGCCAAAAGGCTACGTCTACTTCGCCATGGCGTTCTCGCTGGCGGTGGAAGCGGTGAACATCAAGATGCGCACTGCCATCGCGAAAAAGAAGAAACAGCAGGATCCTGTGAAACTGCGCAAGGACATTCCGGGTCAATAAACCTGACCCGCTGCTGAAAAGGGGCTTTCGAGCCCCTTTTTTCCCTCTGCAAAAAGCTGATTTCATGACAGTTTTATTTCAATCACGACTTTAGCTATGCGATGCTGGCGCACAGCCCATTCGCCAACTACAGCTTAAGTACAAGACGTAGAGCGGCACGCGGCAATTCTCATTTGCTCTTTTTGAGCTAACCCACACGGGGGGCCGAGCATGCTGACCTTGCTCAATCTGCTTTCCGCCGTGACCCTGCTTATCTGGGGCACGCATATCGTCCGAACCGGCATCCTGCGGGTCTACGGCTCTAACCTGCGCCAAGTCATCGGGCAGAACATGTCCAAGCGCTGGCTGGCGTTTGTCGCCGGCATCCTGGTGACCGCCATGGTGCAGAGCAGCAACGCCACCGCGATGCTGGTGACTTCTTTCGTGGGCCAGGGCCTGATGGGCTTGATGCCCGCGCTCGCGACCATGCTCGGCGCCGATGTCGGTACCGCGCTGATGGCGCGGGTGCTGACGTTTGACCTGTCATGGCTGTCGCCGCTGCTGATCTTTCTCGGGGTGATCTTCTTCCTGTCACGCAAACAGACGCGGGCAGGGCAGTTGGGCCGTGTAGGCATTGGCCTCGGGCTGATCATCCTCGCGCTGCAGCTGATCGTTGAGGCCGCCGGGCCGATTACGCATGCCCAGGGTGTGAAAGTGCTGTTTGCCTCTCTGACCGGCGACATCCTGCTCGATGCCCTGGTCGGCGCCTTGTTCGCGATGATTTCCTACTCCAGCCTGGCGGCCGTGTTGCTGACCGCGACCCTCGCCGGCGCCGGCGTGATCGGCCTGCACGTGGCCATCGGCCTGGTGATCGGCGCCAACATCGGCAGTGGTGTGCTGGCTTTCCTCAGTACCAGCATGCAGAACGCCGCCGGTCGCCAGGTGGCGCTGGGCAGCCTGTTGTACAAATTGATCGGCCTGCTGCTGATCATCCCGGTACTCGACCCGCTCGTATTGTGGATGGACGGCCTGGACTACAGCGCCCAGGGCATGGTCATCACCTTCCACCTGCTCTACAACGTCAGCCGCTGCCTGATCCTGCTGCCGAGCATCGGCCCGATGTCGCGCTTGTGCGCCTGGCTGCTGCCGGAGCGCGAGGAGGTCAATGGCACGGCCAAGCCGCGTCACCTCGACCTCGCCGCGCTCACCACCCCCAGCCTGGCACTGGCCAACGCCGCACGCGAAACCCTGCGCCTGGGCGACCTGATCGACAACATGCTCACCGCCATGCAGGAAGTGCTGCGCGGCAAGCAGACCGCCATTACCCAGGAGATGCGCAGCCTCAGCGACGACGTCGAGTCACTCTACAGCGCGATCAAGCTCTACCTGGCGCAAATGCCGCGCGAGGACCTCAGTGAGCAGGACAGCCGCCGCTGGGCCGAGATCATCGAGCTGTCGATCAACCTGAAACTGGCCGGCGACCTGATCGAACGCATGCTGCGCAAAGTCCAGCAGCAGAAAACCTCGCAACGCCGGCAGTTTTCGGAGGTCGGCCTGGAAGAACTCAGCGGCCTGCACAGCCAGTTGATCGCCAACCTGCGCCTGGGCCTGTCGGTGTTCCTCAGCGCCGACCCGGAAAGCGCCCGCCAACTGCTGCGCGAAAAGCGCCGTTTCCGCGCCCAGGAACGGCGCCTGGCCCACGCCCATGTCAGCCGCCTGCAACGCAAAGTCGTACAAAGCCTGGAGACCAGTTCCCTGCACCTGGAGCTGATTGCCGACATGAAGCGTCTGAACTCGTTGTTTTGCAGCAGTGCTTATGTAGTGTTGGAAACGTCCGACACCGGCGCGCTCTCCGCCGAAGATATTGCCGACATCACGCATTCACCCTGAACGGATGATGGCGCGTGAAGTCAGTTAAAACTGACCTCACACGCCAGGAAGCTTGTTATGCGTCGCCTGTTATTCGCTTGCCTGCTCATGGGTTCCGCCCATGCCTTTGCCTTTGACCGCCTGCAAGTCGAGGGCTACACCTTGCCCAATGGCCTGCAATTGCTGCTCAAGCCGGGCACCGAGCGCGGGCACGTGGCGATCCGACTGGTGGTCGGTGTAGGCCTGGATGACTTCAGTTGCGAAGACAAGGAGCTGCCGCACCTGCTCGAACACTTGCTGTTCAGCGGCCTCGACGGCGGCGGCGAAGGCGAACTGGAAGACCGCATGCAGGCCCTGGGCGGCGAGTGGAACGCCTACACCAGCAATGCCGACACCACCTTCGTGATCGAAGCCCCCGCGCAAAACCAGCGCAAGGTGCTCGACCTGCTGCTGGCGATCATCACCCGCACCGAACTGACCGACGCCAACATCCAGGCAGCCAAGCAGGTGGTGGAGCGCGAGGACGGTGGTCATTACTCACACCTGCAACGCCTGCTCGACCGCCAGGACCTGGGCCACACCGCCAGCAATCAACTGGCCGTCGAACTGGGGCTCAAATGTGCCGAACGCGCCGAGGTCAATCAGCTGACTCGCGACCAGTTGGAGAACCTGCGCAAAAACTGGTACGCGCCCAACAACATGACGCTGATCATCGTCGGCGACCTCGACAAACTGCTGCCCGCCTACCTGGAGCGCACTTACGGCCAACTTGAGCCGGTGGAGCCCAGCGAGCATCTGGCGCTGCCGGACATCCAGCACGCCGCCGCCAGCCATCGCGAGTTGATCCACGGTTGGGTCGGCGACAGCGCCAAGCTGCACTGGCTGTTCCCCGAGCCGGTGCTGGATGACCAGCATGATGAAACCTACGACCTGCTCAAGGACTACCTCGACTGGGCGCTGTACCGCCAACTACGGCTCAAGCACGCCTTGTCCTACGGCCCATGGAGCGAGCGCGAAGTGCTCGGCGGCGTCGGTTTCCTCAGCCTGAATGCCGACCTCGAGCGAGAAAATCTCCCCGAAGCCGAACACGTGCTGCAAGCGCTCAAGGCGCAACTGCTCAAGGACGGCCTCGACCCCGCCGTGTTCAGTCGCCTCCAGCAGGCCGCCGTCGCCCGCCAGGCCTGGGCCGTGCAGGGCAACAGCGCCTTGGCCGATTATTACTGGAGCGCCTCGGGCGATTACCACAATGGGCACTTCAGCGACCCGGTCAAACGGATCAAGGCCGTGAGCCTGGACCAGACCAACCAGGCGATGCGCGAGGTCTTCAAGCAACCGGGCTACTGGCGCATCGAGAAGCCGCTGCTGAGCTACGACATGCTCAGCTGGATCGGTGCCGGCCTGCTCGGGCTGATCGCCATTGTGTTGATCGGCGTGCGGGTTTATCGCAAACGAGTCGCGTAATGAGGCACCGAACCCAGGGCTAAGACGTTATTCTGTCTGGGATTTTTTCCTACAAAGACTGCGAACTGCCGAATGCCAAACCTGACCCGTCTTATCCAGCGCGTCCTCGAACTGATGAAGCGCTACCCAGGGGTGATTGCACTCGGCGGGTTTATCTCGGGTGTGTGCAGCTTCATCCTGGTAGACCGACAGCAGGGCATGGCCAGCTGGATCGCAGTGATCATGCTGGTGAGCTGGCTGTGGTTGATGCTCGAAAACAGCTTTACCCAGCTGTTCACCAAAGTCTTCAAGCGCGAAATCCCCGAACCCTTGTTGCGCTACGCGACCCAGATGATCCACCAGGAAAGTCTGTTTTTTGTGCTGCCGTTCTTTTTCGTCACCACCGCCTGGAACAGCGGGCAGTCGGTGTTCACTGGCCTGCTCGGCGCTGCAGCGCTGGTGTCGATCACCGACCCGCTCTACTACAAGTGGCTGGCGCCCAAGCGCTCGCTGTTCCTGGCATTGCACACCCTGACCCTGTTCGCCGCGCTGCTCACCGCGCTGCCGATCATCCTGCACCTGACCACCGCCGAAAGTTACAAGCTCGCCCTCGGCGTGGCCATGGCGTTGTCGATTCCAAGCCTGGCGGTAAGCCTGCCGCTGCGCAGCCTCAAGGGCTGGGCGATGCTGCTGGGGGTCACCGCCGCTATCGGCTGCGCCGGTTGGTTCCTGCGCAGTTGGGTGCCGCCGGCCACCCTGTGGATGACCGAAGTGGCCATCAGCACACAATTGCAAGACCGCACGCCGGGTGACGATCTCAAAGAAGTCACCGCCGCCCAGCTGCGCAGCGGCGGGCTGTACGCCTACACGGCGATCAATGCGCCGCGCGGGCTGGATGAGCGCATTTACCATGTGTGGAAATTCAACGGCAAAGAAGTCGACCGCATCGCCCTGGATATCCACGGCGGGCGCAAGGAAGGCTATCGCGCCTGGACCCATAAGCAGAATTTCCCGGCCGACGCGGTGGGCCGCTGGCAAGTACAGGTGCTGACCGAGGACGGGCAAGTGATCGGCGTCCTGCGCTTCAAAGTGGCGGACGCAGCACAAACGGACAACCCAAAGTAGGCCGGATCGTGCTATTACGTAGCAATTGTGGATAGCCAGACAAGCTCGGAGCTTATGACCAGCAGCACAACGGCCGGCGCCGCCCATCTCGATACGTCTACCGCCCCTCCGTTACTCAGGATTACGGGGGACTGGACGCTTGCCCACTACGCCAGCCTGAAAAAGCTTTCCGACAAACTCGACGGCCAATACGACGCCGGCGCGCGCATCGACCTCAATGGCCTCGGCGCCCTGGATACTGCCGGTGCCTCGTTGCTGGTGGAGCTGCTGGGGCCCGACCGCATCGAGCAATCCGCCGAGCAGACCGACTGCAGCCTCAGCGCTGCCGACCGCGCACTGCTCAAGACCGTCTACCGCTCCCTCAATGACTTTTGTGTGCCAGACAAAGCCCCGGAAGAAACCGCCGGCATCCAGGTGCTGGCGCGTATCGGGCGCGCGGTGGACACGGTCTGGCAGGACAGCAAGAAACTGCTGGGCTTCATCGGCCTGATCCTCGAAACCTTCGCCCGCGGCATCTTCCGGCCCAAGCGCTGGCGCCTGACGCCGATGGTTGCGCACCTCGAACAGGTCGGCCTCGACGCCGCCCCCATCGTCGCCTTGCTCACCTTTCTGGTCGGCGCCGTGGTGGCGTTCCTTGGGGCCACGGTCCTCAAGAGTTTTGGCGCGACGATTTTCACCGTGGACCTGGTGGCGTTCTCGTTCCTGCGCGAATTCGGCGTGCTGCTCACCGCGATCCTGATTGCCGGCCGCACCGCCAGTGCCTTTACCGCACAAATCGGCTCGATGAAGGCCAACGAGGAAATCGATGCGATCCGCACCCTCGGCCTCGACCCAATGGAGCTGCTGGTGTTGCCACGGGTACTGGCGCTGCTGGTGGCACTGCCGATGCTGACGTTCCTGGCAATGCTCTCGGGCATCGTCGGCGGCGGCGTGGTGTGCGCGGTGGCCCTGGATATTTCGCCGGCGATGTTCCTCTCGCTGCTGCAATCGGACATTGGCGTGCAGCACTTCCTGGTGGGTATGGTCAAGGCGCCGATCTTCGCCTTCCTGATTGCCGCCATCGGTTGCCTGGAAGGCTTCAAGGTCAGCGGCAGCGCCGAATCGGTCGGCGCCCACACCACCTCCAGCGTGGTGCAATCGATCTTTGTGGTGATCGTGCTGGATGCGGTCGCCGCGCTGTTTTTCATGGAGATGGGCTGGTGAGTCGTCTACACCGTGCGCCCGCCGAGGCGGTGATTGAGGTGCGTGGCCTGTGCAATCGCTTTGGCAAACAGAGCGTGCACGAGAACCTCGACCTGGACTTGTACAAGGGCGAGATCCTCGCGGTGGTCGGCGGCTCCGGCAGCGGCAAGTCGGTGCTCTTGCGCAGCATCGTCGGCCTGCGGCGCCCCAGCGCGGGCGAGGTGCGGGTATTCGGCAAGAACCTGCCGAGCTTGTCGGAACACGAGCGCTCGCAGGTGGAACGGCGCTTCGGTGTGCTGTTCCAGAAGGGCGCGCTGTTTTCCTCGCTGACCGTGACCGAGAACGTCGCGCTGCCGCTGATCGAACACGCCGGCCTCAGCCGCGCCGACGCCGAGCACCTGGCTGCCGTCAAGCTGGCCCTGGCCGGGCTGCCGCTGTCGGCGGCCGACAAATACCCGGCGTCGCTGTCCGGCGGCATGATCAAGCGCGCCGCCCTGGCCCGCGCGCTGGCGCTGGACCCGGACATCCTGTTTCTCGACGAACCCACCGCCGGCCTCGATCCGATCGGCGCGGCGCAATTCGACCAACTGATCCTCACCCTGCGCGATGCGCTGGGCCTGAGCGTGTTCCTGGTCACCCATGACCTCGACACGCTGTACACCATCACCGACCGCGTGGCGGTGCTGGCGCAGAAGAAAGTGCTGGTGGCCGATGCCATCGATGTCGTCTCGGAAACGGACGACGCCTGGATTCACGAATACTTCCACGGCCCCCGGGGCCGCGCGGCATTGGATGCCGCTCAACCGCTCAACGAGGTATGACATGGAAACCCGAGCCCATCATGTGATGATCGGTCTGTTCAGCGTGATCGTGGTGGTCGGCGCGATGCTGTTTGGCCTGTGGCTGGCCAAGTCCAGCGTCGATACGGCCTTCCAGGACTACGAAGTGATCTTCAACGAGGCGGTCAGCGGCCTGTCCCAGGGCAGTTCGGTGCAATACAGCGGAATCAAGGTCGGCGATGTGATCAGCCTGCGCCTGGACCCCAACGACCCGCGCCGGGTGCTGGCGCGCATCCGCCTGGCCGGCCAGACGCCGATCAAGGAAGACACGCAGGCCAAGCTCGCCCTGACCGGCATCACCGGCACCTCGATCATCCAGCTCAGCGGGGGCACGCCACAAAGCCCGGAACTCAAGGGCAAGGACGGCAACCTGCCGGAGATTATCGCTTCGCCATCGCCGATTGCCCGCCTGCTGAATAACAGCAACGACCTGATGACCAGCATCAACCTGCTGCTGCACAACGCCAATCACATGTTCTCGCGGGAGAACGTCGAACGCCTGAGCAACACCCTGGACAATCTGCAGCAAACCACCGGCGCCATCGCCGACCAGCGCGGCGATATCAAGGTGGTGATGCAGCAACTGATGCAGGTGAGCAAGCAGGCCAGCGCCGCGCTCGAGCAAACCACCACGCTGATGCGCAACGCCAACGGCCTGCTCAACGACCAAGGCAAACAGGCCTTCGGCAGCGCCGAGCAGGCGATGAAATCCCTGGAGCAAAGCACCGCGACCATCAACACCTTGCTGACCAACAACAAGGACTCGGTGAACAGCGGCATGCAGGGCCTCAACGAACTGGCGCCGGCCGTGCGCGAACTGCGTGAGACCCTCGGCTCGCTGCGTGCCATCTCTCGCCGCCTGGAAGCCAACCCCAGCGGCTACCTGCTGGGCAGCGACAAGAACAAGGAGTTCACGCCATGAAGCGTGCTTACCAACTGATCATTCCCGTGGCCCTGGCGCTGGTCAGCGCATGCTCGATATTGCCCAAGGCCGACCCTTCGGACGTGTACCGCCTGGCCTCGAGCCAGACCGCGAGCCAGGGCACCCCGGTGAGCTGGTCGCTGCGCGTGAACAAGCCGCAGACCAGCGAATTCCTCGACAGCCCGCGCATTGCCGTGGTGCCCAATGGCGACCTGATCAGCAGCTACGCCAACTCACGCTGGAGCGATCCGTCGCCGGTGCTGCTGCGCAATCGCTTCATGGATGGTTTCCAGCGGGATGGCCGAGTGACGCTGCTGAGTACCGACGACACCAACTTGCAGTCCGACTATGAGTTGGGCGGGCAATTGCTGGCGTTCCAGAGTGAATACCGCGGCAGTGCGGTGGAGGTGGTGATACGCCTCGACGCACGCCTGGTACGCGGCAGTGACCAGCGCATTATTGCCAGCCGCCGCTTTGAGATTCACCAGCCGGTAAGCGACACCAAGGTGTCAGCGGTGGTGGCCGGGTTTGGGCAGGCGGGGGATCAGTTGAACAAGCAGGTGGTGGATTGGGTGGTGCAGCAGGGCAATGCAGCTCCTAAACGCTGAGAGCCTCTTCGCGGGCAAGCCCGCTCCCACATTTGAACGGTGAATACATTCTGAGTGGGAGCCGGCCTGCGATAGCGGTATCAGCCAAAGAACCAGTAGCACACCGCAATCGCCGCCACCACGCCGGCCAACTCCGCCAGCAACGCACACCCCACCGCATGCCGCGCGCGCTGGATGCCGACCGAGCCGAAGTACACCGCCAGCACATAGAAGGTGGTCTCGGTACTGCCCTGAATCGTCGCCGCCACCAACGCCGGGAAGCTGTCCACGCCCTGTGTCTGCATGGTCTCGATCAGCATCGCCCGTGCGGCGCTGCCTGAGAACGGCTTGACCATCGCCGTCGGCAACGCGTCGACAAAGCGTGTGTCCATCCCGGTCCAGGCGACCAGATGGCGAATGCCTTCCAGGCCGAAATCCAACGCTCCGGAAGCGCGCAGCACGCCCACGGCGCACAGCATCGCCACCAAATACGGCAGCAGGTTCTTGGCGACGTCGAAGCCTTCTTTGGCGCCTTCGACAAACGCCTCGTACACCTTGACCTTGCGCAACGCGCCGATCACCAGGAACAGCATGATCAGGCCGAACAACGTGAGGTTACCGAGGATCGACGACAACCCCGCCAACGCGGTGGCAGACAATGTCGCCAGCAATGCCATGAAACCGCCCAGCACCAGCGCGCCCGGAATCAGGTACGCCAGCACCACCGGGTCCCACAGCCGCAGCCGCTGCATCACCGCCACCGACAGCAGGCCCACCAGGGTCGACGCACTGGTCGCCAGCAGGATCGGCAGGAACACCAGCGTCGGGTCCGCGGCGCCTTGCTGGGCGCGGTACATGAAGATCGTCACCGGCAACAGCGTCAGCGAGGACGCGTTGAGCACCAGGAACAGGATCTGCGCGTTGCTCGCGGTGTTGGGGATGGGGTTGAGTTCCTGCAGCGCCTTCATGGCCTTGAGGCCGATGGGCGTCGCGGCGTTGTCCAGGCCCAGGCCATTGGCGGCGAAGTTGAGCGTGATCAGGCCGATGGCAGGGTGACCGGCGGGCACCTCGGGCATCAGGCGACGAAACAGTGGGCCGAGGGCCTTGGCCAGCCAGTCGACGATTCCGGCTTTTTCGGCGATGCGCAGAAAGCCCAGCCACAACGTGAGCGTGCCGAACAGCAGCACCATCACTTCCACCGACAATTTGGCCATGGCGAAAATACTTTCCACCATCGCTGCAAAAATCCCGGCGTTACCGCCGACCAGCCATTGCGCCAGTGCTGACACCATTGCCACGACAAAGAAGCCAAGCCACAGGCCATTGAGCATCAGTTGAATCCCCCGAAAGATGGGGCGAATGATAGCGGGGCTGGCAGAAACGACAAACCCCGGATTTCCCGGGGTTTGTTCAGATCACGCCAGCATCAGCCGCGGCTGGTCTCGCCGGCCGGCAGCGCCTGCTTGCTGCGCCAGTGCGGCAGGGAGTTCCAGTAGCGCTCGCCCTTGGCGTCGTCGTACATGCCTTCCCAACGCGAGATCACCAGCACGGCCAGCGCGTTGCCGATCACGTTGAGCGCGGTGCGCGCCATGTCCATAATGCGGTCGACACCGGCGATGAACGCCAAGCCTTCCAGCGGAATACCCACGCTGCCCAGGGTGGCCAGCAGGACCACAAAGGACACGCCCGGCACGCCGGCGATGCCTTTGGAAGTGACCATCAGGGTCAGCACCAGCATCAGTTGCTGGCCGATCGACAGGTCGATGCCATACAGCTGGGCGATAAAGATCGCCGCGATGCTCTGGTACAGGGTCGAGCCATCCAGGTTGAACGAGTAGCCGGTCGGTACTACGAAGCTGCAGATAGCCTTCGGCGCGCCGTAGGCTTCCATCTTCTCGATCACCCGTGGCAGCACGGTTTCGGAACTGGCGGTGGAGTAGGCCAGCACCAGCTCATCCTTGAAGATGCGCATCAGCTTGAGAATCGAGAAGCCGAACAGGCGTGCGATCAAGCCCAGCACCGCGAAGGCGAAGAACAGGATGGCCACGTAAACCAGGATCACCAGCTTGGCCAGCGGCAGCAGGGAGGCGAAGCCGAAGTTGGCGACAGTCACCGCGATCAGCGCGAATACACCGATAGGGGCGTATTTCATGATCATGTGGGTGACTTTGAACATGCTCTCGGACACGCCCTGGAACATGGTCACCAGCGGCTCGCGCAGCTCCGGCTTGAGGCTCGACAAACCGAGGCCGAACAGCACGGAGAAGAAGATGATCGGCAGCATTTCGCCACGGGCGACGGCGGCGAAGATGTTCGACGGGATCAGGTTGAGGATGGTCTGGATAAACGCATGCTCATGCTGCACTTCGGCAGCGGTGGCGGTGTACTTGGAGATATCGACGGTGCCCAGGGTACTCATGTCGATACCGGCACCGGGGTGGAACAGGTTGGCCAGCAACAGGCCGACCACGATGGCGATGGTGGTGACCACTTCAAAGTAAAGGATGGTTTTGACACCGATACGCCCGAGCTTTTTCGCGTCACCGACCCCGGCAATGCCGACGATCAGCGAAGAAATCACAATCGGGATCACGATCATCTTGATCAGGCGGATAAAGATATCGCCCGCTGGCTGCAACACATTGCTGATCCACCAGGCCTTTTCAGCACTGAAATGGTTGAGCACTGCACCGATTGCAATCCCCAGCACCAAACCGATGAGGATCTGCCAGGCGAGGCTTAGCTTTGCCTTCTTCATGTCATTACCCTTACTTCAAGTGGACTTAAGGCAAATGCGCCAGCTGGAACGCTCGAGAGCGAAAAAGTGTGTGCATCTGCCTCCATGGAAGGTCACCGCAGCGTGGCCGAAATGGCTTACTGGCAGGCGAAAAAAGGCGCAACTATTCCGATGCAAGGGGGCGACGTCTAATGCCGTAAACGCCTACCCTATGCCGAATCGGCATGGCTTTTTTTCATAATAACTGTCTGATCGGTCAGTTCAAATGCGACATTTTGGCAGGTGAACATGCCGTGAACCGGCCAATTCAGGCTCGCTCAGAGATTCAGGACGACTTCAGGCCATTGGCAAAAATGCCTGGAAATTCATGGGCGTCGTGTCAGAAATGTCCTATAGCGAGGGCAAAACTTTCTCGATAGATGGTCGCTCGTACACACCAAGTAATGGTTAAGTGCAGGCAGAAAGGAAATTCTCGGCTAAGAGCGGTATGAGGAGGGAAGTAAGCAGCGTAAGCACGCCGCAAGTTCAGCAAGCTTGAGGACTTGTGAACCTGCGTCGCAGCTTTTCGCCTGACCCGGCCCTTGCGCAGGCACTCCCTGTACCCGTAGGTCACGCCGATCTCGATTGATCAGAGCAACCCGGCCCCCTGGTCATGCCTCACCCGTGGCGAGTGAGGCAGACAGAAAGAAGCGAGGGGCTTCTTTCTATGGACGCTGATCCCGCAGACGACAAACGCGTCAGACGGAACCTAGTACCAATTCGGATCTTTCTTCAGCTGGTCCATCAGCAGCTTCTGCATGCCTTCATCCGGCTTACCGATAAACCGGTAATCGGCGTGCCGAGTCGGCGACTTGTCCGCCGGCAAGCCGGCAGGGACTTCGACCAACATGGCGTAGGCATCATCCTTGTCGAAGCTGAAGGCAACGATCAGGCGCTTGTTCAGGCATGTGTCTGCGGTTTCACAGAGCGGCCCCACCAAGTATTTGTCGCCATCTTCTTCCACGGCATTCATTTGTTCGGCCGTGCCTGACAGGTTCATCACCCATTCAGGCAGGCGCTCTTCTTTCTTCACCACGCTTTGCCAGGTCTCACGGTATTGCGGGTCCGCGCTGAGCAGTTCGTTGGCCCGGGATTGACCGTCATTGGCGGCCATCGCCAGGCCGCTGCCGCCCAGGAGCAGGGCGGCAGCCATGGCTTTAAAGGAAGTGGTCATGTTCAGCCTCGGCCGCGACGACCAAAGAAGAACGAAGCGATGAACATCACCAGGAAGACGACAAAGAGAATCTTGGCGATACCCGTGGCGGTGCCCGCGATACCACCGAAGCCCAGGACTGCAGCCACAATGGCGATGATCAGAAATGTGATTGCCCAACTCAACATGGTGATTCTCCTTACGCTTCTTTTAGAGGTAACAGCGGTAGTGCGGTACGGACGCTCAAAACGAGCCCCCGACGTTCTTGCCTAGAACACCCAGCGCTCTTGGGTTGGCAGCTCGCCCAGGGTTGAATCCTGGTCGGCTACGCGCAATTGCGGGGCTGTCACATCGGCAGTCACGCTACCGACGGATCGAAAATGCGTCTGGGTCATCACCGGACGTTCGAATTGCGGGGTCTGCTGCTGACTCTGCTGCCAATGCTGAAACTGCTGGCCTGCAATCAGCGTGACCATCAAGGCCAGGCTGGCAAACAGACCTTGTTGCAAGCGCAGTGGCGATACACGCAGTTGGTTGAGGCTTTGGCGAGTCATGCTGCATTTCTCCCGCATTCTGATTATTCGTTGGGATAGCTATTGCAGAGCGCATGCCAGCTTTTTTGCAAAATAAAACTCAATAAAATCAATAGGTTAAATATATGCGTTAGGGCAATCGCCTAGCATCCTGCACGATGCCCCCCTGTACGCCGTGCGAAATGCACGATGGTCAGTGGTCGGGTCGAGGGATAGAAAGCAGAGGGAATGTTGCCGAAGGGGCAAGACGGCATGAAAACGCCATCAGGCAGGGCTTTGTAGGACACCGCGCAGATAGCTGCACGATGCTGCCTATTATCGATCAGAATAGACCATGCAACTTGCCCGATTATTCCGGGACTAAACACCATCATTCATAGTTAAGGAGCGCGGGACAGATGGAATCAGCCAAGGAACTTCAAGGCCGCATTCTTTTAGTGGATGACGAATCCGCGATCCTCCGCACCTTCCGTTATTGCCTGGAAGATGAAGGCTACACCGTGGCCACCGCCAACAGTGCCGCCCAGGCCGATACCTTGATGCAGCGCCAGGTGTTCGACCTGTGCTTCCTCGACCTGCGCCTGGGCGAAGACAACGGCCTGGATGTGCTGGCCCAAATGCGCATACAAGCACCGTGGATGCGCGTGGTCATCGTGACCGCCCATTCGGCAGTGGATACCGCCGTGGACGCGATCCAGGCGGGTGCGGCCGATTACCTGGTCAAGCCCTGCAGCCCCGACCAATTGCGCCTGGCCACCGCCAAGCAACTGGAAGTGCGCCAACTCTCTGCACGCCTGGAAGCATTGGAAGGCGCAGTGCGCCAGCCCAAAGACGGCCTCGATTCCCACAGCCCCTCGATGATGGTGGTACTGGAAACCGCGCGCCAAGTGGCCGGCACAGATGCCAACATCCTGATTCTCGGCGAGTCGGGTACCGGTAAAGGCGAGCTGGCCCGGGCCATTCACGGCTGGAGCAAGCGGTCGAAGAAGTCCTGCGTGACCATCAACTGCCCTTCGCTGACGGCAGAGTTGATGGAGAGCGAGCTGTTCGGCCATAGCCGGGGGGCGTTTACCGGTGCCAGTGAAAGCACCTTGGGCCGCGTCAACCAGGCAGACGGCGGCACGCTGTTTCTCGACGAGATCGGCGATTTCCCCCTCACCTTGCAACCCAAATTGCTGCGTTTTATCCAGGACAAGGAATACGAGCGCGTGGGCGACCCGGTCACCCGCCGTGCCGACGTGCGGATCCTGGCGGCCACCAACCTGAACCTGGAAGACATGGTGCGCGACGGCCGCTTCCGTGAAGACTTGCTCTACCGCCTCAATGTGATCACCTTGCACCTGCCGCCGCTGCGCGAGCGCAGCGAGGACATCCTGACCCTGGCCGACCGTTTCCTGGCCCGCTTCGTCAAGGAATACGCACGGCCGGCGCGCGGTTTCAGCGATGAAGCACGTGAGGCGCTGTTGAACTATCGCTGGCCGGGCAATATCCGTGAGCTGCGCAACGTGGTCGAGCGCGCCAGCATTATCTGCCCACAGGAAAAAGTTGAAATCAGCCACCTCGGCATGGCCGAGCAGCCGACCAACAATGCGCCGCGTATCGGCGCGGCACTGAGCCTGGACGAGCTGGAGAAGGCCCACATCGGCGCCGTCCTCGCCACCAGCGACACCCTGGACCAGGCCGCGCGCACCCTGGGTATCGACGCCTCGACCCTGTACCGCAAACGCAAACAGTACAACCTGTGAGCACTCTATGAAGCTAGCGATGAAACTGCGCACTCGTTTGTTCCTGAGTATTTCTGCGCTGATTACCGTCGCCCTGCTGGGTTTGATCCTGGGTCTGGTGAGCGTCATGCAAATGGCCAAGACCCAGGAGTCGTTGATTCGCAGCAATTTCATCACCCTGGACCTGGGCCTCAAGCTGCGCCAGAGCCTGGGCGACCAGTTGATCATGATGCTCGAAGAGCCGCCGGACCCGGAGGCCCTGCAAGCCTCCAAACAGCGCTATTTCGACTTGCTGGACCAAGGTATCGCCCATGAACAGCGCGACGGTCACGGGACCGGATTCAGCCAGGCACGAGGCCAGTACCAGGCATTGCTGGAGGCATTTGACCAATCCCAGCAAGCAGAACCACCGCCGGGTACCAAGGAAAAGCTCACCGAAACCTTCAATGAGCTGCGTAACGGGCTGATCAACGAGCACAAGCAAGCGCTGGAAAACATCAGCAACAGCGAGCACAAGTCTCGCGAGCGGGCGCTATTGATCGCAGGTTTACTGGGGCTGGTGGGGCTTGCGGTATTGATCATCGGATTTGTGACCGCGCATGGCATTGCCCGGCGATTTGGCGGGCCGATCGAAGCGCTGGCCAAGGCGGCGGACAAGATCGGGCAGGGTGATTTCGAAGTGACGCTGCCGATCTCATCGGCGGCAGAGATGAACCAGCTGACCCGTCGCTTCGGCATCATGGCCGAAGCCCTGCGCCAGCATCAGGCAACCAACGTCGACGAACTGCTGGCCGGCCAGCAACGCCTGCAAGCCGTGCTCGACAGCATCGACGATGGCCTGCTGATGATCGATCGCCAGGGCCGCCTGGAGCACCTCAACCCCGTCGCCCAGCGCCAATTGGGCTGGGATGAAGAACGTCTCGGCCAGGGTCTGGGTGAAGCACTGGTGCGCCCGGAACTGGATGAACAACTGCAATTGGTGCTGCGTGGGGGCAACCTGGAGCGCGCTCCGGACGACCTGGAAGTGGAAGTCGAAGGCGAGCTGCGCCTGCTGACCTATAGCCTGACGCCCGTCAGCCATACCCAGGGGCATATCCTCGGTGCCGTGATGGTGTTGCATGACGTCACCGAACAACGCGCCTTCGAACGCGTGCGCAGCGAGTTCGTGTTGCGCGCCTCCCACGAGCTGCGCACGCCGGTGACCGGCATGCACATGGCGTTCGGCCTGTTCCGCGAGCGCGCGAAATTTCCGGCGGATTCGCGCGAAGCGGACCTGCTGGATACGGTCAATGAAGAAATGCAGCGCCTGATGCAGCTGATCAACGACTTGCTCAACTTTTCGCGCTACCAGAACGGCCTGCAAAAACTCACCCTGGGCGCGTGCGATGTCACCGACTTGCTTGAACATGCGCGTGCGCGCTTCGTCGAACCGGCCAACGCGCAACGCATCGAACTGCTGGTAGAAGCCCAGTCCGACCTGCCGCGCTTGTATGCCGACCAGGCACAACTGGAGCGCGTACTCGACAACCTGCTCGGCAACGCCCTGCGCCACACCGCCGAAGGCGGGCAGATCCGCCTGCAGGCACGTCGCCACGGTGAGCGGGTAATAATCAGTGTCGAGGACAACGGCGAAGGCATCGCCTACGGGCAGCAAGGGCGGATCTTCGAACCGTTCGTACAGGTGGGCCGCAAGAAAGGCGGCGCCGGCCTGGGGTTGGCGCTGTGCAAAGAAATCGTGCAACTGCACGGTGGCCGCATGGGCGTGTACTCGCGGCCAGGGCAGGGCACACAGTTCTACATGGCGTTGCCGCTGTAACCTGTCCGGTCACCGCAAAAAAGTGGGAGCGGGCTTGCCCGCGAAGGCGGGGGATCAGTCCATGCATTTGATGACTGACACACTGCCTTCGCGAACAAGCCCGCTCCCACTTTTTTGAATCGGTTAACACCTTAACTGCGGTTCAAGGCCCGCAGGATCGCAGCACTTTCGGCGTCCGGTGTGCCATCAAACAGCGATGGCCGGAAGTGCATCTGGAATGCCGCGATGACATGCCGCGTGGCGACATCCAGCTCGCCGGTCTGCGGTGTCTGGTAGCCCAGGCGCGCCAGCTCTTCCTGGAACCACGTGATACTCGGTAGATCCGCGGCGTACTGCACCTGGAATCGGGCAACAGCCTGCGCGTCCGGCCAGACCCCCAACCCTTCAGCGGCGAGTCGCTTCCACGGGAACAGCGGACCCGGATCCAGCTTGCGCAGCGGCGCGATGTCGCTGTGGCCAATGATGTTCTTGGGGTCGATGCCATTGCGCTTGCTGATGTCCTTGAGCAACACCACCAGCGATTTCACCTGGGCTTCGGAGTAGGGGTACCACAGGCGACCGGTCGGTGTGTCCTTGTAGCCGGGGTTCACGATTTCAATACCGATTGAACTGGAGTTGAGCCAGGTCCGGCCCATCCACTCGCTTTCCCCGGCATGCCATGCGCGCTGGCTCTCGTCGACCAGCTTGTAGATGGTGGCAGAGGCGTCATCGCCGATCAGGTAATGGCTGCTGACCTGGCCGTGGGTGAGCAGTGCCAGGGAGCGTTCAAGGTTGGTCGAGGTGTAGTGGACAACCACGAACTGCACGCGGTTATCGTGGTTCACCGAGGGGTGAGTGGTGTCCAGGCGCGGGCCACTGGCGCAGCCCGCGAGTAAAAGGAACAAAAAGGCGAAGTACAGGGATTTCATGGCAGAAGGCATTACGCTGAAGACGATAATGCAACAGTGTAACGTACCGTTTGTGGCTCGGCGGTCAAATTACAAAATGGAACATCTTTTACGCCGCCTGCACCTGGTTGCGTCCCGCAGCCTTGGCCCGGTACAACGCCGCATCCGCACGCTTAAGGGCCAGGTCACTGCGCTCGCCCGCCTGGAACTGCGCGACGCCCATGGACACGGTGATCGTTACCGGCTCGCCCTTGAAGTGAAACGGGCACGCCTCAATCGCTGCACGCAACGCATCGCCTGCCGCCACGGCCTCTGCCAATGAGGAGTCCGGCATCAGCAACACAAACTCTTCTCCGCCAAAGCGTGCGATAAAATCGTTCGGCCGCAGGCGCTTGCGCAGCACGTTGGCGATGATCTTCAGCACCTTGTCGCCGGCCAGATGGCCGTAGCCATCGTTGATGCGCTTGAAGTGATCCAGGTCGAGCATCGCCAACGACAGGCTGTTGCCGCGCTGGTGCCAGAGGTTGACCTCCAGATCGAGGCGCTCGCTCCAGGCTGCGCGGTTAGGCAGGCCGGTGAGTGGATCGATCAAGGCCTTCTGGCGTTGCACCTCCAGGTGTTCGCGATAGCCCTGGGCCTCCTGCTCCATATTGGCGACCCGCTCGGCCAGCCCTTTCAAGCGCGCGGCCACTTCCTGCTCGCGCTGGTCGCGTTGCTGCTGGTGCTCGTCCATGGTGCCGAGCAAGCCTTCGAGGTGGCTTTCCAGCACGTGCTTGAGGCTGTCGAGGTCGGCGGCGTCCTGCACACTGCTTTGCAAGCCATCGACCTGTTCGCGAATCTGCGTGTCCAGCTCGCGGGCAGCGGATCGGCTGTCCGCATGCCCGTCGCTGGCGACCTGCAAATGCCCCTGGAAGGCTTCGAGGCGCTCGTTGAGCTGCTTGAGGTACGCCTCGAACTCATGCTGGCCGCTGTCGGTGATCGCCAGCATCAGCACGGCCAGATCATCGAGAATCGGTAGCAGTTCGTACCAGTTCAGGCCGTGGGCCAGGCGCTCACGCATGGCTTCGGCCTGGGGCCTGTGGCGCTCGGGCAAGGACAGGTCTTCGAGCAGGCCGAGCAGGGTGTCTTCAATATGTTTGGCGACAGAGCTGTAGGACGGCTCCGGCGAGTCCGGCAGGGAATAGGTGGCATCCGCTTGCAACTCGTCGGGATCGGGCTCGTCGGGCTCCAGCACAGGCGGCAGCGACAGACTGCCGATAGTGGTTTCGTCCGGCGCCTCGACCTCATCCGATGGCACGTCGATAAAAGCCGCGAGGGCGCTTTCGGGAGCGGGTTCTTCGCTCTGCGACTCGGGCACCCTGGATACTGCGGGCACGTCAACGGGCGCCACCGCAGGCGGGGCCTCGAAGGCCAACGTCTCACTGGGCGCCTCGACAACGCTGGCCGGCGCGACGGGTTCAGGGGGCGGGGCAACCGCCTCTTGCGGCTGTGGCGCAAAGGCCCGCAAGGCCTGGGTGAGTTCCTCGGATTGCTCGGGCTCCTGAGCCACGGCGACCGGTTTGGTTGCAACAGGCGAAGGGGCCGGCTCGCTGGCCACCGCTTCGTTGGCCGTCTCCTTGGCGCCGAACAGGCGCTGCAACAACCCGGGACCTGGGCGCGTGGTCTCGCCGTCCGGTTCCAGATTATCCAGCGCCTGCCCTTGCAAGTTGCTCAGCTCGCTGAGCAGCAAGGGGATCTCACGGGCCTGGCTGACACGCCCGTCCAACTGCTTGGCGAAGGTCTTCAGCGGGCGTGCGACCTCACGCGGCAGTGGCAGCTTTTGCAACTGCGCGACCAGGGAGGTCAGCGCAGTGCTCATCTGGTCCACCCGGGTTTCGCGGCGCTGCTCCGAATCCAGCACGGCTTTTTCCAGGCGCGGCAGCAAGGCCGCGAGGGCCGCGTCCATATCATCGCTACGGACAACGTCGCGCATTTCCTTCATGCATTGATCGACCGCACGGTCGGTGCCTTCAGCGGCCAGCGTGCTGCGCACCAGCCCACGGCGCAACAGGTCGAGGCGCGCAGCCCAGCGGCGTTCGAGCTTTTCTTGTTGCTCGATACTCTTCAGGTATTTTTCTTTCCAGCGCTGGGCGTCGTCGCTCATGCAAGGGGTCCGCGAGGGCCGGGGCTCAACGCGGGCAATGCATCAGCCGTGAGCGAACCCGGCAGACGAATCTCTACCGCGACCGGCAGGTGATCGGAGATGGGCTGCGCCAGCACCTTCACGCTTTCCAGCGTGAGGGTCGGGCTGAGCAGGATATGGTCAAGACAGCGTTGCGGGCGCCAGCTGGGGAACGTGGCTTCGGCTTGCGGTGCCAGTAGCCCAAGGTCGCGCAACGGAGAATTCTGTAGCAGGTCGTTGGCATGGGTGTTCATGTCACCCATCAACACCTGGTGTTTGTAATTGCCAATCAACTCGCGGATGTAGGCCAGCTGCATCGTGCGAGTGCGTGCACCCAACGCCAGGTGCATCATCACCACCACCAAGGCCTCAGGCCCTTCGCCAAAACGCACGAGAATCGCCCCGCGCCCCTTGGGGCCCGGCAGCGGATGATCTTCGATGGCGGATGGTTTCAAGCGACTGAGCACGCCATTGCTGTGCTGCGCCAGGCGCCCCAGGTTGCGGTTGAGTTGCTGATACCAGTAGGGGAAGGCACCGAGCTGGGCCAGGTGCTCGACCTGGTTGATGTAGCCGGAGCGCATGCTGCCACCGTCGGCTTCCTGCAGGGCAACCAGGTCGAAGTCATGCAACAGGTTGCCGATCTTCTGCAGGTTGCCGGCACGCCCATTGTGCGGCAGCAGGTGCTGCCAGCCACGGGTCAGGTAGTGCCGGTATTTCTCGGTACTGATCCCCACCTGGATATTGAAGCTGAGCAGGCGCAAGCGGCTGTCTGCCGGCAGGCCTGTGGATTCCAGGTGATGTTCGTTGACCTGCGGGTCATGCAGGCCAACAACGCGTTCGGTACCCCAGCGGCGCATGGCGGGCCCCTTACTTGGCTGCGCGCTCTTTGGCGATCAGCTGGTCGGCAACGTTGAGGGTCTGTTCAGGACCACCGGTAGTGCCCAGGTCGAAGCGGTATTTGCCGTTGACGATCATGGTCGGTACGCCTTGCACACCATACTTCTGCGCGAGTTCCTTGGCCTGCTTGATCTGGCCCTGGATGGCGAAGGAGTTGAAGGTGGCGAGGAACTTGTCCTTGTCGACACCCTGGGTGGCAACGAAGTCAGCCATTTCGTCCGGCTTGGTCAGGCGCTTGCCTTGTTTCTGGATCGCGTCGAATACCGCGTTATGCACCTTGTGCTCGACACCCATGGCTTCCAGGGTCAGGAACAGTTGGCCGTGGGCATCCCATGGGCCGCCGAACATGGCGGGGATACGCTTGAAGTTCACGTCCTTAGGCAGCTTCTCAACCCATGGGTTGATGGTCGGTTCAAACGCGTAGCAATGCGGGCAGCCGTACCAGAACAGCTCCACCACTTCGATCTTGCCGGGTACCGATACGGGTACAGGGTTGGCCAATTCAACGTAGGTTTTACCGGCTTCAAGCGGCACGTCGGCAGCTTGTGCGGTCATGCCGAAGAGGCTGGCAGTGACGAGAGCGGCGCTGAGGATCAGATTACGCATGCTTTACTCCTGGACAAATAAAGTCGCCTCACGCGACCTTTGTTGTGACAGGTCTACGCGGGCATGAGTTCGTTAGTGTAACGGCACCGGCCACAAAAAAGGGCGGCCTGGGCCACCCTTTTTATGCTTGCATCACGGGATTAATCGAGTGTTAACGTTGCCAGACTGATCAGTGCAGACCCTGAATGTAGCTGGACAGCGCTTCGATATCTTTGTCCGAGAGCTTGGCCGCGATGTCGGTCATCATTTTGTTGCCGGCATCGCCGTCGATGTAGCGCACTTTTTCGCGGAAATCCTTCAGCTGCTTGGCCGTGTATTGAGCATGCTGGCCACTCAGGTGAGGAAAGCCTGCAGCGGCGAGGCCGCCGCCGTCCGGAATGTGGCACGCCTTGCAGGCGGGCATGCCGCCGATAGGCTGGTCTTCAGCGAGCTTGCCGCCGCGAAACAATGCTTGGCCTTTTTCGACCAATTTCGGATCGGCAGCTCCCACACTGCCTTTCTGGCTGGCAAAATACGCCGCGATGTCTGCCAGGTCCTGGTCGCTGAGGTTGGTCAGCAAGCCGGTCATTTCCAGTACCGTGCGCTTGCCATCCTTGATGTCGTGCATCTGCTTGGTCAGGTAACGTTCGCCCTGGCCGGCCAGTTTGGGGAAGTTCGGAGCCGGGCTGTTACCGTCCGGTCCATGGCAGGCACCACACACGGCAGCTTTCGCTTGGCCGGCAGTGGCATCACCTTTAAGGGGGCCCTCTGCAGCAAAGGCAACACCGGTGACGCCCAAGGTCAACAGCAGACTCACGATCAGTTTGTTCATCAGCTAATCCAACTACGGCTAAGGGTTTAAGAGTTATCTACCGGGTTTACTCACCATCAACTCAATGACGGCCTGGTAATCCTCAGTACTGCAGTCCATGCACAAACCACGCGGCGGCATTGCCTTGAAACCCTGGTCTACGTGCTGCACCAGCGTGTCCATGCCCTGCGCCAGTCTTGGCGCCCAGGCTGCCTGGTCACCCCGCTTGGGGGCGTTCGGCAGCTGGCCGGCATGGCAAGCCACGCAAACTCGGTTGTACACCGCTTCCGGATCCTGTGTAGCCTGAGCGCCGAAAAGCGGAATCAGGACACCGAAAGCGAGCAACCATCTGGTCATACATCGACCTTTTCAGGGTTTGAGAGCGTTTTGCGTTCTAATGCGCAATGAAGGTCTTTCGCTCCCGTGAACTTCATCCTTCGCTGGGACAAAGCACACACAAAATCTGCGGCATTATATACTGGCGCTACTGAAACGGAAACGACACCGCTTGCCGCACCCTTTCTCGGCACCGCCCACATCGGAAATCTCATGCAACTCAAGAACCCCATCCTCGGCCTGTGCCAACAGTCCACCTTCATGCTCAGCGCCGCCAAAGTTGACCAATGCCCCGATGACGAAGGTTTTGAAGTCGCCTTTGCCGGTCGTTCCAACGCCGGCAAATCCAGCGCCCTGAACACCCTGACCCATGCCAGCCTGGCGCGCACCTCGAAAACCCCGGGCCGCACGCAGCTGCTCAATTTCTTCAAGCTAGACGATGATCGGCGTCTGGTCGACCTGCCGGGCTACGGTTACGCAAAAGTACCTATCCCGCTGAAGCTGCACTGGCAGCGTCACCTGGAGGCTTACCTGGGTGGCCGCGAGAGTTTGAAAGGCTTGATCCTGATGATGGACATCCGTCATCCAATGACCGACTTCGACTTGCTGATGCTCGATTGGGCCGTCGCCAGCGGCATGCCGATGCATATCCTGCTGACCAAGGCCGACAAGCTCACCTATGGCGCAGCCAAGAACACGCTGCTCAAGGTGCAGTCCGAAATCCGTAAGGGTTGGGGCGATGCGATCACCATCCAGCTGTTCTCGGCGCCCAAGCGCATGGGCCTCGAAGAGGCTTACACCGTGCTGGCGGGCTGGATGGAATTGGCTGACAAGGGCGCGGAACTCGCGGAATAACTTTTCTGCGGGCAAAAAAAACCCCGGACTTCGTATGGGGAGGGGAAGTTCGGGGTTCAAGTTCCGGACCGCTAGGGCGGGGTCCAGATATCTGCCAACACTTAACACAACATAGGAGCATTGAAGGGCTTCACCACCCATTCAGTAACTCTGAGTTGCATTTCATGGGTTAAGTTCCGGCACGTTCAAAAAACTATTGGTAATAAGCCACGGCGTTTTCTGGACTAAAGCACTCTGCCACCACCTAGGGTGGCGGCAAAGGCCCGGAATCAGTGGGCCTCGTCCCAGTTGTCGCCCACGCCTACGTCCACGACCAACGGCACATCCAATTGCGCCGCCGCGCTCATGTACTCGCGGATCTTCTCGCTGACGGCTGCTACCAGGTCCTCACGCACCTCCAGCACCAATTCATCGTGCACCTGCAGGATGACCTTGGCATCCAGGCCCGATTCGGTCAGCCAGTTATCCACCAGCACCATGGCCTTCTTGATGATGTCTGCCGCCGTGCCCTGCATCGGCGCGTTGATCGCCGTGCGTTCGGCGGCCGCGCGCTCCTGGGGCTTGTTGGAATTGATATCCGGCAGGTACAGCCGGCGACCGAAGAAGGTTTCCACGTAGCCCTGGTCGGCAGCCTGGGCACGCGTGCGCTCCATGTACTCGCGCACGCCCGGATAGCGGGCAAAGTACACATCGATATAGGCCTTGGCGGTCTTGGTGTCGACGCCGATGTCCTTGCCGAGCTTCTGCGCGCCCATGCCGTAGATCAGGCCGAAGTTGATCGCCTTGGCACTGCGACGCTGGTTGGACGTGACCTGTGCCAATTCAACCTTGAACACTTCAGCCGCCGTCGCAGTGTGCACGTCCAGGTCGTTGCGGAACGCATTCATCAGCCCCTCGTCCTTGGACAGGTGCGCCATGATCCGCAGCTCGATCTGCGAATAGTCCGCCGCCAGCAGTTTGTAGCCCTTGGGCGCGACAAACGCCTGGCGAATCCGCCGTCCTTCGGCGGTGCGCACGGGGATGTTCTGCAGGTTCGGGTCGCTGGACGACAAGCGCCCGGTCGCGGCCACGGCCTGATGATAAGACGTGTGAATGCGCCCGGTACGCGGGTTGATCTGCTCTGGCAGACGATCGGTGTAGGTGCTTTTCAGCTTGCTCATGCTGCGGTACTGCATCAGGACCTTGGGCAACAGGAAGTCATCTTCGGCCAACTTGGCCAACACTTCTTCAGCCGTGGACGCCTGGCCCTTGCCGGTCTTCTTCAGCACCGGCAGGCCGAGCTTCTCGTAGAGAATCGCGCCGAGCTGCTTGGGCGACCCCAGGTTGAACGCCTCACCGGCAATCTCGAACGCCTGGCGTTCCAGCTCGACCATCTTGTCGCCCAGTTCAATGCTCTGGATGCCCAGCAGATCCTTGTCCACCAGCGCGCCCTGGCGCTCGATCCGCGCCAGCACCGGCACCAACGGGATTTCGATATCCGTCAGCACACTGGCCAGGCTCGGGATGGCCGCCAGTTGCGCGTGCAGGGCCTGATGCAGGCGCAGCGTCACGTCGGCGTCTTCGGCGGCATAAGGGCCCGCCTGCTCCAGCGGGATCTGGTCGAAGGTCAACTGCTTGGCGCCCTTGCCGGCGATGTCCTGGAAGCTGACGGTGTCGTAGTCCAGGTACTTCTTCGCCAGGCTGTCCATGTCGTGCCGGGTCGCAGTGGAGTTCAGCACGTAGGACTCAAGCATGGTGTCGAAGGCAATACCTCGCACGGTAATGCCCTGGGCGGGGTCGCCGCCGATGGCGCAGTTGGCCAGGATGTTCATGTCGAATTTAGCGTGCTGGCCGACCTTGAGCTTGGCCGGGTCCTCCAGCAGTGGCTTCAACGCCAGCAACACGGTGTCGCGGTCCAGCTGCTGTGGCGCACCGATGTAGGAATGCGTCAGCGGGATGTAGGCAGCTTCGTGAGGCTCTACAGCGAAGGACACCCCGACCAGCTGCGCTTGCTGGGCATCGATCCCGGTGGTCTCGGTGTCGAACGCGAACAATTTTGCAGCATTGAGCTTCTTCAGCCAGGTGTCGAAGGTCGCCTGGTCGAGGATCGTGGTGTAGTTCGTTTCGACGGGCGCCGCAGGCATCGCTTCGAGAAGATCAGCGGCGGCAGGCACCACGTCGGCGGAAGCCTTGAGTTCCACGCGCTTGGCATCGCGCTGAATCTCGTCGATCCAGCTCTTGAACTCCAGCAGGGTGTACAACTCCAGCAGTTTTTCGCGATCCGGCTCGATCAGGTGCAAATCATCCAGGCCCACGTCCAGCGGCACATCGACCTTGATCGTTGCCAGTTGATAGGACAGGAACGCCATCTCGCGGTGCTCCTCGAGCTTGGCCGGCAACGTCTTGGCGCCACGGATCGGCAGGGTCGGCACGATATCCAGCTGCTCATACAGCTCTTTGAGGCCGCCATTCACGCCCACCAACAGGCCGGAAGCGGTCTTCGGACCAATGCCCGGGACGCCCGGAATGTTGTCGGACGAATCGCCCATCAACGCCAGATAGTCGATGATCTGCTCCGGAGCGACGCCGAATTTCTCCTTTACGCCCTCGATGTCCATCGAACTACCGGTCATGGTGTTGACCAAGGTAATGTGCCCGTCCACCAGTTGGGCCATGTCCTTGTCACCGGTAGAAATCACCACCGGGCGGCTGGCGGCCGCGCTGCTGCGGGCCAACGTGCCGATCACGTCATCGGCCTCGACGCCCTCGACGCACAGCAACGGGAAGCCCAGCGCGATCACGCTCTGGTGCAGAGGCTCGATTTGCAGGCGCATGTCATCGGGCATGCTCGGGCGGTTGGCCTTGTATTCGGCGTACATCTCATCGCGAAAGGTCCCACCCTTGGCGTCGAACACCACCGCGAACGGGCTGTCCGGGTACTGCTTGCGCAGGCTTTTGAGCATGTTCAACACGCCCTTGACCGCACCGGTCGGCAGGCCTTTGGAGGTGGTCAGCGGTGGCAGCGCGTGGAAGGCGCGGTACAGATAAGAAGAACCGTCCACCAGGACGAGGGGGGCTTGGCTCATGAGCAGGATCAACCTTTTCGGCGGGTCAGGCGCTAGAATAGCCGGACCAATGACGACAAAGGGACAAGGTTATCATGCGTACATTCAATCGCCTGCTGTTGACTGGCTTGATTGCACTCGCTCCGATGGCTGCCATGGCGGCAGACAGCGCCCCTTCGGGGGATCCGGACGTTACCATTCGCACGGAAGGCGACCGGACTATCCAGGAGTACCGCCAAAACGGTTTCCTGTACGCAATCAAGGTGACCGTAAAGGGGGCACCACCGTACTTCCTGGTACGCGCGGACGGAACCGACGCGAACTTCATCCGCTCTGACCAGCCGGATATGCTGATCCCGTCATGGAAGATCTTCGAATGGAAATGATTTCTTAACTTAAATTGGCGCCGCGCACTGCGGCGCCCGTACTGGCAGTTTTAACCATGTCTGTGTTCACCCCCCTGGCTCGGCCCGAGCTGGAAACCTTTCTCGCCCCTTACGGGCTCGGCCGCCTGCTTGACTTCCAGGGGATTGCCGCTGGTAGCGAAAACACCAATTTCTTTATCAGCCTGGAACAGGGCGAATTCGTCCTGACCCTGGTTGAACGCGGCCCCGTCGCAGAAATGCCATTCTTCATCGAGCTGCTCGACGTGCTCCACGACGCCGACCTGCCGGTGCCTTACGCCTTGCGCACCACCGACGGCGTCGCGTTGCGCGAGCTGAAAGGCAAACCGGCGCTGTTACAACCGCGCCTGGCCGGCAAGCACATCAAGGACGCCAATGCGCAGCACTGCGCCCAGGTCGGTGACCTGCTGGGCCACCTGCACCTGGCGACGCAGGGCGAGAAGGTGCTGGAGCGCAAGACCGATCGCGGGCTGGACTGGATGCTCAGCGAAGGTGCGCAGCTGATTTCGCACTTGAACGACGCACAACAGCAACTGCTGCAAGCGGCATTGACCGAGATCGAAGCCCACAAGGCCGACATCCTTGCCCTGCCGCGCGCCAACGTTCACGCCGACCTGTTCCGCGACAATGCGATGTTCGAAGGCACGCACCTGACCGGCCTGATCGATTTCTACAACGCCTGCTCGGGCCCGATGCTGTACGACGTGGCGATCGCGCTGAATGACTGGTGTTCGGACGCGGACGGCGTGATCGATGGGCAACGCGCGCGCGCACTGCTGGGCGCCTATGCGGGTCTGCGACCGTTTACGGCCAAGGAAGCGGAGCTGTGGCCGACCATGCTGCGGGTAGCGTGTGTACGCTTCTGGCTGTCTCGCCTGATCGCCGCTGAGTCGTTCGCAGGCCAGGATGTGCTGATCCACGACCCAGCGGAGTTCGAGCACCGGCTGGCGCAGCGTCAGCAGGTCACCGTTCACCTGCCGTTCGCGCTTTAAAGATCTACTCGGTCACTGTGGGAGCAAGCCAGCTCCCACAGGAGATCGGTGCAGCGGTCAGAGCGACTCCAGGCACCCCGCCAAGTCATTCCCCAACTTCTCCAGCACCTGCTCGTAACCCTGGGCGGTAGCCGGCGTGTAACCACCCAGCGCATCCAACTCCGCCAGCTTCACCGGCAGGCCGGCTACCAGCGTTTCAGCCAGCCGCGGACGCAACGGTGGCTCACTGAACACGCACGTCTTGCCCACTTCCTGCAGGCGCGTGCGCATCGCCGCCACATGCTGGGCACCCGGCTGAACCTCGGCGGCCACGCTGAATACACCGGCATGCTTGAGACCGTAGGCCTCTTCGAAATAATCAAAGGCTTCGTGGAACACGAAGTAAGGCTTGTTGCCGATTGGCGCCAGGCGGGCTTTCAAGCGCGCGTCCAGGGCGTCCAGGCGCTCGTCGAAGGCCTTCACGTTGCTCTGGTAACGCGCGGCATTTTCCGGATCGGCGGCGCTGAGGTCAGTCGCCATGCGCGCGGCGATCACCCGTGCGTTGACCGTCGACAGCCACAGGTGGGCATCCAGGCTGCCTGGACGGTGATCGTGATCATGCTCGTCGGCATCGTCGGCGTGCGAATGGCTATCTTCGGCGAAACGGCGCAGTTTCATGCCCGGCAGGTCTTGTACCGCGACCGTCGGCGCCGTGCGACCTTTGAGCACGCGGGGCAGGAAACTCTCCATATCCGGACCAATCCAGTAGAGCAGGTCCACCGACTGCACGCGCCGTACGTCGGATGGGCGCAAGGCATAGTTATGCGGCGAGGCACCCGGCGGCAGCAGCACCTCCGGAATCGCCACGCCGTCCTGCACAGCCGCGGCAATCAGCTGCAACGGCTTGATGCTGGTCAGCACCTTGACCTCGGCCTGAGCGGCAGCGGTAATGAACAAACTGGTGACAAATACGACAAAAACGGGAAAAAGTCGGGACACGATGACCACTCAATGACGTAGGAACGGGTAACATAATAACGTCTCTATCAAATATCTGTCGCCGCTCATGCCTAAAACACCGCTTGCCAGCCGTCCCCACGACCACTCTCACTGCGTGCACACCGCGCTGTCGGAGGCCGATACCCTGTGCACACAGAAGGGCCTGCGCCTGACTGCCTTGCGTCGCCGGGTGCTGGAGCTGGTGTGGCAAAGCCACAAGCCGCTGGGTGCCTACGACATCCTTGGCGTGCTCAGCGAGCAGGACGGTCGCCGCGCGGCGCCGCCTACCGTGTACCGCGCGCTGGATTTCCTGCTGGAAAACGGCCTGGTGCACCGCATCGCCTCGCTCAACGCCTTTGTTGGCTGCAATCACCCGGAACACGCGCATCAGGGCCAATTCCTGATCTGCCGCGAATGCCACGCCGCCATCGAACTTGAACAAAAAAGCATCAGCGACGCCATCATCAAGAGCTCCGCCGACGTCGGCTTCCAGGTCGAAGGGCAGACGGTCGAAGTGGTCGGTCTCTGCTCGGGCTGCCAGGGGGCTTGATGAGCAACGCGTTAATCCGCCTGGAGCAGGTTGGGGTCACGTTCGCCGGGCAAAACGTGCTGGATAACATCGCGCTGAGTGTGGAACCAGGACAGATCGTCACGCTGATCGGCCCGAATGGCGCCGGCAAGACCACCCTGGTGCGCGCCGTGCTCGGCCTGCTCAAGCCCGACACCGGCAGCGTGTGGCGCAAGCCCAAGCTGCGCGTCGGCTACATGCCGCAAAAACTGCACGTGGACCCGACCTTGCCGCTGTCGGTCCTGCGCTTTCTGCGCCTGGTCCCCGGCGTGGATCGCACTCGCGCCCAGGCCGCGCTCAAGGAAGTCGGCGCCGAACAAGTCATCGACAGCCCCGTGCAGAGCATCTCCGGTGGCGAGATGCAGCGCGTGCTGCTGGCCCGCGCCCTGCTGCGCGAGCCGGAACTGCTGGTACTCGATGAGCCCGTGCAAGGCGTCGACGTGGCCGGCCAGGCCGAGCTGTACAGCCTCATCACCCGCCTGCGCGACCGCCATGGCTGCGGCGTGCTGATGGTCTCCCACGACCTGCACCTGGTAATGAGCACCACCGACCAGGTGGTGTGCCTGAATCGCCACGTCTGCTGCTCAGGTCACCCGGAACAGGTCAGCGGCGACCCGGCGTTCGTCGAGTTGTTCGGCAAGAATGCCCAGAGCCTGGCGATCTACCACCACCATCACGACCACGCCCATGACCTGCATGGCGCCGTGGTCGACGACCCCACCGCACCTCACACCCACGTTCACGGAGATAGCTGCAAGCATGGCTGATTTTCTGCTCTACGCCCTGCTGGCAGGCTTGGCTTTGGCGCTGGTGGCGGGCCCACTGGGTTCGTTCGTGGTCTGGCGACGCATGGCCTATTTCGGCGACACCCTGTCCCACGCCGCGCTGCTGGGCGTGGCCATGGGCTTTTTGCTGGATGTAAGCCCGACTATCGCCGTGACCGTAGGCTGCCTGCTGCTGGCGGTGCTGCTGGTGACCCTGCAGCAGCGCCAGCCGCTGGCCTCCGACACGCTGCTGGGCATCCTGGCGCCCAGCACCCTGTCGCTGGGGCTGGTGGTGCTCAGCTTCATGCATGAAGTGCGCATCGACCTGATGGCCTACCTGTTCGGTGATCTGCTGGCGATCAGCCCGACCGACCTTGCCTGGATCCTCGGCGGCAGCGCCGTCGTGCTGGTGTTGCTGGTCGCCCTGTGGCGTCCGCTGCTGGCGATCACCGTGCATGAAGAGCTGGCCACGGTGGAAGGGCTGCCCGTGCCAACCCTGCGCATGGCGCTGATGTTGTTGATCGCCGTGGTGATCGCTGTCGCGATGAAGATTGTCGGCGTATTGTTGATCACATCGCTGCTGATCATCCCAGCCGCCGCCGCCCAGCGCCACGCCCGCTCACCCGAGCAGATGGCCATCGGCGCCAGCCTGCTGGGGATGCTCGCCGTGTGTGGGGGCCTGGCGTTGTCCTGGTTCAAGGACACGCCGGCCGGGCCGTCAATTGTGGTCACGGCCGCCGCCCTGTTTCTGCTGAGTTTTGTCCTGCCCCGTCGAGGGGTGTAGACTTGCTCGCTTTTTGCGCAAATAGAGAGTCGCAGGAATGAAGCTGTTCACCTCCCGTTATCTGCTCCTTGCCGCATTTTCCTTGCTGCTGGGCGCCTGTCAAAGCACACCGCCCGCCGCCCCCGAGGCCCCGGACGCGCGTGCTGCGGCCATCGCACAGCTGGAGCAAAACCTGGCCAGCAGTGAGCTGGCCACCGCCGAAGACCAATTGGCCGCGTTGCAGGCCCAGTCACCCAACGACCCGGCCCTGGAGACTTACCAACGTCAGCTGGCCGAGGCCTACCTGCAGCGCAGCCAGATCGTGCTGCAAAAAGGTGACGTCAACGCCGCCGCCACTGCCTTGAGCCGCGCCCGTGCGCTGATGCCCAAGGCACCGGCCCTGACCGGCGGCGTCAACAGCGCCATCACCCATGCGCGCAAAGCCGAGCTGGACAAGGCCGAGGCGGCCCTCAAGGCCGCCGAAGCCAAGCCTGCCGCCAAGGTCATCGACCCGGCCGCGCAAAGCACCACCGTGGCGTTGAACCTCACCGACATTGAAGCGCTGCGCCATCAACTCGATGCCATCGCTACCGACGTGGTGAATTACCAGTGCGACGTGAGCATCCAGGCGCCGCGCACTCAGGATTACCCGTGGTTGGCCACGTTGCTGACCAAACGGGTGAAGCGAATTGATTCGGGGTATGACCTGAAGATCCACCGGCAGATTCTGAAGAATATTCCGGCGCAGGTTGTGCTGATTCCGCGCAAGGCGCAGTAAAAGCATCGCAGGCAAGCCAGCCCCCACATTTGAATCTATTCACAATTCAAAATGTGGGAGCTGGCTTGCCTGCGATAGCGGTCTAACGGTCAATCAAGCGTTTAAGCCGGAATCGCCTTGGCCTTCGGCTCGCGATCCCAAACCCGGTGCTGCGCAATCGCCGCAAAGAAGGCCTTGAACGCTTTCGCATCCGACCCCACGATCAAGCCCGCATCCACCTCCAGCTTCAGCAGATCCAGCAATGGCTTGGCGTCATTGGCGACCGTGATCGCCTTCAGGTGCTTGTACGCCTCCAACAGGAAGTGCAACGCCACACCGTCGCCGCTCAAGGCCTGCACCGACTTGGCACCCCCTGGCACAAACACCGCGTCAAACGCGATGGACGGCATGCCTTCCATCGACGCATCGACCTTCAAGCTCTTGCCATCGGCGGTTGTCACCGGCGCCGAGGTCGGCCCCAGCAACTTGGCGTGGGCACCCTCGGCTTCCAACGCCTTCTTCAACGCGGCAATCGCCACGCCATCCACGCCGTTGGCGGCCAGAATCGCGACTTTGCGCGTCTTGATATCGCCCGACAGCAGGTTCACCTGGCTCAACGCCGGCGACTCCTTCAACGACGACTTGCGTGGCGGCACGGTGCCTTGGGTCGGCGCCGGCAGACCCAGGTTCTGCGCAACGCGCTTGGCCAGTTCCAGATCGATGTTGGCCAGAATCTCGTTCACCTGACGGGCACGGATAAACTCGCGCTCAACCTTGCCCAATTCGAAGCTGTAGGCCGCAATGATGTGCTCTTTCTCGTGGTGGCTCATGCTGTGGAAAAACAGCGTGGCCTGGGAGAAGTGATCGCCGAACGACTCACTGCGCTCACGCACCTTGTTGGCATCGACGCGCTCGTAATAGGTCTCGAACCCACCATCCTGGGCGGCAGGAGGGGTTTCCTTCGGCCAACCGCCGTCGATGGAATTGGGCTCGTAGGCCGCGCGACCTTTGTCGATCACCGTGCGGTGCTGGGCGTCGCGCTGACCGTTGTGGAAAGGCACCACCGGCCGATTGATCGGCAACTCATGAAAGTTCGGGCCACCGAGACGGCTGATCTGCGTATCCGTGTAGGAAAACAGACGACCTTGCAGCAACGGGTCGTTGGTGAAGTCGATACCCGGCACGATATGGCCCGGGCAGAACGCCACCTGCTCGACTTCGGCGAAGAAGTTGTCGGGGTTGCGGTTAAGCACCATCTTGCCCAGCGGCGTAATCGGCACCAGCTCTTCGGGGATGATCTTGGTCGGATCGAGCAGGTCGAAGTCGAACTTGTGCTCGTCCTCTTCGGCGACGATCTGCACGCCCAATTCCCACTCAGGGTAGTCGCCGCTTTCAATCGCTTCCCACAGGTCGCGACGGTGGTAATCGGTATCTTTACCGGCAAGCTTTTGCGCTTCATCCCACACCAGGGAGCAGGTGCCGACTTTTGGATGCCAGTGGAATTTCACGAAACTCGACTTACCTTCGGTGTTGATCAGCCGGAAGGTGTGAATGCCGAAACCCTGCATCGCGCGCAGGCTTTTTGGAATGGCGCGGTCGGACATTGCCCACAGCACCATATGCGCCGATTCCGGCTGCAGCGAGACAAAGTCCCAGAACGTATCGTGGGCCGAGCCGCCGGTAGGAATTTCATTGTGCGGCTCAGGTTTTACCGCGTGGACGAAGTCGGGAAACTTGATCGCGTCCTGAATGAAAAAGACCGGCATGTTGTTGCCCACCAGGTCGAAGTTGCCTTCGTCGGTGAAGAACTTCACTGCAAAACCGCGCACGTCGCGCACCGTATCGCCGGAACCACGCGGGCCCTGCACGGTGGAGAAGCGCACAAACACCGGGGTTTTATGCTCGGGGTTACGCAGGAAGCCGGCCTTGCTCAGCGCCGAATGGTTTTCATAGGTCTGGAAATAACCATGCGCGCCAGTACCGCGGGCATGCACGATGCGCTCCGGGATGCGTTCATGGTCAAAGTGCGTGATTTTTTCACGCATGATGAAGTCTTCCAGCAGCGACGGGCCACGGGAGCCGACTTTCAGGGTGTTCTGGTTGTCGGAAATCTTCACGCCTTGGTTGGTACGCAGGGCCTGGCCGGTCGCATCGGAGCGGAATTCCTCCAGGGCCTGCAGCTTGGCGTTGGTGTTGCCACGGTCCAGGGTATCGGTGCCGGCAAGTTCACTCTTCGGCGGGGTGGCTGGCTTCTTGGTACTCATCAGACAAAACTCCTTATTCAAAGTGGCCAGAGCGGTCCCCGGCTCGTTTGAGCAAAACCCCAGGCACGGCACCTGGGAAATCGAGTTGCTTAAGTAGTGACTGACACGGTTTTGTACCGTTCCTTTTTTATGACCTTTGATCGCGTTATTGCCAAATCACTGGTTGAATGCGAAATAAATGCTAAGAAACGCTATACGGACAGGCTAAAATGCGCGCCCGGCTAACCGCTGATCCCTTTTCCATGCGCCCCACAAGGTTCGCTACGTGATCGAGTTTCATAACGTCCATAAAACCTACCGCGTCGCCGGTAAGGAAATCCCCGCCCTGCACCCCACCAGCCTGCGCGTCGAAAACGGCCAGGTGTTTGGCCTGATTGGTCACTCGGGTGCGGGAAAAAGTACTTTGCTGCGTCTGATCAATCGCCTGGAACAGCCCAGCGGCGGTCAGATCAATGTCGACGGTGAAGAAGTCACTGCACTGGACGCCAACGGCCTGCGCCGTTTCCGTCAGCAGGTCGGGATGATTTTCCAGCACTTCAACCTGCTGGCGTCCAAGACCGTTGCCGACAACGTGGCGCTGCCGCTGACCCTGGCCGGCGAATTGTCGCGCAAGGAAATCGACCAGCGCGTGGCCGAACTCCTCGCCCGCGTAGGCCTGTCGGATCACGCCAAGAAGTACCCGGCGCAGTTGTCCGGCGGCCAGAAGCAACGCGTCGGCATTGCCCGCGCCCTGGCGACCAAACCCAAGATCCTGCTGTGCGACGAAGCCACCAGCGCCCTCGACCCGCAAACCACCGCCTCGGTGCTGCAATTGCTGGCCGAGATCAACCGCGAACTGAAGCTGACCATCGTGCTGATCACCCATGAAATGGATGTGATCCGCCGCGTGTGCGACCAGGTCGCCGTGATGGACGCCGGCGTGATCGTCGAGCAGGGCTCGGTCGCCGATGTGTTCCTGCACCCCAAGCATCCGACCACCAAGCGTTTCGTGCAGGAGTCCGAGCAGGTCGACGAAGGCGAGCAGCGCGATGACTTCGCTCACGTGCCGGGGCGCATCGTGCGCCTGACCTTCCAGGGCGAAGCGACCTACGCGCCGCTGCTGGGTACCGTCGCCCGCGAAACGGGTGTGGACTACAGCATCCTCGCCGGGCGTATCGACCGCATCAAAGACATCCCCTACGGGCAACTGACCCTCGCCGTCACGGGTGGCGATATGGAAGCCGCGTTTGCGCGCTTCACCGCCGCTGACGTCCACATGGAGGTCCTGCGCTAATGGAAGTCCTGTTGAGTTTCTTCGCCAATATCGACTGGTCCGAAATCTGGCTGGCCACCGGCGACACCATGACCATGCTGTTCGGTTCGCTGTTCTTTACTGTCGTGCTGGGCCTGCCGCTGGGCGTGCTGTTGTTCCTGACCAGCCCGCGCCAACTGTTCGAGCAGAAAGGGCTGTACGCACTGCTGTCGCTGATCGTGAACATTCTGCGTTCGCTGCCGTTCATCATCCTGCTGATCGTGATGATCCCGTTCACCGTGCTGATCACCGGCACTTCGCTGGGCGTGGCCGGCGCCATTCCGCCATTGGTGGTGGGCGCGACGCCGTTCTTTGCGCGCCTGGTGGAAACCGCCTTGCGTGAAGTGGACCGCGGCATCATCGAAGCCACTCAGTCCATGGGTGCCAGCACCCGCCAGATCATCACCAACGCCCTGTTGCCTGAAGCCCGCCCGGGCATTTTCGCGGCGATCACGGTGACGGCGATTACACTGGTGTCCTACACGGCGATGGCCGGCGTGGTCGGTGCCGGTGGCCTGGGCGACCTGGCGATCCGCTTCGGTTACCAGCGTTTCCAGACCGATGTGATGGTGGTCACCGTGGTGATGCTGTTGGTGCTGGTGCAAATTCTGCAAACCGTCGGCGACAAGCTGGTGGTGCACTTTTCTCGAAAATAACGGCCATTGCCGGCCAACTGCCGGCAGATGTCCGAACAAGGAGCTTGTTGGATGAAAAAACTACTGGTTGCTTTCGCCGCCGTTGCCGCGTTTTCCACCCACGCCGCCGAGACCATCACGGTCGCCGCGTCGCCGGTGCCGCACGCGGAAATCCTCGAATTCGTGAAGCCTGCCCTCGCCAAAGAAGGCGTGGACCTGCAGGTCAAAGTCTTCACCGACTACGTGCAGCCCAACGTACAGGTGGCCGAGAAGCGCCTGGATGCCAACTTCTTCCAACACCAGCCGTACCTGGATGAGTTCAACAAGGCCAAGGGCACTCACCTGGTGAGCGTCGGCGCGGTGCACCTGGAGCCCCTGGGCGCCTACTCGAGCAAGTACAAGAAGCTGGAAGACCTGCCAAGCGGCGCCAACGTCGTGATCCCGAACGACGCCACCAATGGTGGCCGCGCGCTGTTGCTGCTGGCCAAGCACAATCTGATCACCCTGAAGGACCCGACCAACATCCTGTCGACCATCAAGGACATCACCGCCAACCCGAAAAACCTGAAATTCCGCGAACTGGAAGCCGCCACCCTGCCGCGCGTGCTGACCCAGGTCGACCTGGCGCTGATCAACACCAACTACGCGCTGGAAGCCAAGCTGGATCCGTCCAAGGATGCGCTGGTGATCGAAGGCAATGACTCGCCTTACGTGAATATCCTGGTGACCCGCGAAGACAACAAAGACTCGGACGCCGTGAAGAAGCTGGTTGCAGCCCTGCACACGCCTGAAGTGAAAGCCTTCATCCTCGAGAAGTACAAAGGCGCGATCCTGCCGGCGTTCTGATTCGAAACACCGAAGAGCAAAAAATGTGGGAGCGGGCTTGCTCGCGAAAGTGCAGTGTCAGTCGACTTATCAGTGACTGAACCGATGCTTTCGCAGGCAAGCCCGCTCCCACATTTGTTTTGGGTCGCCCGTAGATCAGAGCTCCCACAAGGCCGCGGGGTAGAAGCGCCGGGCTTATGGTCGCTTCAACAATCCCGGCAATTGCGCCACCAGCTTCTGGTTGTTCAACGGTGCGCGGATGAATCCACGCTGTGTGCCGTCAGGACCGATCAGCGCAAGGTTGCCGCTGTGGTCGACGGTGTAGTTGGGCTTGCTGGTATCGGCCGGGATAAACGGAATGCTCACGGCATTCGAGACCTTCTGCACATCGTCCACATTCGCGCCGGTCAGGCCTTCGAACTGCGGATCGAAGTAACCCAGGTACTGCTTGAGCTGGGCCGGGGTGTCGCGGTTCGGGTCGACGCTGACCAGGATCACCTGCAGCTTATCCACCGCCTCCTTGGGCAGCTCGCTCTTGATCTGGCGCAGCTGGGCGAGGGTGGTAGGGCAGATGTCCGGACAGAAGGTGTAGCCGAAGAACAGCAGGCTCCACTTGCCCTTCAACTCATTGACCACCACCGGCTGGCCGTCCTGGTTGGTCATGCTCACCGGCGGCAGCTGACGGCTCTGCGGCAGCAGAATGATGCCGGCATCGATCAGTGCGGTCGGGTCGCCCTGGCCTTTGCCCGAGAGCACTTTGTTGACGGTCAGGCCCATGATCAACGCGACGATGGCCACCAGGATAAAGACGGTTTTTTGAGTTCGAGTCATAGGTTCAACAGTAAGTAGTGGTCTACGAGCAGGGCGATAAACAGAAGGAACAAGTACGCGATAGAGTACTTGAACGTGTTGATCGACGCGTGCGGCTGAGCGCCACGGTACAGCACCCAGGCCCATTGCAGAAAGCGTCCGCCCAAAACCAATGCACAGGCCAGGTACAGCAGGCCGCTCATGTGGATGACGTAGGGCATCAGGCTCACCGCCAGCAGGACGAAGGTGTAGAGCAGGATATGCACCTTGGTGTAGTGCTCGCCGTGGGTGACCGGCAGCATCGGAATATCGGCCTTGGCATATTCCTCCTTGCGGTGGATGGCCAGCGCCCAGAAATGCGGCGGGGTCCAGGCGAAGATGATCAACACCAGCAGGAGGGGTTCGGCGCTGATATGGCCGGTGACGGCGACCCAACCCAGCAACGGCGGCGCGGCCCCCGCCAAACCGCCGATGACGATATTCTGCGGCGTCGCGCGCTTGAGAAAACCGGTGTAGATCACCGCATAGCCGAGCAGGGAAGCCAGCGTCAGCCAAGCGGCCAGCGGGTTGGTGAACGCCAGCAGCAAGGCCAGGCCCGCAACCGCCAGAAACCCTGCAAAAGCCAGCGCCGCCAACGGCGATACCCGCCCTTCGGCCATCGGCCGTTTGTGCGTGCGCGCCATCACCGCATCAATGCGCCGATCCACTACATGGTTGACCGCCGCCGCGCCGCCGGCACACAGGGCAATACCCAGGTTGCCGAAAATCAGCACCGCCCACGGCACGCCGGCGCGAGTGGCGAGGAACATCCCCACCAGCGAGGTGATGAGCATCAACACCACCACTTTCGGCTTGGTCAGCTCCAGGTAGTCACGCCAGATCGCCTGGCCGTGACGCGCGCCGATCAAGGTCGCCATGGCATCTCTCCTTTAAGGGTGATCAGGCCTGACACCTGTTTGCGCGGAATAAACCGCCAGCCGAACGGCAGCTGGTTGCGCACCCGTACCAGGCTGGTACGCGCGTGGTAATTGACCAGCACCAGGGTCAGCAGCAACGCCGCGCCCCCGGCGTTATGGCCGACGGCTACCGGCAGCGGCAGATGGAAATACACATTGCTCAGGCCCAGGCCGATCTGCGCCGCCAGGGCAATCAACAACAGGCCCGCGAGCCGCGTCATGCCCACCGCGCGCAGCTGCCAGGCCAGCCCCAGCAACACCAGGGTGACCAACACCGCGCCGATGCGATGGGTGAGATGGATGGCGGTTCGCGCATCGCTGTCGAGCTGGCCGCCGAGATAATTGGGGCCGATGTGCTGGATCAGGTGGAAACCATTGGCGAAGTCCGCCGCCGGCCACCACTGGCCGTGACAGGTAGGCAAATCGATACAGGCCACCGCCGCATAGTTGGAACTGACCCAGCCGCCCAGGGCGATCTGGCCGATCACCAGCACCAGGCCAGCCGTCGCCCAATATTGCAGGCGCTTGGGCACGATCAACGCGGGCAGCACTCCAGACAGGCGCAGGGTCAGCAGGAACAACAGGCTCAAGGTCGCGAAACCGCCCAGCAAATGCCCCGTGACCACCTGGGGCCACAGCTTCAACGTCACCGTCCACATGCCAAAGGCCGCCTGCGCGAACACCAGCGCCAATAGAAATAACGGCAGCTTCACCGGCTGGCCCGGATCACGTCGATGACTCCACGAACGCGCCGCCAGCAGCACGATCAGCAGGCCCAAGGTGCCGGCGAAGTAGCGATGGGTCATCTCGGCCCAGCCCTTGTCCGCCTCCACCGGCGTGTCCGGGAAATGCAGCTCGGCATGCGCCAGTTGGGCCTCGGTCTTGGGCACGCTGATAAAGCCGTAGCAACCCGGCCAGTCCGGGCAACCGAGACCGGCGTGGGTCAGGCGCGTATACGCGCCGAGCAGCACCACAATCAGCGCCAGCAGGGTGGCAAACAACGCGAGGCGAAATCCAGGCTTGGCCATGACGATGCCCTTATCCGATGTTCGACAGTTTCAGCAGATGGCGCAGGTCGTTGAGCAAGTCCTTGCCCTTGACCTTGGCGTCGTAGCGCAGCACCAGGTTGCCGTGCGGGTCGACGATCCACAGTTGCGCATCGCCCGGCGCGGCGGCGTCCTTGGTGAAGGTCGACAGGTCCAGCGAGTAGCGCTGCAGTTGTGGATATTCAGCCTTGAGCTTGGCCTCGTAGTCGGTGCTCACCGGCTGCGCGCTGGCCAAGGCGTGGCTGGCGCGCGATGCATCCCGGCCGAGGCTGATTTGCAGCTGGCGCGCCAGGTACACCAGTTGCTGGCAATCGGCGGCGCAGGCCGTGGGCGCCGTGACCAGCAGTTGCCAGCGCTCTTCATCCGCCTGCACGCCGATATCGGCGCGGGTCTGGCCGTTGCCGATCAGTTCGCCGTGGTAACTGCGGTTGTCCGGCACCCAGAACTGCAGCTTGTACATGAAGGTGGCCAGCGCCATCGGGCCGATCACCATCATCAGGATCAGGATCAGCTGCCAGCGGCCTTTACGCCGATTGAGCGGTTCAGACATGTTGAGTGGATTCATGGCCGCTCCCATGGTGCTTCTCCTTTGTGTTGTGCCATCCGAGGTAGAGGTAAAGGGCCAGCAGCGCCAATGCCATGGCGAACCACTGCACCGCGTAGGCCAGGTGCTTTTCCGGGCCCATGGCTACGATGGGCCAGCTGATTTCGTACGTACCAGGGCCAGCTTCGGCGCGCAGCTCGTAGGCAAAACCGCTACGCCCAAGCTCAGCCCACAGCGCGTCGGGGTGCAGGGCGGTCAGCAAGCGCGGCCATTGCGCGCTCGTCGGGTCGGCGTGCAACTGGAAGGTTTCACCCGGTGCGACGTACACCCAGGCATCGAGATTCACCGGCTGTTCAGGCGTGGTGAACACCGGCGGGGTGCGCCGGTCGGGCCAGGGCAGCCAGCCACGATTGAGCAATAACCACAGGCCGCTGGCCTGGTCGTGGAAGGGTTGCAGCAGCTCTACGCCGGCCTTGCCATCGCGCATGCGGTTGTCCAGCAACACGCTGTGTTCGGCGTCGAATTGCCCGCGCAGACGGACCCGGCGGAAAGCCGGATCAGCCATCTCACTCAGTTGTGTGCTGCTGACGGGATCGGCCACCCGCCGCTCGGCATAACTGTCCACCAGCAGCTGTTTTTCATGCCCGCGAGACAGCTGCCAGAACCCCAGGCCCACCATCAACGGCAGCAACACCAGCACCACCAATGTCGGTGCGAGCCCTGGGCGAAAGCGTTTCATGGCGCTGGCTATACTTGTTTTCATTGCCCGCCCGTCCCATTGGAGCCAGACCATGCTCAAAGCCGTCATTGCCCTGATGCTGATCGCGACTGTCGTGAGCCTGTTCAGTGGCTTGTTCTTTCTGGTCAAGGACGAGGGCAACTCCAACCGCCTCGTCACTGCCTTGACTGTGCGTGTGGTGCTGGCCGCGATCACCGTGGGGCTGATCGCCTGGGGCTTTTTCAGCGGCCAGCTGGTATCGCATGCACCGTGGTAAGGCGCGCTACAGCACGTAGACGAAGAAAAACAGCCCGATCCACACCACATCCACAAAGTGCCAGTACCAACTGGCGGCCTCGAAACCAAACTGGTGCTCGGCATTGAAATGCCCGCGCAGGATGCGCATGAGCATCACAAACAGAATGATCGTGCCGATGGTCACGTGGGCACCGTGAAAGCCGGTGAGCATGAAGAACGTCGCGCCGTACACACCCGAACCGAGTGTCAGGCCGAGCTCTTTGTAGGCATGCATGTACTCCTCGGCCTGGAAGCCCAGGAACGCCCAACCCAGCAGCACCGTGAACGCCAGCCAGACTTTCAGCGCGCCGCGATGGCCTTTGCGCAAGGCATGGTGGGCCAGGGTGATGGTCACGCTGGAGCTGACCAGCAAGATCGTGTTGACCAGCGGCAGGCCCCACGGGCTGATGGTGCCCTCCGGTGCGGGGTACATCTTCGGGTCAGGGTTGTTGAGCAGCGGCCAGGTGAACTCGAAGTTCGGCCACAGCATGTGCGCGATGCCCTTGTGCCCTTCGCCGCCCAACCAGGGACCGGACATGTGCCGCACGTAAAACAGCGCCCCGAAGAATGCGACAAAGAACATCACCTCGGAAAAGATGAACCAGGTCATGCCCCATCGAAACGAGCGGTCCATCTGCGGGCTGTACAAACCGGCGCGGCTTTCCTTGATCACCGCGCCGAACCAGCCAAACAACATGTAGGCCAGCAGCAGGCCACCGACGAAGAAGATCCACGGGCCGTGGGACTCCGGGCGCGCCGCCTTCAGGTCGTTGAACCACACAGCCAGGCCGTACACCGTGATGAGCATGCCCAGAGTAGCAATTATTGGCCACTTGCTTTGCGCTGGTACGTAGTACGTATCATGAGTCGACATGTATTCGCTCTCCTGATTGAGCGGGCAAACAGTAGCTAGCCGCCGCTATGGACAGCCACCGGCGGTTGGCGCGCAGTGATATCAAACAGCGTGTACGCCAGGGTCAAATGCTTCACATCCTTGGGCATGTCGCGGTCGACAATGAAACGCACCGGCATTTCGATGCGCTGGCCTGGCTGCAGCACTTGCTGGGTAAAGCAAAAGCATTCGGTCTTGTGGAAGTACATCGCCGCTTCGGCCGGGGAAATGCTCGGTACGGCCTGGGCGGTCATGGCTTTGTCCGTAGGGTTGTAGGCCACGAACAGCATTTCGGTGACCGCCCCCGGATTGACCACCACCTCATCGGCCTTGGAATGAAATTCCCAGACCATGTCGATGGCATTGGTCGACAGGAACTGCACCCGCACCTGCCGCGTGGCGTCGACGACCTGCTCGCCCTCGTACTGCCCGGCGGTCTTGCCGTTGATACCGAACGCCTTGCACATCACGTCGTAGATCGGCACCAGCGCAAAGCCGAAGCCGAACATCGCCACCACCAGGATCAGCAGGCGGGTGACCAGGCGCTTGGTGGAGATCGACTCAAGCATGACGATCACCCGCTTTTGGCTTTTCTGTAAGAGCTGGCTTGCCTGCGATAGCGGTGTGCCAACCACCAAACCCATCAACTGTCAGGCCCTCATTGCAGGCAAGCCCGCTCCCACAGGAGACCCTGGCAGCCTGCGCCAAGCTGTTCACTTGACCTCCGGTGGCGTCGTGAAGGTGTGGTAGGGCGCTGGCGAGGGGATGCTCCACTCCAGGCCTTCCGCGCCATCCCAGGGCTTGGCCGGCGCGGGCGGGCCGCCACGGATGCACTTGATCACGATGAACAGGAAGAAGATCTGCGTGGCGCCAAACATGAAGGCGCCGATCGAGGAGACCATGTTGAAGTCGGCGAACTGCAGGTTGTAGTCCGGCACACGGCGCGGCATGCCAGCCAGCCCGACGAAGTGCATCGGGAAAAACGCCATGTTCATGCCGATGAAGGACAGCCAGAAGTGCAGCTTGCCGAGGGTTTCGTCGTACATGTGGCCGGTCCATTTCGGCAGCCAGTAGTAGGCCGAGGCGAAGATGCCGAAGATCGCACCGGGCACCAGTACGTAATGGAAGTGCGCCACCACGAAATAGGTGTCGTGGTATTGGAAGTCCGCCGGGGCAATCGCCAGCATCAGCCCGGAAAAGCCACCGATGGTGAACAGGATCACGAAGGCCACGGCAAACAGCATCGGTGTCTCGAAGGTCAGCGAGCCTTGCCACATGGTGCTGACCCAGTTGAATACCTTCACCCCCGTCGGCACCGCAATCAGCAGCGTGGCGTACATGAAGAACAACTCGCCCACCAGCGGAATGCCGACCACGAACATATGGTGCGCCCACACGATGAACGACAGGAACGCGATGCTCGCCGTGGCATATACCATCGACGTATAGCCGAACAGCGGCTTGCGCGAGAACGTCGGGATGATCGAACTGACGGCACCAAAGGCCGGCAGGATCATGATGTACACCTCGGGGTGGCCGAAGAACCAGAACACATGCTGGAACAGCACGGGGTCGCCACCGCCGGCAGCACTGAAGAAGCTGGTGCCGAAGTGGATGTCCATCAGCATCATGGTCACGCAACCGGCCAGCACCGGCATCACCGCGATCAGCAGGAACGCAGTGATCAGCCACGTCCAGACAAACAACGGCATCTTCATCAGGGTCATGCCGGGCGCGCGCAGGTTGAGGATGGTCGCGACCACGTTGATCGCGCCCATGATCGAACTGATACCCATCAGGTGAATCGCGAAGATGAAGAAGGTCACGCTTTCCGGCGCGTAAGTGGTGGAGAGGGGCGCGTAGAAGGTCCAGCCGAAGTTCGGCCCGCCACCCGGAGTGAACAGGGTCGACACGAGCAACAGGAACGCCGCCGGCAACAGCCAGAAACTGAAGTTGTTCATGCGCGGCAGGGCCATGTCCGGCGCGCCGATCATCAGCGGAATCATCCAGTTGGCCAGGCCGACGAACGCTGGCATCACCGCGCCGAACACCATGATCAGGCCGTGCATGGTGGTCATCTGGTTGAAGAACGCCGGCTCGACAATCTGCAGGCCGGGCTGGAACAACTCGGCGCGGATCACCATGGCGAACGAACCGCCGAGCAGGAACATGGTGAAGGCGAACCACAGGTACATCGTGCCGATGTCCTTGTGGTTGGTCGTCAGCACCCAGCGCATCAAACCCTTGGCGGGGCCGTGGGCATGGTCACTGGCGTGGCCATGGTCGTCGATCACAGTGCTCATGGCCGTTCTCCTGCAAGCGAGTGGGCGGGGCGGTTCGGGGCATACGCAATGAAGGAGGTCATTTGCTTTCCGCCTGCTTGATGGCCAGCACGTCTTTAGGCGTGACCATGTCGCCTTTGTTGTTGCCCCAGGCATTGCGCTCGTAGGTCACCACCGCGGCGATATCCACTTCCGAGAGCTGCTTGCCGAACGCCGCCATGGCGGTGCCGGGCTTGCCGAAGTAAACGCGGTGCAGGTGATCTTCCTTGGGCCCGGTGGCAATCGGCGAGCCCTTGAGCGCCGGGAACATCGGTGGCAGGCCCTGGCCTTCGGCCTGGTGACAGGCCACGCAGGTGGTGTGGTAGACCTTGTCGCCGCGCGCCACCAGCTCTTCCAGCGTCCACTCCTTGGAAGTCAGTTCCTTGAGCTTGGCCGCCTCTTCCTTGCGCTCGCCGAGCCAGGTGTCGTAGTCCGCCTTGGACTTGACCTCGACCACGATGGGCATGAAGCCGTGATCCTTGCCGCACAACTCGGCGCACTGGCCGCGGTAGATGCCGGGCTTCTCGATACGGGTCCAGGCCTCGTTGACGAAACCGGGGATGGCGTCACGCTTGACCGCAAAGGCCGGCACCCACCAGGAGTGGATCACGTCGGCGGCGGTCACCAGGAAACGCACCTTGGCGCCCACCGGCAGCACCAGCGGCTGGTCGACCTCCAACAGGTAATGCTCGCCCTTGACCGCCTGGTTATGGATCTGCTCGGCGGGCGTGGCCAGGTTGCTGAAGAACTCCACGTCCTGGCCCAGGTATTTGTAATGCCACTTCCACTGATAGCCGGTGACCTGGATATCGATGTCCGATTCACTGCTGTCGTAGATATTGATCAGGGTCTTGGTCGCCGGGATGGCCATCGCGATCAGAATCAGCAAGGGCACCACGGTCCAGAGAATTTCCACGGTGGTGCTCTCGTGGAATTTGGCCGCGACCTGGCCCGTGGACCGGCGGTGAACGATCATCGACCAGAACATCGCGCCAAACACAACAATGCCGATCACCACACAGATCCAGAAAATGGTCATGTGCAGGTCAAACACAGCGTGACTGACTTCAGTCGCCCCTGGCGCCATATTCGTTGTCCAGGCGGCGTGCGCCTGGCCGAATACCGACCACAACAGGAGGCCCATCCAAACGTGTGGATGTCGCATCATTGCGGGTTCCCCTTATCGTTCTTGTTATCCCGCCGGTTTGCACCTGCGTCGAAGGGAGCGGCTTCCATACTGCTTACAACCGCTTAGCCTTGCCTGCTCATGCAGTCTGGCGTCATCAGCTAATCGCGTACAAATCCGAGTATAGACAGGCTCTGCAACCCCGCAATGTGTAGGGGCAAATGAGCAAAAATGACTGGTCGAAGCCAATAAAACCGGGCGCGGAATCGTTTATCCGACGAACGATGGCAATTCGATATAACGCACGCGCATAACCATGAAATAATTATGACAAATGCGTCTTAGGCGCTCGTATAAACGAGCTACCTTATCCTCTCCCTTTTCCTACGCCTGCTTCACTGGAGCTTTCATGAACACCGCCGCATTGCGCGAGCAGATTTCCCGTGCCCATCAACACGAAGCCAGCACTGGCCAGCTTGCCCAGCAACTGGAAAAACAATTGCCGCACCTGCATTCGGCCATTTCCCTGGCTGACGGTGATCGCAAGATTGTCATGACCCGCTTTGTCACCGCCTACATTGAGCTCGTCCCGGACCTGCTGGAAGCCGCCAACGACGTGGCCCGCGAAGCCGGTATCGAAAGCCAGATCAAGCCGGTGCTGAAAATCGCCGAGCATTTCTTCCTGCAACCGCCGGCGATCCTGGCCGGTCACGAAGGCCTGGACGGCTTGCTCGACGAGGCCTACCTGGCCCATCGCCTGGTGGAAGAAGTAAACGATCTGTATATCAAGCATTTCGGCCAGCCGTTGATTCCGGCCGACACCACCGTAGCCAACCTGATTGCCCACCAGCTGATCGGCGAAGAATTCGCCAACCAGCTGGATGAAGCCGTGCACCTGGCGGTAGATGAAATGCTCAACGAGGAGAGCTTTGCGCTGGAGTCAGTCGAGGCCTATCGCGAAACCCTCAAGAGCCCCAACACAGAAGCTGCGTGGAAGCGCTGGCCGTGCCTGTCGCGCCAGTTGGGGGTTGAGTTGGCGTTGGAACAGCCGGCGTAACGCTTTAGCCTGACGCAGAACAAATGTGGCAGCGGGCTTGCTTGCGAATGCGGCGTGCCAGTCACTGAATATTTGACTGATCCGCCGCCTTCGCGAGCAAGCCCGCTCCCACTTTTTTGATCCGGTTTCGTCAGCCAGCAGAAGGCGCCGAACCGATTCCCACCGTCGTACGCACCCGGCCTTCCAGCCTGCGCTTCAACCCACGAGCCTCGATGACCAGCGTCGAGCCCTTGGCGGCATTCGCCCGGCCCCATTCTTCCAGCAGCTCGAGGCAGGAATGGTCGATGTAACTCAGATTACTCAGCGGCACATGCACCGTGGTTCCCGCAGGTACCGTCGACAGCACCTGGGTCAGCATCGGCACTTTCAGGAAGGTCGCCGCACCGGTCAGGCGCAACTCCATTTCACCTGCCTGAGGCAGGTCGACCAGGCTGACTTTCAAGCGCGACGCCTTCAAGGCCAGCTTCACCAGCGTCAGCCCGAAACCCACCAGTACGCCGGTCAGCAGGTCGGTAAAGATGATCGCCAGCGCCGTCGCCGCATAGGTGAACATCGGCATCCGCCCATAGCGTCCCAACGCCCGGAACGCCTTGACGTCGACCAGCTTGATGCCGGTGTACACGAGCACACCCGCAAGGCTCGCCACCGGAATGCTTTGCAGCACACTCGAGAGCAACAGCACGAACGCAAGCAGCCACAGCCCGTGGAACATCGCCGACAAGCGCGTGGTGGCGCCCGCCTGTACGTTGGCCGAACTGCGCACGATCACACCGGTCATCGGCAGGGCGCCGACCAGGCCACAGAGCATGTTGCCTACACCCTGAGCGGACAATTCCTTGTCAAAATCAGAACGCTGACCACTGTGCATGCGGTCGACAGCCGCCGCAGACAGCAAGGTTTCGGCGCTGGCGATAAACGCCACGGCGAACGCGGCGATCAACAGTTGTGGATCGGCCAGGTTCAGCAGGTCGCTGGGACGCAGCCAGTCGATGGCATCGGCGAGGTTTTCCGGGACCTCCACGCGCTTGACCTGTAACGCCAGCAACAAGCTGGCACCCGTTGCCAGGCCTACGCCCAACAGCGCGCCTGGTACAAAGCGCAGGGTTTGCGGGCGGAACTTGTCCCACAGGTACATCACCAGCATCGTCGAAAGCCCCAGCAAACCAGCCTGCCAACCCAGGCCTCCGCCAACAGTCGGAATGGCCTCGACCAGCGCCGCCGGGAAGCCGGCCAGGTTATCCAGCCCCGATGGCTTGGGGGCACCGTCGAGCATCACATGCACCTGCGACAGCACAATCAGCACCCCGATCCCCGCCAGCATCCCGTACACCACCGCCGGCGCCGTGACACGAAACCAGCAGCCCAGGCGCAGCCGCCCAGCCACTAATTGCAGGAAGCCGGCCAGTAACAGGATCGGCCCGAGCATCAGCATGCCGTGCTGGCGCACCAGTTCGAACACCAATACCGCCAGGCCCGCCGCCGGACCGCTGACCTGCAGCGGCGAACCTGCCAGCCAACCCACCACCAGGCCACCGATGATCCCGGTGATCAGGCCCTTGGCCGGCGGCATGCCCGAAGCAATCGCAATGCCCATGCACAACGGCAGGGCGACCAGAAACACAACCACGGACGCAAGCAGCTCCCGTGGTAGTACAGCTTTCAATTGAGCAGCACGCATGATGACTCTCCCGAGGCATTCGCCGGGCGCGGCAAAGTCTGGCTGCGTCCATGGCAGCCACCGCTTTACCCGGCAGGGAAGTGTGTTAGAAGCGCGCTTTAGGCGTCGCGGAAGGAATCGGGCCTTCGCCGCCCAACGGTCGGAACGTCGATTGATCCGCGTCGTAAGCCCGGATTTCGCTGGTCTCGATGTTGTAGATCCAACCGTGGATGAACAGGTGACCATTGGCCATGCGCGATGCCACGGAAGGGTGAGTGCGCAAATGCTGCAACTGGGCGATGACGTTTTCTTCGGTCAGCACCTTCATGCTCTCGCCTTCATTGGCGCAGTCGCAGTTGTCGTGGACCATGGTCTTGGCGACCTCGGCATGCCGCAGCCAGGCCTTGACCGTGGGCATCTTCTCGAGGCTCTCAGGGTTGAGTACCGCGCGCATGGCGCCGCAATCGGAGTGCCCGCACACAATGATGTGCTGCACGCCCAGGGCGAGCACGGCGTACTCGATGGCGGTGGAAACACCCCCGTTCATCTGACCATAGGGCGGCACTACGTTGCCGACGTTACGCGTCACGAACAGGTCGCCAGGCGAGCTTTGGGTAATCAGCTCCGGCACGATGCGCGAGTCGGCGCAGGTAATGAACATCGCCCGTGGGCTCTGGGCCGTGGCGAGTTTCTTGAAGAGTTCTTCCTGCTGGGGGAAGACGTCGTGATGGAAATGCAAAAAGCCGTCGACGATGTGCTTTAGCGCTGCATCGGCGGATTCCGCCACCTGAGGGGCAGAAGCCGACGCAGCCAACGGCTGTTTATCCTTGTCACTCATGATTCATCCTCTTGATTAATGCAGGGGGAGCTTGCAGGCAAGTTCGACGCCGGGCCATTGGAATAGTTGTAAACATCCAAAAACCCGGCTTGCGACTCATCAGTCACTCGCTGAACAAGGTAACCGCCGAAACTTAACTCAAACTGAATGAACCGCTCTAGACCGCGGGTTTCAGTGATGTCAAAACGCGACTATTCCTACTGGAAAGCAGGATACGCCTCTACAGTTTACAACAATGCCATCTGCCTGCCCGGTGGGCAAAACGCGGTGCAATCCAGATTAAACCCTTCCCGTCGGTTAAGCCCCAGGCGCTTGATCGCCTTGCTGAAACGCTGGGCGAGCAAATCGGCAAACGGCCCCTCGCCGCGCATGCGCACGCCAAAACGGCTGTCATACACTTCGCCACCGCGCACCTGGCGGACCAGGCTCATCACATGGGCCGCGCGCTGCGGGTAATGCGCCGCCAGCCACTCCTCAAATAACGGCGCCACCTCCAGCGGCAGGCGCAACATCATGTAGGCCGCACTCTGGGCCCCCGCGGCGTGGGCTTCGGTGAGCAGGCTTTCCAACTCGCTGTCGTTGATCATCGGGATCATCGGCGAGCACAGCACGCCGACCGGGATTCCCGCCTCGCGCATCACCCGAATCGCTCGCAACCGCGCCTTGGGCGCCGCCGTACGCGGCTCCAGGATGCGCTTGAGCTCATCGTCCAGGCTGGTGAGGCTGATCATCACGGCGACCAGGCGCTGCCGGGCCAGCTCGGTGAGCAGGTCGAGATCCCGCAGGATCAACGACCCCTTGGTGATGATGGTCACCGGGTGCCGATAACGCAGCAACACTTCGAGGGTTTGCCGGGTGATCCTGTACTCGCGCTCGATGGGCTGGTACGGGTCGGTATTGGAGCCCAGGTTGATCGGCGCACACACGTAGCCCGGCTTCGACAGCTGCTGTTCCAGCACGTCGGCGGCATTGGTCTTGGCGATGAGTCTGGTTTCGAAATCCAGCCCTGGCGACATATCCCAGTAAGCATGGCTGGGCCGCGCATAGCAGTAGATACAACCATGCTCGCAGCCCCGATACGGGTTGATGGAGCGATCGAACGGCAGGTCCGGCGAGTTGTTGCGGGTGATGATGCTCTTTGCCGTTTCGATGCGCACTTCAGTGCCCTGGGTCGGCGGCACTTCCTGGAACCAGCCGTCGTCCTCGACCACGCTGACGGTCGGCGCAAAGCGGTTGTGCAGGTTGGTGGCCGTGCCCCGACCCCGGGGCGGCAGCGGAGTAGACATGAAAGCGCCTCGATACTGTTTTTATATACAGTATCGAGGCGCGAGGTTCCTGACCAGTGCCGTTTGGCGGTCAGGGCAGGATCAGTGCTTTTGCGTCACTTGGCCCAGGTCATCGCCCGAGGTCGTGCGCATATCACTCTTGCGCAAGTCCGCCACGTCGCTGGCCTTGACCGGCGCGCCCTTGTTGCCCCAGCTGCCGCGAACGAAACTGACCACATCCGCCACTTCCTGGTCCGACAGACGCCAGGCGAAGGCCGGCATGGTGAAGGTCGACGGTGCCGTGTGCGTCGCCGGCAAGGTGCCGCCGTTCAACACGATGTTGATCAAGGAAGTGGCATCCGCCGTCTGCACCACCGGGTTGCCCGCCAGCGCCGGGAACACCCGCGTGTATCCATGGCCGTCGGTCCGGTGGCAGGCCGCGCAGTTGTCGATATACACCGACGCGCCCGGCTTGCTGTCATCACCCTTCCACAAGGCCTCGGCCACCTGCTTGTCGTAGGCGTGCGGCTGATCCTTGGGGTCCACCGCCGGCAGGCTCTTGAGGTAGCGAGCGATAGCGGTCAGGTCGTCCTGCGACATGTATTGCATGCTGTGCACGACCACGTCGCTCATGCCGCCAAACACCGCGCTGCGATCACTGCGACCGGTCTTGAGAAATTGCACCAGTTGCTCCTCGCTCCAACTGCCGAGGCCGTCCTTGTGATCGCCGCGCAGGCTCTTGGCGATCCAGCCTTCCAGCGGCGCGCTGCCGGACAGGAATGCATTGCCGTCAGTCGCACTCAGGGCTTTTTCCTGCATGGTCAGCGCCCGTGGCGTATGGCACGCGCCGCAGTGGCCGAGGCCTTCAACCAAGTAGGCACCGCGGCTGATCACCGGGTCGGCACCCGCCGCTGCCTGGTAGTCCGCCACCTCGGGGGCGAACATCCAGCGCCACGCCGCCAACGGCCAGCGCATGCTCAGGGGCCACGGAATATCGCTGTCCTTGTTCTCCTGCGCGACCGGCTCGACGCCCTTCATGAAGTACGCATACAACGCCTGCATATCGCTTTCGCTGACGCGCGCATAGGACGGATATGGCATTGCCGGGTAAAGCGTACTACCGCTCTTGGCGACGCCATGGCGCACGGCCTTGTCGAAGTCCTCAAAGCTGTAGTCACCCAGGCCGGTCTTGTCCGGAGTGATGTTGGTGGAATAGATCACCCCGATCGGGGTTTCCATCGGCAGGCCGCCAGCGAATGGCTTGCCGCCTTTGGCGGTATGGCAGGCCACGCAGTCACCGGCGCGGGCCAGGTATTCACCCTGCTTGACCAGGTCGGTTTCAGCGGCGCTGATCGAACAACTGCTGAACAGCGCCAGGGAGGCGATAACGAGTGCTTTCATGGTCATCGCTCCTTATGCCTGAACCAGTGGGCCGGGGTTTTTCAGGTACTGCTCGCGGATCGCCCGCGCCGACCAATAGGTCAGGGCAGCGACCAGGCCGGTAGGGTTGTAGCCCAACCCTTGTGGGAAGGCGGACGCGCCCGGGACAAACACGTTGTGTACATCCCAGGATTGCAGGTAGCGGTTCAACGCACTGGTTTTCGGATCGGTGCCCATGATCGCGCCACCATTGAGGTGGGTGGTCTGGTAAGAGGCGGTGTTGAAGTGCTCACCGACCTTTTTGCCGAGCATGGCAATCGCCTTGGGGTTCATTGCCTGAGCGACCTTGCCCATCTTTTCCATCATGAAGCGGTTCATCTTGATGTCGTTTTCCTGCCAGTCGAACGTCATCCGCAGCAATGGCAAGCCGTAGGCATCGCGATACACCGGGTCCAGATCCAGGTAGTTGCCCCGGTAGGATTGATGCGCGCCGTGGGAGTCCATCGACACCTGATGGGTGTAGTAATCGGCGGTAGCGCGTTTCCAGGCACTGCCCCAGGCCGGGGTGCCCGGCGGGTTGGACGTACCGGCAATCGGCCGGCTGCCAGCCTGGTTGACCCACATCGGCGAGCCGCCCACAAATCCGTGGGGCCCGTGGTCGAAGTTATCGGCGTTGAAGTCATCGATGGCCACGCCATTGCCGCCCGCGCCGATGAAGTTGTTGGTGTGGGTGTCCTTGTCGAAGAACGCCTTGATCGTGCCCATGTTCTGGTAGGCAAAGTTCCTGCCCACCACGCCCTCGTTGGTAATCGGGTCGTAAGGCTTGCCGATACCCGAAAGCAACATGAGGCGCACATTGTTGAACTGGAAGGAGCCGATGATCACCAGGTCCGCCGGTTGCTCGCATTCGCGACCCTGGCCGTCGATGTAGGTCACGCCCGTGGCCTTGCTCTTGGTGCTGTCGAGATTGACCTTGAGCACGTGGGAATTGGGCCGCAGCTCAAAGTTCGGCACCTGGCGCAGCGCCGGCAGGATGTTCACGTTCGGCGAGGCCTTGGAATACATGTAGCAGACATAGCCGCTGCAGAAACCGCAGAAGTTGCACGGGCCCATCTGCGCGCCGTAGGGGTTGGTGTACGGCCCCGAGGTATTGGCCGACGGCAGGTTGTAGGGTTTGTAGCCGACTTCGGCCGCCGCTTTCTGAAACAGCTGTGCGGAGACGGTGTTTTTCTGCGCTTCCAACGGGAACGGGTTGGAGCGATCCGGCGCATACGGGTTGCCGCCACGGCCTTCGCCTACGAGCTGACCTTTCACGGTCCAGGCCTGGCCGGAGGTGCCGAAGACTTTCTCCGCATAGTCGAAAAACGGCTCCAGCTCTTCGTAACTGACGCCGAAGTCCTGGATGGTCATGTCCTTGGGAATGAAGTTCTTGCCGTAGCGCTCTTCATAGTGACTGCGCATGCGCAACTCGATCGGGTCGACGCGAAAGTGCACCCCCGACCAGTGCAGGCCCGCGCCGCCCACGCCGTTGCCGGGCAAGAACGCGCCCAATTGGCGGTTGGGCAGGGCGACATCATTCACGCTATGGCGAATGGTCACGGTCTCCTTGGAGATGTCCTGGAAGAGTTTTTTACGCACGCTGTAGGTCAATTCGTCGATGACCTGCGGATAGTTGCCGTCCGGGTACGTGTCCTGCATCGGGCCGCGCTCCAGCGCTACCACGTTGAGGCCGGCTTCCGTCAGCTCCTTGGCCATGATCGCGCCGGTCCAGCCGAAACCCACGATCACTGCATCCACTTTCTTCATGATGGTCGCCACGTTTATGCCCTCTCGCCGCGGATGGAAACAGCCGGGAAGGGGTACTGCTCGTTGCGTTCCACCCAATCCATGAAATCGGCGCGGGCGCCGGGGAAGCCGATCATGGTCCAGCCGACCATGCCTTTGTTGCCGCCGTGAATCGGGTCGCAGAAGAACCCTTCCTTGGTGTTTTGCAGCAGCAAATTGAAAAACATCTTCGGCGGCACTGTGTCGAAATGCGCGCTGACTTCACTGCCACCGGCTTCCAGGCGCCGCAACATATCGTCCTGGGTAGCGCTGTCTTGTGCAGCAAAAGCCTTACCGTTGAACGCCTTCGACCAGGCATCCGTGGCAGCAATGCCCAGGCGATAAATCTCCTTGGGCACCAACTTGCTCTGCCAGCCCATCTCGGGCGCGGCATCGGCATTGAATGGACCTTGCATGAACCACAGTGCGCCGCTGGCGTAGGGCGTGTTCATCTGGCGGTCGATGTACTCCGGCGCGCCGGCTTCCAGCGCACCGGGCCCTTGGGCGTCGGCAGGGATCAGGCGGGCGACGGCGGCGTTGAGAAACGCCCACTCTTCGGCGCTGAAATAGCTCGGTTCATAGGCCTTGTCGCTGGCCGCAGGCTTGGCCGGCGCAGCCTGGGCAGGCTCGGGCGTGGCCATCAGCATCGAACCGCCAAGGCCGGTACTGGCAACCGTGACCACCGGGATCAAGGTCAAGGATTTGCGCAGAAAGTCACGCCGGGGGTTGTCTTGATCTTGATCAGACATGGGTGCACCTCATCATGTGGTCACGGGTTTTATCAGCCGCTTCTGGGAGCAGCGTGAAGGCTTGCCAGGAAATGGGATCCAAAGGGATAGAACATATTGGCAATCAATAGTTACAAATGATAGCAGGCTAAGGATTTGAAGAATCGATTCAGCGAGAAAAACAGCCGATCCGGCGCTTCAATCACGATTCTTTGACGAGCCCCTCACGCGCCGTTGACCGCCGGCAAGCGACGCTAGGGCTCATCAATCAACGCCCTGCTCGGTCACTCACCATGTTCAAGATTCGATTGCTGCCGGCGCTCGGCCTGGCCTGTATGGCGCTGCTCGCCATCGCCCAAGCCCAAGCCGACGAGACCACGTCGCTGCGCTCCCCGGAGTGGGCCCAACCCGTGGGCAATCAATTCAACCTGCACCAGATGACGCCCACGCTCTATCGCAGCGCGCTGCCGGACAGCAATGCGCTACCGGTCTTGAAAAACCTTAAGATCGGTACGGTGATCAACTTTCTGCCGGAATCCGATTCGGCCTGGCTGAAGAACGCTGATATCAAGCAGGTGCAACTGACCTACCGCACCAACCATGTCGATGACGCCGACGTTCTCACTGCGCTGAGGGCCATTCAGGCTGCCGAGGCCAACGGCCCGGTGCTGATGCATTGCAAGCATGGCTCAGACCGCACCGGCCTGATGGCGGCGATGTATCGCGTGGTGATCCAGGGATGGAGCAAGGAAGACGCGCTGAACGAGATGACCTTGGGGGGTTTCGGCGGCAGCAGTGGCTTCAAGGACGGTGTTCGCTACATGATCCAGGCGGATGTCGACAAGTTGCGCATGGCCTTGGCGAATGGTGATTGCAGCACCAGTGCGTTTGCACTGTGCTCGATGAAGGATTGGATTTCGACAACGAACAAGACTGAAGAGCAACTGTAGGAGCCTGCCTGCGAAGCAAGTACGCGGTGTTTCAGTCACACCGCGTCGGGGCTATCGCAGGCTAGCCAGCGCCTCCAGGAAGCAGGCTTCAGTCTTTTTTCAGCTTGGGATTGGGAAAGAACTGCACCGCCTGCACTTTTGGGTCCGGCGCTTTCAACGCCGAGGTGTTGACCCGCGTACCCAACTCCTTGGGCACCGACAACCCCTGGTCATTCAGCGTATCGGTATACCCGCAGGCCACACACTCGCGGTGCGGCACGTTGTCTTCGGTCCACATCTTGAGCTTGTCCGGCTCGCTGCACGCCGGGCAGACCGCCCCGGCGATAAATTGCTTTTTGGTAATCACAGGCCCTTCACTCATGCTGCCGCGTCCTCACTCAGGCCGCTGTGGCGCAAGAGTGCGTCAATCGACGGCGCCCGTCCGCGGAAGTCGACGAACAGCACCATCGGTGCCTGCGAGCCGCCACGGGCGAGGATCGCCTCGCGGAATGCGCGGCCGGTCTCGGCATTGAGCACGCCGTCTTCCTCGAACTTGGAGAAGGCATCCGCCGACAGCACTTCGGCCCATTTATAGCTGTAGTAACCCGCCGCATAACCGCCGGCGAAGATGTGCGCAAAGCTGTTCGGGAAGCGGTTGTAGGCGGGCGGACGCATCACCGACACCTCGTCACGCACGCCTTCAAGCACTTGCGCCACGCTGCGGCCGTCGCCGTGAGTGGCATGCAATTCGAAGTCGAATAGCGAGAACTCCAGCTGGCGCACCATCATCAGGCCGGACTGGAAGTTTTTTGCCGCGAGCATTTTTTCCAGCAGGTCCTGGGGCAGCGGCTCGCCGGTTTCATAGTGGCCGGAGATCAGTGCGAGGCCTTCCGGCTCCCAGCACCAGTTCTCCATGAATTGGCTCGGCAATTCCACCGCATCCCAAGCCACGCCGTTGATACCGGACACGCCGGCATGTTCGACGCGGGTCAGCAGGTGGTGCAGGCCGTGGCCGAATTCGTGGAACAGGGTGGTCACTTCATCGTGGGTCAACAGGGCAGGCTTGCCGCTGTCGGCCGGGGTGAAATTGCACACCAGGTTGGCGACCGGGCTTTGCAGCACGCCGTCAAGGGTGCGACGACGATCGCGCGCGCCGTCCATCCAAGCACCGCCACGCTTGTTGGCGCGGGCGTACAGGTCGAAGAAGAAGCGGCCGACATGCTGGCCGTTTTCCTTGATTTCAAACAGGCGGACATCCGGGTGCCAGGTGTCGAAGCCTTTTTGCTCGGCAATCTCGATGCCGTACAGGCGCTGCACGATAGCAAACAGGCCGCCGAGCACTTTGTCGATCGGGAAATAGGCGCGCAGGGCTTCTTGCGACACGCTGTAGCGCTGCTCGCGAAGTTTTTCGCCGTAGAAACCGCTGTCCCAGCTTTGCAGGTCGGCGCAGCCTTGTTCGGCGGCGTAGGCCCGAAGCTGCTGCAGATCCTGGGCGGCAAACGGCTTGCTGCGCTTGGCCAGGTCACGCAGGAAGGTCAACACCTGGTCGCTGGACTCAGCCATTTTGGTCGCCAGGCTCAGCTCGGAGAACGAGGCGTAGCCGAGCAGCTTCGCCAGTTCCTGACGCAGGTCGAGGATCTGTTCCATCACCGGGCCGTTATCGTTCTGACCGGCGTTCGGGCCTTGGTCCGACGCACGGGTGCAGTACGCCGCGTAGACTTCTTCACGCAGGGCGCGCTCCTGGGCGTAGGTCATCACCGCGTAGTAGCTCGGGAACTCCAGGGTGATCAGCCAGCCATCCAGGCCTTTGGCCTGGGCGGCGGCAGCCATCTGCGCCTTGGCCGAATCGGTCAGGCCGGCGAGGGTGGCTTCATCGGTAACGTGTTTGGTCCAGGCCTGGGTGGCGTCCAGCAGCTGGTTGGAAAACTTGCTGCCCAACTCGGACAGCTTGCTCTGCACTTCGGCGTAGCGCTTTTGCTGCTCAGGCGGCAGATCGATACCCGACAGGCGGAAGTCGCGCAGGGAATGTTCCAGGATGGTTTTTTGCGCCACGTCGAAACCGGCAGCCTCCGGGCTGTTGGCCAAGGCTTCGAAGGCCTGGAACAGTTCGCGGTTCTGGCCCATCTCGGTGGAATAGGCGCTCAACGCCGGCAGGCAAGCCTCGTAGGCTTCGCGCAGCTCGGCGCTGTTGCACACGGCGTTGAGGTGACTGACCGGGCTCCAGGCGGCGCCCAGGCGGTCGTTCAGTTCGTCCATGGCCAGCACCAGGCCTGCCCATGTCGGATTTTTACCCTGGCTTTGCAGGATGCCTTCGATGGCGACACGGTTGTCGGCGAGGATCTGTTCGATGGCCGGCTGCACGTGCTCGGCACGGATCGCCGAGAACGGCGGCAGGTCGTAGGACTGCAGAAGAGGGTTGTTCGCGCTCACGGTTGGCACCTTGGCTGAAGAAACATGTAAGAACAAAGATGGGGCCATCTTAATTACAATCAACGCCCACCGCAGCTATCAGCACATAAGAGAGAGGCTATCGTGACCCTTCGCACCTATCAGAACCACACGCCAACCCTGGGCGCCGGGGCTTTTGTCGATATTTCGGCGGTGGTGATCGGCGATGTCGAAATCGGCACCGACAGCTCGGTCTGGCCGCTGACCGTGATTCGCGGCGACATGCACCGCATCCGTATCGGCGCGCGCACCAGCGTGCAGGATGGCTGCGTGCTGCACATTACCCACGCCGGGCCCTTCAATCCTGACGGCTTCCCGCTGCTGATCGGCGATGACGTGACCGTCGCCCACAAAGTCATGCTGCATGGTTGCAGCGTCGGCAACCGGGTGTTGATCGGCATGGGCAGCATCGTGATGGACGGCGCCGTGGTGGAGGACGACGTGATCATCGGCGCCGGCAGCCTGGTGCCGCCTGGCAAGAAACTCGACAGCGGCTTTTTGTACGTGGGTAGCCCGGTTAAACAAATCCGCGCGCTGACTGACAAGGAGCGTGCCTTTTTCACCTACAGCGCCGCGAACTACGTGAAGCTCAAAGACCTGCACCTGGCGGAAGGATTCGATCAATGACCCTCAACTACTCAACCGTCCTGTTCGACCTGGATGGCACCCTCACCGATCCGCGCGAGGGCATCACCCGTTCGATCCAGTACGCCCTCGGCAAGCTGGGGATCGATGAGCCGGACCTGACCAAGCTTGAACACTTCATCGGCCCGCCGCTGTTGCAGGCGTTCATGCAGTTTTACGGCTTCGACGAGGCCAAGGCCTGGGAGGCGGTGAATTTCTACCGTGAGCGCTTCAAGGTCACCGGCCTGTATGAAAACCGCGTGTTCGACGGCGTAATGCCACTGCTGGAAGACTTGGGCAACCAGGGTCGCCAGCTCTATGTAGCAACCTCCAAGCCTTGGGTGTTTGCCCGCGAGATCGCTCGGCATTTCGACTTCGCCAAGCACTTCAAGGTGATCTACGGCAGCGAGCTGGATGGGACGCGGACCAACAAGGTTGAGCTGATTGCGCACTTGATCAGCGAGGAAGGCCTTGATCCTTCGACCACCCTGATGATTGGCGACCGCAAGCATGACCTGATCGGCGCCCGCAGCAATGGCCTGGATTCGGCGGCGGTCGGCTATGGATTTGGCAGTTTTGCAGAGTTGAATGCCGAGGCGCCGACCTGGCATTTCGAAACGCTGGCCGAGATGCACCAGGCATTTTTGCCGCGCGCTTGAGACCGCCTTCGCAGGCAAGCCAGCTCCCACATTGGATCTCCATACACCCGAGGCCCCGAGTCATACCCGGATCCCCCTGTGGGAGCGGGCTTGCTCGCGAAGGCGGGCTGTCAGTTGATGCATTCGGTGCTGACCCACCGCCTTCGCAGGCAAGCCAGCTCCCACATTTGATCTTCTTACACCCGAGGCCCCGAGTCATACCCGGCTCCCCCTGTGGGAGCGGGCTTGCTCGCGAAGGCGGGCTGTCAGTTGATGCATTCGGTGCTGACCCACCGCCTTCGCAGGCAGGCCAGCTCCCACATTTGATCTTCTTACACCCGAGGCCCCGAGTCATACCCGGATCCCCCTGTGGGAGCGGGCTTGCTCGCGAAGGCGGGCTGTCAGTTGATGCCGTGCATGCCTGACCTACCGCCTTCGCAGGCAAGCCAGCTCCCACATTTGATCGTCTTACACCCGAGGCCCCGAGTCATACCCGGATCCCCCTGTGGGAGCTGGCTTGCCTGCGAGAGGCCCTGATGGCCCCGTACCCTCCAACTGCCTCAGCGCCGCCTTGCGCTTCGCCTGCGGCAACCGCCCCAGTTGCTCCACCGCCGCATAAAACTTCAGCCAATCCCCGCCCTGCTGCGCAAACAACGCCGCAAACGCCGGCACCCATTGGTCATACAGCCCAAACGGCAGCAACCGCGCATTGTTCATCGGCTGGTTGATCCACACGTCATAACGCTTGTCGCCGCCCCACTGGCTATCACGCAGTTGCCGATAATCACTGCGCAAACGCTCGAATTCCGCCGCCTTGGCCTGACGCATCACCTCGCCAAACAGGGGCTGCGCATAGAGTCTTTCCAGGCGTTGACGGGTCTCGAGGATCAGCCGGGTGAATTGGTCACGCTGCGCCACCGCGGAGTCGCTGAGGGGCGCCAGGCCCCGTGCCGCGCGCCATTGGCGGGTGCCTTCCTGTTCGACGAAATTGGCGAATGACTCGTTGAACTCGGTGTCGTCCTTCACATAGAAACGCTGGTGCGCCAACTCGTGGAAGATCAGCGTGGCCAGGCGCTCGTCACCCCAGTTCATCATCGAATTCATGATCGGGTCGTTGAACCAGCCCAGGGTGGAATAGGCCTCGACGCCACCGATCGAGACATCCAGGCCCTGTTGCTTCAACAGCGCCGCCTCTCCGCGCGCCGCGCCTTGGTTGTAGTAGCCGCGATAGGCCACGCAACCGGCAATGGGGAAACAGTGTGTTTCAGGCGACAGGGAAAATTCCTGCGTGGCAAAGACATTCCAGACTACGTAAGGCCGGCCAATATCGGCGTACAGACGGTAACTCTGATTGTCAGGAAGGTGCAGGTGCTCGCTGGCGAATGTCCGCGCTTTTTGCGATTGCACCAGGTGCTCACGCAGTGACTGTGGGCGGGACGGGTCGGCGATGACCTCGGCCACCGGCTCGCGGGCACGCAACAATTGCCATTGTCCGCTGGCCAACTGGCTGTAATAACTGAGGCTGGAACAGCCGCTGAGCACCACAACCACCGCCCCTGCAAGAAAACGCCTGACCATGCCCCGACCACTCCTGGCTGATTTGCTCGCCAGACTATCCTGCCTATACGGAATTTTTCCATGACGTGACGTGTTTATACTCATAGCGAGTCTGTTGCCGTGCGCGCCAGGCTCAATTCTTTCCCTGCGATGAGTGCCTGCCATGCGTCAGCTCTTGCTCCCCGTCACCGCGCTGTTCCTGAGTGCGTGTGCTTACACCCCGATCCCGCCGGTTGACCCGCACCAGGCCTGGATCGATTTCGCCACCCCGACACCGGGTGCCAAACTGGTGATGGCCCAGCGCCTGGACGGTAAAAACCTCCCCGACGGGCGCTACTTCCAGGTCCCGCCCGGCAGTCATGAGTTGATGGTGCGCTTTGATTTCGAAGTGCCGACCGGCGGCAGTTTCAGCGGGTTTGGACAAACGACGGATCGGACGTGCTTCATTACCTTGCAGTACGACCATTTCGAAGCCGGCCAACGTTATAGCCTGGAAGGGCGCTCATTGGCCTACACGCCGAATATCCGCCTGTACAACGCCGCCCGCCAATTGCTGGCCGAAGAGCGCAGCGTCAACTGCCTCTGATCAGTCGTTGTTCTTCTGGTAGACGATGGCTTTGGTGCCGTTCTCACAGCTGCCGACGACCATGGCGGAGTCGTGCTTGTCGGCTTCTTCCTTGCTGACAATTTCCAGGGTGTAGGACGGAACGGCGTTCGCCTGGATCTTGACCTCAATCTCTTTCCTGAGCTCTTCGCAGTCTTTTGGCGCGGCCACGGCCGAAGTGGCCAAAACACCGCAGATGATCGCCAAGGCAAAACGTTTCATGTGTGAAGCTCCCTGAATGCATTGCGCACGGGTGTGCGTCTAAGGCTGCATAGGCTATAGGACCACATCGGTGAAACACGAGTTCTGATTTAACGCAGATGTTTTGGCGCCGCCTAGAAACAACTGCAGGCGCCGGCTTGCCGGCGACCTACAGGTAGCGGTGTCAGTTTACGAGGGTGGCATCCAGGCTGATTTTCGCATTCAGCACTTTCGATACCGGGCACCCTTCCTTGGCTTTCTTGCTCAGTTCATCGAACTGCGCCTGGCTCGCGCCTGGAATCTTGGCCTTGAGGATCAAATGCACACCAGTGATCGCAAAGCCGCCATCGACCTGGTCCAGGGTCACTTCAGCCTGGGTGTCGATGCTGTCAGCCTTGAGGCCGGCATCACCGAGAATCATCGAAAACGCCATCGAGAAACAGCCGGCGTGCGCCGCACCGATCAGTTCTTCAGGGTTGGTGCCCTTGCCGCCTTCGAAACGCGCCTTGAAGCCGTAGGGGGCTTCGCGCAGCACGCCGGTTTCGGTGGAAATGGAACCCAGGCCAGTCTTCAGATCACCTTCCCAATGCGCGGATGCCTTTTTAACAATACTCATAGCTTTCTCCTCGAACGGTGGTTTTGCGTCAGTAAGGTTCTGAGGATAGAAGCTTTGGCAAAGTTCACTTGTAAGAGAAACCTAGCGATTAAGTAGGAAATTTCGGGCTAGCTATTGAATCTCGGGTATATGCCCTCATTGCATAGGACATGCACATGAAGCGGCAGGTTTTGGTTCGTCTATGAAGCCTGCGCCCCCATTGGAGAAGCAGGCTTATGAAATCGCTGTCCGACGTAAAGTTCTCGACCCTCGACCTCGTGCCCGTGCGGGCCAACGGCAGTCCGGCGCAGTCGTTACGCAATTCCCTGGACCTGGCCCAGCACGTGGAAAAGTTCGGCTACAACCGTTTCTGGGTGGCGGAACACCACAATATGGACGGTATCGCCAGCTCGGCCACTTCGGTCTTGCTGGGCTATCTGGCTGGCGGCACCTCGACAATTCGCGTCGGCTCCGGCGGCGTCATGCTGCCCAACCATGCACCGCTGGTGATCGCCGAGCAGTTCGGCACCCTGGAAAGTCTCTACCCGGGCCGTATTGACCTGGGCCTGGGCCGCGCGCCCGGTTCCGACCAAATGACTGCGCGCGCCCTGCGCCGTGAGCGCTCGGGCAGCGCGGATGACTTCCCCGAAGATGTCGCCGAGCTGATGGCCTACCTGGGCCCACGCACGCCCGACCAACGGGTGATCGCTGTACCGGGCACCGGTACCAATGTGCCGGTGTGGCTGTTGGGTTCCAGTCTGTTCAGCGCCCAGCTGGCGGGGGAGCGCGGTTTGCCCTACGCCTTCGCCTCCCATTTCGCACCGCGCCTGATGCATGAAGCGATTCGTGTGTACCGCAATCACTTCAAGCCATCAGCCGTGCTCGACAAACCCTACGTGATGCTCGGCATTCCACTGGTCGCGGCGGACACCGATGAGCAGGCGGACTACCTGGCCACCTCCGTATACCAGCGCATCCTCGCGCTGATGCGCGGGCAAAGCCTGGTGCAGCGCCCGCCGGTGAAAACCATGGACGGTCTGTGGCTACCGCATGAAAAAGATGCGGTAGGCAGCTTCCTGGGCCTGGCCATGGTCGGCAGCCCGGCGAAGATCCGCGCCAAACTGGAGGTCCTGGTCGAACAGACCGGCGCTGACGAGCTGATCTTTACCTGCGACCTGTACGAGCATGCCGACCGGATTCATTCCTACGAGCTGCTGGCACAGTTGATGAAGGACTAAAACTTCAGGCGAAAAAAACCGACGCACCTGTGGCCAGGGAGCTTGCTCCCACTGGGCTGCGTAGCGCCGCCGAAAAAGGCAGTGCTGCGCACTCCAGCGGGAGCAAGCTCCCTCGCCACAAGTGCGTCGGTTTTATATTTGAAGCACGGGATCACCCGCGCTTGTAGGCGATTTCCTTGGTACCGGCTTCGCAGCTGCCGACCACTGTGTGATCGCTCGGCGCTGCGCCCTTGTCCACGACTTCCAGCGAATAACCCGAAGCGCCCTTGGCGTCGATTTTCGCTGCAATTTCGCTTTTCAGCTCTTCACAAGGCTTGCCCGCCGCCAGGGCAGTGCCCGCAATGCTCAACAAACCTACCGCAAACAGGAACTTCTTCATCCGTTACTTTCCTTGCGCTGATCGAAAAGAGCGTGCCGACGCTTTCGCCTCGGCACCCATTGGTTGTAGCGCAGGTTATGGCAATCGGCCAGTCGGCAAGTTCAACCGACGTGATCAACTACTGGCAATTCGGAACCCGACTTTGAGGGTGACCTGGAAGTGCGCGGCCTTGCCATCCTTGATGTGGCCACGGGTTTCGGTCACCTCGAACCATTCCAAGTGCTTGATGCTCTTGTTGGCTTCAGCCAGGGCGTTGTTGATCGCATCTTCAATGCTGGTCGCCGACGAGCCAACCAGTTCGACTTTCTTGTACGTGTGATGATCAGACATAGCGTTTCTCCTGAGGTCTCTAGTGAGCGTAGCAGTCAATGTTCGTACTGCTTCTGGCGACCGTTCCTACGTGAAAGTTCAGATTTACTGCACTTTCTGAAACGGGCGCAGTCGGTATCTACACCTGCCACTCAATCATTTCAGGAGAGTCCACATGGCCAACACTTCTTTACGCAAAGCGTCGCTGGAAAGCATGGAAGCCGAGATTTCGAGCCTGCTCAAGTCGCTTGAGAGCCTCAAGGACGATGCGTCCGATGAGTCGCGCAAAACGCTGAAGGCCCTGAAAAGCAATGCCGAGAATGCCCTCAAGCACTCCCGCCACCTGATCAGCGACGCGTACGAAGAAAGCAAAGTCAAACTCCGCGAAACCGGTGTTGCGACCCGGGACTACGCACAAGAGCACCCATGGACTACCGCCGGCGTCGCCGTTGGCGCACTGGGCCTGCTGGCGGCTTACCTGCTGTGCAAACGCGGCGACTAAACATCCTGGTGCGCCAGCTCAGCCTTGAGCCACTGCGCCAGTTGCCCGGCGCGCCCATCTGCGGCGCGCTTGGGTAGCCACAACGCCAGGTGCGCCGGGGTTTCACTGAAACCCCACGGCGCCACCAGGCGACCCGCGCGCAGATCCTCTGCCACCAGCGGTTCCGGCGCAATCGCCACCCCCAGACCTGCCACCGCCGCCTCCAGCAAATAATACAAATGCTCGAACCCCTGGCCGTGTTTCAACGTGCCGGGCGCGATGCCGTGTTGCTGCGCCCAACTGGGCCAGGCCTGCGGGCGGGAAGTGGTGTGCAATAAGGCTTCTGCGCAAAGCGCTTGCGGCGGCGCCTGGCGCAAGCGCTCGTAACCGGCAAAACGCGGGCTCATCACCGGGCCGATACGCTCGCTGGCCAGTTCATACACCTGCATATCCGCCGGCCATGGCGGCTCGGCAAACACCAGCAAAGCGTCCAGGCCGGGGCGCCTGGGGTCGAGGTCGCCGTCACCCGCCGACAGGTGCAGGCGCAAGTCCGGCAAGTCGGCATTCAAACGACCCAGGCGCGGAATCAACCAGCGCGCCAGCAAACTGCCCGAGCAGCCCAGCACGAAGGGTGCGTCGGCGCTGGCCTGGGTGAGTTCGGCGCAGACATCTCTCAGACGCTCGAACGCTTCAGCGCTGGCATCACGCAGCCGGGCGCCGGCATCTGTGAGTTTAAGGCCGCGTCCATCCTTGGCGAACAGGCTGACACCCAAGTGCTCTTCCAGCACCTTCAACTGGCGGCTGACGGCACCATGGGTCACATGCAATTGCTCGGCCGCCTGGCTGACACTGTTGAGGCGGGCAGTGGCTTCGAACGCACGCAAGGCATTCAGGGGCGGAAGGTCTCGGCTCATCTGTGAGTTTTCCTGACAGGTTACGGCGATCTTATCGGTTTTCAGTGCGGGATGTGAGGGGTAAAGTGGCCGTCATTGCTGGTTACCCAAATTCCTACCTGGAGCGTCCCATGACTCAGTCCCAGACCGATCTGCGCAACGGCCCTGATGCCAACGGCCTGTTTGGCGCGTTCGGCGGCCGCTACGTCGCCGAAACCCTGATGCCGTTGATCCTCGACCTGGCCCGCGAATACGAAGCGGCCAAGATCGATCCGGCGTTCAACGAGGAATTGGCCTACTTCCAGCGCGACTACGTCGGCCGCCCAAGCCCACTGTACTTCGCCGAGCGCCTGACCGAGTTCTGCGGCGGCGCCAAGATCTACCTCAAGCGCGAGGAGCTGAACCACACCGGCGCGCACAAGATCAACAACTGCATCGGCCAGATCCTGCTGGCGCGGCGCATGGGCAAGAAACGCATCATCGCTGAAACCGGCGCGGGCATGCACGGCGTGGCCACTGCCACCGTTGCCGCACGGTTTGGCCTGCAGTGCGTGATCTACATGGGCACCACCGACATCGAACGCCAGCAGGCCAACGTGTTCCGCATGAAGCTGCTGGGCGCTGAAGTGATTCCAGTCGTCGCCGGCACCGGCACCCTGAAGGACGCGATGAACGAAGCCCTGCGCGACTGGGTCACCAACGTCGACAGTACCTTCTACCTGATCGGCACCGTGGCCGGCCCGCACCCGTACCCCGCGATGGTGCGCGACTTCCAGGCCGTTATCGGCAAGGAAACCCGCACCCAGCTGCAAGCCCAGGAAGGCCGCCTGCCGGACAGCCTGGTCGCGTGCATCGGCGGTGGTTCCAACGCCATGGGCCTGTTCCACCCGTTCCTGGATGACACCAGCGTCGAGATCATCGGCGTTGAAGCCGCCGGCCACGGCATCGAGACCGGCAAGCACGCCGCCAGCCTCAACGGCGGCGTACCCGGCGTCCTGCACGGCAACCGCACCTTCCTGCTGCAGGACGACGACGGCCAGATCATCGACGCCCACTCGATTTCCGCTGGCCTGGACTACCCCGGCATCGGCCCGGAACACGCCTGGTTGCATGACATCGGCCGTGTCCAGTACACCTCGGTGACCGACGACGAAGCCCTCGACGCGTTCCACAAATGCTGCCGCCTGGAAGGGATTATTCCTGCACTGGAAAGCGCCCACGCCCTGGCTGAAGTGTTCAAGCGCGCCCCGACCTTGCCCAAGGATCACCTGATGGTGGTGAACCTGTCCGGCCGTGGCGACAAAGACATGCAAACCGTGATGCACCACATGGAACAGGCTTCACAAGAGCCATCTCAGCAGGAGAAACACTAAATGAGCCGCCTGCAAACACGTTTTGCGCAACTGAAAGAACAAAACCGCGCGGCCCTGGTGACCTTCGTTACCGCCGGCGACCCGGGTTATGACACCTCGCTGGCGATCCTCAAGGGCTTGCCGGCAGCCGGCGCCGATGTGATCGAGTTGGGCATGCCCTTCACCGATCCGATGGCGGACGGCCCAGCCATCCAACTGGCCAACATCCGCGCACTGACCGCCAAGCAGAACCTGGCGAAAACCCTGCAGATGGTCCGTGAGTTCCGCAAGGACAACACCGAGACGCCGCTGGTGCTGATGGGTTACTTCAACCCGATCCACAAATATGGTGTGCCGCAGTTCATCGCCGATGCCAAGCAAGCCGGTGTAGACGGCCTGATCGTGGTCGACATGCCGCCCGAGCATAACGGCGAGCTGTGCGACCCGGCCCAGGCTGCTGGTATCGACTTTATCCGCCTGACCACGCCGACCACCGATGATGTGCGCCTGCCTACCGTGCTCAACGGCAGCTCCGGGTTTGTGTACTACGTGTCGGTGGCCGGTGTGACCGGCGCCGGCGCGGCGACCCTGGAGCATGTCGAGGAAGCCGTAACCCGCCTGCGCCGGCATACCGACCTGCCGATCAGCATCGGTTTTGGTATCCGCACGCCGGAACAAGCGGCCGCCATCGCGCGCCTGGCAGACGGTGTCGTGGTGGGGTCGGCCTTGATCGATCACATTGCGAATGCCAAAACTGATCAGCAAGCGATTGATGGCGTGTTGGGCCTCTGCGCGGAACTGTCGGAAGGTGTCCGCAACGCCCGTAAGTAAGCGGCTCGTAAGCGGTAGGTAAAGTTCCTGATACAGAGGAATCATACCGTCGATTCAGTACCTAAACTGACAAGACCAAGGGATTTCGAACCTCGTTCGAGGTCCCTTTTTTGTTCGTGCAGTACTGAGGAAACACCCCATGAAAATGCCTAAACGCTTGATAGCTGGTCTCGGCGTGCTGATGCTCGGCGCAAGTGCCCTGGCGCAAGCCGCGCCTTACGACCAAGGCGGCCCAGACCGTGGCGGCCCGCAAGGCCAGCACGAGCAACATGGCGACGACCACCGCGGCCCACAGGACAACCGTCGCGGCGGCCCGCCCCAGGACTTTGGCCCGGTGCGGCAGATCATCCACGACAACCATGGTCAGTTCGCGCGCGGCGCCCCACCGCCGCCGAATGTGCGCCTGGTACGCGGCCAACCACTGCCCCGTGGCTACTACGGCGAACGCCTGGACAACCGAGCGCTGGCGCGCCTGCCGGTGTATCCAGGCTACGAATGGCGCCGCTCCGGCCCGGACGTGGTGTTGATTGCGGTGGGTACCGGCATCGTCTACGAGATCCTTGACGGCGTCCTCAACTGAAACCGAGGGACAGGGTGAGCTTGCAAGGCAAGCAGGCTGTCTGTCTGTGGCAAGCCTGCTTCCTGTGACAAGAAGACTCCCTGTGACAAGCCCGCATCCTGTGCAAGAAGACTCCCTGTGACAAGCCCGCATCCTGTGGCAAACCCGCATCCTGTGGTGAGCGGGCTTGCCACAGGGTGCGGGCTTGCCACAGGGAGCCTGTCTGCTACAAAGGCTCACCTGGTAGAGAAGCCCCCATCAGCGACAAACGCCCATCCGCCACAGGCTATTCATTCAGTTCAATTCGCTCGACCTTACCCACCAACAGCACGTAGGAAAGCGCACCGAGCAACGCCAGCACCGCGATATAGGTGATCGCCGGCGCAAACGAATCGCCGCTGGCCAAAAAGCCAATCACGATCGGCGTGGCAATCGCCGACAGGTTGCCGATGAAATTGAACACCCCTCCCGTCAGCCCGAGCAGACGCGCAGGCGCCAGGGTCGAGACCAGCGACCAGGTGATCGACGCCAGGCCATTGCCGAAAAACGCCAGCGCCAGGAACGCAATCACCCATGCCGTCGAGTCCACGTAGTTGGCGCCGATGATCGCCGTGGAAATCAGCAATCCACCGATGATCGGCAATTTGCGTGCGAAACCCACCGACGCCCCACGACGAATCAGCCAGTCGGAAAATATCCCCGAGCAGAGCACCCCAACAAACGCCGCCAGAAACGGCAGCGACGCCAGCAGGCCGGACTTTATGAAGTCCATGCCGCGATATTTCACCAAGTACGTCGGGAACCACGTCAGGAAGAACCACAGCGTCGAGTTCAGGCAGAACTGCCCGAGGTAGATGCCCCAGAGCTTGCGCTTGCTCAGCACGATACCCAGGTCGACCCAACTGAACGGCGCCTTTGTGGCTTGCGCCTGCATGTCGACCAGCCCGCCACCTTCGCGGATCAGGTCGATTTCAGCGGCGTTGGCGCCTTTGAAATCCTTCGGCTCGCGATACACCGCGTACCAGATCACGGCCCACAGGATGCCGACGCCACCGGTGGCGACAAACACCATGTGCCAGCCGAACGCGTGCTGCAGCCACGCCAGGACCGGCGTGAGAAAGGCCAGCCCGACAAACTGCCCGGAGGTATAGACGCCAATCGCAGTGGCGCGCTCGCGTTCGGGAAACCAGGTGGTGACCACACGGCTGTTGATCGGGTAGGCCGGCGCCTCCAGGGCGCCGACGGCCATGCGCAGCACAAACAGCGCGATGAAACTGGCGGCAAACCCGAGCATTACGGTGGCGATCGACCACAGCAGCAGGGCAGCGGTGTAGAGAATGCGGGGCGGAACCCGGTCGACCAACCAGCCGCCAGGGATCTGCATGGCGGCATAGGTCCAGCCGAATGCGGAAAAGATCAGCCCGACGTGCACCGGGTCGATCCCCAGTTCACTGGTCAGTGCCGGGGCGGCAATCGACAGGTTGCTGCGGTCGAGGTAGTTGATCACCACGGTGATAAACAGCAGCACCATGATGAAGAAGCGCTTTCGGGTAGGCGTGACTAAAGATGCCTGCCCGGTGAAGGATTCAGGGTGCATGGGGGTTGCCTCTTGTTATGTTTATTGAGGACGGGTCGACGCGGTCAATGTGGGAGCTGGCTTGCCGGCGATGGCGGTGCAACCGCTGACTCAGCTGGCACAGGCAGACCGCTATCGCAGGCCAGCTCCCACATTCGAACAGGTCCCTTCAGGTCAATATCACCACTCGGCAAAACTGCCGTCGGCATGCCGCCAGATCGGGTTGCGCCAGCGATGGCCGATGGCCGCGCGTTCGATCACGTATTCCTCGTTGATCTCGATGCCCAGGCCAGGCCCGTTGGGGATCTTCACGAAGCCCTGGTCATAGTCGAACACGCCCGGGTCGCGCACGTAGTCGAGCAGGTCGTTGCTCTCGTTGTAGTGAATGCCCAGGCTTTGCTCCTGGATAAACGCGTTGTAGCAAACCGCATCCAGTTGCAGGCAGGCCGCCAAGGCAATCGGGCCCAACGGGCAGTGCAGGGCCAGGGCCACGTCGTAGGCTTCGGCCATGTTGGCGATCTTGCGGGTTTCGGTGATGCCGCCGGCATGGGAAGCATCCGGCTGAATGATGTCGACGTAGCCTTCGCTGAGCACGCGCTTGAAGTCCCAACGCGAAAACAGGCGCTCGCCCAAGGCAATGGGCGTGCTGGTCAACGGTGCCAGCTCCTTGAGGGCTTCATAGTTTTCACTGAGCACCGGCTCTTCGATAAACATCAGTTTGTACGGGTCCAGCTCTTTCATCAGCACTTTGGCCATGGGCTTGTGCACCCGGCCATGGAAGTCGACGCCGATGCCGACGTTAGGGCCGACTGCATCGCGCACGGCCGCGACGTTGGCCAGGGCCAGGTCGACTTTCTCGAAGCTGTCGACGAACTGCAATTCTTCGGTGCCATTCATTTTCACCGCAGTAAAACCACGGGCCACGGCCTCTTTGGCAGCGCGCGCGGTGTCGGCGGGGCGGTCGCCGCCGATCCACGAATACACGCGGATCTTGTCACGCACCTGGCCACCAAGCAGGTCGCTGACCGACACACCGAGGGCCTTGCCCTTGATGTCCCACAGTGCCTGGTCGATGCCGGCGAGGGCGCTCATATGCACGGCGCCGCCTCGGTAGAAGCCACCGCGATAGAGCACGGTCCAGATGTCTTCGATATTGCGTGGGTCTTTGCCGATCAGGTAGTCGGACAGTTCCTCGACCGCAGCAGCCACGGTGTGGGCGCGGCCTTCGACCACGGGTTCACCCCAGCCGGTGACGCCCTGGTCGGTCTCGACCTTGAGGAAGCACCAGCGCGGCGGGACGATGAAGGTCGTCAGTTTGGTGATTTTCATCTGTTATCTCTCTTATAGATGCGGCGCCTGCAGGCGCGGAACTTGATATCAGCTCAGGGCTTTCCAGGCGGCGACATAAGCCTGGGCGCGGCTCGCTACCTGATCCACTGTCATACCCGGTTTGAACAATCCCGACCCCAACCCGAAGCCCTTGGCGCCGGCGTCGATGAACACCTGCATGTTGTCCGGGGTGATACCGCCCACTGGCAGCAGCAACGTGCCTGCCGGCAATACCGCCAGCCACGCCTTGATCACCGAAGGGCACATTTGCTCGGCCGGGAACAGCTTCAACACGTCGGCACCTTCGGCCAAGGCGGCGAAGGCCTCGGTAGGCGTGGCCACGCCGGGCGACAGGTACAGGCCGGCGGCTTTCGCCGCGCGCAACACCTTGGCATCGCTGTGGGGCATGACGATCACCTGGCCTCCGGCGGCCTGCACCTGCTCGACCTGCTCGGGCGTCAACACCGTGCCGGCACCGATCAGGCAATCGGCGGGCAGGCTGTCGCGCAAGGTGCGGATGCTGGTGTACGGGTCGGGCGAGTTCAGCGGGACTTCGATCACCCGAAAGCCCGCCTGGTACAGCACTTGGCCGATGGCTTGGGCTTCGTCCGGGCGTACCCCGCGCAGAATCGCGATCAAACCGTTTTGTGCGAGTGCTTGCTTGAGCATGTCAGGCCTCCGTTGCAGGTTGAGTGAGCCCGGCCGCCACGGCCAATTGCCACAGGCCACGCTCGGTCGCTTCCTGCGCCAGGCTGACGTGGGCGAAACCGCACAAGGCGAGGGCGCGTTGGTAGCGGGCGCAGAGGGCGCCAGCACCGACCAGGATGATCGGCGTTTGTCTGGCGTGGCCAGGCAAGCCGGCGAGTTCATGGCCGATCAGCAGGCCAGACAAGTAATCGGGTTGTTGCTCCGGGGCGAGTTCGGCAGTGAGGCCCAGCGCGCGTGCGCTGAACAGCGTCGACAGCACGCCACGCTGGCCGTCCCTGGAGAGCGCCACCTGCACGCCGCGATCAAACGCGTCGGCCTGAAACTGCTCGGCGACCTTTTGCGTACGCCCGAGAATGCTGTGCTTGCTCAGTACCGCGAACAGCTCGCCGGTCATGAAGGTGTCGAAGTGAGTGATGCAACCGTCGACCACCTCGACCCATTTGGAATGACTGCCGGGCAGGCCGATCAAGACTTCAGCGGTGCTCGGTAGGCTTTGCAGCACGCCCAGCACCTGGGTTTCTTCGCCGCGCATCACGTTGGGCAAGCCGACCTGCTCGATCACTCCCGGCACGATGTGCACCGCCACGCCGCGCAGACTGCGCACGGTGTGCAAGGCCTTGCCGAGGCTCGCGACGTCCACGGGGGTATTGCGATAAGCCGCTTCGCTCCAGCCCTGGGCGCTGCCGACCATGCCGCAGGCGATCACCGGCAAGCCTGGCTCGGCGTCGAGCCAGTCGCCGCACGCCGCATCGAACGCCAACTCGAAGCCATCGCTGCAGCGCACGCCGGCAATATCCCGGGGCTCGCTGGGCAAGTGCATGATGCCGGACGCCAGCGCGCGCTGTTCCAGCACCACACCCGCCGGGCCGAGTTTGTAAGCACGAAGGGAGCTGGTCCCCCAATCGAGCGCGATCAATTGCGCCTGCATCGCTTCACCTGAGTTCTGAGCGGATGCAGCGAATATAAACCCAGGCGTACGCAAGTCTCAATATATAAATACACATCCCATATATAGGGAGATCGCGTGCAAAGGAACCGGCCTGGCGGCAATAGCGCTCTTGAGGCGCTATCGCCGACAGGCCGGCTCCTGCATCAGGGCGCAGGTCAGAAAATAGACAGGTCCAATTCGCGCATCGCCCCCATCCAGATCGCGTAGTCGGTGTGATCTTTCAGGTCATCGCCGGTATCGGGGTGCAGGAACACCACCAGGCCATTGCGGTTGAGCGCCAGCCACGGCAACACCACGCCGATGTATTCGGCGTCGAACGCCAGTTGGCAACTCCAGTCCGGGTGCGGGCCGACGGGCCGTTCATGCACGCGGCCCATGCGCAGCGGAAACAGCCTGGCACCGTCCTCGCACAAGGCCCGCGCCTGGTCGATGGTGCTGGCGTCAAAGTAGATGTGGGCGTGGTAGCCCTTGATACGTTGCATGTCGGACTCCGGATCCACTGTGCGCCAAATCCTAGACCGCAATCGATGGCAGGGCCAGCCCGGTCAGCGACTGCGCGCTGCTGGCCTGCTCCGCCACCAGCCAGTCGACAAAACGCTCGACCAGTTGCCCACGCCGCTTGCGCTGGGGTTGCACCACGTAATAGCCGAAGCGCGAGATCACGGTGTCGCCGATTGGCCGGCACAGCCAGTTCTGTTCCAGCAGGTTATCCACCAGGTGGCGCCAGCCGATGGCCACGCCCTGGCCGGCAATCGCCGCCTGGATCAGCAGGGTGTAGTTGTCGAAGCGCAGTTGCCCCGGGGTGGGCGCGGTGCTGATGCCCAGCTCGCGAAACACACCACTCCAGTCGAACCATTGGCTGTTGTTTTCCTGGCGCAGGTGCAGCAAGGGGAAATCCTGCAAATTCTGAACGGTCAGCGGCACGGCCTGGTCCTTGAGCCACTGCGGGCTGCAGACCGGGAATACTTCCTCGTTGAACAGCCACAGGCTGTCGCCCTGTTTGAACCGACCATCACCGAAGAGCACTGCGACGTCGATATCGCTGCGCAGGGTCGCGTGGTTGCGCTCGCTGGTCACCAGGCTCACGTCGACCTGAGGGTTGGCCTGGTGGAAGCGATGCAAGCGCGGCATCAGCCAATAGGCGGCGAAGGCGAAGTCGGTGGCCACTTGCAGCACTTCATGCTGGTCCTGCTGGGTAATCGCGCTGAGGCCGTGATTAATGCTTTGCAGGCCGCCTTGCACATGCTCGAACAGCAGGGCACCGGCGTCGGTCAGCTCGATGCCACGGTAGATGCGATCGAACAGGCGGATCGCCAGCTGTTCTTCCAGGCGCTTGATCTGCTGGCTGATCGCGGGCTGGGTGGTGCCCAGCTCCATCGCTGCCGAGGTAAAGCTGCGGTGGCGCGCGGCGGCTTCGAAGGCGCGCAACAGGTCGAGGGACAGGTCACCGAGGGCTTCATACATAAGCTGTGCTTATCCTAGACATTGCTTTTCATGGGCTTTACCCCATTTTCCATGGGCTGCATGCTGATTCGCATAAACACCGCCTATGGAATGCCGAAGACCCATGAAGCGCAAGAACATTCTTTTCATCATGGCCGATCAAATGGCCGCGCCGCTGCTTCCGTTCTACGGACCTTCCCCGATCAAGTTGCCCAACCTGAGCCGCCTCGCCGCGCAGGGTGTGGTGTTCGACGCCGCTTATTGCAATAGCCCGCTGTGTGCGCCGTCGCGATTTACCCTGGTCAGCGGCCAGTTGCCGAGCAAGATCGGCGCCTACGACAACGCAGCAGATTTTCCCGCCGATGTCCCGACCTATGCCCACTACCTGCGTCGTCTCGGTTACCGCACGGCGCTGTCGGGCAAGATGCATTTCTGTGGCCCCGATCAGTTGCATGGCTATGAAGAACGCCTGACCAGCGATATCTACCCGGCCGACTACGGTTGGGCAGTCAATTGGGATGAGCCGGACGTACGCCCCAGCTGGTACCACAACATGTCCTCGGTGCTGCAAGCCGGCCCTTGTGTGCGCACCAATCAGCTGGATTTCGACGAAGAGGTGGTGTTCAAGGCCCAGCAATACCTGTTCGACCATATCCGCGAAGACGGCGACCAGCCGTTCTGCCTGACCGTGTCGATGACCCACCCGCACGACCCGTACACCATTCCCAAGCCGTTCTGGGAACTGTACGACGATGCCGACATTCCTTTGCCTGCAACACCCGCGCAAGGCGACCTCGACCCGCATTCGCAACGCCTGCTCAAGGTCTACGACCTGTGGGACAAGCCGCTGCCGCTGGCCAAGATCCGCGATGCCCGCCGCGCCTACTTCGGCGCGTGCAGCTATATCGACAGCAATGTCGGCAAGCTCCTGCAAACCCTGGAAGACACCGGCCTGGCCGATGACACGATCATCATCTTCTCCGGCGACCATGGCGACATGCTTGGCGAGCGCGGCCTCTGGTACAAAATGCACTGGTTTGAAATGGCTGCGCGCGTGCCGCTGCTGGTCAATGCGCCGGGGCAGTTTGCTGCGGGCCGCGTGACCCACGCCGTTTCCACTGCCGACCTGTTGCCGACCCTGGTGGAGCTGGCCGGCGGCGAGCTGGACCCACGCCTGCCGCTGGATGGCCGCTCGCTGCTCCCGCACTTGCTGGGGCAGGGCGGGCACGACGAAGTGTTCGGCGAATACATGGCCGAAGGCACCATCAGCCCGCTGATGATGATCCGCCGTGGCGCCTACAAGTTCATCTACAGTGAGGACGATCCTTGCCTGTTGTTTGATGTACATAACGACCCGCACGAGCGGGAGGACCTCAGCCACGCACCGGAACACCGGCCACGGTTCGAGGCGTTTTTGCGTGAAGCGCGGGCCAAATGGGACATCCCGGCGATCCACCAGCAGGTGCTCGCCAGCCAACGCCGTCGTCGCCTGGTGTTTGAGGCGCTGACCCAAGGCAAGCTGAAGAGCTGGGACCACCAGCCACTGGTCGACGCCAGTCAGCAATACATGCGCAACCATATCGACCTCGACGACCTGGAGCGCAAGGCACGTTATCCACAACCCTGCCAAAACCAATAAATACAGAGGGAAGGCCATGCAAAAATTGACTGTGGTGCTGGGCATGCTGGCGTTAAGCTGCGCCAACGTGTACGCCGACACCGGTTGTGAGACGGTGAAGATGGCCGATCCAGGCTGGAGCGACATTGCCGCGACCAATGCCATCACCGGTTTCCTGTTGAGCGGCATGGGCTACAAGGCCAAGGTCGATACCCTGGCGGTGCCGATCACCTTTGGCGGGCTCAAGGATGGCCAGGTGGATGTGTTCCTGGGCAACTGGATGCCGGCGCAACAGGGCTTCTACGACAAGTTCGTGGCCAATGGCGATGTGGTGCAACTGGCGAAAAACCTCGACGGCACCGAGTTCACCCTCGCCGTACCGGACTATGTGTGGGACGCCGGGGTACATGACTTCGCCGACCTGAACAAATTTGCCGACAAGTTCGACAAGAAGATCTACGGCATCGGCTCCGGCGCGCCGGCGAATATCTCGCTGCAGGAGATCATCAAGAAGAATGACTTCGACCTTGGCCAGTGGAAACTGGTGGAATCCAGCGAACAGGCGATGCTTGCCGAGGTGTCGCGGGCAGTGAAGAAACAGAAGTTCGTGACCTTCCTCGGCTGGACGCCGCACCCGATGAACGTGCAGCTGAAAATGCATTACCTCAAGGGTGGCGAAAAGTACTTCGGTGACACCGGCAGCGTGTACACCTTGACCCGCAAGGGTTATGCACAAGCCTGCCCGAATGTCGGAAAACTGCTGACCAACCTGAGTTTCACCCAGGACATGGAGAACGCGATCATGGCGCAGGTGGCCAACAACAAAGTCAGCAATGCCGATGCGGCGAAGGCGTGGATCAAGGCTAACCCGGCGGTGTTGGACAAGTGGCTGGACGGCGTGAAAACCGTGGATGGCCAGGATGCACTGGCCGCCGTAAAAGCCAAACTCTGAAGGCAACACCACCCCCTGTAGGAGCCGGCTTGCCGGCGAAGCACTCGAAAACGCCGCGTTTTTTCAGACAACCCGCGTTATCGTTACTTACCTTCGCTGGCCCGCCAGCTCCTACAGTATTTCGAGCAGCCCGATGCCCCGGCCCACCCGCCAATCACTCTTCCCCTTCCTCGCCTGGCTCCCGCGCCAGACCCGCGCCAGTGTCGGCCGCGACGCGATGGTCGGCCTCAGCGGTGCCGTGCTCGCCTTGCCGCAGTCGATTGCCTACGCGCTGATTGCCGGGCTCCCACCCGAATACGGCCTGTACGCCGCCATCATCCCGGTGCTGATCGCCTGCCTCTGGGGCTCGTCCTGGCACCTGATCTGCGGCCCCACGGCGGCGATTTCCATCGTGCTCTACGCCAGCGTCAGCCCGTTGGCCGTGCCCGGATCACAGGACTACATCACCTTGATCCTGCTGCTGACCTTCCTCGCCGGCGTGTTCCAGTGGCTGCTGGGCATGTTGCGCTTCGGCGCGCTGGTGAATTTCGTCTCGCATTCGGTGGTGCTGGGTTTCACCCTCGGCGCCGCCGTGGTGATCGCCCTGGGGCAATTGCCTAATCTGCTCGGGCTGGATTTGCCCAGCCAGGCCACAGCGATCAACAGCCTGCTGGCGCTGATCGACCATGGCGGCGAGTGGGACCACGCTTCCTTGGGCCTCGGTTTAGGCACGTTGCTGGTGGGGGCGTTGCTCAAAGTGCTGGTGCCGCGCTGGCCGACACTGCTGATCGCGCTGGCCCTTGGCAGCCTGGCCGCCTGGGTATGGCCGGCGATGTTCGGGCATGTGGCGCTGGTCAGTTCGTTTACCGGCAAGCTGCCACCGTTCAGCCCGTTGCCGATGGACCTGGACATGATCCTGCGCCTGCTGCCCAGCGCCGTTGCGGTGGGCATGCTGGGGCTGGTGACCAGCCTGTCGATTGCCCGCTCGCTGTCGGCGCGCTCGCAACAATTGCTCGATGCGAACCAGGAAGTTCGCGCGCAGGGTTTATCCAATATTGTTGGCGGATTTTTCTCCGGCTATCTGTCAGCCGGTTCCTTCACCCGCTCCGGCCTCAGCTACGAGGCCGGTGCCTGCTCACCCTTGGCCGGGGTGTTTTCTGCCCTCTGGGTGGCGCTCTTCGCACTGTTTGGTGCGGCGCTGATCGCGCATATTCCGATCCCGAGCATGGCCGCCAGCATCTTGCTGATTTGCTGGGGCCTGGTTGACCAACGCGGCATTCGCGCATTGTTCCGGGTCAGCCGCGCCGAGTTTGTGGTGATGAGCCTGACGTGCGTCGCCACGTTGTTGCTGGAGCTGCAAACTGCGATCTACGCGGGGGTGCTGGCTTCGCTGTTTTTCTACCTCAAGCGCACGTCACAACCGAGGGTCCAGCAGTGGCGCGACGGAGATGAAGATGTGTTGCGCGTGGGCGGCTCGATCTTTTTCGGCGCCAGCCATTACCTGCAAGTGCGCCTGCAAAGCCTTTCGGGCGAGCGGGTGGTGATCGAGGCGCAGCAGATCAACTTTATCGACTATTCCGGCGTCGAGATGCTGCACCAGGAAGCGCGGCGGTTGCGGGGGTTGGGGCGTAGCCTGACGTTGCGCCGGGCCAGGCCACAAGTAGTGGAAGAGTTGAAAAAGCTGGAAGGGGCGGATAAATGCCCCATCCATTTCGAAGACTGAACGCGGTTAAACCTGTGGGAGCTGGCTTGCCTGCGATTGCGGTGTATCAGTGCCAGGTGTGTGGCTGACCCACCGCTATCGCAGGCAAGCCAGCTCCCACATTGGCCATGCCCACATCAGATAGCGTCAGGCCAGCTGTCGCCGCAGTTCAGCTAAAACCGGGGCCGACTCCGGGCGCACGCCGCGCCACAGGAAGAACGCTTCCGCGGCCTGTTCCACCAGCATGCCCAGGCCATCCATCGCCACGGCCGCACCTTGCTCGGTAGCCCAGCGACAGAACGCGGTCGGTTCCTTGGCGTACATCATGTCGTAGCAGAACGTCTTGCCCGGTTCGATCAGGCTGCCGGCAATCGGCGGTACATCGCCTGACAGGCTGGCGGACGTGGCGTTGATGATCACGTCCACCGGCTCACGCAGCCAATCGAAACCACTGGCGGACACCGGGCCCAGATCGTCGAACAGCTCGGCGAGCAATTCGGCTTTTTCCACCGTGCGGTTGGCGATGATCAATGAGGCGGGCCGCTCGGCCAGCAACGGCTCCAGCGCGCCGCGCACCGCACCACCGGCACCCAGCAACAGAATGCGTTTGCCCTGCAGGCTTAACCCGGCGTTGACCGTCAGGTCGCGCACCAGGCCGGCGCCGTCGGTGTTATCGCCGAGCACGGTGCCGTCGGCCAGTTTGCTCAGGGTGTTCACAGCACCGGCGCGTTGGGCACGTTCGGTCAAGGTATTGGCCAGGCGGTAGGCGTCTTCCTTGAACGGCACGGTGACGTTGGCACCACGGCCCTGCTGAAAAAACTCACGGGCGCAGCCGGTGAAATCCTCCAGCGGCGCCAGCAGGGTGCTGTAGTCCAGGTGCTCGCCGGTCTGCTCGGCGAACATCCGGTGAATCAGCGGCGACTTGCTGTGGCCGATAGGGTTGCCGAATACCACGTAACGATCCATCAGACGGCCGCCTTGGGCGCAGCCACGCCAAGCCAGTCGCGGTCTTGCAGGAAGTAGTCAGTGAGGCGTGCTTCTTCGCTGCCGGCTGCGGCTTTCCAGTCGTAGCTCCAGCGCACTTGCGGCGGCAGCGACATCAGGATCGACTCGGTACGCCCGCCCGACTGCAGTCCGAACAGGGTGCCGCGGTCGTAGACCAGGTTGAACTCAACGTAGCGGCCGCGGCGAAACTCCTGGAATTCGCGCTGCTGCTCGGTGTAAGCCATGGCTTTGCGGCGCTGCACAATGGGCAGGTAAGCGTCGATGTAGGCGTCGCCGATCGCGCGGATGAAGGCGAAGCAGGTGTCGAAGTCCCACTCGTTCAGGTCATCGAAGAACAGCCCGCCGATACCCCGGGGCTCGTTGCGATGCTTGATGTGGAAGTAGCTGTCGCACCAGGCCTTATAGCGCGAGTAGACCTCTGCACCGAACGGCGCACAGGCCTGCTCGGCCACACGGTGCCAGTGGATGCAGTCTTCTTCGTTGCCGTAGTAGGGCGTGAGGTCGAAGCCGCCACCGAACCACCACACCGGCTCTTCGCCGTCTTTTTCAGCGATGAAAAAACGCACGTTGGCGTGGGAAGTCGGCACATGCGGGTTGTGCGGGTGGATCACCAGCGACACGCCCAGGGCTTCAAACCCGCGACCGGCCAGCTCGGGGCGATGCGCGCTGGCGGACGGTGGGAGGCCGCTACCGAACACGTGGGAAAAGTTAACGCCGCCTTTTTCGATCACCGACCCGTTTTCGATCACACGGGTGCGACCCCCGCCGCCGGCAGGCCGGGTCCAGGCGTCTTCGATGAAGCGAGTGTCCGTCTCGAAGGTTTCCAGGGCGCTGCAAATGCGGTCTTGCAGGTCAAGCAGGTAGGCCTTTACAGCCTCGGTGCGGGTAGTCATGGCATCACCTTGAATCGGGCAAAGCTACGCGAGGCCATTGGGCGTCGGCGGCAAATGGGCGCACAGGATACCACTGCACCCTGTGTCGCCGCAGTTGACGAAGATCAAGCTTAGGAGTGGGATAGTGGCCTACGCGAAATAGACCTCAGGAGAAGTGCAGATGGCCAAACGTATCCAGTTCAGCGCCCATGGCGGCCCCGAAGTGCTTGAGTATGTGGACTACACGCCGGCAGAGCCTGGCCCGCAGCAGGTTCGCGTGCGTAACGAGGCCATTGGCCTGAACTTCATCGACACCTATTTTCGCAGTGGGCTCTACGCGCCGCCGGCCTTGCCATCGGGCCTAGGCGCGGAAGGCGCCGGCGTGGTCGATGCGGTCGGCAGTGAGGTCAGCCAGTTCAAGGTCGGCGACCGCGTGGCCTATGGCAGCGGCCCGCTGGGCGCCTACAGCGAATTGCACGTGCTGCCCGCCGCCAACCTGGTGCACCTGCCGGACGACATCAGCTTCGAACAAGCCGCCGGTGCCATGCTCAAGGGCTTGACCGTGCAATACCTGCTGCGCCAGACCTATGAGCTCAAGGGTGGCGAGACCATCCTGTTCCACGCCGCTGCCGGTGGCGTGGGCTCCCTGGCCTGCCAATGGGCCAAGGCGCTGGGCGTCAAGCTGATCGGTACGGTCAGCTCGCCGGAAAAAGCCGCGTTGGCCAAATCCCTCGGTGCCTGGGAAACCATCGACTACAGCAAGGAAAACGTCGCACAGCGCGTCCTGGAATTGACCGACGGCAAAAAGGTCCCGGTGGTGTACGACGGCGTCGGCAAGGACACTTGGCTGACCTCTTTGGACAGCGTGGCACCACGCGGCCTGGTGGTGAGCTTCGGTAACGCGTCAGGCGCAGTGGACGGGGTGAACCTGGGGATTCTGGCAGCCAAGGGCTCGCTGTACGTGACCCGCCCGACCCTGGCGACCTACGCCAGCAACCCGAAAGACTTGCAGGCCATGGCTGACGACCTGTTTTCGATGATCAAGAGCGGCAAGGTGCGCATTGATATCAATCAGCGGTTTGCGCTGGCGGATGCGGCCAAGGCGCAGACGGAGCTGTCGGGGCGTCGCACCACCGGGTCGACCATTCTGCTGCCGTAAGGCTTGAGGGTGCCATCGCCAGCAAGCCAGCTAAAGCGGGCCTGCCGGCGATGGGCACGATGCGCCCTCAGGACGGCCGCACCACCTCACCGGTTGCCAGGTTTCGAATCAGGCTCGGGTTCTTGCGCCCACCCAGGGCGCCGCCCAATACCAGGTCCACCTGGCCGCGGAAGTACTGCTCCACGCGAATTCGCGTGCGCGCGGCAGGACGGCCTTGAGGATTGGCCGACGTCGAAATCAACGGCCCGACCAGCGAACACAGGTCCCGCACCAGTGGGTGGTCGGTGACGCGCAACGCGACGGTGTCGTGCATCCCGGTCACCCATTCCGGCAACAGATCCTGGTGGGGCACCAGCCAGGTGTTCGGCCCCGGCCAAGTGCTGGCCATGCGGTCGATCCAGTCCTGCGGGAAGTCTTCGAAGAGAAAATCGAACTGGCGAATGTTGTCCGCCACCAGGATCAGGCCCTTGTCTACCGAGCGGTTCTTGATCGCGAGCAGACGGTCGACTGCCTCTTCATTCCACGGATCGCAGCCCAAGCCCCACACCGCCTCGGTTGGGTAGGCGATCACCGCGCCTGCGCGAATTTCTCGTGCGGTTTCCAGCACACGCCACCTGTTGACCATTGCTCACTCTCCGGACTAAAGCTCTGCGCAGTTTACCGATCTTCGTTACAAAACCTAGCAGCGCGCAAGCCAGCGCCCGCTTTCGCAGATCACCTGGCCTTCCAGCTCCAGCTCCGTCAGGGTCGCCAACACCTGGGACAGCGGGCGCCCGCTGGCAATCGCCAACCCCTCACTGGTGTGAGGCGCCGCGTGCAGCAGCGCCACCAGCGGATGCACCACCGGTATCGGCACCGGGCGAGACAACGCCTGCCAGCCGCGCAACCCTTCCAGAATGTGCTCGATGGTTTCCACCAGTACCGCGCCGTCGCGGATCAACTGGTGGCAGCCCTTGGCGCCGGGATGATGGATAGAGCCCGGAATCGCATACACCTCACGCCCCTGTTCAGCCGCCAGTTTCGCCGTAATCAACGAGCCACTGGCGATGCTGGCTTCCACCACCAGCACGCCCAGGGACAGGCCGCTGATGATTCGGTTGCGTCGTGGAAAGTTGGCCGCATGGGGCGCGGCGTCCAGCGCAAACTCGGAAACCACTGCGCTGCCATGGGCAATCATCGCTTCTGCCAGGCGTTTGTGGCGCTGTGGATAAAAATTTTCCAGGCCCGTGCCGAGCACGCCGATGGTCTGGCCGCCGACATCCAATGCCGCTTGATGAGCCGCACCGTCAATGCCCAACGCAAGGCCACTGGTGATGACAAAACCGGCGCTGGCCAGGCTGCGGGAAAAGGCAGCGGCGGTGTCCATGCCTGGGCGTGAGGCACGGCGACTGCCGACCATCGCCAGCTGCGGTTTTTCCAGGATCCCGGGGTCGCCTGCGACGAATAAAAGCGGCGGCGCATCGTCGATCTGGGCAAGCAAGGCGGGGTAGTCCGGCTGGTCCCACATCAGCAAATGCTGGGCCGGGTGCTCAAGCCAGCCCAATGCCCGGCTGGCACCGTCGCGGATCTCGTGACTGCGCCGAGCCTCGGCGCTGATGGCTGGCAAACCCAGGGAACGCCAGGCACTGGCCGGCGCGCTGATCGCCTTTGAGGCCGAGCCGAATGCCTCGATCAATAAGCGAAAACGCTTCGGGCCCACCTCCGGCAGCCTGTGCAAGCGTAGTCGGGCTTCCAGTTCTGAAGGGGATATTTCACTGCTGTTTATCGGATACATCTGATCATCCTTGACCGGAACAAGCTGTGGATAACTCTGTTGGTAACTTATTTAGCAGGCTATTTATTGCGTTTGATCAGCACTCTCGAAACGATCCATTACGGCCAGGGGTCGGGAAGCACTGAGCACCAGGCCATAACTGAGCTTTTCATAGGTGCGAAACACCAACAGCGTGCCGGCGCGTTCGTCCGGTAGCGTGACCGGTGCGCCAGTCAGGGTGTCGCGCACGGTCGCGCCGGCCTTGATCAATGTCAGCAGTTGGCCTTCGACTACACCGTCACGGCGGCCTTTGTTCAGGGTGACGGCATCCAGCACGCCGATCTGGGTCACGCCCCTGGGGATATCGATGATCTGCCCCGCAATGAACGGCGCCGACCGGGATGCGCCAAAGTTGGCCGGATCGATGGCAGGTTGGACGCGCAGCAAGCGATCGCCAGGCCGGACCTCCTGGGTGACCCGATGCACGGCGAGGGTGGTGAGATCACCTGCGGTTACAAATTGTGCGGTGCCGATGTCATCGGCGTTGATACCCAGCAGCTCCTGGGTGTGCGGATCGGTGTAAGCCTTGCCGCGTCGCACGATTGCATAACCCGGCTGGGCAGGATCCAGGTCGCCCCGGGCATGCACGTGCTCGTCATGGGCGCCCAATACCCGGCCGTTGCCGGCGGCGACAATGTAGGGCGCGGTGTCCAGGTCGGTGGGCGAATCAAGAATGCGGTTGTGCAACAAAAAGCGCTGGATAGCCTGATAGGCCGGCGGATCCAGGCGCTGGACGGGTGCAGGAAGCAGGGCCATGGCAAGCGGGGCCCACAGCAGCAAGACGAGTAGCGATTTCCTCATGGGGTGAATCTCCTTTATTATGTGCGTTCGCGTGAAATGCCATAGCCTTCGCGGCTTGCAAGCCTTTCACACCGGCTGTCTGGGTCCATCCCAACGCCGATTTGCCTCTACCTCACATGTGCAGCAATTACGCTTATGGCTATTTTGAACATCCTCGAATTCCCCGACTCGCGCCTGCGCACGATCGCCAAACCAGTGGCCGTAGTGGACGACAAGGTTCGTCAGTTGGTCGATGACATGTTTGAAACAATGTATGAAGCCCCGGGCATCGGCCTCGCCGCGACCCAGGTCAACGTGCATCAGCGCGTCGTGGTCATGGACCTGTCGGAAGACCGCAGCGAACCGAGGGTGTACATCAATCCCGAGTTCGAACCGCTGACCGACGAGATGGGCGAATACCAGGAAGGCTGCCTGTCGGTGCCGGAGTTCTACGAGAACGTCGAACGCCCGCTGCGCGTGAAGATCAAGGCCCTGGACCGCGACGGCAAGCCGTTCGAGCTGATTGCCGAAGGCCTGCTGGCAGTCTGCATCCAGCACGAATGCGACCACCTCAACGGCAAGCTGTTTGTCGATTACCTGTCCACGCTCAAACGTGACCGGATCAAGAAGAAGCTGGAAAAAAAGCATCGCCAGCAAGCTTGATGCCCTTCTTCCAAAGGCTTGCTGCGGCAAGCCTTTTTCTTTTGTGACTGCTTTTAACCGAGACCTCCCATGACCGAGCCATTGCGCATTGTTTTTGCCGGCACCCCCGAATTCGCCGCCGAACACCTCAAGGCGCTGCTTGCCAGCCCCTATGACATCGTCGCGGTGTACACCCAGCCGGATCGCCCGGCCGGTCGCGGGCAAAAACTGATGCCGAGCCCGGTCAAGCAACTGGCGCTCGAGCACAACATTCCTGTGCTGCAACCGCCGACCCTGCGCAATGCCGAGGCCCAGGCCGAACTGGCCGCGCTGCAGCCGGATTTGCTGGTCGTGGTCGCTTATGGCCTGATCCTGCCGCAAGCGGTGCTGGATATTCCACGCCTGGGTTGCATCAACAGCCATGCATCGCTGCTGCCGCGCTGGCGCGGCGCGGCGCCGATCCAACGCGCCGTGGAAGCCGGTGACCGTGAAAGCGGCGTCACCGTGATGCGCATGGAGGCTGGCCTGGACACCGGCCCGATGCTGCTCAAAGTCACCACCCCGATCACCGCCGAAGACACTGGCGGCAGCCTGCACGATCGCCTGGCCGAACTGGGCCCGCCTGCCGTGATCCAGGCCATCGCCGGGCTCGCCGCCGGTACCCTGGAAGGCGAAGTGCAGGACGACAGCCTGGCCACCTACGCCCACAAGCTGAACAAGGACGAGGCGCGCATCGACTGGAACCGCCCGGCCGTGGAGCTGGAGCGCCTGGTGCGCGCGTTCAACCCGTGGCCGATCTGCCACAGCAGCCTCAATGGCGAAGCCCTGAAGGTATTGGCCGCCACCCTGGCCGACGGTAAAGGCGCTCCCGGTGAAATCATCGGCGCCAGCAAGGACGGCCTGCTGGTCGCCTGTGGTGAGCAGGCGCTGTGCCTGACCCGTCTGCAATTGCCCGGGGGCAAGGCGCTTAATTTCAGCGATTTGTTCAACAGCCGTCGTGAGAAATTTGCCCTGGGCACGCTTCTCGGGGTGGTCGCGCAATGAATCCGCGTCTGGCCGCCGCCAAGGCTCTCGCCGCCGTCCTCAACGGCAAGGCTTCGCTGAACAGTTCGTTGCCCACGCAACTGGATAAGGTCGACGACCGCGACCGTGGCTTCACCCAGGACCTGGCCTTCGGCACTGCACGCTGGCAGCCGCGCTTGTCGGCGCTGGCGGCCAAGCTGCTGCAAAAGCCCTTCAAGGCGGCGGATGCCGATGTCGAAGCATTGCTGCTGGTAGGCCTCTACCAATTGCTCTACACCCGCGTGCCGGCCCACGCGGCCATCGGCGAAACCGTCGGTTGCGCCGATAAACTGAAAAAGCCCTGGGCCAAGGCGCTGCTCAATGCCGTACTGCGCCGCGCCCAGCGTGAAAGCGAAGCGCTGCTGGCCGAGCTGGAGCATGACCCGGTGGTGCGCACCGCCCACCCGCGCTGGCTGCAAAAGTCCCTGAAGGCCTTCTGGCCCGAGCAATGGGAAGCCATTTGCGCGGCCAACAATGCACACCCGCCGATGATCCTGCGGGTCAACCGTCGCCATCACCACCGGGACAGCTACCTGCAACTGCTGGCGGACGCGGGCATTGGCGCTACTGCCTGCGTGTACAGCGTCGACGGCATTGTGCTCGACGCCGCCACCGATGTGCGCAGCCTGCCGGGCTTTGCCGAAGGCTGGATCAGCGTGCAGGACGAAGCCGCGCAACTGGCCGCCGACCTGCTCGACCTGGCCCCCGGCCAGCGCGTGCTGGACGCCTGCTGCGCGCCTGGCGGCAAGACTTGTCACATTCTGGAAGTCGAAAAAGACCTCGCCGGTGTGGTCGCCGTCGACCTGGAAGCCAAGCGCCTGGTGCGCGTGCGGGAAAACCTCGCACGCCTGGGCCTGAGTGCCGAGCTGATCGCCGCCGACGGCCGCGACACCGCCACCTGGTGGGACGGCAAGCCGTTCCAGCGCATCCTGCTCGACGCCCCCTGTTCCGCCACCGGCGTGATCCGTCGCCACCCGGACATCAAGCTGACCCGCCAACCCGACGACATCGCCGCCCTGGCCGTGCTGCAAGGCGAGTTGCTCGACGCACTGTGGCCGACCCTTGAAGTCGGCGGCATCCTGCTCTACGCCACCTGCTCGACCTTGCCCACCGAAAACACCGAGGTGATCCAAGCCTTCCTCGCCCGTACCAGCGGTGCGCGTGAGCTCGATCTCGCCACGGCCGCCGGCATCAAGCAGCCCCATGGTCGCCAATTGCTTGCACAGGAAGGCGGACACGACGGCTTCTATTACGCCAAACTGATCAAGATTGCCGCCGCACGCGGCTGAATGGGTTTAAGGGAGTGACCGGATGAAAATCATCATCCTTGGGGCAGGGCAGGTCGGTGGCACGCTGGCCGAACATTTGGCCAGTGAAGCCAACGACATCACTGTGGTCGACACCGATGCCGAACGCCTGCGTAACCTTGGCGACCGCCTGGACATCCGCACCGTGCAGGGCCGCGCGTCATTTCCGACGGTGCTGCGCCAGGCCGGTGCCGACGACGCCGATATGCTGGTGGCGGTGACCAACAGCGACGAGACCAATATGGTCGCCTGCCAGGTCGCCCACACCCTGTTCCACACGCCGACCAAAATCGCCCGCGTGCGTGAGGCGGCTTACCTGACCCGTGCAGGGCTTTTCGACAACGACGCGATTCCAGTGGACGTGCTGATCAGCCCGGAACAGGTGGTGACCCATTACATCAAGCGCCTGATCGAAATTCCCGGGGCCTTGCAGGTGATCGACTTCGCCGAGGGCAAGGCCCAACTGGTGGCAGTGAAGGCCTACTACGGCGGTCCGTTGGTGGGCCAGCAATTGCGCCAACTGCGCGAACACATGCCGAATGTGGAAACCCGCGTGGCGGCGATCTTCCGCCGCGACCGACCGATCCTGCCCCAGGGCGACACCGTGATCGAGGCCGACGACGAAGTATTTTTCATCGCCGCCAAAGCCAATATTCGTGCGGTGATGAGCGAAATGCGCCGACTGGATGAGACCTACAAACGCATCGTCATCGCCGGTGGCGGACAGATTGGCGAGCGCCTGGCCGAAGCCATCGAGAGCCGCTATCAGGTCAAGATCATCGAGATGAATCCTGCACGCTGCCGGCACTTGTCCGACACCCTCGACAGCACCGTTGTCCTCCAAGGCAGTGCCTCGGACCGTGACCTGCTGATGGAGGAGAACATCGCCGACGCCGATATCTTCCTGGCGCTGACCAACGATGACGAGGCCAACATCATGTCGTCCTTGCTGGCCAAGCGATTGGGCGCCAAGAAGGTGATGACCATCATCAACAACCCGGCCTATGTCGACCTGATCCAGGGCGGCGATATCGACATCGCCATCAGCCCGCAGCTGGCGACCATCGGCACCTTGCTTGCCCACGTGCGCCGTGGCGATATCGTCAGCGTGCACTCCCTGCGCCGTGGCGCGGCGGAAGCCATCGAGGCGATTGCCCACGGCGACGCGAAATCGAGCAAGGTGATCGGCAAGGCCATCCGCGATATCGGCCTGCCGCCGGGCACCACCATTGGTGCGATCATTCGCGACGAAGAAGTGATAATTGCCCACGACGACACGGTGATCGCCACGGGTGACCATGTGATCCTGTTCCTGGTGGACAAGAAACATATCCGTGATGTGGAGAAGTTGTTCCACGTGGGGCTGAGCTTTTTCTGATCAGCATATTCAGCTGATCCTGCAGCCCTCATCGCGGGCAAGCCCGCTCCCACAGGAGATCGCTTTCCTGCTATGGAAGCGGGTTTGTCCGCGATGGCGTTATTGAAAACCCGACCTAGCTAAAGGATGCACAGCCATGCTCGAATCCCTGGAAAAAATGCTCGCCAAGGGTGTGGATAACTCATTGCTACGCTTTGGCTTGGGCAAGGGGTATCTGGACTTGAAGGACAACGCCAAGGCGGCGGAGCATCTGCACAAGTGCGTCGAGTTTGACCCGAAATATTCGGCGGCGTGGAAGCTGTTGGGCAAGGCACATCAGGCCAACGGTGACAGTGCCGCAGCGCGGCTGGCGTGGGAGAAGGGGATCGAAGCGGCCCTGGCGCATGGCGATAAACAGGCCGAGAAAGAGATGACGGTGTTCCTGAAGAAACTTGATCGCCAGGCCTGAAAGAGACTCTTGTGGGAGCTGGCTTGCCTGCGATGCAGGCAACTCGGTCCTTCAGTTACACCGAGGTGATGCCATCGCAGGCAAGCCAGCTCCCACACTAGATCTGCATGGGTCTACAGATCGAGGTACATCAATACCACCGCGCCTCGCCCGGCGGGCGTTTCTTGAAGCGCTTCATGCTCCACATGTACTGGCTCGGGTAGGCGCCGACATAACGCTCCACCACCTTGCTCATCGCCGCGCAGGAGGTGGCAGTGTCCGTGCTGTACATGTCTTCCGGCGCCGCTTCCAGGATCACTTTGTAACCCGAGCCGTCCGGCAACCGCAGGGCATGCAGGAACACGCCGACGGCCTTGTGGCCCGCGAGCATGTTCGGCACGAACTTGCTGGTCAGGGCCTGGGTGGCGAAAAACGGTACGAAGATGCCGGCCGACTCCGCCGGCTCCGGGTCGGCAGGGATGCCCACCTGGCCGCCTTTGCGCACTTCCTTGATCACACTGAGGATGCCTTCCTTGGTGGAGGCCGCCACGCGGTTACCCAATTGCACGCGCTGTTTGCGCAGCAATTCGTCCACGGCCTTGAGCTTGGGCGGACGGTAAAAGATGATCGGTTTGCACTGGCTGCAATAGAAGTGGTTCAACACCTCCCAGTTGCCCAGGTGGCTGGTGATACCGACCACGCCCTTGCCCGAGGCCAGGGCTTCATGCAGCACTTCCAGGCCTTCGACTTCGCGCACCAGGTCGATGGAGCGCTGGGCCGGCCAGATCCAGGCGCAGGCGCTTTCGGTCAGCGACTTGCCGATGTCCATCAGGCTGCGACCGACCAGGCGTTCGCGCTCGACCGGGTCCATCTCGGGGAAGCATTTGGAGAGGTTGATCCGCACCGTGTCGCGAGAGCGGTTGGGGGTCTTCCACATGATCCAGCCAATCGCCGTGCCGACCGCTTGAACCGCGCGCCAGGGCAATAGAGCAAACAACCGAAGAGCGCCTACCAGCAAGGCGCCTTTAAACTTTTCCACAGGTCACTCCTGATCGTGTGTGGTGCGCAAAGCCGCCATTCTAACCGGCGTTGGCCAAGTCCGCGTAACGGTCGCAATCCTGAGTGTGGTCCATGACCATGCCCGAGGCCTGCATGAACGCGTAACAGATGGTCGGGCCGACGAAGGTGAACCCGGCTTTTTTCAGGGCGCGGCTCATGGCCTCAGCCTCCGGCGTAATGGCCGGGACCTGGCTGCGGTCCTTGAAATGATTGACCTTGGGCACGCCGCCCACAAACGACCACAGAAACTCCACCGGGTCCTCCAGCGCCAGCCAGGCAGCGGCATTGCGTCGGGTGGCGTTGAGCTTGAGGCGATTGCGCACGATGCCCGGGTCGAGCATCAGCGCTTCGATTTCTGCATCGGTCAGCTGTGCCAGGCGCTGGGCATCAAAGCCGAACAAGACCTTTCGATAATGCTCGCGTTTGCGTAAAACGGTGATCCAGGACAGGCCCGCCTGGAACCCTTCGAGCAAAAGCAACTCGAACAAACCCTGCGCATCGCGCAGCGGCGTTCCCCACTCTTGATCGTGATAAGCCATGTACAGCGGATCTTCAGAACACCAAAAGCAGCGTGGCATAAGGCTCCAGGGAGTGGTGGCAGGGCCGAATCGGGTATACTCCCGCTCTTTAAATCGCAGCCCAAGTAACAGGTGAATTTCGTGAGCCAGCCTACGCCAGCCGTGCGTACCTTCCAAGACTTGATCCTCGCCCTCCAGCAATACTGGGCCGAGCAAGGTTGTGTGGTACTTCAGCCCTACGATATGGAAGTAGGCGCCGGCACTTTCCACACCGCTACCTTCCTGCGGGCCATCGGCCCGGAAACCTGGAACGCCGCTTATGTGCAGCCCAGTCGTCGCCCGACTGACGGCCGCTACGGCGAAAACCCGAACCGTCTGCAGCACTACTACCAGTTCCAGGTAGTCCTGAAGCCGAACCCGGACAACTTCCAGGAACTGTACCTGGGCTCGTTGAAACATGTCGGCCTGGACCCGCTGGTCCACGACATCCGTTTCGTCGAAGACAACTGGGAATCGCCAACCCTCGGCGCCTGGGGCCTGGGCTGGGAAGTCTGGCTCAACGGCATGGAAGTGACTCAGTTCACCTACTTCCAGCAAGCGGGCGGCATCGAGTGCTACCCGGTGACCGGCGAGATCACCTACGGTCTCGAGCGCCTGGCCATGTACCTGCAAGGCGTGGATTCGGTCTACGACCTGGTGTGGGCTGACGGCCCGTTCGGCAAAGTCACCTACGGCGACGTGTTCCACCAGAACGAAGTGGAGCAGTCCACCTACAACTTCGAACATGCCAACGTCGACAAGCTGTTCGAACTGTTCGACTTCTATGAAAGCGAAGCCAAGCGCCTGATCGAACTCGACCAGCCGCTGCCGTTGCCGAGCTATGAAATGGTGTTGAAGGCGTCCCATACCTTCAACCTGCTGGATGCTCGCCGTGCCATCTCGGTAACCGCGCGCCAGCAATACATCCTGCGTGTGCGCACCCTGGCGCGTTCCGTCGCCCAAGCCTACCTGCTGGCTCGCGCCAAGCTGGGCTTCCCGATGGCTACCCCGGATTTGCGTGATGAAGTGTTGGCTAAGCTGGAGGCTGCACAATGAGTGCTCAAGATTTCCTGGTTGAACTGGGCACCGAAGAGCTGCCACCCAAGGCACTCAATACCCTGGCCGACGCGTTCCTGGCCGGTATCGAAAAAGGCCTGCACAGCGCTGGCCTGAAGTTTGAAGCGAAAAAGTCTACGCCGCGCCACGTCGCCTGGCCGTATTGCTGACCGCGCTGGAAACCCAGCAGCCAGACCGTAACATCAACCTGGACGGCCCGCCGCGCCAGGCCGCTTTCGATGCTGACGGCAACCCGACCCAAGCGGCCCTGGGTTTTGCCAAGAAGTGTGGCGTCGAGCTGAGCGAAATCGATCAGAGCGGCCCGAAACTGCGTTTCAGCCAGGTCATCAAGGGCAAGCCAACGGCCAGCCTGTTGCCGACCATCGTGGAAGATTCCCTGAACGACCTGCCGATCCCCAAGCGCATGCGCTGGGGCGCGCGCAAGGAAGAGTTCGTGCGTCCGACCCAATGGCTGGTGATGCTGCTTGGTGACCAGGTCATCGACTGCACGCTCCTTGCCCAGAAGGCCGGCCGTGATTCCCGTGGCCACCGCTTCCACCATCCACAGAGCGTGCGCATCACCTCGCCAGCCAACTACCTCGATGACTTGCGTGCAGCCTACGTGCTGGCCGATGCCAACGAGCGTCGCGAGCTGATCAGCAAGCGCACCGAAGAGCTGGCCCGCCTGCAGGAAGGCACCGCCATCGTGCCGCCAAGCCTGCTCGACGAAGTGACCGCGCTGGTTGAATGGCCGGTGCCGCTGGTGTGCTCGTTCGAAGAGCGTTTCCTCGACGTGCCGCAAGAAGCATTGATCACCACCATGCAGGACAACCAGAAGTACTTCTGCCTGCTGGACGTGGATGGCAAGTTGCTGCCGCGCTTTATCACCGTGGCCAACATCGAGAGCAAGGACCCACAGCAGATCATCGCCGGTAACGAGAAAGTCGTGCGCCCGCGCCTGACCGACGCCGAGTTCTTCTTCAAGCAAGACAAGAAGCAGAAGCTCGAAGACTTCAACCTGCGCCTGCAAAACGTGGTGTTCCAGGAAAAACTCGGCAGCGTCTACGACAAGGCCGTGCGCGTTTCCAAGCTGGCCGCCTACATCGCGCCACGCATTGGTGGGGATGCTGCCTGGGCTGCGCGTGCAGGCTTGCTGTCCAAGTGCGACCTGGCCACCGAGATGGTCGGCGAGTTCCCGGAGATGCAAGGCGTTGCCGGCTACTACTACGCCCTCAACGACGGCGAGCCGGACGATGTCGCCCTGGCGTTGAACGAGCAGTACATGCCGCGCGGTGCCGGCGCTGAACTGCCGACCACCCTGACCGGTGCAGCCGTGGCGATCGCCGACAAGCTGGACACCCTCGTGGGTATCTTCGGTATCGGCATGTTGCCTACCGGCAGCAAAGACCCGTATGCCCTGCGCCGTGCGGCCCTGGGCGTGCTGCGTATCCTGATCGACAAGAAGCTGGACCTCGACCTGACCCAGGCCGTGGTGTTCGCGGTCGGCCAGTTCGGCGGCAAGGTCAAGCAAGCCGGCCTGGCCGAGCAAGTGCTGGAGTTCGTGTTCGACCGCCTGCGTGCGCGTTACGAAGACGAAGGCGTGGATGTCTCGGTGTACCTGTCGGTACGTGCCCTGCAGCCGGGTTCGGCGCTGGACTTCGACCAACGCGTACAAGCCGTGCAGGCCTTCCGCAAACTGCCTGAGGCCGATGCCCTGGCCGCCGTGAACAAGCGCGTGTCGAACCTGCTGAGCAAGGCCGAAGGCCTGGGCAACGCCGATGTCGACCCTGGCCTGTTTGCCGATGCCAAGGAGTTCTCGCTGAACTCGGCCATTGCCAAGGCAGAGAACGCCGTGAAGCCGCTGATCGCCGAACGCAACTACGCCGAAGCCCTGGCGCGCCTGGCCACCTTGCGTGAGCCGGTGGATGCGTTCTTCGAAGCGGTGATGATCAATGCCGAGGACGCGGGTGTACGCAAAAACCGCTACGCCATGCTGGCGCGTCTGCGTGGCCTGTTCATCAATATCGCCGACATTTCCGTACTGGGCTGATCATGTTGAAACTGCTGATTCTCGATCGGGACGGGGTGATCAACTACGACTCCGACGCTTACATCAAGTCGGTGGCGGAGTGGATTCCACTGCCCGGCTCGATCGAGGCCATCGCGCAGTTGAGCAAAGCCGGCTGGACGGTGGCCATTGCCACCAACCAGTCCGGTATCGCCCGCGGTTACTACGACATCGCCACCCTGGACGCCATGCACGCGCGCTTGCGCACGTTGGTGGCCGAGCAGGGAGGTGAAGTGGGGCTGGTGGTGTACTGCCCCCACGGGCCGGATGAGGGCTGCGATTGCCGCAAACCCAAGCCTGGCATGTTGAAAACCATTGCAGAACATTACAAGGTGCCCTTGGCTGGGCTATGGTTCGTCGGGGACAGCCTCGGTGACCTGGAGGCGGCCAAAGCCGTCGACTCTCAGCCAGTTTTGGTTAAGACCGGGAAAGGCGAAAAGACCCAGGCGAAAAACCTGCCGGTAGGCACCTTGATTTTTGACGATCTGGCGGCGGTTGCCGCAGAACTTATCAACAACTAGCCGCCCTCGACTTCCTGACCAAGGACCGTTCGGGAGTGCGCTTTTAACAGGCGGGCGTTGTCCCGCAACGGTAAATGCCGCCATGTCGATTTTGCAGGCCATCAGAACCTTTTTCTTTTACCTGCTGTTGGGCACCAGTTCTTTCCTCTGGTGCACCCTGAGCTTTTTTATCGCGCCCTTCCTGCCGTTCAAGGCGCGCTATCGTTTTATCAACGTCTATTGGTGCCGCTGCGCGCTGTGGCTGACCAAGGTGTTCCTCAATATCCGTTTCGAGGTGAAGGGCGCCGAAAACGTGCCGGACCAGCCGTGCGTGATTCTGTCGAACCACCAGAGCACCTGGGAGACGTTCTTTCTCTCGGCGTACTTCTCGCCCCTGAGCCAGGTGCTCAAGCGTGAGCTGCTGTACGTGCCGTTCTTCGGCTGGGCCATGGCCATGTTGCGTCCCATCGCGATTGACCGTGACAACCCCAAGGCGGCGCTCAAGCACGTGGCCAAGAAGGGCGACGAGCTGCTCAAGGACGGCGTTTGGGTGTTGATCTTCCCCGAGGGTACCCGCGTGCCCTACGGCACCGTAGGCAAGTTCTCACGCGGTGGTACCGCGTTGGCAGTCAACGCCCATCTGCCGGTCTTGCCGATTGCGCATAACGCCGGCAAGTACTGGCCAAAGACCGGCTGGGCCAAGCGTGAGGGCACCATCACCGTAGTGATTGGCGAACCGATGTATGCAGAAGGTGAAGGCCCGCGCGCCATTGCCGCGCTGAATGACCGTGCTGCGGCCTGGAATGAAGCGCAGCAGCGGGCCATGGGTTCGCTGCCGCCAGAGCCGGTTGTGGTCGACACGCCGGTGGTATGAGCATCTGTGGATAACCTGTGTACGGTTTGTTGGCGAATGGGTATTTTTGACTTATAAGAAGCTGATTTACTTACATATTTCCCAAGCTCATAAAATAGCGGAAAAGGTGCATAAGTTTTTCTCGCAGAAAAAAACCGGTCCTTGGGACCGGTTTTTTATGCACAGCAGGAAAGTGGGTTTTCTCACTCTTCCCACAGCGGCAACTGCAGGCTGAACGTGGTGCCTTTACCGACCACGCTTTCGCAACTGATCCGCCCTCCATGACGCTCGAGAACGGCTTTGACCATGGTCAGGCCCAGCCCCAGGCCTTCACTGCCCTGCGCGGAATCGAAGCGTCGGTACTGGCTGAACAACTCCGGTAAATCTTGCGCAGCGATCCCCGGCCCCTGGTCGCTGATACGGCATTCCAACCAACCTTGCACAGTGGCATGACTCAGCCGGACGGTGGTACCGGACGGGGAGTACTTAATCGCGTTCTCCAGCACGTTGAACAACGCGCGCGTGAGCAACGATTGATCGGCCCACACCATGCCCTCATCGGCTTCATCCAGGTCGTGCACCAAGTGAATGCCCTTGAGCTGGGCGATCAACGCGACTTGATCGAAGGCATCCATCACCAGCATCGCGAACAGGGTCGGCTGGAATTGATAGCCATCAGCCTCGGCTTTCGCCAGCTGTACGAACGACTCGGTAAGGCTCAAGGCGCGTCGTACCTGCTGCTCGATCTGGGCAAATACCGGTGACTCGCCGTTGTGCACATCCAGCAGCGCGAGGATCGCCGAGTGCGGCGCGCGCAGGTCATGGGACAGGAAGCGCAGCATGGTCTCGCGATGCTGCTGGGCATCGCGTTCCTTGCTCAGGTCCGTCAGGCTCAACAGCCAACCGAGTGCGACATCACCTTCAGCCGGCAGCAAGGGGGCAAGCTCCATGCGCAGGCTGCGCTGGCGGATATCTCGGAACTCGACGAGTTCGAGTGCGGACAGGGCAGGGCGCACACCATTGTGCAGCGGTGGATAACCGAGGTCGGCGAGTTGTTCGATGAGGTTTTCGTTGACCAGGTCATTGCCGAACACCTCACGGGCGATACGATTTGCCAGCAAAATATTGCCGCCGGGATCGGTGATCAGGGTGGCTACCGGTAAGCACTCCAGGCCATCGGCCATAAAGCGCCGCGTATCTCGCGTGCGGCTCACGGCTTGCTCCAGCGCGAAGATACGCCCCTGCAACACATCGCCATGGCTGGCGGGCGCGCGCCGGCGCTCGGGCAGCACTTTGGGCTCGTTATCCAGCCGCGCCAGCTCCCAGCCGAAATAGGCGAGGATCGCGCTCAGGCGCCGCCAGTTCCAGATCAGGTAGCTCAGTAACAAACCAATCAAGCAGGCCGCCGGCGACCACCAGTGGCCCAGGCGCAGCAGCGCCCAGGCACCGAACAACGCCGTGGCCATGCAGCCCAGGGTCATCCATAGCGCATAGCGCGGGCGGTACAGCAGCAATCCCAGCAACAATGCGACCAGCGACGTCGCCAGGGTTGCCGCCAGCCATGCGGGCACGTCAACGATGCTTCGCCCTTGCAGCAAGCCATTGAGCACGTTGGCCTGGATCTCTACGCCGGCCGTGGTGCCAACGGTGGAGGAGAGGGGCGTGACGAATCGATCGCCCATTCCGGAGGCCGTGGCGCCAACGAGAATCAGACGGTCGCGCAGTTGCTCGGGAGGCACCTCACCGTTTAATACACTGACGTAGGACACACTAGGGAAATGCGTGTGCGGCGCAATGAACGGGATGCGAATGGCATGCTCCCGGTGCCAGTGTTGATCGACCGCCTCGCGTGCCTCTCCCGGCATCGGCGACTTCTCACCGCTCATCTCATAGGCCAGCCATGCCAACTGCGCAACGGCAGCATCCGGTGGGCCCTCGCGCATATACAAGCTGCGCACCACGCCGTCGTTGTCGGCTTCCACGTTGATATGGCCAACGCCCCTGGCGCATTTCAGCAGCGCGGACATTTGCTCGCCTGGCCGGCTGTAGCTGGCGGTGCTATCGCGCAACAGTGGCAACAACACGTTACCGGCGTTGCACACGGCATCGGCCAGGCGTTTGTCATTGGCTGGGTTGCCGGGCTCGCTGAAGATCACATCAAACAGGATACCGGCGGGTTGTGCGGCATTCAGACGGTCGATGAGGTCGGCGTGCAAACTGCGCGGCCAAGGCCATTGACCGAGCTTTTTCAGGCTTTGATCGTCAATCGTCACCAGCAAAATACGCGGGTCCACCGGCAGTGGGGTCAGCCGACGCAGGCTGTCATACAACGGGTTGTTCAAGGCAAGGCCGGGGCTCAATGACAGATAGGCCGTGATCGGCAGCAGCAGTAAACCGATCCACAGCCACTCGCGGACCAGGCCATGGAACAAGCGCTGGGCGTGGGTGGGCTGGCGTTTCTCGGGCTTGCCCCAGAGCATCATCGGTCAGCCACCGGTAGCCTGCGCCTGTGCTGCCGGCGGGTAGTAGAAAATGTCATAGACCCCGGTTTCTCCTTCCAGTCCGTGGGCGTCATACGCCGACAAACGCACGTGATAAAACGACGCCTTGAGCCCAGTGAAGCTCATTTTCGGCTCACTGGAGAAGTTTTCCTGCTTGATGTTCATGAAGGCTTTATCAGTCGCCACCTGGGCGCGATAACGTTGCGCGCCCGCCAATGGCCGCAGGTATAGACGCCAGACGGGCGCGTCGCCTTTCTGCCCATCCTGGCCAATGAGTTTCGGCGCGGTCAGCAACGCTAACGGCTCAAGCTCGCCTTGTTTCTTGAACAGCAGCCCTTGTCGCGCGCCGACCTTTACTTCGCTGTCAGACGGGCCAGCCTTGCTGTCACGGTTGACCGCGACCTGGCCGTCGAGTACTTCGAGCACCGATTGCTCACCATCGTCGCGCACTCGAAAATGTGTGCCACGTACCCCCAGCACGCCCACCGGCGTGGCGATCTGGAAGCGATCATAATCGGTGGCCCGCTTGATCACATACGCTTCGGCCTGGCCTTGTTCGAGCATCACTTGGGGGATCAACTGCTTCTCGTCGAGGTGCAGGCGCACCTGGGAACTGGACGGCAGCACCACCCGAGAACCGTCGCCGAGCAACAGGCTGACAAATGCCGCAGCGGATGTTCTCACCCCCTCCTGCTCATCAATAGTCATGCCCTCCTGCAAAGGCGTCACCTTGCCGCGTACATCGAGCTTCCAGGCTTCCCCGGTCAGGTGCTGGACAACAGCCGGCAACGGCTGCGCACGGCACAGGGTATGGTCATCAATATAGGCCGGCCGCGCTTTGGCCGATGCACCCGCAACCCCTACCGCCAGGATCAACAGGGAGGGAAGGGCGCGAAGCATTGAATGGGGGGAAAGCGACATGGTTCTCATCAATGTCCAGGTTCCAGAGGACGTCTGACATCGGCACGCGGGCATTTACGGCAGCGCATGTGTCGGCTGATCCTTTTACTTACCCTCGGGAGCCGGTATCTTTCCCACAGAGGTACCCAGGACTTTCAGGGGGTTACGGCCCTTTGATATCAGCGTACCGAGAGATCCAAGGGGTCGTCGAATCTGACCACAATTATTCAGATTCAATGGCCGGCAACTGCGCAGTATGTGCCGTTATTCATTGGCCGTCGGCTGCCCTATATTAAGAACAAAGGACCCTCGACATGCGTGTCGCAATACTGGATGACGAACCTGCCGAGTTGCGGCGGGTGGAACAGACACTGCGACAGATCCCCGGCACCGCGGAACAGCCTTGGTCCCTGCATTGCTTCGAGCGTGGTGAAGACCTGCTACGCCAACTGCGCCGGGAAACCTTTGACCTGCTGATACTCGACTGGCAACTGCCCGATATCACTGGCATTGCCTTGCTGCGCTGGACCCGCGAACACATGGAATCGCCCCCCGCCGTCATCATGCTCACCAGCCGCGATGCCGAGAGCGATATCGTCACGGCACTCAACAGCGGCGCCGATGATTATGTCAGCAAACCCTTTCGTCCTAACGAACTGAAAGCCCGTGTCTTTGCAGTGTTGCGTCGCCACGGCCTGCAGAAGTCGGCAACCCAAGAGGTGCAAAGCTTCAACGACCTGACCTTTGACGACGCTGAACTGACGGTGACCCGAGCCGGCAAACCGATCAACCTGACCGAGCGTGAATACCGCCTGGCCAGTTGCCTGTTCGCCAACCTGGCCCGACCGCTGTCCCGTGAGTACCTCTATGAGCGCTTCTGGACTCATGAAGAAATGGTCTCGTCTCGCCCACTGGATACGCATATCTACCGGCTGCGTAACAAGCTTGGGCTGACGGCGGATCGGGGTTGGCAGCTGTTAACGATCTACGGGTATGGGTATCGGTTGGAGAGTGTCGCAACGGCGCCATCGCCCAACTGAAATGGCGATGTTCCACGTGGAGCATTTAAAATCTGCCCAATAAAAAAGGCCAACGCTGAGCGTTGGCCTTTTTGTTTTCAGCGGTCTTGCCTGATCAGAAGTCCAGGTTGGACACCGCCAATGCGTTGCTTTCGATGAAGTCACGGCGAGGTTCGACCGCATCACCCATCAGGGTGTTGAAGATCTGGTCTGCGCCAATGGCGTCTTCGATGGTCACGCGCAGCATGCGACGCTGAGCCGGGTCCATGGTGGTTTCCCACAGCTGATCCGGGTTCATTTCGCCCAGACCTTTGTATCGCTGGATGGTGTGACGCTTGGTGCTTTCAGCCATCAGCCAGTCGAGGGCTTCCTTGAATTCCTTGACCTGCTTCTTGCGTTCGCCACGCTGGATATAAGCGCCGTCGTCCAGCAGGGTGCTGAGTTGCGCGCCCAGGGTTACCACGGTCTTGTAGTCATTGCTGCCGAAGAAGTCGCGGTTGAAGGTGACGTAGTTCGACAGGCCGTGGGAGATCAGTTCGACCTCTGGCAGCCAGACATTACGTTCACGGTCTTCGCGCAGACTGGCTTTGTACACCAGGCCAGATTTCTCCACGGTGCGCAGGCGCACTTCGTACTGGGCCAGCCAATCCTGCATGTGAGCGTGGTCACCCAACTGCTCCAGGCTTACGGATGGCAGGTAGATGAAGTGCTCGGTCAGCTCCTGCGGATACAGGCGCGACAGACGCTTCAGAGTCTTCATCACCATGCGGAAGTCGTTAACCAGGCGCTCCAGCGCCTCACCGGAAATGCCCGGGGCTTCGTCGTTCAAGTGCAGGCTGGCATCTTCCAGGGCCGACTGCGTCATGTACTCTTCCATGGCGTCGTCGTCTTTGATGTATTGCTCTTGCTTGCCCTTTTTCACTTTGTACAACGGCGGCTGGGCGATGTAGATGTAGCCGCGCTCGATCAGCTCCGGCAGCTGACGGAAGAAGAACGTCAGCAGCAGGGTACGGATGTGCGAACCGTCGACGTCAGCATCGGTCATGATGATGATGTTGTGGTAGCGCAGCTTGTCGATGTTGTACTCGTCACGGCCGATACCGCAGCCCAACGCTGTGATCAAGGTGCCGACTTCCTGAGAGGAAATCATCTTGTCGAAGCGCGCCTTCTCGACGTTGAGGATCTTGCCCTTCAACGGCAGGATCGCCTGGGTGCGACGGTTACGACCCTGCTTGGCGGAACCGCCAGCAGAGTCACCTTCCACCAGGTACAGCTCGGAGAGGGCAGGGTCCTTCTCCTGGCAGTCAGCCAGTTTGCCTGGCAGGCCGGCGATATCCAGCGCGCCTTTACGGCGGGTCATCTCGCGAGCTTTACGCGCCGCTTCACGGGCACGAGCCGCGTCGATCATCTTGCCGACAACCAGCTTGGCTTCGTTCGGGTTTTCCAACAGGAAGTCCGAGAAGTACTTGCCCATTTCCTGTTCGACGGCGGTCTTCACTTCGGAAGATACCAGCTTGTCTTTGGTCTGGGAGCTGAACTTTGGATCCGGCACTTTCACCGAGATAATCGCGGTCAGGCCTTCGCGCGCATCGTCACCGGTAGTGGCAACTTTGTGCTTCTTTGCCAAGCCTTCGGCTTCGATGTAGGTGTTCAGGTTACGCGTCAGTGCGGAACGGAAACCCACCAGGTGAGTACCACCGTCGCGCTGAGGAATGTTGTTGGTGAAGCACAACAGGTTCTCGTTGAAGCTGTCGTTCCACTGCAGGGCGATTTCCACGCCGATGCCGTCTTCGCGCTGGATGTTGAAATGGAACACCTGGTTGACCGCAGTCTTGTTGGTGTTCAGGTATTCAACAAACGCACGCAGGCCGCCTTCGTACTTGAACAGCTCTTCCTTGCCGCTGCGCTCGTCCTTGAGGACGATACCCACACCGGAGTTGAGGAAGGACAATTCACGAATCCGCTTGGCCAGGATGTCCCAGCTGAAGTGGATGTTCTTGAAGGTTTCAGCCGATGGCTTGAAGTGGATCTGAGTACCGGTCGATTCGCTGTCGCCAACGATCTTCATCGGCTCTTTCGGTACACCGTGGACATAGGTCTGTTCCCAGATCTTGCCACTGCGGCGAACGGTCAGGATCAGCTCTTCGGACAGTGCGTTCACCACCGACACACCCACACCGTGCAAACCGCCGGAGACTTTATAGGAGTTGTCGTCGAACTTACCGCCGGCGTGGAGCACGGTCATGATGACCTCTGCCGCCGAAACGCCTTCTTCTTTGTGCACGTCTACCGGAATACCGCGACCGTTGTCGCGCACGGTAATCGACTCATCCGGATGGATGATGATGCTGATGTCGTCGCAGTGACCGGCCAAAGCTTCGTCGATGGAGTTGTCGACCACCTCGAACACCATGTGGTGCAGACCGCTACCGTCATCAGTGTCGCCAATGTACATACCGGGACGTTTGCGTACGGCATCCAAACCTTTCAGCACTTTAATGCTGGTCGAGTCGTACGTGTTTTCTTCGCTCATGCCTTCACTCCCGATGGTCGTGGGTCTGGGTGATACGGCCTTGTTCCACGTGGAACAAAGCGACTGGCGTATCCGTGTGCCAGCCTTCCCTCAATAATTCGTGGTCTACACAGGTGATGAACACCTGGCAGCGTAATTCTTCCAACAAGCGGCATAACGCGCGGCGGTGCTGCTCGTCGAGTTCGGACGGCAAGTCATCCACCAGATAAATACACTGACCGCGGCGGGCTTGGCTAACCAAGTGGCCTTGGGCAATCCGCAGTGCACACACCACCAACTTCTGCTGACCCCGGGACAAGATGTCCGCGGCATTGTGTGCGCCCAATCTAAGACGCAAATCAGCCCGTTGTGGGCCGGCCTGGGTATGACCCATTTGCTGATCCCGCTGCAAAGACGTGGCGAGCACGGCACTCAGGTCGCGCTCTTTGTCCCAACCACGGTAATAACTCAGCGTCAGCCCCTCGAGATCTAGCAACTCGCTCAAGGTCTGCTCAAAGACTGGTTTCAAGGCTTTGATATAGGCGCGGCGGTATTCATCTATTTCGTCGCTGGCCAGGCACAGTTCCCGGTCCCAGGCCGCTTGCGAAGCGGCGTCAAGTGTACCATGCCGCAGCCACGAGTTCCGCTGCCGCAGGGCCTTCTGCAGGCGCTGCCAAGTGGCCATGAAACGCGGTTCCACGTGGAACACTCCCCAATCGAGGAATTGCCTGCGGATTTTCGGTGCACCTTCCAACAGCCGAAAGCTGTCGGGGTTGATCAGTTGCAGTGGCAGGATTTCCGCCAACTGCGCAGCGCTGCGGGCATTTTGCCCGTCGATGCGAATCTGGAACTCCCCACCGCGATCACGCGATATCCCCAGGCTGCTATGCCCACCTTCCGCCAGTTCGACTTGGCCAAATACCGTGCACGCCAGTTGCTCGTATTGAATCACCGGTAACAGGCGCGCACTGCGGAATGAACGGGCGAGACCCAACAGGTGAATGGCTTCCAGCACGCTGGTTTTGCCACTGCCATTGGCGCCGTGGAGAATATTGATGCGGGGGGAGGGGGAGAAGGTCACCGGGTGCAGATTGCGCACCGCGGTGACCGAGACGCGACTGAGGGACATCTAGCTTCTGCTGAGCATGATTACAGGCGCATCGGCATGACAACGTAAGCCGAGTCGTCGTTGTCGGATTCCTGCACCAGGGCGCTGCTGTTGGAGTCGGACAGGATCAGGCGAACCTGTTCGGTCGTCATCACACCCAGCACGTCGAGCAGATAGCTCACGTTGAAGCCGATTTCCAGCGAGCCGCCGTTGTAGTCGACGCCCACTTCTTCTTCCGCTTCTTCCTGCTCCGGGTTGTTGGCCTGGATCTTCAGCTGACCATTGGCCAGTTGCAGGCGGATGCCACGGTACTTTTCGTTGGACAGAATCGCGGTACGGCTGAACGCTTCGCGCAGGGCCTGACGATCACCGATCACCAACTTGTCGCCGCCCTTAGGCAGTACACGTTCGTAATCCGGGAATTTACCGTCAACCAACTTGGAGGTGAAGGTGAATTCGCCGGTGGTCGCACGGATGTGGTGTTGACCCAGGACGATGCTGACGTTGCCATCCGGCTCGGTGAGCAAACGCGCCAGCTCGAGGATACCTTTGCGCGGCACGATAACCTGGTGGCGATCGGGCTGGCCGATGTCGGCTTTCATCGAGCACATGGCCAGGCGGTGACCGTCAGTGGCCACGGCGCGGATGATGCCTTCGGAGACTTCCAGCAGCATGCCGTTGAGGTAGTAACGCACGTCCTGCTGCGCCATGGCGAAGCTGGTGCGCTCGATCAAACGACGCAGTTTGCTTTGCTCCAGGCTGCACGTCAGCGAGCCAGGACCTTCTTCCACGGTCGGGAAATCATTGGCAGGCAAGGTGGACAAGGTAAAGCGGCTGCGACCGGCCTTGACCACCAACTTCTGCTCATCAACCTTGATGTCGATCAGCGCGTCGTTGGGCAGGCTTTTGCAGATGTCCATCAGCTTGCGCGCCGGTACGGTGATCTCGCCAGGCTCGGCGGGCTCTTCCAGCTGCACACGACCCACCAGCTCGACTTCCAGGTCGGTACCGGTCAAGGACAATTGCTGGCCTTCGACCACCAGCAATACGTTGGAGAGCACCGGCAAGGTCTGTCGGCGCTCGACGACGCCTGCGACCAGTTGCAGGGGTTTCAACAGGGCTTCGCGTTGAATGGTGAAATGCATGGTCTAGTCCCTTGCCTTAATAAGCTGCGCTGGTGTCATCAAGTTGTCAGTGTACGCAGCAGGTTCTTGTAGTCCTCGCGAATATCCGCGTCGGATTCCTTAAGTTCGTTGATCTTGCGGCATGCGTGCAAGACCGTTGTGTGGTCGCGACCACCAAACACATCACCGATTTCCGGCAGGCTATGGTTGGTCAACTCCTTGGAGAGGGCCATGGCCACCTGACGGGGACGTGCCACCGAACGCGAACGGCGCTTGGACAGCAGGTCGGAGATCTTGATCTTGTAGTACTCGGCCACGGTGCGCTGGATGTTATCCACACTCACCAGCTTGTCTTGCAGGGCCAGCAAGTCTTTCAGGGATTCGCGAATCAACTCGATGGTGATGTCGCGGCCCATGAAGTGCGAGTGCGCAATGACCCGCTTGAGCGCGCCTTCCAGCTCACGCACGTTGGAACGAATGCGTTGGGCAATAAAGAAAGCAGCATCATGCGGCAGGTCGACCTTCGCCTGGTCGGCCTTTTTCATCAGGATCGCAACGCGGGTTTCCAGCTCTGGCGGCTCGACCGCCACCGTCAGGCCCCAGCCGAAACGTGATTTCAGGCGTTCTTCCAGGCCTTCGATTTCCTTCGGATAACGGTCACTGGTCAGGATGACCTGTTGGCCGCCTTCGAGCAGGGCGTTGAAGGTGTGGAAAAACTCTTCCTGGGAACGTTCTTTACGCGCGAAGAATTGAATGTCATCGATCAGCAACGCATCAACCGAACGGTAGAACCGTTTGAACTCGTTGATGGCATTGAGCTGCAAGGCCTTGACCATGTCAGCCACGAAGCGCTCCGAGTGCAGGTACACGACCTTGGCATTCGGGTTCTTCTTTAATAGGTGGTTACCCACAGCGTGCATCAAGTGGGTCTTACCCAAACCGACGCCGCCATAAAGGAACAGCGGGTTGTAGCCGTGCTTGGGGTTATCGGCGACCTGCCAGGCGGCCGCGCGGGCCAGCTGGTTGGATTTACCTTCGACGAAGTTCTCGAAGGTAAAGGTGCGGTTCAGGTAGCTGGTGTGCTTGAGCGCGCCTTCGACCTGCACGGTGCGCTGTTCGGCGCGGACCGGCGCCTGCTGGGAGCTGGCGCCCGCCATCGGGTCAAAACTGTCGCGGGACGGTTCTTCGTGTTCGGGCGCATTTTTTTGCGCGGCGGATTTCGAAGGTGTCGGCGCAGGAGCTGGCGTGTTGTTGACCGGTGAGGTCGCCGCCTGAGCCTGCGATGCCGCAGCCGCCAATGGCGCGTTCGGCGCAGCACGCGGGACTGAACTGCGTTTGCTGCCTATTAATAAGGAGAGCACCGGTGCGAGACCATTGCCATGTTCATCGAGCAATTCGAGAACGCGGCTCAGGTACTTCTCGTTGACCCAGTCGAGGACAAAACGGTTAGGCGCATAGACACGCAACTCGTCGCCTTCGGCTTCGACCTGTAGCGGACGGATCCAGGTGTTGAATTGCTGGGCAGGCAGCTCTTCGCGCAAAAGCTCCACGCACTGCTGCCAAAGTTCCACTGACACGGATATCCCCTAAGTTGAAAGCCGGTGAGGCAAAAACAGCCGCCATTGTAGCGGCCAGCCGTCCACTTATCCACATGTAGGTTGCGCACAGGAGGCCCAAAATCAACGCGTTAAGTAAGAAAAAGGCGACCAATGGTCTGTGCATAAGCTCTGTGGATAAGCCTACCTAAGCTCGTTGTACAAGTGGGGTCGAAAGTCTGTGGGTAACTGGCCTGTGGATAACAACCTATTCCACACACAGCTTATCCGACAGTGCAGCACAGGCAGAGCACCGTTTTCCCCCGTAGTTGTCATTCTCTGTACAGTAGGCAGCTCATGGCCTCAGGGCACTTATCCACAGAGGATCGCCTGCCTAGCTTTTATAAGCTTTACAGAAAAGCTTTAAATAACTTCCTTCTTTATTTTTATATCTATGGCATTGCTCGTGAAAGCCGAGCGCATGGAAAACGGCGGATGGCCGGTAAAGATCTAATTAAAGGAAAAGCTGGTTGGAAATTGACCTAGAGGCTTGCTTTCTCTAGAATCGCCGGTCTCTTAAAACGGGGGCCATTCCGGCCCGTTGTGGACGAACCAGGTAACAACGCCATGAAACGTACTTTCCAACCAAGCACCATCAAACGCGCCCGTACCCACGGCTTCCGTGCTCGCATGGCTACCAAGAACGGCCGTGCTGTCCTGTCGCGTCGCCGCGCCAAAGGTCGTGCGCGTCTGGCAGTTTGATAATCCGGTACTGGTGGTGAGTCAGGACTTCAGTCGGGAAAAGCGTCTGCTAACCCCCCGGCACTTCAAGGCAGTCTTTGACTCCCCCACCGGCAAGGTTCCGGGGAAAAATCTCCTGCTCCTTGCGCGTAACAACGATCTTGATCATCCCCGTCTCGGGTTGGTGATCGGCAAGAAGAGCGTAAAGCTCTCCGTTGAGCGCAATCGCCTCAAGCGTCTGATGCGCGAATCGTTTCGCCTCCACCAGGACACTCTGGTTGGTTGGGATATTGTTATCGTCGCGCGCAAAGGCTTGGGTGATGTAGAAAACCCCGAATTGATTCAGCATTTCGGCAAGCTCTGGAAACGTTTGGCGCGTACCCACAAGCCAGCACCAGCAGTCAGCACCGAAACTGTAGGGGTAGACAGCCTTGATGCGTAAACTGGCCCTCGTTCCGATCCAGTTTTATCGCTATGCCATTAGTCCTCTGATGGCCAGCCACTGTCGTTTCTACCCCAGTTGTTCCTGCTACGCGTTAGAGGCCATAGAAAATCATGGTCTTCTGCGCGGTGGCTGGCTGACCTTTCGTCGTTTAGGTCGCTGTCATCCGTGGAATCCCGGTGGTTATGACCCGGTTCCACCTATCCCTACCTCCCGTTCTTCTTCGATGGCCGAGTAATCATGGATATTAAACGCACGATCCTGATCGTCGCCCTGGCAATCGTGTCCTACGTCATGGTTCTTAAGTGGAACCAGGACTACGGCCAGGCTGCCCTGCCGACTCAGAATGTTGCTACCAATCAGGCTGCGCCGGCTATTCCGGACACCCCGCTGGGTAACAATGCGTCCGCGAGTGCCGATGTTCCCAGCGCGAATGGCGAGACAAGCGCCCCTTTAGAAACGCCAGTGGTCACCAATAAAGACCTCATCCACGTGAAAACGGATGTGCTCGACCTGGCTATCGACCCCCAAGGTGGTGATATCGCGCAGTTGAAACTGCCGCTGTACCCACGTCGCCAAGACCATCCGGATGTCCCGTTCCAACTGTTCGATAACGGTGGTGAACGGACTTATCTGGCGCAAAGTGGCCTGACCGGCACCAACGGTCCGGATGCACGTGCTACCGGTCGTCCGGTTTATTCGACCGAGCAAAAGACTTATCAACTGGCTGACGGCCAGAACCAGTTGAACGTCGACCTGAAATTCAGCCACGACGGCGTCAATTACATCAAGCGTTTCAGCTTCACCCGTGGTTTGTACGACTTGAAGGTCACTTACCTGATCGACAACGAAAGCGACAAGCCATGGAGCGGCAACCTGTTTGCACAGCTCAAGCGTGACGCCAGTTCCGATCCTTCTTCCAGCACCGCCACTGGCACCGCGACTTATCTGGGCGCTGCCCTGTGGACAAGTAACGAGCCGTACAAAAAAGTGTCGATGAAAGATATCGACAAGGGCTCGCTGAAAGAAACCGTCCAAGGTGGCTGGGTTGCCTGGCTGCAACACTACTTCGTGACCGCCTGGATCCCGAACAAGGGTGACGCGAACCTGGTTCAAACCCGCAAGGACAGCCAGGGTAACTACATCATTGGCTTCACTGGCCCGGCGTTGACCGTCGCTCCAGGTGCCAAGGCCGAGACCAGCGCTACCCTGTACGCCGGTCCGAAAAGTCAGGCCGTGCTGAAAGAGTTGTCCCCAGGTCTTGAGTTGACTGTGGATTACGGCTTCCTCTGGTTCATTGCCCAGCCGATTTTCTGGTTGCTGCAACATATCCACAGCATTGTGGGTAACTGGGGCTTCTCGATCATCTTCCTGACCATGCTGATCAAAGGGATTTTCTTCCCGCTGTCGGCCGCCAGCTACAAGTCGATGGCGCGTATGCGTGCCGTTGCACCGAAACTGGCCGCGCTGAAAGAGCAACATGGTGATGACCGGCAGAAAATGTCGCAGGCCATGATGGAGCTGTACAAGAAAGAGAAGATCAACCCGCTGGGTGGATGCTTGCCGATTCTGGTGCAGATGCCGGTATTCCTGTCGTTGTACTGGGTACTCCTGGAAAGCGTGGAAATGCGCCAGGCACCGTTCATGCTGTGGATAACTGACTTGTCGATCAAAGACCCGTTCTTTATCCTGCCGATCATCATGGGCGCGACCATGTTTATCCAGCAGCGTTTGAACCCGACTCCGCCGGATCCGATGCAGGCCAAGGTAATGAAAATGATGCCAATCATCTTCACCTTCTTCTTCCTGTGGTTCCCTGCTGGTCTGGTGCTGTACTGGGTGGTCAACAACGTGTTGTCGATCTCTCAACAGTGGTACATCACTCGTAAAATCGAAGCGGCTACCAAAAAAGCTGCGGCGTAATTTACTCTGTGGATAACCACTCAAGACGCCCCCTAGTGGGGCGTTTTGCTTTCTGTCACTTTTGTTCTGGAACCTGCTGATGAGCGCTCCTCGTGAAACCATCGCTGCTGTCGCTACCGCTCAAGGTCGCGGCGGTGTCGGTATCGTTCGTATTTCCGGGCCGCTTGCCGGCAGGGCAGCACAGGCGATCAGCGGTCGCGAGTTGAAGCCGCGGTATGCCCATTACGGGCCGTTCCTGGACGCTGACAATAGTGTGCTGGACGAGGGCCTGGCGCTTTATTTTCCGGGCCCGAATTCATTCACCGGTGAAGACGTCCTTGAATTGCAGGGCCACGGCGGCCCGGTAGTGCTGGATATGTTGCTGCAGCGCTGCCTGCAATTGGGTTGCCGCCTGGCTCGCCCGGGCGAATTCAGCGAGCGCGCCTTCCTTAACGACAAGCTCGACCTGGCCCAGGCTGAAGCCATTGCGGACTTGATCGAAGCCAGTTCTGCACAGGCGGCACGCAATGCGTTGCGGTCATTGCAGGGGGCTTTTTCCCTGCGTGTGCATAACTTGACCGAGCAATTGATCAGCCTGCGCATTTACGTGGAGGCTGCGATCGATTTTCCGGAAGAGGAAATCGACTTTCTTGCCGATGGCCATGTCCTGGCAATGCTGGATAAAGTCCGCGATGAGTTATCCACAGTACTGCGTGAGGCCGGGCAGGGCGCGTTGTTGCGTGACGGTATGACCGTAGTGATTGCCGGCCGGCCGAATGCGGGCAAATCCAGTCTGCTCAACGCCCTGGCAGGTCGCGAAGCCGCGATTGTCACCGAGATCGCCGGCACCACCCGTGACATCCTGCGCGAACATATCCACATCGACGGCATGCCGTTGCACGTGGTCGACACCGCCGGCCTGCGCGACACTGAAGACCAGGTGGAAAAGATCGGCGTCGAACGCGCCCTCAAGGCAATCGGCGAAGCTGACCGCGTGCTGCTGGTGGTGGATGCCACGGCACCGGAGGCTGTGGATCCTTTTGCACTGTGGCCGGAATTCCTCGAGCAACGGCCGGACCCGGCCAAAGTCACCTTGATCCGCAACAAGGCCGACCTGACGGGCGAAGCCATCGCCCTGGAAACCAGCGAGGATGGCCACGTCACCATCAGCCTGAGCGCCAAGTCGGCAGGCGAAGGCCTGGAATTGCTGCGTGAGCATCTCAAGGCGTGCATGGGCTTCGAGCAGACGTCGGAAAGCAGCTTCAGTGCGCGCCGCAGGCACCTGGAGGCACTGCGCCACGCCAGCGCGGCGTTGGAGCATGGTCGAGCGCAGCTGACCCTGGCGGGGGCGGGAGAGCTGCTGGCTGAGGATTTACGCCAGGCGCAGCAGCAGCTGGGGGAAATCACCGGTGCATTCAGCTCCGATGATTTGTTGGGACGGATCTTTTCCAGCTTCTGCATCGGCAAATAACCAGGTTATCCACAACCCCTGCCGGCGACAGTGGCCTGAAGACGTCCAGATGCTTCAGGCCTCATCCATCACCAGTTATACGAAACTGTCCCAAGCAGTGTACGGCTGTCGCCCCAATAGCAGCGGCCCGCATCGTTACAGCCGGACACATATTCCTTGTCGAACAGGTTCTTCGCGTTCAGATCCACAGACCAGTGTTTGTCTATCTGATAACCCACTGACGCATCCACCAAGGTGACACTTCCCGCGTCGAGTTTTCCGTACAGCGATGGCCCCGTGTAGGAAAAGGTGCTGTCGAAATAACGCACACCGCCGCCCAGGGACACGCCTTTCAACTGGCCGTCGAGGAACCGGTACTTGCTCCACAGCGACGCCTGGTTGCGTGGAACTCCGCTCATCTGGTGTCCTTCGACCAGCGACGTGGCCGAGTCCTTGGTAATACGTGCGTCCGTGTAGGTGTAGGCCGCAGTGAGGTTCAGGTTGGGCGTAATGTTGCTGTTGACCTCCACCTCCACGCCCTTGGCTCGGCTCTCGCCAACCTGGCGATAACTGTTGGTGGTGGCATCGAGGTAGGTGTCGTCCTGCTTGCGCAGGTCATACACCGATAATGTCATCGCGGTGTCCCAGCCGATCGGCTCGTATTTCACACCCACTTCGTACTGGCTGCTGGTGATCGGCTTCAAGGGGGAGCCGGCATTGGAAATCTGCTGCACCGGTACAAACGCGGTGGAGTAGCTGACATACGGCGTCAGGCCGTTGTCGAACTGATACATCACCCCGCCCTGATAGGTGAACTTGCGATCCTGCGAGTCGGTATTGCTGGCCTTGTTCACTTTGTCACGGAAGTCACTGTCGACCCAGTCCTGGCGGCCTCCCAGCAGAAACAGCCAGTGGTCATACTTGCTCTGGATCTGTGCATAAACCCCTTTCATCTGCTGTTCGAGCAAGGTGTTTTGCACCGCGACCGGCGTAAGCGGGTCGCGCAGGTATACCGGGTTATACACATTGATGGTGCCGGCGAAGCCAGCGTCCCAGTCCTGGTTGAATGAGGTGCGGTCGTAGCTGGCGCCGAACAACAGGGTATTTTCCAGTTCGCCCAGCTGGAATTTGCCTTCAAGCTGATTATCCAGGGAGTAGACCATCGACTTGTTGTAGCGGTCGTAGGCGGTCATGTTCAGTTGGGTACCGAAACCACGATTATTCAGCGCGCTTGGCCAGGTTTCATGCCGGTTGATGCGTGACTGCATATAGCGCGAGTTCTGGCGGAACTGCCAGTCGTCGTTGAGGGTGTGGCTGAATTCGTAGCCGGTGCTCCAGGCTTCGCGTTCGAAGGTGTTCCAGTCCGGATCACCGAGCATGGTGTGCTTGGACAGCTTACCGTTGGGGTTTTTAAGCAACGTGCCGGCAGCCGGTAGGCCGAGTTCCAGGTTGGTGTGGTCTTTCTGATAGTTGGCCAGCAGGGTGAGGGTGTTGTAGTCGTCGAAATTCAAGGTCAGGGAGGGCGCGATATAGAGCCGATCATCCGGGACGTGATCGGTCTGGGTGTCGGACTTGCGACCCAGCATCACCACGCGGCCAAGGATATTCTCGTTGTCATTGAGCGGACCGGAGATATCCACACCCACCTGGCGACGGTTGTTCGTGCCATACCCCAACTGCACCTCGCCTTGCGGGGTAGAAGTCGGGTGTTTGCTGACCAGGTTGACCAAGCCACCTGGGGCGTTTTCACCGTAGAGCAGGGAAGACGGACCACGGAAAATCTCGACCCGCTCCAGGCCATAAGGCTCGCTGGTGGTGTCGTACCGATTGCCTTGTACGCGTAAGCCATCACGTAGCAGGCCGTAGCCATAATCCGTGGCGTTGAAACCGCGAATGAAGAACAGGTCGCCCGCCAGGCTGTCGCCGGCCGCAAAGGGTGGAGCGAAGATGCCGGGTACATAGCCCAATACTTCAGTCAGGCTCTGGGATTTCTGGTCCTTGATGCGCTGGCCGGTGACCACCGAGACCGAGCGCGGTGTTTCCGACAGCGGCGTGCTGGTCTTGGTACCGATGCGGCTGTTTTGCGCCTTGTAGCCAACATCCGCGGCGATGTCCTGATTGAACCCCGCCTGTTGATAAGTACTCACGGTTGTTGGGGCGAGGGTCAGTTGACCTTCGGGAGCCGCCTGCAGGACATAGCTGCCGGGGGCCTGGGCGACAGCCTGCAGTCGCGAGTTTTGCAGGAGCAGTGCGAAGCCCTGATCCACCGAATAGTCCCCCTCCAGCCCTGGGGTGTTCAATTGCGCGGTTTGCTGGGGCGAAAAGGACAGAATCACATTGGCCCGGGCGGCAAACTGGCTCAAGGCGCCGTCCAGCGGGCCAGCCCCAATGGTGTAGTGCTGCACCGCGCTGGCAGCCATCGCGCCCGTGCAGAGCAACATGCTGGTGGCGGCGGCAGACGTGAGCAGCAAACCGCAGCTCATGCCGTGGTAGGAGAGTCGTTGGCGGATCTTGGTAGGAAGGCGCATAGGTGGATAAGCCCTGAAGGTAGCGTCGTGATTACCTGTAGGGCCGCGCCAGGTAAAAAAAAGATAACCCCCTTGTGGATAATTTTTTCCTCAACCGATGCGCTTCACCGATACCCAATAACGGGTGAAGTATTTCACCTGGATCGGCAGGGTTGCTTGCAGGTTGGCCAATACCGCGTCGGTGGCGTCCAGGCGAAACGTCCCGGAAACACGCAGGCGTGCCGAGGCCGAATCGCACTGCAGCATGCCCGGCCGATAGCGGGCGAGGTCGTCGATCACATCCCCAAGCCGTGCATCCAGCACGATCAGTTGTCCGTCGACCCAGGCTGCCTGGGTGCGGCCATAAGGCTGGTTGAGCCCCACGTGCTGTCGGTCGAAGTCGACGCTTTCACCTGCTCCGAGCAGTCGGACATGATCGGGTTGGTCACCCGGCGCCACACTGACTCGATCTTCCAGCACACCAACGCGCGTGGCGTCCGGCAATTGGCGCACGGTAAACCGGGTTCCCAATGCCTGAATCCGGCCCTGGCGCGTGTCCACATAAAAGGGCGTCTGCCCGCCGGACTTGCCGGTGTGGATAAGCACTTCACCTTCGCGCAGGCGGATCAAACGCTGGCGATCGTCGAATAGCACATCAATCGCGGTGTTGGTATTCAGGTCTATCCGCGTGCCATCCGCCAGCTCGATGCGCCGTCGCGTGCCCACCGGTGTGCGGTAGTCAGCCCAGACATTGCCCAGGGAAGTATGTTGCTGGACATTCCAGCCCAGGTAGCCGGTTCCACCGAGTACCAGCATCCACTTGAGCACCTGGCGGCGTTGTTGCGTGGTCGACAATGCGCGGCGCGTGAGGTCCTGGGGCAGGGCGCCGAGGCTGCGCTGCAACTGCTCCATCTGATTCCACGCCGCCAAGTGGGACGGATCACCATTGAGCCATTGCTGCCAGGCATGACGCTCGGCGGCGGTCGGCGGCTGGGATTGAAATTGCACAAACCAACTGGCGGCCGCCTCGAAGGTCTTGCGATCGGGCGTAGCCATCAAAGACTGGCCATGATCAGCGAGCATTCGGTCAGGGCGCGGATCATGTGTTTCTTCACCGTGGTCAACGAGACCTGCAACTGGTCGGCAATCTGTTGATAAGTCAGCCCGTCGATCTGCGAGAGCATGAAGATCCGCCGTGCCCGTTCACCCAGGCCAGCCAGCGCTTTATCCACAGCCACCAGGGTCTCGATGATGATCGCCTTGTCTTCTTCACTGATGGCGGTGGCTTCGGGACGTTCGGCCAGGGTCTGTTTATAAGCCTGTTCGATGGCATGGCGGCGGTAACGATCAATCACCAACCCCCTGGCAATGGTCGCCAAGTAGTCGCGCGGTTCGAGGATCTGCCCCGCATGTCGCCCTCCCAGAATGCGCACGAACGTATCGTGCGCAACATCAGCGGCATCGCAGGCGTTATGCAATTTACCTTTGAGCCATCCGTGCAGCCACGAGTGATGTTGCTCATAGATGTGCTGGACGGCAACGGTGTGTGAAGAAGGGGACATAGGGCATGACAAGCGAGGTTAATGATAATCGCTATTATTAACTGCGCCGTGGTTTTCTCACAATAGCTCTGTTTTTGCCGCAGTCGGAGGATTCTGGTGGCTTCGTCGTGGGCGCTATTCACTCGGATCCAGCAATTTCTGTGGATTAAGCCCTGTGAATAACCGCCCCTGTGCCCAGTTGATAACAGGGCTTGAAACCTGAGCAAAAACCCCTCTGTGGATAACCACCTGTTTAATCCACAGGCTTACAGCACTTATCCAAGGGCCTCCTTGGCACATGACCACAGACTTTTGAAACGCTGTACACAACGTAAATAAAGGCCTGTAGAGATCTATCCACAGAAACCGTGCTCAGTAGAAATAAACATAAAAACAAAGATTTAATAAATTTCTCTCTTTTAATTTCTATTGTCTGTGATTCATCCACAGCTGGTTAAATTTTGTGCAAAGGGTTCTTTAGGAAGGGCTAAGTCCCTATACTTGCCGCCAAAGCTCTAAAACCAGCTCAACCAATCAATTCCTAATTACCTACATAAGCAGGCACGAGGTGCGTGGTGGATTTCCCTTCCCGTTTTGAAGTGATCGTCATCGGCGGCGGTCATGCCGGTACCGAGGCAGCACTGGCGTCAGCACGCATGGGCGTAAAAACCCTGTTGCTCACGCATAACGTGGAAACCCTCGGTGCAATGAGTTGCAACCCCGCTATTGGTGGGATCGGCAAAAGCCATCTGGTCAAGGAAATCGATGCCCTTGGTGGCGTCATGGCTGAAGCAACCGACAAGGGTGGTATTCAATTTCGCGTGCTCAACAGCCGCAAAGGCCCGGCAGTGCGTGCCACTCGGGCACAAGCCGACCGCATCCTGTACAAGGCGGCGGTACGCGAAACCCTGGAAAACCAGCCGAACCTGTGGATATTTCAACAAGCTGCCGATGACCTGATCGTCGAACAGGACCAGGTCCGCGGTGTTGTCACGCAAATGGGCCTGCGGTTCTTCGCAGAATCCGTGGTGCTGACCACCGGCACGTTCCTCGGCGGACTTATCCACATCGGTATGCAGAATTATTCGGGCGGTCGCGCCGGTGATCCGCCGTCGATTGCCCTGGCGCATCGCCTGCGTGAACTGCCACTGCGCGTCGGGCGCCTGAAAACCGGGACCCCGCCGCGTATTGACGGGCGTTCTGTGGATTTCTCGGTGATGACCGAACAAGCCGGCGATACGCCGATTCCGGTGATGTCGTTCATGGGCTCCAAAGAGCAGCACCCGAAACAGGTGAGCTGCTGGATTACCCATACCAATGCGCGCACCCATGAAATCATCGCGGCCAACCTCGACCGCTCGCCGATGTATTCCGGGGTGATCGAGGGCATTGGCCCACGCTATTGCCCGTCGATCGAAGACAAGATCCACCGCTTTGCCGACAAGGAAAGCCACCAGGTCTTCATCGAACCGGAAGGCCTGACCACTCACGAGCTGTACCCGAACGGGATTTCCACTTCGCTGCCGTTCGACGTGCAAATCCAGATCGTGCAATCGATCCGTGGTATGGAAAACGCTCACATCGTGCGTCCGGGCTACGCCATCGAGTACGACTATTTCGACCCGCGTGACCTGAAGTACAGCCTGGAAACCAAGGTGATCGGCGGTCTGTTCTTTGCTGGCCAAATCAACGGCACCACCGGTTACGAAGAAGCCGGCGCCCAGGGTTTGCTGGCCGGAACCAACGCGGCATTGCGCGCGCAGGGCAAGGACAGCTGGTGCCCGCGTCGCGATGAAGCGTATATCGGCGTACTGGTTGATGACCTGATTACCCTGGGTACCCAGGAACCGTACCGGATGTTTACCTCCCGGGCGGAATATCGCCTGATCCTGCGCGAAGACAACGCCGACCTGCGCCTGACCGAAAAAGGTCGCGAGTTGGGCTTGGTCGATGACGCGCGCTGGGCGGCCTTCTGCAAAAAACGCGAAAGCATCGCGCTCGAAGAGCAGCGCCTGAAAAGTACCTGGGTTCGCCCGGGCACCGAGCAGGGCGACGCGATCGCGGAAAAATTCGGCACGCCGCTGACCCACGAATACAACCTGCTGAACCTGCTGTCCCGTCCGGAAATCGACTACGCTGGTCTGGTCGAAGTGACCGGCCAGGGCGCAGAAGATCCACAGGTCGCCGAACAGGTCGAGATCAAGACCAAGTACGCCGGTTACATTGATCGCCAACAGGACGAGATTGCTCGCCTGCGCGCCAGTGAAGACACCAAGCTGCCTGTGGATATCGACTACACCGGGATTTCCGGGCTGTCGAAAGAAATCCAGAGCAAGCTGGGGATAACTCGACCTGAGACCCTCGGCCAGGCTTCACGTATTCCTGGCGTCACCCCGGCGGCCATTTCGCTGTTGATGATTCATTTGAAAAAACGCGGCGCGGGCCGTCAGTTGGAGCAAAGCGCTTGAGTTCGTTGGTCACCTCGCAACACGCCGAAGAGTTATCCACAGGTGCACGCCAGTTGGGCGTGGACCTGACCGAAGCCCAGCACACTTTGCTGCTGGGTTATCTGGCCCTGTTGATCAAATGGAACAAGGCTTACAACCTGACCGCGGTGCGCGACCCCGATGAAATGGTCTCGCGTCATTTGCTCGACAGCTTGAGCGTGATGCCGTTTATCGAAAACGGTCGCTGGCTCGACGTAGGCAGTGGCGGCGGCATGCCCGGTATTCCGCTGGCCATCCTGTTTCCGGACGCGCAAGTGACGTGCCTGGACAGCAACGGCAAGAAAACCCGCTTCCTGACCCAGGTCAAACTCGAACTCAAGCTGGATAACCTGCAAGTTATCCACAGCCGGGTCGAAGCCTTCACGCCTGAACAGCCTTTCAACGGAATTGTTTCCCGGGCGTTCAGCAGCATGGAGAACTTCAGCAACTGGACTCGCCACCTGGGCGACCGCGATACCCGCTGGCTGGCAATGAAGGGCGTTCATCCAAGCGACGAGCTGTTAGCATTGCCGGCAGACTTCCACCTCGATAGCGAACACGCCTTGGCCGTACCCGGTTGCCAAGGCCAACGCCATCTGCTGATACTGCGCCGCACGGCATGATTGGGAACACAAGCAAGAATGGCTAAGGTATTCGCGATAGCGAACCAGAAAGGTGGCGTGGGTAAAACCACCACCTGCATCAACCTCGCAGCATCCCTGGTCGCCACCAAGCGTCGGGTGCTGTTGATCGATCTCGATCCACAGGGCAACGCCACCATGGGTAGCGGTGTGGATAAACACGGCCTGGAAAACTCGGTCTACGACTTGCTCATTGGCGAGTGCGACCTGGCCCAGGCCATGCACTATTCCGAACACGGCGGTTATCAACTGCTGCCGGCCAACCGCGATTTGACCGCGGCGGAAGTGGTGCTGCTGGAAATGCAGATGAAAGAAAGCCGTCTGCGCAGCGCCTTGGCGCCGATCCGCGAGAATTACGACTACATTTTGATCGACTGCCCGCCGTCACTGTCGATGCTGACACTGAACGCGCTGGTCGCCGCCGATGGGGTGATTATCCCCATGCAGTGCGAGTACTACGCGCTGGAAGGTTTGAGCGACCTTGTGGATAACATCAAGCGCATCGCCGAGTTGCTCAACCCGAATCTGCAGATCGAAGGCCTGCTGCGGACCATGTTCGATCCGCGCCTGAGCCTGATGAACGATGTGTCAGCGCAGCTCAAGGAACACTTTGGCGATCAGCTGTACGACACGGTGATCCCGCGCAACATCCGTCTGGCCGAAGCCCCGAGCTACGGCATGCCGGCCCTGGCGTACGACAAACAATCGCGGGGTGCCATTGCCTACCTGGCACTGGCCGGCGAAATGGTTCGTCGCCAGCGCCGCAACTCACGCACCGCTGCAGCCCAGCCAACTTAAGGAATCCCCATGGCCGTCAAGAAACGAGGTCTCGGACGTGGACTGGATGCACTGTTGAGTGGTCCGACCGTCACATCGCTTGAAGAACAAGCGGTGCAGGCCGACGAGCGCGAGCTGCAACACCTGCCCCTGGACCTGATCCAGCGCGGCAAATACCAGCCACGCCGGGACATGGACCCCCAGGCGCTGGAAGAACTGGCCAATTCGATCAAGGCCCAGGGCGTGATGCAGCCGATCGTGGTACGCCCGATCGGTGGCGGACGCTTCGAAATCATCGCCGGTGAACGCCGCTGGCGTGCCAGCCAGCAGGCTGGCAAGGACACCATCCCGGCGATGGTGCGTGATGTGCCGGATGAAACGGCCATCGCCATGGCGTTGATCGAGAATATCCAGCGTGAAGACCTCAACCCGATCGAAGAAGCGATCGCGTTGCAGCGTTTGCAGCAGGAATTCCAGCTGACCCAGCAACAAGTGGCCGAGGCTGTGGGTAAATCCCGGGTCACCGTGTCCAACCTGCTGCGCCTGATCGCGTTGCCGGAAGTCATCAAGACCATGCTGTCCCACGGTGACCTGGAGATGGGCCATGCCCGTGCTTTGCTCGGATTGCCGGAAAATCAACAGGTTGAGGGGGCGCGACACGTTGTCGCACGAGGGCTCACCGTTCGTCAGACAGAGGCCCTGGTTCGCCAATGGCTCAGTGGTAAACCTGCACCGGTCGAAACGGCCAAACCTGATCCGGATATTGCACGTCTGGAGCAGCGCCTGGCCGAGCGCCTGGGCTCTGCGGTGCAAATTCGCCACGGCAAGAAAGGCAAAGGCCAATTGGTCATCGGATATAACTCTCTCGATGAGCTTCAGGGCGTCCTTGCCCACATCCGCTGAAACATTTGCTTATGTAGCGCGTGATCGGAAATCACTACCCGGCAGTTGAATAGGGGCAGAACCGCCCCTATACTCTGCGCGCATTTTGTCGGCACAAATTATGCCAAGTTATTGATTTCCGGCAGCCGACCATTGAGGAGCAAGAGTGATGGAAACCCGCACGCCAAACACGTTGCCGTTCCATCGCTTGGCCGTTTTCCCGGTTTTATTGGCTCAGTTAGTCATTTTGCTGATCGCCGCATTGGCGCTTTGGTATTGGCATGGAGTCGTAGCCGGGTATTCAGGACTTTGCGGAGGCCTGATAGCCTTGCTGCCCAATATGTATTTTGCTCACAGGGCCTTTCGGTTTTCCGGCGCCCGAGCAGCCCAGGCTATCGTCCGGTCCTTTTATGCCGGCGAAGCAGGGAAACTGATTTTGACGGCAGTGCTGTTTGCACTGACCTTTGCAGGTGTGAAGCCATTGGCGCCGCTGGCTGTATTCGGCGTCTTCGTGTTGACCCAACTGGTCAGCTGGTTCGCTCCCCTGCTAATGAAAACAAGACTTTCGAAACCTTAGGGCGTTTGAGGCAACCATGGCAGAAACAACCGCTTCGGGCTATATCCAGCACCACTTGCAGAACCTGACCTTCGGTCAGCTTCCCAACGGCGGCTGGGGCTTCGCCCACACCGCAGCAGAAGCCAAAGAAATGGGCTTCTGGGCTTTCCACCTGGATACTCTGGGCTGGTCGGTCGCACTGGGCCTGATTTTCGTCCTGATTTTCCGCATGGCGGCAAAGAAGGCGACTTCCGGTCAACCAGGTGCCCTGCAGAACTTCGTTGAAGTATTGGTCGAATTCGTCGATGGCAGCGTGAAAGACAGCTTCCATGGCCGTAGCCCGGTGATTGCACCGCTGGCACTGACCATCTTCGTCTGGGTGTTCCTGATGAACGCCGTCGACCTGATCCCGGTCGACTGGATTCCTCAGCTGGCCATCCTGATCTCGGGCGATCATCACATTCCATTCCGTGCGGTTTCCACCACGGACCCTAACGCCACCCTGGGCATGGCCCTGTCGGTGTTCGCGTTGATCATTTTCTACAGCATCAAGGTCAAGGGCATCGGCGGCTTCATCGGCGAACTGACCCTGCACCCGTTCGGCAGCAAGAACATCTTCGTTCAAGCCCTGCTGATCCCGGTGAACTTCCTGCTGGAGTTCGTGACCCTGGTCGCCAAGCCGATTTCCCTGGCCCTGCGACTGTTCGGCAACATGTATGCCGGCGAACTGGTGTTCATTCTGATCGCTGTGATGTTCGGCAGCGGTCTGCTCTGGCTCAGCGGCCTGGGCGTGGTTCTGCAGTGGGCGTGGGCTGTGTTCCACATCCTGATCATCACCCTGCAGGCCTTCATCTTCATGATGCTGACCATCGTCTACCTGTCGATGGCGCACGAAGAGAACCATTAAGACCAGTCTCGACTAGTCTGATGTCCTTCCCGGTCACCCGGGAAGGTGGGCTCTAACGGCCTATGAAACGATTTGTTTTACCGCTTTAAAATCTAAAAAACCTAAACCATACGACGTAAAAGTCGGGAGGAAAGATGGAAACTGTAGTTGGTCTAACCGCTATCGCTGTTGCACTGTTGATCGGCCTGGGCGCCCTGGGTACTGCCATTGGTTTCGGCCTGCTGGGCGGCAAATTCCTGGAAGGCGCAGCGCGTCAGCCAGAAATGGTTCCAATGCTGCAAGTTAAAATGTTCATCGTCGCCGGCCTGCTCGACGCCGTGACCATGATCGGCGTTGGTATCGCACTGTTCTTCACCTTCGCGAACCCCTTCGTTGGTCAACTCGCTGGCTAATCACTCGACTTTTCGAGTGATTGGGGTGATGGACAACGAATGAGCGAGGTGTTGGCGTGAACATTAATGCAACCCTGATTGGCCAATCCGTTGCGTTCTTCATTTTTGTAGTGTTTTGCATGAAGTTCGTGTGGCCTCCGGTCATCGCGGCTTTGCACGAACGTCAGAAGAAGATCGCGGATGGTTTGGACGCTGCCAGCCGTGCAGCTCGCGACCTGGAGTTGGCCCAAGAGAAAGTGGGTCATCAACTGCGCGATGCTAAAGCACAGGCAGCTGAAATCATTGAGCAAGCCAAGAAACGCGGTAACCAGATCGTCGAAGAGGCTGTTGAAAAAGCCCGCGTCGAAGCTGACCGTGTGAAGGCTTCGGCTCATGCCGAGATCGAACAGGAACTGAACGGCGTCAAAGACGCGCTGCGTGCCCAACTGGGTGCTCTGGCGGTCGGCGGTGCTGAGAAGATCCTCGGTGCCACAATCGATCAAAACGCGCACGCGGAGCTGGTTAACAAACTGGCTGCTGAAATTTAAGCGAGGGCGATCATGGCAGAACTGACCACGTTGGCCCGACCTTACGCTAAGGCAGCCTTCGAGCACGCCCAGGCCCACCAGCAGCTGGCCTCTTGGTCAGCCATGCTCGGCCTGGCTGCAGCAGTGTCGCAAGACGACACCATGCAGCGCGTGCTCAAGGCCCCGCGCCTGACGAGCGCAGACAAGGCCGCCACTTTTATTGAAGTGTGCGGCGACAAGTTTGATGTGAAAGTGCAGAACTTCATCCATGTCGTTGCCGAAAACGACCGTCTCCCGCTACTGCCGGAGATCGCCGCTCTGTTCGACCTGTACAAGGCCGAAGCAGAGAAATCGGTAGACGTTGAAGTGACCAGTGCTTTTGCATTGAACCAAGAACAGCAAGACAAACTCGCCAAGGTTCTCAGTGCACGACTCAATCGGGAAGTGCGCCTGCAAGCTTCGGAGGACGCATCCCTGATTGGTGGTGTTGTTATCCGTGCCGGCGACCTGGTTATCGATGGCTCGATTCGCGGCAAAATCGCGAAACTTGCCGAAGCATTGAAATCTTGAGTTTGAAGGGGCAGCAGAGCAATGCAGCAACTCAATCCTTCCGAAATAAGTGAAATTATCAAGGGCCGCATCGACAAGCTCGATGTGACCTCCCAAGCCCGTAACGAAGGCACTGTCGTCAGCGTATCTGACGGCATCGTGCGGATTCACGGTCTGGCCGACGTTATGTACGGCGAGATGATCGAGTTTCCGGGCGGCGTCTACGGTATGGCCCTTAACCTGGAGCAAGACTCCGTAGGTGCCGTTGTATTGGGCGCGTACACCAGTCTGGCTGAAGGCATGAGCGCCAAGTGCACCGGCCGCATCCTGGAGGTTCCGGTTGGTAAGGAACTGCTGGGCCGCGTAGTCGACGCACTGGGTAACCCTGTTGACGGCAAAGGTCCACTGGGCAACACCGAGACCGACGCGGTCGAGAAAGTTGCTCCAGGCGTGATCTGGCGTAAGTCGGTAGACCAGCCTGTACAGACTGGCTACAAGGCTGTCGATGCCATGATCCCTGTCGGCCGTGGCCAGCGTGAGCTGATCATCGGTGACCGTCAGATCGGTAAAACCGCTCTGGCGATCGACGCGATCATCAACCAGAAGAACAGCGGCATTTTCTGCGTCTACGTAGCTATCGGTCAGAAGCAATCGACCATCGCCAACGTGGTTCGCAAGCTGGAAGAAAACGGCGCCCTGGCCAACACGATCATCGTGGCTGCCAGTGCTTCGGAATCTCCTGCGCTGCAATTCCTGGCACCGTACTCCGGTTGCACCATGGGTGAATTCTTCCGCGACCGCGGTGAAGACGCGCTGATCGTTTATGACGATCTGTCCAAGCAAGCAGTGGCTTACCGCCAGATTTCCCTGCTGCTGCGCCGTCCACCAGGCCGTGAAGCCTACCCAGGCGACGTGTTCTATCTCCACTCCCGTCTGCTGGAGCGCGCATCCCGCGTTTCCGAAGAGTACGTAGAGAAGTTCACCAACGGCGCAGTGACCGGCAAAACCGGTTCCCTGACCGCACTGCCGATCATCGAAACCCAGGCTGGCGACGTTTCCGCGTTCGTTCCGACCAACGTGATTTCCATCACCGACGGTCAGATCTTCCTGGAATCGGCCATGTTCAACTCGGGCATCCGCCCTGCAGTGAACGCCGGTGTTTCGGTATCCCGTGTGGGTGGTGCCGCTCAGACCAAGATCATCAAGAAGCTCTCCGGTGGTATCCGTACCGCTCTGGCTCAGTACCGTGAACTGGCGGCATTCGCCCAGTTCGCTTCTGACCTGGACGAAGCGACCCGTAAGCAACTTGAGCATGGTCAGCGCGTTACCGAGCTGATGAAGCAGAAGCAATACGCCCCGATGTCGATCGCTGACATGGCGTTGTCGCTGTATGCCGCTGAGCGTGGGTTCCTGACCGACGTTGAAATCGCCAAGGTCGGCAGCTTTGAACAAGCGCTGATTGCTTACTTCAACCGCGATCACGCCGAATTGATGGCGAAGATCAACGTGAAGGGTGACTTCAATGACGATATCGACGCTGGCATGAAAGCCGGTATCGAGAAGTTCAAGGCCACCCAAACCTGGTAAGCCGCAGCGGGAGCCGCAAGGCTCCCGCTTGCTAACCTGATAGGTGTTACATGGCAGGCGCAAAAGAGATTCGCAGTAAGATTGCGAGCATCAAAAGCACGCAAAAAATTACCAGCGCCATGGAAAAAGTGGCGGTCAGCAAAATGCGCAAGGCACAAATGCGCATGGCTGCTAGCCGTCCTTATGCGGAGCGTATCCGCCAGGTAATTGGGCATCTGGCCAACGCCAACCCGGAATACCGCCACCCGTTCATGATCGACCGCGCAGTCAAGCGTGTGGGTTATGTGGTAGTGAGCAGTGACCGTGGTTTGTGCGGTGGTCTGAATACCAACCTGTTCAAGGCCCTGGTCAAGGACATGGCGGTAAACCGCGAAAACGGCGTCGAGATCGATCTGTGTGTTGTTGGTAGCAAGGGTGCGGCCTTTTTCCGCAACTTCGGCGGTAACGTCGTTGCAGCTATCAGCCACCTGGGTGAAGAGCCGTCGATCAATGATTTGATCGGCAGTGTGAAGGTGATGCTGGATGCGTACCTGGAAGGCCGGATTGACCGCCTGTCCGTGGTATCCAACAAGTTCATCAACACCATGACCCAGCAGCCAACCGTGGAGCAATTGATTCCACTGGTGGCGACTCCGGATCAGGAACTCAAGCACCACTGGGACTACCTCTACGAACCAGACGCCAAAGAGCTGCTTGACGGCTTGATGGTGCGCTACGTGGAGTCGCAGGTGTACCAGGCGGTGGTCGAGAACAACGCAGCTGAACAAGCGGCGCGGATGATCGCGATGAAAAACGCTACCGATAACGCCGGTGATCTGATCAGCGATTTGCAGCTGATCTACAACAAGGCGCGTCAGGCTGCGATCACCCAAGAGATCTCGGAAATCGTCGGCGGCGCTGCCGCGGTTTAACGGTTCAAATATTCAGAGGATCCAGCTATGAGTAGCGGACGTATCGTTCAAATCATCGGCGCCGTTATCGACGTGGAATTTCCACGCGACAGCGTACCGAGCATCTACAACGCGCTGAAAGTACAAGGCGCGGAAACTACTCTGGAAGTTCAGCAGCAGCTGGGCGACGGCGTAGTTCGTACCATTGCGATGGGTTCCACCGAAGGCTTGAAGCGCGGTCTGGACGTTGTCGACACTGGCGCTGCCATCTCCGTACCGGTCGGTAAAGCGACCCTGGGCCGGATCATGGACGTACTGGGCAACCCGATCGACGAAGCTGGCCCGATCGACACCGAAGAGCGCTGGGGCATTCACCGTCCAGCACCTTCGTTCGCCGAACAAGCTGGCGGCAACGACCTGCTGGAAACCGGCATCAAGGTTATCGACCTGGTTTGCCCGTTCGCCAAGGGCGGTAAAGTTGGTCTGTTCGGTGGTGCCGGTGTAGGCAAGACCGTAAACATGATGGAACTGATCCGTAACATCGCCATCGAGCACAGCGGTTATTCCGTGTTCGCCGGTGTGGGTGAGCGTACTCGTGAGGGTAACGACTTCTACCACGAGATGAAGGACTCCAACGTTCTGGACAAAGTGGCACTGGTTTACGGTCAGATGAACGAGCCGCCGGGAAACCGTCTGCGCGTAGCACTGACTGGCCTGACCATGGCCGAGAAGTTCCGTGACGAAGGTAACGACGTTCTGCTGTTCGTCGACAACATCTACCGTTACACCCTGGCCGGTACTGAAGTATCCGCACTGCTGGGCCGTATGCCTTCGGCAGTAGGTTACCAGCCGACCCTGGCTGAAGAGATGGGCGTTCTGCAAGAACGTATCACTTCGACCAAGGAAGGTTCGATCACTTCGATCCAAGCGGTATACGTACCTGCGGATGACTTGACCGACCCATCGCCTGCGACCACCTTCGCCCACTTGGACGCCACCGTCGTACTGTCCCGTGACATCGCTTCCCTGGGTATCTACCCAGCGGTCGATCCACTCGACTCGACTTCGCGCCAGCTGGATCCGAACGTGATCGGCCAGGAGCACTACGACACCGCTCGCGGCGTCCAGTACGTGCTGCAGCGTTACAAAGAACTGAAGGACATCATCGCGATCCTGGGTATGGACGAGCTGTCGGAAACCGACAAGCAGTTGGTATCCCGCGCTCGTAAGATCCAGCGCTTCTTGTCGCAGCCGTTCTTCGTGGCTGAAGTCTTCACCGGTGCCTCGGGTAAATACGTTTCCCTGAAAGACACCATTGCTGGCTTCAAAGGCATCCTCAACGGTGACTACGACCACCTGCCAGAACAAGCGTTCTACATGGTCGGCGGCATCGAAGAAGCGATCGAGAAAGCCAAGAAACTGTAATCCAGGCGCCCGGAAACGGGCGCTCATCAGGTTGAGGCAATCAGATGGCTATGACAGTCCATTGCGATATCGTCAGCGCGGAAGGGGAAATCTTCTCCGGTCTGGTAGAAATGGTGATTGCACACGGCGAACTCGGTGACCTGGGTATTGCCATGGGCCACGCGCCGTTGATCACCAGCTTGAAGCCAGGTCCGATCACTCTGACCAAGCAAGGCGGGGAAAAGGAGGTGTTTTACATCTCCGGTGGTTTCCTCGAGGTTCAGCCGAACATGGTCAAGGTACTTGCCGACACCGTGCAACGTGCTGGCGACCTGGATGAAGCCTCCGCTCAGGAAGCCGTCAAGGCTGCCGAGAAGGCCCTGAATGAAAAGGGTGCGGACTTCGACTACAGCGCTGCTGCTGTACGTCTGGCCGAGGCTGCAGCCCAGCTGCGCACGCTCCAGCAGATCCGCAAGAAGTAAGCGGCCACGCCGTAATACTTATGCGCGATTGATTAAAAAGGGTAGCCTCGGCTACCCTTTTTCTTTTTCAGCAAAACACATCTCTGGTCTGAAGCAGGACCGCTCAGGATTGGTAGCCATTCATGTCTCTTGAAATCGTCATTCTCGCCGCAGGCCAGGGCACCCGCATGCGTTCAGCCCTGCCCAAGGTGCTGCATCCGGTCGCCGGCAATTCGATGTTGGGTCATGTTATCCACAGCGCTCGGCAGTTGGACCCCCAGCGAATTCACGTGGTGATCGGCCACGGTGCCGATGTGGTGCGCGAGCGCCTGGCTGCCGATGACCTGAATTTCGTTCTGCAAGACAAGCAACTGGGTACTGGCCACGCCACCGCGCAAGCCGTGCCGTTCATTACCGCCGACACCGTGCTGATCCTTTATGGCGACGTGCCGCTGATCGAAGTGGAAACCTTGCAGCGCCTGCTCAAACACGTAGTGCCTGGCCAGATGGGCCTGCTGACCGTTGAGCTGGACGACCCTACCGGTTATGGCCGCATCGTGCGCAACGCCGACGGCAAGGTTGCAGCCATTGTTGAACACAAGGATGCCAGCGAAGCCCAACGCGCGATCACCGAGGGCAACACCGGCATTCTTGCGGTGCCAGCCAACAAACTCGCCGACTGGATGAGTCGTCTGTCCAACAACAACGCCCAGGGCGAGTATTACCTCACCGACGTGATCGAGATGGCCGTGAGTGATGGCCTGCTGGTCGCCACCGAGCAACCCCACGACCCGATGGAAGTGCAGGGCGCCAACGACCGCAAGCAACTGGCCGAACTCGAACGTCACTATCAACTGCGCGAAGGCCGTCGCCTGATGGCCCAGGGCGTGACCTTGCGCGACCCGGCGCGCTTCGATGTACGCGGTGAGGTCACCGTTGGCCGCGACGTGCTGATCGACATCAACGTGATCCTCGAAGGCCGTGTGGTCATCGAAGACGACGTAGTGATTGGCCCGAACTGCGTGATCAAGGACAGCACCCTGCGCAAAGGTGTGGTGGTTAAGGCCAACAGCCATATCGACGGTGCCGTGATGGGCGAGGGCAGTGACGCTGGCCCGTTCGCGCGGTTGCGTCCAGGTAGCGTGCTGGGAGCCAAGGCCCATGTGGGTAACTTCGTTGAATTGAAGAATGCCAAGTTGGACGCGGAAGCTAAAGTCGGCCACTTGACCTACCTGGGTGACGCCACTGTAGGCGCGCGAACCAACATTGGCGCCGGCACTATCACGTGTAACTACGATGGCGCCAACAAGCACCAGACCACCATTGGGGCGGACGTGTTTATCGGTTCCAATAACTCCTTGGTTGCTCCGGTCACCCTCGACGATGGCGCCACCACAGCAGCCGGCTCAACCATCAACCAGGATGTGGATAAATCTCAACTGGCCGTCGCCCGCGCCCGCCAGCGCAACATCGACGGTTGGAAACGTCCGGTCAAAATCAACAAGACCTGAGTTATCCACACCCTCATCGGCAAACGCTATCTCCTGTGGGAGCTGGCTTGCCTGCGATAGCGGTCTGGCGTTCACCATGAATGTCGCCTGACACGCCGCGATCGCAGGCAAGCCAGCTCCCACATTTTTGCTCCGAGTATTCAAAAAGCTCATTCCCGCGCTTGACGATCTTTCGCCAATAGGTTTTGATTGCCTTCGTTATCTTTCGAAGCGAAACTTATCATCACCATGTCGAAACGAAATACACCCCAACGACGCCACAACATCCTGACCTTGCTCAATGAACAGGGCGAAGTCAGCGTGGACGAATTGGCGAAGCGTTTCGAAACGTCGGAAGTGACCATCCGCAAGGACCTCGCTGCCCTCGAAAGCAACGGCCTGCTGCTGCGCCGCTACGGTGGCGCGATCACCATGCCGCAGGAACTGGTCGGCGACGCCGCCCAACCCATCTCGGTTTACAAGCGCGCCATCGCGCGGGCCGCCGTGATGCGTTTGCGTGAGCACGCCCGCATCATCATCGACAGCGGCAGCACGACGGCGGCCATGATCCCCGAACTGGGCCACCAGCCCGGCCTGGTGGTGATGACCAACTCCCTGCACGTGGCCCGCGCCTTGAGCGAACTGGAACACGAGCCGGTGCTGTTGATGACCGGCGGCACCTGGGACCCGCATTCGGACTCATTCCAGGGCCAGGTTGCCGAGCAGGTGCTGCGGTCCTACGACTTTGACCAGTTGTTCATTGGCGCCGATGGCATCGACCTAGAACGCGGTACCACTACCTTCAACGAACTGTTGGGTCTGAGCCGCGTGATGGCCGAGGTCGCCCGTGAAGTGGTGGTGATGGTCGAATCCGACAAGATCGGCCGCAAGATTCCCAACCTGGAACTGCCCTGGAGCAGCGTCCATACCCTTATTACCGATGATCGCCTGCCGCTTGAGGCCCGCGACCAGATCCAAGCCCGCGGCATTACGCTGATATGCGCGGCAATCATCTAGGAGAAATACCATGTGTGGAATTGTAGGCGCAGTCGCTGAACGCAACGTCACCGCCATCCTGCTTGAAGGTCTCAAGCGCCTGGAATACCGCGGCTATGACAGCGCCGGTGTGGCGGTCTTCACCAACGCCGGCAAGCTTGAGCGCATGCGCCGCCCGGGCAAGGTCGCCGAGCTGGAGCAAGCCCTGCTCGGCGAGCCGCTGGTCGGTCGCCTGGGGATTGCCCACACCCGCTGGGCCACCCACGGTGCGCCGTGCGAACGCAATGCCCACCCGCACTTCTCCGGTGACCTGGCCGTGGTGCACAACGGCATCATCGAAAACCACGAAGTACTGCGCGAACAACTCAAGGGCCTCGGCTACGTGTTCACCTCGGACACCGATACCGAAGTCATCGCCCACCTGCTCAACCACAAGCTCAAGGACCACAGCGACCTGACCACCGCCCTCAAGGCCACGGTCAAGGAACTGCATGGCGCCTACGGCCTGGCGGTGATCAGCGCCAGCCAACCGGACCGTGTGGTGGCCGCTCGCAGTGGTAGCCCGCTGGTGATCGGCCTGGGCCTGGGTGAGAACTTCCTCGCGTCCGACCAACTGGCCCTGCGCCAGGTCACCGACCGCTTCATGTATCTGGAAGAAGGCGATATCGCCGACATCCGCCGTGAAAGCGTGTCGATCTGGGACGTCGACGGCAATCCCGTCGAGCGCGAAGCCGTGCAATACCGTGATGGCGCCGAAGCCGCCGACAAGGGCGAGTTCCGCCACTTCATGCTCAAGGAAATCCACGAGCAGCCTTCGGTGGTGCAGCGCACCCTGGAAGGTCGCCTGAGCCAGAACCAGGTGCTGGTCAACGCGTTCGGCCCGCAAGCTGCCGAGCTGTTCGCCAAAGTGCGCAATGTGCAGATCGTCGCCTGCGGCACCAGCTACCACGCCGGCATGGTTGCGCGTTACTGGCTCGAAGAGCTGGCCGGCATCCCGTGCCAGGTCGAAGTCGCCAGCGAGTTCCGCTACCGCAAGGTGGTGGTGCAGCCTGACACCCTGTTCGTGACCATCTCCCAGTCCGGCGAAACCGCCGACACCCTGGCCGCCCTGCGCAACGCCAAGGAATTGGGCTTCCTCGCAAGCCTGGCGATCTGCAACGTCAGCATCAGCTCGCTGGTGCGCGAATCCGACCTGACCCTGCTGACCCAGGCTGGTCGCGAAATCGGCGTGGCCTCCACCAAAGCCTTCACCACCCAACTGGTCGGCTTGTTGCTGCTCACCCTGTCCCTGGGCCAGGTTCGCGGCACATTGGCCGCCGGTGTCGAAGCCACCCTGGTAGAAGAACTGCGTCGCCTGCCGACCCGCCTGGGTGAAGCCCTGGCCATGGACAGCACAGTGGAAAAAGTCGCCGAACTGTTCGCCGACAAGAACCACACCCTGTTCCTCGGCCGTGGCGCGCAATACCCGGTGGCGATGGAAGGCTCGTTGAAGCTCAAGGAAATCTCCTACATCCACGCCGAAGCCTACCCGGCCGGCGAATTGAAGCACGGCCCACTGGCCCTGGTGGACGACGACATGCCGGTGGTGACCGTCGCGCCGAACAACGAGCTGTTGGAAAAGCTCAAATCCAACCTGCAGGAAGTGCGCGCCCGTGGTGGCCAGTTGATCGTGTTTGCCGATGAGAAAGCCGGCATGGTCAACGGTGAAGGCACCCACGTCATCAATATGCCGCACATCCACGACACCCTGTCGCCGATTCTCTACACCATCCCGTTGCAGCTGCTGTCGTACTACGTCGCCGTGCTCAAGGGCACCGACGTCGACCAGCCGCGCAACCTGGCGAAATCGGTGACCGTGGAGTAACCCGCCATGCCCTGGAGACCCGCCCGGGTCTCCAGGTCCCTGCGAAAGGATGCGACCTCGATGCACACGCCCTCCCAGATCCATCCACGTCTGCACAACCGCCGATTCACTGTCGCCAACAACGCCCAAGGGCTGTCGGGTACGGGTACGGTGTTTCATTACCTTGTCGAAGGTGATGCCATCTCCGGCACCTACCAAGGCGGTCGCATCCGGCTGGGTACGCAAGTGGGACGCGTGACAGGCCCCGATACCATCGAGTTGCTGTATCAGTGCCTGACGCTGGACGGTCAGCTGCTGTCCGGTTGGTCGCGTGGGACGGTCGCTGTAGACCCTGTCGGACGCACTACGCTGAGCTTCGAGTGGGGCTGGTTGTCAGGTGCCGCTGGCGGTGGCGAGTCGAGCTACGTGGAGCTTTCCTCGGGTTAAGCACCTCTTGTCGGTTCTGTGGGCCAGTGCCCGTCGCGTGACATCGTTTTCCCCCTAGAATGCGACCCTGTGGATAACTCAGCCAGGGAACGCCTTCACCATGAATATCGAACTGCTAATCGCCGGCATTGTTGCGCTGATCATTGTCGTGGGCGTCGTGGGCTGGATGGTGGGGGTCTACAACGGGCTGGTGATGCGGCGTAACGATGTGGACAAGGCTTTCGCCAACATCGACGTATTGCTCAAGCAGCGGGCCGATCAGATCCCGGACCTGATGCGCGTGGTCCAGACCGCCATGAACCATGAGAACGCGCTGTTCACCCGCTTGAGCGACGCGCGTACGCAATACCTCAACGCCAGCAGCCTCAACGACAAGGTCGACGCCTCCAACCAGCTCAATGCTGCGCTGAAGTCGGTGATTGCGGTGGCGGAGAATTACCCCGCGCTGATCTCGGGACCCAACATGGTCGCGTTGCAGCAGGCGATCTCGGCGGTGGAGGAGCGGATTGCCGACCGGCGTGAATTCTTCAATGAGTCGGTCAACCTCTACAACATCGCCATCGCAGTGTTTCCCGACCTGTTCTTTGCGCGAATGCTCAGTTACCAGCGTATTCCGTTGCTGGCCATCAGTGCTGAAGAAACCCGCTACGAAGGCGTGAAGCTCGAAGTGCCGGGCACATGAAGACCACCCAGGCTGGCGCCATCAAGAAAAAGCAGGCATGGAAAACCCTGCTGGCGCTGCTGATACTCGCAGGCTTTATTGGCTTGATGGTCTATGCGCCGAACATCCTGATCGCGTTGTTTTTCCCGACGTTGATCCTGCTCGGCCTGTTGGCCAGCTTCGGCCCCAGTTTCTACAAGACGGAACAGCGGCTGGCCACCAGCCAGATCCGCTCGCTGGCGATGGGGTTGGTGGAACTGCGCGGCAAGGTGGTTGTGGATAAGCCGCTGGTGTCGCCGGTGTATGGCAAGCCTTGCGCGGGCTACGTGTTGATCATCGAAGACGGCAAGAAGGACGACGACGGGCACTGGAGCTGGAGCCGGGCTTCGGGCGAGGCGCGCTGTAATGACTTCAGCCTGCAGGACGCCAGCGGCGAAATCCGGGTGATTGCCGAGGGCATTGATCTGTTCGGCAACAAGTCGCCTGACGATTACCAGCCGATGGGCAGCTCCCGCCGCCAGGGTGAAATCCTGCTGAGCCAGGGCCTTGATGTGATGCTTATCGGCGACGCCTGCGAACGCGACGGCCTGCGCGTGATTGCCCAGGGCAAACAGCCCAAGGCGGTGTTCGGTGTAGCGCTGACTGAGGATGTGGAAAACCGTCGGGTCCTCGCGCCGCTGTGGCGCGCCGCTGGCTTCTACGCGGCCTGCGTGGGGCTGATCGGCGTGGGCATCATGGCCCTCACGCCCGAACACATTGCCCAACTGCATTTGCCGGGGCCGGACACTTATCAACAGATGGCCGAGCTTGGCCCTGTGTATAAATTGCTGGCCTGGTTATATCGCGAGGGCGGTTTCCAGATTCCGTTCATGGCGGCGTTTGGCTTCTTCCTGGCGATGATCGTGGTGCTGATGGCGACCCGCCTGGTGCTGCCCAAGGGCATCCGCATGGCCGTGGCCCGGGTGTTGGGTGCGTGGACCGGGCTGGGCATGGTGATTGGCGGCGTGGTCACCTTGCTGCTGTTCGTGGCCCAGGTGGATACGCTGAAGTTGTTTCTGGTGTGGATGCTGATCTTGGTCGGCACCCTGGTGTTCTCGATCTTCGAGCAGCGCAAGCTGGGCGCGGCGTACAACCATTTTGCCAAACGCGTGGGCAAAGCCAGTTTCGGCGACGAAGACGCCTGATCAGGGCACAAACTCCACTTTTAGCCCGCGACTCGCGCTGCGGCCCTGATCATCACTGACCCGCAGCCGGTATTCCCCCGACTTGCCCGGTCGCCAATTCAGCGTGGTTTGCGGCGGGCCCTGGCCGATCAGGGTCTGGTCGGCGAACCAGTACAGGGTCGCCGCATCGCTGGCGGCGTTGGCGTTCAGTGGGATGCTTTCCTGGGGCTGGGACAGGCGTAACTGGTAGCTCACCTGGGTCAGGGGCGAGCGAATCTGCGGCGCTTCGCTCTGATCGCTGAGGCGGTTGGGCTGGCAGTTTTTCATCACCGTGGGCGGCGTGCGGCGCGGCAGGCCGGCGGCGCGGTACAGGCGTTGTATGTCGCTGGGCCAGAACTCGAAGACTTCCTCGCGGGTGTACTGCGCCTCGAACGGCGGGCACGCGGCCTTGCCGGTGCGGGTGTCGATCAGCACCGGGCGGTGCAGGTTGGAGACGCGTATCGGTGAGACGCCGGGGATGTACCAGGTCTTGCGGGTTTGCGGGCACCAGCGGTTGGGCAGCTCGCCGGAGGCTGCGCACACGTCGATACGCACCAGCCCGGGGGGCGGCTTGTCAGGCTTGATCAGCACATTGGGCAAGGCCAGGGGCAGGGCGTCGGCGATACGGAAGAACAGTGGCGCGGCGGTTTTGGCGCCGATGAACGCCGGGTTCGGCCGCCCATCGAAGTTGCCCACCCATACCACCAGCACATACGGGCCGACCAAACCGGCACTCCAGGCATCGTGAAAGCCCCAGGAGGTGCCGGTTTTCCAGGCGGTGCGCCAATGGCGGCCGGGCAAGCCATCCGGACGCGGATTGCGGCGCAGCATGTCGCGTACCATAAACGCAGCCTGGGGGGTAAGCAGTTGCGCACCGGTGGTCTGCGGTTGCTCCTGCAGATAGCGCAATGGCCGTAGATGTCCATCGCCGGCGAGCATTACATACAGCCCCGCGAGTTCTTCCGGGGTCATCTCACCACCGCCGAGGGCCAAGGCCAGGCCGTAATGGCTTTCACCCCGCAGGCCCTTGATACCGGCCCGTTGCAACAAGCCATACAGCGAAGGTGACCTCACCTGGCTGGCCAGCCACACCGCCGGGATATTGCGACTACGGATCAAGGCATCCCGCGCCGTCAGCGGCCCGACAAAACTGCCGTCGAAATTTTCCGGCTGGAAGTAGCCAAAATTACTCGGCAGATCTTTGAGGATGCTCATCGGATGAATCACCCCCTGATCCAGCGCCAGCCCATACAGGAACGGCTTGAGGGTCGAGCCCGGCGAGCGCCGCGCCAGCACGCCGTTGACCTGGCCATGCAGGCTTGTGGATAAGTAATCCGCCGAGCCCACCAGGGCCTTGACGCTCTGGTCGCGGCTGTCGATCAGGATCGCGGTGGCGTTCTCCACCCCGGTGCTGCGGCGCTCGGCGATAAAGCCGGTGATCAAGCGTTCCAGCAATTGCTGAAGTGGCAGGTTAAGGGTGCTGTTCAGCTCATTACCGGTCTGGGATGCCAGCAGTTGCTCGCTCAGGTGCGGTGCCAGAAACGGGATCTGCTGGCGGTTGCGGGCTTCCAGGGGCAGGTCGAGCAGACTGGTGTTGCGCGCGTCTTGTGGATAAGTTTCGCGCCAGTCGGCCATCAGCCTCAGCCGCGCGTTTTGCAGCGACGGCCCAAAGCGCGCACGCCGCCCCGGTTGCTGGGGGATCACCGCCAACGCCAGGGCTTCGGACAGCGACAACTGCGCCGCCGACTTGCCGAAATAAATCCGGCTGGCCGCCTCGGCGCCTTCAATATTGCCGCCCATCGGTGCCAGGTTCAGGTAAGCCTCGAGGATGTCGTGCTTGCTGTAGCGCGCTTCCAGCCACAGGGCCAAGGCGATCTGCTGCAGTTTGCCCGGTACTTGCCGGGTGTTGAGATCCCACAGGCGCCGCGCCAGTTGCATGCTCAGGGTCGAGCCGCCCTGGCGCTGGCCACCGGTGTAGGTCGCCATGGCTGCGCGCAGCAACGCCGGAGGATTGACCCCCGGGTGCCAGTAGAAATTACGGTCTTCCTTGAGCAGCAGGGCCTCGACCAGTGATGGCGACATGCGCTCCAGCGGCAGCCATAAACGGTATTGGCCGTCCTGCGCGAGGGTCATGCGCAACAGCGAGCCGTCGTCGGCCAATACCACCCGTGATGAGGTCACGGCCTGCTCCAGCGGGGCATGGGGCCACAGCCGCAACCCCGCCAGCACCACCGCCGCTGCCAGCAGCGGCGTCAGGCGTTTAAGGCTTGGTAATTTCAAGCTGGCCTACTTTGCCGCGCCCTTGCAGGGTGGTTTCGTACATGCCTTCGGCGTAGGCCGGAGGTGTATTGAAGGTGCCTGCGTTGGTGGCGCGCACGCGGTAAACGAAAGTGCCTACGTCGCGCAGCGCAGTGCCGTACAACACCACCCGATCATCGCGGACATCCACATACTCCGGCTGCCAGTTACTCAGATCTGTTTCGCCGATCGGCGCCTGCCAGGTGTCGGCCTCTTCGTCGCTGGCTTCCACGTACTCGGATTCCTCTCCTTCACTTTCCTCGGCACTGGCGGCTTCCGGCTCCGGCGGCAAGTTATACACAGGCTCGACGCCACCCGGCAGCAAGTCGACCACGGCGACTTGCTGCACTTGGTCACGGTCGGTGGCGCGCAGGCGCAAGCGCACCAGGAACTCGTCGCCCACCGCCACTTTACTCACCGGCTCGCCCTTGAGGTCGAGGTATTCGTGGATGATCTCCAGGCCATTGGTGATTGGCTTGAGCTTGGCGCCCTTGTCGAAACCGGCCTCGCTGAGCATGTAGAACGCCGCCGGGCCGTCGGATTTTTCCATCACTAGCTTTTGCGTGGCACCCGGCACGGCAGCGCGTGGCGGCTGGCCAGCCATTTCCAGCAGCTGTTGCTGCTTGTCGCCCAGCCAGGCGGTGGCCTTGAGGGTCATGTCGCTTTGCGCGCGCTGGCCATAGTTGTCCAGAGCGCGCAGCAACAGGGCGGCCGACAGCGAGTTGTAACGTTGCTCGTTGAGGCGCTTACCGAGTTTATCCAGCAACGCCACCGGCACATCGTCCAGCAGTTCGGGGAAGTGCCGCGCCAGCAGGTGCAGATGCTCGGCGTCATGCACCAGCGGGTCGTAGTACAGGCCATCGCTTTCCCACTTATCCACAAGCGAACGCCATGGGATCTTGCGGAACAACGTATCGGCCTGGCGATCCTGCTTGAGCAGTTTGTAACTGGCGGCCAGGTAAGCGGCGCCGAGGTCGTTCTGCCAGGTGTCCTTGAAGTAGCTTTCGTAGCGTTCGCGGATATCGCTCAAGGCGCCGCTGACGAGAATCCCCTGACGGCTCAGCAGGTAACTGGCGTAGGCACGGTTGCGCAATTCCGACAGGCCTTCGCTCGGGCCGTTGGCCAGGTCTGTCAGATACGCATTCGAGCGCACTAGCAGGTCTTCGGGAACCGGCAGCCCACGTTCCCGGGCTTCGATCAGGAAGTCGGTGGCGTACAGGCTGGCATACGGCGCCACGTCCGGGTTGGCCGCCCACAAACCGAAGCCGCCGGCCTGGTTCTGGCGCTGGCGCAGCATGCGTACCGCGCTGCCGAAGGCCTGTTCGGCCTCTGGTGCATTGCCGCCCCAGATCAATGCCGGCATGGCCTTGGACACCAGTTGCTCGGTGCAGGCATAGCCGTAGTCATCCAGGTAATGCTTGAGGCCGTTGGCCCACACCAATGGCGAGGCCGCCACACCCAGTTGCACGTCGCGCAATTGACTGAACAGTTCGCGGGTGGGCTTGAGCTCTTTGCTGGCGCTGTCGAAGCGGCCCAGGCTCAGGGCCACGCGATGCTCGCTCAGTGGGCGGATCGAGGTGGTTTCGGCGACCTGGATACGTTTGCCATCCGGCAGCACCGCGACAAAACGCAGGTCCGCCGAACCGAGGGTGTCGCCGACCTTGATCTTGAACTCGGCGGTGCCTTCCTTGCGCGGTTGCAGGGACAAGGTGCTGCCATTGTCGCCCTGTACCACCAGGCCGGCGCTGGTCTGCACTTCAAACTTCACGTCCGCCGCCGCGTCGAGGTTACTGAACACCCCGGCACTGACGTTGAACACATCGCCCGGGGCCACGAAGGCCGGCACGTTCGGGGTGATCACAATCGGCCCGCGCACCTCGGTGTTGGCCTCGCTGACGCCGACGCTGTCGGCATCCACCGCCACCGCAAACAGGTGCAACTTGCCGTTGAAGCTGTCCGGCACCTGGTAATGCAGCACGGTTTCACCCGCTGGCAGGTCCACCAGGCCCGACCACCAGGCCACTGGCGGCTGGTGTTTGCGCTTGAACGGGTTGAGGTGGTTGGCCAGGGCGCCTTCGGTATCGCCACCCGGCGCTGCCCCACTGAGCAGGCGGCTGAATTCCGGCAGGATCAGGTCAAGGATCTGACTGGTGCCGACCTCCAGCGCCCGCTTCTGGAAGAAGAAGCCCAGCGGGTCCGGCGTCTGGTAGCGCGCCACTTGCAGGATGCCTTCGTCCACCGCGTACACCACCGCGCGGCCCGGACGGTCGGCGTTGACCTTGATGTCCAGGGTCTGCCCCGGTTCGATCTTCGCCGGGCCTTCGACCTTCAGTGCCATGCGCCGCGCATCCAGGTTGATGCTGAAGGGCACCACGCCGTAGGACAGCGGGCTCATATAGACCTCGGACGAACCGATGTCCCGCACGAACTGCACGTTGACGTAGGCATTGCCTTCAAGCCCTGCCGGAACGCGGATATGTTGCACGCTGTTGGTGCTGTCGGCCTTGAACCACTGCTGGGTGTAGACCTTGTCGCGCTCGATGGTGATCAAGCCGGCGCCGGTGTACGGCGCGCGGATGCTGATCGCGATCTCATCGCCGGTGGCGTAGCTGCGTTTATCCAGGCGCAATTGCAGCTCGGCGTTGCGTTCCAGCGAGCGCGAAGTGTTGCCACGGCCGGCCACGCTGTAGTCGATCTGGTTGAGCAGGTTGCCGTTGGCGTCTTTGAGTTGCAGGGTGAAATCACCCGGCGTGCCGGTGTTCAGCGTCTGCTTGGCACCTTCCTGGGTCATCACCAGCGGTGAGGCAGGTTGGCTGATGTTCTTGATGCGCGACTCGTATTTGTAGGTGCCGTTGGACTGTTTCACCAGCACCGACACGTAGCGGTGCTCGACCACTTCGCTGGTCAGGCCGTCCACTGCCAGTGGCGTGAGGTCCGGCGCGACGGCCAGCCATTGCACCTGGCGTGGGGCGTCCTTGGCGACGTACGACAGCGAATCCTGACTTTTCACACCCACCAGGTAGGGCGCGGATGACACCAGCACGGCACTTTGCGCGGCCACGTTGCGGCCGCCTTCAGCCTCGAACACCTGAGTCATCACCTGCAGGCGATAGGTGCTGTTGGCGAAGCGTTGCAGGTTGAGGTCGAGCACGGCCTGGCCGTTGTCGTCGACGGTGGTCTCGGCCAGGTCTTCGGTGCTGGCTTCCTCCAGGGCATCGTTGAGGCGGAAGCGGTAATCGGGGTAACGGTCGAAGGCCGCGAGCGTGGGGCTCAGGGACATTTTCGCGGTGACACGCCGACCGGATGCCGGGGCACCGAACAAGTGCATCGCAGTGACTTTGGCCACCACCTGGTCAGGTGGGATCCAGCCCTGCACCGGGGTGTCGTGCAGGCTCAGGCTGACCTTCATGCGGTCCGGCTCGAAGTCGCGGACTTTGAAGCTGACACTGCCCAGGTCGGTACGGGTCTGCTTCTCGCCGATCAACTGCAAGGTCGCGGTGTAGTCGCCGGCGGGGGCCACTTCGCTGCTGGGGAAATCAAAGGTTTCAAAACCGCTGGCGGACAGCTTCAGCGGCTGGCGAATCACTTCCAGGCCACGCGGGTCGGTGATTTGCAACTCCACCGGCAGGCCTTGCAGGACGCCTTTCCAGTTGCCGCTGCGCACGATCATGCCCAGGTGCGCGGTTTCGCCGGGCCGGTACAGCCCACGGTCGGTGAACAGGTAGGCGCTGAGACGATCAACCGCACCGTCTTCTTCCAGACCGCCGACGTCGAAACGCGATAAATCCAGTTGTTGGGACTGACGGGCAATCGGCAGGAACGACTGGTCATTGCCGCGAGTGACCACATACATCAGCGGCGTTTTCTCACGGCGCAGTTCATCCAGCTTGGCGAAATGCACGTGGCCTTCGGCGTCGGTATGGCCGCTGCTCACCGGCAAACCGTTGCGGCCAATGATGTCGACTTGCGCATCCGCCACCGGCGAACCGCTGCCGATGGACTGCACGTACACATCATGGCTGCCGTCGCTGGAGCGCTTGGCGATGATGCCAAGGTCGGTCACCACGATAAAACGCAGATCGCTGGTGCTGCTGCGCTCGTACTCGAATGTGCGCGTTGCGGGGTCATCCTGCGGGCTGAGCTTGAGTACGAAAATGCCGCGACGGCCGCCATTGGCGGTGAGGTAGTGACTGAGATCGACGTTGTCGTAGACAGTTTTCGCAGGGTCCGAGGACGACAGCGGAATATCCAGTGCCTGACGCTCGACCATACGGTCGAAGTATTCGTTGCCGAAGTTAGGCCGCGCAAAGCTGCCGCTGCTCTGGTCCACCAGGTGTTGCAATTGGTTGGGCAGCAGGCGGGCGATTTCCACATGCGCGCCGGGCACGCCGCGAGCCATGAAGCCCAGGCGTTTTTCGCCATTGAGGCTGAGCAGCGCGCCGTCGGACAGGAACTGCAAGGTGCGCGGATACGCGGGCATGCTGAGCAGCGACGCTGTCGGATTTTTCGCCAGGTAGCCACCGATGGCTTCGAGGTTGGCGGGCACGCGCACATACACGGCGCGACCGGCCGGGGCCTTGAATTTGAAGGCGTGCAGGGTGTTCAACGGTTCGACGCTGGGCACGTGAGTCAAGGTGATTTTGCTGCTGCGGGCGAGCAGGGCGTCGTCGATGTCGTTGCTGTTGTAGGGGCGCGTGTCGTCCTGGGCTTTTTCCGGCAACAGCCAGGCCTGCACCTTACCGGCGATGGTGTCATCGGCTACGGCGCTGGAGCTGCTGAACATCAGCACCGGCTCGGGCTCGCCGCGCGCGTTATCCACAAAGCTGACGTCGGCGCCGGTAAAGGTCAGGCGGTAGCGGCCGGGCACGGTGACTTCCGCCACCAGCGCTGCGGCGCTGGCGTTACCGCCGTCGCGCGCCTTGATGCCTTCGTCGAGCTTGGCGCTGACCGGCGTGCTTTCCAGCGGTGTGGCCAGGGCGGCGGAGCGTACGTAGGCGTTGAGTTTTTTCTCGTCGAAGGTGATTTCCGGGCGGTTGGGCAATTGGGCGTCGCGGTAGGCCAGGCCTTTGCCGAGGGTCACCGAGACACGCTTGCGCAGGCTGTCTTCATCAACAGGGTGGGAAAAGTGGAAGGTTGCCACCAGCTGTTTCAGCGTCGGGTTGGACGGGTCCTGGTACAGCTCGTTTTGCGTCAGGGTGGCGCGGAACGGTTGGGTGGAAAACTGGCTGCTGTATTGGCTGAGGAGCACGCCATCGGCCAGCAGGTTTTTCTTGGCCAGGTCGAGGGTGTAATGGGCGTCTACCGGCCAGTCCTTTTCCGGCACGAACAGCAAGGTGCGGTCATCGGACCAGCGCCAGGCACCGGCCACGGAGGGGTTCAGGGTGATGCCTTCGGTCACCGGCTTGCCAATGGCGGCCAGCGGTGCCACGGATTCGGCGAAGCGCACTTGCAGGTTATCCACAACCGGCGGCTGCTGGGTGTAGTCGGTCAGGTTGGGCTTGTGCAGCGAATACCCCACGGTGTGGGGCTGCGGCAGGTTGGAATACCAGTGCCAGCCGTAGAACCCCGCGGCCGCCAGCAACACCAGGCCCACTAGGCCGGCGCCGGCCTGACGCGGATAGGCACGCGCCTTGTGCCCCAGGTTCGCCACGCCACGGCCGATCGCACGGAGCCAGAGCGGCGGATGCCATTGGCCGAAAACGGCCCCCACCACAGTCAACAACACAGCGCTGATACGGCGGCTGATCGCTTTGAACGAATCGAACATGGTGAGCATCCCTGGCTAAGTGCGGCGTATCTTACACGCGTCTTTGATACAAAAGATGACGCCGATACGCCGTACCGCTAGGCGTGTTGCACAAAAGTGAGGCGCACCGCAAAACCGATCAGAAGACTGCCGAACAACCACTGCTGCATACGCTGCGCCGAGCGATTACGCGCCAGCCAATGGCCGATGCGCGCACCCGTCAGGGCATAACAACAGTCGAAGGCGAAACCTACGCTCACCAGCATCACCCCCAACCACGCAAACTGCATTGCCACCGGCCCAGCCTGCGGGTTGATGAATTGCGGCAGCAATACCGAGCAGAACAACAGCGCCTTGGGGTTGAGCAGGTTGGTGAGCAGGCCGCGTTGAAACGCCGTGCGCCAGGCATGCAGCGTTGGCGGCGTGTTCGCGTTGGCGAGGGACGGCAGCATATTCGCGCGCAAGCATTGAACCCCCAGCCATAGCAGATAGGCCGCGCCGCCCAGGCGCACCACATCGAATGTCCACGGCGCCACTTTGAACAAGGTCGCCAGGCCCATGCCTGCCAGCGCCACATGGCACGCCCGGGCAATCCCCAGCCCGATCGCCGTGGTCAGCGCGAGGGCCTTGCCCTGGCGTGCGCCGGTCTGCAGCAACAGGATCATGTCCGGCCCCGGCAACAGATACGCCACCGACAGGGCCATCAAAAACAACCAGAGTTCCGCCATGTTCCACCCCCGTATTTGGTCGACTGATTCTAGGGCGCGAGGGCGGGGCAGGTGCTTGCGCAATAAGCCAGAAAAGCGTCTAGTCTTGGCATTCTCTGCCACTGAATAAGCTAACAGCCATTCACTTATGCCAACTCTCAAACTCGATACGTTTGATCGCAAGATTCTCGAGGCCCTGCAACGCGACGGCCGCCTGAGCAACGTGCAACTGGCCGACGAAATCGGCCTGTCTGCCTCACCGTGTCTGCGGCGTGTGCGCCTGCTGGAAGAGGCTGGCGTGATTCGCGGCTACCAGGCCACGCTCGACCGCGATGAAGTGGGGCTGGGCATGATGGTATTTGTCGGGGTGAAAGTGGAACGGCATAACGACACCGAGGCCAACGCCTTTCGCGAGGCGGTCACTGCGCTGCCCGAGGTGATCTCGGCATTCCTGGTCTCGGGCGAGTCGGACTTTCTGCTGCAGGTGGTGGTGCCGGACTTGCGTGGCTATGAGCGGTTCGTCACCGGCAGCCTGTTGAAGCTGCCGGGCGTGAGGGATATCCGCAGCAACTTCGCGATCCAGACCGTGAAAACCCCGGGGGCGTTGCCGCTCGGGCATTTGCCAGGCTAATGATCCGTAGGCGTCGGAGTGCCAGCGATGAGGCCTGCGAATTTCACGCAGTGTTCAAGACCGTCATCGCCGGCAAGCCGGCTCCTTAGGATTTTTCAGGTCCACCAGTAGCGCACGAGGTGGAAGAAGATCGGCGCGGCAAAACACACCGAATCCAGCCGATCCAGCATGCCGCCGTGCCCTTCGATCATGTGCCCCCAGTCTTTCACGCCGCGGTCGCGCTTGATCGCCGACATCACGATGCCGCCGGCAAAGCCCAGCAGGTTGATCAGCAATGCGATCAAAAACGACTGCCACGGGTTGAACGGCGTGGTCCACCACAGCGCGGCGCCGATCAGCGAGGAGAGCAAAACCCCGCCGATAAACCCTTCAACGGTCTTGGACGGCGACAGGTTGGGCGCGATCTTGTGCTTGCCGAACAGCTTGCCGCACACGTACTGCAGCACGTCCGAGAGTTGCACCACGATCACCAGGTAGGCGATCAGCAAGAGGTTGCGGCCCTCATAGCCAGGGATGTCGAGGGTCAGCAGGGCCGGGACGAACGACACGCAGAACACCGCGATCATCAGGCCCCACTGCACCTTCGAGGCGCGCTCCAGGAAGTGCGTGGTGTCGCCGCCAAGGGAGGCGAGGATCGGCAGCAGCAGGAACACGTACACCGGGATGAAGATCGAGAACAGCCCGTACCAGTCCGAGTAGATCAACAGGTATTGCAGCGGCAGGGCCAGGTAGAACGCGGCCACCAGGGCCGGGTAGTCGCTGCGGCGGGTAGGCGTGAGGGTGAGGAATTCGCGCAGGGCGTAGAACGAGACCGCGTAGAACAGCAGGATCACCGCGCCGGTACCGAGCCAGAAGGCGATGCCGATCACGACCACCATCACCCACCAGGCGTTGATGCGCGCGTTGAGGTTCTCGATCACCGCATTCGGCGTGCCACGCGTGCGCAGTTTGAGGACCAGGCCGATCAGCGAGGCGAGTACCAGGATCGCGCCGATCCCGCCGAACAACATCAGGGTTTGGCTATCCATCTCAGGAATGCTCCGGGGCAAGGGCGAGCAGAGCATCGCGGGTACGGGCGAGGAACGCGGCTTTGTCTTCGCCTTCGGCCAATTGCAGCGGGGCGCCGAAGCTGGTGGTGCACAGCAGAGGCAGCGGCAGCACGCGTCCCTTGGGCATGACGCGGTTGAGGTTGGCGATCCACACCGGGATCAACTCGGCCTGTGGGTAACTTTTCGCCAGGTGATACAGGCCGCTTTTGAACGGCAACAGGCCGTCTTCCAGATTGCGTGTGCCTTCGGGGAAGATGATCAGCGAGTCTCCACCCTCCAGCGCATCGAGCATGGGCTGCAAGGGGTTATCCACAGGGTCCTTGCGCTCGCGGTCGATCAGCACGCCGTTGAACACGCGGTTGATGATGTAGCGGCGCACTGCGCTTTTGTTCCAGTAATCGCTGCCGGCTACCGGGCGCGTGAATTTGCGCAGGTTTTGCGGCAACGACGCCCACAACAGCACGAAATCGCCGTGGCTGCTGTGGTTGGCGAAGTAGATGCGCTGCACCGGCACCGGCGCGCAGCCCAGCCACAGGCTGCGGGCGCCGGTGACGGTGCGGGCCATGGAGGTAATCAGCGTGGCGACCACGGGTTCGAACATGGGGATTCCTTATCCGGCGAAGGGCAGCCAGGGGCTGGCGAGGATCACGGCGAGGGTCAGCAACGCTTGCGCGCCCAGCAGCCAGGCTTGTTTGCGCAGCAGTTTGAGGGCGCCGCGACGGCGCTCGGTCCAGGGGCGGCCCGCGCGCTTGGCCGATTGCAGGCCAAGGGTTTGCAGGGCCTGGTCGAGGTCTGCGGTGCGATCGGTGTCGCGGGCGAGCAGGGCGAAGAGGTCGGCATCAAAGGCCACGCGCAGTGCCCAGTACTTTTGCAGCAGCCCGAGGATAATCATCCACAGGCTGAGCAGCAGGCAGATGGTCGAAATACTCGCCATCAACAACTGGGCCAAGCCGAATAACACACCGACCACGGTCAGGCCTGTGGATAACTGATCCAGCGAACGACCACGGCGTAGCAGGCTGGCGACGACCTGCAGTTCCATATCAGCGGGCATGGGGCAAACCCTCCAGAGCTTTACGGTGAGCGGGGTGCAGGACTACACGGGTACGCGCTGCACGAATAATAGCCAGCGCGTCATCTACTGTGGCCGCACGGCCGCTGTGCAGCAGCCAGGCAGCGACGGCGGTGGCGCTGCGTGAGTAGCCGAGGGCGCAGCACACCAGCAGCGGCCCGCTGTGGCGCAGACGTTCGATGGCGTGTGCGGCTTGCAGGCATTGTTCGGGTGTCGGTGCGATCAGGTCCAGCACCGGCACATTCTGATAAGCGCGGCTCTGTGGATTAATCGGCAATTCGGCGCACAGGTCGACGATAGCCTTGAACGGCTCCTGCTCGCGGGCGCTGGGAATCCTGCCGAGCCAGACGTTATCCACAATGAGATCAGGCTGTGGATGTTTGCGCGTCCACAGACGTGAATTGACCCACGCGGCCGCGAGGTAAGGCGCGTACAGCCAGCGGGCGGCGGGTGTGAGCCGGCCATCGGCGCGTTTCTGGAAGCCTGCAGCACCGAGCACGAAGTAATTGGCCTTGATCAGACCCAATGAAACCGCTGGCCACAGCAGCCACAACCAACCGCCGCCCAGCCCAAAGGCCAGGATGACCAACACCAGGGCGCCGAGGCCGTAGCGCGCGCCCAACCGCCAGCGCTTGGGGTCTCGCGTCAGCCGCGTATTCAATAGCGGGCTGGGGTGCTCCAGCGGCCACAGCCACACGCACAGCCAGCCGGCGAGGGCGCCTGTGGGTAAGTCGATAAAGTGGTGTTGATAAGTGGTCAGCACTGAAATCCCGATCAACGCGAACCAGCCATGCACCACCCAGCGCCAGAAGCCCTGCGTATGGCGTTGGTACATGACCCACAGGATCACCAGCAGCGCGATGTGCAGCGAGGGCGCCTGGTTGAACGGCTTGTCGAACCCCGCCAGCACGGCGAACAGCCAGCCAAACACGCCGTCCAGTTCCGGGCGTTCGAAGGTGAAGCGCAGCGGCCAGATCAGGAAGCAACTCACCGCGATGACCTGCGCCGTCAACAGGCGCAGGGCATGTTGCTTGAGCTCGTGACGGCTATTGGGCAGCAACAGCGAGAAACCGTAGAGCAGGTCGATGGACCAGTAGGGCACGATGGTCCACGCCCAGAAGGGCATATGGGTTTCCCAGTCGAACACCAGCGTGCCGACATCGCTGCGCTGGCTGGTGACCCAGGTGGCGAAGCCATAGGTACTGAAAAACAGCGGCGCCAACAGCAGCAGCCATAGCACCGCTGGCTTTAACAGGCCGGGTTCGCGCATGTTCAGATCTTCTGTGCCAGGGACACGGTAAAGATGCCCCACTCGTCCACACGCTGGGTGATCTTGCGGAAACCGGCGGCTTCCACCAATTGGTCCATTTCCGCCTGGCTGCGGCGGCGCATCACCCAGGCCTGGCCCTGGCGATGGCTGGTCAGCGCACGGGCGATCAGTTCCAGCTGCGGGTGCCACGGCTGGCCGGTGTAGACCAGATAACCGCCAGGCTCCACGGCCTCGGCGAGACCCGCCAGTGAGCCGCCGACCATGCCGTTGTCGGCAAACAATTCATACAGCCCGGACACCACCGCCAGCGTCGGCTTGGGGTCCAGTGCGGCCAGGTCCAGTCGGTCGAATGCATCGCCTTTGACGAACTGCGCGATATCTCCCAGGCCCTTCTCGCGGATCAGCGCGCCACCGTCGCGCACGTTGATGTCGCTGTAGTCGCGCAGCAGGATCGACTCCGGCAGCGGCGACACACCCTGCAAGGCTTCCAGGATGTAGCGGCCGTGGCCGGCGGCGATGTCGACGATGCGCACTTCGCGCTGCTCATCGCGCAGCCGGATCATGGCCAGGCGCAGCAGTTCTTCGACATTCAACTTGCGCTGGCGAATGCCACGCCAACCGATGGAGTTGAGGTAATTGGTGTCGATCATCCGCCCCAGCCCGCCCTTGCCGGTGGGCTTGTTGCGGTACACGTAATCCAGGGTACTGCCGGAGTCGAAGCCGGTGTCGAAACCGAGTTTCACCCCGTCCGACAGGTTCTTGCCCAGGCCCATGCTGGCGCGGGTCAGGCGCCAGTACAGGTCGCGCAGGGAATTGCGCGGCAGCGGCGCGGCGAGGGCTTCGGACTCGGCGCAGGTGGCACCCAGTTTGTCGGCGTCCAGCAGGCAAGCGCGGTCCAGCGGCTGGGTGAAATTCTGCAGGATAAAGCGCCGGGCACTGCTCACGGCCACCGCGCGGTCGCGTTCACCAAGGGTGTCATGGAAGAACCCGGGAAGGATATGCAGCTCTTTTTTCAGGCTGCCAAGGCGGTCGAAAAACTGCTGCTGGGGTTTGCGGTGCACCACAAAGTCGGAGCCGGAGATCAGCAGTTGGGTCGGCACCTGGATTGCCTGGGCATCGGCTACGACGCGGTCGGCCGCTTCGTACAGGCCAAGCAGCACATTGACCGAGATGGCCTTGGTGATCAGCGGGTCGCTGTCGTAGGACGCCACGCGTTCAGGGTCATGGCTGAGGAACTTGGCCTTGACGTAACTGTTGACGAAAAAGTTGCCGCGAAACTTGCGCATCAGCGCCAGCCCTGGCCGTGCGAACGGCACGTACAGCTTGACTTTGAACGCCGGCGAGGCGAGTACCAGCGCGCGGATTTTCGGCGCGTAGTCATGCACCCAAGTGGCTGCGATCACCGCGCCGACGCTTTGCGCGACCACCGCGAAGTTTTCTTCCTCGATGCTGTAAGCCGCGCCGATATGCTCGCAGAAGGTCTGCACGTCGCGGGCGCTGGTGGCGAAGCTCGGGCTGTCGCCGCGCGCGCCCGGTGATTGGCCGTGGCCGCGGGCGTCCCAGGCGAAGAAGTCGAATTGCGGCAGGTCGAGTTCATCCACCAGGTGCGCGATGCGCCCCGAATGCTCATGACCGCGATGGAACAGCAGGATCGCCTTGCGCGGCTCATCGCCCGCAGGCGCAGTAGCCGGCCAGTGCCGATAGAAAAGCTCGACGCCATCATGGGTACTGAAGGTGTGCTCTTGCTGTTCGCGCATCGCAAAAATCCTTATGCAATCGGTGGAGTATCTGAGTGTTCCTTGAGGCCCTGGCGCACCCGGTTGACCAGGGTGTAGGCGAGCAGGGCGGCGACCAGCCACATCACGGTGTCGACCCAGCCCGCGCCGAGCCAACCCAGTGCAACACCGGTGGCCAACACGCCGAGGACGAAGGCCCGGTCACTCTTGCCCATCGGCCCGTCGTAGCGGCGCGACGCACCGACCATGGGCCCGAGCACGCCGGCGTATTCGCTGAATACCGCCAGCAGCGCCACCAGCAGCACCGGCGCCAGGCTCACACCGGGGATCAGCGCGAAAGGCAGGATCAGCGCGCTGTCGGCGATGACGTCGCACAGTTCATTGAGGTAGGCGCCCAGGCGCGACTGCTGGCCAAATTCACGCGCGAGCATGCCGTCGATGGCGTTCAGCGCCATGCGCAGGATCATCCACAACGGGATCAGCGCAAACAGCCACAGGTGTTGAGCGAAGCTGGCGATCAGAAGGCCGACCAACAGGGAAACCACGCCGGCCAGGACGGTGATCTGGTTGGCGGTGGTGCCGTTGTCGTAGAGGCGCTGCACGAGGGGGCGCAGCAGGTTTTGAAAACGCGGCTTGAGCTGATAGATCGAAATCATGGGGAGTGACGCTTCCTTGTCCGTGAGCCCGCGAAAAACTGGTTTGGAGTGTGCCGATTATTCATGGCCTGCACCAGTGATGGCGCGTGTTTATGGGGGTTTTGTCACGCTATCGAAGGCGTCGCCGAACAAATCAGCGAGCGGGCCGGCTCGCGAATGCGGTGGGTAAGGGTGAACAGCGATAACTGACACACCGCCATCGTGGGCAAGCCCACTCCCGCAGGGGTTTTACACGGGTTTCGAACAAAAATTTCACGCTGCGTGTTATATCGTAACGAATTGTGTACAACTGGGCGTTAAGTAGATGCAAGTGGATCTAGAGGCTGACGGCGCTTCGGTGGAAGGCCTGCCGCGTTTTCAGCAAGGGCTGTTCCATGCCCGTCGATTGCGCCAGGCCGGCATCAGCCTGACGGCCCTGGCCGTTGCCGGTTGGGTGCTGGCGCTGTTTGTCGCGCTGTTTGCGCCGCTGTCGATCTGGCCGGTGGTGTTGATCAACTGTGCGTCGGCGCTGCTGGTGCTGGTGGCCGGGTTGCAGTCGGCGTGGTGGGTCGCCGATTGGCGTGCCCAAGCGCTGGAAGAACCGGTGGCGGCGTTGACCGAACAGCCCGATGACCCCGTCACCTGGCATCGAAGCCTGGCCAACCGCCTGGGCAGTGGCCTGCTGGCCCAGATCGGTGCGCCGGTGTTGTGGCTGTGCGGTTGGGCGCTGCTGGCGCTGGTGAGTGTTATCGAGTTCTGGAACCTGGCGCTGCCCGCCGCGGCGGTGGGGCAGTCGGCCAGTGTCGGTGCCGCGCTCGGCTTGGCACTGGCGTTTGGTCTGCTGGTGTTCGAGCGGCGCCTGGCTCAGGAAACCGCCACGCAATGGCCGGAAGCCGCGCAATTGGCACAGTTGAACCGGGTGGCGATTGTGTGCCTGGTGGTCAGCGCGATCTGCCTGCTGTTTGCCGGCGCAGCGTCTGTCTGGCCGCTGCGCCTCGCCACACTGATCGGCCTGTTGCCCGCCCTGGTGGCGCTGGAGTTTCTGCTTCGGGCCGTGCTGTCGCTGTTCAGCCCGCGCCAACCGCGCCTTGAGCCGCGCTTGATGGCGCAGAGCTTTATTGCCGACCTGCTGCGCTGGCCGCCGCAACCGTTACTCGCCTTGCAGCATGAGCTGCACAACCGCTTCGGCATCGACCTGCGCCAGATCTGGGCGTTTACCTACATGCGCCGTGCATTCTTCCCGGTGCTGCTGGTGGTGCTGGCTGTCGGCTGGACACTGACCGGCGTGCATGAAGTGCCGCTGCAGGGGCGTGGGATTTATGAACGCTTTGGCAAGCCCGTCGAGGTGCTCGGGCCCGGCCTGCATGCCGGTCTACCCTGGCCGTTGGGCCGTGTCATCAACGTGGAAAATGGCGTGGTGCATGAGTTGGCCACCAGCGTCAGCGAAGCGGCTGCACCGGAATTGGCGCCTGCCGAGGGCCCGGCGCCGTTGATCGCCAATCGGTTGTGGGACGCCAGCCATGTGAATGACAAATCCCAGGTGATCGCCAGCAGCAGCGGCGACAAGCAGAGCTTCCAGATCGTCAATATGGATGTGCGGTTTGTCTACCGCATCGGCCTCACCGACCAGGCCGCGCTAGCCGCCACCTACCACAGCGCGGACGTGCCGACGCTGATTCGCAGCACCGCCAGCCGTATCCTGGTCCACGACTTTGCCTCGCGCACTCTCGACGAATTGCTCGGCGAGCAACGCACTCGCCTCGCTGACGAAATTGGCAGCGCGGTGCAGGCGGACCTGCAAAAACTCGACAGCGGCGTGGAAATCCTCGCCACGGTCGTGGAAGCCATCCACCCACCGGCCGGTGCCGCCAATGCCTACCACGGCGTGCAAGCCGCGCAGATTGGCGCCCAGGCCCTGATCTCCCGCGAGCGCGGTGCCGCCAGCGAACAAACCAACCAGGCCTTGCTGCAAGCCAGTACTGCGCGCGACCAGGCGCTGGCCAGCGCGCGTGAAGTGAAGGCCGGGGCCCAGGCGGCCGACCTGCGCTTTGCTGCCGAACAAAAGGCCTACGCCACGGCCGGCCAGGCCTTTGTGCTCGAGCAGTACCTCGGCCAACTCAGCCAGGGCCTGGCCCACGCCAAGCTGCTTATTCTGGATCACCGCCTGGGTGCCGATGGCGCGCCGACGATCGATCTGCGTTCTTTTACCTTACCGGCCGATCCTTCGGTGCCGCGTAAAGCCGTTCAATAAGGAGTCTGTCTGTTGAGCGCTCATTCTCACGATCATCATCATGGCCATCATCACCACGCTCATCATGGTGATGAACACGCGGCAGGCCCGTTCCCCTGGCGGCGCATGGCCTGGGCGGTGCTGCTGGTGCTGTTTGCCGTAGCGGCGGCGAGCCTGGTGCAGGTGCGTTCCGGTGAAGCCACGGTGATTACCCGCTTCGGCAACCCGTCGCGGGTATTGCTGGAGCCGGGCCTGGGCTGGCGCTGGCCGGCGCCGTTCGAAGCGGCGATCCCGGTGGACCTGCGCCTGCGCACCACGTCCAGTGGCTTGCAGGATGTAGGCACCCGCGACGGCCTGCGCATCATCGTGCAGGCCTATGTGGCGTGGCAGGTGCAGGGCGATGCCGACAATGTGCAGCGCTTCATGCGCGCGGTGCAGAACCAGCCGGATGAAGCAGCGCGGCAGATTCGCACCTTTGTCGGCTCGGCGCTGGAGACCACGGCCGCCAGTTTTGACTTGTCGAGCCTGATCAATACGGATGCCAGCCAGGTGCGCATTGCCGATTTCGAGGCTCAGTTGCGCCAGCAGATTGATCAACAATTGCTCACTACTTATGGCGTGCGCGTGGCCCAGGTCGGCATCGAGCGGCTGACGTTGCCGTCGGTCACCCTCACCGCGACGGTCGACCGCATGCGTGCCGAACGCGAAACCATCGCGACCGAACGCACCGCCGTGGGCAAGCGTGAAGCGGCGCAGATCCGTTCCGCCGCCGAGCGTGATGCGCGCATCGTGCAGGCCGATGCCACGGTGAAAGCGGCTGACATCGAAGCACAGTCGCGCGTCGAAGCAGCGCAGATCTATGGGCGTGCCTACGCCGGCAACCCGCAGCTGTACAACTTGCTGCGCTCGCTGGATACCTTGGGCACCGTCGTGACGCCGGGTACCAGGATCATCCTGCGCACCGACGCGGCGCCGTTCCGTGCATTGGTGGACGGGCCGAAGGACGTCCAGCCATGATCGAGCGTGGCAGCCCGGACAGCCCGTGGATCCAGGCTGGGCGCCTGACCTTTCTGGCGCTGTACGCGGTGACGGTTTTGGCGGCATTGGCCTGGGCGTTTTCCAATGTGCGGCAGATCGACCCGCAGAACCGAGCCGTGGTGTTGCACTTCGGCGCGCTGGATCGCATCCAGAATGCCGGCTTGTTGCTGGCCTGGCCGCAGCCGTTCGAGCAAGTGGTGCTGTTGCCGGCGGCGGATCGCGTGATCGAGCGGCGCGTGGAGAACCTGCTGCGTTCCGACGCTGCGATCCAGGCCGACCGCGTGGCCAGTTTCGCCACCCCGTTGAGCGACGCACTGGCCGGCTCCGGCTACCTGCTGACCGGCGATGCCGGCGTGGTGCAGCTGGATGTGCGGGTGTTCTACAAAGTCACCGAGCCCTATGCGTTTGTGTTGCAGGGCGAGCATGTGCTGCCGGCGCTGGACCGCCTGGTGACCCGCAGCGCGGTGGCCCTGACCGCCGCGCGTGACTTGGACACGATCCTGGTGGCGCGCCCGGAACTGATCGGCACTGACAACGGCGCCGCGCAACGGCGCGAAAGGCTGCGTGGAGACCTGGTGCAAGGCATCAACAAGCGCCTCGCGGAGTTGACGTCCACTGGCCTGGGATTGGGCATCCAGGTCACCCGCGTCGACGTGCAATCAAGCCTGCCGGGCCCGGCGGTAAATGCTTTCAACGCCGTGCTCACCGCCAGCCAGCAGGCCGACAAAGCCGTGGCCAATGCGCGTACCGACGCGGAAAAACTCACCCAGACCGCCAATCAAGAGGCCGACCGCCTGGTGCCGGTTGCCCATGCCCAGGCCAGCGAACGCCTGGCCAATGCGCAGGCGCAGACTGCTACCGTCGCGAGCCTGGCCCAGGTGAAAGACCCCGGCTTGCTGCTGCGTTTGTACCGCGAGCGGCTGCCGAAGATTCTCGGCCAGGCCGGCGCTGTGACCACCGTCGATCCTAAAGACGACTCCCGCTTGATCATCCAGGGAGCCGAACAATGAGTGCACCCATGTTGACCTCCGCCGAGCAGCGCAGCGCCGCCCGGCAATTGACCCTAGCGATGCTCGCCCTGGGTTTGCTGGTGCTGGGCCTGGTCTGGCGCTGGCTGGCGCCGGACCAGAGTGGCGTCAGTCAATTGCTGCTCGGCGCGGCGTCCTTGCTGGTCGCTGTGCCGGTAATGCGTTCGGCCTGGTACAGCCTGCGCTTCCCCAGCCTGCATGGCATCACCGACCAGTTGATCGCCCTCGCGATGATGGGGGCGTGGGCCACCGGTGACCTGCTGACCGCCGCACTGCTGCCGATCATCATGATTTTCGGGCATGTGCTGGAGGAGCGCAGTGTCATCGGCTCCCAGGAGGCGATCCACGCCCTGGGTAAACTGACGCGCAGCCATGCCCGTCGGGTGCACGCCGATGGCAGCATCCATGAGGTGGATAACGGCACGCTGAACCCCGGCGATATCGTTGAAGTGCGCGCCGGTGACCGCGTGCCGGCCGATGGCGTAGTGCTGTCGGGCCAGGCCAGCCTGGACACGGCGCCGATCACTGGTGAGTCGGTGCCGCTGGAGGCCCATGTCGGCGTCCAAGTGTTTGGTGGCGCGATCAACCTCGACGGCCTGTTGCGTTTGCAAGTGACCCGCACCGGCAATGAGTCGACGCTGGGCAAGGTGATTGCGCTGATGCAGAACGCCGAGCGTTCCAAGCCACCGATCACGCGGCTGCTGGAGCGTTACGCCGGCAGCTACATGGTGCTGGTGCTGTTGCTGGCGGCGGTGACCTGGTTTGTGACCAATGACGCCCAGGCGATGTTGGCTGTGCTGGTGGCGGCGTGCCCGTGTGCGTTGGTGTTGTCGGCCCCGGCCACGGCGATTGCCGGAATTGCCGTGGCGGCACGGCATGGGATTCTGATTCGCAGCTCGGCCTTCCTCGAAGAGTTGGCGGACCTGACCTCGCTGGTGGTCGACAAGACCGGCACCCTGACCTTTGGCACCTTGCGCTTGCAGTCCATCGAGAGCGCATCGACGGATCGCCAGGCGCTGCTCAACCTGGCGGCCAGCCTCGGCTCGGCCAGCAGCCACCAGGTCAGCCGCGCGTTGGCGGGGCTGGCGACGCCGGAGCAACGGCTGGCGCTCAGCGATATCCGCGAGCGCCAGGGCCTGGGCGTGGTGGCACAGACCGAACAGGGCGAGGCGGCGCTGGGGCGTCCGGAGTTGTTCGAGCAATTGGGTATCGTCGCGACGCCTGTTCCTGACCACGACGGCCCGATTGCCGGGCTGGCGCTGAAGGGGCAATTCGTCGCCTGGCTGTTGCTCGCCGACAGCGTCAAGCCCGAAGCCCGCCAGGCGCTGCAGGAACTGCGCGACCTCGGCCTGGGCCGCCAACTGCTGCTGACCGGCGACCGCCAAAGTGTGGCCGACAGCCTGGCGCTGGACGTGGGCATCAGTGATGTCGAAGCCCAGGCCCTGCCGGAAGACAAGCTCAACCGCGTGCTCGGCGAGATCGACAGCGGCTTTCGACCCATGGTGGTGGGCGACGGCATCAACGATTCCCTGGCGCTCAAGGCCGGTGTGGTCGGCGTGGCAATGGGCGCGGGCGGCGCGGATATCGCGCTGGCCTCGGCGGATGTGGTGTTGATCGGCAGCGACCTGCGCCGGCTGGGCACCTGCGTGCGCTTGAGTCGCCAGTGCCGGCACACGTTGCAGGTCAACGTGATCATCGGCCTGGGCTGGACGCTGGCCATCGTGGTGTTTGCCGCCTTCGGCTGGCTGGGCGCCGCCGGGGCCATGATTGCGGCGGTGCTGCACAACCTCAGCACCTTGCTGGTACTGGGCAATGCCGGGCGTTTGCTGCGGTTTCAGGAGCCGCTGCTGAAGCTTGAGGAATAATTTCCGAATTATTTTCGTAGCGCTGTAACGCCGGCAGGGGGCCTCACTCTAGTGGTGTGTCGAGACTGAACAATCCGTTCAGACCGACTCCACTACCGATCATGAGGACTACAAAATGAACATTAAATCCGCTGCTGCCGGTGCCGCTCTCGCCATGGCCGCCGCTACGATGTTTGCCGGTGTTGCTACCCAGGTCCAAGCCGCAGACGCCTCGGTTCATTGTTATGGCGTCAACGCCTGCAAAGGCCAGAACGACTGCAAAACCAAGGACCATGCGTGCAAAGGCCAGGGTTCTTGCAAAGGCCAGGGCTTCCTCTCCATGAGCAAGGCCATGTGCGACCAGAAAGGCGGCACCGTCGGCGAGTAACCGGCAACCGAGTGCAACCGCAGCGGCTGCCTCCCACCGCTGCGGACACTTTTACCTTGGAGTGTCCTATGCCCACTTCTCTTGCGAGCCTCGGTTACGGCCTGGGCTTACGCAGCGAGTACTACCAGCAGATCCTCGAACAATCGCCGCCGGTGGATTGGTTCGAAGTGATCTCCGAAAATTACCTGGTACAGGGCGGCAAAGCCCTGTACTACCTGGACGCAATCGCCGAGCGTTATCCGCTGGTGATGCACGGCGTGTCCCTGTCCATCGGCGGGCCGCATGCCCTTGATACCGATTACCTGAAGCAGCTCCACGCCCTCGCCGAACGCATCCAGCCGGCGTGGATTTCCGACCATCTGTGCTGGAGCCGCGGCAGCGCGCACCAGTTGCACGACCTGCTGCCGTTGCCCTACACCGAAGAAAGCCTTTACCACGTGGCCGCCCGCGTGCGGCAGGTGCAGGATGTTCTGCAGCGCCCGCTGGTGCTGGAAAACGTCTCCAGCTATGTGCGCTCGAAGGCCGATGAATTTACCGAGTGGGAATTCCTCAATGCGCTGACGCACTTGTCGGGGTGCCAATTGCTGCTGGACGTCAATAACGTCTACGTCAGCTCGCGCAACCACGGGTTCGACGCCTGGACCTTCATCCGCAACCTGCCGCCTGCGAGCATTCGCCAACTGCACCTGGCGGGGCATATGGACTACGGCGATTATGTCGTCGATACCCATGACCAACCGGTATGTGATCCGGTGTGGGCGCTGTACCAGCAGACGTTGGAGCACCTGGGGCCGGTCTCGACGCTGTTGGAGCGCGATGATCATTTCCCGCCGTTCGACGTGTTGCTCACCGAGTTGGACAAGGCTCGCGCGTTGGGTGCTAGCGCCCTGGCCCGGAGATCGTTATGCGCCTGACTGATTGGCAGCTGGCGTTTGAACAGCATGTGTTATCTGAAGCCCCGCTGGCCAACAGCAGCTTTGCCGCCACTTTGCTGGGTGGGCCGACGCTGGACGTGGACACGGGCCTGGCGATTTATCACAACGCCTACCTGTCACGACTGCAGGACGTGTTGCGGCATGACTTCGGCGCCATCCGATATTGGCTTGGGGACGATGAGTTCGCCGCGCTGACCGAGGCCTACGTGCGGCGTTATCCGTCGGCCCATTACAGTTTGCGTTGGCTGGGCGAGCGGTTCCCGGGGTTTATCCTCGAACACCTGGTGGCCGAACAGAGTGCGCCGCTGGCCGAGCTGGCGCGCTTGGAATGGGCCTTCACCCTCGCATTCGATGCGCCATCAGGGCAGCCGCTGACCCTGGACGACATGGCATCGTTGCCGCCTGAAGCCTGGCCGGCGCTGCAGGTCAGTCTGGCGCCCTCGGTGCAGCAGTTGCTCTGCCACTTCAATACGCTGGCGCTCTGGCGGGCCAGCAAGGAGGAGTCCGCCTTCCCGCCCAGCCAGGCGTTGGCATTGGCGCACATCTGCCTGGTGTGGCGTCATCAGAATGTGTGCCATTACCGCAGCCTGGAGCCGGCAGAAGCCTGCGCGCTGGCCGGTATGGTGACCACCGGCTGGAATTTTTCAGAACTGTGCGAGCAGCTGCAGGTCACTTATGCAGAGGGAGCCCCATTGCAAGCGGTCACGTGGCTTAAACAGTGGATCCAGGACGGTTTGCTCGAGCGCCGAGCCCCATAGAAGAACGCTATCAAATCGATAGCCTCCTACTTTGTCTTCGGATGGTCTACCCTCACACCAGACGTCTGAAACAAGGGGGGACTACTCATGCTCGCGCAACTTCCACCGGCCTTACAGAATCTTCAGCTACCGCTGCGTCTTCGACTCTGGGATGGCCATGAATTCAACCTGGGCCCCGATCCCAGTGTGACCATCGTGGTGAAGGACCCCACGGTCGTCTCCAAGCTCACCCATCCCACGCTCGATTCATTGGGCGCAGCCTTTGTCGAGGGCAAACTGGAGCTGGAAGGCTCCATCAGCGAAGTGATCCGGGTGTGTGATGAATTGAGTCACGCCCTGATCGATGACGACGAGGGGAGTCGTCCGGTGCGCTCGATCCACGACAAGGCCACTGACGCAGCGGCGATTTCCTACCACTACGACCTGTCCAACGAGTTCTACCAGCTGTGGCTGGACCAGGACATGGCGTATTCCTGCGGTTATTTCGAAACCGGCAGCGAGTCCATCGACCAGGCCCAACAAGACAAATTTCGCCATCTGTGCCGCAAGCTGCGCCTGCAGCCGGGCGAGTATCTGCTCGACGTCGGCTGCGGTTGGGGCGGGTTGGCGCGGTATGCCGCGCGGGAGTTCGGCGTCAAAGTATTTGGCATTACCCTGAGCAAGGAGCAGTTGGCGCTGGCCCGGGAACGGGTCAAGGCCGAGGGGCTGGAAGACCAGGTCGACCTGCAACTCCTGGATTACCGCGACCTGCCCCAGGACGGCCGTTTCGACAAAGTGGTCAGCGTGGGGATGTTTGAACACGTCGGCCATGCCAACCTGGCGGAATACTGCAAGACCCTGTACGGCGCGGTACGCGAAGGCGGCCTGGTGATGAACCACGGCATTACCGCCAAGCACACCGACGGTCGACCTGTGGGCCGTGGCGCCGGTGATTTTATCGAACGTTACGTCTTCCCCAACGGCGAGCTGCCGCACCTGGCGATGATGACCGCCGAAATCAGTGAGGTCGGGCTGGAAGTGGTCGATGTCGAAAGCCTGCGCCTGCATTACGCGCGCACCCTGGACCACTGGAGCGAGCGGTTGGAAGACAACCTGGAAGCGGCGGCGAAGATGGTGCCGGACCAGGCGCTGCGTATCTGGCGGCTGTACCTGGCCGGTTGCGCCTATGCGTTTGCACGCGGCTGGATCAACCTGCACCAGATCCTCGCGGTCAAGCCGCACGCCGATGGCAGCCATGAACTGCCGTGGACGCGGGAAGATATCTACCGCTGAAACACAATCATGACAGCTGCGGTGATCTAGATGTGGGAGCGGGCTTGCTCGCGAAAGCGCTTTATCAGTGACTCATCGAGTACTGATGCAACGCCTTCGCGGGCAAGCCCGCTCCCATATGGATCGCGTATTGATCGCTAGAGAATCGGCGAAATAAGCCGCGCCACCCGCATGCCCAGTTGTTGCAGGCGGCGGGTTTCGCGGCTTTCTTCCTGGCTGACTTCATGGGCCAGGGCGAAGTCGTCGAGCAGCATCTGTTCCACTTGCTGGGCGAAGGCTTCGTCGACCGTGAGCAACATCACTTCGAAATTCAACCGGAACGAGCGGTTGTCCATGTTCGCACTGCCGATGGCGCTGATCTCGCTGTCGACCAACACCACCTTCTGATGCAAAAAGCCCGGCGTGTAGCGGAATACACGAACCCCGGCGCGTACCGCTTCGATCGCATACAGGCTGGACGCTGCGTAGACGATGCGGTGGTCGGGGCGCGACGGCAGCAGCAGGCGCACATCCACCCCACGCAGCACCGCCAGGCGCAGCGCGGCAAACACGGCTTCGTCGGGGATGAAATACGGGCTGGTGATCCACACGCGCTCGGTCGCCGCATGGATGGCCTCGACGAAAAACAGCGAGCAGGTTTCATACGGGTCGGCCGGACCGCTGGCGAGCAATTGGCAGAGCACACCGTCTTCAGGGTAGGCGTCCGGCAGGATCAGTGGCGGCAACTCGCGTGCGGCCCAGAACCAGTCTTCGGCAAACGACTCCTGCAGGCACGCGACCACCGGCCCGGTGACCTGCACATGGGTATCGCGCCACGGCGCCAGCGGCGGCTTTTTGCCGAGGTATTCATCGCCGACGTTATGCCCGCCGACAAATCCGGTGACGCCATCCACCACGACGATCTTGCGGTGGTTGCGGAAGTTGACCTGGAAGCGATTGAGCCAGCCGCTGCGGGTGGCGAAGGCCTTGACCTTGACGCCGGCGTCGCGCAGCGATTGCACATAGTGATGGGGCAGGGCGTGGCTGCCGATGCGGTCGTAGAGCACGTGAATATCCACGCCTTCGGCGGCCTTGGCTGTCAGCAAGGTGCGCAGTTGGCGGCCCAGTTCATCGTCGTGAATGATGAAGAACTGGAACAGCACGGCCGTCTTGGCGCGGCGGATGGCGTCGAAGATCGCGCTGAAGGTAGCCTCGCCATTGATCAGCAGGCGCACCTCGTTGTTCGCCAGGCACGGCATACGGCCCAACTTGGGCATGGCGCGCAGCGAGGCGTAGGCGCTGGAGTTGCGCGCGGCCAGGGCTTCCTCGACCCACGGGCGCCAGTTCAGCTCGGTGATCGCGGTGTGCATTTCCTGGTTGGCCTGGCGCCGCGCCTGGATGTAGGCGTCGAAGGTGCTACGGCCGAAAATCAGGTAGGGAATCAGCGTCAGGTAGGGCATGAACATCAGCGACAAGGCCCAGGCGATCGAGCCTTGGGCGGTCCTGACGGTCAGCACCGCGTGGATCGCGGCGAGGGTCCCGAGAAAGTGCAGCGTGGCGATGAAGTAGGCGAGCAGGTGCGGGCCAAAAAAATCCATGGACGACATGACTCCAGACAATCCAGTGCCTAACAGACCATGAACGGCTGCGAATGTCGCTATTTTATTTGCCGTGCAACACTGGCACTTTTGCGGCGTCTAACGCCCACAATTGCCCAGGAGTTACCCGATGAATGCTCGTCTGCTTGGTTTGGCCATGGTTATTGGTGTGTCGCTGCCCGTGGCGGCGCAGGCGCAGATGCTGGCGCCGGGCTTGTGGGAATTGACCACCAGCAACATGAAAGTCGATAACCAGGACCTGCCGGACCTGTCGTTGATCCTCGGTCAGCTCAAGCAACAGATGACCCCCGAACAACGTGCGATGCTGGAAAAACAAGGCATCACCATGGCCGGCAAAGGCGTGCAGGTGTGCCTCACGCCGGCGCAAGTCGCCTCTGACTCGATCCCGCTGACCGACCCGCAATCGGGCTGCAAACAGGAAGTGACCGACAAGACCGGCAACCAGTGGAAATTCCGCTTCAGCTGCCCGAAAGCCCAGGGCACTGGCGTCGCAACCTTCCAGAGCCAGAAAGAATTCACCACCACCGTCAACGGTACCTTCAATGCCACCGGCATCCAGCAGAAGGGCAGCCTGGACAGTCATGCGCAGTGGCTCGGCAACGATTGCGGTACGGTCAAGCCCCGCGCTTAACGCAGGAAATGCAGCGGCAAGCCCTGGCAGCTGTCGACCACCTGGCCTTTGTGCCAGGCCAGGTGGCCGGACACCAACGTGGTGCTGACGCTGTGGCGAAAGCGCCGCTCTGCAAACGGCGTCCAGCCGCAACGGGCCAGGATCGGCTCGTCGCTGACCGGCTTGCCTGCAGGCTCGGGTTTGATCAGCACCAGGTCGGCCCAATACCCTTCACGTAAATAACCCCGATCCGGGATGGCGAACAAGTCGGCAACGCGGTGGCTGGTTTTCGCCACCAGGGTGGTCAACGGCAGCAGCCCGTCGGCGACCAATTCCAGCAGCGCCGGCAGCGCGTGCTGCACCAGCGGCAGACCCGCTGGCGCGTCCCGGTACCCCAGCTGCTTTTGCGCCCAGGTATGCGGCGCATGGTCAGTGCCAATCACATCCAGGCGATCACTCAACAAGGCCCGGCGCAGGGCGTCGCGGTCGGCGCGAGTCTTGATCGCCGGGTTGCATTTGATCTGGTGGCCAAGGCGGTGATAGTCGCGGTCATCGAACAGCAGGTGGTGCACACAGACTTCCGCCGTGATGCGCTTTTGCGCCAGGGGCAGGTCTTCAAACAGCTCCAACTCTCGGGCGCTGGTCAGGTGCAGTACGTGCAAGCGCGTCCCCAAGCGCCTGGCCAACTCCACGGCAAAGGAAGACGAGCGATAACACGCCTCGGCATCGCGGATCAGCGGATGGGCAACCGCCGGGATCTTGTCCCCGAAGCGCTCGCGCAGGCGCTGTTCATTGGCCTGGATGCTCGGCGTGTGTTCGCAGTGGGCGAGGAGCAGGGTGGGCACCTCGGCAAACAGTCGCTCCAGAACCTTCGGGTCGTCTACCAGCATGTTGCCGGTGGAGGCGCCCATGAACACTTTGACCCCGGCCACTTCGCGCGGATCGAGCGCGGCAATGGTGTCGAGGTTGTCGTTGCTCACGCCGAAGTGAAAGCCGTAGTTGGCCACCGAGTGCAGGGCCGCGCGGCGCTTTTTATCGGCCAGGGCTTCCAGGGTCAGCGTGGCCGGGTTGGTGTTGGGCATGTCCATGAAACTGGTGATGCCACCGGCCACGGCCGCCCGGGACTCGCTGTAGAAACTGCCTTTGTCCGGTGCGCCAGGCTCGCGGAAATGCACTTGGTCATCGATCATGCCCGGCAGCAGCCACTGGCCTTGGGCGTCAATGGCCACCGGCGCATTGCAGCCCTCGATGCTGGCGGCGATCTTCTCGATGCGGCCGTTGGCAAGCAGCACGTCGGCGTCGAATTCCTGGCCCTCATTCACCAGGCGGGCGTTGCGGATCAGCAGGCGGCTCATGGTTCAGAACTCGTTTTGCAAGGCTTTATAGCCGCGCACCAGGTCGACGTTGGTACGCGCCACGTCTTCGGAAAACTCCGAGGCGCTGATGCTGACCGGCGGGAATTGCGACAGGTCGGTGTTGGGCCCGATGCGCGTGGTGGAGGGCACGTAAAACGCGGCGGGCAAGTCGCGGCCGTCGACCACCGAGTTGTGGCGCACTACGCAGCCGTCGCCCACGGCGCAATTGAACAGCACGCTGTTGAAGCCGATGAACACACGGTCGCCGACGGAGCAGGGGCCATGGACGATGGAGCGGTGTGCAATCGAGGTGAACTCGCCGATGGTCACCGCCGCGCCGGACTTCGAGTGGATGACCACGCCGTCCTGGATGTTCGAGTTGGCACCGATGGTGATCGGGTCCATCGCGCCGCTGGCGTCGACTTCGTCGGCGCGGATCACGGCGTAGGGGCCGACGAACACGTTCTCACCGATGATGACCTTGCCGCAGATGATCGCGGTCTTGTCGACGTAGGCCGATTCGGCGATCACCGGCAGATCGCCGGAAGGGTTCTTGCGGATCATGCAGCGGGCTCCGTAATGATGTGAACGTAATGACCGTCGATGGCGTTGTAGAAACAGGTTGGGCGCCCGGTGTGGCAGGCCGGGCCTTGCTGGTCGACGATCAGCAGCACTGCGTCGCCGTCGCAATCGAGCCGCGCTTCCACCAGTTGCTGCCAGTGGCCGGACGACTCGCCTTTGCGCCATAGCTGCCGACGCGAGCGCGACCAGTAGCAGACCTGCCCGGTGGCCAGGGTTTCGGTGAGGGCCTGGCGGTTCATCCAGGCCAGCATCAATACCTCGCCGCTGCCGTGTTGCTGGGCAATGGCGGCGATCAGCCCATCGCTGTTCCACGCCAAGGCATCGAGCACCGGGTCGAGTGGAAAGCGGCTGCCGAGGGCAGCCTCTTCCAGTTCGAGCATGCTCACGGTCATGGCTTGCCCAGGGCGGCGCACAGGGTGTTGAGGTTGTATTCGAACAGCCCGGTGAAGGTGCTGGCCGGGCCTTCGGCGGCCAGGGCATCGGAGTACAGCGTGCCGCCGATCTGCGCGCCGCTTTCGTCAGCGATCTGCTTGAGCAGGCGCGAGTCCTTGATGTTTTCCATGAACACCGCCTTGACCTTGTCTTTGCGGATCTGGGTGATCAGCGCAGCGACTTCGGCAGCCGACGGTTCACGCTCGGTGGACAAGCCTTGGGGCGCGAGGAACTCGATGCCATAGGCCTGGCCCAGGTAACCGAAGGCGTCATGGGAGGTGACGATGCGACGGTTGCCCGGCGGCAGCGCGCCGAACTTGGTCTTGGCTTCGGCCAGCAGGCGGTAGATTTCTTTCAGGTAGGCCTGGCTGTTGCGCAGGTAGTCGGCCTTGTTGGCCGGGTCGGCGGCGACCAAGGCCTTGGTGATGTTGTTCACGTAGATTTCGGCGTTGGCCAGGTTGTGCCAGGCGTGCGGGTCGGGGATGGTTTCGCCGTCTTCTTCCATGGTGTGGGAAATCACGCCCTTGCTGGCGGTGACCACGGTGGCCTTGGTTTCGGTGCTGGTCACCAGGCGGTCCAGCCAGGGTTCGAAGCCCAGGCCGTTCTTGATGATCAGCCTGGCCTTGAGCAGCGCCTTGGCGTCGTCCGGGGTGGGCTCGTAGGTGTGGGCGTCGGAATCCGGGCCGACCATGTTGCTGATCTGGATGTGATCGCCACCGATCTGGTGGGTGATGTCATCGAGAATACTGAAACTGGTAACCACCTGGAGTTTGTCAGCGGCCTGGGCCGTCGATAACGACAGCACCAGACTGAACAGCACGAGTAGAGCGCGCATCGGGAAACACCTCATTGGGATGACAGCAAGGGCGGGCGGCGCAGCAAGCCGTGCACCGGACCGAAGACCACGGACAGCAAATACCCGACGCCAGCCACCAGCACGATCGCCGGGCCGCTGGGCAGCGAGTAGTAGAACGACAGCAGCAAGCCAAACCACACCGACAGGCATCCCAGCACCGCCGATACCGCGATCAGCACCGGCAGGCGCCGGCTCCAGAAACGTGAAGCGATGGCCGGCAACATCATCAAACCCACCACCATCAACGCGCCGATAGCCTGGAAGCCGATCACCAGGTTCAGTACCACCAGGGTCAGGAACAACCCGTGGGCGAGTGGGCCGAGGCGGCTGACGGTTTGCAGGAACAGCGGGTCGAGGGTGTCCAGCAGCAGCGGTTTGTAGATCAGCGCCATGGCGAGCAGGCTGAAACCGGAGACCCAGAGCATGCCGGTCAGGGTGGTTTCATCCACCGCCAGGGCGGAACCGAACAGCAGGTGCAAAAGGTCCAGGCGCTTGCCGGCGATACCCAGGATCAGCACCCCGGCAGCGAGCGAGATCGGGTAGATGGCGGCGAGGCTGGCGTCTTCGCGTAGGCCGGTGCGGCGGGTGATCCACGCCGACAGGCCGGCCATGCCCAGGCCTGCGCCGAGGCCGCCGATGGTCAGCGCGGGCAGGCTCAGGCCAGCGAACCAGAAGCCCAGCGCGGCGCCGGGCAGGATGCCGTGGGCGACGGCGTCACCGATCAGGCTCATGCGCCGCAGGATCAGAAACACCCCCAGCGGCGCGGTGCTGCAAGCCAGTACCAGGCCGCCGATCAAGGCGCGACGCATGAACACGAAGTCGAGGAAGGGCATCCACAGGTGGGCGGCGAAGTGCATCAAGCCACCTGCATGTGCGGTTGCGGGCGGATCAGCTCTTTACTGGCCCCGAACACGCAGCCGGTGCTCTTGATCTGCACCACTTGCTGGGTGTGGTGGCGCACGGACGCGAGGTCGTGACAAACGATCACCACGGTGCGGCCTTCATCGTGCCAGGCGTGCACATGTTTCCAGCACAGCGCCTGGCCTTCTTCGTCGAGGGCGGCGTGGGGTTCGTCGAGCAGCAACACTGGCGCTTCGGCCAGGCTCATGCGGGCGAGCAGGGCGCGTTGCAGTTCGCCGCCGGACAAGGCCATCAACGGGCGATGTTCAAGGCCGCTGAGGCACCAGTCTTCGAGTACTGCTTGCAGGCGTTCGCTGCGTTGCGGCGGCGTGAGTCGGGTGCCCCAGAAACCGGCGGCAACCAACTCTTGCAGGCTGATGGGGAACTGGCGGTCGAGGTGCTGTTGCTGAGGCAGAAACGACAGGCCGCCGCGGCGTGGAACATCCACGGTGACTTTACCGGCGAGCGGTTTCTGCAGGCCTGCGATGACTTTGAGCAAGCTGCTCTTGCCGGTGCCGTTGGCGCCGATGATGCCGGTGAGGCTGCCTTTTTCCAGGGTGAAATCCACCGCCGGCGTCAGCGGTTGGCCGGGGGCGCCCCAGCGCAAAGCGGTGCAGGTGATCATGCAGAGGGTCTCGTCCAGCGGCTTTCAGCCACGGCATCGTGCGCGTGCAGGCTTTCGGCGTGGATCACTTTCAGGTGGAAGGCGTTGATGGCATCCGAGCGCTTCAAGGCGAGGTTCAGGCGGCGGGCAGCGTCTTCGCAGAACATCAGGTTCTGCCCGTTGGCCAGGGCGAAGGCTTGTTCGTCCGCGCGTTTTACAGCGGTTTGTACGGCGGTGCCGAGGGCCGCCTCGACGTCGTCGATCAGCGCGGTGATGGGCAGGTCGGGCTGTTGGCCGTCCAGCTCGATCAATAACTGCGCACTGCTGCGCTGACTGTGAGGCGTAGCAACAATGCCGTTGATGCTGCCCAGCCAGGTGAGGACGTCTTCATGTTGCAAAGGCGTGTTGCCGAAATCTTCAACAAATTGCTGCTGAATCAATTGCCTGGCGAGGGCAGCCGAGCAAGGGCAAGTTGAGGAATAAGTAACGTCAATTTTTAGTTCCACGTGGAACATCTGGTTTTGCAGACGCGCTTCGATGCTCACCGGATAGCTTTTCCAGCCAGCCAGCGGGCTGACCAACGCCGGGCGTTTGAGCAGCAAATCGGTGTGGATCCGCAGGTAGGCGTTCTTAGATAAACCTTCATGACTGTCGAGAAAACGCTGCAGTACATTACGCAGAAGTGCCGGCGTAAGGGGCTGCTGCTCGAGCATTTCCAGTGCCAGGTACAGGCGTGACATATGAATGCCACGAGCGGCGCCATCGTCCAGGCTGACGCCGGCATCGGCGGTGGCGGCCAGGCGATGGCCGTCGATGAGGATCGGCAAGGCGATACCGCACATGCCGACCCAGTCGAGTGGCAAGGCTTGGCGTGAAGCCTGCGCGGCGATATCCGGCAGAGTCAGCGCATTCATGAGCAGGTCCATCGTTGGAAATAAAAAGACATGTTATATTATAACTATTGAGTCGACGATGATTTTTCTGCTCCAGCCTTTTTTCAGTCATGTCGAGCAGGGACGCTCCTTCATTTGCGGTATTTGTCATGCACAGACGTCAGCTCCTAAACCTGCTTCTGGCCAGCCCGCTGTTCACCTTGCCTTTCACCGCGTCGGCCACGCAGATTCGCAATGCGCGCCTGTGGCGCTCGGACGACAAGCTACGGCTGGTGTTCGACCTCAGCGGGCCGGTGCAATACAAAACCTTTTCGTTGAGCGCACCCGAGCGCCTGATCATTGACCTCAGCGGCGCGGGGCTCAGTGGGGATTTCTCCCAGTTGATGCTCAAGGGCAGCGGGATCACGTCGATTCGCTCCGGGCATTTCGGCAAGGGCGATACGCGGATCGTGCTCGACCTGGCCGCGCCGATGCAGCTCAACAGCTTTTTGTTGCCGCCCCAGGACGGCCAAGGGCACCGGCTGGTGCTGGACCTGACCGGCGCCACCCATGCGCCGCGCCAGATTGCGGCGCAGCCTGCGCCGTTGGTGGCACCGGTGGACAAGGCTCATCCCAAGCGCGACATCATCGTGGTGGTCGACCCCGGCCACGGCGGCAAGGACCCCGGCGCCGTCGGCTCCAAAGGCCAGCGTGAAAAAGACGTGGTGCTGTCCATCGCCCAACTGTTGGCCAAGCGCCTGAAGCGCGAGAAGGGCTTCGATGTGAAGCTGGTGCGCAATGACGACTTTTTCGTGCCGCTGCGCAAGCGCGTGGAAATTGCCCACAAGCACAACGCCGACATGTTCATCTCGGTGCACGCGGATGCCGCACCGCGGATTACCGCGTCGGGCGCTTCGGTGTATGCCCTGTCCGAAGGCGGCGCCACGTCCGCGACCGCGCGCTTCATGGCGCAACGTGAAAACGGCGCCGACCTGCTCGGCGCCACCAGCCTGCTGAACCTCAAGGACAAGGACCCGATGCTGGCCGGGGTGATCCTGGACATGTCGATGAACGCCACCATCGCTTCCAGCCTGCAACTGGGCAACTCGATCCTGGGCAGCCTGGAAGGCATCACCTCGTTGCATCAGAAACGCGTAGAGCAGGCCGGCTTCGCGGTGCTCAAGTCACCGGACGTGCCGTCGATCCTGGTGGAAACCGGGTTCATCTCGAATGCGCGGGACAGTGCGCGACTGGTCACCGCGCGTCATCAACAGGCGGTTGCCGATGGCCTGTTCGAAGGTTTGAAGAAGTACTTCCAGAAGAACCCGCCGATGAACAGCTACATGGCCTGGGTGCAGGAACAGAAGGATGCCCAGGCCTAGCAGCCGGTTATCCGGCTGCAGGTGAACTTGGCGCTGGCGCCACCCGAACTGGAGAACCGGTTGAGGGTGGTCCAGCCCACGCGCCGTGTGTAGCCGACCCACGCCTCACCGTCCGAGGCCAATCCGGTAAAGAACGTCAGCTGCCCATAGCGGCTGTTGGTCTGTGCCCAATAGCGTTTGCCGATCACCTCGAAGCCGCGCAGGTAGGTGGTGCTGCCGACCGTTGCCACGCTGTAGGCATTGCCCAGCGGGTCGACACACGCCAGCAGGTTGGCGCTGCGCGTGCAGTTGGCCAGCAGGCTCGGTGTCTGCGCGCAGGCCGAGCCTGCCGCTGCCAATAACAGGGCGCACCACAGATATTTCATAGGGCTTCTCGGGGCAGGGAGGGTTCCAGCATTGCGCCCTTCGTCGTGACGAGCAAGGGGGATTGGCTTATTTGTATTGTTATACTATAACATTAAACCACAGCCTGACCCGTGAACCGCCCCCCATGACTGAACAAGACCTCCTGGCCCAGCCACACGCCGACTACATGAATGAAGCCCAGCAAGGCTTCTTCCGTGCGCTGTTGCTGGCCCAGCGCAATGAACTGCAAGTGCGTATCGACGCCGAGTTCCAGCAGCTGCGCGAGCAGGAAACCAACAGTGATCCCGCCGATGTGGGCAGCGCCGAAGAGCAGCGCCAGTGGCAACTGCGCCTGCTGGAGCGGGAAAAAAAGCTCCTGGACAAGATCGACGACGCCCTCGAAGTGCTGGCCCGTGGCGAATACGGCTGGTGTCGCGAAACGGGCGAGCCCATCGGCCTGCAACGCCTGCTGCTGCGTCCTACCGCCACGCTGTGTATCGAAGCCAAAGAACGTGAAGAGCTGCGCGAACGCCATAAACGGGCGATTTGACCGGCCACCCTGATGAGGAATACCTGATGCCCAATCGTCTCCCCGTTACCGTGTTGTCCGGTTTTCTCGGCGCCGGTAAAAGCACGCTGCTCAACTACGTCCTGCGCAACCGCGACAACCTGCGCGTGGCGGTGATCGTCAATGACATGAGCGAAATCAATATCGACGGCAGCGAGGTGCAGCGCGACGTCACCCTCAACCGGTCCGAAGAAAAACTGGTGGAGATGAGCAACGGCTGCATCTGCTGCACCTTGCGCGAAGACTTGCTGGAGGAGGTCGGAAAACTCGCCAAGGAAGGTCGCTTCGATTACCTGCTGATCGAATCCACCGGCATTTCCGAACCGTTGCCCGTGGCCGAAACGTTTACCTTCCGCGACGAAAACGAGCAAAGCCTGGCCGACATCGCGCGCCTGGACACCATGGTCACCGTGGTTGATGGCATGAATTTCCTGCTCGACTACCAGGCCGCCGAAAGCCTGGCTTCACGCGGCGAAACCCTTGGCGAGGAAGACGAGCGCTCGATCACCGACCTGCTGATCGAGCAGATCGAATTCGCCGACGTGATCCTGATCAGCAAGATCGACCTGATCAGCAGCCGTGAGCGCGAGGAGCTGATGGCGATTCTCGAGCGCCTGAACGCCCAGGCGGAAATCATCCCGATGGTCATGGGTGAAGTGCCGCTGCACAAGATCCTCAATACCGGCCGGTTCGACTTCGAACGTGCCGCGCAGGCCCCGGGGTGGCTGCAGGAACTGCGCGGTGAGCATGTGCCGGAAACCGAAGAGTACGGTATCGCCTCCACCGCCTATCGCGCGCGCCGTCCGTTGCATCCGCAGCGCTTTTTCGACTTTATCGACCGCCCATGGGTCAACGGCAAACTGCTACGCTCCAAAGGCTTCTTCTGGCTGGCCAGCAAGCACCAGGACGCGGGCAGCTGGTCCCAGGCCGGCGGCCTGATGCGGCACGGCTTTGCCGGTCGCTGGTGGCGCTTCGTGCCAAAAAGCCAGTGGCCCCAGGACGAAGAGAGCGTCGCGGCGATCATGGGTAACTGGCAATTGAGCACTGGCGATTGCCGTCAGGAACTGGTGTTTATCGGGCAGAACATCGACTTCGCGCGCCTGCGTGCCGAGCTCGATGCCTGCTTGCTCACCGACGAAGAAATGGCCTTGGGCGTCGACGGTTGGCGCTTGCTGGACGATCCCTTTGGCCCTTGGTATGACGAGGCGGCTGCCTGATGCTGGCCCCGGTTATTCCCCTGCGCCCGGTGATCCGCCAGACCCGCGGCGAAACCCCGCTGGCGCTGTCCGACATCCTCGAAGACGGCGTCAACCTGGCGCTGTGGCAGCGCCAGTTGCCGCTGCACATTGCCGAGTTCGGCGCGTTGCTGGTGGCGCTCAATGAGCCGTTGGCCGATTCGCTGGTCGTGGAGTTGAGCCGCGAAGACGCCGCGCCGAACTTGCAGGGCCTGGCGTCCAGTTGTCGCGATCTTGAAGGCTATGAAGGCTTTATCGCTGATGTGGCGTGGCTGGTCAGCGCCTTTGCCTGCCTGCTGGGTGCCAAGCGAATCGGTGTGCGCCTGCGCCTGTTGGACAAGGCCATGTGTCCGCGCTTTCACGTGGACCATGTGCCGGTGCGGCTGATCACCACCTATGCCGGGATCGGCAGCCAATGGTTGCGCGAAGGTGTGATGGACCGTCGCCTGCTGAGCCGACCGGAGGCCGAGCCTACTGAGCGAATCGAGCAGATTCACTGCGGCGAGGTGGCCTTGCTCAAGGGCACGAAATGGCATGGCAATGAAGGTCATGGCCTGATCCATCGCTCGCCCGCCCTGAAGATGGATGAACGCCGCTTGATCCTGACGCTGGATTGGCTGGCATAACCGCGTAGGATCTAGCGTTCTACACGGTCTGAATGAAGCGTCTCATGCTGCAGAACATTCCCACCCACGTGATTGCCGGGCCCTTGGGCGCCGGCAAGACCAGCCTGATCAGGCACCTGCTCGCGCAACGCCCGGCCAACGAGCGTTGGGCGGTATTGATCAACGAGTTCGGGCAGATCGGCCTGGACGCTGCGCTGCTGACCCAGGATGACGACGGCATTGCCTTGGGCGAAGTCGCCGGTGGCTGCTTGTGCTGTGTGAATGGTGCACCGTTCCAGGTAGGCCTGGGCCGTCTGCTGCGTAAGGCCAAGCCGGATCGGCTGTTTATCGAGCCCTCAGGCCTGGGGCACCCGGCGCAGTTGCTCAAGCAATTGCGCCAGGCGCCGTGGCAGAACGTGCTGGCGGTTCAGCCCTGTGTGCTGGTACTCGATGCCCAAGCCCTGGCGGCGGGTAAACCGTTGCCACCGGCGCAGCAGGAAACGCTGGCCAGTGCCGGGCTATTGGTATTGAACAAGGATGAGACGCTGGATGCCGTGCAGCGCCAGGCTGTCGAACGGCAGTTGCCGGATTGCCCGGTCTACTGGACCCGCCAGGCCCAGTTGCCACTGCAGCAGCTACCCGGATTAAGCGCACAGGCCGCCGCCGCGGTGGATAACTTCGCCGTGCCCGAGGGGCTCGCGCAACTGCCGGCGATCTGGAACGATCCCACGCTGCCGATTTGCTTGAGCCAGGCCCAGGAAGGCGGTTGGAGTATTGGCTGGCGCTGGCACCCGAGTCAGCAATTCGATGCCGTACGTGTATCCGGATGGCTGGAAAGCCTGGAATGGCGCCGCGCCAAGCTGGTTATCCACAGCGCCGAAGGCTGGATTTCCGCCAACGCCGTGTATAACGCTTCGCTTGCCTGGCAACCCAGTGAATGGCGCCGCGACTCGCGGATCGAATTGATTTTCAGCGCACCACAGGACGTGGCCGCGTTGCAGATGGCGCTCGCGGCCTGCCGTCAGTGACGATTCTTGGCCGCGTGGTCCTCGCGCCATTGGCTCAGCTCGATCACATTGGCACTGGGCAATGGCGTCTTGATCTCGAACGGGTAGGGCGCCAGTTCGATCTGCGCGCTGTGGGCGCCGAACTGGGTGATCGTCCCCGGATGGCGGGTCTCGCCGGTCACGGTGAATTCGAAATTGTAGATGCGCGCCAGGCGTCGCCGACCACTGGCATCCTTCACAAAACCGATGCGCTTGAGCGCCACCGCACCGTCGAGCAGCTCGATATCGAGCTTGGCGCAATGTTGCTTGACCCGTTCCAGCGCCCGCTCGCGCAGGCCGTGGTTGTGCCACACCCAGGCGGCAGCGGTCGCCAGCAGCATCAACACGAAGATGTTTCCCAGGGTCAGCATGCAAAGAACTCCAACAAAGTGAGAGCAGCTTAACTGTGTCGCCGGTCTGTCGTACAGGCTGCGTTTAGTCGCATACTGCGCGGCCAGAATTTCAATGGCTTTACGGAAATCTCCCGCATGAAACGCACACCTCATCTGCTTGCGATCCAGTCTCATGTGGTCTTTGGCCACGCCGGAAACAGCGCTGCCGTGTTCCCCATGCAGCGGGTCGGGGTGAATGTCTGGCCGCTGAACACCGTGCAGTTCTCCAACCACACCCAGTATGGCCAATGGGCGGGAGAAGTGTTGGCGCCGCAGCAGATTCCGGCGCTGGTGGAAGGCATTGCCGCGATCGGCGAGCTGGGCAACTGCGACGCGGTATTGTCCGGTTACCTCGGCAGTGCGGACCAGGGGCGCGCGATCCTCACCGGTGTGGCGCGCATCAAGGCCATCAACCCCAAGGCCCTGTACCTGTGCGACCCGGTGATGGGGCATCCGGAAAAGGGCTGCATCGTGCCGCAGGAAGTCAGCGATTTCCTGCTGGAAGAAGCGGCGGCGATGGCCGACTTCCTGTGCCCCAACCAGCTGGAACTGGACAGTTTTGCCGGTCGCAAGCCGCAATCACTGTTCGATTGCCTGGCCATGGCCAAGGCGTTGCTGGCGCGCGGGCCGAAGGCGGTACTGGTCAAGCACCTGGATTACCCCGGCAAGTTGCCGGATGGCTTCGAGATGCTGCTGGTGACCGCTGATGGCAGCTGGCACCTGCGCCGGCCGCTGCTGGCGTTTCCGCGCCAGCCGGTGGGCGTCGGCGATCTGACCTCCGGGCTGTTCCTGGCGCGTGTGCTGCTCGGCGACAGCCTGTTGGCGGCCTTCGAATTCACGGCGGCGGCAGTGCATGAAGTGCTGCTCGAAACCCAGGCCTGTGCCAGTTACGAACTGGAACTGGTGCGCGCCCAGGACCGCATCGCCCATCCGCGTGTACGCTTCGAGGCCACGCCCATCGGGTTGTAGGCCTCCGCCGGATTGAGTCAGGCCAAGAGCGTCCGGTACTATCGGGCGCTTCTTGTCCCCCTGTGCTTTTCAAGGAAGATCCATGTCGCCATCCCTTAGGGTTTTCTCCGCGCTGAGCCTGGCCTCGCTGCTCAGTGCCTGCAGTGTCAACGGCAGCTACCCGGACGCCACCGAACCTGATGCGGCGAAGCTGCGCTTTATCTCCAACACACAGAATTCCACGCTCGACCTCTTCGATGCGCAGCACTGCGCAGGCCGTACCACTGGCATGCTCAACAACTTCATGATGGCCGATACCCGCCGCCGCGCCGACATGAGCGTGCCGCCGCCAGCGAAAACCCGTGGCCTGCTGGAAGTGAAGTTGCCCGCCGGCCAGCCGCTTTTCGTGCGACTCAATACCAACGGCGGCTCCTACGTATGCGCCAAGGCGTTCAATTTCACGCCCGAAGCCGGCAAGGAATATGAAGTGGCCTTCGACGTCGACGGGAGCAACTGCATTACCACGTTCCGGCGCCTGTCACGGTTCAATGGCAAAGACGCGCGTACGCCACTGCCAATGTTCGAAACCCCGTTGCTGGCATGCGCCGGCAGCACGCCGATGTTCCCCAGGCAGCTGCCCGAAACCGCCCAGCGCACAGCGTTGATCAACACCATCGTCGACACCAACGTGCAGCTGTTCAAAATGATGAACCCTGATACCCCGGCCGAAGCACCGACGACCGCCAAAGCCCTTGAGGAGCAGATTGCCAAGCGCAAGGTGGCGATGGGATCGTTTACGTTGCCGCAGGATTACTGGGCTCAATATCGCCAGAACTACGCACTGTTGAATGAAGAGGCTGCAGCCCAGCAGACACGCACGCTGGGGTTCTACAAGGAGGTTTATCGCTTCCGGCTCACGCTTATCGAGGACGCGGTGCTGCAACAGTGGCTGAACCCGACGGACCTCGGCACGCGCGAGCGGGTCAAGGCCAACGACAAGATGATGACCACGTACTACACCAATACACGCACGTCAGTGATGATCGAGGTGCTCAACCATCACATGGAGCGCATGAGCCAGTTGGACCAGCGCTTTGATGTCTGTGCCCACTACGACAAGTGCTGGCACCTGTAGGCGTGGGCGCGCTCGCGCTTACTAGGCGTCTGCCTTGATCTCCTGGTAGCGCTTCTCCAGCTCCTGGCGAATCTGCCGACGCTGCTGGGCCTGCACGAACCGGCGCTTGTCTTCGCTGTTGTGGGGCTGCAGTGGCGGCACGGCGGCGGGTTTGCGCTGGTCGTCCACGGCCACCATGGTGAAGAAGCAGCTGTTGGTATGGCGCACCGAGCGTTCGCGGATGTTCTCGGTGACCACCTTGATGCCCACTTCCATCGACGTGTTGCCGGTGTAGTTGACCGATGCGAGGAAGGTCACCAATTCGCCGACATGGATCGGCTCGCGAAAAATCACCTGGTCGACCGACAACGTGACCACATAGCGACCGGCATAACGGCTCGCGCAGGCGTAGGCCACTTCGTCGAGGTACTTGAGCAGGGTGCCGCCGTGGACATTGCCTGAGAAGTTGGCCATGTCAGGGGTCATCAATACCGTCATCGACAGCTGGGCGTTTCCGGGTTCCATAGCACACTCACGGGTTGTAGGCATTGGTTGGGGGGCACCTCTGCGGGTGCTGGAATCTTTGCAGCGCCATCCTTTACGGGACGCCGGTGGGCGGCTTGCCGTCACGCGTGCACCGATCTGTTTCCATATATTGCACCGGCTTTCCGGCGGAAGTCGCGGTGTTAACCTTCAAAAGCCCATCTCAGGGCATTTCTTACGATCAAGGCAGACTCTTCCTCTCGCTCTTTGCGACCGTTCAAAGGCGCGGACGGATGCAGGAAGAGCGCCAGTACCCTCAAGGAGCCCCTCGCCATGCACGCCATCAGCTTTATCCAGGACCTGGCCGTGATCATGTTGGTGGCCGGGGTTGTCACCATCCTGTTTCACCGCCTCAAGCAACCCGTGGTGCTGGGGTACATCGTCGCCGGCTTCATCATCGGCCCTCATACGCCGCCCTTCGGCCTGATCCACGACGAAGACACCATCAAGACCCTCGCCGAGCTGGGGGTGATCTTCCTGATGTTCTGCCTGGGCCTGGAATTCAGTCTGCGCAAGCTGTTCAAGGTCGGTGCCACGGCGTTTATCGCGGCGTTCCTGGAAATCATCCTGATGATCTGGATCGGCTACGAGATCGGCCGCTGGTTCGACTGGAATACCATGGACTCGCTGTTCCTCGGCGCAATCCTGGCGATCTCCTCGACCACCATCATCGTCAAGGCACTCAATGACCTGAAGATGAAGAACCAGCGCTTCGCCCAGCTGATTTTTGGCGTGCTGATCGTGGAAGACATCCTCGGGATCGGCATCATTGCCTTGCTGTCGAGCATCGCCGTAAGTGGCACGGTCAGCTCCGGCGAGGTGTTCTCCACGGTCGGCAAGCTCTCGCTGTTCATGATCGTCGCGCTGGTCATCGGCATTTTGCTGGTGCCGCGCCTGCTGGCCTACGTGGCCAAGTTTGAAAGCAACGAAATGCTGCTGATCACCGTACTCGGCCTGTGTTTCGGCTTCTGCCTGCTGGCGGTCAAGCTGGAATACAGCATGGTGCTGGGCGCGTTCCTGATTGGCGCGATCATGGCCGAATCGCGCCAGTTGATTAAGATCGAACGCCTGATCGAGCCGGTTCGCGACATGTTCAGCGCCATCTTCTTCGTCGCCATTGGCTTGATGATCGACCCGCAGATCCTGCTGCAATACGCCTGGCCGATTGCGGTAATCACCGTGGCGGTGGTGCTGGGCAAGATGCTGTCCTGCGGCCTGGGCGCGTTTATCGCCGGCAATGATGGCCGGACCTCACTGCGCGTAGGCATGGGCCTGTCACAGATTGGCGAGTTTTCCTTCATCATCGCCGCGCTTGGGATGACCTTGCAGGTGACCAGCGACTTCCTGTACCCGGTGGCGGTTGCCGTTTCGGCGATCACCACGTTGCTCACGCCGTACCTGATTCGCGGTGCCGACCCGTTGTCGTTGAAGATTGCCGCCGTGATGCCCAAGCGCCTGAGCCGGGTGTTTGGCCTGTATGGCGAGTGGCTGCGCAGTATCCAGCCGCAGGGTGAGGGCGCGATGCTGGCGTCGATGATTCGCAAGATTATCCTGCAAGTGGGGGTGAACCTGGCGCTGGTGGTGGCGATCTTCTTCGCCGGCAGTTACTTCGCGGCGCGCATTGGCGGGTATCTGGAGGGGTGGATCAGCGATCCAAGCTGGCAGAAGGCATTGATCTGGGGTGGGGCGCTGCTGTTGTCGCTGCCGTTCCTGATTGCGGCTTACCGCAAGCTCAAGGCGTTGTCGATGTTGCTGGCAGAGATGAGCGTGAAGCCGGAAATGGCCGGGCGGCACACCCAGCGTGTACGACGCGTGATCGCCGAGCTGATCCCGCTGTTGTCGCTGCTGGTGATCTTCCTGCTATTGGCGGCCTTGTCGGCCAGCATTCTGCCGACCAACAAGTTGCTGGTGCTGATCGCCGTCGTCACGGCCGCAGTGGCGGCCGTGCTCTGGCGGTGGTTCATCCGCGTGCATACGCGCATGCAGGTCGCCTTGCTGGAGACCCTGGATAACCACAAGGACACGCCGGAGCATTGAGAGCAACGGTGGCGAGCTTGCTTGCGCTGGGCTGCGCAGCAGCCCTGAACAGTGATCTCGCCACACAAGCCTTGTGGGATCAGCTTTCCAGCCAGACGTCCCGTGCCCAGTGCCACACCGATTCCCAGGTTTCTTCGGTGACGAGTTCTTCTTCGCCGGACCACAGCACCACGGTGCCGTCTTCTTCGACGCAGTAGTAGTCGTCACCGTCCTGGCAGATCGGGATCATGCTGCGATCAACGCCGGCATCCCAGGCGTTGGCGGCCACGTCGGGCAGGTAGGTGTGGGATTGCGGGTCGGTGACGGTCACCGGCTCCAGGCTGCCGTAGACCACGTCGCTGACGGTCAGCAGGAATTCGCGGAACACAAACGGGATGTCGATGAACAGTTGTTCCTCGATTTCCACCAGTTGGTCTTCGTCAGGCAGTTCCAGAGGAACCGGGACCGGTTCGTTGGCTTCACGCAATTGTTCGATGATTTCTTCCACGGCCGGGATCCTCTTGCTAGATGGCGCGGTTTATAGGGGCGTTTTATACAGTAGCTCGCTATAAGTGCAACCGTGAAATAGAAAACCCCGGACAGGTCCGGGGTTTTTTGTTACGGCTTGCTCAAGCGCGCGGGTATCAGCCGTTCTGGCGGATACCGGCGACCAGCCAAGGCTGGTTGTCGCCTTGGGCGCGTTCCATGTTCCAGCTTTCGCTGAACACTTCGCCCTGGTCGAAACGCGAGGTCTTCGACACACCGCTGAAGGTCAGGGTGGCGATGGTCTTGTCGGCGCGGTCATCCACACCTTCCAGCTGTACGCGCAGGTCGTCGATGTAGGTCGACTGGAAGGCGTCGCCCAGGTCGGCGCGTTCGCGCTTGAGGAACTCCAGCAGTTGTGGGGTCACGAACTCGGAGATCTTGTCCATTTCGTTGGCGTCCCAGTGCTGCTGCAGGGACTGGAAGTGGCTGCGGGCCGCTTCGACGAAACGCTCTTCGTTGAACCACGCCGGTGCGTTGATCACCGGACGGGCGGCGGCAGGCGCGGCCGAACCACCGAAGATCGAACCCATGGCTGGCTTCTGCTCGAACACTTCACGCTGCATCGGCGCGCCGGCTGGAGCCAGGTGCTCCTGCTGCTTGCGTCGACGGGCGGCGATGAAGCGGAAGATCACAAAGGCGATGACCGCCAAGATCAGGATGTCGAAGATCTGCATGCCCTGGAAGCCGCCGCCCATGAACATGGAAGCGAGCAGGCCACCGGCCGCGATACCGGCCAGAGGGCCCAACCAGCGCGAAGCACCGCCGGCCTTGGCCGCGGCGCCAGCAGCACCGGCTGCGCCTGCGGTGGCGGCTGCACCGCCCATGCCGCCGGCGGAAGGAGCCATTTGGCTGGTCTGGTGAGTCGGTGCCGAGCCCATGCTTTTGCCGCCACCGAAGCGCTTGGCGTTGGCGTCGAGGCTCATCGTCAGGCCGATGCACAACGCCATGGCGATGCTAAGAAAACGTTTCATAAAGGGAATTCCCATTTGTGGATTGCACGCGCGCCATGTTGCACAGGTGTAGTGACAGTGGCTAGCGACATAATGTTTCGGGCTTTTGCGTAAGACCGAATCAGAATGGTCTGTAGGACTTAATACAGATATTGGCCCGTGCAGGTGAAAAACAAGGGAGGGTCACAATTCTTCACATTGTAGGAGCCGGCTTGTCGAGTCGTCGCCCCGCAGCGATGGCGGTCTTAGGACCGCCATCGCCAGCAAGCCGGCTCCTACAAAGGGGAGGGTGTCAGATGGCTTCGAGCTTCGCGTAGCCCATCATCAGCCATTTGCTGCCTTCAGCGAAATTCACCTGCACCCGTGCCTGGGCGCCGGCGCCTTCGAAGTTGAGGATCACGCCTTCGCCGAAAATCGCATGCTTGACCTGTTGGCCCAGGCTGAACGGGGTTTCCGGAATTTCGGAACCGGCAAACAGGCTGCTGGAGTTCTGCTGCTGGCCACCACCGAACGGGCGGCTGACGCTGTTGGACAGGCGCACTTCCTGGATCAGCCCCTTCGGCACCTCACGGACGAAACGCGACACCTTGTTGTAGGTCTCGCTGCCGTACAGGCGTCGGGTCTCGGCGTAGGTCATCACCAGGTTCTGCATCGCCCGGGTAATGCCCACGTAGGCCAGGCGGCGTTCTTCCTCAAGGCGGCCAGGCTCTTCCAGGCTCATCTTGTGCGGGAACAGGCCTTCTTCCATGCCCACCAGGAACACGTAGGGGAATTCCAGGCCCTTGGCGCTGTGCAGGGTCATCAGCTGGATGCTGTCTTCATGCTCATCGGCCTGGGTATCGCCGGCTTCCAGCGAGGCATGGCCGAGGAAGGCCGCGAGCGGGGTCAGCTCTTCGTCTTCCTCGGTGTTCTCGAACGCACGCGCGGCGCTGACCAGTTCCTCAAGGTTTTCTACCCGGGCCTGGCCTTTCTCGCCTTTTTCCGCTTCGTGGTAGGCGATCAGCCCGGATTGCTCGATTACAGTCTGGGTCATCAAGTGCAGGGGCATTTCCGAGCACTTGGCGGCGAGGTTCTCGATCAGTTCGACAAACACGCCCAGTGCCCCGGCAGCGCGGCCGGTCAGGCCTTTATTGGCGATCAGTAAGCGCATGGCTTCCCACATCGACACATCGGCGTGGCGGGCGTGGTCGCGGATCGCTTCCACGGTTTTTTCGCCGATGCCGCGGGCCGGGATGTTGATCACCCGCTCCAGCGCCGCGTCGTTGCCACGGCCTTCGAGCAGGCGCAGGTAGGCCATGGCGTTCTTGATTTCGGCTCGCTCGAAGAAGCGCTGGCCGCCATAGATGCGGTACGGGATGCGCTCGCGCAGCAAGGCTTCTTCCAGCACCCGCGACTGGGCGTTGGAGCGGTACAGAATCGCGATATCGCTGCGCGCCAGGCCGGTCTTCAGTGCGCTTTCGATGGTTTCCACCACGTAGCGCGCTTCATCGTGCTCGTTGAACGCCGCGTACAGGTTGATCGCCTCGCCTTCGCCGCCGTCGGTCCACAGCTCTTTGCCCAGGCGCCCGGTGTTATTGGCGATCAGGGCGTTGGCGGCCTTGAGGATGCCGGCGGTGGAGCGGTAGTTCTGCTCCAGGCGGATGGTGACCGCGTCCGGGAAGTCTTCGGAATACTGGTAGATGTTCTCGATTTTCGCGCCACGCCAGCCATAGATCGACTGGTCGTCATCGCCTACCACCATCAAGCTGTCGCCGCCCTTGGCCAGCAGGCGCAACCAGGCGTACTGCACGGCGTTGGTGTCCTGGAACTCGTCCACCAGGATATGCCGGAAGCGTTTCTGGTAATGGGCCAGCAAGCCTGGGTTATCGCGCCACAGGTCGAGGGCGCGCAGCAGCAGTTCGGAGAAGTCGATGACGCCGGCCCGTGCGCAGGCGGCCTCGTAGGCTTCATAGATGCTGCGCATGGTGGCCAGGAACAGGTCGCCGCTGGCCTGGATATGTTGCGGGCGCAGGCCTTCGTCTTTCTGGCCGTTGATGAACCATTGCGCCTGGCGCGCCGGCCACCGCTGCTCGTCGAGGCCCAGCTCGCGGATCACGCGCTTGACCAGGCGTTGCTGGTCATCGCTGTCGAGGATCTGGAAGGTCTGGACCAGGCCCGCCTCCTGCCAGTGCGCCCGCAACAGGCGGTGCGCCAGGCCGTGGAAGGTGCCCACCCACATGCCGGCCGGGCTGATGCCCATCAACTGCTCGATGCGATGGCGCATCTCGGCAGCGGCCTTGTTGGTGAACGTCACCGACAGGATGGAGTGCGGCGACGCGTTCTCGACCTGGATCAACCAGGCGATACGGTGCACCAGCACTCGGGTTTTACCGGAGCCAGCACCGGCCAGGACCAACTGACGGCCAACGGGGGCGGCTACGGCCTGGCGTTGGGCGTCGTTGAGGGAGTTCAGCAAAAGGGAGAGATCATCGCGCATCGGCGCATTCTAGGGTGCCGGGGGGGCTCGGGCAAATCCCAATGCCGGGCGGGCGACGGAAAACATCCAGGCTGATCCGCGCCGGGCAAACATTCTGCATCGGGTGATGACTGGTCGGTCAATGGCCGCAGCCCCCGCCGTGTCTCGCTCAAGCCGTCTGGCGCCTAGGTTTGCGCTGGATAAACGTGAGGTTTTTATGACGTGGAGCAGTTTGGCCCAAGCGCGTGCTTGTGTATGCTCCGTCGACGTTTCGGGCTCACCATTATAAGAACACTGCCTATGACCCTCAGCACCGACCTGTTCGGCCCCACGATGGCGCCCGCGCAGGTCATCCACAAACATTACGCCACCGAGATGGCGGTCGAGCGCACGCGCCTGCTCTACCAGGGCTCGTTGCTGCCTACCTTATTAATGCTGGTCAACGGCCTGGTCTGTGCCTGGCTGCTGTGGAACCCCAAGCAATACCTGCTGGACAGCATCTGGCTGGTCTGGCTGCTGGCGTTGGTGGCGATGCGCGTGATCCAGGTGGCGGCGTTTGACTCGGCCATGCCCAGCCGCCAGGCCCAGCCGATCTGGCGCCGCATGTTCATGCTGGGTTCAGCGGTCAGCGGGCTGACCCTGGCCGTCGCCGCCATCGCGCTGGTACCGGTGGACAGCTTTATGCAGCAGGCCTGGGTCTTTGGCCTGATCGGCGCCGCGACGCTGTCGGCCAGCGTGGCCTATGCCGTGAGTCTGCCGGCGTTCCTGTCCTTTTCCCTGCCGTGCCTGGTGCCGGCCATCGCGTACCTGTTCTGGAACGGCGCCCCGCAGCAACAAGGCTGGGGTGTGCTCGGCCTGATCCTGCTGGCGTCCTTGAGTGTGGTGGCGTGGCAGGTCAATCGCTTGATCCAGCGCGGGCTGCTGCGACGCTTCCAGAACCAGGCGCTGATCGAGCATCTGCAACAGGCGCAGCAGCGCAGCGAACAGTTGAATCAGGAACTGGTGCGCGAAGTCGAGCAGCGTCGCCAGGTCGAACAGGAACTGCGTGAAGCGCAGATCGGCCTGCAGGACCGCGTGGCGCAGCGCAGCCAGGAACTCGACGCTGCCAGCCTGGCCCTGAATAAAAGCGAGGCGCGCCTGGCCATGGCCCTGCAAGCCAGCGAACTGGGCCTGTGGGACTGGAACCTGCAGACCGACGAGGTCCACCACACCCAGCTCAAAGAGTTGTTCGGCCTGGAACCCGAGTACGTCACGGCGATGCTCAGCCACCTCAAGCCGCGCCTGCACCCCGAGGACCTGCCGTTGCTCAAGCGCGCGCTGGTGGAGCACCTCAAGGGGCGCAGCGAGGACTACCAGGTCGAATACCGTGTGCGCCATGGCGATGGCCATTGGGTGTGGATCGAAGACCGTGGCCGCGCCGTCGAGCGCACGCCCAGTGGGCGTGTCACGCGCATGCTCGGTACGCGCCGCGACATCAGCGCCGGCAAGGCCCTGGAAGAACAGCAGCGCCTGGCTTCGACGGTATTCGAGGCCGCCAGCGAAGGCATCGTGATCCTCGACCCGGATTACGCGTTGATTGCGGTCAACCAGGCCTTCAGCCGCGTCACCGGCTTCGACATCGACGACATGCTCGGCCGCAATGTGGTGGAACTGCCCAGCAGCCGCGATGCGCGGCGCCACTTCCCGGTGATCCGCCAGGCGCTGCTCAGCCACGGTACCTGGCAGGGCGAATTGGTGGAGACGCGCAAGAACGGCGAGCTGTACCCGCAGTGGCTGCAACTGAACGTGGTGCGCGATGTTCGTGGAAAAGTCAGCCATATCGTGGGGTTCTTCGCCGATTTGTCCGCGCGGCGCGAATCCGAGGAGCGCATGCGCTACCTCACGCATTACGATGAATTGACCGGCCTGGCCAATCGCTCGCTGTTCCGCGAACGGTTGCGCGAAGCCCACCAGCGCGTGCGCCTGGGCGGGCGGAGCCTGGCGCTGCTGCACATCAACCTCGACCGTTTCAAATTGCTCAATGACAGCCTCGGCCATGAAGTCGCCGACCAGCTGTTGCAGAAAATGGCGCGGCGCTTGATCAACGCCTTGCCGGAAGCCGACACCATTGCGCGGCTGTCCGGTGATGAATTTGCCGTGCTGTTCGATGCCTATGGCAACCTCTCGAGCCTGGCGCGGGTGGCGACGCGGCTGCTGGCCAAGTTGCGGGTGCCGGTGACGGTGGAGGGGCACGAGCTGGTGGTCAGTGCTTCCATGGGGGTCAGCCTGTTGCCGGACAACGCGCGGGAAATTTCCGCGCTGGTCAGCCAGTCGAACATGGCCATGCAACATGCCAAGCATTTGGGCGGCAACAATTTCCAGTTCTACACCGACAGCCTGCAAGCCAGCACCCTGGAGCGCCTGCAGCTGGAAAACCACCTGCGCAAGGCCATCGAGGAGCGCCAACTGACGGTGTTCTACCAGCCGAAACTGTGCCTGGCCACCGGCAAGCTGAATGCCGCCGAGGCGCTGATTCGCTGGGAGCATCCGCAATGGGGCATGGTGCCGCCGGGGGACTTTATCGGCCTCGCCGAAGAGACCGGCCTGATCGTGCCGCTGGGCGAATTCGTGCTGCGCCAGGCCTGTTGGCAGGCGTGCGAGTGGCAGCGCCAGGGGCTGGCGCCGATCCGGGTGTCGGTGAACCTGTCGGTGCATCAGTTGCGCCAGGGCAAGCTGGTCAGCCTGGTGCGCCAGGTGTTGGAAGAGACCGGGCTGGACCCGCAATACCTCGAGCTGGAGCTGACCGAGAGCCAACTGCTCGACAGCGTCGAACACATCATCGCGACCTTCCAGCAGCTGCGCGACCTGGGTGTGAAGCTGGCCATCGACGATTTTGGCACCGGTTATTCATCCCTCAGTTACCTCAAGCGCATCCCCGTGGACTACGTGAAGATCGACCAGACCTTCATCCGGGGCCTCGGGCAGGGTCGGGAGGACGCAGCGATCACCCGGGCGATCATCGCCATGGCGCATGGGCTGGCGCTCAAGGTGGTGGCCGAAGGCGTGGAAGATCAGCAACAGCTGGATTTCCTGCGCGGCGAGCGTTGCGACGAGGTGCAGGGCTACCTGATCAGTCGGCCGATGGCGGCCGAAGGGCTGGCCGATTTGTTACGGAAAAATGCAGTTTTTCCTTAGCCGCACGGCTTCAACCCCAGCGGCTACAATTCGGCCGCCCTTAGATTCAAAGGCGGACAGGGCGATTTAGTGATGCATCGGACGGGCAAAACGACAATTCTTGTAGTATAACTACAAGCTTGCTACATCCCTGGCACCTGCCAATAACAAGAGTCCCGCCCTTTGAACCTGTTGCAACATATCGCCCAGTCGCGCCACCTGTTACGCAAATCGGAACTCAAGGTTGCCGATCACGTGCTGCTTGACCCTGCGGCAGTGATGCACAGTTCCATGGCCGACCTGGCCCACAGCGTGGGCATCAGCGAGCCGACCATCGTGCGCTTCTGCCGCGCCATCGGTTGCTCCGGGTTCCAGGACTTGAAACTCAAGCTGGCGCAAAGCCTGGCCGCCGGTGCGAGCTTCGGCCAGTTTGCGATTCATGAAGACGATTCCGTCGCCGACTACAGCCTGAAAATCTTCGACACCACCCTGCACACCCTGATGGAAGTGCGCGAGAAGCTCGACCCGGTGGAGCTGCAAAAGGCCGTGACCGCCATGTCCCAGGCCCAGCGCGTCGAGTTCTACGGCTTCGGTGCGTCTGGTGCGGTGGCCGCCGATGCGCAGCACAAATTCTTCCGGCTGCTGCTCACCGCTGCGGCCTACAGTGACCCGCACATGCAAGCCATGTCGGCGGTGACCTTGAAGCCCACCGACGTGGCGATCTGCATTTCCCAGTCGGGCCGTTCCAAAGACCTGCTGATCACCGCCAACCTGGTGCGTGAAAGCGGCGCGACCCTGATCACGTTGTGCCCGAGCCAGACGCCATTGGCGGAGCTGTCCACGGTCAACCTGGCGATCGATGTGCACGAAGACACCGAGATCTACACCCCGCTGACCTCGCGCATCGCCCACCTGGTGGTGATCGACGTGCTGGCGATGGGCGTGGCAATGGCGCGCGGCCCGAGCCTGGTCAACCACCTCAAGAGTGTGAAGCGCAGCTTGCGCAGCCTGCGTCTCTCGCCCAAATCAGTCAAAGCCCTCGACGATTAATCGGGTGTACACAGATTGATGTGGGAGCTGGCTTGCCTGCGATGGCGGTCTGTCAGCTCGCACATTCATTGACTGAACTACCGCTATCGCAGGCAAGCCAGCTCCCACACAGGATGTGCACAGCGCCTGAAGATTCATCGTCCTGTAACCCCCGCGCCGCCAAACCGTCATCCCCCAGGGCCATCCTGAACTCCCCGTACTCGCATTGGGAGACTGAAAATGGCCCGGCACTACGAAGACAGCAACAGCTCCGTCAAAACCCGTCGTCAGCAGGAAGACCAGCGCCGCATGGCGTTCCGTCGTGCAATCGAAGACCGCTGCGACGAGCGTCAACTGCAGCAGAGCATCACTGACTACCCGGAACTCCACTGGCAGGCACCCTTGGCTGCCCAGCGAAACGCTCAGCCAGCGCGCTGATCTGCACCCGTTCGCTGCGGATAAAGCCCAGGAACGCATGGGCCACCGGTGACAGGCGCTTGGCCTTGGCCTGCACCAGGCACCAGCTGCGATACAGCGGCAGTTCTTCCACCGGCAGCTCCTTGAGCCCGCCGGTGGCCAGCTCCAGGTTGACCGCGTGGCGCGTCAGCAAGGCCACGCCCAACCCGGCGTTCACGCATTCACGCTGCGCCTCGGCCGAGGCCACTTCCACCGTCTGGGTGAAGTGCACGCGTTTCTCCTTGAAGTATTCCTCGCACGCCAGCCGCGTACCGGAACCCGGTTCGCGCAGCAGCAGTGTGTAGGGCTCCAGGTCCTGCAGGCGCAGCGGGCCTTGCAGGCTCAACGGATGCTCAGGTGGGGCCACGGCCACGATCGGGTTGTTGAGGAACGGCAGGAATTCCAGGCCCATGTCCTGGGGCACCATGGACATGATCACCAGGTCGTCGCGATTGTCCGAAAGCCGGCGAATCACCTGGGCGCGGTTGACCACCGTCAGGTGCAACTGCACCTCCGGGTGCTGGCGCTTGAAAGCCGCAAACAGGTGCGGCACGAAGTATTTGGCGCTGGATTCCACCGCCAGTTTCAACTGGCCCTGCAGCGAGCCCTGCATGTCCGACAGCTGCATATCGAGGTTTTCCAGGCGCCCGAAAATGTCCCGGCTGGCGCGTTGCAGGGCTTCGGCGGCTTCGGTCATGTAGAGCTTCTTGCCGACGTAATCGAACAGCGGCTGGCCGATCAGCTCTTCCAGCTGACGAATCTGTAGGCTAACGGCCGGTTGCGTAAGCGACATTTCCTCGGCTGCCCGGCTGTAGGAACGCAAATCGCACACTTCATTGAAGATCTGCAATTGACGCAATGTCATACGCATCAATGACTTACGCATTATTTAATGATCCCGGCCTGCCCCTGATGCATCGACTATAAGTCTTTACTTATACACAGCCCAATAATTATTGATTTTTGTTAATCCCTGTTGGGGCTTAGTGTGTGTCTCGCGACTGTCATGAAACATTTGGTCACGCGCCGACCCGGATCCAGTGGGTTGAAGACGCAGCAATCGGCTCAAGGGAATTTCCAAGTGATAAAAAAGATCCTGATCGCCAACCGTGGTGAAATTGCCGTACGAATCGTGCGTGCCTGCGCCGAGATGGGCATTCGCTCGGTCGCGGTCTATTCCGATGCCGACCGTCACGCGTTGCACGTCAAGCGTGCCGACGAAGCCCACAGCATCGGGGCCGAGCCCCTGGCCGGCTACCTGAACCCGCGCAAGCTGGTGAACCTGGCCGTGGAAACCGGCTGTGATGCGCTGCACCCCGGCTACGGGTTCCTCTCGGAAAACGCCGAGCTGGCCGACATTTGCGCTGAACGCGGGATCAAGTTCATCGGCCCGTCGGCTGAAGTGATCCGTCGCATGGGCGACAAGACTGAAGCGCGCCGCAGCATGATCAAGGCTGGCGTGCCGGTCACGCCGGGGACTGAAGGCAACGTTGCCGACATCCATGAAGCCCTGACCGAAGGCGACCGCATCGGCTACCCGGTGATGCTCAAGGCCACGTCCGGTGGTGGTGGTCGTGGTATCCGCCGCTGCAACAGCCGTGAAGAACTCGAACAAGCCTTCCCCCGCGTGATTTCCGAGGCCACCAAGGCCTTCGGTTCGGCGGAAGTGTTCCTGGAAAAATGCATCGTCAATCCCAAGCACATCGAGGCGCAGATCCTCGGTGACAGTTTCGGCAACGTGGTGCACCTGTTCGAGCGTGACTGCTCGATCCAGCGCCGCAACCAGAAGCTGATCGAAATTGCCCCCAGCCCCCAACTGACCCCGGAACAGCGCGCCTACATCGGCGACCTGTCGGTGCGCGCGGCCAAGGCGGTGGGTTACGAGAATGCCGGTACCGTGGAGTTCCTGCTCGCCGAGGGCGAGGTGTACTTCATGGAGATGAACACCCGGGTGCAGGTGGAACACACCATCACCGAAGAAATCACCGGGATCGACATTGTCCGCGAGCAGATCCGCATCGCCTCGGGCCTGCCGCTATCGGTCAAGCAGGAAGACATCCAGCACCGTGGCTTCGCGTTGCAGTTCCGCATCAACGCCGAAGACCCGAAGAACAACTTCCTCCCCAGCTTCGGCAAGATCACCCGTTACTACGCGCCCGGCGGTCCCGGCGTGCGCACCGACACGGCGATCTATACCGGCTACACCATTCCACCGTTCTACGACTCCATGTGCCTGAAACTGGTGGTCTGGGCGTTGACCTGGGAAGAAGCCATGGACCGCGGCCTGCGCGCCCTGGACGACATGCGCCTGCAAGGCGTGAAGACCACCGCCGCCTACTACCAGGAAATCCTGCGCAACCCGGAATTCCGCAGCGGCCAGTTCAACACCAGTTTTGTCGAAAGCCATCCTGAACTGACCAACTACTCGATCAAGCGCAAACCCGAAGAGCTGGCCCTGGCCATCGCCGCCGCCATCGCCGCCCACGCAGGCTTATAAATAAGCAGCTGCAAGTTGCAAGCGGCAAGCTACAAGTTAAAGCGGATCAGCGTTTACTTGCAGCTTGTAGCTTGAAACTTGCCGCTATGAGGAGATCCGAATATGACTAAGAAAATCTTCGTAACCGACACCATCCTGCGCGACGCCCACCAATCGTTGCTGGCGACCCGCATGCGCACCGACGACATGCTGCCGATCTGCGACAAGCTCGACAAAGTCGGCTACTGGTCGCTGGAAGTCTGGGGCGGCGCGACCTTCGACGCCTGCGTACGCTTTTTGAAAGAAGACCCATGGGAGCGCCTGCGCAAGCTGCGCGCCGCGTTGCCTAACACGCGCCTGCAAATGCTCCTGCGCGGCCAGAACCTGCTGGGCTACCGCCACTACAGCGACGACGTGGTCAAAGCCTTCGTCGCCAAGGCCGCCGTGAACGGCATCGACGTGTTCCGCATCTTCGACGCCATGAACGATGTGCGTAACCTGCGCGTGGCCATCGAAGCGGTGAAAGCTGCCGGCAAACATGCCCAGGGCACCATCGCCTACACCACCAGCCCGGTGCACACCATCGAAGCGTTTGTGGCCCAGGCCAAGCAAATGGAATCCATGGGCTGCGACTCGGTGGCAATCAAGGACATGGCCGGCTTGCTGACCCCGTACGCCACCGGCGAACTGGTCAAGGCGCTGAAGGCCGAGCAGAGCCTGCCCGTGTTCATCCACTCGCATGACACCGCCGGCCTGGCCGCGATGTGCCAACTCAAGGCCATCGAGAACGGTGCCGACCATATCGACACCGCGATTTCCAGCTTCGCCTGGGGCACCAGCCACCCGGGGACCGAGTCGATGGTTGCCGCGCTCAAAGGCAGCGAATTCGACACCGGCCTGAGCCTGGAGCTGCTGCAGGAAATCGGCCTGTACTTCTACGCCGTGCGCAAGAAGTACCACCAGTTCGAAAGCGAATTCACCGCAGTCGACACCCGCGTGCAAGTCAACCAGGTGCCGGGTGGGATGATTTCCAACCTCGCCAACCAGCTGAAAGAGCAGGGCGCACTCAACCGCATGGGCGAAGTGCTGGCCGAAATCCCGCGGGTGCGTGAAGACCTTGGCTTCCCGCCGCTGGTCACGCCGACCTCGCAGATCGTCGGCACCCAGGCGTTCTTCAACGTGCTGGCCGGGGAGCGCTACAAGACCATCACCAACGAAGTGAAGCTCTACCTGCAAGGCGGCTACGGCAAGGCGCCGGGCACCGTGAACGAGAAACTGCGCCGTCAGGCCATCGGCAGCGAAGAGGTGATCGACGTGCGTCCGGCTGATTTGCTCAAGCCGGAAATGACCAAGCTGCGCGGCGAGATCGGTGCGTTGGCCAAGTCTGAAGAAGACGTGCTGACCTACGCGATGTTCCCGGACATCGGGCGCAAGTTCCTCGAGGAACGTGACGCCGGCACCCTGGCCCCTGAAGTGCTGCTCCCGATCCCTGAAGCCGGCGGTGTGGCGCGTGCTGGCGGCGAAGGCGTGCCGACCGAGTTCGTCATCGACGTGCACGGCGAAAGCTACCGCGTGGACATCACCGGCGTCGGCGTGAAGGCCGAAGGCAAGCGCCATTTCTACCTGTCCATCGACGGCATGCCGGAAGAAGTGGTGTTCGAACCGCTCAACGAATTTGTCAGCAGCGGCGGCAGCAAGCGCAAGCACGCCACTGAGCCGGGCCACGTCAGCACGGCAATGCCGGGCAACATCGTCGACGTGCTGGTCAAGGAAGGTGATGTGGTCAAGGCTGGCCAGGCCGTGCTGATCACCGAGGCCATGAAGATGGAAACCGAAGTGCAGGCGTCGATCGCCGGCAAGGTCACCGCTGTGCATGTGGCCAAGGGCGACCGGGTCAACCCGGGCGAGATCCTGATTGAGATCGAAGGCTGATACAGCCTTCGACATAACCGTTTAATCCTCGGGGGAGCAGGTGCTCCCCTTTTTTTTGCCTGTCGATCGGGCTTCCCGGTGACTTAGAACGCCATCGCCCATTGGCCCATCAACCCCTGGTTGCGACTGTGGCTGCCAAACTCGGCGCTGTAGGCCAGGCCTACGCTGTGCTCGTCCGACAGCGCCAGCTCCACGCCGGTGCGCAGCGCCAGGCTGTCACGGTCCAGGGACGTGCCGCCGACGGTGAACGCGCTGTTGAAGTCCTCACGTTTTTCCCAGGCGAAGGACTGACGTACGCGGCTGCTGGTGTCGCCATAGAGATGCTTCCAGCTTGTGCTCAGGTGCGGCTTGAGGATCATCTGGTTGCCCAGCGTCACGTCATGGGTCACGCGCAGGCCGAAGGTGCTGCTGAGGTTCTGCTGGGTCTGCGTACCCACGTTCAAGGCGCTGTAGCCGCCTTTCTCCTGGAAGCGTTCGCGGTGATAACGCTGGAAACCCACGCCGGCAAAGGGCTCGGCGCGCCAGTCAGCGGTCTGCAGCTGATAGCCCAGCTCGGCAAATGCGTTTTGGCTGTGGGCCTTGTACTTGCCTGAGAGGTAATCGCGGTGATTGATGAAGTCGAAGTCGACCGTGCGTTTGTTTTGCCCGGTATGGCTGCTGTACAGCGCGCCGAAGCGTAGCGCGAGTGGCCCGTCCAGGCGGACGGCGTAGGCGCCGAGGTGCCAGCTGTCCACTTCGCCCTTGAAGCGCCTGGCGCTCAGGTCGCTGCCGGATTTGCCCCCCACCACACCCACCCGCCATGCATCGTCGATTGCGCCGTCAGCCCCCAGTAACAGGCCTTGGCTGCTCTGTTTCAAGCCGGCACTGCCGTGTTGCGCATCAAGGCTGCCGCCATTGCCGAGGCCTTGCAGCCATACGCGACCGGTGTCGCCGGTGTCTTTATCCAGCTGGCGTATGGCTGCCAACAGGTTGGCGTTCAAGGCTTTCTGGCTGTTCTGGGTGGCGGTGCCGAGGTTGGCGTTCTGGCTTCCCGCCAGTTGCTCGAGCACTGCACCTATTCGGCTCGGCTCCAGGGTGCTCAGGTACAGGCCGTAACGTTCGAGCCGGCTTTTTTCCCACTCGTTGAACTCATCCGACGCCAGCAACCCATCCACGGCGGCGTCCAGCACCCGAGCGACGCTCAGGGCGTTTCGGCTGGTCGCCCGGTCGGCAAAGTAGAAGTCTTCAGGCGCCGGCAGCGCCGGCGCGGAATGACCCTTGTTGCCGGGCTGTTCGAACCATTCACTGTCTGGCTCCATATCGCCCCTGGCCTGTGCGTATTGAGCGCCGAGGGCACCCAGCGCCAGGGTGATGGCGAGCGCGAGTTGTTTGTGTATGCGCGGCATGTAATCCCACCTCTTGATGTATGAGGCGGGGAATTTAGCGAGGCTGCGGGGGGATAAATGTCAGGCCGGGCGACCCTTGCTTGCGGGAGATGTCGCTAGTCTGCAGCGATAATTGCGGCTATCGCCAAGGGATTGGGCCGACGCGCATTGCGCCGCCGGCCCAGCGGTTGAACCACGTCTCAGAGCGCCTGCTGGCGACACTCCGCAAGGCTCTTCAACTGCCCAGGGCCCGACTGGTTGGCATCTGACAACCAGGCCTCGAAACCCGCGCCAATCGCGGGCCATTCCGAATCCAGGATCGAGTACCACGCGGTATCGCGGTTTTGCCCCTTTACCACCATGTGCTGGCGGAACACCCCTTCAAAACTGAACCCCAGCCGCTCGGCCGCGTATTTGGAGCGGGCGTTGCCGTTGTTGCACTTCCATTCCAGGCGGCGATAGCCCTGTTCGAACGCATGCTTGGCGAGCAGGTACACCGCTTCGGTGCTTTTCGGCGAGCGTTGCATCGGTGCGCCGAAGGTCACGTGGCCGATTTCGATGCGGCCCTGGGCCGGGACGATGGACATCAGGCTGAGGATGCCTTGCACCTGGCCGCTCGCCCGGTCGATCACGCTGAAGAAATACGGATCGCTGTGTTGCGCATGGTTGTTGAGCCAGTCATTGAAGGCACCGCGCTCGGGGAGCGGGCCATAAGGCAGGTAATCCCACAGTTTCGGGTCGGCGCCGGGGCCTTGCAGGGCTTGGAACAGGTCGTCGCCATGGCGTGCCGGGTCGAGTTTTTCCAGGCGGATAAAGCGCCCTTCGAGCAGTTGGACCGTAGGCGCCGGGACGCCCTTCCAGTCGGCGGGTGAGATAGGCATGCTGCGCTCCTTAAAGACCTTTGCGAAATTGAATGAAACCCGGACGTTCGGCGATGCGCTCGTACAGTCGGATCGCCGTGGCGTTGGTCTCGTGGGTCAACCAGTGCACCTTGGCACAACCATCAGCCTTGGCGGTGGCATAGACGAACTCGATCAGTTTGCGGCCAACGCCGGTGCCGCGCTGGGCCGGGTCCACCAACAGGTCCTGCAGGTAGCACGAGTTCTCGATGCTCCAGTTGGAACGGTGGTAGATGAAGTTGACCATGCCCACGGCCTTGCCATCCTGCCAGGCCAGCGCGGAATGGGTCGGCTCCTGTGCATCGAGCAGGCGTTGCCAGGTGCTCTGGGTCACGGCGTCCGGCAGCTCGGTGTTGTAGAACTTCAGGTACGCCTGCCACAGCGGCAGCCAGGCGGCGTGGTCGGCAGCAGTGACCGGGCGGATGTCGATCTGGCTCATTCTGGAACTCCTTGGGGAATAAAGCGGGCGAGGGTCTGGTCGCGCACATCGGCGCTGGCGGCCAGCCCTTTACGAACACCATCGATGTCGGCCTGGCTGCGGTTCTGGCTGAGCTTGCGCTTGCCGACCAGGCGCTCGATCGGCAGGGCGAAGCCGACGATGGCCTTGAGCATGCCGTCGATGTAATCGGCCGGGGCGTCGCTGACCTTCCACGGCTGGGTACGGTTGCCTTCATGGCGATCGGTCAGGGCGCTGACCAGCGCCAGCAGGCGCTCGGTGTCGGTAAACACTTCAGCCTTGCCGTAGGCATGCACAGCCAGGTAGTTCCAGGTCGGGACCACCTTGCCGTGCTCGGCCTTGGCCGGGTAGAACGCCGGGCTGATGTAGGCCTCGGCGCCGGCAAAGATCACCAGGGCCTCGCTGCCGTTTTGCAGGTCGCGCCATTGCGGATTGGCCTTGGCCAGGTGCCCGTAGAGGGTGCCATTGGGGCCTTCATCGGGGTTGAGCAGCAGCGGCAGGTGGCTGGCTTGCAGGCCTTGCTCGCCAACGGTCACCAACTGCGCCAGGCGCGTGTGTTGAATCAGTTGCTGCAATTCGGGCAAGTCTTCGAGGGCAAAGGCGCGAGGTGTGTACATGAATATTTTCCTTGGCGAATGCCTGCATCGTAGGCAGGCTAATGGTCTGTTGTAAGAGCCATCTCAGGCCAATTTCATAGGTCCAATATGCCGCCGCTCTCGCCGCCTCTGTCATTCAACCCTGCCGGTATCGAGCTGGACCGTCGCCAAGGCCTGACGCGCCAGCTGTATGAGGCCCTGCGCCAGCGGGTGCTGGACGGACGCCTGGCCAGCGGCACGCGCTTACCCGCCAGCCGTGACTTGGCAGCGGCCCTGGCGATTTCGCGCAACAGCGTGGTGCGTGCCTACGATCAACTGTACGCCGAAGGGTTTATCGAAGGCCGAGTCGGTGATGGCACCTATGTGGCCCAACTGCCCCAGCCGAAAAAACTATCCACAAAAGTGTCCACAGGGTTACCCACAGGCTTATCCCCAGCCTTATCCACAAAATGGACAGATTTGCCCGAAGATCTCGATAACGAAGTTATCCACAGACCGGGCCTGGCCCGGGTGAAAAACAACCATCTTTCACAGCCGCCTGCGGGCCCGCCCAGGGCGTTTCGCGTGGGTGTGCCGGCCTTCGATCTGTTTCCGTTCGAGGTGTGGGCCAAGCTGAACGGGGCATTCTGGCGCAAGCCGGACCTGGAGCAGTTGTGCTACGGCGACCCGGCGGGCGATGCTCGCCTGCGTGGCCTGATTGCCGCTTACCTGCGCAGCTCGCGGGGCATGCAGTGCGCGGCTGAGCAAATAGTGATCACCTGTGGCGCACAGCAGGCAATCAGCCTTTGTGCACAGTTGCTGGTGGAGCCGGGCGACGGTGTTGCGGTGGAAAACCCGGGTTACCGCGCTGCCGGCCATGCATTCGCCCTGGCCGGTGCGAACCTGCAGGGCGTGCCGGTGGACCACGAAGGCATCGACTGCCACACCCTCAACAGCCTGAAAGATTGCCGCCTGGCCTATGTCACGCCGTCCCACCAATACCCGTTGGGCGTGGTCATGAGCCTGGCGCGGCGCCTGGAACTGCTGGCCTGGGCCGAGCGCACCGGCGGCTGGATCATCGAGGACGACTATGACGGCGAGTACCGCTACAGCGGCGCACCGCTGGCGCCCCTGGCCGCGCTGGACCGCAGTGGCCGCGTGCTCTACGTCGGCACCTTCGGCAAAGTCGCGTTCCCGGCCCTGCGCCTGGGGTATCTGGTATTGCCGCCGGGGCTGGTGGATGCGTTCTCGCGGCGCCGTGCGGTGGACATGCGCCACTCGGAAGTCAGCACCCAGGCGGTGATGGCCGAGTTCATGGCGGCCGGGCACTTCCAGCGCCATATTCGCCGCATGCGGCGGGCGGCGTTGAGTCGCCGCAATGCGGTGCTGGCCGGTTGGCCGGGCGGCTTGCCGGGCGTCGGCGAATTGCCCAGTGTGGCGGCGGGGCTGCACATGACGGTACGCGTGGACAGCCTGGCCCGCGAGCAGCAATTGGTTGAGCAGGCCCAGGGCGTGGGGGTCGAGGTGAATGGGCTGAGCAGTTATTGGCTGGCGCACTCCACCACGCCGGCGGACCAGCGCGCCGGCCTGGTGCTGGGCTTTGCCGCCGTGCCCGAAGCGGCCATCGCCGAGGCCCTGGCTAAGCTGCGCAGGGCCTGGCAGGGCGGTTGAGCTCAGCTCTGGAAGAACAGTGAACGAGCCAGCTGCGGGCTGATTTCGCTGCGATAAATCGCAATCTGATCGCCGTCGCTCAGGCCGGTGCGATGGATCGCGCCGCCGAGTCGCTGTTGTTCGCGGGTCTTGAGGTGGCCGGCGGTGAAATGGTCGAGCTCGGCGTGCGGCGAATCGTAATGAAAGTGCGCATACCACAGCACTTCCTGGGTGTTGTGATCGCTGATCGCGTACTCATCCAGGTAGTCCTTGCCGGGGCCCTTGAGGCGCCGGCGGGTGATCACCTTGGCGATGTTCACCGCCCCCTGGCTGTGCAGCCACTGCACCCGCGCGGCAGTCGGCAGTTGCTGTTTGGTCATGCTGATGCGGGTACTGGTGCCCAGCGCATAGAGCCGTTGCGTGGCCTCGTTGAGTTGGCGGTTGAGGGTGGCGGCAGACGGGCGATCGCTCTCCGTGAGGTTGCGTTGGGTCAGCGCCTCTTCGATGTTGCTCGCTGCCAGCTCCATGCGGGCGGCGTGCTGGTGCAGCATCTCTTCGATTTCCACCGGGATTCGCCCGGCTTTCCTCGACTGCACCAGGAGGCGCTGGGTCGCGGAGGGCTCTTCATCCAGCAGGTTCTGCGCGTTGCTCATGCTGATATTGAGGTCCACCGCCACCGGCCGTTGTGGCCTTGGGGTCGGCGTCGTGCGCTCGACCCACACCCCGGGGCTTTTTTCGTGGAAGGTCGCAATGACCTTGCCCGTGACCGGCGCCTTTACGTCCAGGAGCCCCTCGTCAGAGGGGCGTGGCTCACCTACTACCACCGCGTTGAAGCGGGTCTTGATGACCTTCTTCTTCGGCGCCTGCTGCGTTTTTGACGGGCCGGCCTTGGTCTCCCGCGGCTTGCGTTCTTTCAACAGTCGGGCCAGTTCATGCACGGCTTGCCTGTTGAAATCGTCGATGCGCTGGCGAAGGCTCTCCAGCGGTTCCCTCTGCACGTAGTCAGGGTGTTCGGCGTGCAGGTCCAGCAGGCGTTGGTCGACCAGGGAGAATTGTTCGACCAGGCTGTTGAGCACCTCGATCCGCTCGCCCGGGTCGCTGACACTGGCGTCGGGCATGGCCTCGATCCATGTTTGTATGTTGAGGTCGGCGATGTTCACGATTTCATTGAGCTGGGTGTGGGCATCGACGAAGGCTTCACCGCTGCCTTCCCTGATGCACAGGTAGCGATTCAAAGTGATTTGCAGGGCCTTGAGGTCGTGAAGCTTGAAGTCAGGCAAGGCATGGAGGGTGTTCTGGATGACTTTCATGCCGTCGATGCCCAGTTCCTGCAGGTGCAGGTAACGGGTTTGCGCGTATTCGAGGCGGCTGATCATGTCCAGGTTCAGCTGCGACATTTTCTCGGCGAGTGCGGTCTGTCTCTCGGTTTGCATCGGCGTGAGGGCTTCCATCTCATCGAGCGTCGACAACAGTTCTGTCCGGAACGTCGGCAGGGTTTCCGAGACGGCGAAGCGCGTGAGCAGCAGTTGCTGGTTCAAGTAGTCGATCATGTCGCCCTGGTAGTTGGGCACCGTATCGATGACGTTCAGTGCCCGAAGCTGGCGGATGGGCACGTCATACTCGGCCAGGCGCGTGTCCAGTTTTTCGATGAATGCCCGGCGTTGTTGGTTGGTGGAGGGGCCGGGTTGCGGGTCTATTGCCGCGTGTGCCATGGCAACCTCGGCTTGCCCGCGCTTCTGGCCTGCATTGAAGGTGGTGAGCTGGCCCCTGAGCTCGGCGATCCGCGATGGTTTCTTGGCCTGGGCGGCCTTGCGCCGATTCCTGAACCCGGCGCCACGCAGGCGTAGTCGCGTGTCGACAAACCATTGGCCGGCCAGGTTACTGACCAGCAACGGGCCGACGTGGGAGGGGCGCTGCGGATCGACAATCATGACGTTGTCGTTCTCATCCAGCATGACCTCGAACCAGCGCTCCTTGACCGGTGCGTACCATTTTTCACCCAGGGCAGAGAGATTCAGGTGGGGACCGGGTTCTTGGCTTGGCTCCCTAAGCCCTGCGGGTTTATCGACTTTGAAGCGATCCAGTGTTGCCGCGAGGCTCGCGGGTAAGCGATTGAGTGCGCCACTGTTGTGCAGCGGCCCCAGATGGCGTGCCGGCAGTTCGGCATCGGGCAAGTTGGGTTGCTGCGTCACCACGATCTTGCGCGGCAGCGGCGTGGGGCGATGGGCGCTCGCTGGCGGTTCAAGCCTTGGCGGCTGTGCCTTGAGTGGCCGGGGCTGCGGCGGATGGCGCAGGGCAACATGCAGCACCAGGGCCATGCCCAGGTTGAGCAACAGGTCGACCTGCGCCGTCCAGGAGGTCTTGCCGTCAGGCCCGGGCTCGGCTTGGGTGGCTTCCTGCAGGTCGTCCATGATTTGCCAGATCCAGGCGGCAATCCCGACCGTGCGCCCCAGAAATGGCAACGCCGCGCTGAAAATCAGCCAACCGGCCTGCCGGTAGGTGGCCCAGCGTTTCTTCACGTTGGATACCGATTGCCGGTTGGCCAGTTCAACCATCGCATTGGCGTTGTCCTTGAACAGGGTCGCCAGGTGATCGTTGCCCAGCACCTCATCACTCAAGGCAATGGGGCCGCTCATTTGCACCACTACCTGCGGTTCCACCAACCCGCGCACCACGGTCCATGGCGAGGGCAGGGCGGCAGGGAAGACGTACTGCTCGTAATTGAAGCGGCTGTCGTTGGGTAACCAGGCCAGCACCGAGTCGCGCAAGCTGCGGTGATGCTTGATGGCATACAACAGGTTTTCGCGTGACGGGAACTGCACCAGTACCGGGTCCAACAGGGGGCGATACAGCAGGCAGGGGCCTTGGGTGTGATCGCGGGGGCCGATCACGAACATATTCGCCACCGCATCCGGTTCCCGGCCGGGCCGCAGGGTGGGGATAAATGCCAGGCGACGGATGACAATCTCTTGCCCCTCGACCTGTCGGTCGTGCGCTTGCGCCTGCACGGCGGCGGCGACATAACGGTAACCGCGATCATCGATGCCATGCTCGCCCTGGATTTTCCACTGCAGGGCCAGCAGCGGCAGTTGCGCCCGCAGGTGCGAGGTGTAGAGGGTTTGCCGGCTACGGGATTGCTCCGGGTCATCGAGCAGGGTTGTCTTGATCAGCGTGGGGTAGTGTTGGCCGATGTCGAGGGTTTCGATCACGCCCTTGAGGTAGTCGTACGTCAGCCACGCGGGACCTGTGCCGCCGTTGTAGTGCACGCTGGGCGTGCCGGTGGGCAGGCCGGTAAGGTTTTCCAGGGCCAGGTCGATCAGGCTGCGCCGGGTGATGTCGCTGGCGCCGGGCAGCACAAACGTGCCCCAGACCACAGGGCTCTCGATGCTGATCTCGACCTTGTCCAGGCTCAGGCTCGCGCCATTCCTCTGCCGATTGATCTGTTTTTGCAGTTGCTCGCGTGCGTAATCGCGGATCGGAGGAATGCCGTCCTGGAATGTTCGACCGAGGTTGTGGGTATGCAGCTCGGCCAGTTCGATCACGTACCGGCTGTAGATCGACACGTCGAGGTCCGAGGCGTTGGCGAGCCAGTCGGGGAGCTGCTCATGAATCTGGCGGATGCTCGACAGCGAGTGCTCGCTCAGGTCCTCGATCACCGGCAGGATCCGCGCGACAGCCTGGCCGGTGGTGACTGCCACGGGAGCGACCTCGAAGCCGGCCGGGCCAATCGAACCGATCGCCTGCAGTTGCAGGGCGATCAGGTTGCACGCCAGGCTGTCGAAGAAATCTGCGCTGGGCTCGTACAGCCGCCATTGCACGCCGACATCCAGTTGATATTGGACCAGGCTGGCGGGCAGCGACTCACCGAGCTTTTCCAGCGACTCGAACTTCTCATAACCGTTGAGCAGCGAGTAGGTCAGAATCCGCTCGCTCTGCTCGTGTTTGCCGATCAACACCGCCATGTCCGACAGGCCGATATGCGTGGATTGGTTGTTGTGCTGGCCATCCATGTCGATCAGGTAGGCGTGGGTCTGGAACGTATCGAAGGCCTTGCGCTTGGCCTGCTCCGGAAAGTGGAACAGCAACCTGGCCATGGCGCAGTCGTGCTCGTCCCAGCCCTCCTGCGTGGTGACGTTCCACACGTTGCGCAAGGAGTGTGAGAGCAGCTGCCAGCGCGGGCCAGACATACCGTTGGAGGTATTCCAGTAGTCGAGTTGCTGCTCCTGGTAGGCGGTGAAAATCTGGGCTGCCAGCTCATTGATCAACCGCGCGATGGCATCGATCTTCACCGGCAGGTGTTCGGCGCGCGGTGCCTGTGGCTGCGCCGTGAGGAAATGCTCGCCGTCGATATAAATCACCGGCTCCGGCGACAGGGCCTGGTTGGCCAGGACCGAGGTCAGCGACTCCATGGCGGGGGGCGTTGACTGAATGAGGTCGTCGGCGATGCGCCAGTGTGGCGTGACGACGGTGGCCAGGTCCGGGTCGATATTCAGTGTCGGGTATTGCTCCTTGAGGGCGGCGCGCAACAGGTTGGCGGCGACTTCGCGGATGGACGGGCCGGTACTCAGTTGCGTCAGCAGATCGTAGGTGCTGGGCGGGCGGTTACTGGTGGGGATCGAGTCGGTGGGCATTTGCAGCTCCTTGGCCGGTATCAGGCGTGAAGAGCTGCAAGGTAGAGTCTGGCCAGGCGGGCGAGACGGTAGATAAGTAGTAACGGCCGGGGCCTGCACGCCCCGGCCGTGGCCGATCAGGTCCCGGACTTGATCTTGGTCCAGGCGCGGGTCCTGGCGCGTTCGGCGTCGCGGCCCAGGGGTTTCAAGGTGTAGAGCGTGGCCATTGCCGCTTCGGTGGGGTACAGGTTGGGGTTGTTGCGGATCGCCGGGTCAACCTGTTCAGTCGCGTCCTTGTTGGGATTGGGGTAGCCGACGAAGTCACTGATTGGCGCGATCACACCGGGTTGCAGCAGGTAGTTGATGAAGGTGTAGGCGTCCTGCGGGTTCTTCGCGCCTTTGGGGATGGCAAGCATGTCGAACCAGATCGGCGCGCCTTCCTTGGGCAGGCGCATGTCCACTGTCACGCCGTTCTTGGCTTCCTTGGCGCGGTTGGCGGCCTGGGAAAAGCTGCCGGAATAGCCGACGGCGACGCAGATGTCTCCGTTGGCAATGTCGGCCATGTACTTGGAAGAGTGAAAGTAGGTGATGTACGGGCGGATCTTCATCAGCAGCGCTTCGGCTTTTTCATAATCCTTGGGGTTGCTGCTGTTGGGGTCCAAGCCCAGGTGCTGCAGGGCCAGGGGCAGGATCTCCGACGGCGAGTCCAGCAGGGCGACCCCGCACTGCTTGAGTTTGCTGATGTTTTCTTCCTTGAAGATCAGGTCCCAGCTGTCCACCGGCGCGTTGTCGCCCAGCGCCGCCTTGACCTTGGCCGGATTGAAGCCGATCAGGATGGTGCCGTACATGTAGGGCACGGCGAATTTATTGCCGGGATCGTTGGCCTCGATCAGCTTCATCAGCTTGGGATCAAGGTGGTTCCAGTTCGGCAGTTGGCTGCGGTCCAGGGGCTGGAACACGCCGGCCTCGATCTGCTTGGCCAGGAACACATTGGAAGGCACCACCACGTCATAGCCGGAGTTGCCGGTGAGCAACTTGGCCTCCAGGGCTTCGTTGGTGTCGAAGATGTCGTAGACCAGTTTGATCGCCGGGTTCTGCGCCTTGAAGTCATCCAGGGCCTTGGGCGTGATGTAGTCGAACCAGTTGTAGACGCGCAGGGTTTTTTCTTCGGCGTGGGCGGCAGTGCTGAGCACCGCCGCGCAGAGTACAAGCGACTTGAGCATGTTCATTCGGCTGACCCCTCAAAACCTTCGAGAACGTTGACGGCATTGATGCCGATTTCTTCCACGGCGTAGCCGCCTTCCATCACGAACAGCGTGGGCGTGCCGAGCTGCGCGATGCGTTTGCCCATGGCCAGGTAGTCCGGGCTGTCGAGCTTGAACTGCGAGATGGGATCGTCCTTGAACGTGTCCACGCCCAGGGAGACCACAATGATGTCGGCGCCGTAGCGCTCGATTTCCCCGCAGGCCTGCTCCAGGGCCGCGCTCCAGGTGTCCCAGCCGGAACCGGCTGGCAGCGGGTAATTGAAATTGAAGCCTTCCCCGGCGCCCTCGCCCAGCTCATCGGCGTAGCCGAGGAAGAACGGAAACTCCGCTTCCGGATGCCCGTGGATCGAGGTGAACAGCACATCGCTGCGTGCATAGAAGATCGACTGGGTGCCGTTGCCGTGGTGGTAATCCACGTCCAGGATCGCGACTTTCTTATGGCCCTGATCGAGAAAGGCCTGGGCGGCGATGGCGGCGTTGTTGAGGTAGCAATAGCCGCCCATCAAGTCGCTGGCGGCGTGGTGTCCCGGTGGCCGGCACAGGGCGAAGGCGCTGCGGGCGCCGTGTTGGATCGCCTGTTGCGCGGTGAGCGCGACCTGCGCCGCGCTGTAGGCCGCTTGCCAGGTGCCGGCGGTAATCGGCGCGCCGCCGTCGAAGCTGTAATAACCGAGCTGGCCGTGCAGGCTGGTGGGCAACACGCGGCGCAAGGTGCGTGCGGGCCAGGTGTAGGGCAGCAGGTCGCCGTCCTGGTTGAATTCTGTCCAGCGTGCCCAGGCGCCTTTGAAAAAGTCGAGGTAGTCGTGGCTGTGAACGCGTTGCAGCGGTGCCAGGCCAAAGTCCTGCGGCGCTTGCACGGGGCCCAGTTCGCGGTCCTTGACCCGCTGCAGCACGTGGTCGGCGCGCGAGGGCATTTCGAAGCAGGGCATCAGTTGCCCGTCCATCAGTTCGCAACGGCCATGGTGCAGGTGGTGATCGTCCGAGTAGATCGTCAGCATATTGTTGTTCTCCGCAGGCGGTATCGGTGCATGCAGTCTTGCGGGCGACGGCGATTATGAGAACGGCAGGAGCGGCCAAAAGGGGATAAATGTGGCCAGATTGTCTGTCCGAAATTCGCCCCTCAATGGGGCGTCATGGTCGAAATTGGCTCGGCGCCACGCCGCTCCAGCGCACGAACGCATGGCGAAAACTGGCGGTCTCGCTGAACCCCAGGGCCTCGGCGATCCTATAGATCGGCCACTGATCTTCAGCCAGCAACTGTTTGGCGCGTTCAAAGCGCAGCTCGTCGAGCAGTTCCTGGTAGCTGCAGCCCAGGTCATGCAGGTGTCGGCGCAGGGTACGCGCCGAGCACTTCATCTGCTCGGCCAGGCCTTCGAGGCCAGGTGCGGCGTGCAGTTGTGCCGCGAGCAGCTGGCGGATCCGTCCCAGCCAGGCTTCGCGCCCGGTGAATTCGGTGTTCTGTTTACGGCAGCGCTCGGCCATGGCCTGATGGGTCACGGTATCGGCGAGGGGCAAAGGCTGGGAGAGCCAGCGTTGGTCGAAGGCGAACGCATTGGCGGTGGCCTGGAACTGCAACGGGCAGTCGAAAGACTCGGTGTAGCGCGCCTGATAATCCGGCGCATCGTGCTCAAACCGCGCACCCAGCAAGGGCAGCGGATGGCCGAGCAGGTCGTCGCAGATGACCTTCAGCGATCCCAGGCACAGCTCGACGTTGAAGGCGGTCAGCGCCGGGTTCTCGCGATAATCGCCGGCGGTGAACCAGATACGCTCGCCGTCCTCCTCCAGGCTCAGTTCGAACAGTGTTCCCAATAGCGCCGGATACCGCAGGGCCAGGCGCAAAGCGTCACCGAAAGTGGCACTGGTGAGCAGGGCATAACCGAGCATGCCGTAGGACGAAACGTGCATGCGCCGCCCCACGATCAGGCCGATATCGCGCTGCAACGCCACGGCATTGGCGCACACCTGCATCTCCTGATGGGTGGCAATACGCGTGTCGGCGCGGCTCAAGTCCGCCGCGCAGATACCGCTGCCGGCCAGCAGCGCCTCGGCGGGCAGGCCTTCGGCCTTGAAGGTGCTGAGCACCAGGGAGACAGCATTGAGGGTGGTGAGGTGGGAGTGCAGCATGCGGACTTCCAGCCAGGTGATGGCTGGAAGTGGAGCAAGTTATATGCCGGTCAGCTCAGTTCGCCACACAGGTCGAGTTCCACCAGGCGGCGGACGTCTGCGGTGGCGAGGCCGGCACCGAGCAGCGCTTGCAGCTTGCCGAATGCCGCTTCGCGGGTCATGCCGCCCCCGGACAACACACCGACACCGCGCAAGCGGCTACCGGCTTCATACACGTCCAGTTCTACGCCGCCTTCATGGCATTGAGTGATTGCCACCACCACCACGTCCCGATCCTGCGCGCGCTGGAGGCTGGCCAGGAACGCCGGGTTATCGCTGGGCCCGGTGCCGCTGCCGAAGCATTCGAGCACCAGTGCCTGGATCCCGCTGTCGATCAGTGCATCCACCTGCACGGCGGCAATGCCCGGCACCAGCGGCAATACGCCGACATTGGCCAGGGCCTTGGGCTGGCGGTAGTCCAGGGCGGCGGGGAGCGTCTCGGCCTTGGCCACGCCACCGTTACGCTGCAACGCAGCAAACGGATGGCGACCAAAACTGCGGATTTTCGCGCAGCGGGTCGGGGCCATCAGCGCGCCGTGGAAATACAGGTGCACACCCGGGGCCAGGCCTGCGCCCAGCGCTGCCAGCGAACCGCTGACGTTTTCCCAGGCGTCGCTGTCAGGCACGCCGGCGGGCAGCATCGAGCCGGTAAATACCACGGGCACCGGCAAACCCAGCAGTTGGAAGCTCATGGCCGCCGCGCTGTAGGCCAGGGTATCGGTGCCGTGCAGGACCAGCACCGCGTCGCAGCCTGCGTCCGCGGCTTCAACCACCGCGACGCGCAGGCGCTGCCAGTAGGCGGGAGTCATGTTGGCGCTGTCGATCAGCGGCGCCATTTCCCGGAAGCGCCAGGCGGGCACGGGCTCGTTGGCGAGTTGTTCGCGCATGCGGGCTTCGAAACCGGATGCGGGCGCCAGGCCGTTGGCGCTGGCCTGCATGCCGATGGTGCCGCCGGTGTAGAGCACCATGATGTTGTTAGCTGGGGACATCGAAGAATCTCCTGAACGAAAAACGCCGCCGGGCCCAGAGCATGCCCAAGGCCGGGCGGCGTGTCATCTATCTAGGCTTACGACGCTCAGCGTTGCGCTTGAGCGTTCAGTTCAGCCGATGCTTGAGCCGTTGGCTGCGACTTCACCGGATTCGCCGGCCAGGCCTTGCGATCCAGGTCCAGGTCAGGGAACTGGCTGGAGTCGAACACCGGGGTCTTGATGCCCGCTGCGCGCTGGTTGTCGTAGTCATTCAGGATGCGCATGGCGATCTTGAACAGGAACGCCAGGGCGAACAGGTTGACGAACGCGAGCATGGTCATGGTGATGTCGGCGAAGGCGAACACGGTGCTCAGGTTCTCGATCGAACCCCAGAAAATCAGCACCAGCACCAGCGCGCGGTAGCCCATCAACACTTTGCGGTTGTCGCCCACGATGAAGCGCAGGTTGCTCTCGCCGAGGTAGTAGTTGTACATGATCGAGGTGAACACGAACAACGCCAGGGCCACCGAGATGAACATCCGGCCCCAGTCACCGACCACGGCCGCCAGGGAGTTCTGGGTCAGGGCAATGCCGTCGCCTTCAAAGCCCGGGGTGTAGAAACCGGAGAGCAGGATCAGCAGCGCCGTACAGGTGCAGATCACGAAGGTGTCGAGGAACACGCTGAACGCCTGCACCACGCCTTGGGCGATCGGGTGTTCTACCGACGCCACCGCTGCCACGTTAGGCGCACTGCCCAGGCCGGCTTCGTTGGCGAACACGCCGCGCTTCACACCCATGATGATCGCGCTGCCCACCAGGCCACCGAAGGCCTGGTCCAGGCCGAAGGCGCTCTTGACGATAGTCGCGAGCATGGCCGGCACGTGGTCGAATTGCAGCACGATCACGTACAGGGTCACGGCGATGTAGACGAGGGTCTTGACCGGTACCAGCAGGTCGGCGATCGAGGCAATACGCTTGATCCCGCCGATGAACACCAGGCCCAGTAATACCGCCAGCGCCAGGCCGGTGTAGGTGGTGTCCAGGCCGAAGGCGTTGTTCAGCGAGTGAGTCACGGCGTGGGCTTGCAGGCCGTTGAAGGCAAAGCCGAAGGTCACCAGCAGCAGGAAGGCCATGACCATGCCCAGCCAGCGTTTCTTCAAGCCATGCTGGATGTAGTAGGCCGGGCCGCCACGGTAGGTGCCTTCGGCGTCGGTGCGCTTGTACAGCTGGCCGAGGGAGCATTCGATGAAGCTCGAGGACATGCCCACCAGTGCGGTGACCCACATCCAGAACACGGCACCCGGGCCGCCCAGGGTCACGGCAATGCCGACGCCTGCGATGTTACCGGCGCCGACGCGACCGGCGAGGCTGAGCATCAGCGCCTGGAACGAGCTGAGCTGGCCGGAGCTGCTTTTCAGGCTGTCGCGAAACACCGAAAACATGTGGAAAAAGTGACGCAATTGAACGAAACGCGAGCGGATCGTGAAGTAGCCACCGAGCCCGACAATGAGCACGATCAATACTTTCCCTGAGAGGAAGTCGTTGATGACTTCTAGCATGGAGTGTTCCTCGCTGATTTTTCTAATGGCAAACGCAGGACGGTCCGACACGTCGTATGGCACCAGGCAGTGCACGACGGTTCGACCCCAATCCTTTTGCGGGTGTTGTTATTCATGCGGTTTCGCGCTTCCAGGGTCTCGTTACCGACGACCGCTGACGCGAAGAGGGGCGGCACTATACCTAGGAGTGTGTGATCCGTCTGCACGAGGCGATTAAAGGTTTCAGCAGGCCGGAGTCGGGCAAGGCGGGTTTGCAGGGCGATATTGGAGTTTTTATGGGCGTCATTTCACAACCTTGAGGCAAAAAAAAGGGCCTGAAGAACGAGCCTTCAGGCCCTCAAAAGGTGAGAGGTGTCTAGTCCCTCAACCTGGTGAGCGGTGCAACAAACGCTTAGGCCTTCAACGGGACCAAACGTGGGGCAATCATGTTTTCGGGGCGCAGGATGTCGTCGAGCATGGCGTCGTCGAGCAAGCCTTCTTCGCGCACCAGTTCCAGCACGCCGCGGCCGCTTTCGAGGGCGATGCGCGCGATGCGGGTGGCGTTTTCATAGCCGATGTACGGGTTCAGCGCGGTGACCAGGCCGATGGAGTGCTCCACCAGTTCGCGGCAGCGGGCTTCGTTGGCGGTGATGCCGACGATGCAGTGCTCGCGCAGCATGTCCATGGCGCGTTGCAGCAGGCGGATCGAGTCGAAGATCTTGAAGGCGATCAGCGGCTCCATCACGTTCAACTGCAGTTGGCCGCCTTCGGCTGCCATGGTCAGGGCCAGGTCGTTGCCGATGACCTGGAACGCCACCTGGTTGACGGCTTCCGGGATGACCGGGTTGACCTTGCCGGGCATGATCGAGCTGCCTGGCTGACGCGCCGGCAGGTTGATCTCGTTGATGCCGGTACGTGGGCCGCTGGACAGCAGGCGCAGGTCGTTGCAGATCTTCGACAGCTTCACCGCGGTGCGCTTGAGCATGCCGGAGAACAGCACGAAGGCGCCCATGTCGGAGGTGGCTTCGATCAAGTCGGCAGCCGGTACCAGCGGCTGGCCGCTGATCAGGGCCAGGCGCTGTACGGCCAGGGCCTGGTAACGCGGGTCGGCGTTGATGCCGGTACCGATCGCGGTGCCGCCCAGGTTCACTTCGGTCAGCAGCTCCGGCGCCAGGGTTTTCAGGCGCGCCAGGTCTTCACCGAGGGTAGTGGCGAAGGCGCGGAATTCCTGGCCGAGGGTCATCGGCACGGCGTCTTGCAATTGGGTGCGGCCCATTTTCAACACGTGACCGAACTCGACGCCTTTGGCAGCGAAGGCCTGGATCAGGCTGTCGAGGCTGGCCAGCAGCGCGTCGTGGCCCAGCAGCAGACCCAGGCGGATCGCGGTCGGGTAGGCGTCGTTGGTCGACTGCGCCATGTTCACGTCGTTGTTGGGGTGCAGGTACTGGTATTCGCCCTTGTTGTGGCCCATGGCCTCCAACGCGATGTTGGCGATCACTTCGTTGGCATTCATGTTGGTTGAAGTGCCGGCGCCGCCTTGAATCATGTCCACCACGAACTCTTCGTGGAAATCGCCGCGGATCAGGCGGGCACAGGCTTCGCTGATGGCAGCGTGCTTGGCCTCGCTGAGCTGGCCCAACTCGCGGTTGGCGTCAGCGGCTGCTTGCTTGACCATTGCCAGGCCGACCACCAATTTCGGGTAATGCGAAATCGGAACGCCCGAGAGGCGGAAGTTATTCACCGCTCGCAGGGTCTGGATGCCGTAATACGCTTGGGCAGGTACTTCGAGTACGCCAAGCAGGTCTTTTTCTGTGCGGAATGATGCAGCGGAGGACATGACGGAAATCATCTCGATATGGACCCGGAACAGGCCGGAACGCTGCGAATGCTAGGCTTGTAGAAGTTTTTGGGCCAATGCTGTTAAACACTGGCCTATGCACAAACGGCATAATGTCGGTGTGACCCGGTTATCATGGCGGGCGTGTGTGCCAAAATGGTGCGTACCCGTGGGAGGAAGTGATGAACCTTGAGAGCAAATGGCTGGAAGACTTCAGCGCCCTGGCGGCAACCCGCAGCTTTTCCCAGGCGGCGGAGCGGCGCTTTGTCACCCAGCCGGCGTTCAGTCGGCGTATTCGCAGCCTGGAAGCTGCGCTGGGCCTGACCCTGGTCAATCGCTCGCGCACGCCGGTTGAACTGACAGCAGCGGGGCAGTTGTTTCTGGTGACCGCGCGCACGGTGGTCGAGCAGCTTGGTGAAGTGCTGCGTCATTTGCATCACCTGGAAGGCGGGCAGGGCGAGGTTATGCAAGTAGCCGCTGCCCACTCCCTGGCACTGGGATTCTTCCCGCGCTGGATCGCGCAACTGCGCAACGAAGGCCTGAACATCGCCACGCGGCTGGTGGCCACCAACGTCGGCGACGCCGTGCATGCCCTGCGCGAAGGCGGCTGCGACCTGATGCTGGCGTTCTACGACCCGGATGCGGCGATGCAGATGGACGCCGAGATCTTCCCGTCGCTGCACCTGGGCAACACCGAGATGCTCCCGGTGTGCGCCGCCGATGCGGATGGCAAGCCGCTGTTCGACCTGGAAGGCGAGGGCAGTGTGCCGTTGCTGGCGTACAGCGCCGGTGCGTTCCTGGGGCGTTCGGTACATCTGCTGCTGCGCCAGCGCGCATTGCGCTTTACCACCGTGTACGAAACCGCCATGGCCGACAGCCTCAAAAGCATGGCCCTCGAAGGCCTGGGCATTGCCTGGGTGCCGCAGTTGAGCGTGCGCGCTGAACTGGCACGGGGCGAACTGGTGGTGTGCGGCGGGCCGCAATGGCATGTGCCGTTGGAGATTCGGCTGTATCGCTGCGCGCTGGTGCGCAAGGCGAACGTGCGGTTGTTGTGGCGTAAGTTGGAAGGTGGGGCGGCGCAGAATACTTGAGCCAACACAGATCAAATGTGGGAGCTGGCTTGCCTGCGATAGCGGTGTATCAGCCGACATTTCAGGCACTGACCCTCCGCCATCGCAGGCAAGCCAGCTCCCACAGTATTTTGTGGTGCTTTCGCTGACCTGGAAGTCAATAAAACCGCCTGTTTGAGGTGTAAGACAGATGGTCATCCAAGGGGCTGTTTATCTGGATTATTACGGTATACTGCGCGGCCTTCGGCCGGTCCAACCGGCCAAATTTCGTACAACAAGCCACGCCGGATTTCCCGCGTGGCTTGTTGTTTTTTGACGCGCCTGCGGGCGCCCAGAGAGAAGAGGCACGACGATGAGTGCATTGGTTGGCGTGATCATGGGCTCCAAGTCCGATTGGTCCACCCTTAGCCACACCGCCGATATGCTGGAAAAACTCGGCATTCCGTATGAAGTGAAAGTGGTCTCTGCCCACCGCACCCCGGATTTGCTGTTCCAGTATGCCGATGAAGCAGAATCCCGAGGCATCGAGGTGATCATCGCCGGTGCTGGCGGGGCGGCGCACCTGCCAGGCATGTGTGCGGCCAAGACTCACCTGCCAGTGCTTGGCGTACCGGTGCAGTCGTCGATGCTCTCGGGCGTGGATTCGCTGTTGTCCATCGTGCAGATGCCGGCCGGTATCCCGGTGGCGACCCTGGCGATCGGCAAGGCCGGCGCGATCAACGCCGCGTTGTTGTCCGCCAGCATCCTGGGCGCCAAGCACCCGCAGTTTCACGCGGTGCTGAAAAAATTCCGTGCTGAGCAGACAGACAGCGTGCTGGACAATCCAGACCCACGTATCGCCTGAGGTTGTTGACGATGAAAATCGGTGTAATCGGTGGCGGCCAACTGGGCCGCATGCTGGCCCTGGCGGGTACCCCGCTGGGGATGAACTTCGCTTTCCTGGACCCGGCGCCGGACGCGTGCGCGGCTGCGCTGGGTGAACACCTGCGTGCGGACTACAGCGACCCGGACCATCTGCGCCAACTGGCCGACGAAGTCGACCTGGTGACCTTCGAGTTCGAAAGCGTCCCGGCCGAAACCGTGGCATTCCTCTCGCAGTTCGTGCCGGTGTACCCGAGCGCCGAAGCCTTGCGCATCGCTCGCGATCGCTGGTTCGAGAAGAGCATGTTCAAGGACCTGGGCATCCCGACCCCGGCCTTCGCCGATATCCAGTCCCAGGCCGACCTCGACGCTGCGGTGGCCAGCATCGGCCTGCCGGCGGTAATGAAAACCCGCACCCTGGGTTACGACGGCAAGGGCCAGAAAGTCCTGCGCACCGCCGCCGATGTGGTCGGTACCTTCGCCGAGTTGGGCAGCGTTGCCTGCCTGCTGGAAGGCTTCGTGCCGTTCACCGGCGAAGTCTCGTTGATCGCCGTGCGTGCCCGTGATGGCGAAACGCGTTTCTACCCGCTGGTGCACAACACCCACGACAGCGGCATCCTCAAGCTGTCCGTGGCCAGCACCGACCACCCGTTGCAGGCCCTTGCGGAAGACTATTCCAGCCGCGTGCTCAAGCAGCTGGATTATGTCGGCGTGATGGCGTTCGAGTTCTTTGAAGTCGACGGTGGCCTCAAGGCCAACGAAATCGCGCCGCGTGTGCACAACTCCGGGCACTGGACCACCGAAGGCGCCGAGTGCAGCCAGTTCGAGAACCACCTGCGGGCAGTGGCCGGCTTGCCGCTGGGCTCCACGGCCAAGGTCGGCGAGAGCGCCATGCTCAACTTCATCGGCGTGGTGCCGCCGGTTGACCGCGTGATCGCCATCGATGACTGCCACCTGCATCACTACGGCAAGGCCTTCAAGGCCGGGCGCAAGGTCGGCCATGCCAACCTGCGCTGCAAGGACCGTGCGACGCTGCAAGCGCAGATCCTCAAGGTCGAAGCGCTGATCGCCGAGCAATAACAAGGATCGGCGGGAACCATTGGTTGCCGCCGTCTCTCTGATTGCAGGATGGCGAAGCCTGACTAGGCTTTGACATGACTCACATTCAATCAGAGGGAAATGCCATGGGTATCATCGGAACCATCTTCATCGGCTTGATCGTCGGCCTGCTGGCGCGTTTCCTCAAGCCAGGCGATGACAGCATGGGCTGGATCATGACCATCCTGCTGGGTATCGCAGGTTCGCTGGTCGCCACCTACGGTGGTCAGGCCCTGGGCATCTACCAGGCGGGCCAGGGCGCAGGCTTCATTGGCGCGCTGATCGGTGCCATCGTGTTGCTGGTGATCTACGGCCTGCTGCGAAAAAAATGATTTAGCTTCATGGCCCTCTGCGCTGCGCAGGCGCGGAGGGCTAGAATGCCGACACTGTTAACCTTGTCGAGCCTCTCCATGCGCCGTCTTCTGTTCACTCTTCTATTACTGGGCTGCGGCCTGGCCCACGCCGGCGAACTGCCGGAAACCGACTGGCTCGACCTGATGCCGCTGTCGGACCAGAAAGCCCTTGAAGCGATGCCCGAGATCGATCACAACTCCCCCGAAGCCCAAGGCACGTTCACCGACAAAGGTGGCTTGAAGCAGAGCAAGGGCTTGCCGGCTGTGATGTATTCGACCAAGACCGTGGCCGCCATGAATGGCAAGAATATCCGCATCGGCGGTTACCCGGTGCCGCTGGAGACCGACGCCAAGGGTCGCAGCACGCTGTTTTTCCTGGTGCCCTACCCAGGCGCCTGCATCCACGTGCCGCCACCGCCACCCAACCAACTGGTGCTGGTGCGGTACCCCAAGGGTTTGAAGCTGGATGATATCTACACGCCGCTGTGGGTCACGGGCACGTTGAAGGTGGAGAAGGTCAACAATGACCTGGCCGATGCGGCCTATGCACTGGATGCGGGGAAGGTGCGGGTGGTGAAGGAATCCGACCTCTAGACACCGCGAAACCCGTAGGCGCTGGCAAGCCAGCTCCTGCATCGGGTTCGGGTTTACTGGGCTAGCGCTTTGATGCTCACACCCAGGGTATGACTTTCGCCCGGCGCCAGGCTCACCACATCATCCAGCACATTCGCCGTTTCGATGCACAGCATGCCTGTCCACCCATCATCGGCCATGTCATCAAACGCCTTGGCGCGTTCGGTCCAGGGGTTCCAGATCACCGTCGACTTCGAGCCCTCGGCGGTGAGTTGGATGCGGCGCTGCCAGTCTTTGTCGACAATAGTCAGCTGGGGCGGCGTGTCGAGGTAGATGCGATCCGTCTCGGCGGTGAAGTGCAGCAGGCCCGATTGCGTCTTCTCGGTCCAGCCGTCGGCGGTATCGATGTACGCCAGCCCGTCCAGGCCCTCGACCTGCACGTTGCGCACATCGCTCACGGCGAAGTAGGTGTGCAGCGCCTGGCTGAGCGTCACGGTATCAGTGCCGCGGTTGTGGCTGGTCAGGTGGATATGCAGTTGGTCGTCCAGCCGCAGGCTCAGTTTCAGGTCGACCTGATGCGGCCAGCCGGGGAAGCCTCCCGCAGGCACCGGCAACACCAGGTCGACCCGCAGCGTTTCGCCTTCGAGTTCCGTCGCGGCCAGTTCCCACAGGGCGGTGCGCACAAAACCGTGGGCGCCGGCGGGCTGGTCACTCTGGCGCATTGCCTTGACGCTTTGCGGATTGCGGTCAAACACGCCAAACCATGGCCAGCACACCGGAACGCCGGTGCGAATGCCTTTGCCTTGCTTGAACACCGCCTCAGGATTCGGCCAGATCAGCGGCTGCTCGCCTGCGCGTTGGTAACTGAAGATGTGCGCGCCTTGTCGGGCGACTTTCAGTTCGGCGCCGTTGTGGCGAATGTGCCAGCAATCCAGCTCGTCGATTTTCACGGTTTCAACGTGGGGCGTAGGCATACACAGCACTCTTTATGGCAGGCAATGGGGCAATTGACCGTCAAAACCCGATGAGGTTTAACGCGCGCGCGACGGGACCGAACGCGTGCGGCCGCTGCCATCGATGGCGACGAACACGAACACCGCCTCGGTGACCTTGCGCCATTCGCTGGACAGCGGGTCATCGCTCCACACTTCGACCATCATCTGGATCGAGCTGCGGCCGATTTCCAGGGCCTGGGTATAGAAGGAAAGCTGCGCGCCCACCGCCACCGGGACCAGGAACGCCATGCGATCAATCGCCACGGTGGCCACGCGGCCACCCGCGACCTTGCTGGCCATGGCGGTACCCGCCAGGTCCATCTGCGCGACCAGCCATCCGCCGAAGATGTCGCCGAAACCGTTGGTTTCACGCGGGAGGGCGGTGATTTGCAAGGCGAGATCGCCTTGCGGGATAGGATCTTCTTGTTCGAGTTCGATCATGCCGAGGGTGCCTCTGACCCGTGACGCTTCATGGGTATTTCAAGTGGATAGCCGTCTTCTGGAAAAACGTTTCAGCACCAACATACACCGCGTGATGCGTTTCTCGTAAGGCGTACTAAAAGGGAAACTCTGCCAAATCGGCTGGATGGCACCCAACGACGTTTTGGCACAGCAGCCCCTCAAGACTGGGGTTCTGCGCTTGCAAGGGCCGAGTATATCGAGACACATGCGCCACGACGACCTCTGGGCACTCATTTGGTCGGCAATTCGCGGCTGTATCGCGGCTTTTTCCGGCAACTGTGCTTCTGATTGCGGTTAATGTGCGGTCACCGGGGATAATTTGCCCACTGGAACTGTTATCAGCTCACCGCTGTGCTTTTCCAAGCGATTTGCTATCTTGCCGAACCCGCCCTGGCGCAGCCAGCACCCCGGATCTGCCGTCCTGACTAATAAGAGAAGCCTTGCCATGTCCTCCGTGCCCGCAAGCAGTGCGCAACCTTCGCGCCCGCTGACCCGCAACGACTACAAAACCCTGTCGCTGTCTGCCTTGGGCGGGGCGCTGGAATTTTATGATTTCATTATTTTCGTGTTTTTCGCCACCGTGGTCGGAAAACTGTTCTTCCCCGTGGACATGCCCGAATGGCTGCGCATGATGCAGACCTTTGGCATCTTCGCCGCCGGCTACCTGGCGCGCCCGTTGGGCGGCATCATCATGGCGCACTTCGGTGACCTGCTGGGCCGCAAGAAGATGTTCACCCTGAGCATCTTCATGATGGCTGTGCCGACCCTGATCATGGGGCTGCTGCCGACGTACGCGCAGATCGGCCTGTGGGCGCCGATCCTGTTGCTGCTGATGCGCGTCATCCAGGGCGCAGCGATTGGCGGCGAAGTACCGGGCGCCTGGGTGTTCGTTTCCGAGCACGTGCCACCGCGCCATATCGGCTACGCCTGCGGCACCCTGACCAGCGGCCTGACCGCCGGGATCCTGCTGGGCTCGCTGGTGGCCACCGCAATCAACACTATCTATAGCCCGGAGCAGGTCTCGGATTACGCCTGGCGCATCCCGTTCCTGCTCGGCGGTGTGTTCGGCCTGCTGTCGGTGTACCTGCGCCGCTGGCTGCATGAAACGCCGATCTTCGCCGAGATGCAGCAACGCAAGACCCTGGCCGCCGAGCTGCCGTTGCGCGCCGTGCTGCGTGATCACCGCAGTGCCATCGTGTTGTCGATGCTGCTGACCTGGCTGCTCTCGGCCGGCATCGTCGTGGTTATCCTGATGACCCCGACCGTGTTGCAGACCGTCTACCACTTCAGCGCGACCGTGGCGCTGCAGGCCAACAGCCTGGCGATCGTCACATTGAGCCTGGGCTGCATCGCCTCCGGCGCGCTGGCCGACCGTTTCGGCGCCGGGCGTGTGTTGATCTTCGGTTGTGCCCTGCTGCTGGCGACCTCCTGGACGCTGTACCACAGCCTCATCGCCCACCCCGACTGGCTGTTCCCGCTGTACGCCTTGACCGGTTTGTTCGTCGGCACCATCGGCGTGGTGCCGTATGTCATGGTCAAGGCTTTCCCGCCGGTGGTGCGTTTCAGTGGGTTGTCGTTCTCCTATAACGTCGCCTACGCCATATTCGGCGGCCTGACGCCGCTGGCCGTGTCGCTGCTGATGAAGGAAAGCCCGATGGGCCCGGCCTACTACGTTGCTGTCCTGTGCGTGATGGGGATGGTCGTGGGTGGGTTCCTGTGGAAGCGCGGGCGCTAAGACCCGCCCGATCACCCAGTGTGGCGAGGAAGCTGGCTCGCGCAGCGGCCCTGAAAAAGGCACTGCTGCGCAGTCCCGCGGGAGCCAGCCCTCTCGTCACAATTCAATGTTTCTGCCCTCGTAGCCTGCGCTCCTCTCGATAGTGGCCTTTCATCTAATTGTCACATTGCAGACATAGAGTGTTCACACGGCCTCTCGATACTTGGCCCCGATCCAACTATCCCTATCTGCTAGGAGCAAGGCATGAAACTGAAGCGTTTGATGGCGGCAATGACTTTTGTCGCTGCTGGCGTTGCGACCGCCCACGCGGTGGCCGCTGGTGTTGACCCGGCAATTCCGGCTTACGCCAAGACCACTGGCGTATCGGGCAACTTGTCCAGCGTTGGTTCCGACACTCTGGCGAACCTGATGACTTTGTGGGCTGAGTCCTACAAAAAGGAATACCCGAACGTCAACATCCAGATTCAAGCTGCCGGCTCCGCCACTGCGCCACCTGCGCTGACTGAAGGCACCTCCAACCTGGGCCCGATGAGCCGCAAGATGAAGGACACCGAACTGGCGGCCTTCGAGCAGAAGTACGGCTACAAGCCAACCGCAATCCCGGTTGCCGTGGATGCCCTGGCGGTATTCGTGCACAAGGACAACCCGATCCAGCACCTGACCATGGAACAAGTCGATGCGATTTTCTCCTCGACGCGTCTGTGCGGTGGCAAAGCCGACGTGAAAACCTGGGGTGACCTGGGTGTGACCGGCGACCTGGCCAACAAGCCAGTGCAATTGTTCGGTCGTAACTCGGTATCCGGCACCTACGGCTACTTCAAGGAAGAAGCCCTGTGCAAAGGCGACTACAAGCCAAACGTGAACGAACAGCCTGGCTCGGCTTCGGTCGTGCAGTCGATCAGCTCATCGCTGAACGGCATCGGTTACTCGGGCATCGGCTACAAGACCGCCAGCGTGAAGACCGTGGCCCTGGCCAAGAAAGGCAGCACTGACTACATCGAAGACAGCGAAGAAAACGCGCTGAACGGCAAATACCCGCTGTCGCGTTTCCTCTACGTTTACGTCAACAAAGCCCCGAACAAGCCTCTGGCCCCGCTGGAAGCCGAGTTCGTGAAGCTGGTTCTGTCCAAACAGGGCCAGGAAGTTGTAGTGAAAGACGGCTACATCCCACTGCCAGCCAAAGTTGCCGCCAAGGCCCTGGCTGACCTGGGTCTGAAAGAAGGCAACTGATTGCCTCTGCGGGGCCGGCCTGCCGGCTCCGCATCCGAATTTTCTAGTCCGCTGCCAGCTTTGCTTCGCGGCGGATTTGTTGCGTCACTGCACTGTCATCTTTCTGTCATACAGGATCGCTAGGGTGTGCGCATGAATGATCTGGCCAATTCCACCATGACGACGACTTCCCCTCCCAAGCGCATTGATTTCAATACGCCTGAGCTGCAACGCAAGCGCCGCATCCGCGCCCTCAAGGATCGCCTGACCCGTTGGTACGTGCTGGTAGGCGGCCTCGCCGTCCTCGGCGCCATTACCCTGATCTTCTTCTTTCTGGCCTATGTCGTCGCGCCACTGTTCCAGGGCGCCTCGCTGACCAAGGAAGACGCCCTGACCCCGGCCTGGATCCAGGACGCCGGCAAGCCGCTGATGATCTCCCTGGAAGAACAGAACCAAGTCGCCATGCGGGTTTCCGACAAGGGCCAGGCGCTGTTCTTCAACGTCGAGACCGGTGCCGAGCTCAAGCGTGTCGACCTGCCACTGCCCGCCGGCACCCGTGTTGCCTCCATCGGTGAAGACCAGCCCGGCAGCCCGCTGGTGATCCTCGGTTTGTCCAATGGCCAGTCCCTGGTATTCCGCCACACTTATAAGGTGTCCTACCCGGACGGCAAGAAAACCATCACCCCGGCGATTGAATACCCTTACGGCGAAAACCCGATCGTGCTGGACGACGCCGGTCGCGCGCTGGAGCATGTGGCCCTCAACGCCACCGACTCCTCCCTGGTCGTTGCAGGCTCCGCCGGTTCGCACTTGAACGTGCTGACCCTGAGCCGTGAAGAAAACATGATGACCGGCGAAGTCACCAGCGAGCAGAAGCGCATCGAGCTGCCGCAGATGACCGAGCCGGTGAAGGCGATTTTCATCGATCCGCGCCAGCAGTGGCTGTACGTGATCAACGGTCGCGCGCTTGCGGATGTCTTCAGCCTGCGCGACAACAGCCTCAACGGGCGCTACAAATTGTCGGAAGATGGCACTGCCGAAATTACCGCCAGCACCCAGTTGGTGGGCGGCATCTCGCTGATCATCGGTAACTCCAAGGGCGGCCTGGCCCAGTGGTTCATGGCCCGTGACCCGGATGGCGAGCAGCGCTTCAAGCAGATCCGCACGTTCCAGATGGGCACGGCGCCTATCGTCGAGATTACCGCCGAACAACGTCGCAAAGGCTTCACCGCCCTGGATGCGTCCGGCAAATTCGGCGTGTTCCACAGCACCGCGCACCGCACCTTGCTGGTGGACCCGGTGGTCGACGGCCAGGGCGTGTTCGGCATGTCGCCACGCGCCAACCGCGTGATCGTCGAAGCCGGCGGCAAGTTGCAGCCGCTGGTGCTGGACAACCCGCACCCGGAAGTGTCCTGGAGCGCGTTGTGGAGCAAGGTCTGGTACGAAAACTACGACGAGCCTAAATACGTTTGGCAATCGACCGCCGCCAACACCGATTTCGAACCCAAGATGAGCCTTGCGCCGCTGACCTTCGGCACCCTGAAGGCGGCGTTCTACGCGATGCTCCTGGCCGCGCCACTGGCGGTTGCCGCCGCGATCTACACCGCCTACTTCATGGCCCCGAGCCTGCGCCGCAAGGTCAAGCCGGTGATCGAGCTGATGGAAGCGATGCCGACGGTGATCCTCGGCTTCTTCGCCGGCCTGTTCCTGGCGCCGTATGTGGAAGGCCACCTGCCGGGGATTTTCAGCCTGCTGATGCTGCTGCCGATTGGCATCCTGGTGGCCGGTTTTGTCTTCAGCCGCCTGCCTGAGTCGCTGCGCCTGCGGGTGCCGGACGGCTGGGAAAGCGCGATCCTGATCCCGGTGATCCTGTTTGTGGGCTGGCTCTCGCTGTACATGAGCCCGTACCTGGAGACCTGGTTCTTCGGCGGCGACATGCGCATGTGGATCTCCCACGACCTGGGCATCACCTACGACCAGCGCAACGCCCTGGTGGTCGGCCTGGCCATGGGCTTTGCGGTGATTCCGAACATCTACTCGATCGCCGAAGACGCCGTGTTCAGCGTGCCACGCGGCCTGACCCTGGGCTCGCTGGCCCTGGGTGCCACGCCGTGGCAGACCATGACCCGCGTGGTGATCCTGACCGCCAGCCCGGGCATCTTCTCGGCCCTGATGATCGGCATGGGCCGCGCCGTCGGCGAGACCATGATCGTGCTGATGGCCACCGGTAACACGCCGGTGATGGAGATGAACCTGTTCGAAGGCCTGCGCACACTCGCGGCCAACGTCGCGGTGGAGATGCCCGAGTCGGAAGTCGGCGGCAGTCATTACCGCGTGCTGTTCCTCTCGGCGCTGGTGCTGCTGTTGTTCACGTTCGTCATGAACACCCTCGCCGAGCTGATTCGTCAGCGTCTGCGCAAGAAATACTCGTCGCTTTAAGAAAGGTAGAAGTCTGTGAAACAGAACTCCCTGAATGGATGGTTCAAGAGCGGCGCCCCCGGCGTCTGGATCAGCGGTGGCGCAGTGTCCATCGCGGTCATCATGACCATTGGTTTGCTGGCCGTGATTGCAGTGCGTGGCTTGGGCCACTTCTGGCCGGCCGACCTGATCCAGGCCAACTACGACGTGCCGGGCCAGGCCAACCATATCGTCATCGGCGAAGTGGTGCAGAAAGAAGAAGTGCCGCGCGAGCGCCTGAAAAGCGCGGGCCTGCCGGTGCCGGATGCGGGTCCGGAATTCATGACCCGCGAGCTGATCAAGGTCGGCAACCGCGACCTGAACGGCAATGACTTCACCTGGATTGTCGGCGAGTGGCTCAAGGACCAGACCACGCCGGCGAACTTGATGACCATCGAGCGTCGTGAGTGGGGCAACTTCTACGGCACCCTGGTCAACGTCAAGCAGGATGGCAAGGTCATCGCCGAAGGCGACGCCGCGTGGCCGGAGCTGCAGGCGCGGGTCGACCGCGTCAACAAGCTCGCTGCCCAGCTCAAGACACTCGAAAAATCTGACATCGGCGCGATCAACGCCGGGCTTGAACGCATCCGCCTGCATGGCCGCAAACTGGAACTGGAAGGCAAGCTCGACGCCGCCGCCCAGGCCGACATGGACTCCGGTCGCGCCGAGCTGAATGCCCGTTACCAGGACATCGAAGCACGCCTGGCCGACCTGCACGCCCAGTTCAATCGCGATGCCCTGACGGCGCGTGATGCGAACGGCAAGGAAGTCGAAATCGGCATCGGCAAAGTCGTTCACGCCTACCAGCCGAACGCCATGGGTACACTGACCAAGATCGGCTTCTACTTCAGCAAGGTCTGGGAATTCCTCAGCGATGACCCACGGGAAGCCAACACCGAGGGCGGGATTTTCCCGGCTATCTTCGGCACCGTGATGATGACCCTGATCATGGCAATGATCGTCACCCCGTTCGGCGTGCTGGCAGCCGTGTACCTGCGTGAATACGCCAAGCAGAACACCCTGACCCGCGTTATCCGGATCGCCGTGAACAACCTGGCCGGCGTACCGGCCATCGTCTACGGCGTGTTCGGCCTGGGCTTCTTCGTGTATGTACTGGGTGGCTCGGTTGACCGTCTGTTCTTCGCCGAAGCCCTGCCGGCCCCGACCTTCGGTACGCCGGGCCTGCTGTGGGCCTCGCTGACCCTGGCGCTGCTGGCGGTGCCGGTGGTGATCGTGGCCACCGAAGAGGGCCTGGCGCGGATTCCTCGCACTGTGCGCGAAGGGTCCCTGGCTCTCGGCGCGACCAAGGCGGAAACGCTGTGGAAGATCGTACTGCCGATGGCCAGCCCGGCGATGATGACCGGCATGATCCTCGCCGTGGCCCGTGCCGCCGGTGAAGTGGCGCCGCTGATGCTGGTGGGCGTGGTGAAACTGGCGCCGTCGCTGCCGCTGGATGGCAACTACCCCTACCTGCACCTGGACCAGAAGATCATGCACTTGGGCTTCCATATTTATGACGTCGGCTTCCAGAGCCCCAACGTCGAAGCCGCGCGGCCGCTGGTGTACGCCACCGCCTTGCTGCTGGTGCTGGTGATTGCCACGCTCAACTTGTCGGCGGTGTGGATTCGCAACCACCTGCGCGAAAAATACAAAGCGTTGGACAGCTAAAGCTATTAGCCACAAGCGGCAAGCTACGAGCCGCTTTTGCCCAAATCTTGCAGCTTGCAGCTAGAAGCTGGCAGCTACGAACGGAGTGAGACCATGCAACACGACACCCATTCCCACGGCATCAACATGTCTGCCCTGGGTCGCGACAAGCAGGGCCTGAACCTGGCCCAGGAAACCGTGGCCATTGAAGTGCCGGGCCTGAGCCTGTACTACGGTGAAAAGCAGGCGCTGTTCGACGTCAGCATGAACATCCCCAAGCAGCGCGTGACGGCCTTCATCGGCCCCTCGGGCTGCGGCAAGTCGACGTTGCTGCGCACCTTCAACCGCATGAACGACCTGGTCGACGGTTGCCGCGTGGACGGCGCCATCAACCTCTACGGCACTAACATCTACCGCAAGGGCGAAGACGTGGCCGAGCTGCGTCGCCGGGTGGGCATGGTGTTCCAGAAGCCCAACCCGTTCCCCAAGACCATCTACGAAAACGTGGTCTACGGCCTGCGCATCCAGGGCATCAACAAGAAGCGCATCCTCGACGAAGCGGTTGAGTGGGCCCTCAAGGGCGCGGCGTTGTGGGACGAGGTCAAGGACCGCCTGCACGACTCGGCACTCGGCTTGTCCGGTGGTCAGCAGCAGCGCCTGGTGATCGCCCGTACCATCGCGGTGGAGCCGGAAGTGCTGTTGCTCGACGAGCCGTGCTCGGCACTCGACCCGATTTCGACGCTGAAAGTCGAAGAGCTGATCTACGAGCTCAAGTCCAAGTTCACCATCGTCATCGTGACCCACAACATGCAACAGGCGGCGCGCGTTTCCGACTACACCGCGTTCATGTACATGGGCAAGCTGGTGGAATTCGGCGACACCGATACGCTGTTCACCAATCCGGCGAAAAAGCAGACCGAAGACTACATTACCGGTCGTTATGGCTAGTAGCGGCAGTTGCAAGCCGCAGGTTTCAAGCGGCAAGTAAAAGCAGCTCAATGGAACGACACACATCAGCTTGCAGCTTGTAGCTTGCGGCTTACAGCTTTTGCGGAGCAAACGCATGATTAGCAAAGAAGGCCTTACCCACCACATCTCCGCGCAGTTCAACGCCGAGCTTGAGGAAGTGCGCAGCCACCTCCTGGCGATGGGCGGGCTGGTGGAGAAGCAAGTCAACGACGCAGTCACCGCGCTGATCGAGGCTGACTCGGGCCTGGCCCAGCAAGTGCGCGAGATCGACGACCAGATCAACCAGATGGAACGCAACATCGACGAAGAATGCCTGCGCATTCTGGCCCGTCGCCAGCCGGCGGCGTCCGACCTGCGTTTGATCATCAGCATTTCCAAGTCGGTGATCGACCTGGAGCGCATCGGCGACGAAGCCACCAAGATCGCCCGTCGCGCTATCCAGCTGTGCGAAGAAGGCGAAGCGCCACGCGGCTACGTGGAAGTGCGCCACATTGGCGACCAGGTGCGCAACATGGTGCGCGATGCCCTCGACGCATTCGCCCGCTTCGACGCCGAGCTGGCGTTGTCGGTGGCCCAGTACGACAAGATCATCGACCGCGAATACAAGACCGCGCTGCGCGAGCTGGCCACCTACATGATGGAAGACCCACGCTCTATCTCGCGGGTCTTGAGCATCATCTGGGTCCTGCGTTCGCTGGAGCGCATCGGCGACCACGCGCGCAATATCTCTGAGCTGGTGATTTACCTGGTTCGCGGGACCGACGTGCGGCACATGGGCCTCAAGCGCATGAAGGCTGAAGTTGAAGGGTCAGCCGATCTAATCCCTAATGTTCCGGGCGAAACTGACGATAAGTAAGGTTGCCCGAGAAATTAACGCCCGGCCCTTGGCCGGGCGTTTTTGTTTGTGGCAGCTGGATTTTTTGCGCGTCGGGTCAAAGAAAGTCCCGCCGTGACTACAGAGTTTTGGCAAAATGCCATCAGTCAGGCGTTCTGCGTGCCGCGGTTTTTATAGGAAATAGGGTCGATGAGTAAAGTCAGTGTATTGGTGGTGGATGACGCCTCGTTTATTCGCGACCTGGTGAAGAAGTGCCTGCGCAACTACTTCCCCGGGATCAAGATCGAAGATGCGGTGAACGGCAAAAAGGCCCAGGCCATCCTGATGCGCGAGACCTTCGACCTGGTGCTGTGCGACTGGGAAATGCCCGAGATGTCCGGGCTTGAGCTACTGACCTGGTGCCGTGAGCAAGCGCACCTCAAGGCCATGCCGTTCGTGATGGTGACCAGCCGCGGAGACAAGGAAAACGTGGTCCAGGCCATCCAGGCCGGGGTTTCCGGCTATGTCAGCAAACCGTTCACCAACGAGCAGTTGCTGAACAAGGTCAAGCAGGCCCTGCACAAGATCGGGCGTCTCGACGCACTGATCGCCAGTGCGCCGACCAAGATGAACTCGGCCTTTGGCAACGACTCCCTCAGCGCCCTGACCGGCGGCAAGCCCGAAGCCGTGCGCGCGGCCCCGGTTGCAGCGGCTGCCCCGGCGCCCAGCAAAGGCCTGCTCAACAGCCCACCGGTGCAAGCGCCTGCCGCCTCGCCGGCGGGTGGTCGTGGCCAGGGCCAATTGCGCCTGTCCAGTGGCAACCAGCAATGTGTAATCAAGGCGCTGAGCATCAAGGAAGCGCTGCTGGTGGTGCGTCGCGGTGAAGTGCTGCCGCAGGTGTTGGAAAGTGCCGTGCTCGACCTTGAGCAAGGCGACAACGCTGAAATCGCCCGCCTCAATGGCTACCTGCACGCCGTCGTCGCCTTCGAACCCAAGCCTGATAGCGACTGGCTGCAACTGACCTTCCGGTTTATCGACCAGGACGCGCAGAAGCTCGATTACATCTCCCGCCTGATCGCCCGCGGCACCGCGCAGAAGCACTTCGTGCCGGGTGCGTGACCCCCTGAATACGGGAGTCGACCGGTTGTCTGATTCGCGCTCGATGCCCGACGGGCAGCCGGTTTTCAGTTGGATCTCTTGCAGGCTGTACTAAGACTTCGGATCAGCCAGCCCCGTCTTAACCACGTCCTCACTGGCAAGATCGACAAACTGTCTCTGGATGCGCGGGTCAATTTGTCGGCGGCGGCCCGGATAAACGTGGGTATCGGTTTCAACGGACTGCCGCCTAAAGCTGTCATCAAGCCTTGTTAGCCTGCCGTTCAGTCATCCTGGCAGGTTCGCGTCATGCTCCTTCGCCTATTGCTGTTCTGCATGCTGGCCACGGTCGCCACCTCGACCCTGGCCATGACCCTCTATCAATCCACCGATGCCAATGGCGCGGTGTTTTTCAGCGATCGACATACACCGGGGTCCCAGGCGTTCGTGATCCAGGAACGCAGGGTCGAGCCTGTGCGACGGCCACTGTTGCAAAGGCCACGCGCAGTTAACCCACGACCAGCCTACCGCTACCCCTTGCCCTGGCGTGGCGGTCCGTTCCGCCTGACCCAAGGCCCCAACGGCAGCTTCAGCCACACCGACGCCAAGAGCCGCTACGCCATGGACATCGCCATGCCCGAAGGCACGCCAATCATTGCGGCGCGCAGCGGTACGGTAGTGAAGACCGAGAACAGCCAGATCGGGCGCGGTAACGATGCGTCCGGCAATTTCGTGCGCGTGCAGCACGATGACGGCACCCAGGGCGTGTACCTGCACCTCAAGCAAGGGTCGGTCAGCGTGCGGGTGGGGCAGCGTGTCGCGGTGGGAAGCCTGCTGGCGCTGTCGGGCAATACCGGCAACAGCAGCGGCCCGCATCTGCACTTCGTGGTGCAGCAGGGCACCGAGGCCGGGCTGGTGTCGATCCCGTATGAGTTCAACCAGCCCGTCGGTACATTGCCCAACTTCGCAGCGGGACTGTAGGAGCCGGGCTCCTACAGGGGTTTGGGGGGGCTCAGTCCAGCAGCAGGACTTTGGCCAAGACGATCTTCGGCCCTTTCATCTTCTTGATGATGATCCGCAGGCCTTCAACCTCCAGCACTTCTTCCTCTTCCGGCACCCGCTTGAGGGTGTCGTAGATCAGCCCGGCGAGGGTTTCGGCTTCGATGTGGTCGAGGTCGACACCCAGCAGGCGCTCGACCTTGAACAACGGCGTGTCGCCACGCACCAGCAGTTTGCCGGGCTGGTAGGCGAGGATGCCGCGCTCGGCCTTGCGGTGTTCGTCCTGGATATCGCCGACCAGCACCTCAAGCACGTCCTCCATGGTCAGGTAGCCGATGATCTTGCCATCGGCTTCTTCGACCAGGGCGAAGTGCGCGCCGCCTTTGCGGAACTGCTCCAGCAGTTGCGACAGCGGCATGTGCCGCGACACACGCTCCAGCGGACGAGTCAACTCGGCCAGATTGAACGATTCGGGAATGTGGTCCAAGGCTGCCAGTTCGAGCAGCAGGTCCTTGATGTGCAGCAGGCCCACGAACTCGTTGCGCACCGCGTCATACACCGGGTAGCGGCTGAATTTGTGGCGGCGGAACAGCGCGAGGATTTCCTTCAACGGCGCGTTGAAGTCCAGGGTGACGAGGTCTTCCCGGGAGTTGGCCCAGTCGACCACTTCCAGTTCGCCCATTTCCACGGCCGAGGCCAGCACGCGCATGCCTTGGTCGCTCGGGTCCTGGCCACGGCTGGAGTGCAGGATCAGCTTGAGTTCTTCGCGGCTGTAATGGTGTTCGTGATGCGGGCCGGGCTCGCCTTGGCCGGCGATGCGCAGGATGGCGTTGGCGCTGGCGTTGAGCAAGTAGATGGCCGGGTACATGGCCCAGTAGAACAGGTACAGCGGCACTGCCGTCCACAGCGACAGCAGCTCGGGCTTGCGAATCGCCCAGGACTTGGGCGCCAGCTCACCGACCACGATGTGCAGGTAGGAAATCACGAAGAACGCAGCAAAGAACGACACGCCCTTGATCACTTCCGGCGACTCGACGCCCACGGCGCCCAGCAGCGGCTCGAGGATGTGTGCAAAGGCCGGCTCACCGACCCAGCCCAGGCCCAGGGAGGCGAGGGTGATACCCAGCTGGCAGGCCGACAGGTAGGCGTCGAGCTGGCTGTGCACGGTGCGCAGGATCTGCCCGCGCCAGCCGTTCTTGTGGGCGATGGCCTCGACCCGGGTGGCGCGCAGTTTGACCATGGCAAACTCCGCCGCAACGAAGAAACCGTTGAGCAGTACCAGGATCAGTGCAAAAAGAATCATGCCGAAGTCGGCGAAGAGTGTAGCGAGGGTGATACCAGGGGAAGGGTCCATGATGGGGTTTTGCAGGTTCCGTGTGTTCAATTAGGGGTGGCAGGTGGGCCTGAAAGACAGGCGCAAGTCGGCCAATGTAGCGGCTGACGGGGCGCTTGCCTAGTGCCCACTGCCCGGCAGGACTTGGAATGCCCTCTCCACAACAACACAAATCCAACGTGGGGGCGGGCTTGCTCGCGAATGCAGTGGGTCAGTCAACCCATGTGTCGCTGACCGACCGCATTCGCGAGCAAGCCCGCTCCCACATTTAGGGGGGTGTCGATTTCAAGTTACTCATCTGTTCCAACCCCCCGCGAACGGGTTACCTGCGCCGGCGGAAAATGGCAGGTGAACGTACTGCCATGGCCCAGCACGCTACTGATTTCCAGGCGCGCGCGGTGGCGCAGCAGCACGTGCTTGACGATCGCCAGGCCAAGCCCGGTGCCGCCGGTGTTGGAGTTGCGGCTGGAGTCGACGCGGTAGAAACGTTCGGTCAGGCGCGGCAGGTGCTTGGCGTCGATGCCGATGCCGGAGTCCTGCACGCTCAAGTGCGCGCCGTGCTCGTCGGCCCACCAGCGGATGCGGATATTGCCCTTGTCCTGGGTGTACTTCACGGCGTTGAACACCAGGTTGGAAAACGCGCTGCGCAATTCGCCTTCGCTGCCCTTGAGCAGCACGGCCGGGTCGGCCTCCAGGGTGATCTGTTGCCCGCGTTGGCCGGAGAGCGCCTGGGCGTCATTCTTGATGGTCTGCAACAGGCTCTGCACGGCCACCGGATGGTTATCCGAGGGGTAGTCGGTGGCTTCGAGCTTGGCCAGCAACAGCAGGTCGTTGAGCAGCGTCTGCATGCGTGAACCCTGCTGCTGCATCTGCTGCAGGGCACGGCTCCAGCGCGGGTTGATCTCGTCGACGTTGTCCAGCAGCGTCTCCAGGTACCCGCAGATCACCGTCAAGGGCGTGCGCAGTTCGTGAGAGACGTTGGCGACGAAGTCTTTGCGCATCTGTTCCAACTGATGGATACGCGTCACGTCGCGCACCAGCATCAAGTGCTCGTTGTTGCCGTAGCGCGTCAGGTACAACTGGATCCGTACGCGGTCATTGGTGGGCGAGGGGATTTCCAGGGCTTCTTCGTAGTTTTCCTGCTCGAAGTACTCCTTGAAGCGCGGGTGACGCACCAGGTTGGTCACCGGCTGGCCGCTGTCCTGGGGCGTCTTGAGGCCCAGCAGGGTTTCGGCGGCGCGGTTCCACCATTCCAGGTTGCCGTCGCTGTCGAGCATGATCACCGCGTCTTTGAGCGCGGCGGTGGACTCCTGCACCCGGTCGATCACCGCTTGCAGGCGCCCGCGCACCCGTTGGTCGCGGCGTTGCAGGTGGTAGATGCTGTCGAACACCTCGCCCCACAAGCCGTAGCCGTCGGGTGGCGCTTCGTCGGGTTTGTGCTGGCGCAGCCATTCATGCAGGCGCAGCAATTGCTTGAGGGTCCAGCCCAGGTACAAGGCAATGCCGACTGCCAGGCTCCAGCCGTAATAACCACTCACCAGGCCCACCAACAGGCAGCCGGTGATCAGCAAAAGCATGTGACGGATCAGGGTGCCATGCCAGTTTTGGTTCACAATCGGTCCTTCGCACAGTGAAAAGTTTCAAGCTGCAAGCTTCAAGTCAGAGCAGATCAGCTTCTACTTGCCGCTTGTAGCTGAGAGCTTGCAGCTGCTTTCAACCCTTGGTGGAAAACCGATAACCGGTGCCGCGCACGGTTTGTACCAGATTCTCGTAGGCATCGCCCAAGGCTTTGCGCAGGCGGCGGATATGCACGTCCACAGTGCGCTCTTCGACATACACGTTGCCGCCCCACACCTGGTCGAGCAACTGGCCACGGGTGTAGGCACGCTCCTGGTGGGTCATGAAGAATTGCAGCAGGCGGTATTCAGTCGGACCCATCTCGGCTGGCTTGCCGTCGATGGTCACGCGGTGGCTGATCGGGTCCAGCAGCAGGCCGCCGACTTCGATTGGCGCTTCGCCATCGGTAGGACCGGCGCGCCGCAGTACGGCTTTGAGGCGAGCGACCAGTTCGCGGGGGGAAAACGGCTTGGTGATGTAGTCGTCGGCGCCGACTTCCAGGCCCTGGATCTTGTTGTCTTCCTCGCCCTTGGCCGTGAGCATGATGATCGGGATGTCCCCGGTCAGCTCATCGCGCTTGAGGCGGCGGGCCAGTTCGATACCGGAGGTGCCGGGCAGCATCCAGTCCAGCAGGATCAGGTCCGGCTTGCGGTCGACGATAATGGCATGGGCCTGCTGGGAGTTCTCCGCCTCCAGGCAGTCATAGCCGGCCATTTCCAACGCAACGGCGATCATCTCGCGAATGGGCGCTTCGTCGTCAACGATCAGAATGCTCCTGCCAACCATGCCTAAAATCCTCTTGTCATTTAACTGTCTTGCGCCGCATTAGATAACGGAATTATTGCAGTCGTGTGACAGTAATTTAGTCGCTTGGGCAATTCGCGCCTCTCTGGACTACGCTTTGGGTCCGAATCCTTACAACCAGAAAAGGAAGGTTCCGATGACTTACAGCACAATTTCCTGGAAAGCCCTGCTGGTCACGGCGGCGTTGACGCTGCCGACCCTGGCATTCGCGGCGGAGCCGGCGATGACTAAAGACGGGATGCTTGTCGACCACAAGGGCTTGACCCTCTACACCTTCGACAAGGATGCCGACGGCAAATCCGTGTGCAAGGATCAATGCGCGACCAACTGGCCGCCGCTGAAGGCGGATTCCACCGACAAGTCGACTGGTGATTGGACGGTCATCACCCGTGACGACCAGACCAGCCAATGGGCCTACAAAGGCAAGCCGGTGTACACCTACAAGGATGACAAAAAGGCCGGTGACAAGACCGGTGATGGCAAGGGCGGTGCATGGCACATCATCAAGCCGTAAGGTAATCCTGTCGCGGGCGGGCCTGTTGTGGTGAGCGGGCTTGCCCCGCGTTGGGGCGCGAAGCGGCCCCAGTAGAAACTACTGCGGTATTTCAGAAATAACGCGTCGCCAGGTTTTGGGGGTGCTTCGCGCCCCAACGCGGGGCAAGCCCGCTCGCCACATCAAGCCCCATCGCCCTGACAGCCCGGCTCACCGCAATGCGTAATCCGCCACAATCCCGACAAATATCGCCAACCCGGCCCAGTGGTTGTGCAAGAACGCCTTGAAGCATTTGAGGCGGTCCCTGTCGCGGGTGTACCAGAACTCCCAGGCAAAACAGCCCGCTGCCGCCAACAATCCCAAGTGGAACCAGCCACCCAGCTCAAACCTTGCGCCGGCGAGCAACAGGCACACCAGTGCCAGGCCCTGCAGGGTCAGGATGATCACGCGGTCCGCATCGCCAAATAGAATGGCGGTGGATTTCACGCCGATCTTCAAGTCGTCGTCACGGTCCGTCATTGCGTAATAGGTGTCGTAACCCACCGTCCACAGCAGGTTGGCGATATACAGCAGCCACGCCGTGGCCGGCAGGTGGCCGGTCTCGGCGGTGAACGCCATCGGCATGCCCCACGAAAACGCCGCGCCCAGCACCACCTGCGGGTAATAGGTGTAGCGCTTCATGAACGGGTAGCTCGCCGCCAAGGCCAGGCCGCCCAGGGACAGCAGGATGGTGGTGGCGTTGGTCAGCAGTACCAGCAGGAAGCTGATGCCCATCAGCACCGCGAAAAACACCAGCGCCTCTTTCGAGCTGATCTTGCCGCTGACCAGCGGGCGTTGCTCGGTGCGCTTCACATGGCCGTCGACCTTGCGGTCGGCCCAGTCATTGATCACGCAGCCGCCGGCCCGGGTCAGCACCACGCCCAACACGAAAATCACGATATTGCCCAAGGACGGCGAGCCCTTGCCGGCGATCCACAGCGCCCACAGCGTCGGCCACAACAGCAGGTAGATGCCGATGGGCTTGTCCATGCGCGTCAACTGAATGAAATCCCAGGCCCTGGGGTTCAGGCGGTTCAGGGACTTGAGCAGATGTTGGTACATCAGCAGTTCTCCGGATGATCATGCAGCGCCTGCCAGAAGCTCGGCAGGAAGATTTCCGCCACCAACACGCTCAGCGGCCCGCGATCAAAGCGCGAGCGACGTGCCCACAGCCCGTCGACCTGGTCCGCGGTGGGCAGCCATGGGCGAGGGTAGCGGCATACTTCAATGGCCTGGCGGGTGAACGCATGGTCGCAGAACAACAGTTCGCCGAGCGAACGGCTGCCGAGTTCGTCCATGTGCAGCCCGTCGCCCTGCAGTGCGCTGCGGGCCGCGACGCTGCGGGCGAACACCCACGGCTGGCCGTGTCCGCGCAAATACACTTCGCGTACCCAGCCGATCGTGGCCGGGGCCAGGCCCAATGCGGCACATTCATCGTCGCGCAGCGGCTGCCAGCCTTCGAACAGCGGTGTCACGCTGAAGCCGTCGTCGGACAGCCACGTCAGCCTGCGCGTGAGTGAGCCTTCGTCGAACAGCCAATCGAGGGTCAAGGGTGCAGGCGCTGGGACCAGAAGGCTCTGGGTCAGCCATTGGCAAGCATCGGGAAGGGCGGTTGAGTGCGGCACAGTGAGTCAGTATTGGCAGCAAAAGAGGCGGCGAGCTTACCATGGCATCCTGAGCTTTTGCCGGGCGGAACCCGCCGTTTGCGTCGATCATGCTTGCATCTGCCGGCCCCGATCAGTACAAAACGCCCTGAGCCGCACGGCAACGTTGGTCTATCGACCGTCGGCCAAGATGCCTGGACCCTGAGGAAGCAAGTAATGAAGAAGTGGCAATGTGTAGTCTGCGGCCTGATCTATGACGAGAAAGACGGCTGGCCGGATGACGGAATTCTGCCTGGCACCCGTTGGGAAGACGTCCCGGAAGATTGGCTGTGCCCGGACTGCGGCGTGGGCAAGATGGATTTCGAAATGATCGAAATCGGCTGATCTGAACATTTAAGAAACGTACTACAAGGAGAAAGGAATGAACGCACCTGTCGTGATCATCGGCACAGGATTGGCCGGTTACAACGTGGCCCGGGAGTTTCGCAAGCTCGACAGCGAGACCCCGTTGCTGCTGATCACTGCGGATGACGGCCGCTCCTACTCCAAGCCCATGCTCTCCACCGGCTTTGGCAAGAACAAGGAAGCCGATGGCCTGAGCATGGCCGAACCGGGTGCCATGGCCGAGCAACTCAAGGCCGAGGTGCGCACTCACACCCGCGTCAGCGGCATCGACCCCGGCCACAAGCGCCTGTGGATCGGCGAGGAAGCCGTGGCCTATCGCGACCTGATCCTGGCCTGGGGCGCCGAAACCGTGCGCGTGCCGGTCGAAGGCGATGCGGGCGAGCTGGTGTTCCCGATCAACGACCTCGAGGACTACGCGCGCTTTCGGGCTGCCGCTGCCGGCAAGCGCCGCGTGCTGCTGCTTGGCGCCGGGTTGATCGGCTGCGAATTCGCCAACGACCTGATCCTTGGCGGCTATGAAATCGACCTGGTGGCGCCGTGCGAGCAAGTCATGCCGACCCTGCTGCACCCGGCGGCTGCCGCGGCCGTGCAGGCCGGGCTCGAGAGCCAGGGCGCACGCTTCCACCTCGGGCCGGTGCTCAATCGCCTGCAGCGCAGCGCGGACGGCCTGGAAGCGCACCTGTCCGACGGTGAAGTGATCCACTGCGACCTGGTGGTCTCGGCCATCGGCCTGCGTCCGCGCGTCGACCTGGCGGCGGCTGCCGGCTTGCAGATCAATCGCGGGATCATGGTCGACCGCCACCTCAAGACCTCCCACGCCAATATCTACGCCTTGGGCGACTGCGCCGAAGTCGACGGTCTCAACCTGCTCTACGTGATGCCACTGATGAGCTGCGCCCGTGCCCTGGCCCAGACCTTGGCCGGCAACGCCACGGCGGTCAGCTACGGCCCGATGCCGGTCACCGTCAAGACGCCGGTCTGCCCGCTGGTGGTGTCGCCACCGCCACGCGGCACCGAAGGCGTGTGGAGCGTTGAAGGGCAGGGGGCCGACATCAAGGCCTTGTGCCGCGACGCCAGTGGCCGCCTGCTGGGTTATGCCCTGACCGGCAGCGCCGTGATGGACAAACTGGCCCTCAACAAAGAACTTCCGCCTTTGCTGGCGTAAATACCGGTCGTTCTGTCGGAATAAGCACGTTTTTGTGCCCAGAAAGGTCGCCGCGAGACTGGCGGAGCGTGCGAGGGCATGCCATCCTCACTCCCGTCTGCCGCAGAGTAGAGCCTGCGGCGCCTTGGGCGCTGCTCCAGAAGAGAGCAGCACGGACATAACAACAAAAAACCGTCAAAGAGGCTTCACTTATGCGTAAACCAGAACTCGCAGCCGCTATTGCAGAAAAAGCAGACCTGACCAAAGAACAGGCCAACCGCGTACTCAACGCCGTACTCGAAGAAATCACCGGCGCGCTGCATCGCAAGGACAGCGTCACCCTGGTTGGCTTCGGCACCTTCCTGCAACGCCACCGCGGCGCCCGCACCGGCAAGAACCCGCAAACCGGTGAGCCGGTGAAGATCAAGGCGAGCAACACCGTTGCGTTCAAGCCGGGCAAGTCGCTCAAAGACAGCGTCAACCCGTAATAGCGATACCGTCTCGTAGGGAGGCGGGGCGGTAAAAAAGATGGGCACGCCGACTGGGTCGGGTGCCCATTTTTTATTGGATTAAACAAGACGGTAATGCAATCTGCCCCGTCCGCCTTGTCATAGACAGCTTTTTATCTGGAGCTTTCTGATGAGTCTTCATTTGAATGGCGTGAGCTTTTCTAATCCGATCTTGCCAATGATTTCATTGATTCTGGCGACGTTTTCTTCGATATCGGCTTTTATCTTTTCGCGCGGGTAATGTTCGGGTTTATCAAAGAACTGAATTTTTAACAGGCTCATCAGGTAAGTGACACGTTGATTGCCCTCTGTCACAAAGTCGCCCTCGTTCTCCGCGTCCTGGATTTTGTCCAGGCTCAAGGTCTCGCCTCTTACAAAGCGTTCATGGGTGTTGCGCTTCACCGTGACTTGCAGCTCGTTTCCGGTGTTCAGCGCCGCCAATACACGAGCAAGCGCATCAGCGTACACGGGCTCATCACCGCGCGCCCTCGCCAGGGTGCCGTTGAGTACCAGTGACGCCTCGATCCAGACCCAATAGTCATAGTTATTTTCAAAAGGGATTTTGCTCAGCGGTGCAGTGAGCTGCTCGGCCAGGTCTTTTTCATTGATGACGTACAACAGGTAAGCCAGACGGGTCAGCGATTCGATACGTGACTTCTGGGTTTTATTGTATTTGGCTGCCACTTTCGACACGCGGTCTGCCAATGGGCCGCTGGCAGCAGAGAGTGAATCAAGTGCTTCTGTGATCTGCATGGAAATCTCCAATCGGTTACTTCACGACTATTTTTACTCGGGTCCCGTCGTCATAGCCGCTCAGGGCATGCGCGATCGAGGAGCCTGCGCCTCGGTTGTCGCTAGGGTCGATGTACCTGACGCTAGCCCCTTTGCCACCTTCTTTGAACATCGCCATCGGGAATTCATCCCGATCCAGTGCCTTGACGGACGGGTGACCGGCCAGAGAGGCTTTGCGGTTATCCGCCGCGCCCAGGCGATCGATAGTGAATATATTTTTTCCTCGCGCCTTGATGACATCAGCGATGTGACCGAACGTTTGCTTGTACTGCTTTCTGGTCAGTTCAAGAACGATATCGTGTGTCTTGCCGTCTCCTGCCTTGACGTTGCAACCCTTGTATCCAAGGGGGTCAGTCCAGACGATAGGGTTCGGCGCGTATTCATAGAGGTTAATCCCACCTGCCAGCCCAATAGGATCGGGCGTCGTAAACCGCCCTACGTCCGGATCATAAAAGCGGAAGGTGTTGTAGTGCAGGCCCGTCTCCCGATCCAGGTATTGTCCCTGGAAACGCAGGTTCTGCTCCTCGATATAATAGGGTTCGCGAACTTCCCTGACGCTGTTGCCCCATACCTGGTAACGCGATTGCCACAGCGTATGCCCGTCCGCCTCCGTCAACTGTTCAGGCAAACCGTTCAAATCATTGTGGTAGTAACGCACACGCTGATGTTCGCCAGTGCCATCGACACGTGCCAGGGGTTCGTAGCCGTTACCTTCGTAGAGGTACAGGCTGCTCTGGTTATTTTTGCGTTCCAGCAATAAGCGCAACCCGTCCCAAACGAAGTGCGTTTGCCCCACCGGGAAGCCGTTGCTGTCATGTTCGCTTTTAGCGATACGACGACCCAAAGGGTCATACGTCATTTTTATAACAGTCGTTCGCTCAGCCTTTTGATGGCGTACTTCGATCAGTCTGTGGTCAGCGTCGTAGGTAAAAAGCTGAGTGCCCCATTTCGCACTGCGCTTTTCAGCGAGGCGGCCGAAAGCGTCGTAACGATAACGCTTGTCCTGATAGGTCAGCAGTTTGTTGTGTACCACCAGCCCGCTCGCCGCCTGCGGCGGATCAAGCAAGTTGGCGGCCGCATCGTAGGCGAATGTTTCGGTTTGCCCCTGCAGATTGTCTTGGTTGGCAATGATGCGTGCTGTCGCATCGTAGTGAAGTAATTGACGATGCTGGTGAGTGGGCAGCTGTTCAAGCTTGCCAATCAGATTGTCGGCAGGGTCGTAGTCAAACGCTATTTGCATCGTCGGCGCCAGTAACGTCGAAACACCTTCATTTCTGCATTGACGAGCTCGCAAGCGACCATTGCGGTCGTATTCGCTGCGGGTGCTGAGCTGACCTTGCGTACGCAACACTTCTCGATGCAAGCGATCGCGCTCGAAGTCGCTGATAACGCGTCCATCGAGGTTGATTTGGTGAAGGTGACCGCTGCCGTAATACAGACGGTTGAGCCAACGCCCGTCGGGTAAGCGCGTTTGGATAAGGTTGCCCAACTCGTCATAGTGATGCTGCAGGCTTCCAGCAACACTGTGCTCTTCAAGCAATTGACCCAGCGCGTCGTAGTTGAAAGCCAGGCGCTGTGCGTTTCCCTGCGCATCGACAGTGCTCACGGCAACGAGGCGATCCAGCGGGTCATAGGAATAGTCGGTGCGCCCATCGGCCGTCACCTTGGCGATCAAGCGGCCCATCGCGTCCCGCTCAAGATAATGAACAATCGGGTCGAGGGGCGTTGAGGGGACAACTGCCATGCCGTTGCCGTGCGGCGCCGGTACGGCGGTGACCACGCAGACACTGTCGAGCGGGTCGTAGCTGTAACGCTTGGCGCTGCCGTCCAGGTCTTGCTGTTCAATCAGCCGGTCGCTGGCGTCCCAGGTGAATCGGTATGTTTCACCGTTCTGGTTGGTCAGCGCTTGCAGGCGGCCAAATCGATCATACCCAAACTGTACCTGGCGACCATGGGCATCCGTACGCAGGTTAACCTGGCCCCGGCGGTTGTGCTGGTAGTGAGTTGTGTGCCCGGCGGGATCGGTATAACCCACCAACTGGCCACTGATACTGCGCAAATAGTGTTCAGTTCGGCCGTCTGGCAGCTGGGTACTGAGCAGGCGCCCTTTTGCGTCATAGCTGAACTGGGTACGCTCGCCAAGTGCATCGATGATGGCTTGCAAATAACCACGATGGTCGTAACTGAATCGAGTCGGGTAGCCTGAACAGTCGATGTGCTCGATCAACTGGCCGAGCCTGTTCCAGGATAGTTTTTTCTGCTTGCCAGTGGCGTCGATGATTTCGACGACTTGTCCACGACTGTCATAACGATAACGGGTGGCATAGCCAAGGGGATCGGTCTCACTGATGCAGTTACCGCGCGGGTCATAGCGAAACTGCCAGCTGTTTCCTGCGGCATCGGTTCGAGCCAGCGGCAGCGACCAATGCGCCAGCCACGACGAAGCCTCTTTGCGACCCAGGGGATCGATTTCTCCAATCAGGTTGCCTGATTCGTCGTAGTGATATTCATAGCGCCCCCCCTGGGGGTCTGTGGCGCTGAGCAACTGGCGTTCGTCATTCCACTCAAATAGCCAGGTATTGCCGAGGTTGTCGGTATAGGCAATGACTTGGTGCTGAGTGTTCCAGACTCGCGTGCTGACCCGTTGCGCGTTGTCGGTAATACGCGTTGTGCCTGCGGCCAGGTCGTATTCGAATTGGTACTCGTCGCCCTCATCCGTCCAATGCCGGACAACGCGCCATTCAGCCTGGGCGATCAATGCCCACTCGTAGAAGCAGCGCAAGCCGGTGGGCAGTTGGTGCTCTGCCATTCGCCGCCCGGTGTCGTAAGCAAAGCGTCTTTGAATCTGGCCGGTCGCATCGCGCACGATTGCCAGGTCGCCTGCCAAGTCGTATTCATAACTGACCAATACTTCTCGCGGCAGGTCGCTGTACACGCGTTCAATCCGGCTCACACGACCTTGCTCGCGGATCAGCTCCACCTGTACCAGGTCGAAAGTGTCGCGTAGACGTACCAATCGCCCGAGATCGTCATAGTCGAGATAAATGCGGTTGTTATTGCGATCGCCCAACTGACTCAGCCGCAGTAATGAGCTGGTGCCTGGCGTTGGGTCAAACAGGCGATAAAGTCCGTCATCACTTTCAATCAGCAATTGGCCGTTGCGGTGCCGGCGAATGCTCAAGCCCTCGCCCGGACTGAACATCGCACTGCCCAAAGCAACCGAACCGAGCTGTATTTGTCGGCCTTGTTCATCGGTATAAGTCAGTTCTTCACCCCCGGCGGGGTGCGGCAGGACCTCGACGCTGACTTCGTAAGACACGCTCCAGCCGGCGCCAAACATCCCACTGCGGCGCTCGTCACGACTGTTATAGAACCTCTGCCAGTCAATCGGCAGTACGCCCGGCAGCACAAAATCCAACTCTGCCTCGCCTCCCAGGACCTTGGCGCCTGTAGCCGCGTGTACTGGGTTCATCGAGCCCATAGCCGCGTTAGTCATCGCCCCGATGGCCTGGCTCACCGCGTATGAACCCACCCCGCCGAGCAACATGCACGGCAAATTACTCAGCGTCTTGCCCTTGGCTCCTTTAAGCATCATCAATGCTTCAATTGCCAACCCCACTCCTGGGGTTTTCCCGCTGCGGATCTCCTGCACCACCACCGTGCCGCCGCCAATCGTGACATTCGGCGAGATCAGCCCCGACGACACCACTGTCGCCTCGCACATGCTGCGATCACCGCTGCGCACGGCGGGTTGCCCATTGATGGTGACCTTGTCCGAACCCTCGGCCAGGAGCTGTGGCGGCATCGGTGGATGGCGGGCACACAGGACCATGTCGGTAAGCGCCGGTACCACGCCCGGTGCAGGCGTGGCGACGGTGGGCCGCCATAGCTGGGAGAAGAAACCCTCGGCCATGTCCAGGAAGCCAGGCTCGGGTTGTGGCTCGGGGTCGGGCTCAGGCGGTGCCTGCTCAAGCTCCGTGCCTGCGGGAGCCACGTGCGAGGGGATCGACCCTGCAGCACGCGCAGCCGGAATGCTGTTGACGAAAGTGTCGGTCGAACCCACCGCAATCGTGGCTTCCACCACGGGCGGGAACAGCGCGTTGGCGAAACTCTCGCACATCTTACTGAGGCCCTTGTCGGCCCCTGTCTTGCTCATGGCCATACCGACCACGATGCCCACCACTGCGCCGAGGATGCAGCCACCGATACCTGCGGTGGCGACGGTGACGCCAATCGCCGCCGCCACCGCCGCAGTCGCCAGTGCCGTGATCGCCACGTTGGCCGCTACTTCCAGCACCCCACCGAGGATATCCGCCATCATCGAGGTGTGGGTCAGTGCATCGCCCATCCGGGCCGCCCATAACGCGTCAGACATGCAGGCAACTCATCAGGAAACAGCGTCGAACGACAGCGAGTTTTTGATCAATGCCCAGTGCGCCGCCTCGGCATCCCCAAGCGTGTCTGCCTTCACATAACTCAAGGCGAGCATCTTGCGCGTGCCCGGTATCACCAATGCCAGCTGATACTGGAAAACCTTGTCATTGCCCTTGTTGAACTGGCTGCGCAGCTCGATGCCTTGCACCTCTTGGGCGGCGCCCAGACGCACATCGACCCCCGGTTGGTAGCGCAGATCCTGCACCTGTTTTTCCAGGCGCTGGAGTTGGTCATTGAAGTTGCTGTGCAGGGTTTCACCCTCGGCGAGCAGGCTGCGGCTGACGATCAGGGATGTCCCCAACTCCGGAAACTTGAGGATATTGATGGTCGCGTCCTGCAGCTCGGTGGCGGGCAGCTGAAACTGGAATTCGTTAATTCGATACGTCATGAAAACGGGTCTCGTCAGGAGCTTTTAGGCGCGGGGAACGCGGCTTTGATGTTGGCGTCGATGGCGCTTTTCTGGCCTTGGCCATCGGGTGTGGCGCCGGGGCCGCCGCCGTTGTTCAGGTGCAGCACGCCGCCGGTGTTGAATTCGGCATCACCGCTGGCGTAGAAGCTGATTTGCACGCCGGTCAGGTTGATCTGCCCGCTCGCGTTCAGCTCCAGGATGCTTTCACCGCAGACCAGGCGCAGGTTTTCGCCCACTTCAATCACGTAGCTCTGGCTGATGCTGTCGGTCTTTCTCTGGCCTACCGAGAGGATGTCTTGCTGCTTGACGATGCGCAGGCGGTTATTGCCAATCGTCACCGTCTCGTTGTGGCCAATACTTTTGTTACGGTCATGCCCCACCGAGTGGCTTTCATCCACCTCCACCACGATGTCCTGGTTACGCTCGGCATGGATGTACAGCTGCTCCAGGCCCTTCTTGTCCTCCATACGGATTTCATTGAAGTTGGCCGGCGTGCCGCCCTTGCTCGAGCGGCTTTTCATGCCGCTCTGGGTCGCGTTTTCCGGCAGGTCGTAGGGCACCGTCTGCTCGGCGTTGTAGACGCGTCCGGTAATGATCGGCCGGTCCGGGTCACCTTCCAGAAAGCTCACAATCACTTCCTGGCCGATCCTTGGGATCTGCATCGAGCCCCAATTCTTGCCGGCCCAGGATTGCGACACGCGAATCCAGCACGAGCTGTTTTCGTTGGATTGGTCATGGCGGTCCCAGTAGAAATGCACCTTTACGCGGCCGTACTGGTCGGTCCAGATTTCTTCGCCTTTGGGGCCGACCACCAGCGCGGTTTGCGGGCCCTTGACGATTGGGCGGTGGGTGTTGGCCAGTGGCCGGAAGCTTTGTTGCGCGTCGATGCAGGTCAGGCTGCTTTCGAACTGTGCAGACCCCGAGCCGCCGCCGCTTTCCAGGCTTTCCTGGACGATGTAGTAACGGCAGCCGACGATCAGGTATTCGCGGTTCTGGTCCTGGCGGCTGAAGCCGGTAAGGCTGAACAGGTGACCCGAACCCAGGCCACGGGCATTGCCGCTGAACTCGATCTGTTCATGCAGGGTTTGCAGGGCTTCGATCCGGGTGCGGGCGTAGTGTTCGCCGTCTGCGCTTTGCACGTAGGTGCCGGGATAGTCATACAACGGGTAGTCGCCGGCGGTGTGCGGGCGCGGCATTGCCGAGCGCACGTCGATGCTGGCGCTGGGGCGCTGGAAGTCGTAGTCGTTGAGCTCCAGCGAGCCCGGTTGTACTTCCTGCGCCAAGTGCCAGTTGTGCATATGGTCGCGTTCGCGCTGCTGCTCGTCCTTGGGGTAGTACGGGATCGACGCGTAGCCGGGCACTGTGGCGTGGGCGCCGTAGGCGTCGGCCAGCACCAGTACGTGGCGATCCTGTTCGTGGCGGAAGAAATAGTAGATGCCTTCCTGTTCCATCAGGCGGCTGACGAAATCGAAACTGGTCTCGCGGTACTGCACGCAGTATTCCCACTCGCGGTACGGCCGGCTCAGGGCGTCTTCGAAGTCGGAAAAACCCAGGTCGCGAAACACCTGCTTGATGATCTGCGGGATGCTCAGGTTCTGGAAAATCCGGCAGTCCGAAGTGCGGCTCAGCAGCCACAGCCATGGGCGCAACGTCACCTGGTAGCTGGCGAACTGGCCCTGGTCGATATTCTGGCTGCAGCGCGCGACGATGCCGTGAAAGTGTCGCTCGCCACCGTCCGCCAACTGCAGGCCGACGCTCATCGGCTTGCCCAGCAACTGGTTGAGGTCGATGTTGGCGTCCAGCGAGGTCAGTTGCAGCTCGTAGTTGAACAACCGGCCTAACTCTTCACCGCCGCCCATTTCATTGAGCAGCAGCACATCCGGCCCGAGGGGGCTGGTGATCTTGGCCAGGCGTGTGGCTTGGTTGAATAGCATCGGTTAACCCGTAAATGACTTAATAACTGAAGAAACCGAATCCAATGTGGGAGCTGGCTTGTGTGGAAGCAGGCAAGCCAGCTCCCACAGTTTTTATCGCATTCCGTCAGGTCAATCGTTGAAGTCGTAGTGCAATTCGTTATCCCGCGTGCTGATACGCACGCCCGCCAGCGCCTTGCCTTCGAGCATGCGCGTGAGGAATTCACGGCTCATGTCCGGCAGCAGGCTGTTGGTCAGAATGGTGTCGATCATGCGCCCGCCGCTTTCGGTTTCGGTGCAGCGTGAGACGATCAGGTCGACCACCGCATCGTCGTAGTCGAAGGCGACCTTGTGGGTGCTCTCCACGCGCTTCTTGATGCGGTCCAGTTGCAGGCGAGTGATCGCCTTGAGCATCGTGTCGCTCAGCGGGTAGTAAGGAATGGTCACCAGGCGGCCGAGCAGCGCCGGCGGGAAAATCTCCAGCAACGGCTGGCGCAGGGCCTTGGCGATTTCTTCCGGCTCGGGCGTGTTCGCAGGGTCTTTGCAGACTTGCGAAATCAGCTCGGTGCCGGCGTTGGTGGTCAGCAGGATCAGGGTGTTCTTGAAGTCGATCACCCGGCCTTCGCCGTCTTCCATCACGCCCTTGTCGAACACTTGGAAGAAGATCTCGTGCACGTCCGGGTGGGCTTTTTCCACCTCGTCCAGCAGCACCACGCTGTAGGGTTTGCGCCGCACCGCCTCGGTCAGCACGCCGCCTTCGCCGTAGCCGATGTAGCCCGGTGGCGCGCCCTTGAGGGTCGACACCGTGTGGGCTTCCTGGAACTCGCTCATGTTGATGGTGATCACGTTCTGCTCGCCGCCGTACATGGCTTCGGCCAGGGCCAGGGCGGTTTCGGTCTTGCCCACGCCCGACGTGCCGGCGAGCATGAACACGCCAATCGGCTTGCTCGGGTTGTCGAGGCCGGCGCGGGAGGTCTGGATGCGCTTGGCGATCATCTGCAACGCGTGGTCCTGGCCAATGATGCGCTTCTTCAGGTGCTGGTCGAGGTTGAGCACGGTCTCCAGCTCATTGCGCGCCATACGGCCCACCGGGATGCCGGTCCAGTCGGCGACCACCGAGGCCACGGCCTGGTAATCCACGGTCGGCAGGATCAGCGGGGTTTCGCCTTGCAGGGCCGTGAGGCGCTGTTGCAGGTCGACCAATTGGGCGCGCAGCTCATCGTTGCCGCTGTCGACCACGCCGGCTTTTTCACGCAAGGTTGCGCGGGTCGCCAGCAGTTCGTCGACCAAGGTTTTCTCTTCGGCCCAGCGGCTTTCCAAGGTGGCCAGGCGTTCACGCTCGGCACTCAGCAAGGCTTCGCTGTTGGCCTGGCGTGTACCGATGGCGATGCCGATCGCGTGTTCGCGGGCGATGATCTGCAACTCGGTTTCCAGCGCTTCGATGCGGCGGCGGCTGTCATCGACTTCAGCCGGCACGGCATGCAGGCTGATGGCGACACGGGCGCAGGCGGTGTCCAGCAAACTCACGGATTTGTCCGGCAGCTGGCGCGCAGGAATGTAGCGGTGCGACAACTTCACCGAGGCTTCCAGGGCTTCGTCGAGAATCTGCACCTGATGGTGTTTTTCCATGGTCGAGGCCACGCCGCGCATCATCAGCAGTGCCTTGTCTTCCGACGGCTCGGCCACTTGCACGACCTGGAAACGCCGGGTCAGCGCCGGGTCCTTCTCGATGTGCTTCTTGTACTCGGCCCACGTCGTCGCGGCCACGGTACGCAAGGTGCCACGGGCGAGGGCAGGCTTGAGCAGGTTGGCGGCGTCACCGGTGCCGGCGGCGCCACCGGCACCTACCAGCGTGTGGGCTTCGTCGATGAAGAGGATGATCGGCTTGGGCGAAGCCTGGACGTCTTCGATGACCTGGCGCAGGCGCTGTTCGAACTCGCCTTTCATGCTCGCGCCGGCTTGCAGCAGGCCCACGTCGAGGCTGCGCAGCTCCACGTCTTTGAGCGCAGGCGGCACATCGCCGGCGACGATGCGCAGGGCGAAACCTTCGACCACGGCGGTCTTGCCCACCCCGGCTTCACCGGTGAGGATCGGGTTGTTCTGGCGCCGACGCATCAGGATATCCACCAACTGGCGGATCTCTTCGTCACGGCCCACGATCGGGTCGAGCTTGCCGCTGCGGGCCTGTTCGGTGAGGTCGACGGTGAAGCGCTTGAGGGCTTCCTGCTTGCCCATCGCGCTCGGCGCCATCGCGCCGCTGGCTTCGCCTGGTACCGCACCGGCATTGAAACCGTCGCTGGCGCTCAAGGCATTTTCGGGCGAGTCGCCGACGTATTCGTCAAAACGTTCGCTCAGGGCTTCGGCCTTGATCTTGTCGAACTCGGAAGACAAGCCCAGCAACGCGTGGCGCAGGCTCGGGGTCTTGAGAATACCGAGCACCAGGTAACCGGTGCGCACCTGGCTTTCGCCGAACATCAGGCTGCCGTAGACCCAGCCGCGTTCTACGGCCTCTTCGACGTGAGATGACAGGTCAGTGATCGAAGTCGAGCCGCGCGGCAGGCGGTCCAGGGCTTCGGTCAGGTCGCGGGCCAGGCGTGCCGGCTCGACGTTGAACTGGCGAATGATGCGGTGCAGGTCCGAGTCCTGCAGCTGCAGCAACTGGTGAAACCAGTGGGCCAGTTCCACGTACGGGTTGCCCCGCAGTTTGCAGAACACGGTGGCGGCTTCGATGGCCTTGTAGGCCACGCTGTTGAGTTTGCCGAACAGTGCGGCGCGACTGATTTCACCCATGCTCTGGATTCCTTGAGGTGGTGGCGTGATCGGCGTAGTGCCGGGCCAGGATTAGGTCGTTGGCGTCTTGTGCAGGTTTGCCGAGCCAGGTGTTGAAGCCCAGGCGGAACTGGCCGTTGAGTTGCAGCGTCGGCACTTCGGGTTGTTGCAAAACCAGGTTCAGGTCCCAGTCCAATTCATGGCCCAGGTACTCGGCCACCCACGCCACCAGCTCATTGAACGGCTGGCTGCCGGGCAGCATGCCCATGTAGTCATCGAGCTTGAGCGGGCCGAGGCGGATGCGAAATTTATGCTGGCGGTCCCACACGTGGCTGCCCAGGCAAAAGTCCACGCCCAGTTGATTGGCGCTCACGCTGACGCGGCTGCGCTCGGGCAGTTCCAGCCATTGACCGACGTATTCCTCGATCTCCACGGGCAGGCCGAAGTACTCGCCGAGGATCGCCTTCAAGCCGTCCGGGTAGCGGGTTTGCGCCGACAGGTGACCGCTGTAGTGCAGCTTCGCGGTGTCCGGAATCAGGCCCTGGTTGAGCAGGCTCGGCATGCCGCGGCCACTCAAGGCCGCCAGGCGTGCGGACCAGTAGTCGTCGTCCGGACGGTCGTGGCTGACGGTCGGCCGCGCCTCGGCCCAGGCCCGGTAGAACAGGCTCAGCAGGCGGTGGTGGAAAATATCCAGGAACTGTTTGCTGGTGCTGTCGGCGTTGTTGCGCTGACGCTCGCGCACGTACTCGGTGATGTGCAGCGGCAACGGGCCGTTGGGGCCGCCGAGGCCGAAGAAGAACTGCTCCAGCCGCGCCGGCTTGCCGTCGCCACCCGGATCGACCGAGGCCAGGGTCGCCGGGGCGAAGGTGCAGTCGGCCTGTTGCCCGAGGCGCAGCGGGTCATCCGCCAGGCGCAGGGAATGGCCCAGGCGTGGCAGCTCCGGCGATTCGCACTCGATACGCCGCAATGCCTGGAAAAAATCGTATTCCCAGGGCTCCTGATGCATCGCATCCAGTGTATTCACAGGGTCGGACGCCGCCCGGGCTTGGCTTTCCATCGCATGATCTCGCCGCGTTCGGTGGTACGGATCACCGTCTCGGTAAAACTGTTGATCGACACGTAGCGTGCCAGGAAGCGCTCCAGCACTGCACCGAGCAGGAACACGCCAGTGCCGCGAAACGCGTTTTCATCGAATTCCAAGGTAATTTCCAGGCCGCGACCAAACACGATCGGGCCCGGCATCGGCAAGCGTCGGGTCACCGCTTTGCTGCTGACTTCGCGCAGGCCTTCGATCTGCAATTGCAGGGCGGCATCGTTGCTGTCGCCGTACAGGCGCAGCAGTTCGCGCAAGGCGCCGGCGCCCTGGCCTTGTTCGCTCAGCGACAGGTAGTTGAGCGACAACTGGCTGATCAGGCGCCAGGCCTTGGCATCATGGGCGTGGCTGGCGCGCGGGCGGCTCGGGCCGGCAACGCAACGCACGGCCAATACCGGGGCGCTGTCGGCCAGGGTGAAGTCGGTCTTGCCGTTGCCCACACTCATGAACAGCGGCAAATCGCGGTTGGTGCACAGCGCGGTTACGCCAAGTTGGCGCAGGTCGTGGCGGTACGGCGCCTGCTGGCTGTCGACCAGGCTGACGAAGGTTTCACTGCCCACATACGTGGAGCGCGGGCCGTTGCGGCGCTGATCGCTGGACAGCACGCGCGGCTCGCGGCGCACGGTGTAGTAGGCCTGGTCACGGCCATACCGCGACGGATCGCGTACCGCGTAGAACGGCAAAAACGGCTGTTCCGGCCCCGTGCCGTGGCCGGTGATGCCGCTCAACGAATGAATCTCGAAGTCCATCGGCCGGGTGCGGTCGGCGATCACATGGTGTTCGTTGACCCGGTCGGACAAGTGGATGCGGTCCACCCGTTTCGCAAACAGGTTGATGGCCGGCGTGCAGAACGGCATGAACTGCGCGGCGCCGACACTGCCTTCCAGGCTCGGCTCGTGACGGTCAAACAGGACGATCAGCTCCAGCTCCTGGCCGTCGCAGCGTTTGACCGCGCGGCCCAGTTCGGCGAATTCGACGAACAGGAAGCGGTGGGGCAGGGCGAAGTATTCCTGCAGCAGGCGATAGCCCTGGAATGCCCGCGCGACCACGGGCATCGCCGCGTCGGCGTCGTCAAACCCCCGCGAGCGCAACGCGCCTTGAGGCAGGCGTTCGACCCAGTCGCCACCGGGCTTGCGCGCGAACACCGCGCAGGCGTTGCCGAGCAATTGCTCGTAGAGACGGAACGGTTGCTCGTCGGCGCCGCTCAGGTACAGCGGCAGGTTATCGAGGTCGAGGCTGTTGAACGGCAATTCGGCGCCGGTGCGCAGGGTCAGGCGCAGGCCGGCCTTGGCTTTCGGCTCGCTGGCGGCCAGGCGGCCGAGCACGGCGGCGGGGTTGCCGAAGTACTCGGCGCCGCTGACTTGCAACGGCCACAACGTCACCGGGTGTGCGGTGCGGTACTCGCAGCAGGTCTGGGTCTCGCGGCCCAGCGCGGCACGCAACACCGTGTCGCGCGGCAGCGGGAAGCCACTGGCCAGGGAGCCTTCATCGGGATCGGTCTGCAATTGCACCACGGTCATCGACGGTGTCGGTGCCAGGTAGTGCGGGTAGGCGATTTCCAGCAGGTTGTGGGTGAAGGTCGGGTACTCGGCGTCGAGCTTGAGCTGTACGCGGGCCGTCAGGTAGGCAAAGCCTTCGAGCAGGCGTTCGACGTACGGGTCGGCGCAGTCCATGCCGGACAGGGTCAGCCGACTGGCGATCTTCGGGTATTCCTTGGCGAACTCGGCCGCGCTTTCGCGCACGTGGTGCAGTTCCTGGTTGTACAGCTCCAGCAGGCGCGGGTTCATGGGCGCCTCCGCTGGTCGGCATTCACCACGCGCACGTGGCCAGACTCCAGGTCGAGGTCGGTTTGCAGCAGCAGGCGCAACGGCACCGGTTGTGCCCACAGGTCGCCTTCGATCTCGAAACTCAGCGCGTTGTGGTTCATCTCGCCATGGCCGACGCGGGCTTTGACCCGCAAGGTGTGGCGCAGGATACGCGGCTCAAACGTGGCGATGGCCTGGTAGATCAGGGCTTCCAGGGCCTTGATATCGACGCTGGACACACTGTTGCCCGCCAGTGCCGGCAGGCCGTAGTTGACCACCGAAGTACCGGCCGGGGTGTGCAGGGTGGCATCGGCATCCAGCAACGACGTGGTGTTGAGCAGCCACGCCAGGTCGCGCAGAACCGAGGCTTTCAATTGGGTCAGGGACAGCACGCGTTTGTCGGCGCTTTCCTTGGGATTGGTCGGGTCGTCGTCGGTCAACCGGTCCAGCAGGGACGGTTGCAGACGGTCGCGGGAAGCGATTTCAGTTACCACCAAAGCAGCTCCACGGACGGATTGCGAGAGGAACACAAAGCCTTGGGCCGTGGCGCCGGGCCACGGCCACAAGGGCTATCAGCGCTTGGTGTTGGAACGGATGTTCCAGCCAAACTTGATCGCGCCGCCGTCTTTGGTGCCGTCGGCTTTCTGCGGCTGGTAGTCGACCATCACTTGGGCGAAGTTCAGGGTGACGTTTTCGGTCAGGCGGTCATCGGTGCCCGAACCGCCGGTGCTCAGCGAGGTGACCAGCACTTCTTCCAGGTTGATCACCATGTACTCGACCTGGCTCTCGCCACCGGCCTTGCGCACGGTCAGCTTGACCTTGTCGATGTGCTTGCCGCTGGCGCAGTGCATCATCAGGTTCGGCGACGCCTTGTCGACGTACTTGGTCAGCGACAGGTCCTGGATATTCACCTTGCCCGCACCGCCGCCACCGCCCACGTGCATGTTGCCGGACTGGGCCATGCCCCAGCTCCAGTTCAGCACGTCGATTTCGTCCTTGTGGGCCTTGTCCATGGACTCGCCCTTGATGTCGCCGATCTTGATGAAAATATCAACAGCCATGTTTTCTCCCTGTGTGGTCTCAGCCACGATATTTGGTTAACCCAAGGGCGGTGCTTTTCTGTGGGAGCCGGGCTTGCCCGCGATGGCATCACTTCGGTCTGACTGACAGACCGCGTCGCCTGCATCGCGGGCAAGCCCGGCTCCCACAAAAAGCCCGATCCCGGCGGATCGTTATTACGCGCTTTTCGCCGAAGGCAGCTTCGATACCAGTCGCAGCGACACGGTCAGCCCTTCAAGCTGGTAGTGCGGGCGCAGGTAGAACTTGGAGTTGTAGTACCCCGGGTTGCCTTCGACGTCTTCCACGATCACTTCGGCTGCCGCCAACGGGTGCTGGGCCTTGGTGGTTTCGGTGGAGTGCGCCGGGTCGCCGTCGACGTAGTTGAGGATCCAGTCCTGCAACCAGCGCTGCATCTCGTCCTTCTCTTTGAAGGAGCCGATCTTGTCGCGCACGATGCACTTCAAGTAGTGGGCGAAACGGCAGGTGGCGAACAGGTACGGCAGGCGTGCGGCCAGGTTGGCGTTGGCGGTGGCGTCCGGGTCGTCGTATTCGGCCGGTTTCTGCAGCGACTGCGCGCCAATGAATGCGGCGAAGTCGGTGTTTTTCTTGTGCAGCAGCGGCATGAAACCGTTCTTCGCCAGTTCCGCTTCGCGGCGGTCGCTGATGGCGATTTCGGTCGGGCACTTCATGTCCACGCCACCGTCATCGGTCGGGAACGTGTGGGCCGGCAGGTTTTCCACTTCACCGCCGGACTCCACGCCACGGATGCGCGAGCACCAGCCGTAGTGCTTGAACGAGCGGTTGATGTTCACGGCCATCGCATAGGCGGCGTTGGCCCAGGTGTATTTGGAGCTGTCGGCGCCGTCGGTGTTTTCTTCGAAGGCGAAGGCTTCCACCGGGTCGGTCTTGGCGCCATATGGCAGGCGCGCCAGGAAGCGCGGCATGGTCAGGCCGATGTAGCGCGAGTCTTCCGATTCACGCAGCGAGCGCCAGCCGGCGTATTCCGGGGTGGTGAAGATCTTGGTCAGGTCGCGCGGGTTCGACAGTTCCTGCCACGAGCCCATGCCCATCACGGTCGGCGACGCTGCAGCGATGAACGGCGAGTGCATGGCGGCGCAGACTTTCGACAGCTCGCCCAGCAGCTCGACGTCGGGTGGCGACTGGTCGAAGTAGTAGTCGCCGACCAGGCAACCGTACGGTTCGCCGCCGAACTGGCCGTATTCTTCTTCGTACATCTTCTTGAAGATCGGGCTCTGGTCCCAGGCAGTGCCCTTGAATTTCTTCAGGGTCTTGTGCAGGTCCGGCTTGGAGATGTTGAGCACGCGGATCTTGAGCTGCTCATCGCTCTCGGTGTTGTTCACCAGGTAGTGCAGGCCACGCCAGGCGCTTTCCAGCTGCTGGAAATCCTGGTGGTGGATGATCTGGTTGACCTGGGCGGTGAGCTTGGCGTCGATGGCGGCGATGATCGATTCGATCGACTTGATCGCGTCATTGGACACCAGGTCGGTTTGCGCCAGGGCCTGCTCGGCCAGGGTGCGCACGGCGGTTTCCACGGCTTCGCGGGCACGCTCGGTCTTGGGCTTGAATTCTTGCAGCAGCAGGTTCGCGAACTCGCTGGCTTCTTCGGTAGCCCCCAGGATCTGGGAGCCTTCGCGGGCGGTATTGTCCGTCATGATTATTGGTCCCCTGCAGGCTTGGGTGCGCTGGCAAGTGCCTGGAGCAATGCCGGGTCCTTGATCGCCTTCATGATGATTTCTTCAGCGCCAGTCTTGCCGTCCATGTAGGTCAGCAGGTTGGCCAGCTGGGTACGGGCTTCGAGCAGCTGGTTCAGCGAATCGACCTTGCGGGCCACGGCCGCCGGGCTGAAGTCGTCCATGCTTTCGAAGGTGATGTCCAGGCTCAGGTTGCCTTCGCCGGTCAGCTCGTTGGGGACGTGGAATGCCACGCGCGGCTGCATGGCCTTGAGGCGCGAGTCGAAATTGTCGACATCGACTTCAAGGAACTTGCGGTCGGCCACGGGCGCCAGAGGCTCGGCTGGCTTGCCGGCGAGGTCGGCCATCACACCCATCACGAAGGGCAGCTGGACCTTTTTCTCGGCGCCGTAGAGCTCGACGTCGTACTCGATCTGCACTCGAGGCGCGCGGTTGCGCGCGATGAATTTCTGAGAACTTTGCTTCGCCACGTTGCTGCTCCTGGTCGCTTGAGCGACGGTGTTGTTACTGCACGCTCGGGCGGCTTACTCGCCGTCCGGACCGCGCAGGTTTTCAAATTGGGACATGCCGTCGGGAATCAGGTTGCGCACGATGGCCGCGAAGTCGGCGTGCACCAGATTCTTGGCCCGGTTCAACAACACCGGCAGCGGGCTCGAAGGCTCGTGCCGGGTGTAGTACGCAAGGATTTTGTCGAGGCTGCGCAGCACGTCATCGCGGCTGGCGATGTCGCCAGTGGGGCGCGGTGCTGCGGGGGCTGCGGCGAAGTCGACCGAGGGGGCATTGTCGTCACTGACGGCCTCGGGTTCGCTGCGGGTGTCGCTGTTCGGTACGAATTGGTTGAGGATTTGCAGGGCCTGCTTGAGCGGTTGCTTCAACAGGCTGAGGTCGACGCCCTGGGCCGAACCGACCTGGTCGCTGACCTGCTGTTCGATGGCTTCGCAAGCGGCGCGCGCGGCGCCCAGGGCATCGCGGGTGGCCTGTAATTGCTCGGGGTCGCTGTCCAGGAACGCGGCGTTGAGTTGCTGCGCGCCGAGCTGTTCATCGGGGAAATTCATCAGGCCGCTGGCGTTCAGCGCGGCCCGCAGGCTGACCGGGCCGAAGGTGCGCGAGCGGGTGAGGATGCTTTCGCGCAGCAGGCGAATGGTCGCGTCGCTGGTCAGGCCGGACAGTGCGTTGATGCGAACCGTGGGGTCGTTATCGTCGTCGGCATCCAGGCGCGGGTGCAGGTCGGCCCAGTATTCGCGCAGCAGCGCGTTGATCAGCGTGAGCACTTCTGCGAGTCCGGCCACGCCTTGCAGGGCGAGCGAGCTTTGCAACAGGAAATGGGTGATTCGCAGGTCCTTGCTGCGCTGCAACAAGTCGAGGCTTTGCTGCTGGATGCTGCGCCATTCCGGCGGTTCAGCGGGCAAAATCGAATCGCCCATGCTGCGCTCGGGTTGGCCCTTGGCATCACGCTCCAGTTGGAGAAAGTCCGCGTCATATTCCATGTCTTCGCCACACGGCGAAGTTGCGGAAACGGCGGTGAGCAGCAACGGCACATCCACTGAAATTGATCTCCCTATCAGCCCGTTAGATGGCGGGCAATGCATGCATTAGTTGCGCGAGGAACTTTGCATGTTTTCTTGGTCATATAAGCAAGATGCCACTAATGTGACATCACTGGTATTCAAGAAGTTGTGCATTTTTGGTGTAGTACTTAGGGCTTGTCAAGGTAAGCTATTCGCCCTCTGTGACAGATGTGCGGTGCTTAACAACCTGCACGACTGGTGGGTCGAACGGCGTACCAGGACAGGATTTTTGTCATGGAGCCCAGTTAAGATCAGCGATCATGCTGGTATCGGCAGGTTGTGGACGGTCGATTGCACGACCAGATGGGGATCTCCCGGGAACCGCTCGGCCCGGGAATCGACTGCGCGCGAAGTATCAGCAAGGAGGCAAGATGTCGCTGTGTTTGACTATCACTAGTTATCACAAGATCACCCCTGGGCAGTGCTCGGAAAAGTCCATGAATCAGGGCTCGATGGCTATCGGCCGCAGCGCGGACAATGACTGGGTGTTGCCTGACCCTGAGCGGCTGGTGTCTTCACAACACTGCGTTATTCAATACAAAGAAGGCCGTTATTATTTAACCGATAACAGCACCAATGGCGTGGAGTTGGTCAACGCCGGTATTCGGATGCGCCGGGGTAACAGCGAACCCCTGCAAAATGGCGAGTTGATCCGCATTGGCGATTACGAGATCCAGGCGCGTATCGACTTCAATGTGCAGGCGGTCGACAGCCAGCCGTTTGCCGGGGATTCACCGAACAGTTTTGAAGCGCTGATGGGCGCCGTGGTGAGCACCCCCACGCCGACGCCGGTGATCGCGCCGCAGTTCCATGGGGCGTCGTCGATGGACACGCTGCCGGACCTGTTCGACTTCCTCAGCCCCATTGCCGTACCGCCCGCGACGGTACCGGACCACGTGCCGTCCGAGCAGCATGACTTCCGCCCCCCGACCCCTGTGGTCGTCGAGAAACCCGTGGTGCCGAGTTCGGTCATTCCCGAAGACTGGGACCTGTTTGGCGACACGCCCGCACCGGTCGTCAGCGCACCGCCACCTCCGCCGTCACCGCCACCTGCGCCCATTACCCCGCCGCCCGTGGTCGAGCCCGTGCTCCCTGTGGCCGACAGCCAACAGCCGGATCTGTTGCAAGCCTTCCTGCGCGGTGCCGGCCTGGACCAGTTGCGCCTGGACCGGGCCGATGCCTGCGCGCAGATGGAAAGTATCGGCCGCAGCTACCGGCTGATGGTCGAAGGCTTGATCGATGTGCTGCGCGCCCGCGCCAGCCTCAAGGGCGAGTTCCGCATGCAGCAGACGATGATCCAGCCCGCTGAAAACAATCCGTTGAAATTCGCACCGAATGCCGACGAAGCGTTACTGCTGCTGCTTCGCCATGGCAACCAGGCGTTTATGGCGCCCGATGCTGCCGTGCGCGACAGTTTCGACGACTTGCGCGCCCACCAGTTGGCAGTGATGGCCGGTGTGGAAGCAGCGATCAAACACCTGCTCGGGCGTTTCGAGCCGGCGCAGCTGGAAGAGCGCATGGGCAAGCCCGGCGGTCTCTCGAGCCTTTTCAACGGCTCGCGCCAGGCCCAGTACTGGCAGCAGTTCACCGAGCTCTACAGCAACATTTCCCGCGAGGCCCAGGAAGACTTCCAGGACCTGTTCGGCCGCGAATTCAGCCGAGCCTATGAGGAACACAGCGCACGCCAGCGTCGCTGACCCGCAACACATGGATTAACGGATAGCTAAGTACGTCATTGAGGACGCAGGATGATTCCCAGGTTTTTATTCGCAGTCGCCACACTGCTTCTGCTGACGGCGTGTGCCAAGGATGCCGTCAAACCCGACGCCGCCACCGAGGCGCCAGCGGACACCGCCGCCGTCGAGCTGCACTTTCACGCGATTGCCGGGCTCAACCCCGGCGCCAACGGCCAGGCCGCCCCGGTACGGGTGCGCATCTTCGAACTGAAAAACGCCGCCACCTTCGCGCGCTCCGATTACTTCGCCCTGGCTGACCGCGCGCAATCCACCCTCGGCCTGGACCTGCTGGACCAGGATGAAGTCATGGTGCAGCCCGGCGAGCAACTGAGCATCCAGCGCGACCTCGACCCGTCCACGCGCCAGATCGGGCTATTGGTCGGCTATCGCGAGTTGGACCGCGCACAGTGGCGCACGGTGATCAACGTGCCAGCGCGCCAATACACCGAATACCAGATCAGCCTCGATGTACGCGCGGTGCGCGCCGACGTCGTGGTTGCCCCATCCAGCCCTGCCCAATAACGCAATCGGAGCCCCCATGTCCTGGAACAATCGCGTGGTCTGGTCGGAAGGCATGTTCATCGGAACGCAGCACTTCCAGCAGCATGACCGTTACCTGGAAAACCTGATCGACGCCCGCAGCCGCCCGTTGTCCGTGGGCGCCTGGGGGTTCTCCGAGCTGCTGATCGACCAGGGCCTGCTGGCCCAGGGCAAGCTGGCGATCGTCTCGGCGCGCGGCCTGTTGCCCGACGGCACGCCGTTCAACATCCCCCAGGATGACCTGGCGCCAAGCCCGCTGAATATCGATGACTCCCTGCGCGACGGCCTGGTGTACCTGGCCTTGCCGCTCAAGCGTGCGGGTGCCCGTGACACCGTTGATGAAGGCGAAGACTTGGGCGCTGCGCGCTATGTGAGCCAGGTGCGCGAAGTGCGCGACGACAACGCGCCGTTCGAGAACCGCGCGCCGGTGGCCGTCGGTTCGCGCGCCTTGCGTCTGTTGACCGCCCAGGATGGCATCAGCGACTACGCCGCCATCGGCCTGGTGCGCATCAAGGAAAAGCGTGCCGACCGCGCACTCGTGCTCGATGACAGCTACATCCCGCCAGTCCTCGATGTGGCCGCGAGCAAACCGCTGACCGCGTTTCGCAGCGAACTGCTCGGCCTGCTGCACCAGCGTGGCGAAGCCCTGGCTGGCCGCGTGGTCGCCTCGGGCGCGGGAGGCGCCTCGGAGATTGCCGATTTCATGCTGCTGCAACTGGTCAACCGGGCGCAGCCGCTGCTCCAGCATTTCAGCCAATTGAGCCCGCTGCACCCGGAGCGCTTCTTCAGCGAACTGGTGAGCCTGGCCGGTGAGTTCTCGACCTTTTCCACTGCCGGCCGACGTCCGCAGGAATACCCGCAGTACCAGCACGACGACCTGGCCCTGAGTTTCACCCCGGTGATGGCGGCCCTGCGTGAGGCCCTGTCGATGCTGATCGACAGCAAGGCCACGCCGATCCCGATTGTCGAGAAAGCCTATGGCGTCCACGTGGCGATGCTGGCGGACAAAACCCTGCTCGACAGCGCCAGTTTCATCCTCGTGGTGCGCGCCGATGTGCCGGGCGAAACCCTGCGCGGGCGCTTCGGCCAGCAGAGCAAGGTCGGCTCGGTGGAGCACATCCGCGACCTGGTCAACCTGCAACTGCCGGGCATCGGCCTGCTGCCGCTGCCGGTGGCGCCGCGCCAGATCCCGTACCACGCAGGCTCCACTTACTACGAGCTGGACCGTGGCAGCGAGCACTGGCAGCAGCTGAGCAACTCCGGTGGTTTTGCCTTTCATATCGCCGGGCAATTCCCGGGCTTGAACCTGGCCTTCTGGGCGATCCGAGGATAATCCGCGATGCATCCCAATGACGATGACCGCACCCAGTTCATGCCGCGCCCGGGTGGCCGGGCGCCGGAGCCGGTGCGTGCACAACCGGCCCCGCTGTCGATGCCGGCAGCGCCGATCCTGACCGGCAAGAGCCAGGGCCTCAACCCGCTTGAAAGCGCCGCCGGCCCGCTGCTGGCACTGCTCACGCGCCTGCGCAGCACCATCGCCCATCCGGCGCCGGCCAGCCTGCGCGCGCAATTGCTGGCCTACCTGCGCCAGTTCGAAGAACGTGCCGAAGCCGCCGGTGTGGCGCGCAACGAAGTGCTGCTGGCGCGTTACGCGCTGTGCACCGCCCTTGACGAAGCAGTGCTGAGTACGCCGTGGGGCAGTACCAGCGACTGGGGCAAGCAGAGCCTGCTGATCACTGTGCACAACGAGGCCTGGGGCGGCGAAAAGGTCTTCCAGCTGCTCGACCACTGCCTGCAAAGCCCACGGGAACGCCTGTACCTGTTGGAGCTGTTGTACCTGTGCATGTGCCTGGGTTTCGAAGGTCGCTACCGCGTGATGAACGACGGTCGCAGCCAGTTGGAAGCCCTGCGCGAACGCACCGCCGCTGCCATTCGCAGTGCGCGTGGCGAGCACGAGCGCGAGCTGTCGCCGCATTGGCGCGGCGTGACGGTGGCGCGCGACCGGTTGGCGCAGTTCATGCCGCCGTGGATCGCCGTGGCCATCGGCCTGGCGCTGCTGCTGGCGCTGCTGTTTGGTTTGCGCATGAAGCTGGCCGCGGACGCCGAGCCGGTGTTCAAGAATATCCATGCCCTGGGCGAAATCCCGGTGCAGGCCATCGACCGTCCGGTGGCGCAGCCCAAAGTCATCGAACGGCCGCGCCTGGCGGGTTTCCTGGTGGAAGACATCAAGGCCGGTCGCGTTGCGGTGGAGGATGCGGTCGACCGTTCCGTGGTGACGATCCGCGGCGATGAACTGTTCGCCTCCGCCAGCTCCAGCATTGTCGATGACTACCAGCCGCTGATGCTGCGGATTGCCGACGCCATCCGCAAGGTCAAGGGCCAGGTGCGCGTGACCGGGCACAGCGACAACCGCCCGATTGCCACGCTGCGCTTCCCATCGAACTGGGCGCTGTCCGAAGCACGCGCCAAGTCGGTGCTGGAGATCCTGGCGGCCAAGACCGGCCAGGCCGATCGCTTCAGTGCCGAAGGCAGAAGCGACACCGAGCCGGTGGCGACCAACGCCACTGCCGAAGGCCGTGCCCGCAATCGTCGGGTTGAAATCACCGTATTGGCGGAGGGCGTCGAGTGAAGGCGTTTTTCAGTTTCATGATTCGCTGGGTGATCCCCGTCCTGGGCCTGATCGCCCTGAGCCTGATCATCTGGTTTGTCGGGCCATTGCTCGACGTGCTGGTGCCCGAAGGGCGACGCTGGGCGCTGATCATCCTGGTGTTTGCGCTGTGGATCGCCTACCGCGTGTTCCGCATCCTCCAGGCCCGGCGCCAGGCCGCCGAAGTGATGCGCAGCCTGGCGGCGGAAACCCCGGCCGACCCCAACAGCGTGGCCACCGCCGAAGAACTCACCACCCTGCGCCAGCGCATGGACGAAGCCCTGGCGCTGCTGAAAAAGGCCAAGCTGGGCGGTGATGAGCGGCGCAACCTTTACGAGCTGCCGTGGTACGTGATCATCGGCCCGCCGGGTTCGGGCAAGACCACTGCGCTGGTCAATTCCGGGCTGCACTTTCCGCTCGCCGCCCAGTTGGGCGCCGGAGCGGTGCGCGGTGTCGGTGGTACGCGCAACTGTGACTGGTGGTTTACCGACCAGGCCGTTTTGCTCGACACCGCCGGCCGCTACACCACCCAGGACAGCAACTCCACGGTGGACAAGGCTGCGTGGCTGGGCTTTCTCGACCTGCTGAAAAAGCAGCGTTCGCGCCGCCCGATCGATGGCGCCTTCATCGCCATCAGCCTGTCGGACCTGCTGCTGGGCAGTGACGAGGAACGCGCTGCCCACGCCGCCGCGATTCGCCTGCGGATCCAGGAGCTGTACACCCAACTGGGCGTGCGCTTCCCGATCTACCTGATGCTGACCAAGCTCGACCTGGTGCCGGGCTTCATGGAGTTCTTCGACAACCTGAGCAAGGAAGAGCGCGCCCAGGTGTGGGGCATGACCTTTGCCCTCGATGACGGCAAGAACAGCGACAGCCCGCTGGCGCACTTGCAAAGCGAATTCGCCGGCCTGGAGCAGCGCCTCAACGAGCGCCTGGTCGAACGTCTGCAACAGGAACGCGACCCGGCGCGGCGCGACCTGATCTATGGCTTCCCGCAGCAGTTCGGCGCCTTGAAGGATTGCCTGCAAAGCTTTCTTGAGGGCGTGTTCAAGCCCAATGCCTTTGAAGAGCGCGTGCTGCTGCGCGGCGTGTACTTCACCAGCGGCACCCAGGAAGGCAGCCCGATCGACCGCCTGATCGGCGCCATGGCCCAAAGCATGAACCTGGACCGCCAGCACCTGGCGCGCCAGAGTGGCACCGGGCGCAGTTACTTCATCGAAAAACTCTTCACCGCCGTAGCCTTCGCCGAGCGCGGGCTGGTGGGGGTGAACCCGAAGGTCGAGCGCCGGCGCAAGTGGATCGCGCGCGGCGTGCTTGCGGCCACCGTGGCGTTGGTGGTGGTGGTCAGCGGCCTGTGGTGGGTGAGCTATCGCGCCAACCAGGCGTATATCGCCCAGGTCGACCAGAAGGCCGCGCCCCTCGGCCAGACCGTGCAGAACCTCAGCCCGGCGCAGCGTGATGTGCTCGCGGTGCTGCCGCTGCTCAACGCGGTTAAAAACCTGGCGGGCGACTCGCCGAGCTGGTCCGAAGGGTTGGGCCTGTATCAGGGCGACATGCTTGAAGCCGAGTCCGCCAGCGTCTATCGCAAGCTGTTGATCGCCGTCTTCGCGCCACGCCTGGTGACGCGCATCGAAGAGCAACTGCACGGCGGCGGCAATTCGGACTTCCTCTACGAAGGGCTCAAGGCTTACCTGATGCTCGCCGACACCGAGCACTATGACCCGGACTTCATCAAGGCCTGGATCGCCCTGGACTGGGATCGCAACCTGCCGCGCGACTTGCCGGCCGACCAGCGCCAGGCCTTGACCGGGCACTTGCAGGCCCTGTTCGAACGCCATCCGCCGAGCGCGCGGCTCGACCCGCGCCTGATCGACGACCTGCGTCGCCAGCTGCAGCAACTGCCGGTGGCGCAGCGCGTCTACGACCGGGTCAAGCGTCAGAAGCTGCCCGAAGGCATCCCGGACTTTCGCCTCAACGAAGCCGCTGGGCGTGACGCGGCGCTGGTGTTCAGCCGCAAGAGCGGCAAGCCGCTGGGCGAGCCGTTGAGTGGGTTCTTCACCGCCAAGGGCTATCGCCAGGCGTTCCTGCTGAGCAGCCTGAATCAGACCGGCACCCTGGCCGAGGAGCAATGGGTGCTCGGCCATGAGCAGGCCGACCAGCAAAACGTGGTGAGCCTGGCCGCCGATGTGCGGCGCCTGTATTTCCAGGATTACCAGCGCCAGTGGGATGCCTTGCTCGCCGATATCGACTTTGTGCCGATCACCAGCGTGGCCCAGGCCGCCGACGTGCTGCGGGTGATTTCCGGCCCGACCTCGCCGCTGAAAAAACTGCTGGTGGCGGTGGCCAGGGAAACCGATCTGCAGGCGGAAGAGCGCCAGCTGGCGGCCAAGGGCGTACCGGTGGAAGGCGGCGTCGACAAGCTCAAGGAGCGTCTCGGCAGTCTGCTCGGCCAGGAGCAACCTGTCGCCAATGCACCGCAGGCGGCAGACGATCCGGTGACCGCGCACTTTGCCGAACTCAACAGCATCGTCAGCAAGAACGAAGGCGAGCCGGCAGCTATCGATGGCCTGCTGGCGGACATGAACGCGCTGTATGTGCAGGTCAGCGCCATGGTCGGCGCCAGCGGTGATGCCTTGCTCGGCGAGGCGAAGAACCAGGCAGCGGCGGCAGCCACGCGGGTCAGCCTGAATGCCGAACGCCAACCGCCGCTGGTGCAGGGCATGGTCAAGTCGGTGGTCAATTCCACTACCAACAGCATGATGGGCGGCGTGCGCAACCAGCTGAACGCGGCTTGGGTCAGCGAAGTGGTCAACGTGTATCGCCAGTCCCTGGCCGGGCGCTACCCGATGGCGCCGGGCAGCGCGCGGGATGCCACCCTGGATGACTTCGGCCAGTTCTTCGGCGTGGGCGGGGTAATGGATAACTACTTCCGCAAATACCTGCAGCCGTACGTGGACACCTCCGCGCAGACCTGGCGCTGGCAGCCGGGTGCGGCGCAGAAGCTCGGCATTGCGCCGGGCGTGCTGCAGACCTTCCAGCGCGCCGCGACGATTCGCGATGCGTTCTTCCGCGCCGGCGGCACCCAGCCGATCGTGCGGTTCGAACTCAAGCCGGTGTCGATGGACCCGACCATCACTCAGTTCCTGCTTGACCTCGACGGCCAGCAATTGAGTTACGACCATGGCCCGAGCCGCCCGGTGGCGATGCAATGGCCGAACCCCGGCAGCATTGGCGTGGTGCGTATTTCGATCATGCCGCCGTCGGCCAGCGGGCGCTCCGGGGTGACGTTGGACGGGCCGTGGGCATGGTTCCGCCTGCTGGAGCAATCGGACCTGACCGCCGGCAACTCGCCGGATCGCTTCAACCTGCGCCTGCGGGTCGACGGCGCGAGCATTGCCTACGAACTGCGCGCCAACAGCGCTTTCAACCCGTTCAAGAGCCGTGTGCTCAGTGGCTTCAGCCTGCCGGAGCGGCTATGACGACTTTGGGTTTCTACGGCAAGCTGGCCAGCCGCGGCGACTTTGTCAGCCGCGCCTTGCCGCAGAGTTTTATCGGCCCGTGGGACAGCTGGCTGGCGGCGGGACTGCTCGCCAGCCAGCACAGCCTCGGCGCCGACTGGCTCAACGTGTACCTGGTCAGCCCGCTGTGGCGCTTTGTACTGGCGCCGGGCGTGTGCGGGCCGGACGCGGCGGCGGGCGTGGTGATGCCGAGCATCGACCGGGTCGGGCGCTATTTCCCGCTGGCGGTGGTGGCCTTGCTGGATCACGACACCAATCCTGCCTCCCTGGTGGGCGGGCCGGACACCTGGTTCGAACACGCTGAAGAGCTGTTGCTCAGCACCCTGGATGCTGGCGCCTCGTTCGAAAGCTTCAATGCTGGCCTCGATAGCCTGGGCGTGCCGGCAAGCACATTGCGCGCGGTGGACAGTCGTTTCGCCGGCCTGCAACGCGTAGCGGCCAGCGAGCCCGAGCAGCGCATGAATGCGCTCGCCGAACAGGCCTGCGACGGTGCGAGCCTGTGGTGGGGCCGTGGTTCGCAGACGATTTCCCCTGGTTTATTGCGGTGTCAGGGCCTGCCTGCCACCGGCGATTTTGCGCAGTTTTTGCTCGGACAAGAAGGTGTGGTGTAGATGGGGTCGACGTACAAATCCGCGAGCAAAAGCCATGTGGGCATGGTCCGCCAGGTCAACGAAGACGCGTGCCTGGACCTGCCGGAGAATCGCCTGTGGGTGGTCGCCGATGGCATGGGCGGGCATGCGGCGGGGGACTACGTCAGCAGCCTGATCGTCGACAGCCTGCGCAGCCTCCCCGTGGGGCGTTCCCTCGACGAATACTCGGCGGCGCTGCGCAATGACCTGATCCGCATCAACGCGGCCGTGCGTGAAGAAACTGCCAACCGTGGTGTGACGATGATGGGCAGCACCGTGGTCGTGCTGGCCGCGCGCGGCTTGCGCGGCGTGTGCCTGTGGGCGGGCGACAGCCGCCTGTACCGCCTGCGCGACGGCGTGCTCGAAGGCATCTCCCGCGACCACAGCTACGTCCAGGACTTGCAAGACAGCGGCTTGCTCAGCGAAGCCGACGCCCGTGTGCACCCACGCGCCAACATTGTCACCCGCGCGATTGGCGTGGAAGCCCAGTTGGAGCTGGCGGTAATCGACCTGCTGATCGCACCTGGCGACAGCTACCTGTTGTGCAGCGACGGCTTGAACAAAACCGTCGAAGACCATGAAATCCGCGAAGTGCTCAGCCACGACGCGCCGGATGAAATCGTGCGCAGCCTGGTGCACCTGGGGCTTAACCGGGGTGCGCCGGACAACATCACCGCCATCGTCGTGAAGGTATCGGCATGAACATCCTGATTCCCGGCTATGACATCGAAGGCGAAATCGGCGAAGGCGCCATGGCCAGCGTGTACCTGGCGACCCAGCGTTCGCTGGAGCGCAAGGTCGCATTGAAGGTGATGGCGGCGGCACTGGCGGCCGACCCGAGCTTCTGCGAACGCTTCCTGCGCGAGGGCAAGACCCTGGCGCGTTTGTCGCACCCGCACACAGTGACCATCCATGACATCGGCAATGTCGGTGAGCTGTATTACATGGCCATGGAATACCTGCCCAACGGCACGCTGAAAGAGCGCATCGCCGCCGGCCTGACGCCGGAGCAGGGCGTGACGCTGATTCGCCAGATCGCCTCGGCACTTGGCTATGCGCATGCCCAGGGCCTGGTGCACCGCGACGTCAAGCCGGCGAACATTCTGTTTCGCGCCGATGGCACGGCGGTACTGTCGGACTTCGGCATCGCCAAGTCCCTGGACGACCGCACCCAGTTCACCCAGGCCGGGTTTGCCGTGGGCACGCCGAGCTACATGAGCCCGGAACAGGCGCGGGGCCAGGAGATCGATGGCCGCGCCGACCTGTATGCGTTGGGCGTGGTGTTGTACGAAATCCTCGTCGGCAAGCTGCCGTACAACGGCACCGATGCGCTGTCCACGGCGCTGGCGCACCTGACCGAGCCTTTGCCGGAGCTGCCGGTGCACCACGGGCGTTATCAGGACGTGCTGCGCAAGCTGTTGGCCAAGGACCCGGCGGAGCGTTTCCCGGATGCGGCGGCGTTGCTGGCAGCGCTGGACAACCTGCCAGCGGAGTCGTTGGAAGCCACCCTGGTGCGGCCGTTGCCGATCCCGCTGAGCTTCGACCTGGCGGGCATGACGCCGGTCACCATCGACATCCCGACCGATAAACCCCAGCCGCAGCCGGTGCGTCAGCCGGTGGTGACGCCGACCCAGCACAACGCCGTGTCCGAGCAGCGCCGTGGGCCGGTGTTGGCATTGGCCGCGGTGGCCGTGGCGGTCGCGTTGGCCATTGGTGGCGCGAGCTACTGGTGGCTGAGTGGCAACGATGAGCCCGCCAAGCCGCCGGCTGCCGTGCTGCCCAAGGCGCCGCCGGCCGAGGCGACACCGGCAGTGGCCGAAGTGGACGGCGGTCAGCGCCCGCTGCTGATGGCCGGCAAGAAAACCTTGTTCCAGCGCGTGCTCAGCAAGCCGGGCGCCAAGCTCTCGCATGATGCCGGTGGCGCGCCAGGCGAAGGACTGCCGGCGTTTTCCGTGCTCTACGTTTATCAGCGCAAGGACGTCGATGGCAGCCCGTGGGTCCGCGTCGGCGCCGCCACCGATGGCCGCAGCGATGGCTGGTTGCCGGCCGCGCAAGTGAGTGACTGGAAGCAGAGCCTGGTGCTCAAGTTCACCGAGCGCTCGGGCCGGGCGCCGGTGATGTTCCTGCGCCAGTCCAGCGAAGTCGAGAAGCTGCTGGCCGACCCCGCCGCCGCCAAGGGCGCGTTGGCCAAGGCGCAAAAAAACAGCGACGACAACGGCCAGGTGCTGGCCCTTGAACCGACCGCCAGTGCGGTGCCGCAGAACCAGTTCTACCTGCTGCCGATCTTCGATTCCAAAGAGAGTTTCGACGAAAACGGCCAGCCGGTGCAGTTGCTCAACGTGGCCTCCATCGACCCCGGCACCGCCGCCGCCAAGCCGGCCACGCCGGTGCTGAATGCCAACGCGGACGCCTTCCGTACCGCCGTGGTGCTGGTGGTCGATACCACCGTGTCCATGCAGCCCTATATCGACCAGATCCGCGATGTGGTGCACGAGCTGCAAACCCGCATCGCCGAGCGTGGCGAGTTGGACAGTGTCAGCTTCGGCATGGTCGGTTTTCGCAGCAGCATCAAGAAAACCCCGGGCCTGGAATACGTGGCCAAGACCCTGATCACCCTCGATCAGGGCCGCGACCCGCAGCGTTTTCTCGACATGGCGCGCCAGGTCAAGGCGTCCACCGTGTCCAGCCACTCGTTCAACGAGGACGCGTTCGCCGGCGTGATGCAGGCCGTGGACGGCATGGACTGGTCCGGCTATGGCGGTCGCATCATCCTGCTGGTGACCGATGCCGGCGCACTGCGCAAGAACGACCCTTTCGCGGCCACCCAGATGAACGAAGCCGAAGTACGCCAGGCCGCGCTGGGCAAGCAGATCAAGATCTACGCGCTGCACCTGCGCACCGACGCCGGCAAGAAAACCCACGCCGGTGCCGAGAGCCAGTACCGCATTCTCACGGCCGACGCCAACCCGCAGATCGCCGATCTGTACACGGCGGTGCCGGGTGGCGATGTGCGCAAGTTGGGTGAGCGTGTCGACGAGATCGGCACGGTGTTCGCCAACCTTGTCCATCAGGTGCGCAGCAATACGCCGCAGCCGGTGCCGCAGTTGAGCAGTGCGCCGAGCCTGGCGGACAAATCGGCGGCGGTCGGCTACGCGATGCACATGGATTTCCTCGGGCGCAAAACCGCGAGCCAGGCGCCGCAGCTGGTCAGCGCCTGGACCGCCGACCGCGACCTGACCAACCCGGCGCTGCCGGCGTTCCAGGTGTGTGTGATGCTGACCAAGTTGCAGCTCAATGACCTGCAGCAGTCGCTGAAACTGATTGTCGACGCGGCGCGCAAGACCCAGACCTCGCCCAAGGATTTCTTCCAGGAAATTGCCAGCGCCTCGGCTTATATGAGCCGCGACCCGCAAGCCCTGCGCAAGGGCGGCAACCTGGCCGACGGCGGCATTCTCGGCGAATACCTGGAAGGCCTGCCGTACCGCAGCAAGTCGCTGAACATGACCCAGGACTTGTGGTTGTCGTTGAGCGTGGCCGAGCAGGAAGACTTTATCGACGAGCTGGACTCGAAAATCCGTCTCTACGAAACCTTCCACAACGACGTGGCCAACTGGGTCCGTTTCGGCGATGCCGAGCCGGGCGATGCGTTGTACCGCGTGCCGCTGTCGACGCTGCCTTGATGCTGAACCTGAGCGCGGTGCACAAGAGCCGTGGTGTCGATAGCCAGCGTTACAGCCTGGTGATTCCGGCGCTGGCGCTGCGTGCCGGTGAGCAAGTGGCAATCGTCGGTCCGAGCGGCTGTGGCAAAAGCACCTTGCTGGATTTGCTCGCGCTGGTATTGGCGCCGGATCAAGTCGGTCAGTTTGACTTCCATCAGCAGGATATTGCCGGGTTGTGGCGCGCCGATCAGCAATCCACCCTGGCCGAGCTGCGCAGCAGGCACCTGGGTTATGTGCTGCAAACCGGCGGGCTGCTGGGGTTTCTGGATGTGCGCAGCAATATCGCGCTGTCGCGGCAACTGCTGGGCCTGAAGGATGACGGCAGCGTGGCGCGCCTGGCCGCGCAGTTGGAAATCAGCGATCAGTTGATGAAGAAGCCGGCAGCGCTGTCGGTGGGGCAACGCCAGCGTGTGAGCTGCGCCCGCGCGCTGGCCCATGCGCCGCAGCTGGTGCTGGCGGACGAGCCGACTGCCTCGCTTGACCCGCTGAACGCCGAGCGCGTGATGCACGCGCTGCTGGCCCAGGCTCGCGAGCATCGCGCCGCCTGCGTGATTGCCACCCATGACGAGGCCCTGGCGCGTGCCAGCGGCTTGCAGGTGCGGCGCATCAGTTGTCGTCGCGACACCGACGGCGGTGTCACCGCGACGCTCGGGGAGGCGAGCTGATGCGCATCCCTCTGGTGGCCTCCCTGGCTTGGCAGGATTACCGCAACGACGCGTGGCTGTCGGCCTGCTCGGTGCTGGCACTGGTCGCCGTGATCGCGCCGTTGCTGGTGTTATTCGGCCTGAAATTTGGACTGGTTAGCAGTTTGACCGAACGTTTGGAGACCGACCCCGCGACCCGTGAAATTATTCCGTTGGGCGGTGGTCGATTCAGCAGCGCATTTGTCGAGCAACTGGGCCAGCGCCCGGATGTGGCGTTTGCACTGCCACGTACACGGCAGATTGCAGCCACCGCGCAAGTGGGCACGCTGACCCTGGAAATGCTGCCGACAGCGTCGGGCGATCCGTTGCTGGCGGGCGTGCCGATGCCGCGCGGGCTGGATCAGATCGTGCTGAGCCACACCGCCGCCGAAAAGCTCGCGGCGCGGCCAGGCGATTGGCTGGAAACCAGCTTTGCACGGCAAGTGGCGGGGCGCGTCGAGGCCCGGCGCACACGCCTGCAGGTGCTGGCGGTAGTGCCGCTGGAAGCCTTTGCACGCGACGGGTTGTTTGCTGATTTGAGTTTGCTGGAAGCGGCCGAGGATTACCGCGATGGCCGCGCCGTACCGGCATTGGGTTGGGACGGTGAAGCCGTGGGCGTGAGCGAGCAGCGCGTGTACCCGGCGTTTCGCTTGTATGCGCGCAGCCTGGTCGACGTGGAGCCGCTGCGGGTGTATTTCGCCGGGCAGAACCTGCTGGTGTCGACCCAGGCGCACACCATCGCCCAGGTGCAGTCGTTGAGCCGCAACCTGTCGATTGTGTTCTGGATCATCGCCGGGTTGGCGTTGGCGGGGGCGTTCGCAGCGATCTTCGCCGGGGCGTTGGCTGCGGTGGCGCGCAAGCGTCGGGAATTGTCGGTGCTGCGCCTGCTGGGCTTTTCCACCGGCGCGCTGTTGCTGTTTGTGGTGATGCAGGCGCTGTACAGCGCAGGTGTTGCCGCCGTGCTGAGTGCCGGGCTGTATGCACTGGCCGAGGCGGGGTTGAATCAATTATTCGTGCAGGTGCCGGGCGAACACGCCAGCCACCTGCTGGCGCGTCATTACGCCCTGGCCCTGGTTGCAGTCCTTGGCGTCAGCGCCGTGGCGGCGGCCTGTGGCGGTTGGCGAGTGGCGCGTATCCAGGCTTCTGAAGGAATCAGAGATGTATAAGTTACTGGGCGCCTGTGTGGCGCTGAGCCTGGCCTCGATGGCCTGGGCCGATGAGGCAAGCGACAAGCTCGACAACCCCAAGCCGTTGCCCGGCGACGTCAGCCTGCCGCTGCCGTGCGAAGGCAATATGCTGTTTCGCTACGCCTACGTCCTGGCCCAGGGCACCCTGGACGATCGCGAGATCAGCCTCGGCTATCCCTTTGCCGAAGGTGAGGCGGGCTACCAGCAGTCGTTTATTTCCGGTTACCGCCGCGACTTCATCAACGGCCAGTTCACCCTCAAGGACCTGCCGAAGGAGTGGAACAAAGTCATCGCGCCACTGATGCCGAAGACCGACGCCAAGACCCCGCTCAAGCCCATGCTCTACTTCATCGGCAAGTACGAAGTGACTGCCCGCCAGTACGCCCAGGTGATGTCCCAGGCGCAGTCGCTGGCCAGCGGCGAGCCGGCGCCGGCCTGCGATGTTCCCAGCGGCATGGCCGGGCGTTTGCCCAAGGTCAAGCTCTCGCGCTTTGAGGCCGAGCGCTTCTCGGCGGTGTACAGCGCCTGGTTGATGAAATACCACCGTGACTTGCTGCCGGTCAGCGGGCGCGGTTCGTCGGCGGATGACGGCGGCCTGGGGTTTGTGCGCCTGCCCACCGAAGTGGAATGGGAATTCGCCGCGCGCGGCGGCCACGCGGTGAGCCGCCAGGATCTGGAAGGGCGCCTGTTCCCGCGCCGCACTGACGGCAGTGACAGCGACGGCCCGCTAGGTGATTACGCAGTCTTCAACCAGGTCGCCGGTGGCACCGGGCAGGCGGCGCGGTTGATGCCCATCGGCACCAAATTGCCCAACCCGATCGGTATGTTCGATGTGATCGGCAACGCCGCGGAAATGGTCCAGGAGTCTTTCCAGCTGGTGCACGCCGGGCGTCGCCAGGGCACCTACGGCGGCTTTGTGGTCAAGGGCGGCAACTACCTGGAAGGTGAGGGGACGCTGTTTACCGGCATGCGTCGCGAATACCCGCTGTTCGCTGCCGATGGCACCGAGCAGAGCAACGAAACCACCGGCTTCCGCGTGGCGATGGGGGCCTTGTCGGCGCCGCGCTCGCGCTACAAGGAATTGTTCGCGCAGTGGCAGAAAGAAGGTCGCCTGGCCGCGCTGACCGACGCCATCGACGATGCCCAGGACCCGACCAAGCGCCTGGACAGCATCATCGCCGCCAGCGCCGACCCCAAGCTGCAGGCCGAGCTGGGGTTGGTCAACGAAGAGCTCAAGCGCAATGTCTCGCTGATCGCCCAGCAACGCGAAGAGGCGGCGGGCAACCTGATCCAGTCGGCCGCGTTGGTGGCTGAGACCATCAGTAACTACAACATCCGCCTGGCCAACCTGCAGAAGAGTCGCCAGCAGGCCCTGGACAACAAGGACGAGGCCAGCGCGCAGTTGTTCGCCACCGCCATCGACAACGGACGCAGCGCCCTCGACGGCGCGGTGGCGATCTATATCGACAACCTGGCCACCGGCACGCGCTACACCGATGCGGTGATCCAGGCACAGTTTCAACGAATCAAGGAAGAGTTGGATCGCAAACCCGTGCTCGGCAAGAGCCTGGTGACGCGCGCAACACTGTTCGTCCGCCATGTCGGCAACTACCGCAAGCAACAGCGGGCCGACCCGGCGACGATCTTGAAGGAATTGCTCGCAGCGAGCGGTCAGCGGTCTTGATCGTTGGCTGTATGGCGAGCTTGGAAGGGACTCAGGCGGCGGTGGGCCGTGCTGGGCAAGTCAAACTTAAAAGAGAACACATCTATGCTTTTTTCCCGTAAGGCGGTTTCCAAGCGTCACTTGCTGCTGATCGCGGCCGGTTTCAGTACCGTGCTGACTGGCTGCGCCACGTCGCCGGCGTCCAAGGTCGCGTCGAGCACCAAGGTCGAGTACTACCCCAACTGCTACGAGCCGGTGCAGCACCTGCGCGCCACCGATTCGGACATGACCAAGTCGGTCGTCACCGGTGCCGCCCTCGGCGCGGCCGGCGGTGCACTGCTTGGCGCCTTGACCGGCGACTCCGACAAGCGCGGCCGCAACGCGGCGATCGGCGCAGCGGGCGGCGCCCTGGCCGGCGGCGCGGCGGGTTACTACACCGAGCGTCAGAAGCAGATCACCGATGACAACCAGCGCATCGCGTCGTACTCCACCGACTTCAACAAAAGCGCTTCCGACATCGACCGCAGCACCGCCTACGCCAAGGCGTCCCAGCAGTGCTACCAGAGCGCGTTCACCAAGCTGGTGGCCGACCGCAAGGCCAAGACCGTCAATGACACCGAAGGCCGCAAGCGCCTGGCAGAAATCGTCGCGGGCCTGAAGGAGTCCAATGACCTGATCGTCGCGGTCAACGGCAAAGCCAGCGAAGACCTGAACAACTACACCCAGGCCTACGAGCAAGACCTGCAGCAGGTAGGCGTGCAGCGCGCCGACGTGGTCACCGTGGCCACCGCCGACACCACGCCGCCCGTGGCCCCGGCCAAAGGCAAGAAAGCCGTGAAGCCAGCGAAGAAGCCTGCGCTGCCAGTGGTGCCTAAAGAAGCGGTAACCACCGAGAAGAGCATCCAGACCGTGCAGGCCAAGCAAGCTGAAAGCAAGCAGGTCGCCAGCGCCGGCAAGGCGCAGATCGAAGGCACCTGCCGCGATCCAAACCTGGCCGACTGGGCGCCGGTGCCTTGCCCTAACGTTTAAGCAACATGTTGCTATAAGCGTTAAACGCCAGCCGATCTCCGTCTAAAGCGCGAGATCGGTGGCGTTCCTCGATCAAATCGTTACACTGCTGCGGCCACTCAATAATTACACCGAGGCCGTGTGCATGAAATTTCGTCTTCTGCTGTGGGTGCTGGGCCTGCTGATGGGCAAAGCCAGCCGCACCAATCCTGCCTTCCAGCAACAGCTGGGTGACAAAGACCTGGCGTTCCAGTTGCAGACACTGGACGGCAAGGTTGCCCGTCACTTCGTCGTCAAAGACCAGCGCATTACCAGCCACTCGGGTGTTCACCCGACGCCGGCGTTTGCCATCGCGTTCAAGGATGCCGCCTATGGCTTCGCCACGATGCAGGCGAAGAACAAGCAACTGGCGTTCATGACGGGGATTCAGGACAAGTCGATCCAGATCAAGGGCAACCCGGCGCTGGTGATCTGGTTCCAGGGGCTGACCAAGTATTTGAAGCCGAAGAAAAAGAAGAAAACCTGAAACCGCCTTTTTTTGGCAGGCGATCCTCTTTGTGGCGAGCGGGCTTGCCCCGCGTTGGGCTGCGCAGCAGCCCCCTGTTCAGGCCACCGCGTCATTTCATCAAGAGTAGGGTGTCAGGTTTTAGAGCCGCTTCGCGGCCCGACGCGGGACAAGCCCGCTCGCCACAATTGCGCTTGAGGGTTAGGCCTGGCTGAACTGCGAAGCCAGCTCACGCAACAGCACCTCGGCATCCAGTACCTTGCCTACAACTTCTTCAGCCTTGTCGCGCGTCAGTCCCAGGCGCTCAAGCAGCGCGTCCGGAATCGCCTCGTCCGGCCCGGAGCCGATCCCACGGCTGCGCAGCAGGCGCACGGCCAGGCACACCAGGTTCGGGTACTCGGCGTATTGGCCGTCGTAGGTCGGGTCGTGCTGGAAGCGCAGGGCGGTGGACAGTTCGTCCGGCATGTCCCAGTAGCGCATCAACCAGGCGCCGATCTGCTCGCGGCTGATGCCCAGCAAGTGCTGTTCGACATAGCTGTGGCACAGGTGCGGGTTGACCTCCAGGTGCCGGCAGATCAGCGAGAAATGCGGCGGGAACACGTGGGCCAGCAACAGGTAGCCGAAGTTGTGCAGCAAGCCGGCCAGGTAGGTCAGGCCCGCTTCCGGGCGCTGGGCGCGCGGCATGGCGCGGGTCAGGCCTTCGATCACGGCGGCGGTGTAGATCGACTGGTGCCAGTACGGCGTCGACTGATGCGGGTGGTCCTTGGGCAGGCTCAGGGTCTTGCCCAGGGCCAGGCCCAGCGCGAGGTTGATCACCAGGTCAAAGCCCAGCACGCGCACGATGGCGTCTTCCACCGAACGGATCTTGCCCGGCGACGCGTAGTACGGCGATGCGGCCCAGCTCACTACCTGCGCGGCCAAGGCCGGGTCGGTTTCCACTACACCGGTGATGTCGTCGATGGTGGCGTTGGGGTCGACCCGCAGCTTGATGATTTTCTGCGCGGTATCGGCCAGCGGTGGAATCTCGATGGTCGCTTCCAGGCGCTGCTGGATCCGGCGGGCAGTGAATGCCTGCATCGCCTGGGTGATTTCCTCGCGGTCATCATTGGGACGATCGAGGTTGGGGCGAATATTACTCAGCGGCTCGCCGAAGTGGCCGGCGCTGGCCTTGGTGAGCATCGTCTTGAATGCGTCGCTGGTGATTTCCAGCAGCAGCCCGGCTTCGCCCGAATGCACCAGCAGGCTCGGCTCGTCGAGCAGGCTGCCTTCATACAGGCACGGCGAACTGGTGAGAGGCGGCAGGCCCGGCAGCAGGCTCAGGTCATGCTTGCCCAGCATGCGTTCAACGCGGTCCGGCGACACGGCGGTGAGGCGGCGCCCGGTGAGTTCGGCGAGGCGGTTGAGATCGAGCAACTGGTTCTGCGGGAACAGCACCATCAGTGCGCCCACCGCATCTTCCAGCAGCACGGCCTGGACCTTTCGCGCAGGATTCAGGCCCGGTTGGTCGGCAACTTCCGTGTAGCTGACGGCGAGCTTAGCGAGCAGAGCCCGAATGACCGGCGGGGCGGTCAGCGGGGCTGTGGCGAGGGCAACTTCTGACATGGCCTGATCCAATTTCCTACAGTCACCGAAGTATAACCAGCTTGATACATATGTTGGTCGACTAACTGCGGTTTGTGACGCGGTTAGCGAAGGGGCCGGGCGTTCTGGCGCTATCGCCGGCGGGGAGGGTCAGACCTGGCCGTATTGTTGGCCGTGGCGCAACCAGCGATCCAGCAGCGGGCTGACGTGGTCCGGCCAGCGCTCGAGCAGCGCCTGCGCGGCATCGCGTACGGCGGGCAGCAGATCGGCGTCGCGCATCAGGTCGGCGACCTTGAATTGCAGCAGGCCGGTCTGGCGCGTGCCGAGCATTTCGCCGGGGCCGCGCAGTTCGAGGTCTTTCTCGGCGATGACAAAACCGTCGTTGGTTTCACGCATGATGCCCAGGCGCTGACGGCCGATCTGCGACAGCGGTGGGTGGTAGAGCAGCACGCAGTGGCTGGCCGCGCTGCCCCGGCCGACGCGGCCGCGCAATTGGTGCAGCTGCGCCAGGCCCAGGCGTTCTGGGTTTTCGATGATCATCAGGCTGGCATTGGGCACGTCCACGCCGACTTCAATGACGGTCGTGGCGACCAACAGTTGCAGGTTGCCAGCCTTGAACTCGGCCATCACCGCGGCCTTTTCTGCGGGTTTCATGCGGCCGTGGATCAGCCCGACCTTGAGTTCGCCCAAGGCGCTGGTGAGGTCTTCATAGGTGGTTTCGGCGGCCTGGCAGGTCAGCTCCTCGGACTCCTCGATCAGCGTGCACACCCAATAGGCCTGGCGGCCCTCGGCGCAGGCTCCACGCACGCGCTCGATGACTTCGACGCGGCGGGTGTCGGTGACCAGCACGGTGTTGACCGGGGTACGACCGGGGGGCAGTTCGTCGAGGATCGACGTGTCGAGGTCGGCGTAAGCGCTCATGGCCAGGGTGCGCGGGATCGGGGTGGCGGTCATGATCAACTGGTGCGGGCTCATGCGTCCGCCCACGCCTTTCTGGCGCAGCGCCAGGCGTTGTTGCACGCCGAAGCGGTGCTGTTCATCGATGATCACCAAGGCCAGGTTCTTGAATCGCACTTCGTCCTGGAACAGCGCGTGCGTGCCCACCACCATGGGCGCGCCGCCGGCGATTTGCTCCAGCGCTGCTGCGCGGTTCTTGCCCTTGAGCTTGCCAGCCAGCCAGGCCACTTCCAGGCCCAGCGGTTCGAGCCAGCGCTTGAACGTGATGAAGTGCTGCTCGGCGAGAATCTCGGTGGGCGCCATCAGCGCCACTTGGTAGCCGGCCTCCAGGGCTTGCAGGGCCGCGAGGGCCGCGACCACGGTCTTGCCTGCGCCCACGTCGCCCTGGATCAGGCGCAGCATGGGTTCTTTCTGGCTCAGGTCGTAGGCGATTTCATTGCCGACGCGCTGCTGGGCACCGGTCGGGGCAAAACCGAGGTTGGCCAGGTATTGCGCAGGCAGGCGCGTGGCCTTGGGCATGGCCGGCGCGCGCAACGAACGCATGCTTTCGCGCAGGCGCTGCTGGGACAGTTGGTGGGTCAGCAATTCTTCGAAGGCCAGGCGGTGCTGGGCCCAATGATGACCGAGGGCCAACTCGTCGACGTCGGCGTCGGCCGGCGGGTGATGCAGGTAACGAATCGCATCGTCCAGTGGCGCCAGTTGGTAGTCGCGAGCCAGCTCCAGGGGCAGCCAGTCGGGCAGGCTCTTGGGGCCGAGCAGGGTCAGGGTTTGCATGCACAGCTGGCGCAGACGCTGTTGGGTCAGGCCTTCGGTCAGCGGGTAGATCGGGGTGAGCGTGGTGTCCACCGGCGGCGGCTCGTCGCCGGTGATGGCGCGGTATTCCGGGTGGTAGATCTCCAGGCCGGACGCGCCGGGGCGAGCTTCACCGTAGCAGCGCACGCGGGTGCCGCGCTTGAGGCCTTCTTTCTGGGCGTTGCTGAAATGGTAGAAGCGCAGGCTCAAGCCGCCGGTGCCGTCCTGAAGGCGCACGACCAGACTGCGGCGCTTGCCCATCACCACGTCGGCGCCGCTGACGGTGCCCTCGACCACTGCATCCTGCCCTGGGCGCAAATGGCCAATCGGCACCACGCGGGTACGATCCTGGTAACGCAGGGGCAGGTGGAACAGCACGTCCTGGAGGTTTTCCAGGCCGACTTTGGCCAGCTTTTCAGCCATGGCCTCACCGACACCCTTGAGTGCCGTCACCGACACCTGCGACAGCTCAGTCATACCGTTAATCAGCTCGCAGCAGGCGGCTTGGCCACCGAGCACAGGCGGATCGAGTCCGCGAGGATCTCAATGGCCTTGGGCCGCGGGAAACTCGCGCGCCAGGCGATCGCCACGGTACGAAACGGCACCGGTGGCGTCAGTGGGCGTACTTCGATCACGCCGGGGGCGTAGTGATGGCTGTCCACCGCCGACAGCGGCAGGATCGAAATGCCCAGGCCGGAGGCGACCATGTGGCGGATGGTTTCCAGGGAACTGGATTCCACAGTGGTGTGCTTGGCGCCGTCGTTGCCTTTGGTCAGGGTTGGGCAGGCTTCCAGGACCTGGTCGCGGAAGCAGTGACCTTCGCCGAGCAGCAGCAGGCTCTTGTCGTTGAGCAGGCCGGCGTCGATGGTGTCTTTTTTCGTCCACGGGTGGGAGGCCGGCATCAGCACGTAGAACGGCTCGTCGTAGAGCGGCAGGGTCAACACATCCGCTTCATTGAACGGCAGGGCGATGATGATCGCGTCCAGTTCACCATTGCGCAGCTTGTCGCGCAGGATGTGGGTGAAGTTTTCTTCGATATACAGCGGCATCTGCGGCGCGACGCGATGCAGTTGCGGGATCAGGTGCGGGAACAGGTACGGGCCGACCGTGTAGATGGCGCCGACTTTCAGCGGTGCGGTCAGCTGGTTCTTGCCGGCCTGGGCCAGTTCGCGAATGCTTTGCGCTTGCTCCAGCACCTTCTGGGCCTGGGCCACGATGCCTTCGCCCACCGGGGTGAGGCGCACGGCGCTCTTGCTGCGCTCGAAAATCAGCACACCGAGTTCGTCTTCAAGCTTTTTCACGCCCACCGACAGCGTCGGCTGGCTGACGTGGCAACGCTCGGCCGCATGGCCGAAGTGCTGCTCTTGGGCGAGGGTAACGATGTAGCGTAATTCTGTAAGAGTCATAGCGGGCGTCCATGAGGTTGCGAGCCAAGCATACCGGCTGCAATCGATAGACGCACGTTATCAGAACTTTGGTGGGGATTGAGCGGGGAGTGTGGCGGATTTTGCTGAAGCGATAAAAACAATCTGGGCTTGCCCGCGATGCACACACCTCGGTCTATCCGTTGCACCGAGGTGATGCTATCGCAGGCAAGCCAGCGCCCACACAAGTTGACTCCCGCAATCCTTAGCGGCGGCGTTTCTCGATGTTGTACACGAACGGTGCAACGATCTCGATGCTGCCGCCCTTGAGCATGTCGGCCGGAGGCTTGGGCAGCGGCTGGGCACGACGGATCATGTCCAGGGTGGCGCGGTCCAGGTCGGCGTTGCCGGAGCGGCCCACCAACTCGTAGGACAGCACATTGCCGTCGGCGTCGACCACAAAGCGCAAGCGGTTCAGGCCTTCCTTGCCACGCGCCTGGGCACCTGGCGGGTACTTCTTGTACTTCTGCAAGTGAGCCAGCAGGGTGCCTTCCCAGGACGCCTTGGCCGCGACTTGCTGCGGCGACGGGCCTGGAACCGGCTGGGCCGATTTTTCAGCCGGTGCGTTGGTCGGCGGAGCGTCGCTCGGCGGCTCTTCGGATGGTTTCTCCTTGGGCGGCTCGGGCTTTTTCTCCACCGGCTTGGGCGGTTGTGGCTTGGGCTTGGGCTTGACCGGCTTGGGCACCTGGATCGTCGGCTTGGGTGCCTCGGCCAGTTTCGGCAGCGGCAGCTCTTCCACCGGCGCCGGTGGTTGCGGCGGCGTTACGACTTTGGGCGGAGCCGGCGGCGGCGGTGCAGGCATCGGTGCCAGGTCGATGACCATGGCGGCCGGTGGCAGCTGCACCGTATGCGGCGCCGACCAGTGGAGCGCGATGGCAATCGCGACGGCATGCACGCCCAGCACGACGGCGAGGCTGGTGCCATAACGCGTCAGTTTGTGGCGCGTCGTGATCATTTTTTGGCTGCCGTCTCGAGTCCGACCAGGCCCACCTTGAGGTAGCCGGCTGCCCGCAGGGCATCCATCACGCTCATCAGGTCGCCGTAGTCCACGCCCTTGTCAGCCTGGAAGAAGATCGTCGTGTCTTTCTTGCCTTGGGTCTTGGCGTCGAGCACCGGCCCCAGGGTTTCAGCCTTGACTTCTTCTTCGCCCAGGAACAGGCGTTGGTCCGCCTTGACGCTGAGGAAGATCGGTTTCTCTGGCCGCGGCGCCGGCTTGGCGCTGGAGGCGGGCAGGTCAACCTTGATGTCCACGGTGGCCAACGGTGCTGCCACCATGAAGATGATCAGCAGCACCAGCATCACGTCGATAAATGGCGTGACGTTGATTTCGTGGTTCTCGACGAGTTCGTCGTCGCCTTGATTCAAATGCAGGCCCATGGCCGATTACCCCACTTTCACCATGTGCGGTTGCGAGCTGCGCTCGGTAGGCAGGTGATCGAGGTCGCGGCTGACCAGCAGCAGGACTTCTGCCGACGCGTCCGAGACCTGGGCCTTGTAGCCGGCGATCGAACGGGCGAAGACGTTGTAGATCACCACCGCAGGAATTGCCGCAACCAGGCCCAGGGCGGTTGCCAGCAGGGCTTCGGCGATGCCCGGGGCAACGACGGCGAGGTTGGTGGTCTGGGTTTTGGCGATGCCGATGAAGCTGTTCATGATGCCCCATACGGTACCGAACAGGCCGACGAAAGGCGCGGTGGAACCGATGGTCGCCAGCACGCCGGTGCCGCTGCTCATGTTACGACCGCAGGCGGCTACCAGGCGCTCCAGGCGGAAGGCCACGCGTTCCTTGATACCTTCTTTTTCGCGGGTGTTGGCCGACAGGCGCATTTCTTCCAGCGCGTCGTGCACCAGGGTGTTGGCCAGGGTGCCCTTCTTGGTTGCCGTCTCGCTGGCTTCCTTGAGGGTGGTGGCTTTTTTCAGGTGGACGATCTCGGTGCGCAGGCGACGCTTGGCGCCCAGCAGCTCGAAGCCCTTGGCGATCCAGATGGTCCAGGTGATGATCGAGGCGATGGCCAGGCCGATCATCACGGCTTTCACCACCACGTCAGCGTTCTGGTACATGCCCCACGGCGACAGGTCGTGGGCCATGCCCAGGGTGTTGTCTTCTTCCAGGACCACACCGGTATCGTCAGCGGGAGCGGCTGGGTCTGCAGCCTGGGCCGGGTCGGAGGCGGCTGGCGCAGCGGCTGGAGCAGCCGTGCTGTGCTCGGCTGCCGGGGCCGCGGCGGGTGCGGTGGCGTCAGCAAATGCGGCGGTCGGTGCCAGCAGTACGCTGAACAGCAGCGCAGCAATCGCGCGCCAGGCGCGGGATGGGCTGTGAAGCTTGGTTGGCGAAGCGGGGTTTGTATTACGTGTCATGCTGGCCGGACCTGAGTAAAGAAAATGAGTTGAGCGTCCTTCCAGGCCTGGGGGCCGAGGACAAATGGGCGGTTATTATTGCAAGTAATTCTTGTTAACAGAAGTAATACAGTTACTTTATTTGTCCTTTTTGTGGCCGCCTGTCATGTGTGAAGGCTAACCTAGACCTTTCTGTACGGAGTTTTCTGATGTCTGCGCCTTCTGTTGTGATTGCCGGTTGTGGCGATGTGGGTAGTCGGCTGGCTAGCCAATTGCTTGCCTCGGAATGGGAGGTTTATGGCCTGCGACGTGATATTTCACGCCTGCCCGACGGGGTGATCGGCATCGCCGGCGACCTGTTCAAAAAGGATTGCCCTGACACCTGGCCGATCGGCGGGGTGGATTACCTGGTGTATTGCGCCGCCGCGACGGATCACGATGAGGCCGGCTATCGCGCAGCCTACGTACAAGGTTTGCAGCACGTGCTGGAATGGCTGGGCGACTACGGCCAGGTGCCGAAACACCTGCTGTTTGTATCCAGCAGCAGCGTCTACGGGCAGCAGAACGGCGAGTGGGTCGACGAAACATCCGAGACCCAGGCGAAGGGCTATTCCGGCCAGGTAATGCTGGAGGCCGAGCAAGTCGCGCTCAACAGCGGTATCCCCGCCAGCATCGTGCGCCTGACCGGCATTTACGGCCCGGGCCGTGAGTGGCTGTTAAGCCAGGTCCGGCAGGGTTACCGCGTGGCGATCGACCCGCCTTTATATGGCAACCGGATTCACGCGGACGATGCCGCGGGCCTGTTGGCTTTTTTGCTGCGGCACGTGGAGCAGGGCGGTTCGCTGGACAAGGTCTACATCGGCGTCGACGACGCGCCTGCGCCATTGGCGGAAGTGGTGGGCTGGTTGCGTGAATACCTGGGCGTGACCGAGTGGGCCGCCGACGCCAGTGTGCGTCGTGCCGGCAGCAAGCAGTGCAGCAATGCCCGCGCCAAGGCGCTGGGCTGGAAGCCGACCTACCCAACCTATCGAGAAGGCTACGCGTCGATTCTCAAAGGCTGAAACACGGCCAGAGGATGTGTGGCTTGCCTGCGATGACGGTGGCACATCCAGCAAAGCGGGTGACTGGTAAACCGCTATCGCAGGCAAGCCAGCTCCCACATTGGAGGCCGCAGCGCCCCAGCCAATGCGCTGGACTGGAAGCCAAAGTTCCCAACTATCGAGAAGGCCGTGCGGCGATCCTCGAGGATTGAAACGCGGTAAAAATGTGGGAGCGGGCTTGCTCGCGAATACGCAGTGTCAGTCACTGAATATGTTTCTGATGCACCGCTTTCGCGAGCAAGCCCCGCTCCTAGATTCAGTTCAGCGCTCGGCCGCTTATTGCTTTTCCAGCAACCACTGCCGAGGGCCAGGGGTGAACGAGGGCACTTCGTCTGTCTGGGCGGTATTGATAGCCTGGAAGATTTCCAGCTGCTTGCCCTTGCGCACGAAGATCCACGGGTTGCCCTGGCCGTTGAGCTGCAGCCAGATACTGTCGTAGCCGCCGCTCATGGAGGCGCAATCGCCCGCCAGGCACAGTGAGTACTGATCCACATTGGGCAGGCCCGCGACCTTGCCGTTGGCCTGGAACTGCACGATGGCGCCGTTGCCGAAGCCGTCCGTGATCTTCCAGTCGCCGCCCATGTAGGCCGCGTACAGTGCCCGCTCGAAGTTGGCGCCCAGGGGCGCACCCTCCGGGGCAGGGTCTTTGGCGCGGGCGAACAGTTGCTCGGGCTCGTTATCGTTGGCCACCTGCAGCAATTGCTTGCCCTTGCGCTTGAGTTCGGTCGCGGAGCTGCCGTAGAAGTCCACGCTCCAGGCACCGGATTTTTCGCCGAGCAACTTGCCCTCGGCGACTTCGAAACCGTTGTAGTAGCGCGCCTGCGAAGCCTTGGTGTTGATTTCCCACTCAAGGTTCGGGCCGTAGCTTTGCAGCGCTTCACGCAAAGGGCCGCCCTTGGACGCCGCGTCGATGGCGGCCTGGTTGATCCAGGTACCGCTCACATCCACATCGGCAGGGTTGCTGGCGCAGCCGCCGAGCAACAGGGCCAGCGTTGATAGGGCTACAAGCGCTTTGCGCATCATGAAATCCTTCTGAAACGAAGTCGGCGCAGCTGGGGAAGCTGCGCCGGGTGTTTTACTCGATGACCAGGATCGCGTCCATCTCAACCTGCGCACCCTTTGGCAGGGCGGCAACGCCAATGGCGGCGCGGGCTGGGTACGGCTGTTCGAAGTACTTGCCCATGATCTCGTTGACCTTGGCGAAGTGGCTCAGGTCGGTGAGGAAGATGTTCAGCTTGACGATGTCCTTGAACGAACCGCCAGCCGCTTCGGCCACCGACTTGAGGTTTTCGAAGACCTGTACAGTCTGTGCTTCGAAGCCTTCAACCAGTTCCATGGTCTTTGGGTCCAGCGGGATCTGGCCGGACATGTAGACGGTGTTGCCCGCCTTGATGGCCTGGGAGTAGGTGCCGATGGCGGCCGGGGCCTTGTCGCTGGTGATAACGGTCTTGGTCATGAGTGACTCCTTGTAAGAGGTGGGTTATGCACGCATACGGGTGATGCGGATCACACCGGTCAAGGCGCGCAGTTTCTTGATCACGCGGGCCAGGTGCACGCGGTCGTGCACGCTGACCACCAGTTGGACCACGCTGATGCGACCATCACGCTCGTCCATGCTGATTTTCTCGATATTGCCGTCGGCCGCGTTGACGCTGCTGGCCAGCAGGGCGATCAGGCCACGCTGGTGCTCCAGCTCTACCCGCAGCTCGACATTGAATTCGCCGGTGACATCCTTGGCCCAAGAAAGCTGGATGCATTTTTCCGGGTTGTGGCGGATTTCGCTGATATTGCGGCAGTTGTCCAGGTGCACCACCATGCCTTTGCCCGCCGACAGGTGGCCGACAATCGGGTCGCCCGGGATCGGCGTACAGCACTTGGCGTAGCTGAGCACCAGGCCCTCGGTGCCGCGAATCGCCAGTGGGCCTTCCGGGCTCGGTAGCTGTTCGCCTTCGCCGAGCAGGCGGCGGGCGACCACGTAGGCCATGCGGTTACCCAGGCCGATATCTTCCAGCAGGTCTTCGATGGTTTCCTGGCGATACTCATGCAGCATCGCTTGCACGCGTTCTGCAGGAATCTTGTCCAGGGCGCTGTCGAAACCGTTGAGCACTTTGTTCAGCAGGCGTTCGCCGAGGCTGATGGATTCGGAACGGCGTTGCAGTTTCAGGGCGTGGCGAATATGCGTACGCGCCTTGCCGGTGACCACGAAGTTGAGCCAGGCCGGGTTCGGGCGAGCGCCTGGAGCGCTGACGATCTCGACCGTGGAGCCGCTTTGTAGCGGTTCGGACAGCGGCGCGAGACGACGATTGATCCGACAGGCAATGCAGCTGTTGCCCACGTCGGTATGCACCGCGTAGGCAAAGTCGACAGCCGTGGAGCCTTTGGGCAGCTCCATGATCCGGCCTTTTGGCGTGAACACGTAGACCTCGTCCGGGAACAGGTCGATCTTCACGCTTTCGATGAATTCCAGGGAGTTGCCAGCACGTTGCTGCATCTCCAGCACACCCTTGACCCACTGGCGGGCGCGGGCATGCGTGCCTTTTGGCTGCTCGTCGCCGGTGGACTTGTACAGCCAATGGGCGGCAATACCGTTGTTGGCCATCTCTTCCATTTCGCGGGTGCGGATCTGGATCTCGATCGGCACTCCATGCATACCGAACAGCGTGGTATGCAGCGACTGGTAGCCGTTGGCCTTGGGAATCGCGATGTAGTCCTTGAAGCGTCCCGGCAGGGGTTTGTACAAATTATGTACAGCGCCGAGCACGCGGTAGCAGGTGTCGACTTTGTCGACGATGATCCGGAACGCGTACACATCCATGATCTCGTTGAAGGCCCGGCGCTTGCCGCGCATCTTCTTGTAGATGCCATAGATGTGTTTCTGCCGGCCGCTGACTTCGCCCTCGATCTCGTCGATCGCCAGGCAATGGCTCAGCGACTCTTCGATCTTGTTGACGATTTCCTTGCGGTTGCCCCGGGCGCGCTTGACCGCCTGGTAGATGCGCGCCGAGCGCATCGGATGCATGGCCTTGAAGCCGAGGTCTTCGAACTCGATACGAATGGCGTGCATGCCCAGCCGGTTGGCGATGGGCGCGTAGATTTCCAGGGTTTCCTTGGCGATGCGCCGGCGTTTTTCGCCGGACAGCACTTCCAGCGTGCGCATGTTGTGCAGCCGGTCGGCCAGCTTGACCAGGATCACCCGGATGTCCCGGGCCATGGCCATGGCCATCTTCTGGAAGTTTTCCGCCTGGGCTTCGGCCTTGGTCTCGAAGTTCATCTGGGTCAGTTTGCTGACCCCGTCGACCAGTTCGGCCACGGTTTCGCCAAATTGCGCGCTGAGCGCTTCCTTGGCAATGCCGGTGTCTTCGATCACGTCATGCAGCATCGCGGCCATCAGGCTCTGATGGTCCATGTGCATGTCGGCAAGAATATTTGCCACCGCAAGAGGATGGGTGACATACGCCTCGCCGCTGCGGCGGCGTTGGCCGTCGTGGGCTTGTTCGGCGTAGAAATACGCTCGGCGGACCAGGTTGACCTGGTCTGGGCCGAGGTAGGTCGATAAGCGATCGGCGAGGGCGTCTATGCTCGGCATAGGAATGACTCCTGCCGTTGGCTTTGACCCTGCGCCGTGCTACGTCGACCAGGCATAGGCTTAGACGGCCTCGTTGGACTCGTCCTCGAACGCTGCAAACAGCGGTTCGTCTTCAACGATTTCGGCGTTGGCGATGAACTCGTAGCTCATCAGGCCTTCAGCGATTTCACGCAGCGCTACAACGGTAGGCTTGTCGTTTTCCCACTGGACCAGGGGCTCTTTGCCGCCAGTGGCCAGTTGACGGGCACGCTTGGTAGAGAGCATGACCAGCTCAAAGCGGTTATCCACGTGTTCTAGGCAGTCTTCAACGGTTACGCGGGCCATGGTATTCCTCGGAGCGAATGCAAGATGCGCGCTGCCCGGTTGGGCGAGCGGACTAAACAGTTTAAAAAATCACCAGCGTTTAGGGAAGCGCTGATTTTTCCCGCGTCCTCGCAAAACCGCTACAAGTGCCAATGTAAAGCCCTTGCAGCGGTTTTGGGAAGAGCCAATCAGCCGAGCAGTTCAGTGAGTAATTTGCCGAAACGTTGCTGTTGACGCTTTTGCTGGAGCTGATTGGTGCGGAAAATCGCCTTCAAATCATCCAGCGCGTGGGCAAAATCGTCGTTGATGATCAGATAGTCGTAGTCGACGTAGTGGCTCATTTCGCTGACGGCTTCACGCATGCGGCCTTCGATGATCTCGTCGCTGTCCTGGCCACGGTTGGTCAGGCGCTGGTGCAAAGCCTCAAGCGACGGCGGCAGGATGAAGATCGAGCGCGCCTTGGGCATCAGTTGGCGCACTTGCTCGGCGCCCTGCCAGTCGATTTCCAGGATCAGGTCGTGGCCTTCATCCAGGGTCTGCTGCAGGTGGCTTTGCGAGGTGCCGTAGAGGTTGCCGAACACTTCGGCGCGCTCGAGGAAGTCGCCGTGCTCGATCATCTTGACGAACTCGGTGCGCTCGACGAAGTGATAGTGCACGCCGTTCACCTCGCCCGGGCGCATGGCGCGGGTGGTGTGGGAGACCGAAATGCGGATCTGCTCGTCGGCGTCGGTCAGGGCCTTGACCAGGCTGCTTTTGCCCGCGCCCGACGGGGCGGAAATGATGTAGAGGGTGCCGGTGCTGTGGGTCATGGAGGTTGCCTTACTCAATATTCTGTACTTGTTCGCGCATCTGCTCGATCAACACCTTGAGGTTGACCGCTGCCTGCGTGCTGCGCGGATCGAATGCCTTGGAGCCCAGTGTATTGGCTTCGCGGTTGAGTTCCTGCATCAGGAAGTCCAGGCGCCGACCGGCGGCACCGCCGGACTTGAGGACGCGGCGCACTTCGAGGATGTGGGTGCTCAGGCGGTCCAGTTCTTCGGCGACGTCGCTTTTTTGTGCGAGCAGCACCATTTCCTGTTCCAGGCGAACCGGGTCCAGGTCTGCCTTCATGTCGGTGAAGCGGTCGAGGACCTTCTGGCGCTGGGTGGCGAGCATCTGTGGCACCAGTTCGCGCAGGGTCACCACGTCTTCTTCGATCGAGGTCAGGCGCTCGTTGATCAGGCGGGCCAGTTCGGCGCCTTCGCGTTCGCGGCCAGCCTTGAGCTCCTTCAGGCCCTGGTTGAACAGGGCAAGGGCTTCGGCATTGAGGGCTTGCGGATCGGTGGCGTCGGCCACCAGCACGCCAGGCCACGCCAGCACCTCCAGGGGGTTGAGCGCGGCCGGCTGCTTGATCAGGCTGGCGATGGTTTCGGCGGCGGCAACCAGTTGCGCAGCGCGCTCGCGGTCGACCTGCAGCGGCTTGCCGGTGGTTTCCTCGGTGAAGCGCAGGGTGCATTCCAGCTTGCCGCGGGAGATGCCCTGGCGCAGTGCTTCACGCACGGCCCCTTCGAGGTCGCGAAATGATTCGGGCAGGCGCAGGTGCGGTTCCAGGTAGCGGCTGTTGACCGAGCGCAGTTCCCAGCTCAGGGTGCCTTGTACGCCGGCTTTTTCGACGCGGGCGAAGGCGGTCATGCTGTGCACCATGGAGGTACCTCGCGATGCAGTCCCGCATAACGGGCTGGTGGATGGGTTGCAGCCGACCGGCTGCGAAGGCGCAGGAGTGTAGCGCAACGGCGTGGGAGGCCCCAAACGCTGGCGTTAACAAAGCATGACAAACCACCCATTCGTAACCGAATTTTAAGAAGTGCCCCGAATCGGCTCGCGGCTCTATAATGCTCGGCAGTTTTTCGTCCTCAGTACAGGTATCCCCCTATGAAACGTCCAAGTGGTCGCGCTGCCGATCAGCTCCGCTCGATCCGCATCACCCGCAACTACACCAAACACGCCGAGGGATCCGTACTGGTCGAGTTTGGCGATACCAAGGTGATCTGCACCGTCAGCGTCGAAAATGGCGTACCACGTTTCCTCAAGGGCCAGGGCCAGGGCTGGTTGACTGCCGAATACGGCATGCTGCCGCGCGCCACCGGCGAGCGTAACCAGCGTGAAGCCAGCCGTGGCAAGCAAGGCGGGCGTACCCTGGAAATCCAGCGCCTGATCGGTCGTTCGCTGCGCGCCGCCCTGGACATGTCCAAGCTGGGCGACGTGACCCTGTACGTCGATTGCGACGTGATCCAGGCCGACGGCGGTACCCGTACCGCGTCCATCACCGGTGCCATGGTGGCCCTGGTCGATGCGCTGAAAGTGATCAAGAAGCGTGGCGGCCTGAAAGCCGGCGACCCGCTCAAGCAGATGATTGCCGCTGTCTCGGTGGGCATGTACCAGGGCGAGCCAGTGCTGGACCTGGACTACCTGGAAGACTCGGCCGCCGAGACCGACCTGAACGTGGTCATGACCAGCACCGGTGGTTTCATCGAAGTGCAGGGCACCGCCGAAGGTGCGCCATTCCAGCCGGCCGACCTGAACGCCATGCTCGCCCTGGCCCAGAAAGGCATGACCGAGATCTTCGAACTGCAGAACGCCGCCTTGGCTGACTGAACCCGCCTCAAGGAGAAGCGCCATGAATGACAACCAGATGCTGGTGCCCACGCCTTCCTACGAAGTGCGCCAGGCGGCAATGCTGTGCCATCTCGCGGCGTTTCTCGGGTTTGTGTTCCCCTTCGGCAGCGTCGTCGGGCCGCTGATCCTGTGGCAGATGAAGAAGGAAGTGGACCCGTTCATTGATGACCAGGGCAAGGAAGCCTTGAACTTCCAGATCACCGTGGCCATCGCCTGGATAGCCTGCATCGTGCTGGCCTTCGCGGTGGTCGGGTTTTTCCTGATGCTTGCCCTGGCGATCGCCACCGTGGTGCTGACCATCATTGGCAGCATCAAGGCCAACAAGGGGATCGTCTATCGCTACCCCTTGACCTGGCGTGTGATCAAATAATGAGCGCCCACAAAAAAACCGACAGTGATGTCGGTTTTTTTGTGCCTGGGAAAAGACCTCAGATGGTCAGTGTCCAGTCGTAGTCCACGATCAATGGCGCGTGCTGCGAGAAGCGCGGCTGGCGCGGCAAGCGTGCACTGCGCACGAACCGACGCAGGCCCGGAGTCAGCAACTGGTAGTCGAAACGCCAACCCAGGTTGAGCATCTCCGCCTGTTCGTTGTCCGGCCACCAGCTGTACTGGTCGCCTTCGCGACTGACTTCGCGCAGGGCATCCACATAGCCCATGTTGCCGACAATCTCGTCCATCCAGGCCCGTTCCGGCGCCAGGAAGCCCGGGGATTGCTGGCTGTCGCGCCAGTTCTTGATATCCAGCTTCTGTTGCGCCACGTACAGCGAGCCACAATAAATGTACTCGCGACGTTTGCGTCGCTGTTTATCCAGGTAACGGGCGAAATCGTCCATTAGCTTGAACTTCTGGTTCAAGTCTTCATCGCCGTTCTGCCCCGAAGGAAGCAGCAAGGTCGCGATGCTGACCTTGTCGAAATCGGCTTGCAGGTAGCGCCCGTAGCGGTCGGCTGTCTCGAAGCCGAGGCCGCTGATGACCGCCTTGGGTTGCAACCGCGAATACAAAGCCACGCCACCTTGGGTGGGCACTTCGGCATCGCAGGCATAAAGGAAGTAGCCATCCAGTTGGAAGGCTGGGTCGTCCAGTTCAAAGGCGGAGGCGCGGGTATCCTGCAGGCAGATGACGTCGGCATTCTGGGCTTGCAGCCAACTGAGCAAACCACGCTCGACTGCAGCCTGAATACCATTAACGTTCACACTGATGATCCGCATAAATGGCCCCAAAAATCGCGTGCGTGTATGATACACGCCGTCTACCTAATTAGCTAAATCCGTGGTATCTGAGGCTTTTTTCATGCAGGCGTATCAACGCGATTTCATTCGTTTTGCCATCGATCGCGGGGTTTTGCGCTTCGGTGAGTTCACCCTGAAGTCCGGGCGCACCAGCCCATACTTCTTCAACGCGGGCTTGTTCAACTCGGGCTCGGCCCTGGCTCAGCTGGGTCGTTTCTACGCGGCAGCCATCGTTGACAGCGGCATTTCCTTCGACGTGCTGTTTGGCCCGGCCTATAAGGGCATTCCCCTGGCGGCCGCGACCGCCGTGGCGTTGGCTGAACATCATGAGCTGGATCTGCCGTGGTGCTTCAATCGCAAAGAAGCCAAGGCTCATGGCGAAGGCGGCAGCCTGGTCGGGGCTGCGCTCAAAGGCGACGTGCTGATCATCGACGACGTGATCACCGCCGGTACCGCGATCCGTGAAGTGATGCAGATCATTGCTTCCCAGGACGGCGCCAAGGCCGCGGGTGTGTTGATCGCGCTGAACCGCCAGGAACGCGGCAACGGCGAGTTGTCGGCAATCCAGGAAGTGGAACGTGATTTCGGCATTCCGGTGGTCAGCATCGTGTCATTGAACCAGGTATTGCAGTTCCTGGAAGATGATCCACAGCTCAAGCAGCATCTGCCGGCTGTACGTGCTTACCGCGAGCAATACGGCGTCTGATACCGGGCCTGTAGGGGCCGGCTTGTGTGGGAGCGGGCTTGCTCGCGAAAGCGTCGGGTCAGTTAGCGCATGTGTCACTGACAGACCGCTTTCGCGAGCAAGCCCGCTCCCACAGGGGTATGCATTTAGCAGTTGGATTGCGATCGCATGCATAAAAAAGCCCCGCTCAATTCGATTGAGCGGGGCTTTTTTGGTTTTTACTGCTTAAGGACGCTTGCGGTTGCTGATCAGCGTGCCCATGCCGGTATCGGTGAAGATTTCCAGCAGTACCGCGTTCGGAACCCGGCCATCGATGATCAACGAGCTGCCCACGCCGCCTTGCACCGCTTCCAGTGCGCAGCGGATCTTCGGCAGCATGCCGCCGTAGATGGTGCCGTCAGCGATCAGGTCGTCGACCTGTTGGGTGGTCAGGCCGGTCAATACCTTGCCTTCCTTATCCAGCAGGCCGGCGATGTTGGTCAGCAGCATCAGCTTTTCAGCCTTGAGTGCCTCTGCCACTTTACCGGCTACCAGGTCGGCGTTGATGTTGTAGGACTCGCCATTGGCGCCCACACCGATCGGTGCGATCACCGGAATGAAGTCGCCCTTGACCAGCAGGTTCAGCAGGTCGGTGTTGATGCCGATCACTTCGCCCACTTGGCCGATGTCGATGATTTCCGGCTGGGTCATTTCCGGCGTCTGGCGGGTCACCGTCAGTTTTTTCGCGCGGATCAGCTCCGCGTCCTTGCCGGTCAGGCCGATGGCGCTGCCGCCGTGGCGGTTGATCAGGTTGACGATGTCCTTGTTGACCTGGCCACCGAGGACCATCTCCACCACGTCCATGGTCTGCGCGTCAGTGACACGCATGCCATCGATGAAGTGACTCTCGATCGACAAGCGCTTGAGCAGGTCGCCGATTTGCGGGCCGCCGCCGTGGACCACTACCGGGTTGATCCCCACGGCTTTCATCAACACGATGTCGCGGGCAAAGCCGGTTTTCAGCTCGTCGCTTTCCATGGCATTGCCGCCGTACTTGATCACCAGCGTCTTGCCGACATAGCGTCGGATGTAAGGCAACGCTTCGGACAGGACCTTGGCAGTATTGGCAGCGGCTTCGCGTTCGAGGGTCATTCAGGGCTCCGGTAAAAAATCAGAACGGTAATTGGAGATCAGGGGCAACACGTTTCAACTGGGCGTGGAACACGTCCTTGATGCGCTGCAACTCAGCCTCGGTATCCGCCTCGAAGCGCAACACCAGCACCGGTGTGGTGTTGGATGCGCGCACCAGGCCCCAGCCTTTGGCGTAATCGACTCGCACACCATCAATGGTGGTCAGGTTGGCGCCTTCACCCCATTGCGCATCGTGCAGTGCGTCAATGATGCTGAATTTGCTCTCCTCGGTCACATGGATATTGATCTCTGGCGTAGAAATATCGTTCGGGAAGGTCTCAAACAGCCCTTGCGCGGTGGATTTTTCCTTGCTGAGGATCTCCAGCAGGCGCGCAGCACTGTAAATGCCGTCGTCAAAGCCGAACCAGCGTTCCTTGAAGAATACGTGACCGCTCATTTCGCCGGCCAACAGGGCGCCGGTTTCCTTCATTTTCTTTTTGATCAACGAGTGGCCAGTCTTCCACATTAGCGGGCGGCCGCCATATTCCTTGATCAGCGGGGTGAGACGGCGGGTGCACTTGACGTCGAAAATGATCTCGGCGTTGGGATTGCGCGCCACCACGTCACGGGCGAAGAGCATCAGCAGGCGGTCCGGGAACACGATCTCGCCGGTTTCGGTCACCACGCCCACGCGGTCGCCGTCGCCGTCGAAGGCCAGGCCGACGTCGGCGCCGGTTTCCTTGACCTTGGCGATCAGGTCGACCAGGTTCTCAGGCTTGCCAGGATCCGGATGGTGGTTGGGGAAGTGGCCGTCGACATCGCAGAACAGCGGGATCACTTCGCAGTTCAGGGCTTCGAGCAGTTGCGGGGCGATCACGCCGGCTGCGCCGTTGCCGCAGTCCACCACGACTTTCAGGCGGCGTGCGAGTTTGACGTCACGGGTGATTTCATCGGAGTAGCGCTGGAGGATGTCGACCCGGGTGATGCTGCCTTTGCCGCTGGTCAGGTCGTTGGTCTTCAGGCGCTGATGCAGGGCCTGGATCTGTTCGTTGGCGAGGGTGTCGCCCGCGATGACGATTTTGAAACCGTTGTAGTCGGACGGGTTATGGCTGCCGGTCAGCATCACGCCGGACTTGCCGGCCAGCACGTTGGCGGCGTAGTACAGCGCAGGCGTGGGCACCAGGCCGACGTCGCTGACATGGCAGCCGCTGTCGGCCAGGCCCTGGATCAGTTGCTCCACCAGCTCCGGGCCGGACAGGCGACCGTCACGGCCGACCGAAACATTGGGCTCACCCTGGGCCAGGCTCTGGGAGCCGATGGCGCGGCCGATCCAGTAGGCGGTTTCGGCGGTCAGGGTCTTGGGCACTACGCCACGGATGTCATAGGCGCGAAAGATGCTGTCGGGGAATGTCGGGGCTACTCGGGCTGCGGTACTCATCGCGGGGGGAAACTCCATCTGAAGGGGGCAAGGCTGGCCTTAAAGTGGCGGACCGGCAGGCTCAAACTGAAGGGTATGACGGTGTTTTCGGCAGAGAGTTCGTGGTGCAAAAATGCCATCGGCGCTTGCGATCCGACTGTTCTATGCCGTAATGCATTGATTTCAAAGGGGAAATCTTGATGATTAAGTCCGCGCATTCTTCGTCCTGAAAAGCCTTGCGGTGGGCGTCGAGCCGGGCAGTGACGCCCGGCCAGAATCAGCTTAGTCAGTGACTGCCGGAATGCCCAAACCCCCCTGCGCCACGTTGTGTTTCATCGAATTGCTCAACCAGTTCGAAATGCGCCTGCACCACGGGCACCAGCACCAGTTGGGCAATGCGCTCGCCGACCGCGATGTTGAACGCGGTCTGGCCACGGTTCCAGCACGACACCATCAGCTCGCCCTGGTAGTCGGAGTCGATCAGGCCGACCAGGTTACCCAGCACGATCCCGTGTTTGTGGCCCAGGCCGGAACGCGGCAGGATCAGCGCCGCCAGGCCTGGGTCGCCGACGTAGATCGACAGGCCGGTGGGAATCAGGATGGTCTGGCCCGGCTCGAGGACGGTGTCTTCCTTGAGCATGGCGCGCAGGTCCAGGCCGGCGGAGCCCGGGGTGGCGTAGGCCGGCAGTGGGAAGTCGGTGCCGATGCGTGGGTCGAGGATCTTGGCTTGCAAAGCGTGCATGGAAATTAAACCTGGTTCAGCCGTTGGGCGATAAAAGAGATCAGTTGGCGGGCAATCTTGCCCTTGCTGGTCTGGGCGAAAACGGTGGCGTGCAACTCGCGGTCGATCACGCTGATGGCATTTTCCTCGCTGTTGAAGCCGATGCTCGGGTTGGCGACATCATTGGCAACGATCAGGTCGAGGTTCTTGTCTTTCAGTTTGCGTGCGGCGTAGTCCAGCAGGTGCTCGGTCTCGGCGGCAAAGCCGACGCTGAACGGACGGTCCGCACGCGTGGCGATGGTGGCCAGAATGTCCGGGTTACGCACCATTTGCAGGAGCAGGCCGTCGCCGCTCGTAGGGTCTTTCTTGAGCTTTTGCGGGGCGACGACTTCCGGGCGGTAGTCTGCAACCGCAGCGGACGCGATAAACAAATCACAGGGAATGGCCGCCTCGCAGGCCGCCAGCATGTCCCGCGCGCTGACTACGTCGATTCGCGTGACGCGATCGGGGGTCGGCAAATGCACCGGGCCGGTGATCAGGGTGACGCGTGCGCCTGCCTCGACCGCGGCTTCGGCCAGTGCGAAGCCCATTTTTCCTGAGCTATGGTTGGTGATGTAGCGCACCGGGTCGATGTTTTCCTGGGTCGGGCCGGCGGTGATCAGCACGTGCTTGCCGGTCAGGGCCAGGTGCTGGAAGCACTCGGCGGCGCACAGCGCCAGGTCAGTGGCTTCAAGCATGCGGCCCATGCCGACGTCGCCGCAGGCCTGGCTGCCGGAGGCCGGGCCGAACACCTTGAGGCCACGGCTTTGCAGGAGTTGAGTATTGGCTTGGGTGGCCGGGTCGCGCCACATGGCCTGGTTCATGGCCGGGGCGATGGCGACGGTGGCGTCGGTGGCCAGTACCAGGGTGGTCAGCAGGTCATCGGCGATGCCCTGGGCCAGGCGGGCGATCAGGTCGGCAGTGGCCGGGGCGATCAGTACCAGGTCGGCCCATTTGGCCAGCTCGATATGGCCCATGGCAGCTTCGGCCGCCGGGTCCAGCAGGTCCAGGTGAACCGGGTGCCCGGACAAGGCCTGCATGGTCAGCGGGGTGATGAACTCACTGCCGCCGCGGGTCATGACCACGCGCACTTCGGCGCCCTGGTCCAGGAGCCGGCGGACCAGCTCTGCGCTCTTGTAGGCGGCAATGCCGCCGCCGACGCCGAGAACGATGCGTTTCCGATACAGACGCTGCATTGGTTTGCCTTTCCAGTTCAGTGATGCCAGTTCAGTGACGCGTGCGATGCCCCCTCCCCAGGTGAAATCGCATGCAAAAAAGAGGGCCTACGATAACACAGCGCCTGCCGTGCAACAGCGGCGTACATGTGGCGCATAGGGAGAGGGAGGTGAGATGAGTATTCGCGATTGGCCATTGGCAGAACGGCCGCGGGAGAAACTTCTGGAGTGGGGGGCGGCGAGTCTGTCCGACGCCGAGTTGCTGGCAATCTTCCTGCGGACCGGGGTTTCCGGCAGGAGTGCAGTGGACCTGGCGCGCCATCTGTTGGCGCAATTTGGCGGCCTGCGCCCGCTGCTGGAAGCCAGCCAGACGCTGTTCAGCCAGCATCTAGGGCTCGGCCCGGCGAAGTTTGCGCAATTGCAGGCCGTGCTGGAAATGTCCCGACGGCATCTGGCTGAGCGGCTGCGCAGCGACTCGGTGCTGGAAAATCCGGTGGCGGTGCGCGATTACCTCAAGGCCCTGTTGCGTCATGAACCCCATGAGATCTTCGGCTGCCTGTTCCTGGATTCAAAGCACCGGGTGCTGGGTTTCGAGGCGCTGTCCCAGGGCACTATCGACGCCGCGACCGTTTATCCCCGGCAGGTGGTGAAGCGCGCCCTGGCGTACAACGCTGCGGCCTTGATCTTGTGCCACAACCATCCATCGGGGAGCGTGGAGCCCAGCGCGGCTGATCGAAAATTGACCAAGCTGCTGCAAAAAGCCCTGGAAGTGGTGGATGTGCGGGTGCTGGATCACATCATCGTGGGCGATGGCGACCCACTGTCGATGGCCGAATATGGATGGATGTAATTACTTTCAGCAGGAGCCGGCGTGCTGGCGATGACATCCGCAAAATCACCAGGGATTTAACGGACGCCATCGTCGGCAACTCGGCTTCTACAAGAGGATGGTCAAGGTTTCACGCTGACCTTGGAGAAATCCTGGCGCCCGAACGGGCTCACCTGGTATCCCTCGACGTTCTTGCGCGCCAGGGCAAACGCCGTCGGGTGTGCCAGCGGTAGCCAGAGTGCCTGCTGCTGGATCTGTGCCTGGGCCTGCTGATACAGCTTGCTGCGCACGCCTTGCTCGTTGGTGGTCTTGCCGGCGCTGATCAGCTTGTCCAGCGCCGGGTCGCAGTAACGGGCGAAGTTGGTGCCGGATTTTACCGCCGCGCACGAGAACTGCGGAGTCAGGAAGTTATCCGGGTCGCCGTTGTCGCCGGCCCAGCCCATGAACAGCAGGTCGTGCTCGCCGGCCTTGGCGCGGCGAATCAGCTCGCCCCATTCGATCACGCGAATCTCGGCCTGGATGCCGACCTTGGCCAGGTCAGCCTGCAGCAATTGCGCGCCGAGGTTAGGGTTGGGGTTCAGCAGGCTGCCGGTGGGGCGTGTCCAGATCGTGGTCTTGAAGCCGTCCTTGAGGCCGGCGCGATCCAGCAGTGCCTTGGCCTTGGCGAGGTCCTGTGGATAACCCGGCAGGTCCTTGGCGTAGCTCCAGGTATTGGGCGGGTAGGGGCCGTTGGCGGCTTCGGCGGTGCCTTCAAACACGGCCTTGAGGTAGCTGGCCTTGTCGAAGGCCAGGTTGATCGCCTGGCGCACTTCGGGCTTGTCCAGCGGTGGGTGCTGGCTGTTGATGGCGACGAAGGCGGTCATGAAGGCGGCAGTCTTTTCTACCTTGAGTGCGGGATCCTTCTCGGCCTCGCCTACATCCAGGGGCTTGGGCGACAGGGCGATCTGGCATTCATCGCGGTGCAATTTCTGCAGGCGCACGTTAGCGTCAGGGGTAATGGCGAAGATCAAGTTATCCACAGCCGGTTTGCCGGCGAAGTAGTCCGGGTTGGCCTTGTAGCGCACCACGGCGTCTTTCTGGAAGCGGCTGAAGATAAACGGACCGGTACCGATTGGCTGGCTGTTGAGTTTTTCCGGGGTGCCGGCCTTGAGCAGTTTGTCGGCGTATTCGGCCGGGTAGATAGAGGCAAAGCCCATGCTCAGGGCAGCGAGGAAGGTGGAGTCGGCGTGGTCCAGGGTAAAGCGCACGGTCAGCGGGTCGAGGGCGTCGATCTTCTTCACCAGCGTGGGCAATTGCAGGGACTGCGCATGCGGGAAACCGCTCTGGGCGATCTGGTGCCATGGGTTGGCCGGGTCGAGCATGCGCTCGAAGCTGAAACGCACGTCTTCGGCGGTCAGTGTGCGGCTTGGGGTGAAGTAGTCGGTGCGATGGAATTTCACCTCCGGGTGCAGCTTGAACGTGTAGGTCAGGCCGTCTGGCGAGACTTCCCAGCTGTCCGCCAGGCTGGGCACCAGTTTGCCGCTGGCGGCGTCGTAGTCCACCAGGCGGTTCATCAGCACGTCGGCCGAGGCGTTGGTGGTGGTCAACGAGTTGTATTGCACCACATCAAACCCTTCGGGGCTGGCCTCGGTGCAGACGCTCAGGTTGCTGGCGGCAGATGCCAGCGGCGCGATAAATAGAGGGGCTAGCAATAGCGGTAGGGCAGCGAGGCGCATGTTCGGTTTCCTTTGCAGATCGAAGGCCCATCTGCGAGTGCAGTCTGGAAAAGTCCTACCGTAGTGGTCTGCCGGATAAATGACTAGCCCATTTTTGCCTGTGCTTTTGCCTCAAATGCTGTTTTGATGGCGCCTCAGCGCGTTTCGTCGTGCGCTTTGCCGCGCGCAATGCCGCTGTAAATCATTCTGTGCGACGAGCGGTCGGCTGTTGCAGCGGCCCCTCCTGGCAACGGTTCGGGCGTCTGTCGCCGAGATTTACGCCGGGAAAAACACACGGGCTGTTGTTGCACTGGGGTCTTTCTGGTATAAAGCAGCGCTCTTTTCTAGGGGCCCGGTTCCTTCGCTTGTAGGTGTAGCCGGTAAGACCCTAAAGAAACGCGGCGCCTGGCGCCAAATGACTGAGAGATTAAGCGGCCAACCCATGCCGGGTTGGGCATGTGGTTTTAGAGGGCTGAGGCATGTCGAGAGTCTGTCAAGTTACCGGTAAGGGTCCGGTGACTGGGAATAACATTTCCCACGCAAATAACAAAACCCGTCGTCGTTTCCTGCCGAACCTGCAGCATCACCGCTTCTGGGTTGAAGAAGAGAAACGTTTTGTACGCCTGCGCGTATCCGCCAAAGGCATGCGCATCATCGACAAGCGTGGCATTACTGTCGTGCTGGCCGAAATCCGCGCCGCTGGCAAGATCTAAGGAGCTCTATCATGCGTGAATTGATTCGAATGATCTCTAGCGCCGGTACTGGTCACTTCTACACTACCGACAAGAACAAGCGTACTACCCCGGACAAGCTCGAAAAGAAAATGTTCGACCCGCGCGTTCGCAAGCACGTGATCTACAAAGAAGGCAAAATCAAGTAATTGATTTTCCTCCTTGTGAAAAAGCCCTTATCTCACGATACGGGCTTTTTTTTGCCTCGGATTTGCCGGATCAGGCTTTCTGCTCGAACACCACGTAGATCTTGCGGCACGGCTCCAGCACTTCCCAAGTGCCGCTGAAGCCGGCGGGGATCACGAATCGGTCGCCGGCGCGCAAGGTCTTGGCGTTGCCCTCGGCATCGCGCAACACGGAAACACCCTGCACGATCTCGCAGTACTCGTGCTCGGTGTAGTTGACCTTCCATTGCCCGACTTCACCTTCCCAGACCCCGGCACTCATCTGGCCGCACGGACTGTTGTAGTGGTTGTAGATCGTTTGTTCGGGGTCGCCCTTGAGGATTTTTTCCGCGGCGGGGCGGTAGCGGTCTGGGGCGGTATTGGCCTGGCTGAAGTCGACGATGTCCTGGATGCTCATGTGCGTGTCCCGTCTGGCCTGCGGTTGGAGAGCCCAAAGTCTATGTTTATTAAAATGAACATCGCAAGGGCGTTTACCGGCGTTATGTCAAATATATTGAAACATCCCCAGCCGCTGGTTTAGGGTGGTAGCCGCCTTGAGCCGAACAGCAGGCTGGCCGGGCAAGAATTCTTTGAGGCTGCCGGGGGACATCACCTGGCCCTTGTATTCAATAAGAGGAGGACACTCGCATGACCACCCTGACCCGTGCCGACTGGGAACAACGCGCCAAGGATCTGAAGATCGAAGGTCGCGCCTACATCAACGGCGAATACACCGCCGCCGCTTCCGGCGACACCTTCGAATGCATCAGCCCGGTCGATGGCCGCCTGCTGGCCACCGTTGCCAGCTGTGACGTCGCCGACGCCCAGCGTGCGGTAGAAAATGCCCGCGCCACCTTCAATTCCGGTGTGTGGTCGCGCCTTGCGCCGGCCAAGCGCAAAGCCGCGATGATCCGTTTCGCCGCGCTGCTCAAGGACAATGCCGAAGAGCTGGCGCTGCTCGAAACGCTCGACATGGGCAAGCCCATCAGTGACTCCCTCGGCATCGACGTGCCCGGCGCTGCCAACGCGCTGAGCTGGAGCGGCGAGGCGATCGACAAGATCTACGACGAAGTCGCCGCCACCCCGCACGATCAACTGGGCCTGGTGACCCGCGAGCCAGTGGGCGTGGTCGGTGCCATCGTGCCGTGGAACTTCCCGCTGATGATGGCCTGCTGGAAACTCGGCCCGGCGCTGTCCACCGGTAACTCGGTCATCCTCAAGCCGTCCGAAAAATCCCCGCTGACCGCCATTCGCATCGCGGCCCTGGCCGTTGAAGCCGGTATTCCGAAAGGCGTTTTCAACGTGCTGCCGGGCTACGGCCATACCGTGGGCAACGCGCTGGCGCTGCACATGGACGTCGACACCCTGGTGTTCACCGGTTCCACCAAGATCGCCAAGCAGCTGTTGATCCGCTCCGGCGAGTCGAACATGAAGCGCGTGTGGCTGGAAGCCGGTGGCAAGAGCCCGAACATCGTGTTTGCCGATGCGCCGGACCTGCAAGCCGCCGCCGAATCCGCCGCCGGGGCGATCGCCTTCAACCAGGGCGAAGTCTGCACCGCGGGTTCGCGCCTGCTCGTCGAGCGCTCCATCAAGGATAAATTCCTGCCACTGGTGATCGAGGCCCTCAAAGGCTGGAAGCCGGGCAATCCGCTGGACCCGGCGACCAACGTCGGCGCATTGGTGGACACCCAGCAGATGAACACCGTGCTCTCGTACATCGAAGCCGGCCATGCTGACGGCGCCAAGCTGGTGGCGGGCGGCAAGCGCACCCTGGAAGAAACCGGCGGCACCTACGTCGAGCCGACGATTTTCGACGGTGTGACCAACGCCATGAAGATCGCCCAGGAAGAAATTTTCGGCCCGGTGCTCTCGGTGATCACCTTCGACAGCGCTGAAGAGGCGATTGCCATCGCCAACGACACCCAATACGGCCTGGCCGCAGCGGTGTGGACGGCGGATATCTCCAAGGCGCACCTGACTGCCAAAGCGCTGCGCGCCGGTAGCGTATGGGTCAACCAGTACGATGGCGGCGACATGACTGCGCCGTTTGGTGGCTTCAAGCAGTCGGGCAATGGTCGCGACAAGTCGCTGCACGCGTTCGACAAGTACACCGAGCTGAAGGCGACCTGGATCAAGCTGTAAGCCTGTAGGCAACACCGCCGGCCAAATGTGGGAGCCGGCTTGTGTAGGCGCTGGCTTGCCGGCGATAGCATCACCTCGGTGCAACTGACAAACCGAGGTGCCTGCATCGCGGGCGAGCCCGGCTCCCACATAAGCCCGCTCCCACGCTGCTTTGTGTGAACTCGAAAATTATCCACAGGAGCGTGGACATGCGTTGGGCGACTTACTTCGCCGTGCTGGCCTCGGTGCTCAGCGTCGGCCTGGCGCTGGGCGTGAGCATGCCGTTGGTATCGCTGCGCCTGGAGGGCTGGGGCTATGGCAGTTTTGCCATCGGCGTGATGGCGGCGATGCCGGCCTTCGGCGTGCTGCTGGGTGCGAAAGTCTCCAGCCGGCTGGCCGCGTGGCTGGGCACCGCCAACCTGATGCGCCTGTGCCTGTGGGCCGGCGCGGTGTCTATCGGCTTGCTGGCGATACTGCCCAGCTATCCGGTGTGGCTGGTGCTGCGCCTGATGATCGGGGTGATCCTGACCATCGTGTTCATTCTCGGTGAAAGCTGGATCAACCAGTTGGTGGTGGAGCAGTGGCGCGGCCGCCTGGTGGCCCTGTATGGCTGCAGCTATGCCTTGAGCCAACTGTCGGGGCCGTTGCTGCTGGGCCTGATTGGCACAGACCATGACTACGGTTTCTGGGTCGGCGTCGGCTTGTTGATGGTCGCGCCGTTGCTGTTGCTGGGACGCTCCGGCGCGCCGACCGCCGAGTCGTTCAGCGTGACCTTCGGCGACCTGTGGCGCTTCTGCCTGAGCCTGCCGGCGATTGCCTGGGCGGTGGCACTGTTCGCCGCCTTCGAGGCGATGATTCTCACCCTGCTGCCGGTGTATTGCCTGCAACAGGGCTTCACTGCCGAGATTGCCCTGGCGATGGTCAGCACGGTGGTGGTCGGCGATGCGTTGCTGCAGTTGCCCATCGGCGCGTTGGCCGATTACCTGCCACGGCGCACGCTGTTCCTGGGTTGTGCGCTGCTGTTGCTGGTTTCGAGCCTGGCGATTCCGCTGTTGATGCACACGCCGCTGATCTGGCCGGTGTGGGTGCTGTTCGGGGCGAGTGCCGGCGGGTTGTTCACGCTGTCGCTGATTCTGATCGGCGAGCGCTACCGCGATGACGCGCTGGTGCGCGCCAATGCCCACGTGGCGCAATTGTGGGGGATCGGATGCCTGATCGGCCCTCTGGTGGCCGGTGCCGGCAGCCAGTGGATCAGCGGGCATGCACTGCCGTTGCTGATGGCGGCGGGCTCGCTGGGCCTGGTCGTGCTGTTGCTGCGTCAAGGCGCATTCGGCGCCGCACAACCGGCCTGACTTGAAATGCATTCACCGTAGGCGCTGGCTTGCCAGCGCCCACAGTTGATCTGTGTCGTTTTAGAGCATGCGTTCCAGCCCCACCGAGGTGGCGAACCAGGCATTGAAGCGACGCCACCAACTGCCGGGTTCTTCGGTGATTGTGTGTAACTGGCCGTTATCTTCGGTCACCCACACCACGTTGCCGTCCTGCAGTTTCGCCTCATAGCTCAAGGCTGGGGCCATGCCTTGCAGCGCCAGGTTGCGCACGTGTTCCGCCAGTTCGGGGCTGTCGACCAGCACGCCGACTTCGGTGTTCCACAGCACTGAGCGCGGGTCGAAATTGAACGAGCCGATAAACGACTTCTCGCGATCGAAGATCATCGCCTTGCTGTGCAGGCTGGAGTCCGAGCCGCGAAAGGTTCCGCGTCGGAACAGGTGCGGACCACTGCCTGCGCTGGGGTCGCCCGGTTGGCGGCGCAGTTCATAGAGTTTCACCCCATGTTCCAACAGCGCCTTGCGGTAGGGCGCGTAGCCGCCATGCACGGCTGGTACGTCGGTGGCTTCCAGGGAGTTGGTGAGCAGGCTCACCGACACGCCGGCGTCGGCGCGCCCGGTCAGGTACACCAGGCCCGGTTGCCCCGGCACGAAGTACGCCGAAATCATCATCAGCTCGTGATTGACGCCCTCAAGTTCCGGCGCCAGCTGTGTGGTGAGCAGCAATCGCGGGTCCGGATCGGCCTTGGCCAATACCTTGCTCGGCGCGTCCCACAGCGCCTGGTTCCAGGCCCAGATCAGCTCGCGGCGCCAGGTGTCCATGCGCGGCTGGGTCTGGTAGGTGCGCAAGCGGTTGTACAGCGCGTGATTCTGCTGGCGCGACTCGGCGAGGGAGTCTTGCAGGCGTACACGGGCAGCGGCCAGGTCGCCTTTGGACGGCGTGTTGGCGACAAAGTCGTCGATGGGCTTGCTCAGCGCGCTGTTCCAGTACTGGTCGAAGCTGTGGCCGAGTTGCTCGGCCACCGGCCCGACGCTGAGCATGTCTATGTCGGTGAAATTCAGGTTGGGCTCGGCATCGAAATACTCATCGCCCAGGTTGCGCCCGCCAACGATGGCCACGCTGTTATCTGCCAGCCACAGTTTGTTGTGCATGCGCCGGTGTTGCAGCGACAGGTTGAACAGCCGCCCCATGGCCCGCGTCACACCGGTGCTGCGCCCCAGGTGCAGGGGGTTGAACAGGCGGATCTCGATCTTGGGATGAGCGGCGAGGGTGGCGATGATCTGGTCGAGGCCGTCGCTGGTGGTGTCGTCGAGCAGGATGCGCACGCGTACGCCACGGTCGGCGGCCTTGAGCAGTTCATCCACGAGCATCCGCGTGCTGATGCCGTCGTGGACGATGTAGTACTGCAGGTCGAGGCTGGTCTGGGCATTGCGGATCAGCTCGGCGCGGGCCATGAACGCTTCGCTGCTGTTGGGCAGCAGGCGAAAGCCGGAGCGACCTTGATAGGGCGCCGCCTGGGCCTGGATCGAGCGACCGAAGGAAGACTCCGCAGCGGGCAGGGCATCGCTGGGGATGCGCGGGGAATCGATGGTTGCGCAGCCGCCCAGCGTCAAGGCGCCCAGCAGTAAAAACGGTAAAAGCCGTCGAATCATCAAGGGCACTGCTTCCAGGTCAGGGCGGTTGTGGGTATATGACGGCTATTTTCGGTGAAAGGTCAGTCTGCAACCTCGGCAAGCATCTTGATTGCGGCGGCACCGACCTTGCGTACCGCTTCTTCGATCTGCGGGGTTGGCTTGGCAGCGTAGTTCATGCGCAGGCAATTGCGGTACTTGCCGGACGCAGAAAAGATACTGCCTACCGCCACCTGTACGCCTTGTTCCATCAGGACGCGGTTGAGCTTCAGCGTATCGAAGCCTTCCGGCAGCTCGACCCACAGCATGAAGCTGCCTTGCGGGCGGCTGGCGCGGGTACCCGCCGGGAAATAACGACTGACCCAATCAAGCATCAAGTCGCGATTGCGCTGGTATTGGGTGCGCATCCGCCGCAAATGCGGTTCGAAATGGCCGCCCTTGAGAAACTCTGCAATCGCAATCTGCGGCTGGGTGGCGGTGGAGCCGGTGCTGATGTATTTCATGTGCAGCACCCGCTCGAGGTAGCGTCCCGGCGCGACCCAGCCAATGCGCAGGCCCGGCGCGAGGGTTTTCGAGAACGAGCTGCACAGCAGCACGCGGCCGTCTTCGTCAAAGGATTTGATGGTGCGCGGGCGCGGGTAGCTGTAGGCCAGTTCGCCATACACATCGTCTTCGATGATGGCCACGTCGAAACGCTGGGCCAGGGTCAGCAGCGCCCGTTTGCGCGCCTCGGGCATGATGTAGCCGAGCGGGTTGTTGCAGTTGGGGGTCAGCTGGATGACCTTGATCGGCCACTGCTCCAGCGCCAGTTCCAGGGCTTCGAGGCTGATCCCGGTGAGCGGGTCGGTGGGGATTTCCAGGGCTTTCATGCCCAGGCCCTTGAGGGTCTGCATGGCGCCGTGAAAGCTCGGCGAGTCCACTGCGACGATGTCGCCCGGCTCGCAGATCGCGTGGATGCTGGCCGACAGCGCTTCATGGCAGCCGGTGGTGATCACGATGTCTTCGGCGGTGAGTTGGCAACCGGAATCCAATGACAGCCGTGCAATCTGCGCGCGCAGCTCCATACAGCCAAGGATGTTGTCGTAATACAGCCCTGGCAGATCCTGGCACCGGCTGACGCGTGCAAGGCTGCGCAGCAGCGGCTTCAGGGTGGGCGACAATACATCCGGCATGCCGCGACCCATCTGTATGACATCTTTGCGCGGTACTGCGCGAATCAGCTCGAGCACCTGGTCCCACTGGGAAATCTCCACCGGCCGTTGGGCTGGGCGACCGATCTCGGGCAAGGCCGGCAGCTCACGGCTGACCGGTACAAAGTAGCCGGACTTGGGCTTGGGCATGGCCAGGCCGTTGTCTTCGAGCATCCGATACGCCTGCTGCACGGTGCTCAGGCTGACCCCATGTTCGACGCTCAAGGCCCGCACGGAGGGCAGTCGATCACCGGGGCGATAGAAGCCTTGCTCGATGCGCGTGCCCAGCAGTTCGGCGAGATTGATGTAAAGCGTCATGGCGGTCGCTCCCAGGAGACCAGTACAGATACGGGGAAAATACAGGATTCAGCCGCGCATAGGCAGTGTCTGTATGGATTTAATAAAAGTTGGTTGAATCTGTAATGGTTTTGCCCGCTCACCCATTCTAGTCACTCATGGCAACAGGCAATGGAGGGGCAAGACAATGAACGGCATGAGCGATGTGCGACTGATGTTACACAGTCAAGAATTGCAGGCAGGGCAGGAGCGGGCGACGGCGCCGCGCGATATCAGCCGCTGGAGTCTGTTCTGGCACCGCCGCCACACGCGCAAGGCCTTGCTGCACCTGACCCGCGAGCAATTGCGTGATGTCGGATTGTCTGCTGAACAGGCGCGCCAGGAAGGGTTGAAACCGTTCTGGCGGGATTGATCAGAGCAGCTCTTTGAAGCGATGCCAGAGCATGCCCAGCGCCAGCAGCGGCGAGCGCAAGTGCTTGCCGCCGGGGAAGGTGATGTGCGGCACCTGGGCGAACAGATCGAAACGCCCCTGTTGCTGGCCGCTGATGGCCTCGGCCAACAGCTTGCCCGCCAGGTGCGTGGCGTTGAGGCCGTGGCCCGCGTAGGCCTGGGCGTAATACACATTGGGTTGATCGGCGAGCCGGCCGATCTGCGGCAGGCGGTTGGCGCCGATACCGATCATGCCGCCCCACTGGTAATCGATGTTCGCCTCGGCCAGCTGGGGGAACACTTGCAACATCTTCGGCCGCATATAGGCGCCGATATCCTTGGGATCGCGTCCGGAATAGTGGCAGGCACCGCCGAACAACAGGCGACGGTCGGCGGACAGGCGGAAGTAATCCACCGTCACGCGCTGGTCGCACACCGCCATGTTCTGTGGCAACAACTCGGCGGCCTGGGCTTCGCTCAACGGCTCGGTGGCGATGATGTAGCTGCCGGCGGGCAACACTTTGCCGCTCAAGTGGGGGTTGAGGCCATTGAGGTAGGCATTGCAGGCCAGTACCAGGGTCTTGGCGCGTACATTGCCGTGGGCGGTGTGAACGTTGACTTCAGGGCCGTAGTCGATGCGCGTGACTTCGGACTGCTCGAACAGCTTCACGCCCAATTGCAGCGCGGCGGCGGCTTCACCCAGCGCCAGGTTCAACGGGTGCAGATGGCCGGAGCCCATGTCGATCATCCCGCCCACGTAGCGTTCGGAGCCGATCACACTGCCCATTTCGCCGGCTTGCAGCAGGCGCACCTCGTGGCGATAGCCCAGGCTGCGCAGTTCTTCGGCGTCTTCGGCAAGGCCTTGCAGGTCCCGGGGTTTGTTGGCCAAGTCGCAGTAGCCCCAGGTCAGGTCGCAGGGGATCTGGTAGCGCTCGACGCGTTCACGCACGATTTCCACGGCTTCCAGGCCCATCAGCTTTATCTGGCGCACGCCGTCGCTGCCGATGATCGGGGTGAATTGCTCCAGGCCGTGGCCGACGCCGCGAATCAGCTGGCCGCCATTGCGCCCACTGGCGCCCCAGGCGATCTTGCGCGCTTCCAGCAACACCACGCTGAAGCCGCGCTCGGCCAGCTCCAGGGCGGTGTTGAGCCCGGAGAAACCACCGCCGACCACGCACACATCGGCGCGCACATCACCCGTCAACACCGGGTAATCGGGCTGCGGCACGCTGCTGGCGGCGTAGTAGGAATTGGTGTGCCGGGCGCTGGCAGTCATCGGGAGCATCCCTGTTTGGAAAATTTGACGCAGGATACAGCGGTCGGACGAAGCTGTCTGCGCAGGGCGTTTTGCGTCAGAATCCACGCCTATTCGCCGTTCGGTACGTGTTTCGATGAGTTGCAACAGTCAGAAAATCAGCGCGCTGCGTCGACAGATTCCTTCGTTCGAGTGTGTCCCCGGTTGCCATGATTGCTGTGGGCCGGTGACGACTTCGCCCGAGGAAATGTCGCGCCTGCCACGCAAGACCGCCGCCGAGCAGGACGCGGCCATGGATGAGCTGAACTGTGTGCACCTAGGCCCCAATGGCTGCACCGTGTATGACGAGCGCCCGCTGATCTGTCGCCTGTTCGGCACGACGAAGACCTTGCCATGCCCGAATGGGCGGCGGCCGGTGGAGCTGATTCACCCGCGGGTCGAGAAGCAGATCCACGAATACATGGCGAGCACCCGGCAGGTGCTGGTGTAACCCGATCAAGCGGTAGACGCTGGCCTGGCGATGAAGATATCGACGCTAAAATCGCTAGCGCCGGCAAGCCGGCGCCTACAGTGATCTGCGCTGTGAGGTCAGTCCGGGATCGGCAGGTTCAGGCTCTCTTTCACCTCTTCCATCACGATATAGCTCTTAGACTCCCGCACGTGGGGCAGCTTGAGCAGGATATCGCCGAGCAATTTGCGGTACGAGGCCATCTCGGAAATCCGCGCCTTCACCAGGTAGTCGAAGTCGCCTGACACCAGGTGGCATTCCAGCACGTGGGGCAGTTTCAGCACGGCGCGGCGGAACTCTTCAAAGGTATCGCCGGACTTGTAATCCAGGCTGATCTCGACAAATACCAGCAAACTCCCCTTCAAATGCTGCGGATTGAGCCGTGCGTTGTAGCCCATGATGATCCCTTCACGCTCCAGCCGACGGACCCGCTCGGTGCACGGCGTGGTCGACAGCCCGACCTTTTCTCCCAGCTCCGTGAACGAAATACGCCCATCGGTCTGCAGGATGCGCAGGATATTGCGGTCGATCTTGTCCAGCTCCCGCTTGGTCTGGGTGTTGGTACGCATAGGGGATACGCCTCTGTGAAAAGGGTTTTTGCCGAGAATTGTCGCCAAATATAGGCATTTATATAGTGAAATGCACTGGCGATTGCTTTTTATACTGCGCCCATCATTGCTCGAATAACACACGTCAGCGGCTAAGCCCGTGATGAGGATATAAAAATGCGCGTTCTGGTCTTGGGTAGCGGCGTCATTGGTGTGACCAGTGCCTACTATTTGGCTCGGGCCGGTTTCGAGGTGGTTGTCGTCGACCGCCAGCCCGCCGCGGCCATGGAGACCAGTTTCGCCAACGCCGGCCAGGTGTCCCCAGGTTATGCGTCGCCATGGGCCGCGCCGGGCGTGCCGCTCAAGGCCATCAAGTGGCTGCTGCAGCGCCACGCGCCCCTGGCCATCAAGGCCACCGCCGATATCGATCAATACCTGTGGATGGCGCAGATGCTGCGCAATTGCACCGCCAGCCGTTATGCGGTGAACAAAGAGCGCATGGTGCGCCTGTCCGAGTACAGCCGCGATTGCCTCGACGAATTGCGCGCCGAGACCGGCATTGCCTACGAAGGCCGCAGCCTGGGGACTACCCAGCTGTTCCGCACCCAGGCCCAGTTGGATGGGGCTGCCAAGGACATCGCGGTCCTCAAGGAGTCTGGCGTTCCGTTCGAACTGCTCGATCGTGCCGGCATTGCCCGCGTTGAACCTGCCCTGGCCAGCGTCACCGATATCCTCGCCGGTGCCCTGCGCCTGCCGAACGACCAGACTGGCGACTGCCAGATGTTCACGACGCGCCTGGCCGACATGTGCAAGCAATTGGGTGTGGAGTTCCGTTTTGAACAGGACATCCAGCGCCTCGACTACGCCGGCGACCGCATCAACGGCGTCTGGATCGACGGCAAGCTGGAAACGGCCGACCGCTACGTGCTGGCGCTGGGCAGCTACTCGCCGAAGTTGCTCAAGCCGTTGGGGATCAAGGCCCCGGTGTATCCGCTCAAGGGTTACTCGCTGACCGTGCCGATCACCAATCCGGCGATGGCCCCGACGTCGACCATTCTCGACGAGACCTACAAGGTCGCGATCACCCGTTTCGACAACCGCATTCGCGTCGGCGGCATGGCTGAAATAGCCGGTTTTGACCTGTCGCTTAACCCGCGTCGGCGCGAAACCCTGGAGATGATCGTCAACGACCTTTATCCTCAGGGCGGCAATTTGACCGAAGCCACATTCTGGACCGGTCTGCGCCCGACCACCCCCGATGGCACGCCGATTGTCGGTGCCACCCCGTTCAAGAACCTGTTCCTGAATACCGGCCACGGCACCCTCGGCTGGACCATGGCCTGTGGTTCCGGTCGTTTGCTCGCTGATTTGATGGCGAAGAAAACACCGCAAATCAGCGCCGAAGGTCTCGATATTTCCCGTTATGGCAACCACCAGGAGTCCGCAAAACATGTCAATCCAGCGCCAGCTCACCAATGAGCGCATGAGCCAGATCGTCGTTCACAGCGGTACCGTGTATCTGGCCGGGCAAGTCGGCGACGACATGAATGCCGGGATTGAACAGCAGACCCGTGAAACCCTGGCCAATATCGAGCGGCTGCTCGACCTAGCCGGTACCGACAAGACCAAGCTGCTGTCGGTGACGATTTACCTGAAGGACATCGACGCCGATTTCGCCGGCATGAATGCGGTATGGGACAAGTGGCTGCCCAAAGGCGTCGCTCCGGCCCGTGCCACGGTCGAGGCGAAGCTGTGCGAGCCGCAAATCCTGGTCGAGCTGTCCGTCGTGGCCGCGTTGCCTTAAACAACGATCCCTCTCCCGGTGCCGAAGTGGTTGGTCGGTGCCGGTTTTTTCTTCACTCTGCCGCCTAGAAGCCCGCCGCCATGCGTCCTGCCCGTGCCCTGATCGACCTTGAAGCCCTGCGCCACAACTACCAATTGGCCCGTGAAGTGACCGGGGCAAAAGCCCTCGCCGTGGTCAAGGCGGATGCCTATGGCCATGGCGCCGTTCGCGTTGCCCAGGCGTTGGAAGCCGAGGCGGATGGGTTTGCCGTGGCGTGCATCGAGGAGGCATTGGAGCTGCGTGCTGGCGGCATTCGTGCGCCGGTGTTGCTGCTCGAAGGTTTTTTTGAAGCCGACGAGTTGCCGCTGATCATCGAGCACGATTTCTGGTGCGTGGTGCATTCGCTGTGGCAATTGGAGGCAATCGAACAGGCGGTGTTGAGCAAGCCGCTCACCGTGTGGCTCAAGCTGGATTCGGGCATGCACCGCGTCGGCCTGCATCCCAAGGATTACCACGAGGCCTACCAGCGGCTGCTGGCCAGCGGCAAAGTGGCCAAGATTGTATTGATGAGCCACTTCGCCCGCGCCGATGAACTCGATTGCGTGCGCAGCAATGAACAGGTAGCGGTATTCGAGGCGGCGCGCCAAGGCTTGTCGGCCGAGGTCAGCCTGCGCAATTCGCCGGCGGTGATGGGCTGGCCGAATGTCTCCAGCGATTGGGTGCGCCCGGGCATCATGCTCTACGGCGCGACGCCGTTTGGCGAAAACCAGGCCATCGCCGCGCGTTTGCAGCCGGTGATGACCCTGGAATCCAAAGTCATCTGCGTGCGCGAGCTGCCGGCCGGCGAGCCGGTGGGCTATGGCGCCAAGTTCATCACGCCAAAACCGATGCGCATCGGCGTGGTCGCCATGGGTTACGCCGATGGCTACCCGCGCCATGCGCCGACCGGTACGCCGGTGCTGGTGGCAGGTCAGCGCACTCAGTTGCTGGGGCGCGTGTCCATGGACATGCTGTGCATCGACCTCACCGACGTGCCTGAAGCGGGCCTGGGTTCCACGGTGGAGTTGTGGGGTAAAAACATCCTCGCGAGTGATATTGCGACCGCCGCCGAGACCATTCCCTACCAGATCTTCTGCAACCTGCGTCGGGTGCCAAGGCTCTATTCCGGCGCTTGATCGTACGCTACGAACGCCGCTGCCCGGGATTTAGGCCCAAGTGTTGTAAATACTGAACGCTGTCGCCATGATAACGCTCAACTACAACAAAGCCTGAATCCTAGGAGGCACCTGCATTGGACGTCGGCGAACGACTGCAATCCATCCGTAAACTGAAGGGTCTTTCCCAGCGTGAGCTCGCCAAGCGCGCGGGTGTCACCAACAGCACCATTTCGATGATCGAAAAAAACAGTGTCAGCCCCTCGATCAGCTCCTTGCGCAAGGTGCTGGGCGGCATTCCCATGTCGATGGTCGAGTTCTTTTCCGAGGAGATCCTCCAGGAAATACCGACGCAGATCGTCTATAAAGCCAATGAGCTGATCGACATCTCTGACGGCGCCGTCACCATGAAACTGGTCGGCCGCGCACACCCGAGCCGGGCCATTGCCTTTCTCAACGAAATCTACCCGCCGGGCGCCGACACGGGCGAAGAAATGCTCACCCACGAAGGCGAAGAAACCGGGATTCTGGTGGAAGGTCGTCTGGAACTGGTGGTCGGTCTTGAAACTTTTGTGCTCGAAGCCGGCGATAGCTACTACTTTGAAAGCACCAAGCCGCATCGTTTTCGCAACCCGTTCGACGTGCCGGCGCGACTAATCAGCGCAGCCACACCCGCGAACTTTTAACAATAGAGGCGCCCTGCCAGCGTTGCAGAGGTTCCCGTGGCAGTATTCCGTGAGGCTGAATCTCCCTTTATTTAATAGGGTTGTTTCGGCCAGACGGGCTAACCGTTATACTTTCGCCGCCTGCGAAACCGTGGCCGCAGGCGTGAATAGCCACCATTGAGGGTGAACGCGTGAACCTAATTATGAAAATGCTGGCTGCACCAGCAACCGTACTGGCCCTATGGGCTGTCAGCGCTCAAGCTGCGACCAATGATGAAATTGCCAAACGCCTGGAGCCGGTCGGCCAAGTCTGCGTCCAGGGCCAGGAATGCAAAGGGATGGAAGTGGCGGTAACCGCTGGCGGAGGCGCTGCGAAGACGCCGGACGACATCATCGCCAAGCACTGCAACGCCTGCCACGGCACCGGCCTGTTGGGTGCGCCGAAGATTGGCGACACCGCGGCCTGGAAAGAACGTGCCGATCACCAGGGCGGCCTTGATGGCATCCTGGCCAAGGCCATCACCGGCATCAACGCCATGCCGCCTAAAGGCACCTGCGCGGATTGCACGGATGATGATCTGAAGGGCGCGATCAAGAAGATGTCCGGCCTGTAACCGCCGATCTTCGCCAAAAATGCCGCTTACGAGCGGCTTTTTTGTGCCTGCAATTTGTGTTTCGAGTCTGGTCTTTGCAGCAAAGACCCGCCACTCTCTGTCCAACCCCTAATCATGGAATGTTCAGGAGGGTCGGATGGTGCAGTTGTGTTCAATCGAGCAAGCAGTTGACGACGTACTGGCGCGCTTGCCGGCGCATATCCACATGGGCATGCCCCTTGGGCTGGGCAAGCCGAACCTGTTTGCCAATGCCTTGTACCGGCGCATCGCCAAGTTGCCGGACCGAGCGCTGACGATCTACACCGCGCTGAGCCTGGGCCGCCCGACCTTGGGCGACGGCCTGCAGAAGCGTTTTCTCGAACCCTTCATCGAACGCGTGTTTGGCGATTACCCCGAGTTGGACTTCCTCGCCGACCTGCAGAAGGACAGCCTTCCAAAAAATATCCACGTGCAGCAGTTCTTCATGCAGCCCGGCAGCCTGCTTCACAGCACCTCGGCCCAGGAGGATTACGTCAGCAGCAACTACAGCCATGCGGCCCGCGACATCAACGCCGCCGGCCTGAACCTGGTGGCGCAGCTGGTGGCGAGCAGCGCCGAACATCCTGATCGCCTGAGCCTGAGCTGCAACCCCGATATCACCCTCGACCTGTTGCCGATGATCGCCAAGCGCCGCGCCGCCGGGGAAACCATCCTGGTGGTCGGTCAGGTGCACAGCGATTTGCCCTACATGCCCGGTGATGCCGAGCTGGGCATGGACGAATTTGACTACCTGCTCGACGAAAAGGACAACACCACGCTGTTCTCCACGCCGAACATGCCAGTGGGGTTCCAGGATCACTTTATCGGCCTGCATGCCAGCACCCTGGTACGTGATGGTGGCACCTTGCAGATCGGCATCGGCTCGATGGGCGATGCGCTGACGGCTGCGCTGTTGGCGCGTCAGGCCGACAACGAGTCCTACCGCTTGCTGCTGACGGATCTGGATGTGTACCAGTGGGCGCCCCTGATCAGCCACGAAGGCGGCGTCGACCCGTTCGCCCGTGGCCTTTATGGCTGCAGCGAAATGTTCGTCAACGGCTTGCTGGTGTTGGCAGACGCGGGGATCGTGCGGCGCAAGGTGTACCCGGATGTGGCGACCCAGGAGCAGGCGAATGCCGGCCTGATCGATGATGCCGCGCAGCCCGACGGTGTGTCGATCCATGGCGGGTTCTTCCTCGGGCCGCGCAGTTTTTACCAGCGCCTGCAGGAAATGACCCATGCCAAGCGCCTGGAATTCAACATGACCCGCATCAGCTACATCAACGAGCTGTATGGCCAGGAAGACCTCAAGCGCCTGCAGCGCCAGGACGCGCGGTTTATCAACAGCGCCATCATGGTGACGTTGCTCGGCGCCGGGGTGGCGGACCAGTTGGAAGATGGCCGCGTGCTCAGTGGCGTCGGCGGGCAGTACAACTTCGTGGCCCAGGGGCATGCGCTGGAAGGCGCGCGTTCGATCCTGATCCTGCGCAGCTGGCGCGAGTCGGCGGGGGAGGTCAGTTCGAATATCGTCTGGGAGTATGGCCACTGCACGATTCCGCGGCACCTGCGCGATATCGTCATTACCGAGTACGGCATTGCCGACCTGCGCGGTCAGACCGATGCGAAGGTGATCGAGGCCTTGCTCAACATCACTGACTCACGTTTCCAGGCTGACTTGATCGAGCAGGCGCAAAAGGCCGGCAAGTTGCCCAAGGATTTCGAGCTGGACCCGCGTTTCAGCGATAACACGCCGGAGCGCCTCAAGGCCATCCAGGCACGGCATCGTCGGCTGTTTCCGGAATATCCGCTGGGCAGTGACTTCACGGACGAGGAGCGGGACCTGCTGCGGGCATTGAATTGGCTCAAGAGCAAATTCAAGCTGACGGAGATCCTGGAGCTGGGCAAGGCGGCGTTGGACGCGCCGGAGCCGGAGGCGTTTCCCAAGCATCTGCAGCGGATGCGCCTGGATAAGCCGGAGGGGCTGAAAGAAGATTTGTATCAGCGCTTGCTGCTGGCCGGCCTACAAGCCACCGCGCACTAAAGCCCGCCACAAACCTACTGTAGGAGCCGGCAAGCCGGCTCCTGCAGGGTTTTGCGATTATTCGATGAAGGTGACCACACCACCGGCGAGGGATTTGACCCGTGCCAGGGATTCCACTCGGTATCCCTGCGCATCCAGCTCCGCACGGCCGCCCTGGAACGACTTCTCGATCACAATCCCCAAGCCGGCCACGGTGGCGCCGGCTTGCTTGATGATCGAAATCAGCGCCTGGGACGCCTTGCCGTTGGCCAGGAAGTCATCGATCACCAGCACGCGGTCGCTGCTGGTGAGGTGACGCGGCGAGATCGCGACGGTGCTTTCGGTTTTCTTGGTGAAGGAATACACCGTCGCCGACAGCAGGTTTTCGGTCAAGGTCAGCGATTGCTGCTTGCGCGCGAAGATCACCGGTACGCCGAGGTTCAGGCCGGTCATGATCGCCGGGGCGATGCCGGAAGCTTCGATGGTGACGATCTTGGTGATGCCCGAGTCCTTGAACAGCGCGGCGAATTCGTCGCCGATCAGTTTCATCAGCGCCGGGTCGATCTGGTGGTTCAAAAAGGCGTCGACCTTGAGTACCTGATCGGAAAGCACGATGCCTTCTTCGCGAATTTTCTTGTGCAGTGCTTCCACGGAAAGCTTCCTCTAATGGCGCGTTGTGCGCCGAAAGTAGATTAAAAAGTAGTCGATTCTAGCGCTTTAACATCGCGCGTATATCCGCCAGGGCGGTGTTGCCGCGAACGGCCTTCACCTCGGTCGGGGTGTCGTCGTTGCCTTCCCAGGCCAGGTCGTCCGGTGGCAGCTCATCGAGGAACCGGCTGGGGGCACAATCGATGATTTCGCCGTATTGCTTGCGCTTGGCGGCAAAGGTGAAAGCCAGCGTCTGACGCGCGCGGGTAATGCCCACGTAGGCCAGGCGCCGTTCTTCCTCGATGGTGTCGGCTTCAATGCTGGAGCGGTGCGGGAGGATTTCCTCTTCCATGCCCATGATGAACACGTAGGGGAATTCCAGGCCCTTGGACGCATGCAAGGTCATCATCTGCACACCTTCGGCGCCGTCTTCTTCTTCCTGCTGGCGCTCGAGCATGTCGCGCAGCACCAGTTTGCCGATGGCGTCTTCGACGGTCATCTCGCCGTCTTCGTCTTTTTCCAGGGTGTTCTTCAGCGCTTCGATCAGGAACCAGACGTTGCCCATGCGGTAATCCGCGGCCTTGTCGCTGGAGCTGTTGGTGCGCAGCCAGTTCTCATAGTCGATGTCCATGACCATGCTGCGCAGCGCGCTGATCGGGTCTTCGCCGGCGCACTGCTCGCGCACCTTGTCCATGAAGCGCTTGAAGCGCGACAGGCGATCGGTGAAGCGCGAGTCCAAGTGTTCGCCCAGGCCGATTTCATCGGTGGCGGCGTACATCGAAATCTTGCGTTCGGTGGCGTAGTTGCCGAGCTTTTCCAGGGTAGTCGAACCGATTTCCCGGCGTGGGACGTTGATCACCCGCAGGAAGGCGTTGTCGTCGTCCGGGTTCACGATCAGCCGGAAGTAGGCCATCAGGTCTTTCACTTCCTGGCGTCCGAAGAAGCTGTTACCGCCTGACAGGCGATACGGCACCTGGTGGTGCTGCAGCTTCAGCTCGATCAGCTTGGCCTGGTAGTTGCCGCGATACAGGATCGCGAAGTCGCTGTACGGCCGGTCGGTGCGCAGGTGCAGGCTGAGGATCTCGACGGCCACGCGCTCGGCTTCGGCGTCTTCGTTGCGGCAGCGGATCACGCGGATCTCGTCGCCATGACCCATCTCGCTCCACAGTTGTTTTTCAAACTCGTGGGGGTTGTTCGAGATCAGCACGTTGGCGCAGCGCAGGATGCGGCTGGTGGAGCGGTAGTTCTGCTCCAGCATCACCACTTTCAGGGACGGGTAGTCGTCCTTGAGCAGCATCAGGTTTTCCGGGCGGGCGCCGCGCCAGGCGTAGATCGACTGGTCATCGTCGCCGACCACGGTGAACTGGTTGCGCGTGCCGATCAGCAGCTTCACCAGCAGGTATTGGCTGGCGTTGGTGTCCTGGTATTCGTCCACCAGCAGGTAGCGCACCTTGTTCTGCCACTTTTCGAGGATGTCGGCGTGCTCCTGGAACAGCTTCACCGGCAGCAGGATCAGGTCGTCGAAGTCCACCGCGTTGAACGCCTTGAGCGTGCGCTGGTAGTGGGTATAGACAATGGCGGCGGTCTGCTCCTTGGGGTTGCGTGCGGCTTCGAGGGCTTCGGCGGGCAGGATCAGGTCGTTTTTCCAGGCGCCGATCATGTTCTTGATCTCGTCGACGCCGTCGTCGCCCGCGTATTCCTTCTGCATGATGTCGGTCATCAAGGCCTTGACGTCGGTCTCGTCGAAGATCGAGAAGCCCGGCTTGTAGCCCAGCCGCACATGCTCCTTGCGGATGATGTTCAGCCCCAGGTTGTGGAAGGTACACACGGTGAGGCCACGGCCTTCGCCACCCTTGAGCAGGGTGCCGACACGCTCTTTCATTTCCCGCGCCGCCTTGTTGGTAAAGGTCATGGCGACGATGTACTGGGCGCGGATGCCGCACTGCTGGATCAGGTGCGCGATCTTGCGGGTGATCACGCTGGTCTTGCCGGAGCCTGCGCCGGCGAGCACCAATAGAGGGCCGCCGACGTAGTTCACGGCTTCTTGCTGCCGGGGATTGAGTCGGGACATACAGGATTCAGGGAGTCGTTGTTCAAAAGGGCGGGCATTTTAACAGGCTGGCAGGATTCTGCTCTGTCAGAACGACAGTGTGACGTACCACTCGATCTAAATTTGCCGGTTTTGATACTTTGCCGCAGGATGTCGGAGGCTTTTTGTGATTAGCTGCCACTAACATTTACAGATGGCGTATTTGATAACCCCTATCATTGGTGATTATCAGGCCGCACGTCATAATGCCCGCCGCCAACGAAATTTTGCAGAGTCTAGGGAGCTAGCTTGTCTACGCCTGTCGAACCCTTGCGTTTGCTGCTACTGGCCGATGAGCCAGCGTGGGCAGCGTTGTTGCGCGAGTGCCTGGCGCCGATGGGCGATGGGGCTGTGCTGATCAGCGCACCAAACTGGGAGTCCGTGAGTCGTCTGTTCGATGACGATCACAGCGCCGTTCTATTGACCACGCCCAGCCTGCAACCCGGCCCTGGCCGTTGCAGCCTGCCGTGCGTGTTGTTGCTGGAGCAGGAACCCCTGGTTTCGCCCCTGGGCGTCAGTGACTGGCTGGTTCGTGCGGTATTGGACGCCGACACCTTGCGCCGCTGCCTGCGTCACGTTCGCGAGCGCGGCCTGCTGGAAAATACCCTGCAGCGCCTGGCCGAACAGGACCCGCTGACCGGTATCGCCAATCGCCAGGGGTTCCAGACCCTGCTGGCTGCGCGGCTGGCCGAGAATGAAGGTCGCGGCCTGGCCCTCGGTCACCTGGACCTCGATAATTTTCGCCATGCCAACGACGCCCTCGGCCACCAGGCTGGTGACCGCCTGATCCTGCAAGTGGTCTCGCGGCTCAAGAGCCAGCTCGAGGCGGGCGACCAGCTCGCGCGCCTCGGCAGCGATGAATTCGCCCTGCTGATCGATACCCGCCGCGCACCCCAGCGTGCCGAGTGGATGGCCGAGCGCATCACCGAAGTGATGGCCGAGCCCTACTGGGTGGATGGCGAAAGCCTGCTGATCGGCTGCAGCCTGGGCGTCGCGCATGCCCGCGCGCGCGCCGGTGCAGACCCGCTGATGTGGCACGCGCATATCGCCATGCAACAAGCCAAGAGCACCCAGGGCTGCACCTTTCATATCTTCAACGAACGCATCAACCGCAACGCGCGCAGCCTGGCCGACCTGGAAACCGAGCTGCGCCGCGCCTTGCGCCGCGACGAGTTGGAGCTGCACTACCAGCCACGCCTGGACCTGGACGACGGCCATATCGTCGGCCTCGAAGCCTTGGTGCGCTGGCGCCACGGCGAGCGCGGCCTGTTGCCGCCCAGCGAGTTCGTGCCGCTCGCCGAGCAGAGCGGGTTGATTGTGCCACTGGGTTACTGGGTGATTTCCCGGGCCCTGCGTGACATGCAGGACCTGCGTGAACGCGGCCTGCCGCCGTTGCACATGGCGGTCAATCTGTCATTTCGCCAGTTCCAGGACAGTCAGTTGCTCTCGACCCTCAGCCGGCTGATCAGTGAGCGCGGAGTGGAAGCGCAGTGGCTGGAATTCGAACTCACCGAAACCGCCGTGATGCGCCGCAGTGACCTGGTCAAGCAGACCATGGACGCCCTTGGCCGCTTGGGCGTGCGGTTTTCCCTGGATGATTTCGGCACCGGTTTCTCATCCTTCGTGCACCTCAACAGCCTGCCGATCGCCTTGCTGAAGATCGACAAAAGCTTTGTCGGCGGTATGGAAGAGCGCGAAGAGAACCGCAAGCTGGTACACGCGATGATCAACCTGGCGCACAACCTCAACCTGGAAGTGGTGGCTGAAGGCGTGGAAACTCCTGAGCAGCTGGCGTTGCTGCGCTTGTTCGGCTGCGACCAGGCCCAGGGTTACCTGATCAGCAAACCGCTGCCGTTGCCGGAGCTTGTGGAGTACCTGACCTTCGGCAAAGGCCAGCAGGCCTTGCTGGGCTGAATCGAGTTGCGAACCTCACCAACTGTAGGAGCTGGCTTGCCAGCTCCTACATTGATCCATGCAGCCTTCAGTCCGCCTGGACAGCCTGCAGGGAGCTGTAGGTCTGCGGCTCCTGCCGAATCATACGCTTCATCTTCGCCTCAAACGCCCAGGTCAGGCTGAGCGCCGCACATGCCAGGCCCAGCGCCAGCCCCCACCATACACCGGTCGGCCCCCAGCCAAGGGTGAAGGCCATCAGCCAGGCCGACGGAGCGCCGATCAACCAATAGCAACCCGCGCCGATCAGAAAGGTGGTCTTGGCGTCTTTCAGCCCGCGAATGCAGCCCATGGCGATGGTTTGCACGCCGTCGAACAGTTCAAACCACGCGGCCACGGCCAGCAGGCTGACGGCCAGGACGATCACGTCGTGGAACGCCGGGTCGTTGGGGTCGATCAACAGTCCGATCAGTGGAACGGAAAACAGCCACAGCACCGCGGCGAATCCCAACATCACCGCTGCGCCAAATCCGATGCCGACGCGACCGGCCAGCCGTGCATGCAGCAACTTCCCGGCGCCGTAATGTTGGCCGATACGCATGGTCACCGCGTAGGACATCCCCGCCGGCACCATGAAAGCCACCGAGACAATTTGCAACGCCACCTGGTGCGCGGCCAGCTGTGTGCTGCCCATCGTGCCCATGCACAGTGCGGCGAAGGCAAACAGCCCGACTTCCACCGCATAGGTGCCCCCAATCGGCAGGCCGAGGCGCCACAATTCCCGCAAGTACTGGGTGTTGAGGCGCAGCAGGCCGGTGCTCAGCGGGTAGGCGGCATAGGTGCGATTGCGGTGGATGTACACCATCAACGCCAACGCCATGCCATTGGCGACGAGGGCCGTGACCAGGCCGATGCCCATCAGGCCCAGTTTCGGCAGGCCGAACATGCCTTCGATCAATGCGTGGTTGAGCAGGTAGTTGGCCACCGCGCCGCCGAGGCTGATGACCATCACCGGCTTCGCCTTGCCAATCGCGCTGGTGAAACCGCGCAAGGCCATGAAGCTCAAGAAGCCCGGCAACGCGAACGGCAGGATCGTCAGGAACTGCCCTGCAGCGTGCACGTTGGTTTCGGTCTGGCCAAACATCAGCAACAGCGGCTTGAGGTTCCACAGCAGCAAACCGGCCGCCAGGGCCATCAGCCACGCGAGCCATAGCCCGGCCTGGGTCAGGCGGGTGGCGCCTTCGATATCGCCCGCGCCGTGGCGGATGGCGACCAGTGTGCCCACGGCGGCAATCACGCCGATGCAGAAAATCGACACGAATGAATAGCTCGCCGCACCCAGGCCGCCACCGGCCAGGGCCTCGGGGCTCAGGCGCGCCATCATCAAGGTGTCGGTCAGCACCATCAGCATGTGCGCCAACTGTGAGGCAATCAACGGCCCTGACAGCCGCAGAATGGCCCAGAGTTCGGTACGTGCCGGATGCTGCATGATCATCACGCTCAAAAAGTCAGAGGGTTGGGGGAGGGTTGATTCTCGGCGCTCTCAGCGCATTGCACAAAGGGATAAATGCGATCGCTTGCATGATTAAAACTCATGCCTGTTTGATTCTGGTAGGGTTTTGGCATTGCGCTGTCGGAGCTTTCCCTATGTCTCGTCGTCTTCCTCCGCTTTACGCGTTGCGTGCCTTTGAGGCCGCTTCCCGACACAACTCCTTCACCCGTGCGGCCGAGGAGCTGTCGATCACCCAAAGTGCGGTCAGCCGACATATCCGCACCCTCGAAGAGCACTTCGCCTGCCGGTTGTTCCAGCGCAGCGGCCGTAACCTGCAGCTCACCGAAGCCGCGCGCCTGTTGTTGCCTGGGGTGCGCGAGGGCTTCGCCGCGCTGGAACGCGCCTGCCATACCCTGAACGCCGAAGATGACATCCTGCGCATGAAGGCGCCGTCGACCCTGACCATGCGTTGGCTGCTGGCGCGGCTCAGCCGTTTTCGGGCGTTGCAGCCGGGCAACGAAGTGCAATTGACCAGCGCCTGGATGAGCGTGGACGAGGTGGACTTCAACCAGGAGCCCTTCGACTGCGCGGTGCTGCTGAGCTACGGGCATTTCCCGGCGGACTGGGAGGCCAGCTACCTGTTTCCTGAACTGTTGATCCCCGTCGGCGCCCCGAACCTGTTGGCGGATGGGCCCTGGGATGCCGCCCGGCTGGCCACCGCCGAGTTGCTGCACCCCACGCCGGACCGGCGCGATTGGCGCAATTGGCTGGAGCGTATGGGGTTGTCATCCCAGGTGTCGCTCAAGGGCGGGCAGGTGTTCGATACCCTCGAGCTGGGCATGATCGCTGCCGCGCGAGGCTACGGCGTGTCGATGGGCGACTTGCTGATGGTGGCTGAGGACGTGGCCCAAGGGCGGTTGAGCCTGCCGTGGCCGACCGCCGTGGCCAGTGGTGAAAATTATTACCTGGTGTGGCCGAAGACCCGCCCCGGCGGCGAGCGTTTGCGCCGGCTGGCAGACTTCCTACAGGGCGAAGTGCGGGCGATGGTTTTACCACCGGTCGAGCGCCTCGATTGAGTGGCCCAAGGCACGGGTGCGCAACCGTTTGCGAGATACCCCTGTGATTCGCTCAAGTATTTCCCGCGTCCGCCGAAGTAGGTGTGTTGGAACCATCGTGCACCAACGTTTCCCATCAGATAATTTGCCGAGCAGCGCTATGAGATCAGGATGATCCTGGCCTCGGCCAGGAGCCGTCATGTCTCAACCTCGCGCCCGGATTGCCTCACAGTTAGGCCTCGCATTAGCCGTGATACTGGCTGTTGTCATCAGCGGTAGTACGGTATTCGCCTTGCGTTCCCTGGACTCCGCCAACCTCGACACCCGCGAAGAGCACCTGGCCAGCGAGGCGCGGCTGCTCGCCGATCAACTCAACACCTTCCACAGCACCTTGCGCGAAAGTACCCAGCGCTTGAGCGGGCTGTTTGAAAAGCGCTTCGGCGCCGGCTTGAGCGTGCATGCGGATCAACCGGTTACCGTCGCCGGGATGCAGACGCCAGGCCTGTACCTGGGCAATGACGTGTTGAACAACGATTTCGATGAGGTGGATGAATTCAAGGACACCTCCGGCGGCGTGGCCACGGTGTTTGTGCGCAGTGGCGAAGACTTCATCCGTGTCAGCACGTCCTTGACCAAGCAGGATGGCAGTCGCGCCATCGGCACGGTGCTGGACCATCAGCACCCGGCATATCAACGCCTGCTTGCCGGGCAGAGTTATGTGGGCCGTGCGGTGCTGTTCGAACGTTCCTACATGACCCAGTACACACCGGTGCGCGACGCGGCCGGCAAGGTGATCGCGGTGCTGTTTGTCGGCTTCGACTACACCGACGCGCAGAATGCCCAATTCGAAAACCTCAAGCGCTTCCGCATCGGCAAGACCGGCTCCCTCGCGTTGCTGGACGAACAGAAGCGCTGGCTGGTGCCGCCCGCTGGCGTGCAGGCACTGGATCAGGCAATCCCGGTGATGCTCGACCTGGCGAAGAAGCCGGGCGAGGGCCGTTTCTGGAGCGACAAGAACGAAGACTTCTACAGCGTCTCGGTGCCCTTCGAAGGCGGCCCGTGGTCGGTGGTCGCGAGCATGCCCAAGGCTGAGATCCGCGAAGTCACCTGGGCCGTGGGTATCCGCCTGGTGATCGGCAGCGTGCTGGCGATGCTGTTCGCGGTCGGCGCGGCGGTATGGCTGTTGCGCAGCAAACTGCAGCCGTTGAGTGATCTGGTGAGTCAGGCCGAGGCCTTGGGCGCCGGTGATTTGAGTGCCCGCTTGAACGTGTCCAGCCATGACGAAATCGGCCAGTTGGCGCGCAGCTTCAACCAGATGGGCGAGGCGCTGTCGACCATGGTCTCGCACATTCGCAGCGCAGCCGAAGAAGTTAATAGCCGTGCCCAGGCCTTGTCCGGTTTGTCTGGCGGGGCCTATGAGGGCATGGAGCAACAGTCGGGCGAAATCACCAGCATGGCCGGCGCGGTGGAAGAATTCAGCGCCACCTCGCTGAACATCGCCGACAACATGGGCAATACCGAGCGCCTGGCGCAGGAAAACGCGCAGCAGACCCGGATTGGCCGTACCTCGATGCAAGAGGCGTCGTCGTCTCTTGAGCACATCGCCACTGCGCTGAACAGCACCGCCACGGTGATCAACACCCTCGGCCAGCGCTCCCAGGAAATCGGCGGGATCGTCGGCGTGATCACCTCGATCGCCGAACAGACAAACCTGCTGGCGCTTAACGCCGCCATCGAAGCCGCGCGGGCCGGTGAACAGGGTCGTGGGTTCGCCGTGGTCGCCGATGAAGTGCGCAACCTGGCGTCGCGTACCCGCCAGGCCACTGATGAGATTTCCGGGATGATCCAGAGTATCCAGCAGGAAACCGGCAATGCCATCAGCACCATGGAGCACGGCAATGTGTTGATGCAGGAAGGCCTGTCGCGCAACGCCGACGTGGCCTCGGCCCTGGCACGGATCGACGAACAGAGCCGCTCGGCCGGCCAGCAGTTTGCCGCGATCACCACCGCCACCCAGGAGCAGAGCAGCACCGCGACCTTGCTCAGCAGCAACTTGCAGAGCATTGCGCTGGCCAACAGCGAGCAGCGTGAAGTGGTGTCGAACCTGGCGATTACGGCCAAAGAGCTGGAGACGCTGGCAGCGAGCTTGCGGCATGAGGTGGATCGGTTTCGCTGAAACTGGATTGGCGCACACTTCCTGCCCAGGCCCTGCTGATGCTCAAAAGGCTCAGGTGATCGCTGCCGGACGATATTGCAGCGCCTCTTGCAGGTGATGGCGAGCGATAGTGTCTGCTTGTTCCAGGTCCGCTAGCGTGCGCGCTACCTTGAGCAGCCGGTGGGCCGCGCGCAGCGACAATGTCAGTCGCTCGCAAGCGGTCTCCAGCCAGCTTTCGTCGACCTTTGCCAGCGTGCAATGCTTGCGCAGCCCCGGTAGATCCAGGAAGGCATTGGCGCAGCCCTGGCGCTTCAGCTGACGCTCCCGGGATTCGGCAACCTGCGCCGATGCTTTCGCCGTGTTATCGCCATCCTGCAGGGTCGGGTTCAGCGCGGTGGTCTCCCGGGCGACGGTGACGTGCAAGTCGATCCGGTCCAGCAGCGGCCCGGAGAGTTTGTTGCGATAGCGCTGAATCTGCTCTGGCGTGCACCGACAGCGCCCGCTGGGATCGCCCATGTAGCCGCAGGGGCAGGGGTTCATTGCCGCCACCAGTTGAAAGCGCGCCGGAAAACTCACGCGGTCGCGGGCGCGGGAAATCACGATATGCCCCGATTCAAGGGGCTCGCGCAGCACCTCCAGGACCTTGCGATCAAACTCCGGCAACTCATCCAGGAACAACACCCCGTGATGGGCCAAGGTGATCTCCCCGGGCTGCGGCTTCGAGCCGCCGCCCACCAATGCGGGGCCTGATGCAGAGTGGTGCGGCTGACGAAACGGCCGGTGCGGCCAATGGCTCAGTGGCGCGAGGCTGACCACTGACTGAATCGCTGCCACTTCCAGGGCTTCCTGTTCGCTCAACGGGGGCAATAACCCTGGCAGGCGGCTGGCGAGCAAGGTCTTGCCGGTGCCGGGCGGTCCGCTCAGCAACAGGTTGTGCGCGCCTGCAGCGGCAACCAGCAGAGCACGCTTGGCCATTGACTGGCCTTGCACTTCGCTGAGGTCCGGGTACGGCTTGTTCAGGTACAGCAGTCCATCGGACTTGTAGGGCTCAATCGGCGCATGCCCGTTCAGGTGTGCCACCACTTGGAGCAAATGGTCGACTGCAATCACCGTCAGCCCGGACGCCAGGCACGCTTCCTCGGCATTCGCCCGAGGCACTATCACGGTGCGTCCGGCCTTGCGTGCTGCCAGCGCCGCGGGCAGCACGCCTTTCACCGCCCGCACCGCGCCGGACAGTGCCAGTTCGCCCAGGCATTCCACGTTATCCAGGGTCAGCGCCGGCACCTGCACGCTGGCCGCCAGGATCCCCAAGGCAATCGCCAGATCAAAACGCCCGCCGTCCTTGGGCAGGTCGGCGGGCGCGAGGTTGAGGGTGATCCGGCGGTCGGGGTATTTCAGTGCTGAATTGAGAATGGCACTGCGCACGCGGTCCTTGCTTTCCTTGACTGCGGTTTCCGGTAAACCCACCAGTGTCAGGGACGGCAACCCATTGGCCATATGCACTTCGACGGTGACGGCAGGGGCTTCGACGCCAATTTGGGCGCGGCTGTGGACAATGGCGAGGGACATGCTCGTTCCTTGAAAGGGAGGGCCGCTTCCTGCGGTTTTTCAAGGGTAGACGAGGTGGAATAGAGCGGGGCGTGGAGGTTTTACAGAACGTATCCAGAGAACGAGGCAGAACAAATGTGGGAGCGGGCAAGCCTGCTGCCACATTTTGACCCCGTTGCGTCAGTTACTCGGCCGGGGGTGTCAACCGCGCTTCCAGCTCAGCCACTTTGGCTTCCAGGCTCTCCAACCGTGCACGTGTGCGGGCCAGCACGACCATCTGGCTATCAAACTCTTCGCGGCTCACCAGGTCGAGTTTGCTGAAGCCGCTTTGCAGCAGCGCCTTGAACTGGCTTTCGATTTCATTGCGGGGCAGCGGGGTGTCGCCGCTGAACAGGCGAGAGGCGTGGCCGCTCAGGGCATCGAGGAGATCTTTGGGCGCGAGCATGGGAAATATTCCGGAAAACTGTTGGCCGGCAGTGTATCACGCAGCGTCTATAGTGATTTTCACGGCCTGCCGCGCACGCTTTTCGCGCAGCTGGCCGTAGGGCGACGCACTGTTTTTGTGCGCATTGCGTTCGCCAGAAAGCCCCGCAGGTGGGCATAAGTGAGCAAAGGACTGATTTCAGTGATTTTTACGGAGCTGGCAAGGTTTCTGCTTAGACGATCATGACCCATGCACTGATGCAGTCGCTGTGACGAATGCAGTGCGCCGACGGATCAGGGGTACAGGTTTCGTCACCAGTGGTTCGCTGGCGTCGCCACGGCAATTGCCCTTGCGACGACGCGTTACAAAGCCAGGCACTGCGCTTAGACTTGAGACGGGTTTGTTTTCCTGGGGCAAGTCCACCAATTCGGGAGAGAGTTTTCATGAAGCTAGTCACTGCCATCATCAAGCCGTTCAAGTTGGACGATGTACGCGAGTCGTTGTCCGAGATCGGCGTGCAGGGCATTACCGTTACTGAGGTCAAAGGCTTCGGTCGGCAGAAGGGTCACACCGAGCTGTATCGCGGCGCGGAATACGTGGTCGATTTCCTGCCGAAGGTGAAGATTGATGTCGCCATTGACGACAAGGATCTTGACCGGGTTATCGAGGCGATAACCAAGGCCGCCAACACCGGCAAGATCGGTGACGGCAAGATCTTCGTGGTCAATCTGGAACAGGCTATTCGCATCCGTACCGGCGAAACCGATACCGACGCAATCTAAGCCGCCAAACCCCAACGCCCCAGGAGAAAACAATATGACTCTGCGTAAATTCGCAGGGCTCGGAGCCCTGTTGTCCATCGTAATGCCCAGCCTGGCCATGGCGGCAGACGAAGTGGCTGCTCCAGTCCTCAATTCCGGCGACACTGCATGGATGCTCACATCCACTGCGCTGGTGCTGTTCATGACCATTCCAGGCCTGGCGCTGTTCTACGGCGGCATGGTGCGTTCCAAAAACATTCTTTCCGTGATGATGCAGTGCTTCGCCATCACCGGCCTGATCACCATCCTGTGGTTCGTGTACGGCTACAGCATGGCGTTCGACACCACCGGGATGGAAGCGGGCGTCGTCAACTTCAACTCGTTCGTCGGCGGCTTGTCCAAGTTGTTCCTGTCGGGTGTGACTCCAGCGAGCATCACCGGCCCTGCGGCGCTGTTCCCTGAGGCGGTGTTCGTCACCTTCCAGATGACCTTCGCGATCATCACCCCGGCGCTGATCGTCGGTGCCTTCGCCGAGCGTATGAAATTCTCCGCGATGCTGATCTTCATGGGCGTCTGGTTCACCCTGGTCTACGCACCGATTGCCCACATGGTCTGGGGCGGCCCGGGTTCGTTGCTGGGCGACTGGGGCGTGCTGGACTTCGCAGGCGGCACCGTGGTGCACATCAACGCCGGTGTGGCTGGCCTGGTGGCGTGCCTGGTACTCGGCAAGCGCAAAGGCTTCCCGACCACCCCAATGGCGCCGCACAACCTCGGTTACACCCTGGTGGGTGCCGCGATGCTGTGGGTCGGCTGGTTCGGCTTCAACGCCGGCTCCGCAGCGGCAGCCAACGGCACTGCCGGCATGGCGATGCTGGTCACCCAGATCGCTACCGCTGCTGCAGCGCTGGGCTGGATGTTCGCCGAGTGGGTCACCCACGGTAAGCCAAGCGCACTGGGCATTGCCTCGGGTGTGGTCGCGGGCCTGGTGGCAATCACGCCAGCCGCTGGCACCGTGGGCCCGATGGGCGCCCTGGTGATCGGTCTGGCTGCCGGTGTGGTGTGCTTCTTCTGCGCCACGACGCTGAAACGCAAGCTGGGCTACGACGACTCCCTGGACGCCTTCGGCGTACACGGTATCGGCGGTATCCTCGGCGCAATCCTGACCGGCGTGTTCGCTGCCCCTTCGCTGGGCGGCTTCAACGCGGCCACCACTGACATCGCGGCGCAAGTCTGGATCCAGTGCAAAGGCGTCGGCTTCACTGTGATCTACACAGCCATCGTGACCTTCATCATCCTCAAGGTGCTGGACGTGGTGATGGGCCTGCGTGTGACCGAAGAAGAAGAGGCGGTCGGCCTCGACCTGGCGCAACACAACGAGCGCGGCTACAACTTGTAAGTACGCGAAAAAAAGATGCCCGGCTTGCCGGGCATTTTTTTGCCTGGCGTTTGTCAGTCATAACAAGCTGTGTCGGTTTTTGCGCCCAGTTTGTGATGGGGCGCACGCGGCACTTTCCAGCGTGCGAATGTCTTACAGGCATGTAGGCGTATTCGGCACTTTGTTTTTTCCCAGAGCGCGCTAGAATGCGCGCCGATGGGCGGAGAACTGTATGTGGCAACAGACCCTGGTCACCCTGCGGGCAAAGCCCCGGGGCTTTCACCTGGTAACCGACGAGTTACTTGCCGGCCTGCCTGAATTGAAGGCATGTCGCGTGGGCCTTTTGCATCTGTGGCTGCAGCACACCTCGGCCTCGTTGACCGTCAACGAGAATGCCGACCCGGCGGTTCGTCGTGACTTCGAGCGTTTCTTCAATTCGCTGGTGCCGCAAGGCCGGGCAGGATTCGAGCACAACGACGAAGGCCCGGACGATCTGCCGGCGCACTTCAAGGCCAGTCTCCTGGGCTGCCAGCTGAGTTTGCCGGTGAAGAACGGCCGCTTGGCGATGGGGACCTGGCAAGGTGTTTATCTGGGCGAGCACCGTGATCATGGCGGTGCTCGTAAAGTCCTCGCCACTCTGCACGGTGATGGGGCATAAGCCACTGGTTATCCAGTGGATGTTGATTTTTTTCCGGCGACCTCGACAGAGGGTGAAGCTGGGCTATAACTAATCTGCTTTTCGCAAGTCATGAGGTAGAACATGAGCGACGATGATCTGGAAAACGACGAACTGGAAGTAGGTGACGAAGACGACACCGAAGAAGGTCTTGAAGCGGCGGCTGAAGACGTTGCTGACGACGACGGTGGCGATGATGCGCCTGTTCCGGCTGCCAAGGGCAAGGCCAAGGCTGCTGTTTCGGTAGACGAACTGCCGAGCGTCGAGGCCAAGAACAAAGAGCGCGATGCGCTGGCCCGTGCGATGGAAGAATTCCTCGCGAAAGGCGGCAAAGTGCAGGAAGTCGAGGCCAACGTGGTGGCAGATCCACCGAAGAAGCCAGATAACAAGTACGGCAGCCGACCTATCTGAGGTCTGCCACCTGCTTGCTGAAAGAGCCCGCCGTCGCTGCGGGCTTTTTCATGCCTGTAGCAAACTGGCTGGCCCACCGCATTCCTGTGTGGGCGCTGGCTTCAGTGTTTATGCCAACTGCGCAGCAGTGGCGGCAGTTCGGTCAAGCTGCGAATCTCGGCATCCGGGCGCTTTTCACCTTCCCACGGCTTGCCTGTCGGGTTGAACCACACCGCACGCAGGCCCGCCTGCTGCGCCCCGGCGATGTCATCACCCGGGTGGTCGCCCACGTGCACCGCCTTACTGGCATCCACGCCACCGCGCTGCAACGCTTCCTGAAACAATCGCGCATCCGGCTTGGCGATGCCGACATCTTCGGCGCGCAGGGCAAAGTGAAAGTAGTCCGCCAGGCCCACGCGCTGCACATCAGCATTGCCATTGGTGATCACCCCCAGCAAAAAGTGCTGGCGCAAGGCTTGCAGCATCGGCTCGGCTTCCGGGAATACGCTGAGCTGGTGGCGTGCGTGGATGAATGCCTCGAAGCACACATCGGCCATTTCCGTGGCCTCGGGCTGTGGATAACCGGCCTCTTCAAAGGCGTGCATCAGCACCCGGTGGCGCAGGATGCTGATGCGGTATTTCAGCTCGGGATGACGCTCCAGCACGTGTTGGCGCAGCTTGGCGAAATGCTCCAGGGGCAAGTCGCCGACCTTGGCGGCGTTCACCGCCAGCCATTCGCGCATCGACGCCTCGGCGCTGATGATGACGGGTACGTTGTCCCAGAGTGTGTCGTCCAGGTCGAAGGTGATCAGCTTGATACTCATGAGTCGCCGCCCTTGATGCGTTTGGCCCGTGGATGGGCGCTGTCGTACACCGTTGCCAGGTGCTGGAAGTCGAGGTGGGTATAGATCTGCGTAGTCTTGATATCCGAGTGGCCGAGCAGCTCTTGTACCGCGCGCAGGTCCTGGGACGATTCCAGCAGATGGCTGGCAAAGGAGTGCCGCAGCATATGCGGATGCAGGTTCTGGCCCAGCTCGCGCTCGCCGGCAGCCTTGACCCGCACCTGAATGGCCCGAGGCCCCAGGCGCCGGCCTTGCTGGCTGATAAACACGGCGTCGTCCACCGGGTTGGCCAGGGCGCGTAGCGGCAACCAGAGTTGCAGCGCCTCGCGGGCCTTCCTGCCGACCGGCAGCACACGGGTCTTGCTGCCTTTGCCAAGCACTTGCACCAGGCCGTCCGCCAGGTCCAGTTGATCCAGGTTGAGTCCGGTCAGCTCCGACAGGCGCAGGCCAGAAGAATAAAACAGCTCGAGGATCGCCTGGTCGCGGTGGGCGAGGAAGTCATCCTCTACCGCACCCTCCAGCAGTTGCAGGGCGCGATCGGTGTCGAGGGTCTTGGGCAGGCGCCGCTCGCCCTTGGGCGGGGACAGGCCGTTGGCCGGGTCGTGGTCGCACAGGCCTTCGCGATTGAGGTAGTGATAGAGGCCGCGCACCGCCGACAGCAGGCGCGACAGGCTGCGCGAGGACTGGCCCTGCTGGTGCAGGCGCGCGATCAGGCTGCGCAGGCCCTGGATATCCAGGGCTTTCCAGCTGCTGATCTGGTGTTTTTCGCAGTACGCCAGGACCTTGTTCAAGTCCCGTCGATAAGCTTCCAGAGTATGGGGCGACACCTGGCGCTCGTTGCGCAGGTGAGCGCAATAAGCGTCCAGTTGCCGTTCCATGGCTAGCGCACCGCGCGCAGGGCGGTGGTAAAGCGCGGTAATACCCGGCCCAGCACTTCGGCGATATAGGTCAGGAACAGCGTGCCTACCGAGCTTTTGTAGTGTTGCGGGTCACGGCTGGCGATGGCCAGTACGCCGTGCAGGCCTTGATGACTGAGCGCGACCACGGCGGTGGAGCCGATCTGTTTGCGCTGTTCGGCGCCGAACAGGAAGTCCAGTTCGTGCTCGCGCAAGGTACCGCTGATGGTCTTGCCTTCGGACAACAGGCCGCCGATCGCGGTTTGCGCATCGCCACCGCTGACCCAGCGACCCACCGGCATCGGGTTGTCGCTGAACAGGATCAGGCTGACAAAGGGCACCTGGAAGTCCTGGCGCAGGCTGTCTTCGACGGCGATCACCGCTTCTTCCAGGCTGGTGGCGTCCATCAGGGTCAGAATCAGGCGGCGGGTCTTGTCGAAAAGGCGGTCGTTGTCGCGGGCCACGTCCATCAACTGCGAGAGCCGATGGCGCATTTCGATATTACGCTCGCGCAGGATCTTCATCTGCCGCTCCACCAGCGACACGGTATCGCCGCGCTGGTGAGGGATGCGCAGGGCCGGCAGCAGCTCTTCGTGCTCAACGAAGAAATGCGGATTCGCCTCAAGGTACGCCGCGACGGCAGCGGCCTCCAGACTGTCGCTCGGGGTAGCTTGTGCGGGTACTTGAGGCTTATCGGTCATTAGCTTTGCTCACTCATAGACGGACCTGTCCTTCGTATACACGCGAGGCCGGCCCGGTCATCATCACCGGGTGGCCAGGGCCTGCCCATTCGATGGACAGGCGTCCACCGGGCAGGTCGATCAGCAGCGGCGAATCCATCCACCCCTGGCTGATCGCGGCCACGGCAGCGGCGCAAGCACCGGTACCGCAGGCCTGGGTTTCGCCGGCGCCGCGTTCCCACACACGCAATTGCGCGCGGGTACGGTCGATCACCTGCAGGAAGCCCACGTTGACCCGTGCCGGAAAGCGCGGGTGGTGTTCGATCTTCGGCCCCAATTCATGCACGGGCGCGTTGTTGATATCGTTGACCCGCAGTACGGCATGGGGGTTGCCCATGGACACCGCGGCGATATCGACAGTCTTGCCGTCCACGTCCAGCGCATAGCTGGTGGCCTGCTCGGTGGCCTGGAACGGAATGTCCGCCGGCACCAGGCGAGGGGCGCCCATGTTGACGCTGATCTGGCCGTCGCTGCGGATATCCAGCTCGATCACGCCGCTCTTGGTCTCGACGCGAATCTGCCGCTTGGCGGTCAGGCGCTTGTCCAGCACAAAGCGGGCGAAGCAGCGCGCACCGTTGCCGCACTGTTCCACTTCGGTACCGTCGGAGTTGAAGATCCGGTAACGGAAGTCCACCTCCGGGTTGCTCGGTGCCTCGACGATCAGCAATTGGTCGAAGCCAATCCCGGTATGCCGGTCACCCCACTGTTTAGCGTGCTTGGGCAGGATGTGCGCGTGCTGGCTGACCAGGTCGAGGACCATGAAATCATTGCCCAGCCCGTGCATCTTGGTAAAACGCAGCAGCATGGCTTACTCCGGCAGCAGGCTTTCGCCAGCATACAACTCGGCTACCGTCTCGCGGCGACGCACTTCGAACGCTTGATCACCGTCCACCAGCACCTCGGCGGCACGGCCGCGGGTGTTGTAGTTGGAACTCATGACAAACCCGTAGGCACCGGCCGAATGCACGGCCAGCAAGTCGCCTTCCTCCAGTGCGAGCTGGCGGTCCTTGGCCAGGAAGTCGCCGGTCTCGCAGATCGGGCCGACGATGTCGTAGGTGCGCGGGGCGCTGTCGCGAGGCTTCACGGCAGTGACGTCCATCCAGGCCTGGTACAGCGCCGGGCGGATCAGGTCGTTCATCGCCGCGTCGACGATGGCGAAATCCTTGTGCTCGGTGTGCTTGAGGTACTCGACCTGGGTCAGCAGCACGCTGGCGTTGGCGACGATGTAGCGGCCCGGCTCGAACATCAGCGTCAGGTCGCGGCCTTCGGTGCGCTCGCGCACGGCCTGGATGTAGTCGGCAATCAGCGGCGGTTCTTCGTCGCGATAACGTACGCCGACACCACCACCCAGATCGATGTGGTGCAGGTAGATGCCGCACTCGCCCAGGCGATCGATCAACGCCAACAGGCGGTCGAGGGCATCCAGGAACGGTGGCAGGGTGGTCAGTTGCGAACCGATGTGGCAATCGACACCCAATACTTCCAGGTTTGGCAGCTGGGCGGCGCGGATGTACACGTCCTCGGCGTCGGCAATGGCGATGCCGAACTTGTTCTCTTTGAGACCGGTGGAAATGTACGGGTGGGTGCCGGCGTCGACGTCCGGGTTGACGCGCAGGGAAATCGGCGCGCGAACGCCCATCTCGGCGGCCACGGTCTGCAGGCGCTCCAGCTCATCGGTGGATTCGACGTTGAAGCAGTGCACGCCCACTTCCAGGGCGCGGCGCATATCTTCGCGGCTCTTGCCGACGCCGGAGAACACGATCTTGTCAGCCTGGCCGCCAGCGGCCAGTACTCGTTCCAGCTCGCCACGCGATACGATGTCGAAACCAGCGCCCAGGCGCGCCAGGACATTCAGTACGCCGAGGTTGGAGTTGGCTTTCACCGCGTAGCACACCAGGTGCGGCACGCCGTTGAGCGGGTCGGTGAACGAGCGGTACTGCGCTTCGATGTGCGCGCGCGAGTACACGTAGGTCGGGGTACCAAAGCGCTCGGCAATCGCGGACAACGCCACGCCTTCCGCGAACAGCTCGCCGTCCCGGTAGTTAAAAGCGTCCATGATCTTCCCTTAGTAGGTGTCGTGCTTATGCGCTTTAGCGGGTTTTTGCGACGATTGCGCCTGTTCATTCGGATCTTTGCTGTCATCGGGCAGGTACAGCGGGCCTTTTTGACCACAGGCACTAACGAGGCAGGCGACCGCGACGAGCGCAGCAAGGGAAGAGATCAGGCGCTTCATGGCGAAATCCTTGAATATGCATTAATTGCGCCCGAGTATACCGACCACCCGCCAGCTTGCCTATGCGCTGGAATACCCGTCCAGCGGGGGTTTGCCGAGATAGTCGGGAAACGTCCTACGCTCAATGGGGATATTTCATTCCGTCGATCGTGATGAAATCGGTATCCTTTGCAATCGGCGAGGCTCGCCCGTATCGTGCGGCGCTTGAGCAAAACCAGACACTTTTGAGGTTGCCACAATGAGTTTGACCGAAGCCCGTTTTCACGACCTGGTGGATTCGACCCAGCAGGCACTGGAAGATATTTTCGACGACAGCGGCCTGGACGTGGACCTGGAAAACTCGGCCGGTGTGCTGACCGTCAAGTTCGAGAGCGGCCAGCAGTTGATCTTCAGCCGCCAGGAGCCGCTGCGTCAGCTGTGGCTGGCGGCGCGCTCCGGTGGCGTGCACTTCGACTACGAAGAAGAAAGCGGCAAATGGCAGTGTGACAAGAGTGAAGAGCTGTTGGGCGAGATGGTCGCGCGCCTGGTCCACGAATATACCGGCGCCGAGCTGGATTTCGACGAGATCTGACCGTGACCCAGCCTGTACCTGTCCGCCCGCCGAAGCCGCTGTTCAGTAATGTCAGCCCGGCGGTGCCGTCACCTTGTATCAGTTTGTGTCGTCTGGACGAGCATAAAGTCTGCCTTGGTTGCTTCCGCCACGTGGAAGACATCCGTGAATGGCGCTCCGCCGATGATGCCCGGCGCCGGGTGATCTGCCTGGATGCCGAGCAGCGCAGGGCGCGTGCCTGAGGTCGTCTTGTTTATTTGTGACGCTGTGGTAGTGTCCGGGTACGCCTCAACTCATCGAGGCCCGTGAGAACCCCGCCTTTTCCTGGCGGGGTTTTGCTTTTTTGTGCAGAAAAAAGGAGTCTGCCTGAATCATGACCACCGCACCGTCCATCATTCTTACCCGTCTTGACGTGCAGCGTCTGGAGCAACTGATCGACCGCTTGGGCGACGAGTCTCCCGGCGTCGAAGCGTTGCAAGCCGAACTCGACCGCGCCGAAGACGTGGTCGGTCACGATGAAGTGCCTGCGGGTGTCGTGACCATGAACTCCAGCGTGCATTGCCGTGAGCAAGGCAGCGGCAAGGACTACCACCTGACCCTGGTCTACCCCAAGGACGCCAACGCCGACGAAGGCAAGATCTCGATCCTGGCGCCGGTCGGCAGCGCGTTGCTCGGCCTGCAGGTGGGCCAGCATATCGACTGGCCAGCACCAGGCGGCAAGACGCTCAAGCTCGAATTGCTCAGCGTTGAAGGCCAGCCCAAGGATGGCGGCGCCTTTCCTCTCTAAATCTGGCTCAGCGCCGCATTGAGCGACAGCTCCAGCTCGGCCTTGTAGCGCAGGTACAAATTGCTCGGGCTCTGTACATCACCGAGCAGGCCCGACAGGTCCAGGTCGGTGATGTAGCAGCGGTATCGTTCGGCTTCCCGACGTTGCCCGACAATCTCCTGGGCGACCACTGCAAACAGCTGGTCGCCAAACTCCAGTTCGCAAAACTCCCGCTGATTGCAGTACAGGGTAATGCCCACTTGGCCGGGCGCCGCCTTGCCAATAATCGCCTGCACGTCATAAAACGGTTTGTTTGTCGGGTTTTGCGGTGCCGGCCGCGGCTCGATGCCGCGTGCGCGACTGCTGCCCGACGGCAACAGCTGGTAATAAAAGATTTGCACCTCGCCCAGCGGTTGTTGCGGGTCCAGCGGTGACAGCGCATCCCGGCGATAAATGATCGATTGCAGGAAGCGCTGCAACGGCGCCAACAAGCTCTGCTCATCGTGGAACGGCAAGCGTTGCTGCCAGAGCGCGTTGAACTCATCCAGCACATACAGCTCGGCGAAACCCTCGTTGACCCGGTAGAACACCTGCACGCAATCGGCCATGCCCATCGGCAGCAACAAGGCCAGGTCGTGGTCTTCCAGGGCCATGGCGTCCAGGTGCAGCGGGCTGTAGCTGGCGAGTTCTTCGCTGAGGTAGGCAATCAGCGCGTCCTGGGTTGCCAGCGACACATGGGTGGCCTGGCCCGGCGTCAATTCCATCACGTGATAGTGCTGCTGTACCTGGAGCAGGTAGCGGTGATTGCCCTGGCCGAGCAGCAGGTTCTGCGCGGTGTCGAAGATTTCTTCGACGCGCTGGGCAATGAACTGCGCACGGTTGTGACAGAAACAGCGCACCCGCAACCGCGGCAGATGGTCGGCCGGCAGTTGGTTGAGGTAGTCGCGCAGGCAGTCGAGCAGCGCATGGGGGCCGTCGTAACGACTGACCATCACCTCGTTCCAGCTATTGAGCGTGACCTGGTCCAGGGTCAGCACCAGGTTGTCGCGCACCCCGGCATAACTCAGCGAGTCGGTACGCTCGGTAGTCATCAGGATATTCAGGTCGCGGTGATGCTTGAGCGGGTCGACGCCGACGTTGATCAGCAACAACACCTCCTCGGGCACCGCCGAGCGCAGCAGGCGTTCCTCATCGACGCTGGCCAGCGGCAGGGCGATGGTCTGTTGCAGGCTGCCGAGCAGGTTGAACAGCTCGAACTCGGTCATGTCGCTGACGCCTGGATGCAGCGCCAGGCGGGTGCTGCTGTCGATCACGCCGTTGCGGTGACACCAGGTGAGCATTTCCAGCAGGTCACGGCTGCGCTTGATCGGCGCGAAGTGTTCCCATTCCATGGCTGTGAGGTTGCCGTTGTACAAGCCCCAATGGTGCTGGCCCGGCTCCTTGCGATTGGGCGACTGCACCAGGGTGAGGGTGTCTTCGGCCAGGTCCGGGGCGATGCCGGGGTTGATGAATTCGACCTTGCCGGCCTTGCGTTCGAAGGCGGCATACAGGCGCCGGCCCAGCACATTGAGGTCGCGCTTGTTGATCAGGCTGACGGTCTGTTCGGTGCGGGCGAACTGGGTCAGGAAGCGATAGCTGTAGTTCAGCTCGTTGACCAGGGCGCGGCGCTCGGACGCCACCTGGCGTACTTTCCACTGGCTGCGGCTGTCCAGCAGCGCCAGCTGGCGTTGGTCCCAACCCCACTCATGCGCCAGGCGCTCCAGCAACAGCCGCTGCCAACTGGTCGCGCGCTGGCCGACGGTCAGCTTGCGGTTGACCTTCAGGTACAGCGCCCGCCGTACCAGTTCCAGGCGTTCCGGCTCATGACGGGCCTTGAGGTATTCCTCGATGCGACGGTAGACCACGATGTACGGGTCGAGCTCATCCAGGTCCATCTGGTTGGCGAACACCGCGCGCTTGAAGCGCAGGCTCAGGCACTGCACGTTCGGGTGCTCGCTGGCGTAGACCTCGGTCAGCAGCAGCTTGAGCACCGACTTGTAGGGTGACTCGATGCCCTTGAACAGCTGCCACAGCCCGGCGCCGATGAATTCGCCCGGGGGAATGTGCGCCAGGTGGCCGAGGTCGAGGGTTTCATCGGCGCGGATAAAGCGCTTGGAAATCAGCGTATGGGTGAACTCGGCATAGCGGGTCTCTTCGTATACCGGCACCAGCCACCAGATCGGCGTGCGCCCGGCCAGCCAGATGGCGGTGCGGTAGAACTCGTCCAGCAACAGGTAATGCTGGGTGGTGCCGCAGTCGTCGGAGCTCAGTTGCGTGTCGCGCTCGCCGAGCACAAAGCGCGTCGGCTCGATCAGGAAGAAGTGTGCTTCGGCGCCCATGCTCAGGGCCCAGGCTTCCAGCAGCTGGCATTTTTTGCGCAGTTCGGCCAGCTCGGCTTCGCCGAGGTCCGGCGCATGGCACACCCACACGTCCATATCGCTCTGATCCGCCTGGGCCAGGGTGCCGAGGCTGCCCATCAGGAACAATCCATGAATCGGCCGTGGCGGGTTGCCATGGCGTGGCTTGTAGGAGAACGAGCGAGTCAGACGCTGGGCTTCGGTCAGGGCTTGGGCGTCGGGTTCGAAATTTGAGAGCCCCGCAGGCGTGCTGCCCGAGACATAGCCTGGCAGCAGCGGGTGATTGACGTGAAAGAACAGCGGCAACAGGGTCAGCACGCTTTGCTGGCGTGGCGTCAGCCCCTCGACGGCCCGGGCCATGCGGCCTTCGTTGAGGGCCATGAAACGCGCGCGCAGTTGGGCCAGTACCTTGCGGTCAATGCCTTCGTCCAGGTCGGGGCGGATTTCGTGGGTGCGGGTCATGTCGAATTCGTTGGCTCGCAGGGCCCAACGTGGGCGGCCGTGTCGGAGTTTACAGCCAGTAGCGTAGGAGGTTTAGAGGGAAATTGTTTTTGGCGCCAGAATTTTGTGGCGTCCACGGCAACGCCCCCGGAATCCGCAGAGCGCGGACTCCATGGGCGGTCTCAGGGATCAGGCAGCTTCTTTGGTGGTGGCAGTGGTGAGGATGGTCAGCAGCGTTTGAGCCTGCTCTGCAGCGTCCCGGCCAAGGCTGGTCAGGTAGCCCCCGTCTGGCTGGTCGATAAGTCCTTTCGCATGAAGGCGTTTGGCAGCGGCGATGGCAGTGGGAGCGGCGGTCTGGTGGACTTTCAGACCTTCCTTGGTGCTGTCCAAGGGGAAGAGTACAAGGATTTCCAGTTCGGCAACCAACTCAGGGGTATACGACATAAGGACTCCAGACTTTCTAAAATTTATTAGAGGCTAGCAGGGCATAAGGTGAACGCACTTTGCCGGGCTGTCCAGTAGGAGCAAGCGCGCTCGCGAAAAACCTGAGAGCGCCGCGTGTATTCAGGCTACTCGTGTTGGCGTTGGCGGTTTTCGCGCGCAGGCTGGCTCCTGCCAGGTCTGGTGACTTAGCTATTTTCCGGAGGCAGCTCTGGAAGTGCCCGCAGCGCTGTTTCGTACCATTCGGTATCGAATGCGCGGTCTTCTTCGAGCATCTTGTCGATTTCCACGGCCAGCACATGGGCCATGAGATTCAGAATGTCGTCGCGCTCATAGCCCACCAGCGTCAGCTTGTTGAAGGTGGCTTTGGCGGCAGGCGGGTTGTCGCTTTCGATCTGGTTTTCGATGGCCTGGGTCAGCGTACTTTCGGTGAACTCTTCTTCGTCGCTGTCGATATCGGTCGGCTCGCTCATGGCAGGCTCCTGTAGGAAAGGGCGCCAGTCTACCCCCATTCAAGCGGTTGATGCTGCTGGCAAGGCCAGGCCCGGGGAGCTATAACGCTTGCAGCCAACCCCATTCCCGGCCTGGAGGCAATCGCAATGCTCAAGCTCTACGGATTCTCGGTCAGCAACTACTACAACATGGTCAAGCTGGCGTTGCTGGAGAAGGGGCTGCCTTTCGAAGAGGTGCCTTTTTACGCCGGGCAAACCCCCAAAGCCCTGGCAGTCAGCCCGCGCGGCAAGGTCCCGGTGCTGGGCGTGAAGCAGGGCTTTATCAACGAAACCAGCGTGATCCTCGAATACATCGAGCAAACCCAGGAAGGGCCTTCGCTGCTCCCGGCGGAGCCGTTCCAGCGCGCCCAAGTGCTGGCGCTGTGCCGAGAAATCGAGCTGTATATCGAATTGCCGGCTCGCGCCTGTTTCGCCGAAGCCTTTTTCGGCATGCCGGTGCCGGAGGCGATCAAGGAAAAATCCAAGGCGGAGCTGTTGCTCGGGGTTGGCTCATTAGGCCGGCACGGTAAATTCGCGCCGTTTGTGGCGGGGGAGAGCTTCACGATTGCGGATCTGTATTTCATGTACAGCGTGAACCTCGCCTGCGCGGTGGGCGAGAAGCTGTTTGGCCTGGATCTGCTGGCTGAGATGCCGAAAGCTAAAGCGTTGCTGGAACGTTTGCACGGGATGCCCAACGCGCAGAAAGTGGCGGCGGACAGGGAAGCGGCGATGCCGGCGTTCATGGCCATGGTGGCGGCGAAGAAATAGCGACGCTCACAGTTGTAGGGGCCGGCTTGCCGGCGATGGCGGCCTCAAGATCAACTGCGATCTCAAGGACCTCATCGCCGGCAAGCGAGTGCTTAGCGGCTGGCGAGCAGGGCCTGGCCGCGCGCGACGGCAGCCTTCACCTGCGCCGGCGCAGTGCCGCCCACGTGGTTGCGGGCATTCACCGACCCTTCCAGGGTCAGTACCGCGAACACGTCCTGCTCGATCTGGTCGCTGAATTGACGCAGCTCTTCCAGGCTCATTTCCGCCAGGTCCTTGCCGGTGTCCACGCCGTACTTCACGGCGTGGCCGACGATTTCGTGGCAGTCACGGAACGGCAGGCCACGGCGCACCAGGTAGTCCGCGAGGTCAGTCGCGGTGGAGAACCCGCGCAACGCCGCTTCACGCATGATCGCGTGCTTGGGCTTGATCGCCGGGATCATGTCGGCAAACGCGCGCAACGAGTCGCGCAGTGTATCGGCGGCGTCGAACAGCGGTTCCTTGTCTTCCTGGTTGTCCTTGTTGTAGGCCAGCGGCTGGCCTTTCATCAGGGTCAGCAGGCCCATCAGCGCGCCGAACACGCGGCCGCTTTTGCCGCGTACCAGCTCGGGCACGTCGGGGTTTTTCTTTTGCGGCATGATCGAGCTGCCAGTGCAGAAGCGGTCCGGCAGGTCGATGAACTGGAATTGCGCGCTGGTCCACAGCACCAGCTCTTCGGAGAAGCGCGACAGGTGCATCATCGCGATGCTCGCGGCGGCGCAGAATTCGATGGCGAAGTCACGGTCCGACACGCCGTCCAGGGAGTTGCCGCCCACGGCGTCAAAACCCAGCAGTTGCGCGGTGTATTCGCGGTCGATCGGGTAGGTGGTGCCGGCCAGTGCGGCGCTGCCCAACGGCATGCGGTTGGCGCGCTTGCGGCAATCCACCAGGCGCTCGTAGTCGCGGCTGAGCATCTCGAACCAGGCCAGCAGGTGATGGCCGAAGGTCACGGGCTGTGCGGTCTGCAGGTGGGTGAAGCCGGGCATGATGGTGTCCGATTCACGCTCGGCCTGCTCCAGCAGACCTTTTTGCAAGCGGGTGATTTCGGACAGGATCAGGTCGATTTCGTCACGCAGCCACAGGCGAATATCGGTAGCCACCTGATCGTTGCGGCTGCGGCCGGTGTGCAGCTTCTTGCCGGTCACACCGATGCGGTCGGTGAGGCGGGCCTCGATGTTCATGTGCACGTCTTCCAGGTCGACGCGCCAGTCGAACGTACCGGCTTCGATCTCGCCGCGAATCGTGGTCAGGCCGTCGATGATGCTGTCGCGCTCGGCGTCGGTCAGCACGCCGACCTTGGCCAGCATCGTCGCGTGGGCGATGGAGCCCATGATGTCGTGGCGGTACAGGCGCTGGTCGAAGGTGACGGAGGCGGTGAAGCGGGCGACGAAGGCGTCGACGGGTTCACTGAAGCGGCCGCCCCAGGACTGGTTGGTCTTGTCGGTGCTCATGGATTCGCTCGTGATCTGCTTAATAAAGAGGCATGGAAGTGTGCCGGCGATAATAACAGGGTTGCCCGTTGTGGCGGTGCTGCGGGTCGTCGGCATTTTTATTTGTGCAAAGCTGGCTAAGTGCCTTGCCGTCGAACGCGTCCGGGAAGAGACTGGGACAAGGCTTTATTGAAACGATATTTGACGATTGAGCAATGTCGTCTCAGTGAGCGTCTACAGTTGGACTGATAGTGTGTGAATGCACCAAAGTCGGGTGATGCGGTCATAGCCCAGACTAACCATTAAAAAGGGGGGTATTCGGATTGTGTATCAGCAAACCCTACGACAGTGCCCACAGGCAGCAGGTCTTGGGCGCTATTGAACAGGTCCGGGTAAATATGGGTGCCGCTGTCGGGGCACTTTTTGCCGCTCGCGCTAGTCTTAGCGTGGATCGCTGTGACGCAAGTCACCGCACCTGTCTACGCTATCCTTGTGCGAGACTCACGCAGGAATCCAGCGCAATATGAATGTCCTGATCGTTGATGACGAACCCCAAGCCCGCGAGCGACTGAGCCGTTTGGTCAGTGAACTCGAGGGTTATACAGTCCTTGAGCCGAGCGCCACCAACGGGGAGGAGGCGTTGGCGTTGATCGACAGCCTCAAGCCCGATGTGGTGCTGCTCGATATCCGCCTGCCGGGCCTTGATGGCCTGCAAGTTGCCGCCCGCCTGAGTGAGCGAGAATCGCCACCTGCCGTGGTGCTGTGCGCGGCCCAGGAAGAGTTTTCCGCCGACACGCTCGAAGCCAGCGGTGTCAGCTTCCTCACCAAACCCGTGGCTGGCGAGGCGTTGCTCAAGGCGCTGAAAAAGGCCGAGCGGCCCAATCGTGTCCAGCTCGCCGCACTGACCCAGCCCGCCGCCCAAAGTGGTAACGGGCCACGCAGCCACATCAGCGCCCGCACACGCAAAGGCATCGAGCTGATTCCGCTGGGCGAGGTGGTCTATTTTATTGCCGATCACAAGTACGTGACCCTGCGCCACCAGGGCGGCGAAGTGCTGCTCGATGAACCGCTCAAGGCGCTCGAGGATGAATTCGGCGACCGCTTCGTGCGGATCCACCGCAACGCGCTGGTGGCCCGCGAGCGAATCGAACGCTTGCAGCGCACACCCCTGGGGCATTTCCAGTTGTTCCTCAAAGGGCTGAATGGCGATGCATTGATCGTCAGCCGACGCCATGTCGCCGGTGTGCGCAAGATGATGCAACAGCTTTAGCCTGGGGCCTGCGGCGATGCCTGTACCTCTTATCCCGGTGCGACGCGGCCAGGGAGGCCCCGCACTTGCTGATTCAAATCAAAGCGTATTTGCCTGAGCTGTTATTATCTGCCGTATCTATTCAGTACGGATTGATCCATGTCCTCTCGCGAAATCCGCATCGCCACCCGTAAAAGCGCCTTGGCCTTGTGGCAGGCCGAATACGTCAAAGCACGCCTTGAGCAGGCCCATGCCGGCCTCAAGGTGACCCTGGTGCCCATGGTCAGTCGCGGCGACAAGCTGCTGGACTCGCCGCTGTCGAAGATCGGCGGCAAGGGTCTGTTCGTCAAGGAACTGGAAACCGCGCTGCTGGAAAACGAAGCCGACATCGCCGTGCATTCGATGAAAGACGTGCCCATGGATTTCCCTGAAGGCCTGGGCCTGTTTTGCATCTGCGAGCGTGAAGACCCGCGCGACGCCTTTGTGTCCAACAACTACGCGTCGTTGGATGAGCTGCCGCTGGGCAGCATCGTCGGCACATCCAGCCTGCGTCGCCAGGCACAGTTGCTCACTCGCCGCCCGGACCTGCAGATTCGTTTCCTGCGCGGCAACGTCAACACCCGCCTGGCCAAGCTGGATGCCGGCGAATATGACGCGATCATCCTCGCCGCGGCCGGCTTGATCCGCTTGGGTTTCGAAGACCGCATCACCTCGGCCATCAGTGTCGAGGACAGCCTGCCGGCCGGTGGGCAAGGCGCAGTGGGCATCGAATGCCGCACCGCCGATGCTGAAATTCACGCCTTGCTCAAACCCCTGGACCACCACGACACCGAAGTGCGCGTCACGGCCGAACGCGCCCTGAACAAGCACCTCAACGGCGGCTGCCAGGTGCCGATTGCCTGCTACGCCGTGCTCGAAGGCGACAATCTGTGGCTGCGTGGCCTGGTAGGCGATCCGGACGGCGGCACCCTGCTGACTGCCGAGGTGCGTGGTCCGCAGCGTGATGCCACGGCCCTGGGTATCCAGGTGGCGGAAGAGCTGCTGGACAAGGGCGCTGGCGCCATCCTGCAAAAAGTCTATGGCGAGGCCGGCCCGCAGTGACCGGATGGCGACTGCTGCTGACGCGGCCTGCCGAGGAATCAGCAGCCCTGGCTTCGGCATTATCAGACGCCGGAATCTTCAGCAGCAGCTTACCCTTGCTGGACATCGAACCCTTTGCTGTTACCCCCGAGCAGCAGGCCGTGTTCCGCCATCTCGACCGTTACTGCGCAGTGATCGTGGTAAGCAAACCGGCCGCGCGCCTTGCCGTGCAACAGCTGACCCAAGCCTGGCCGCAGCTGCCATGGTTCAGCGTCGGCGGCGCCACCGCGCAGGTGTTGGCCGAGCACGGCCTAAACGTTGACTACCCCCAGTCTGGCGATGACAGCGAGGCCTTGCTTCAATTGCCTGCGTTGCGCGAGGCTATCGCGCGCCCGGATGCGCGGGTGTTGATCCTGCGCGGCGAGGGGGGGCGGGAGTTGCTGGCTGAGCGTTTGCGTGAGCAAGGTGCTAGTGTCGACTATCTGGAGTTGTATCGTCGTTTCTTGCCGGACTATCAGGCGGGAGTACTGATGCAACGCATCCAGTTGGAACGCCTGAACGGCCTGGTGGTCAGCAGTGGGCAGGGTTTCTTGCACTTGCAGGCCCTGGCTGGCGCCGATTGGTCTCAGGTGGCCCGGCTTCCGTTGTTCGTGCCCAGTCCGCGAGTCCAGGAGATGGCGCGGGCCGCAGGCGCAGAAAAAGTGGTGGATTGTCGCGGCGCGAGTGCCGCGGCTTTGTTAGTGGCGTTGGGCAGCTGTGTCTTGTGACGGCCGCCCCCACTCTCTGATACGCAAAGGACGGATACGTGAGCGAAACAGCCTTGCCTAAAGATGAAACCCAGCCCGCACTCGATGCGCCGGCTGAGTCACCGGTCACCGCGCCGCGCCGTGGCAATGGCCTGGCAATCGTCGCCCTGCTGCTGGGTGCTGCCGGCGTTGCCGCAGGCGGTTGGGGGATCGTGCAGGTCCGCGCCTTGCAAGCCAGCAGCCAGCAACAGCTGGGGCAGGTGCAGACCCTCGACGACCAGTCCCAGACCCTCAAGCAAAGCCAGCAGCAACTGGCGGCGCGCCTGGCCCAGTTGCCAGGTGCCGATGAGCTGGAGGAGCGTCGCCGTCTGGTCGCGCAACTGCAGGGTGACCAGCAACGCTTGAGTCAGCGGCTGGAAACTGTGCTGGGCGCCAGCCGCCAGGATTGGCGTTTGGCTGAGGCCGAGCATTTGATTCGCCTGGCGAGCCTGCGCCTGTCGGCCTTGCAGGACATCAACAGTGCCCAGTCGCTGGTGCAGGGCGCCGACGAGATCCTTCGCGAGCAAAGCGATCCGGGCTCGTATGCCGCTCGCGAGCAATTGGCCAAGAGCCTGGCCGCGCTGCGCAGCACTGAGCAGCCGGACCGCACGGGGCTGTACCTGCAATTGGCGGCCTTGCGTGACCAGGTCGTGCAACTGGCGGCCATCGCCCCTGAATATCAACTGACCGATCCCGCTTCCCAAGGACGCCCGACCACCGATACCGAGAGTCGTTGGAGCCAGTGGTGGGAGCAGATTTCGCGGTACTTCCGCATCGACTTCAACCCGGACGACAACATCCGTCCGTTGCTGGCCGGCCAAGGCCTGAACCAGGTACGCCTGGCCCTGAGCCTGGCCCTGGAGCAAGCACAGTGGGCCGCGCTCAATGGCGAGTCGGCGGTCTACAGCCGCTCGCTGGGCGAGGCGCGCAGCGTGCTGCAGGACAACTTCAACCAGGACAACCCGCAAAGCAAGGCGCTGCTGGCACGTATCGCCGAGCTTGAGCCCAAGGCCGTCTCGGTGGTGACCCCGGACCTGGCCGCGAGCCTGGCCGCCGTGCAGGCGTACCTTGACCGTCGTCATCTGTCTGCCGACGAAGCCAAGGCGGCCGCGGGCACGCCGGCAACCCAGGAGTAGAGCCGATGAAGCGTTTCTATGTGATCCTGGTGCTGGCGATTGCGATCGCCCTGGCACTGGCCGTGGGCATTTCCAAGCACACCGGCTACGTGCTGATTACCTACCCGCATGTGCTGCATTACGAGTCGAGCCTGTGGGCCACCTTGGTGGCCGTATTTGCCATCGGCCTGGCAATCTATCTGATCCGCGTGTTGTTGAGCCTGGTGACCACCTCCGGTGGGGTGGTCAACCCGTGGTCGCGGCGTAACCGCAGCCGCCGCGTGCAGATTGCCATCGAACAAGGCCAGATGGACCTCGCCGAGGGCCGCTGGGCCAGCGCCGAGCGCCATTTGCACCGTGCCGCCGAAGCCGAGCGCCAGCCATTGCTGTATTACCTCGGCGCCGCTCGTGCCGCCAATGAGCAAGGCCGCTACGAAGAGGCAGACGGCTTGCTGGAACGTGCCCTGGAGCGTCAGCCCCAGGCCGAGCTGGCGGTTGCCTTGAGCCACGCGCAGCTGCAGCTGGACCGAGGCGATACGGAGGGCGCGTTGACCACCTTGCAAGCGATGCACGAACGTCACCCGCACAACGCGCAGGTATTGCGTCAATTGCAGCGCCTGCATCAGCAGCGGGGCGACTGGTCATCAGTGATCCGCCTGCTGCCGGAACTGCGCAAGGACAAGGTGCTGCCTGCCAGCGAGTTGGCCGAACTCGAGCGCCGCGCCTGGGGTGAAAACCTGAGCCTGGCTGCACAGCGCGAAGATCAGGGTGAAGCGGGCTTGCAGTCACTTGAGCGGGCCTGGCAACAACTCACCTCTGCGCAGCGGCAGGAGCCGCAATTGGTCCTGGCCTATGCCGAGCAGTTGCGTCAGTTGGGTGCCGACGCGAAGGCCGAAGAAGCGCTGCGTGGCGCGATCAAGCGCGGCTACGACAGCCACCTGATCCGCCTCTACGGCCTGTTGCGTGGCAGTGATCCCGCCCGCCAGTTGAAGTTTGCCGAAGGTTGGCTCAAGGACCATCCCGGCGATGCCAGCCTGCTGTTGACACTGGGCCGCTTGTGCCTGCAAAACAGCCTGTGGGGCAAGGCGCGTGACTACCTGGAGAGCAGCCTGCAGGTACAGCGCAATCCGGAAGCCTGTGCCGAACTGGCGCGGCTGCTGGCCCAACTGGGCGACACCGAGCGCAGCAACCAGCTGTTCCAGGAGGGGCTGGGCCTGCTGGATAGCCGCTTGCTGGCGTCACCGCTGCCGGTACCTGCGCGAGTTTGAAGTAGGATGTTATCCAAGGGTTGGCTCAGACAAATCTGATAGCCAACCCTTCAATGTCTCGCAAGCGCGTTGGCTAGAGCCTTTATAGGCATGCTCCTACGTTCAATAGTTTGAAGTCTTCCATCCTCTGACGGGTTGTCCTTATCCTCTTGCGGAATCGTCTGCTCTAGCATGTATTGAAAGGGGTCGGGCCTTTCCTCTACCGTATTGACCTATATTTCGCGGTGCGGATAAAGCATGTCTTTGGCCCCTTCACGTTCCTTGTTTTTCCTTGCATTCCTGGCAGGTGGGCTGACGTTGGGTGCGTCCTTCTACCTGGAATTTGGCGCGTCGTTGCGGCCTTGTTTCCTGTGCCAGTTGCAAAGGGTCTTCCTGGCGGCCTTCACGCTGATCAACCTGGCCGCCGCGCTCTACAGCCCCAAGCGTTCTGCCATCTACCTGTACGGTCTGGCGAGCATGGGCTGCGCATTACTCGGCGCCATCACTGCCGTGCGCCAGGTACTGTTGCAAAATGCCGCACCCGACCAGGCTGGCGACTGCTGGCCGAGCCTGCAATACATGATCGAAAACCTGTCGCTGTGGCAGGCATTGCAATCGGCCGTCAAAGGCACGGTTGATTGCGTTGATATCAACTGGACGTTGTTCGACCTGAGCCTCCCCGAGTGGAGCCTGCTGTTCTTCCTGGGCATGCTGATCCTGGGCGCTACGCAGTTTTCGCGGCTGATTTCGAGCCAGCGTTTGCGTCCTGCTCGGCACTGAAAGGCCGTCACACTTTGCAGAAGGGGATTAAACACTTGTATGAACTTTCTCTCCTGCGTACCTTGAAGCCACAGTCATGCGGGCATAATCTGGCCCGCACGCGTTAATGAAACCGTTTGTCAGATGTGGCCTTGTCCGGCTGCCGCTTTAATCCTTGAAGTGTTGCGCGGGCACCAGGCAGCAGCGCCCCTATAGGGAAGAGAGATCATCATGCTGGAAAGTTGTCAGAATGCTCAGGAACGCTGGGGTGGGGTGCACAAGCTGATCGACAGCTGGTTGAAGGCACGTCACGAACTGGTTCGGGCCTTTGATGCTCTCGGCGCCAAGCCCGAGGCACTGGCTGAGAACCGCGAACCGTTGCAGGATTTCTGCGCTGTGTTGGTGGACTACGTATCGGCTGGACATTTCGGTGTCTACGAGCAACTGACCAAAGAAGCGGAAGCTTTTGATGATCAGCGTGGTCTGGAATTGGCCGAGACCCTTTACCCACGTATCGATGTGATCACCGAAAAATTGCTCGCGTTCACCGACCTGTGTGATGCCGGTAATTGTGTCGCCGAAAAATTCAAGGAGCTGGGTGGCCTGCTCCATGAGCGTTTCGAATTGGAAGATTGCCTGATCGAAGTGCTGCACAACGCTCACAAGGAAGAGGCGGCCACCCAGGCCTGACCTTTGCTGGCGGGATAAAAAAACGGTGCGCATTGCGCACCGTTTTTTATTGGGTCAGTGACGAGTACCGAGCAATTCGATCTCGAACACCAGCGGCGTATACGGCGGGATCAACTCGCCGGCGCCGTCGGCGCCATAAGCCTGGGCTGAGGGAATCACCAGGCGCCATTTCGCGCCTACTGGCATCTGTTGCAGCGCGCTGCTCCAGCCGCTGATCACGCTGTCGAGGCGAAACCATTGGGGCTGCGTGCTCTGATCGAACACCGTGCCATCGGGAAGGCGTCCCACGTATTTCACTTGGACCTGATCACTGGCCAACGGCTTGTTGCCCGTGCCGGCAGTGAGCTCGGTGAGCAGGATGCCATCCGCCAGTTCGCGCACACCTTTTGCGGATTTTTCCTTGGCTAAAAATTGCTGTTCGGCGGCCAGTGCTTTTTCACTTTGGGGTGCCTGCGCGTCGGCTTCGGTTTGCGCTTCGTGCTGGGCCAGAAGCTGCTCGATACGCGCGTTATCCAGCGCCAGCGGTTTGCCTTGATAGGCCTGCTTGAGGCCGTCGATCAAGGCCTGGATCTGCAAGTCCGGAACCTCCTGGCGCAGGCGTTCGCCGAGGCTGGCACCCAGGCTGTAGGCGAGGTCGTGTTGATCCTGCGCGGTGGTTTTCGCCGGTGATTGCTCGCCCGCATTGGCCATCGAGATTGCCAGGCCAAGCACAAGAAAAAGGTAACGCGACATGAGCATTTCTCCCGCCGAAAGTGCGACGGATTATGCCAGTGTGGGAGCGTAAAAAGTGCCGCGCATTTTCGTTATATCGATAAGAATTTTCGTACGTTGCAACGCAAGGCAAACGATACTGTCAACATGCCCTAGCGGCGGTAAGAGCAGAGGGCTAGTATGAGCCGCACCCACGTCAGCCAGGAGGTAAACCATGTCGGCCAAACAGAAGCCTGTTAATACCCCGTTGCATTTACTCCAACAACTTTCGGGCAGCTTGCTCGAACACCTGGAAAGCGCCTGTTCCCAAGCGTTGGCCGATGCAGAAAAGCTGCTCGCCAAGCTGGAAAAACAACGCGGTAAAGCGCAAGAAAAGCTGCACAAATCCCGCACCAAACTGCAAGACGCCGCGACTGCCGGCAAGGCCAAGGCACAAGCCAAGGCCAAAGACGCTGTCAAAGAACTTGAGGACTTGCTGGACGCCCTCAAGGATCGCCAAGCTGAAACCCGCACTTACATTTCCCAACTCAAAAAAGATGCTCAGGAAAGCCTGAAACTGGCCCAGGGCGTTGGTCGTGTGAAGGAAGCCGTGGCTAAAGTGCTGGGCGCTCGTACCCCTGCAAAAGCCGTTGCCGCCAGCTCGGCGAAAAAGCCGGCAAGCAAGGCTGTTGCTGCGAAAGCACCTGCCAAGCCAGCTGCTAAAACTGCTGCTGCAAAACCACCCGCCAAGCCAGCTGCCAAAACCGCTGCTGCAAAACCAGCCGCCAAGCCAGCTGCTAAAACCGCTGCTGCAAAACCAGCCGCCAAGCCAGCTGCTAAAACCGCTGCTGCGAAACCAGCCGCCAAGCCAGCTGCTAAAACCGCTGCTGCAAAACCAGCCGCCAAGCCAGCTGCCAAAACTGCTGCTGCAAAACCAGCCGCCAAACCAGCTGCTAAAACTGCTGCTGCAAAACCAGCCGCCAAGCCAGCTGCCAAAACTGCTGCTGCAAAACCAGCCGCCAAGCCAGCTGCTAAAACCGCTGCTGCGAAACCAGCCGCCAAGCCAGCTGCTAAAACTGCTGCTGCGAAACCAGCGGCCAAGCCAGCCGCTAAACCTGCTGCTGCAAAGCCAGCCGCTAAGCCAGCTGCTAAAACCGCTGCTGCAAAACCAGCCGCCAAGCCAGCTGCCAAACCTGCTGTTGCAAAACCGGCCGCCAAGCCAGCTGCTAAACCTGCTGCTGCGAAACCAGCCGCCAAGCCAGCCGCTAAACCTGCTGCTGCAAAGCCAGCCGCTAAGCCAGCTGCAAAACCCGCTGCAGCCAAGCCAGCTCCGGCAAAGCCAGCGACCCCGGCAGCACCTGCGACTACCGCAGCGTCCAGCGCTCCAACCGCACCGACCAGCAGCACTCCTGCACCGGTAGCGCCAAGCACCACCCCAACCAGCGCTTCCTAAGCGCCGGTGGCCGCGACGCGCAGCTGCTGCAGCGCGTTGTGGTCAAGGTTGGCGGCATCCTCAGCCGCCAGTCCTTCAAGCCATCGCAGTTGCCCCGCCACGTCATCACCCGGCCATGCTTGCGCCAGCGCTTCCAGGCGCTTGAGCAGCGTGCGTTCGGCATCCAGTTCCAGGGCCTTGACCCGTTCGCGTAACGCAGCTACTGCCTCATCCTGCTGCGCCATGGCCCGCCATTGTGTGCGCACGTGCCGTAACGGTCCGACCACCTGTGCCTGCCAGGGCCCGGCAATCTGTTTCAGCGCCTGGATACGTTCGGGTGTCGGCGCTACAGCGCGCCGTTCCAGCCACGCGCCGCAGAGCAACAGGCACACATCTGCACCTTGCGCCTGCATACGCAGGCAAGCGGCTTCGCACCCTGGGCGGGCGTAAGTCGAGAGGGCAAAGCTCCACAGGTCAGCGCACATATTCACACCCAAGCCAGCGGCCAACGAAGCTGGTAGACTCCGCCGCCATTATGATCCGACTTCAAAGCCTAACATTACAGCGTGGCCCGCAACGTCTTCTTGAAGACGCCGAGCTGACCCTGCACGCCGGTCACAAAGCCGGCCTGATCGGTGCCAACGGCGCCGGCAAATCCACGTTGTTCGCCTTGTTGCTGGGTGAGCTGACCCCGGATTCCGGGGACTGCCTGCTACCGGCTGACTGGCGCATCGCCCACATGCGCCAGGAGATCGACACCCTGGACCGCATCGCGATCGACTACGTGCTCGATGGCGATCTGCGCCTGCGCCAGGTGCAACACGACCTGGCCGAGGCCGAGAAAGCCCAGGACGGCGCGGCCCAGGCCCGCCTGCACTCGGAACTCGACAGCGCCGACGGCTACACGGCCGACGCCCGCGCCCGCAAGATGCTCGCCGGGCTGGGTTTCACCAACGAACAGATGGACCGCCCGGTCGCCGACTTCTCCGGCGGCTGGCGCATGCGCCTGAACCTGGCCCAGGCGCTGATGTGCCCCTCGGACCTGTTGCTGCTCGATGAACCGACCAACCACTTGGACCTCGATGCGATCCTGTGGCTGGAAGACTTCCTCAAGAGCTACCCAGGCACCTTGCTGCTGATTTCCCACGACCGGGATTTCCTCGATGCCGTGGTCGACAATATCGCCCACGTCGAACAGAAGAAAATCACTCTCTACCGTGGCGGCTACACTGCGTTTGAACGCGCGCGTGCCGAGCGCCTGGCCCAGCAGCAACAGGCCTACGAGAAGCAACAGGCGCAACGTGCGCACATGGAAAGCTACATCGCCCGGTTCAAGGCCCAGGCCACCAAGGCCCGCCAGGCCCAGAGCCGGATCAAGGCCCTGGAGCGCATGGAAGAGCTGTCGGCGGCCCACGTCGATTCGCCGTTCGATTTCGTGTTCCGTGAGTCGGTGAAAATCTCCAGCCCGCTGCTCGATCTTTCGGATGCACGCCTGGGTTATGGCGACAAAACCATCCTGGAGAAGGTCAAGCTGCAGCTCACGCCGGGTGCACGCATCGGTTTGCTCGGGCCTAACGGTGCGGGCAAGTCGACGCTGATCAAGAACCTGTCCGGCGAGTTGCAACCCCTGGCCGGGCGCCTGACCCGTGGCGAGAACCTGGTAGTGGGCTATTTCGCCCAGCATCAGTTGGACTCCCTCGACTCCAAGGCCAGCCCGTTGCTGCACCTGCAGCGCCTGGCGCCGACCGAGCGCGAGCAGACCCTGCGCGACTTCCTCGGCGGTTTCGACTTCCGTGGCGCGCGCATCGATGAGCCGGTGCTGAATTTCTCCGGCGGCGAAAAAGCCCGCCTGGCCCTGGCCTTGATCGCCTGGGATCGCCCGAACCTGCTACTGCTCGACGAACCGACCAACCACCTGGACCTGGAAATGCGCCTGGCGCTGACCATGGCCTTGCAGGAGTTCAGCGGTGCGGTATTGGTGGTGTCTCACGATCGCCACTTGCTCAAGAGCACCACCGACAACTTCTTGCTGGTGGCGGATGGCAAAGTCGAAGAGTTCGACGGCGACCTGGACGACTACGCGCGCTGGCTGACGGATTACCGCCTGCGCAACGCGCCGGTCAGCAACACCCCGGTCAACCCGGACAAGACCGACAAGAAAGCCCAACGCCAGGCCGCTGCTGCGTTGCGCCAACAGTTGGCGCCGCACAAGCGTGAAGCCGACAAGCTGGAAGCCGAGTTGGGCAAGGTGCACGAGCGCCTGGCCAAGATCGAGACCAGCCTGGGCGACAGCGCCGTGTATGAGGCTGCGCGCAAGGATGAGCTGCGCGACCTGCTCGCCGAACAGGCCAAGCTCAAGGTGCGTGAAGGGCAACTGGAGGAAACCTGGATGGAAGCCCTCGAGTTGCTGGAAACCCTGCAGGCGGAGCTGGAGGCGCTGTCCTGATGGAAGCGTTGCAACTGCCGATACCGACGCAATGGGTCGAGCCCGTGTGGATCGGTGTGCAAATCCTGTTGATCCTGCTGGCCGGCTACCTCGCCCAGCGCTTTGTCGCCAAGGGGCTGACGCGCCTGGGCGAACGCTACCCGCTGCCGCCGCAATTGCTGATGCCGCTGCGCGGCGGCTTGCGCTGGCTGATCATGGGCAGTGCGCTGATCTTCGTGCTGGGCCGCCTGGGAGTGTCGGCCACGGTGTTGTGGACCGCGCTGTCGGGGTTCGTGGCGGTGGCGGCGGTGGCGTTCTTCGCCATGTGGTCGGTGCTCTCCAACCTGCTATGCGCGATTCTGATCTTCACCGTCGGGCCGTTTCGCCTCGGTGATATCGTCGAGCTGGTGGATACCGTCGACAAACCCGGCGTGAAGGGCCGGGTGGTGGCGATCAACCTGCTCTACACCACGCTGGTCGAAGTAGCAGAAGCCGGCACTGACAGCGCGATGGTGCAGGTGCCCAACAGCCTGTTCTTCCAGCGCTCGGTGCGGCGTTGGCCAGGGACTCACGTGTTCCCCGGCGATCGCTAGTATTCACATCTTGTAAAAATCTATAGCCAGCCTTTGGTCGGCGGAGTTAGCTTTAGGCACAACCGCTAACTCTTCCCTGAGGTGTGTAATGGCACTCGACACATGGCTGGCCTTTTTCGTGGCCAGTTGGATCATCTCCCTTTCCCCCGGCGCCGGTGCCATCGCGTCGATGTCCAGCGGCCTGCAATACGGTTTCCTGCGCGGCTATTGGAACGCCATCGGCCTGCAACTGGGCCTGGCGATGCAGATTGCCGTGGTAGCGGGTGGCCTGGGGGCGATTCTGGCGGCATCGTCTACCGCGTTTTATGCGATCAAATGGTTCGGCGTGGCCTACCTGGTGTACCTGGCCATCAAGCAATGGCGTGCCCTGCCCATGGACATGAGCGAGGACGCGACGATACGCCCGATCGGCAAGCCGATGGCGATGATGTTCCGTGGTTTCCTGGTCAACGCCAGCAACCCCAAGGCCTTGGTGTTCATGCTGGCGGTACTGCCGCAGTTCGTGAACCCGCAGGCGCCGCTGCTGATCCAGTACCTGATCCTCGGCGCGACCATGATCAGCGTCGACATGATCGTGATGGCGGGCTACACCGGGTTGGCCTCGAAAGTGTTGCGCCTGTTGCGCACGCCGAAGCAGCAGAAACGCATGAACCGCACGTTTGCCGGGTTGTTCGTGGGAGCGGCGGGTTTCCTCGCCAGCTTGCATCGCGCAACGGCGTAACTGACGAAACCGGTTAAAAAATGTGGGAGCGGGCTTGCTCGCGAATGCGCAGTGTCAGTCACCAGATGTATTGACTGATCCACCGCATTCGCGAGCAAGCCCGCTCCCACATTGGTTTTATATCGGTAGCGGGATTTTCATTCAGCGCAGAATCTTCGGCGCTTCATCCCGTGGCAGGTTATTGCGCAATGCCGGCTGCCCAGGTTGTTCCTGATAACCACCACCCAATTGTTCGGCCAGCTGCCGCGCAACATCCTCACCCAAGGCTTTCGACACCTCTTTAACCACGCGTGGTCGGTTCAGGCTGACGCGTACGTCACGGTTGTTGACCAGCTTGGTGTCCTGGCCTTCGCCCATGGCGGTGAACGCCGAGGTGATCTCGTAGGTGCGCGTGTTGATCAGGCTGAAATCCGCCACCAGCGTCAGGCCCAGCACCGCCGAGTAACTGTTGGTGTGGTCCAGGGCGTTGATGTCCTGGGTAAAGTCGATGTCCGACAGCGTGCCGAACAGCACATAGTCCGCGCCCTTGAAGTGACCGGCCTTGATGCGCTTGATCACGTCGTAGACGTCACCCTTGGCGTCAGCGGTGTAGGGCGCGCCCTGCACCAACTGGAACTGCCGGGACTTGAGGATCTCGCCCTTGATATCACCGCTGAACTTGCGCAGCTCGGTCTGCTCGATGTAGCTGGTACGGCTTTCGTACTCGCTGTAGTTCGAGGACCCGCTGGCGTGGTAAGCGCTGGCCTGGAAGTTGTTATTGGCCGACACCTGGTGAATGTATTCCTCGACCCGCGCCTCATAGGCCAGGTCGGTCACCGCGATCTTCGGGGCGGCCGAGGCGCCAAAGGCGCACAGCAGGCCGATCATGCCGATCCATGCACGCATTGCTTAGCGCTCCGTAGTCTTGCGGATTTCTTTTTCGTCCATCCATTCGGCCAGGCCGCTCTCGACGTCGATCAGCTGCAGGCTGAACTTGTAGAACACGTCCTTGTAGTCCGAGCTGCGCTTGACGATGGAGCTGATCGAGCCTTCCAGGCGGTACTTGGCGGCGACCATGTTGCCGGTCTTGCTCACGGTGGATTTCTTGTACAGGCCGCTCTGGTTCTGCAGCTTTAGCTGGTCGACCTGGCTTTGCATGTCGGTGTTGTCGCTGGCGAAGCGCGCGGTGCCGGTTTTCATCAGCTGGGTCTTGATCGACGTGGTGATCTCGCGGGTGTCGATGTATTCGCTGGTCTTGTTCTTCACGTCATACACCTGCACCACCGGGCGACCCTGCAGGATGCCGGACTGGGCCAGGGAGCGGGTCATGCTTTCGGCGATCATCTGCAGGTCGGTGGAGCCGAACTCGTTGGTCACCAGTTCCACGGCCTTGGTGTCGCCGTAGCTGATGTTCTTGCCGCCCAGTACCGGCGAGGTGTTGGCGCAACCGCTGGCCAGGACGGCCACCACGGCGAGGATCGAGAAGCGTGCAAACATGGGGAAATCTCTCAAAAAGGGTGGACGGCTCAAGGGGTTTTGACTTCGAGACGGAAGTCCGCCGCTTGCGGCAGATTGGCGATGGCCGGCAGGAAGGTTGCCTGGTTGGCGTACAGGTTCAGCACTTTCCAGGTTTCTTCGTCGCCCACCGGGAAGCCGTCGGCGCCCAGCCAGGCGAAGCGGTAATACATCATCTGGTTGCTGCTGGTGATGTTGCTCAACTGCACCTTGGCGGTGAGGAAGCCATTCTCGCGCGCGACGCGAATGGCGCCGACGGCGATGCCCTTGAACTTGCCCATCACCACGATTTTGCTCGCGGCGCTGCCAGGCTCCGGCGGCGGCGGGGTGGCGCAGCCGGCGAGCAGGACCAGCGCCAGGGCGCCGAGGATGAAATGACGCATAGCGTGCTCCTTAAGGTTGTTTGAGGGTGGCAATGGCCTGGGGCGGCGTGCTCGGCACCACATGGGCCGCAAGCCCGCCGGCGAACACCTGGTTGCCGACCACGCGCAGCGTGATCACCTGGTAACGCTGGTCGGCCTTGACCGTCACCAGCGTGCCGCCCAGGGCGTTGGGCAGGCTGACCTGGTGTTCGCCATGCTTGAGGCGCAGGCGAGTGACTTGGGTCATGTCCGGCAGGGTGCGCCAGGTGCGGGTGTCGGCGCCTTCGGTCACGGCCGAGGCGATACCCAGCACCAGGCCCGCCATCGGGTTGGTCTTGTTCAGGTTGTTTTGCGCCACGCCACGGGTGACTGCCCGCACGGTGGTGCGCAGGATAATGCCGGGCATGTCATCGCGCAGCGCACGGCGGGACATGGCCGTGGTGCTGTTGAGCGCGGTGAGGTTCTGCTGCTGGCCGTCGATGCCGATCTGGGCGAAGGTGGCCGTGGAGGTGTCGGCCTTGATTACCGGGAACGACAGCGGGGTGATCACCAGGTTGCCATTGATCGGGATCGGCAGCGGCAGGCGAATCGAGTCGCGCGCGGGGGCCAGGCCGCTCTGGACCACGATCAGCACGTCGGTTTCGTCGGCGCCGACTTTGGATTTGTCCAGGTCCAGCAAGGCTTGTTCCAGCAGCTTGGTGTTGGGGCGCAGCTCGGCGGCCTTGCGATAGCCGGGCGCGGCCAGGTCTTTTTCACCCAGGGCTTCGTAGACGAAGCCGGCCAGGTAATGGCTGAACGCACTCTGGTAGCTGTTTTTCAGGCCGACCACTTCCGGCGCGTCGAGGGACTCCACCGGGTAGCCGCGCAGGTCTTTCATCTGGGTGGTTACACCTTCGCGCTGGGCTTCGTCTTCGCGCTTGAGGTATTCCTTGTCGCGCAGGTCAGCGATCACGGCTTCGCGCTCGTGGGTCTTCTTGATTTCGGTGCGTGCGCCGTCGAAGTCGTTCAGGGCCAGCAGGTTCAGAGCCATCTGCGTGGTCAGCATGACCTTTTCGTAGTCATAGCCTTCGTAGCGACGCACCTTGTCGTTGACCAGGAAGCTGCCGAACTGGGAGAGGTACTTTTCGCTGTCGAACTTGACCGACTCTTCCCACTTATAGACTTGCAGGTCGGCGCTGCGCCAGGCGGTCTGGCTGCCGGTGATGTCGCCCTTGGCCCGCAGCAACTCGCCTTTCTCGAAGAAATACAGCAGGTCCTTGTCGTCGCCGCTGTTGTTCTTTTCCAGCAGCGTCAGGGCGCCGTCGACGTTGCCAGTGGCCAATTGCTGGTTGGTGGCTTGCAGCTCGGTGTCGTAGCTGCGGAACATCGAACAACCGGACAGCAAGGTAACCGCCACGAGCGCGAGCGGAGGTAAGGCGCGAAATGCCATGCAACTTCTTCCCTGAAAGTCTTCAGCTAATGTGATGATTCCTCATAAAAACGAGGAACGAAATTCCCTTTCGCACTAACAGGGCGCGGCATTATAAGCGCCATTACTGGCAAAACAATGGCTTTTTGCTTTGAATGATTCGACGCGGATGCCACTACTGCGCCGCTGAAATTTTCCGCCCTCGCAGACGACAAATCACTAACGCCTTGAGTCAAACCCTTTAAGGCTTAACAATGTGTTACTTCGTATTTCCCTTTGAGATTCATTCATGACTGCCCCCTTCCGTTTTCTCGCCTGGCTGCTGTTGCCGGCGCTGATGTCGTGCAGCTTCAACCTGTTGGCCGCGACTGCCGAGGGCGCCCCCCAGGCCCTGCATTTGCTGGACTACATTGGCGCCGACTACCCACCGACGGTGGAGGCGGGCAAGGTCATCGATGAGTCCGAATACAGTGAGCAGCTGGAATTTCTCGGCGTGTTGCAGGGCCTGGTCGCAGAGTTGCCGCAGCGTCCGGAACGCGCGGCGCTGGTAAAGGGTGTCGATGAACTCCTGGCCGCGGTAACCGCCCGCCAGGATGGCGGCGCAGTTGCACGCCAGGCGCGCCAGCTCGGTGCCCAGTTGGCGGTGGCGTATGAAGTCAGCCAGGCGCCGGCGATCACGCCCGACCCCACGCGCGGCGCACCGCTGTACGCGCAGCATTGCTCGGTGTGCCATGGCACGGCCGGCGCCGGTGATGGCCCGGCCAGCGTGGGCATGACGCCACCGCCGGCCAACCTGCGCGATGCCGCGCGCCTGGATCGCCTGAGCCTCTACGCGATCTACAACACCCTCGGCCTGGGCGTCGAAGGCACGGATATGCCGTCTTTCGCCGACCAATTGGATGATCGCCAGCGCTGGGACTTGGCCACCTACATCGCCGGCTTCACTGCCGACCCGGCTGCGGCGAAAACCGAGCAACCGTTCAACCTCGCCGACCTGGCCCGCCAGACCCCCAATGAAGTGCTGGCCGCCAACGGCCCATCTGCTGCCGCGACCTTCCGCGCCCAGCGTGCACAGCCGCCGCAGGTCAAGCGGGGCCCGGCGCAGTTGCTCGACTACACCGCCGCGACCCTGGACAAGAGCCTCGCTGCCTTCCGCAACGGCGACCATGACCAGGCCTACGACCTGTCGGTAGCCGCGTACCTGGAAGGCTTCGAGCTGGTGGAGAGTTCGCTGGATAACGTCGACGCCAACGTGCGCAAGGACACCGAGAAGGCCCTGATGGCCTATCGGCAGTCGCTGCAGGACGGTTTGCCGATCGAGCAGGTGCAACAGCGCCTGGACGTGGCCAAGGGCAAGCTCACGGAGTCTGCCGGTCTGCTCGGCAGCGATGGCCTGAGTTGGTCGTTGAGCTACATCTCCGGTTTGCTGATCCTGCTGCGTGAAGGGCTGGAAGCGATTCTGGTGCTGGCCGCGATCCTCGCGTTCCTGCGTAACACCGGCCAGCAATCAGCGGTGCGCAGCGTCAATGTCGGTTGGGGCCTGGCGCTGTTGGCTGGCTTGGCCACCTGGGCGCTGGCCGCGTATGTGATTGATGTGAGCGGCGCCCAGCGTGAATTGCTTGAAGGCTGCACGGCGCTATTTGCCAGCGTGATGGTGCTGTGGCTTGGCGTGTGGATGCACGACCGGCGCCACGCAGCGGCCTGGCAGGACTACATCAAGAGCAGCCTGGTCGGCGGTGGCGGGCGTTTCGGCTTCGCGATGCTGGCGTTCTTCTCGGTGTACCGCGAGCTGTTCGAAGTGATCCTGTTCTACGAAACCCTGTGGCTGCAGGCCGGCCCGGCTGGGCACAACGCTGTGCTGGCGGGTGGCGCCACGGCGCTGGTGCTGTTGGTGGGCCTGGCCTGGGTGATCCTGCGCGGCTCGGCCAAGTTGCCGCTGGCGCTGTTCTTCGGTATCAACGCGGCGCTGCTGTGCGCGCTGTCGGTGGTGTTTGCCGGGCACGGCGTGAAGGCGTTGCAGGAAGCGGGCATCTTCGGCACGCGGCCGGTGGCGTTCTTTGACTTTGACTGGCTGGGCATCCACGCCGATGCGTACTCGCTGGGTGCGCAGGCTGTGGCAATCCTGGCGATTGCGGTGCTGTACGGCCGCAGCCGTGTGGCCGAAAAGCGCCGAGTGGTGGCATAGGCATGCGTGTCTGGATCGATGCAGATGCCTGTCCGCGGGCGGCCAAGGACCAGGTGGTGAAGTTCGCTTTAAAGCGTCAGTTCGAGGTGGTGCTGGTGGCCGGGCAGAGCCAGATCAAGCCAAGCTTTGCTTGCGTGAAATTGATCGTGGTGCCCAGCGGCCCGGACGCGGCCGATGACTACCTGGTGGAGCACGCGGTGCCCGGTGAACTGGTGATCTGCAGCGACGTGCCCCTGGCCGACCGGTTGGTGAAAAAGGGCGTCACGGCTCTGGACCCGCGCGGCAAGGAGTTCAGCCCGGCGAACATGAGTGAACGCTTGGCGGTGCGGAACCTGTTCACTGATCTGCGTGAGCAAGGCCAGATGGGCGGCGGTCCACCGCCCCACGGGGAAAAGGACAAGCAGGCATTTGCCAATGCGCTGGATCGCCTCCTGACGCGGCTGATGCGCCAGGCCTGACGCCCCTTGTGGCAAACGGGCTTATTGTGGCGAGCGGGCTTGCCCCGCGTTGGGTGGCGCAGCCGCCCTGAAACCAGTCACCCCGTTGTGTCTGAATGACCGCGGTGCCCCACTGGGGCCGCTGCGCGCCCCAACGCGGGGCAAGCCCGCTCGCCACAATTAACGGGTCAGTCGTTCTCGTGCGTCAGCTCCAGCACGCGATCCACCAGTTTGTTGATGCCTGACGCCACCTCGCTGATGTTCTTGCCCAGCATGTACGCCGGTGTGCTCACCAGCTTGCGCGCCTTGTCCTCGACGATGTCTTCCACCGTGCATTCGTGATGGGTGGCGCCCATCTTGTCGAGGGCGGCGGCGGTGTCGGCGTCGTTACCGATGGTGCAGGTCACGCCAGGGCCGTAGATCTTCGCGGCCAGGGCAGGGGAGATGCAGATCAGCCCCACCGGCTTGCCCGCTTCGGCAAAGGCTTCGGCCAGCTCCAGCACCTGTGGGTTGACGCTGCAACCGGCGCCTTCGACGGCAAAGTTCGACAGGTTTTTCGCCGCGCCAAATCCGCCGGGCACGATCAACGCGTCGAACTCGTCGGCGTTGGCGTCGCGAATGTCCTTCACCTCGCCCCGGGCGATACGGGCAGATTCCACCAGTACATTGCGTGATTCGGGCATCTCTTCACCGGTGAGGTGGTTGATCACATGCAGTTGCGCAATATCCGGGGCAAAACATTGGACCTGAGCGCCGCGCTGGTCCAGGCGCAGCAGGGTGATCACGCTTTCGTGGATCTCTGCGCCGTCATACACGCCGCAGCCGGAAAGGATCACTGCAATCTTTTTGCTCATGGGCATTTCTCCTGGGGTCTTGGCGTTAAATGTCTACTAATTTGTCATCTGTTGCCAATGGGATCTCGCGCCGCTGCACCTAATCTTGATGTAACAAAAATAGACCGGACCAGACCATGGACTTCGTGCCTTACGCGGTACCGTTTTTCATTGCCTTGATCGTGGTGGAGCTGCTCGCCGACCGTTGGCGCGGGCAGCGCAACTACCGTGTGGCAGATGCCATCAACAGCCTCAGCACCGGCGTGCTGTCCACCACCACGGGCCTGCTCACCAAGGGCGTAGGGCTGTTGACCTACGCGTTTGCGCTCAAGCACCTGGCCGTGATCGAGCTGTCGGCCCACAGCGTCTGGACCTGGGTATTCGCCTTCGTCTTCTACGACTTCTGCTACTACTGGCTGCACCGCTGCGGCCATGAGCGCAACATCCTCTGGGCCGCGCATTCGGTGCATCACCAGAGCGAGGACTACAACCTCACCACGGCCTTGCGCCAGACCAGCACCGGCTTTCTGCTGAGCTGGATCTTCTATCTCCCCCTGGCCGTGCTCGGCGTGCCGCTGGTGGTGTTTATCAGCGTCGCGTCGCTCAACCTGCTGTACCAATTCTGGGTGCACACCCGCCATGTGCCTAAGCTTGGCTGGTTCGAATGGTTCTTCGTCACGCCGTCCAATCATCGGGCCCACCATGCACAGAACGCTCTCTACATGGATCGCAACTACGGCGGGGTGTTCATTATTTGGGACCGGCTGTTCGGCAGCTTTCAGGAAGAGGACGACAACGAGCCGGTGATCTTTGGCGTCACCACACCCCTGGCCAGCTGGAATCCGCTGTGGGCCAACCTGCAGTTTTATGCACAGTTGTGGAGTGATGCGCGGCGCACCGAGAGCGTGTGGGACAAGCTGCGTATCTGGTTCATGCGCACCGGCTGGCGACCGGCGGATGTGAAAGCGAAGTATCCGTTGGCCAAGCCGGACCTCGCCCAGTTCCGCAAATTCGAGGTGCCGCTGGACGCGCGCCAGCAGGTGTACGTCGCCCTGCAGTTTGCGGCGTATGTGGGCTTTGGCAGCTATCTGATGAATTTCGGCGAAGGGCTGCCCACGCAGGCGCTGGTGCTGGGCTGGGGCGCGATGGCGTTGGGATTGTTTACCCTGGGGGTCGCCCTGGAGAATCGCCCGTGGGCGCTGAAGGCTGAGCTGGTGCGCCTGGCGCTGAATGTGCCACTGGTGTGGCTGGCGCCGCTGGTCGGGCTATGGCCGGCCAGCAGCTTGGGCTGGCTGGGGCTGGCGAGTTACAGCCTGCTCAGCGTGATCGGCCTCTACTGCTGCAGAAGCCGGCTTACTCGACTGGTGTCTTAGGCGTCTCGACGGGGGCCGGCTCGGCGGCGAGCCGGGCCTTGGCATCCTCACACGCCTGGCGCGCAATCCTTGCGTTCTTGAAGCGGCGGCGTAGCCACAGGCCGAAGCCCAGCAGCAGCAAGGCGCCCAGCACCCACAGCTCGTACTTCTTGACGCTGCCGAGCATACCTTCCAGCACTGCGCCGAAGTGGTAGGCCGCAGCCCCCAGGGCGGCAGCCCAGATCGCGGCGCCGATGCCGTTGAGGATCAAGTAGCGCGCCGGCGGATAACCCGAAAGACCGATCGCCACCGGCATCACCGTGCGCAACCCGTAGACAAAACGGAAGCTCAGCACCCAGATATCCGGATGCTTGCGGATATGCTCCAGGGCCTTGTCGCCCATCAATTGCCAGCGCGGCTTGCGCGCCAACAGTTTGCGGCCGTGCTTGCGCCCAAGGAAATACCACAACTGGTCACCGGCGTAGCTGCCGCAGAAGGCAACCACGACCACCAGGTTGATATCCATGTATCCACGGAACGCCAGGAAGCCTGCGAGAACCAGGATGGTCTCGCCTTCGAAGAACGTGCCTAGGAAGAGGGCAAAGTAGCCGAAGTCATGCAGAAATTGTTGAAGCATGGTCTGGGTGCTGGCGAAATGAACGCGCAGCCTACGCCTTCGCGAACATTCATGAAAGTATCGAGATGTGTCACGAAGTGAACAATTCCTACATAAACGACGAATGCGACTACAGGTCGCATCGATAAGCACAACTGTCATTCCTTCGTCATAATGGCCGCTTATAACTGCAACGCTCGCCCGTAAACACGGGCTCAGGAGTCTGTCGTGAGCTTTACCCCTGCCAATCGCCTGTTCCCTGCCACCCGCCTGCGCCGCAATCGCCGTGATGATTTTTCTCGTCGTCTGGTTCGTGAAAACGTACTGACCACGAACGATCTGATCCTGCCGGTGTTTGTGCTGGACGGTGACAATCGTCGGGAAGCGGTGGCGTCGATGCCGGGTGTAGAGCGCTTGACCATTGATCAGTTGCTGATCGAGGCGGCGAACTGGGTTGAGCTGGGGATTCCGGCGCTGGCGCTGTTTCCGGTCACGCCGCCTGGGCTCAAGTCGCTGGATGCTGCCGAAGCCTGGAACCCGCAAGGCATCGCCCAGCGTGCCACCCGCGCCCTGCGCGAGCGTTTCCCTGAGTTGGGGGTGATCACCGACGTGGCGTTGGACCCGTTCACCACCCACGGCCAGGATGGCATTCTCGACGAAGACGGCTATGTTCAAAACGACATTACCGTCGACGCGCTGGTCAAGCAGGCCTTGTCCCACGCCGCAGCGGGCGCCCAGGTGGTGGCGCCGTCAGACATGATGGACGGCCGCATCCAGGCGATTCGCGAAGCCCTGGAACTGGCGGGCCACGTCAATGTGCGGATCATGGCCTACTCGGCCAAGTACGCCAGTGCCTATTACGGCCCGTTCCGCGATGCGGTGGGCTCGGCGCTGAACCTGGGCAAGGCCGACAAGGCCTCGTACCAGATGGACCCGGCCAATAGCCACGAAGCCCTGCATGAGGTGGCCGCTGACCTGGCCGAAGGTGCCGACATGGTGATGGTCAAGCCCGGGATGCCTTACCTGGACATCCTTTACCGGGTCAAAGAGGAATTCAAAGTGCCGACCTTTGTCTATCAGGTCAGCGGTGAATACGCCATGCACATGGCCGCGATCCAGAATGGCTGGTTGAGTGAAGGGGTGATCCTTGAATCCCTGACTGCCTTTAAACGTGCTGGCGCCGATGGCATCCTGACCTACTTCGCCGCCCGCGCTGCCCAATTGCTTAGAGAGCAACAATAGCCCTCACAGGAACACTCGATGAATACCGAAGGACTCTCCGAAGTTGCCGTAAAAGACGCTCACCCGGTGGTGGAACAAGTCACCGAGACCCCGCCGGAGCTGGAGCCGGCCGCGCCTGCCGTGGTGGCCGAGCCGCCTGTGCCGGCGCCGGTGGTCGCGGTGACCAACCTGGATGACAGCAGCCTGTACATCCACCGCGAGCTGTCACAACTGCAATTCAATATCCGCGTGCTGGAGCAGGCGCTGGATGAGTCCTACCCGCTGCTGGAACGGCTGAAATTCCTGCTGATTTTCTCCAGCAACCTGGACGAGTTCTTCGAAATCCGCGTCGCCGGCCTCAAGAAGCAGATCACCTTCGCCCGTGAACAAGCCGGCGCCGACGGCCTGCAGCCGCACCAGGCGCTGGCGCGCATCAGCGAGCTGGTGCACGGCCATGTGGACCGCCAGTACGCGATCCTCAACGACATCCTGCTGCCGGAACTGGAAAAACATCAGGTCCGCTTCATTCGTCGTCGTCACTGGACCACCAAGATCAAGACCTGGGTGCGCCGTTACTTCCGCGACGAAATCGCGCCGATCATCACCCCGATCGGCCTCGACCCGACGCACCCGTTCCCGTTGCTGGTGAACAAGAGCCTGAACTTCATCGTCGAGCTCGAAGGTATCGACGCCTTCGGTCGCGATTCGGGCCTGGCGATTATCCCGGCGCCGCGCTTGCTGCCACGGATCATCAAGGTACCGGAAGAGGTGGGTGGGCCTGGCGATAACTATGTATTCCTTTCGTCGATGATCCACGCCCACGCCGATGACCTGTTCCAGGGCATGAAGGTCAAGGGCTGCTACCAGTTCCGCCTGACCCGTAACGCCGACCTGGCGCTGGACTCCGAAGACGTCGAAGACTTGGCGCGTGCCCTGCGTGGCGAGCTGTTCTCGCGGCGCTACGGCGACGCGGTGCGCCTGGAAGTAGCCGACACCTGCCCCAAGCACCTGTCGGACTACCTGCTCAAACAGTTCAACCTGGGCGAGACCGAGCTGTATCAGGTCAACGGTCCGGTAAACCTGACGCGCCTGTTCAGCATCACCGGCCTGGACAGCCATCCGGAGCTGCAATACACGCCGTTCACTCCGCAGATCCCGAAACTGCTGCAAAACAGCGAAAACATTTTCAGCGTGATCAGCAAGCAGGACATCCTGCTGCTGCACCCCTTCGAGTCCTTCACCCCGGTGGTCGACCTGCTGCGCCAGGCCGCCAAGGACCCGCATGTCTTGGCCGTACGCCAGACCCTGTACCGCTCCGGCGCCAACTCGGAGATTGTCGATGCGTTGGTCGACGCAGCGCGTAACGGCAAGGAAGTCACCGCGGTGATCGAGCTGCGTGCGCGGTTCGACGAAGAATCCAACCTGCAACTGGCCAGCCGCCTGCAGGCCGCCGGCGCGGTGGTGATCTACGGCGTGGTGGGCTTCAAGACCCACGCCAAGATGATGCTGATCCTGCGCCGTGAAGCCGGTGAGATCGTGCGCTACGCCCACTTGGGCACCGGCAACTATCACGCCGGCAACGCCAAGCTCTACACCGACTACAGCCTGCTGACCTCCGACGACGCCTTGTGCGAAGACGTCGGCAAGTTGTTCAGCCAGTTGATCGGCATGGGCAAGACGTTGCGCATGAAGAAGCTGCTGCACGCGCCGTTCACCCTCAAGAAGGGCATGCTCGACATGATTGCCCGCGAGACCCAGTTCGCCCTCGACGGCAAGCCGGCGCACATCATTGCCAAGTTCAACTCGCTGACCGATCCGAAGATCATCCGCGCGCTGTACAAGGCCAGCCAGTCGGGCGTGCGCATCGACCTGGTGGTGCGTGGCATGTGCTGCCTGCGCCCGGGCATCGCCGGCGTCTCGCACAACATCCATGTGCGCTCGATCATCGGCCGCTTCCTGGAGCACACCCGCGTGTTCTACTTCCTCAACGGCGGCGAGGAGCAGATGTTCCTCTCCAGCGCCGACTGGATGGAGCGCAACCTCGACAAGCGTGTGGAGACGTGTTTCCCGGTAGAAGGCAAGAAGCTGATCATGCGGGTCAAGAAGGAGCTGGAAAGCTACCTCACCGACAACACCCACAGCTGGAGCCTGCAATCGGACGGCCGCTACGTGCGCAACACGCCAACCGGCAACCAGAACCCGCGCAGCGCGCAGGCGACGTTGCTGGAGAAGTTGGGCAGCCCGATCCTCTCGGTGAATTGAGGCTTTACCTGGCAGCATGAAAAACGGCCCTTTAAGGGCCGTTTTTTTGTGCTGGGTGTAGCCCAATTATTGTGGTGAGCGGGCTTGCCCCGCGTTGGGTGGCGCAGCCGCCCCAAAACCTGCAAACGCGCTCCGACTGACGCTCCTCGGTGGCTTGATGGGTCGGGGCCGCTTCGCGCCCCAACGCGGGGCAAGCCCGCTCGCCACAAGAAGTACGCTTGCCACCCACATAAGGCCTACTTGCCAAGACAACACGCCTGCCTACTCCAACAAGGCCCGCTTGGCACAGACAACAAGCCCTCATGCCACGCTTGCTGCCTGCTTCGAGGTCAGCGCAGGTTCAGGCTGAACCCCACCCGCGTCAGCCACTCCGCTTCCTGGGCGAAGTCCGCCTGGGTCAGTTGGTTCTCGTCCAGCCAGCCTTTCGGGAACACCACGTCGAGGCTTTCGCCGTTGGCGCGCAGGGTCACCTGGGGCATTTCCTGGGTGCCGCGGATGTGGTGGAACAGGATCGCAAAGCGCAGCAGCACGCACAGGCGGATCAGCTTGATGCCTTCGTCGCCGAATTCGGCGAACTTGTCCTTGGGGATGTTGCGGCGATGGCCACGCACCAGCAGCGCGAGCATTTGCTGGTCCTCGCGGGAGAACCCGGCGAGGTCCGAGTGCTCGATGAGGTAGGCGCCGTGCTTATGGTAATGGTAGTGGGCGATATCCAGGCCCACTTCATGCACCTTGGCCGCCCAACCCAGCAGCTCACGCCATACGCCGTCTTCGAGGTCCCAGTCTTCGGCCACCTGGTCGAATGCGTGCAAGGCTTTGCGCTCGACACGGGCGGCCTGCTCCAAGTCGACGTGATAACGCTCCATCAGCGAGCTGAGGGTACGCTCACGCACGTCCTCATGGTGGTGACGGCCCAGCAGGTCGTAGAGCACGCCTTCGCGCAAGGCGCCGTCGCAGTGGTCCATGCGTTGCAGCTCGAGGGCGTCGAAGATCGCTTCGAGGATCGCCAGGCCGGCCGGGAAGATGGCGCGACGGTCGGGCTTGATGCCGTCGAAGTCGATTTTCTCGGCATCGCCCAGTTTGAACAGCTTGCGCTTGAGCCACGCCAGGCCTTCGGCGTTGACTTCGCCGGTGCCATGACCGCCGGCTTTCAAGGCCAGGCCGATGGCACGGATGGTGCCGGACGAACCGATGGCTTCATCCCAGGTCAGGCGATGCAGGGCGTGTTCGATGCTCATGATCTCCAGGCGCGCCGCCGTGTAGGCCTGGGCGTAGCGTGCCGGGGTGATCTTGCCGTCCTTGAAATAGCGTTGGGTAAAGCTGACGCAGCCCATCTGCAGGCTTTCGCGCAGCAGTGGTTCGAAGCGTTGGCCGATGATGAACTCGGTACTGCCGCCGCCGATGTCCGCGACCAGGCGCTTGCCCGGTGTGTCGGCCAGCGTGTGCGAGACACCCAGGTAGATCAGGCGCGCCTCTTCACGGCCGGAGATGACCTCCACCGGATGCCCGAGGATTTCCTCGGCGCGGCGGATGAATTCGCCGCGGTTGCGTGCTTCGCGCAGGGCGTTGGTGCCGACGATTCGTACGGCGCCCAGTGGCATGCCGTTGATCAGTTGGGCAAAACGCTTGAGGCAATCGAGCCCGCGCTGCATGGATTCTTCATTGAGCTGGCGCTCGTCGTCGATCCCGGCGGCCAGTTGCACTTTCTCGCCGAGCCGCTCAAGGATGCGGATTTCGCCGTTCTGGGCCTTGGCCACGACCATGTGAAAGCTGTTGGAGCCCAGGTCGATGGCGGCGATCAGGGACAGATTCTTGGCTTGGGATTGCGGCATGGTTTGGGGGTCTCGGTCGATAACCTTGCCATCGTGCCACGATCGACCGCCAACGCCAACGCGTAGTGCTGCGGGAATTTCTCTCAGGTCGTCTGTAGGCGATTACTGTAGGAAATGTAGTCAAACTTTCCGCACCACTGTTAGCACAGTCGTTGGAAGCTGTAGGAATATATAACTTCGTGCTTCTGGACGGCTGATCATGATTTCGCCTACAAATTAAACGTCAGGGTTCTATTCGTTAAGTGGTTCGGGACTACTGTTGCGGCGCGCTCAGACGACAGTTTGTTTATATCACTCCCACAGTAATCACGGTGTCGTCTTATTCTTTGTTCGGGCACCAAAGCGACAGACTGTCACTCGGCAATCTTGCCGTGGTGTTATTTATTTATGGCTTGTTTATTCAAGCGCAAATAAAGGCGCCTCCTAACTTTAGATGACAGGTCGATTATGAAAAAAATTGTTGGATTGACTCTTGGTATCGCGTGCCTGGCTGGCGCCCTCAATGTTCATGCGTCCACCAGTGCCGAGCTGATTGTCAGGGGCACTATCAAGCCCACCGCCTGCAACCTCAGCATGACCGGTGGCGGGATTATCAACTACGGCGATATTCCCTCGGGCACGTTGCAGCAGACCGCCTTCAACCCCCTGGCCGAACGAACCACGCCCCTGAGCGTCAGTTGCGGCAGCACACCCATGACGTTCGGACTGAGATTTGTCGACCTGCAGTCCGCCAGCAAGGTCTCGGGGATCCTCAATGCATTGGGTTCGGGTTATACCGAAACGCATAACTATGGCTTGGGCATGGTGTCTGGTCGGCGCACCGGCGGCTTTGCGGTCACCCTCAGGGACCTGAGGACAAGCACTGCGACGCTGTTTCCGATCATGCGTGTCGGTTCCGGTGGCTGGCAGAGCAGCGACGGTAAGGTCGCCCAATCGCCCTCTCAATACTCGTGGCGCAGCGGCACTGCGATTTCCCCGGCCTCGATTCCTCAGCTGACCGGGACCATTGCGGTGCGCGCAGTCATCAACAGGGCGCAAGACCTGGACCTGAGTCGTGACATTACCCTGGATGGGCGCGCAACACTTGAGTTGAGTTACATCTAAGCGACTGAATGATAGCCGATCAGAAATGTGTGTATTTCTTGTCGGCTGTTTTATCCGGGCCTGATTATCAATCGCCAACTTATGTCGTGGGAAATACTGGGTGCTTAGTCTTTCAGTCATCAATAATGTGCGGTTGTTTTGTGCAGGTTTGTTGTTGTGTTTTAACAGTGTTGTTCTCGCGGATGGCATGTTGCCGGAAACCACCGTCGTTGTGCTTTATGAAGCACAGGGCGAAGCGACGATAAATATCAAGAATACCGACCCTGGGCCGGCGCTACTTCACTCGGTCGTGGAAAATGTGCCCGAAGACGTCGAGCCTCTGTTGATCGTGACGCCGCCCATCACACGCGTGGAGGCGGGTGAAACCCAGTTGGTACGTTTTATCGCCACATTGAAGGAACCCCTGAAGACCCAGCGATTGAAGCGGGTGTCTTTCGAGGGCATCCCCCAGGCACGCGGCCCAGGCGGTGCGACGATTGGTATCACCTTGCGGCAGAATTTACCGCTGATCCTGCACCCAAAGGATCTGCCTGTGCACGACACGCCCTGGGAACTGCTGAAGTGGAAACGTGCGGGCAAAAGTCTCACGGTCCACAACGACAGCGCCTACGTGGTACGCCTGGAGCCACAGGTGCAGTTGCTGCCCCAAGGGGGTCTCGCCACCTTGCCGCGCACCTATGTGTTGCCGGGGGAAGCGCTTGCGGTGCAGGTCGACGGCGCGCTGGAGGGCGTGACGGGCGTCGAGATCAGGCCGGCCACGCTCTACGGGTTTTCGGCGGATAGCTATCGGGCCCTGATCAATGCCGACGAGGGTTGATCGACCGATGAACAACCAGTCGAATAACAGGCGTGTGGCTTTTGTGTGGCCGCGCCGACCCACGCTATTGATGGGGATGGCGACGCTATGGGGGCTGCCCGGCTTCGCCCCGGCGCTGGAGTTGGGGGAGGGGTTCGACCTCGCGGCACTCACCACCCACGGTATCGACCCGAAGGTCTCCGACTACTTTCGCAGTGCCGCGCGCTTTCGCGAGGGCGTGCAGGTGGTGGGGCTGCAGGTCAATGGCAATCCGCTGGGGTTGGTGGATGCTCGGTTCGACGCCCAGGGGCAATTGTGTTTTACCAAGGGGCTGCTGGAAAAAGCCGGGTTGATCGAGCCTGGCCGTGTGCTTCACAAAGGCGCGACCGCGGACCAGGCTTGCCATGACTTCCTTGGCGCGTTCCCGACGACGATGGTGCGCCTGCGCCCCGGCAACGAGGAGATCGCGTTGGTGGTGCCCACCGGATCACTGCGTGAGCCGCAATGGGAGGCGGGGCAATTTGCCCGGGGCGGTGCGGCGGCGTTATTCAACTATGACGTACAGGGGTTCAACAGCTATTCGGACAGTGGACCCAATCGCTTCGTTTCGGCCTATACCGAGGCCGGCTTCAACCTCGGCGACTGGATTGTTCGCAGCCGCCAATTCTATGTATCCGACAACGGTGTGGCGCGCAACGAGCACCTGTACGCCTACGCCCAGCGGGACCTGAGTGCGTTGCAATCGACCTTCCAGGTGGGGCAACTCTCCAGCAACAACCCGCTGTTTGGTGGCCTGCAGTTATCCGGCGTGCAGTTTTCTCCCGATGGCCAATCGCGAGCGCCGGCAGGCAGTAACAACGCCGTGGTCGAGGGGTTGGCCCAAAGCCAGTCGCGCATTGAGGTGCGCCAGTCCGGCGCGTTGATTCACAGCACGCTGGTGCCCGAAGGCCCCTTTCGGCTTACCGGTTTGCCGTTGCTCAACAGCACCAGCGACCTGGAGGTCAGTGTCATCGATGTGCGGGGCGCCAAGCGCAGTTTCGTGGTGCCGGCGGCGTCGTTCGCAGGGAGTACGCCGGCGGCACCTGGGTATTATTTCTCGTTGGGCAAGGTGCGCAAGAATGCACATGAACAAGGCCCCACGCCGGTGGTCGCCATGGGCAGCGGCACGTGGGGCCTGGGACGCGATTCGTCCGCCGGCCTTGGCTTGTTGAGCACCGATGAATATTGGTCGGCAGGTGGCACCCTGGGCAGTGTGCTGTTCCAGCGGGTTTCCGTGGGGGCTCGCCATAACGTGTCTCGTGATAGCCGTGACGCGGTATCCGGGGCTCGCAGCAGCGTATCGGTGAGCAGCCCGGTCTACGCCAATGTGGACGTCAACCTCAGCGCGACCACGCAGACCCGTGGCTATCGCGAAGTCCATGAAGCGGGCCGCTCAGCCAGGGCCGATGACCTGGATGCGCGTTTCAAAAATCAGTACACGGCAGGTGTGAGCTGGGTCGACACCACCCTGGGAGCATTTTCCCTGGGCTATACCCGCAGTGCCCAGTTTGATGGGCAATCGGCCGACCATGTGTTTGCGTCGTGGAACAAATCGTTCCGGCACGCCGATGTCGCGTTGGTGGCCGACTCACAGGTGGGCGGCCGTCAGTCACGCCGTGACGGCACACGCGATGACAATCGTCGCGATGCGGCCCTGGACAATGACCTGTCCGTGCGGCTGCAGGTCAGCGTGCCGCTGGGCAGTGACCGTCGCGTGAACAGCTATATCAGTCGGCGTGGTGATCAATCCCGTGCCGGCACTGCGCTCAGTGAGCGGGTCAATGATTACGTCAATTACGAGGTGGGTGTCGAGCGTGACCTCAGTGCCCGCGAGCAATCGATGCGCGGCCAGGTGGAGCTGATGCCACGTTACACGCGGGTCGGCCTGGGCGTCAGCCAGGACCCGCTGGGCACTCTTTACAACGGGCAGTTACAGGGTGGCGTGGTGGCTCACGCCGGCGGGGTGACCTTCTCGCCGTATGCGGTGCAGGACACATTTGGCATTGCATCGGTGGGCAACATCGGCGCTGCGAAACTCGACACCCCGTACGGCCCGGTATGGACGGACTTCAGCGGACAGGCCGTGATCCCGGGCTTGCCCGCCTATACCGACAGCCGCATTGAAGTGCAGACCCAGTCCCTGCCAAAACGCGTTGACCTGAAAAACGGCACCCAAGTGCTGGCTGCCGGGCGAGGGTCGGTTAATACCGTGGCATTCGATGTGGTGAGCGTGCGCCGTGTACTGCTCACCGCCACTGATGAGCAAGGCCAAGCGCTGCCACAGGGCGCTGCGGTGTTCGACAAAAACAAGCGCTTCCTGACCAGTGTGGTGGGTGACGGCATGATCTTCCTGAATGACGTCAATGACTCGCAAGACCTCATGGTTGCACTGCCGGACTCATCCTCTTGCCGGCTCAACGTTGTTCCCGAGGCCGAGGCCGACAATGACAAGTTCTATGAGACAACCTCGGCGGTGTGCCATGTCCTTTAAGTTAAAGACCAAGTGTCTTGCCCTGTTCTGTACGGTGTTGATCGCTGAGGGTGTACAGGCTGAAAACTGCCGGCTGTCCGTCAGCCAGCCGCGTATCGACTATGGCGTCATCCGCAACGAGGCGCGTGCCGAAAGCCACTCGCTGGCCCTCGGTAAGCGCAGGGTGCAGCTCAATGTGCTGTGTGTGGAGCCCTCGGCTATCGGCGTGAGATTTATCGGCGCAGCAGACGGGCAAGGGTATCTGTTTGGCCGGCAGGGGCGCTTTCGCCTGGCTCTCCTGCAGGCGCAGGTGGATGGGCGCGTCGTCGAGTGGACGCTGGCACATCGGCCTGGTGAGACCGCCGACGGGCAGTTGTTGCCAGGCCAGGTCCTGGTGGCTCAGGCGGCCGGCAAGCGACTGACGGCTCAGGTCGAAATCGATACCGACCTGCCCACCAGCGCCCTGCAGGTACGCAGCCAGACAGTGCTGGATGGGCAGGGCCGTTTCGAACTGGTCAGTCCGGCTGCTCCACTGAGCCGATGAAGTTGGCGAACTCAGGGGTTTGCGGGTTGGCGAACAGCACTTTGGGGTCGCCCACTTCATGCACCTTGCCCTGGTGCATGAACACCAGTTTGTCGCCCACTTCCCGGGCGAAGCGCATCTCGTGGGTCACCATGATCAGGGTCATGCCGTCCTTGGCCAGTTGGCGTACCACGCTGAGCACTTCATTGACCAACTCCGGATCGAGGGCCGAGGTGATTTCATCGCACAGCAGTACCTTGGGTGACATGGCCAGGGCGCGGGCGATGGCCACTCGCTGTTGCTGGCCGCCGGACAGGCGATCGGGGAAGGCATCGAATTTCTCGCCCAGCCCGACGCGCTCCAGCATCTGCCGGGCCAGTTGGGCCGCCTTGGCTTTCGGCACTTTCTGCACCACCTGCGGCGCGAGCATTACGTTTTCTCCAACCGTCAGGTGCGGAAACAGGTTGAACTGCTGGAACACCATCCCGACTTTCTGTCGCAGGCTGCGCAGATCGGCACGGGCGGCATCGAGGTACTCGCCATCGACTTCGATCACGCCGTCGTTGATGGATTCCAGGCCATTGAGTGTGCGCAGCAAGGTGGACTTGCCCGAGCCGCTGCGGCCGATGATCGCCACCACCTGGCCTTCTTCGACGGTCAGGTCGATGCCCTTGAGTACATGGTGATCGCCGTAATACTTATGCAGGGCGGAAATTCTAAGCAGAGGCATGCAGTCTCCTTTCCAGGTAGCGGGCACTGAGGGACAAGGGGTAGCAGAGCAGGAAGTAACCGAGGGCGACCAGGCCGTAGACCATGAATGGTTCGAAGGTGGCGTTGGCGAGCATGCCGCCGGTCTTGGTCAGCTCGGTGAAGCCAATGATCGAGGTCACCGCGGTGCCCTTGATGACTTGCACCGAGAAACCCACGGTCGGCGCCACGGCAATCCGCAGGGCTTGGGGCAGGATCACGTAGCGCAGCTGTTCAAGCGGGTTCAATGCCAGGCTGGCCGAGGCTTCCCATTGCCCGTGGGCGATGGAGTCGACGCAGCCGCGCCAGATTTCGGCGAGGTAGGCGCTGGTAAACAGCGTCAGGGCAATCGCGGCTGCCAGCCAAGGCGAAATATCCACCCCGAGCAGGGCAATGCCAAAAAACACCAGGAACAGCTGCATCAACAGCGGCGTGCCCTGGAACAGTTCAATGTAGGTGCGGGCGACATTGCGCGGGAAGGCTTTGCGGCTGATGCGCATCGTCATCACCAACAAACCAATCACGCCGCCGCCGATAAACGCCACCAGCGACAGCAGCAACGTCCATTGCAAGCCGATGGCCAGGTTGCGCACGATGTCCCAGAAGGAGAAATCACTCATCGACTGTTCCTCATCACAAACCGGCGGCCGATCCAGTTCAGCAACTGGCGAATCATCAGCGCCATGCACAGGTACACCAGGGTGGTCAGGGCATAGGTTTCGAACGCACGGAAATTGCGCGACTGGATAAAGTTGGCGGCAAAGCTCAACTCCTCGGTGGCGATCTGCGAACACACCGCCGAACCGAGCATCACGATGATGATCTGGCTGCTCAGGGCCGGCCACACCTTGCCCAGCGCCGGCAGCAGCACCACATGGCGGAACGCCTCGAAGCGCGTCATTGCCAGCGCCGCAGCGGCTTCCAGTTGCCCACGGGGGATGGCCTGGATGCCGGCGCGGATGATCTCGGTGGAGTAGGCCCCCAGGTTGATCACCATCGCCAGCACGGCGGCTTGCCATTCGGTGATCTTCAGCCCCAGGGACGGCAGGCCGAAGAAGATGAAAAACAACTGCACCAGGAACGGCGTGTTGCGGATCAACTCGACGTACACCCCGAAGAACCACGCAAACGGCTGGATCTTCCACGCCCGCACCACCGCGCCGACGGTGCCCAGGGCTACCCCCAGGATGGCGCCGATGGCGGTCAGCTCAAGGGTGAACAGCGCGCCGCGCAACAGCAGGTCGGTATTGGCCAGCACCGGCACAAAGTCGAATTGATAGGCCATCAATCAGCTCCGCTTCACAGATCGGCAGGCAGTGGCTCTTTCAGCCATTGCATTGCATTCTTTTCCAGGCTGCCGTCAGCTTTTGCCGCGACCAGGATCTGGTTGACCTTCTCCAGCAACGCCGGCTCGTTCTTGTTTACGCCGACGTACACAGGCGAATCCTTGAGTTTCACTTTCAGCGCCGGCACGCGTTTCGGGTTGCGCTCGCTGATCGCCACCATCACTACGTTGCCGCTGGCGATGAGGTCGACCTGGCCGGCCAGGTAGGCGGCGATGGTCGAGTTGTTGTCTTCGAAGCGCTTGATCGTGGCCTCTTTGGGCGCCACGGCGGTCAGCTCGATGTCTTCAATGGCGCCACGGGTCACGCTGATGGTCTTGCCCTTGAGGTCGTCGGTGGTGCTGATCGCCGCGTCAGGCGGGCCGAATACGGCGAGGTAGAACGGTGCATAGGCCCGGGAGAAGTCGATGACCTTTTCGCGCTCGGGGTTTTTACCCAGGCTGGAAATCACCAGGTCGACCTTGCCAGTGGTGAGGAACGGAATGCGGTTGGTGCTGTTGACCGGGGTCAGTTCCAGCTTGACCTTGAGCTGGTCGGCCAGCAGCTTGGCGGTGTCGATGTCCAGTCCGCGAGGCTTCATGTCCGGGCCGACCGAGCCGAAGGGCGGGAAGTCCTGGGGCACGGCGACCTTGAGGGTGCCACGGGCGACAATATCGTCCAGACCGTTGGCCTGGGCAGGTGCCTGGCTGAGCATCAGGCTGGCAAACAGGGCAGTGAGCAGGGCGCTGTAGCGCTTGGTCATGGCAACTCTCCGAGAAGGGCGAAGGAATTTTCTGATTTTGCTCAGTGCACAGCCCATGCCAGCCCTCTCGGAATCGTCTGAAGGGCCGGGATTTGTTGAGGTTGTGTGGTCTTACTGGTCTGAACAGTCAGGAGGCTTTTCGCACCTTTTTCGAGCGCCGGTAAAACCCTGCGAGCCCCTTTGGGGCGTGGCTTGCCGTGGCCTTCGAATAGCTTTACAACTAGCCGCTCTGATGACGAGAACCTTGAGTTTTTTATGAATTCCATCGCCCAAGCCGTACCGGAAGCGGCCCTGCAGGCCATCCGTAAACTGATCAAGGAGCAAGGCTTCGGGCCGGGCGACGCCCTGCCGTCCCAGCGCGACCTGGCGGTGCAGTTGGGGGTGAGTCGGGCGTCATTGCGCGAAGCGTTGTCGTCCCTCAGTGCCCTGGGGGTGGTCAGCGTGCAGCCGGGCAAGGGCGTGTTCGTGCAGGCGGCAGAAGAGGCGCCGGGGTTTGCCTGGCCCTTCGCGGCGCAGGCCACGCCGTTGGATATCTTCCAGTTGCGCTACGCCCTCGAGGGGTTTGCGGCAGGGTTGGCGGCGATGACCTTGACCCTCGATGAGCTGGACAGCCTGGAAGATAACGTCGAGGCGATGCGCAAGGTGCTCAAGGCCGGTGACTTTGAAGCGGCGGCCCGGCTGGACTTCGAATTCCACCAGTGCATCCTCCTGGCCAGCGGCAATCAGGCGATGGTGAGCATCCTGAGTGCCAGCGCCGAGGTGTTCCTGGAGAGCCAGAAACTACCGTTCATCCGGCCGGAGCGGGCCATGGAGACCTGGCAGGAGCACCGCAGGATCCTGCGCGCCCTGGCCCGTCGCGCCAGTGCGGCGGCACAAAAAAACATGCAGGAACACGTGCGCAATGCGGCATTGCGCACTGGCATCGCCTTCGTGACGCCCGTCACGCCCTGAGTCGGGCCATACCCAAACTCATGCGCCATCATAGGAAGACTCAATCAGAGGCGGCTTCCTGAACGGGGGAAGGGCGGCTATGATGGGCAACGTTTTTTTTGCTTACAATCCGGAGACATCCATGAGCAACGATCTTATCAAGCACGTCACCGACGCGACCTTTGAGGCCGAAGTACTCAAGGCTGCTGGCCCGGTGCTGGTTGACTACTGGGCTGAGTGGTGTGGCCCTTGCAAAATGATCGCTCCGGTCCTGGACGACATTGCAACCACCTACGAAGGCAAGTTGACCATTGCCAAGCTGAACATCGACGACAACCAGGAAACCCCGGCCAAGCATGGCGTGCGTGGTATCCCTACGTTGATGCTGTTCAAGAACGGCAACGTCGAAGCCACCAAGGTCGGCGCGCTGTCGAAGTCCCAGCTGCAAGCTTTCCTCGACGCGAACATCTAAACGTCGTCAAAAAAGCCCCGCAAATTGCGGGGCTTTTTCGTGAAACAGGGCTAGACGCTCCGAAACTCAGGTGGTACATTCGGCCCCGCACTGGTTTCTCCACTGCCCCCTGCAAGCCGTCGCCGACGCATTCCTTTTCGATTAGTACGCGATCCTGTCGCCTTCTCTGCGGCGCGGCCTCATTAAGCCAAAAGCTTAATTTCCCCCCTCCATAAATGATTACGTCATTCCTATATGAATCTGACTGAACTCAAGCAAAAGCCGATTACCGACCTGCTCCAATTGGCCGAAGAAATGGGCATAGAAAATATGGCCCGTTCGCGCAAGCAGGACGTGATTTTCTCCCTGCTCAAGAAGCACGCGAAAAGCGGCGAGGAAATCTCCGGTGATGGCGTGCTGGAGATTCTCCAGGACGGCTTCGGCTTCCTCCGCTCTGCAGACGCCTCCTATCTCGCCGGCCCAGACGATATCTACGTCTCGCCGAGCCAGATCCGTCGCTTCAACTTGCGCACCGGTGACACCATCGTTGGCAAGATCCGCCCTCCGAAGGAAGGCGAGCGTTATTTCGCCCTGCTCAAGGTCGACACGATCAACTTCGATCGCCCCGAGAACGCGAAAAACAAGATTCTCTTCGAGAACCTGACCCCGCTGTTCCCGACCGTGCGCATGAAGATGGAAGCCGGTAACGGTTCCACCGAAGACTTGACCGGTCGTGTGATCGACCTGTGCGCGCCGATCGGCAAGGGCCAGCGTGGCCTGATCGTCGCACCGCCGAAAGCCGGCAAGACCATCATGCTGCAGAACATTGCCGCGAACATCGCGCGTAACAATCCTGAAGTTCACCTGATCGTGCTGCTGATCGATGAGCGTCCGGAAGAAGTGACCGAAATGCAGCGCACCGTGCGCGGCGAAGTGGTTGCCTCCACGTTCGATGAGCCGCCAACCCGCCACGTGCAGGTTGCCGAAATGGTGATCGAAAAGGCCAAGCGCCTGGTCGAGCACAAGAAAGACGTGGTGATCCTGCTCGACTCCATCACCCGCCTGGCCCGTGCCTACAACACCGTGATCCCGAGCTCCGGCAAGGTATTGACCGGTGGTGTCGACGCCCACGCCCTGGAGAAACCGAAGCGTTTCTTCGGCGCCGCGCGGAACATCGAGGAAGGCGGTTCGCTGACCATCATCGCCACCGCGCTGGTTGAAACCGGCTCGAAGATGGACGAAGTGATCTACGAAGAGTTCAAGGGTACCGGCAACATGGAACTGCCCCTGGACCGTCGCATCGCGGAAAAACGCGTCTTCCCGGCCATCAACATCAACCGCTCCGGCACCCGCCGCGAAGAGTTGCTGACTGCCGACGACGAACTGCAGCGCATGTGGATCCTGCGCAAGCTGCTGCACCCGATGGACGAAGTCGCCGCCATCGAGTTCCTGATCGACAAGCTGAAAACCACCAAGACCAACGACGAGTTCTTCCTGTCGATGAAGCGTAAGTAATACGACGTTTCAGGTCCGAAAAAATGGCGCCCCCAGGGGCGCCATTTTTTTTCGTGCGTTTTTTAAGCACCTTCGGCACGCAAATGCACCGCGATAAGCTGCCAGCCGCCGCCAGAGCAGGTAGGATGTACGCCTATTTTACGGGTGGCATGGTTAATGAAATTCAAGGATCTTCGGGATTTCGTGCAGCAACTTGAGCAGCGCGGAGAGTTGAAACGTATCCAGATGCCGATTTCGCCGGTGCTGGAAATGACTGAGATTTGCGACCGTACCCTGCGCAATAAGGGCCCGGCGCTGCTGTTCGAGAAGCCGACCGGTTTCGATATCCCGGTGCTCGGCAACCTGTTCGGCACCCCCGAGCGCGTGGCGTTTGGCATGGGCGCCGAGTCGGTCAGCGAACTGCGCGAGATCGGCAAGCTGCTGGCGTTCCTCAAGGAGCCTGAGCCACCCAAGGGCCTCAAGGATGCCTGGTCGAAGCTGCCGATCTTCCGCAAGATCATTGCCATGGCGCCAAAGGTGGTCAAGGACGCGGTGTGCCAGGAAGTGGTCATCGAAGGCGATGACGTCGACCTTGCCATGCTCCCCGTGCAAACCTGCTGGCCCGGCGACGTCGGCCCGCTGATCACCTGGGGCCTGACCGTCACCAAGGGCCCGAACAAGGATCGCCAGAACCTCGGCATCTATCGCCAGCAAGTGATCGGCCGCAACAAGGTGATCATGCGTTGGCTGAGCCACCGTGGCGGCGCCCTGGATTTCCGCGAGTGGTGCGAGAAGCACCCCGGCAAGCCGTTCCCTGTGTCCGTGGCCCTCGGCGCCGACCCGGCGACCATCCTCGGTGCCGTCACCCCGGTGCCGGACAGCCTTTCCGAGTACGCCTTCGCCGGCCTGTTGCGCGGTAACCGTACCGAACTGGTGAAGTGCCGCGGCAACGACCTGCAAGTGCCGGCCACCGCCGAAATCATCCTCGAAGGCGTGATTCACCCTGGCGAGATGGCGGATGAGGGCCCTTACGGCGACCACACCGGCTACTACAACGAAGTCGACAGCTTTCCGGTGTTCACCGTCGAGCGCATCACCCATCGGATCAAGCCGATCTACCACAGCACCTACACCGGCCGTCCGCCGGATGAGCCGGCAATTCTCGGCGTGGCGCTGAACGAAGTGTTCGTGCCGATCCTGCAGAAGCAATTCCCGGAGATCACCGATTTCTACCTGCCGCCCGAAGGCTGCTCGTACCGCATGGCCATCGTGACCATGAAGAAGTCGTACCCGGGCCATGCCAAGCGCGTCATGCTGGGTGTGTGGTCGTTTTTGCGACAGTTCATGTACACCAAGTTCGTTATCGTCACCGACGACGACATCAACGCCCGCGACTGGAACGACGTGATCTGGGCCATCACCACGCGCATGGACCCCAAGCGCGACACGGTGATGATCGACAACACGCCGATCGACTACCTCGACTTCGCCTCGCCGGTGTCGGGCCTGGGGTCGAAGATGGGCCTGGATGCCACGCATAAATGGCCGGGCGAAACCACCCGCGAGTGGGGTCGGGTCATCGTCAAGGATGAAGCCGTGACGGCGCGTGTCGATGCGATCTGGAAAGAATTGGGAATAGATTGATGCGTGTAACCCTGCAACCTTCCGGCGCGGTGCTGGAGCTGGTCCCCGGCGAGCGAATCCTCGAAGGCGCGCGTCGCCTGGGCTACGAGTGTCCCCAGGCGTGCCGCAATGGGGTGTGCCATGTGTGTGCCGCGTTGCTGGTTGAGGGCCGGGTGCAACAAGGCGGTGAGGTGCGTGACCACGGTGAGTTCTACACCTGCATCGCCGAGCCGCTGGAAGATTGCATTGTATTGTGGGATGGCGTGCTGGCGCCGGGAGAGTTGCCGTTGCGCAAGTTGTCGTGCCAATTGAGTGAGTGTGTGGATGTCGGTGGCGATGTGTGGCGCGTGCGCCTGCGGGCTCCGGCAGGCAAGGCCGTGCGTTACCACGCCGGGCAATACCTGATGATCGAACGGGAGAACGGTGAGAAGTCGGCGTTTTCCCTGGCGTCGGCGCCTCACGCCGGGCGCGAGCTGGAGCTGCATGTGCTGGTCCGCGAAGACAGCGCGCGCAGCCTGTTGGAACAGCTGCAGCGCAACCAGATGGCGCGTGTCGAACTGCCGTTCGGTGACACCCACCTGGCGGAGCTGCCGGACGGGCCGCTGGTGTTGATCGCCGCCGGCACCGGCATGGCGCAGATGCACAGCCTGATCGAGCACTGCCGCGCATCCGGCTTCAAGCACCCGGTGCACCTGTATTGGGGCGTGCGTCGACCGGAAGATTTCTACCAGATCGAGCATTGGGACCAGTGGCAGCAACTGCCCAACCTCTTCCTGCACAAGGTTGTCAGCGACCTGTGCGGCTGGGAAGGACGCTGCGGCCTGCTGCATGAAGCCGTGTGCGAAGACATTGCCGACCTCAAGACGGTGCATGTCTACGCCAGCGGCTCACCGGCGATGATCTACGGCACCCTGGACGCGCTCGTCGACGCCGGCATGGATGCACACCAGATGCGCGCCGATGTGTTCGCCTACGCGCCTCGGCCCTGAGCCGAGCAAACATCAAATACAGCCCAAATGTGGGAGCGGGCTTGCTCGCGAAGGCGCCAGATCAGTCACCCTCTTCAGCGACTGACCCACCGCTTTCGCGGGCAAGCCCGCTCCCACAGTTTTGATCGCTGTTCGGGCTTGGGATTCGAGGCGCCGGCATTTTGAGCGGTCGGTACAACTCGGTTCCAACCTTGAAATACAGCCCAAATGTGGGAGCGGGCTTGCTCGCGAAGGCGCCAGATCAGCCAGCATCTTCAGCAACTGACCCACCGCTTTCGCGAGCAAGCCCGCTCCCACAGTTTTGATCGCTGTTCAGGCTTGGGATTCGAGGCGCGGCGCCGGCATTTTGAGCGGTCGGCACAACTCGATTCCAACCTTGAAATACAGCCCAAATGTGGGAGCGGGCTTGCTCGCGAAGGCGCCAGATCAGCCAGCATCTTCAGCAACTGACCCACCGCTTTCGCGAGCAAGCCCGCTCCCACAGTTTTGATCGCTGTTCGGGCTGGAGGGCCGGGGTGCTGCACCGGCATTTGAGCGGTCGATACAACTCGGTTCCAACCTTGAAATACAGTCCAAATGTGGGAGCTGGCTTGCCTGCGATAGCGGAGGGTCAGCGCAATATCTGCTGACTGGCATAACGCAATCGCAAGCCCGCTCCCACATTGGTTCGCGCCGTGTGAGCTTCAGAAGCGCACGCCAGTCGTCACCATCGCCGCATTGAACCCCAACAGCACAAATTCTGCCGCCACCGGCCCGTAATGGGTGCCTACCGACGGAATGATCACCGGGGCCACGCCGAAACGGTTCAAGGGGATCTTGTCGCGGTACTCGCCGCGATAACCCTGGATCGCCCCGCCTGTCAGCTTCAAGTACACCGGATAGTCCGACATGTCATAGCGCTTGCCCGCGTAGGCGTAGTAGGAACGCTGGCGGAACGAATTGCGAAATGTCGCTCCGCCATACACAAAGCCTGACGCCTCATTGCGTTCCAGGCCGATCAGGTCCTGGTGGTTGTTGTGGTCCGGGTCGGGCGCAAAGTGTCGGGTGTAGACACTGGTCTGCGCGTACCAGAAACCTTTGTCGTCGTTGGCCGGCGGTGTCTCTCCGGCCAGCGCAGTGGTGGCCTGGGCGAGAAACAACAGGCCAGGCAGTCGAAATGTCTTCATGGGTGCGACCTCGATAGTCGGTTTGATCGGCGGCTAGGTGGGTCGTGATGTGCGCGCTATTTTGACGGCAGGAGCACTCCCAAGGCTGAACCCGGGCTGAAAGTAACGGGATTGCCACCCTCAATCCTGACGAGTGGGGCGCCGTGCTTATGCATTCGCTTATTCCTTAAAGGTATTTAATTTGTTACATAAATATCTTTAAGCTATATCTCAACGGACTACCGATTTTTCTTCCAATGACCAACAACTGACCGCTACCGCCCGCCAGCCGGATCGATCGTACGAACTCAGGACACTGACGTTCTGAATTTTGATTTAGGGGAGCGGTATGGGGAGCTACAAGAAACACGCGTTGTACACAGCGATTTTGTCGGCCAATTTGCTGACCGCTGTGGGATTCAATCCAGTCCTGGCGGCGCAAACGCCCGCCGCCGATGCACCCAAACTCGACACTGTCATCGTTACCGGTACCCGCGCCCAGGAGCGCACGGCCAGTGCGTCGCTGTCGCCTATCGATGTGATTTCCGGCGATAGCTTGCGCAGTACCGGCTCCGATGAGCTGGGGGCAGTGTTGGCGCGGCTGATTCCGTCGATCAACTTCCCGCGCCCAAGCCTGGTGGACGGCGCCGAGCTGGTTCGCCCGGCGCAGTTGCGCGGGTTGTCGCCGGACCAGGTGCTCGTGCTGGTCAACGGCAAGCGCCGCCACACCAGCGCGTTCGTCAACCTGGGCGGGGCGGTAGGCCGTGGTTCGGCACCGGCAGACCTCAATGCGATCCCGCTGTCGGCGGTGGACCACATTGAAGTGCTGCGCGACGGTGCTTCCGCGCGCTATGGCTCCGATGCCATTGCCGGGGTGATCAACGTGATCCTCAAGCACGCCGACCATGGTGGCTCGATCTCCAGCAAGTTTGGCGAGTACAAGAAAGGCGATGGTATCCAGCGCAATATCAGCGGCAACACCGGCCTGGCAGTAGGGGACAACGGTTTCATCAACCTCTCGGCCGAGGGGGCGGACAACGATTACACCAACCGCGCCGGTAAAGACTTCCGACCCGCCAGCGTAGGCTCTACCACCTACGGCCAGCAGGTGTTTCGCCAGGGTGAACCGGCAACCAATGAAGGCAAGCTGGCGTTCAACTCCGAATATGCCTTCAACGATGGGCTGGAGTTCTACACCTTCGGTGGCTATAGCAAGCGGCGGGGCGAGACGGCGGCGTTCTATCGGGCGAGCAATGCCTCCAACAACATTCCGGCGCTCAACCCCAACGGCTACCTGCCGCTGATCAAGGGCAACCTGGAAGACACCTCGCTGGTAGTAGGCCTGCGCGGCCTGCTGGCCTATGACTGGCATTACGATTTGTCGGCCAACTATGGCAAGAACCAATACGAGCTGAGCACCGAAACCATCAACACCTCCCTGGGCCTGGCCACGCCGCGCAAGTTCGATAACGGCACGCTGAGCAACGATCAGAAACAAGTCAGCCTGGACCTGTCCCGCGAGTTCGATGTGGGCTGGCTGCCGTATCCGGTTTCGGTAGCGTTCGGCGGTGAATACCTGCACCAGGGCTACGAGATCGAGGCGGGTGAGCCGGCGTCCTACTACCAGACCGGCAGCTCCGGCCTGGGTGGATTCCGCGATGCCGATGCCGGCACCAGCTCGCGGCATAACTGGGCCCAGTACCTGGACCTGGAAACCAATTTCACCGAGAAACTCAGCGCTTCTGCGGCCGTGCGCCATGAGGACTACAGCGACTTCGGCTCCAATGTCAGCGGCTCGTTGTCGGCGCGTTATGACTTCACGCCGCAGGTGGCCTTGCGGGGCAGTGTCTCGAATGGCTTTCGCGCGCCGTCCCTGGCCCAGCAGAACTTTGCCTACACCTCGTCGCAGTTGATCGGCAGCACTATCCAGGAAGCGGGTACCTTTCCCGCCAACAGCCAGGTCGCCCGCCTGCTCGGCGCTGAAGACCTCAAGGCCGAGAAATCGCGCAACTACAGCCTCGGCCTGGTGCTGGAGCCCGCCGATGACCTGACCGTGACGCTCGATGTCTACCGCATCGACATCCGCGACCGCATCAGCCTGTCGTCGAACCTCAACCTCAACCCGGCGGCCATTGCCTACCTGCAAGCCAATGGCGTCGGCAACATCAACTACACGAGTGCCCGCTATTTCACCAATGCCACCAACACCAGCACCGACGGCGTCGACCTGGTAGCCAACTATCGCTACCAGTTCGATAACGGCATCCGCTGGAACAGCACCGTAGGTTACAACTACAACCACACCAAGGTGACGGACGTGAAGGCCAACCCGGCGATTCTCGACAGCCTGGGCGTGAACCTGCTGCGTGTGGACCGTCGTGAGCGCATCGGGTTGCTCGGCGATACCACGCCGCAGCACAAGCTGAGCCTGGGTAACGACTTCACCTTCGGAAATTGGGCGTTGCACAGCAACCTGGTGCGCTATGGTGAATTCACCAGCTACCAGGCGGACAAGGTCAACGACCAGACCTTCAAGGCCGCCTGGGTGCTGGATTTGTCAGCGGACTACAAGCTGAAGAACTGGACGTTCACCCTGGGCGGCGACAACGTCACCGATAAATACCCGGAAAAGGTCAACGCCTTCGCCAGCAGTGGTGGCAATCTCGCCTATAGCACTTTTTCGCCGTACGGTTACAGCGGCGCGTTTTATTACGGTAAAGTTGCTTACAACTGGTAACACACAGGAGGCGTACCGCTTTTCGCCATGACCGCCATTGAATCCGATCTTTTGCAATTGGCTTACCCTCCGCGGCTCGATCTGGGGCCGCAACTCACTCACGAACAGTTGTTGAGCTCGATGCAGGCCACCATGGGTCGGCACAAGGGTGGGCCGGTCTGGCTATTTGCGTATGGTTCGCTGATCTGGCGCCCTGAGTGCTCGTCCACCGAGCGGGTGCGGGCACGGGTCCACGGTTATCACCGGGGCCTGTACCTGTGGTCTCACGAACATCGGGGTACGCCGGAGTTGCCGGGGCTGGTGTTCGGGCTGGATCGCGGGGGTTCCTGCAGCGGATTTGCCTATCGGCTGCCGGAAGATCAGCTGGAAGCGTCGCTCTACGCCCTGTGGCGCCGCGAAATGCCCTATCCCTCGTACCGGCCACATTGGCTCAGTTGCCGTCTGGAAGATGGCAGCCAGGTGCAGGCGTTGGGGTTTGTGTTGGAGCGGCACTTGCCCAGCTACGCCGGCAACTTGCCCGACGAAGTGCTCAATCATGTGCTGGAAAGCGCTTGCGGGCGTTACGGCACGACTCGCGATTATGTCGAGCAGACCGTCAACGCCCTGCGTAGCCACGCCATGCCAGATAAAAACCTGGAGGCGCGGCTCAAGCGGTGTGCCAAGGATTGCTCAGGCGGTTAGCGCGCCGCGCTGACGCTGTTGGTGTGCCACAGCGTGGGGATCAGGAACGCGATAGCCAGCAGGCACGCGGCGATCAGCAGCACAAAACCACCGTCCCAGCCGAAATGGTCCACGGTGTAGCCCATGGCCGCACTCGCCGCCACCGAACCCCCAAGGTAACCGAACAGACCGGTGAAACCCGCAGCCGTACCGGCGGCTTTCTTCGGTGCCAGTTCCAGCGCCTGCAGGCCGATCAGCATCACCGGGCCATAGATCAGAAAGCCGATGGAGAACAGCGCGATCATGTCGATCACCGGGTTGCCTGGCGGGTTGAGCCAGTAGACCAGGGTCGCCACGGTCACCAACGCCATGAACACGATGCCGGTCAGGCCACGGTTGCCCCGGAAGATCTTGTCCGACATCCAGCCGCACAGCAGCGTGCCCGGAATGCCCGCCCACTCATAGAAGAAGTACGCCCAGGACGACTTGTCGACCGTGAAGTGCTTGGCTTCCTTGAGGTAAGTCGGCGCCCAGTCCAGCACGCCGTAGCGCAGCAGGTAGACGAACACGTTGGCGAACGCGATGTACCACAGCATTTTGTTGCGCAGCACGTATTTGACGAAGATTTCCTTGGCGCTGAATTCGTCTTCGTGGCTGGCGTCGTAGCCTTCCGGGTAATCATTCTTGTATTGCTCGATCGGCGGCAAGCCTACCGATTGCGGGGTGTCGCGCATGGTAATGAAGGCGAAGGCCGCCACCAGCAACGCCACGGTGGCCGGGACGTAGAACGCTGCGTGCCAGTCGTTGAACCACGCCATGCCGAGCAGGAACAGCGGGCCGATCAGGCCGCCACCGACGTTGTGCGCCACGTTCCACACGGAGACCACGCCGCCGCGTTCTTTCTGCGACCACCAGTGCACCATGGTCCGCCCGCTTGGCGGCCAGCCCATGCCCTGGGCCCAACCGTTGATGAACAGCAAAATGAACATCATCGTCACGCTGGACGTGGCCCAAGGCGCGAAACCGAAAATGAACATCACCCCTGCCGACACCAGCAGGCCGAAGGGCAGGAAGTAGCGCGGGTTGGAGCGGTCGGACACCAGGCCCATGAGGAATTTGGACAGGCCGTACGCAATCGCGATGGCCGACATCGCCAGGCCCAGCTCACCTCGGGTGTAACCCTCGTCGATCAGGTAGGGCATGGCCAGCGAGAAGTTTTTGCGCAGCAGGTAGTAGCCGGCATAACCGAAGAAAATACCGGCGAAGATCTGCCAGCGCAGGCGTCGGTAAGTGCTGTCTATTTTTTCTTCAGGCAGGGGTGCCTGGTGTGCGGCAGGACGAAAGAAAGCAAACATTCAAGAGCTCCAAATTTCTTGTTTTGACTGCGGATGCGAATGTTACAGTTTCGTTACCGAAAATAGCATTGCCTCTTATCCGCAAATACAGGAAATGGGAGCAATCGCATGTTCTCTTACGAACATGTCGCTAATAGATAAGTGATGGTCGGTATCAGGTCTTGAGGCCCAAGAAGATCAACGGTGGGAGCTGGCTTGCCTGCGAGAGTGGTCTCGCAGCTGCACTTGTGTTGGCTGACCCACCGCTATCGCAGGCAAGCCAGCTTCCACATCGGCCACATTTCAATTGGTCAGCGGGTTTGGACCACGACTTTGCCCACCGCCTTGCGCTGCCCCAGGTCATTGATCGCCTGGGCGGCTTGCTCCAGCGGGTACACCTGCGAGACCAGCGGCTTGAGCTTGCCCTCGGCATACCAACTGAACAGTTGCTGGAAGTTCGCCGCATTGTCCTGCGGCTGGCGTTGCGCGAACGAGCCCCAGAACACTCCGACCACTGCCGCGCCCTTGAGCAGCGCCAGGTTGACCGGCAGTTCCGGGATGCGTCCGCTGGCAAAGCCCACCACCAGCAGGCGGCCGTTCCAGGCGATGGCGCGGATGGCCTGGTCAAACAGGTCGCCACCCACCGGGTCATAGATCACATCGGCACCGTTGCCGTCGGTCAGGCGCTTGATCTCGTCCTTGAGGCTGGCTTCGCTGTAGTTGATCAACTCATCGGCGCCCGCAGCCTTGGCCACGGCCAGCTTGTCGGCGCTGCTGGCGGCGGCGATCACCCGCGCGCCCATGGCCTTGCCGATTTCCACGGCGGCCAGGCCGACGCCACCGGAGGCACCGAGGACCAGCAGGGTTTCGCCGGGTTGCAGGTTGGCGCGCTGTTTCAGCGCGTGCATCGAAGTGCCGTAGGTCATGCTGAAGGCGGCGGCGGTGTTGAAGTCCATGCTCGGCGGGATCGGCAGCACGTTATAGCCGGGCACCGCGACCTGTTCGGCAAAGCTGCCCCAGCCGGTCAGCGCCATGACCCGGTCACCGACTTTCAGGTGGCTGACCTTTTCTCCCACTTCACTGACTACGCCCGCCGCTTCGCCACCCGGCGAGAACGGGAAGGGCGGCTTGAACTGGTACTTGCCCTCGATGATCAGGGTGTCCGGGAAATTCACCCCGGCGGCATGCACGTCCAGCAGGATTTCGTTCTTCTTGATCGTAGGGCTTGCGGTCTCTTCCAGCACCAGGGTTTCGGCGGGGCCGAAGGCTTTGCACAGCACAGCTTTCATCGGACTATTCCTTTTGGCATCGTGGCCGATAAGTGTAGGAGGGTACGCCCGTGGGTCAACGAGCATGCCCCGGCCTGATAAGCCGCCATAAGCTTGTACTCAGCCTTGCTAGCGTTATGCTACCGGGCAACCGAATTTGAGGAATGAACTGTGAAAGCGTGGATCCTGTTGATGCTGGCCCTGACCTTGCCGATGGCAGCGCAGGCCGAAGAAGCCAAAGAAGGCGAGGCGCCGAAGGTCAGCTATATCAGCCTGAGCCCGCCGTTCGTGGGCAACTACGGCCTGGACGGCACGGCGAAACTCAAGGTATTCAAGGCCGACATCGCCCTGCGCGTCACTGGCCCCGAGGCTGCCGCAGCGGTCAAAGCCAACGATGCGTTGATCCGCAACCAGTTGGTAGCGCTGTTCACCCAGCAGACCAGCGAGACCATGAGCACCATTGAAGGCAAGGAAAAGCTGCGCCAGGAAGCGCTCAAGCAGACCCAGCAAGTGATGAACGACGAGACGGGCAAACCGGTGGTGGAAGACCTGTTGTTCAACAACCTGATCATCCAGTAACGCGGCAGAACAGGCTTGTCGTGGCGAGCGGGCTTGCCCCGCGTTGGGTGGCGAAGCCGCCCCAAAACCCTACGCCTCGGTGTGTCTGAAGAAATGTGAAACTCGATCAGGGCTGCTGCGCAGCCCAACGCGGGGCAAGCCCGCTCGCCACAACAAGCCCGCTCGCCACGAGAACCGGTTCATAGACGTTAGGAGGCCAGGCTTTTACGGAACCTGGCCAACGCCACCGCAAAAAACAGCAAGCCAATCCCGGCCAGCGCCAACAAGTCAGGCCACACCACGCTCACCCCCGCATCCCGAAACAGAATCGCCGCGCTCAGGCTTACAAAGTGTGTCGAAGGCGAGCCCTGCATCACCCACTGCAACCATTCGGGCATGCTGTCCAGCGGCGTGCTACCGCCGGAGAGCAACAGCATCGGGATGATCACCGGGATCGCCAGCAAGCCGAACTGTGGTGTCGAGCGGGCCAGGGTGGCGAGGAAGATACCCAGCGCGGTGCTGGCAAACAGGTACAGCGCCGTCACTAACAGAAACAGGCTCAGGGATCCGGCCAGCGGCACGCCGAGCAAGCCTTTGACCACCACCTCCAGCGACAGCCAGGTACACAGCACCACCACCAGCATGTTGCTCCAGATTTTCGCCAGCATGATTTCCAGCGCCGTCAGCGGCAGCACCAGCAGGTGATCAAGGGTGCCGTGCTCGCGCTCGCGCAGCAGCGCGGTGCCGGTCAGGACGATGGCGAGGATGGTGATGTTGTTGACGATCTGGATCACCGCCAGGAACCAGCCGCCCTCCAGGTTGGTGTTGAACAGCGCCCGGGTGGTCAGCAGGGCGGGCGTCTTGCTCGCAGCATCGGTTTGACCGCTGTAGTTGAGCAATTCGCGCTGGAAAATCCGCCCGATGTAGCCCGCGCCCATGAATGCCTGGCTCATCGCCGTGGCGTCGACATTCACCTGCACGCCTGGCTGGCGACCGGCCAACAGGTCGGCCTGGAAGTTTGCCGGCACGTTGATCACGAAGGTGTATTCACCGCTGTCCATGACCTTGTCCAACTGGTCGTAGGCCAGCGGCGCAGGCGTCTGGAACTCCGGTGGTTGCAGGGCTTCGGCCATCTGCCGGGAAAGTGCACTGTGGTCTTCATCGACAAATGCCACGCTGGCGTTGTGCACGCCAATCACCGAGCCGGCGGCGGGCATGTAGATGGCCACGGTAAAGGCGTAGAACAGAAACAGCAGCAGAACGCTGTCGTGACGCAGGCTGGTGAGTTCCTTGAGGCCCAGGCGCAGGATGTGAGAGAGCGTGTGCATCAGGCCTCCTGCTTCTTGAGCATGACCAGGCTCAGCCCGGTGAACCCGACGAAAAACCCGAACAGCGCCAGGCACTGCGGCCACAACTGGCGCAGGTCGAGGGCTTTGGTGAAGGTGCCCACGGCAATATCCAGGAAGTGCCCGGCCGGAAACAGCGTGCCCATCAAGGCGGCCGCACCTTCCAGGGACGAGCGCGGCACGATCAGGCCGGAGAACTGGATGGTCGGCAGGCTGGTGATGATCATCGTGCCGAGGATCGCGGCGATCTGGGTGCGGGTGAATGCAGAAATCAGCAGGCCCATGCTGGTGGTGGCGAGCACGTACAGCAGGCCGCCGAATGCCAGGGTCAGGCCGCTGCCCTTGAATGGCACGCCGAACAGCCAGCGGTTCATCGCCACCAACAGCGCCAGGTTGACCAGGCTCACCGCGAGATACGGCGCCTGCTTGCCGAGCAGGAATTCCAGGCGGGTCAGCGGTGTGGCGTAGAAGTTGGTGATCGAACCCAGCTCCTTCTCCCGCACGATGCCCAGGGCGGTGAGCATTGCCGGAATAAACGCCAGGATCAGTGCCATCACTCCCGGACCGATGGCATTCACGCTGACCACGTCCTGGTTATAGCGAAAGCGCGTTTCGAGTTTGACGGCAGCCTGGCTGCTGCGGGGCAGGCTGCTCAGTTCGGCCAGTTGCTGGAGATTGCCCTGGTGCACCGCTTCCACGTAGTTACGGCTGGTTTCCGCCCGAAACGGCATGCCCCCGTCGAGCCACGCAGCCACCGTGGGTTGGCGACCGGCGTAGAGGTCACGTCCGAAACCCGGCGGGATTTCCAGGGCCAGTTTGATTTCCGAACGTTGCAGGCGCCGGTGCAACTCGGTGGCGTCGCGGATGGCGGGTTGTTCGGCGAAATAGCGCGAGCTGCGAAAGGCTTCCAGGTAGGCGCGGCTTTGCGGCGTCTGGTCCTGGTCGTAGACGGCGAAAGCGAGATTTTCCACGTCCAGGGAAATGCCGTAGCCGAAGATCACCATCATGAACATCGCCCCAAGCAGGGCGAACGCCATGCGCACCTTGTCGCGCAGCAGCTCCTTGCCTTCACGACTCGCCACCGCCAACAGACGCGAGAGGCTGAAACCGCGCTTGCTGACCGGCGGCGTGCTGGTTTCGCTGACGGTTTGCGCGGGCGCGGTGGGTTCGGCTTCGCCCTGGGCTTGCTCCAGGCAGGTGACGAATGCGGCTTCCAAGGTGTCGCCGTGGAACTGCCGCTGCAGCGCGTCCGGCGTATCACAGGCCAGCACCTTGCCCGCATGCATCAAGGAGATGCGATCGCAGCGTTGGGCTTCGTTCATAAAGTGGGTGGACAGGAAAATCGTCACGCCTTGTTCGCGCGACAGCTCGACCAACAGCCGCCAGAAATCATCCCGCGCTGCCGGGTCGACGCCCGAGGTCGGCTCATCGAGGATCAGCACTTCCGGGCGGTGCAGCACCGCCACTGCCAAGGACAAACGTTGGCGCAGGCCGAGAGGCAGTTCCCCGGACGGCTGCTCGGCGACGTCACCGAGATCGAAGCGCTGGATCAGCTCATCGATGCGCGGGCCGCTGTCGGCCTTGGGCAGGTCGAACAATTGCGCGTGCAACACCAGGTTCTGACGCACGCTGAGTTCGCCGTACAGCGAGAAGCTCTGCGACATGAAGCCCACACGCTTGCGGGTGGCCAGGTCCTTGGCATTCACCGGATTGCCCAGCAGCATGGCACTGCCTTCAGTGGCTGGCATCAGCCCGGTGAGGACTTTCATGGTGGTCGTCTTGCCACATCCGTTGGAACCGAGGAAGCCGAAAATCTCTCCCCGCCCAATCGCGAAGCTGACCTTGTTCACCGCAGTGAAATCCCCAAAGCGCAGGGTCAGGTCGTGGGCTTCGATGGCGATATCAGTGTTGGCGTTTTCCCTCGGCGGGATCACCAGTGGCTGGTTGTTGTGGGCGCTGTCACCCTGGAAGTGCGTAAACGCTTCATCCAGTTTGCCGCTGGGTGTCGTCGCCGCCAGGTCCCGGCTCAGGCCATCGGCGATCAGCTTGCCACGGTCGAGCATCAGACAATGTTCGAACTGCTCGGCCTCTTCCATGTAGGCCGTAGCCACCAGCAATGTCAGTTGCGGGCGCTCGCTGCGCACGGTTTCCACCAGTTCCCAGAAGCGCCGGCGCGACAGCGGGTCGACGCCGGTGGTGGGTTCGTCGAGGATCAACAGGTCCGGGTCGTGGATCAGTGCACAGCACAGGCCGAGCTTCTGTTTCATGCCGCCGGAGAGCTTGCCGGCAGGGCGCTCGGCGAAACGGGCGAGGTCGGTGGCCAGCAGCAGGTTGTGCATGCGCTGGTCGCAATCGGCTTTCGACAGGCCGAACAGTGTCGCGAAGAAGCGAATGTTCTCGCTGATCGACAGTTCGGGATACAGGTTGCCGCCCAGGCCCTGGGGCATGAACGCGATGCGCGGGTAGAGGCTGTTGCGATGACGACGATCGGCGATGGAGCCGCCGAGCACTTCCAACTGGCCGTCCTGCAATTTCTTGACCCCGGCGATCAGCCCCAGCAGGCTCGACTTGCCCGCGCCATCCGGGCCGATCAGCCCGCAGCGAGTGCCCGCGGGCAGGCTGAAGGCGATGTCCAGCAGTGCCTGTTGTTTGCCGTAGCGGTGGTTGATCCCGGTGGCGTGCAGCGCCAGGCCGGTCATTGCAGGTTGGCCGGCCAGTCGATATCAGCCGTACGCACATAGCCAGCGCCGGGCATGCCGGGCTTGGCTTGCGGCACGGCGCTGGGTTCGGTCAGGCGCAGTTTGACGCGAAACACCAGTTTCTGGCGTTCGTCGCGGGTTTCGACTTCCTTGGGGGTGAACTGGGATTTGGCCGCGACAAAGCTGATCTTGGCCGGCAGCGGCTGATCGGGCAGGGCGTCGAGCAGCACGCGCGCCTCACTGCCGACGGTCAGGCGACCGGTGACGGAAGCGGGCAGGTAGAGGTTCATGTACTGATCCTGCGGATCGATCAGCAACAGCACGCGCCCCCCGGCGCCAAGCACTTCACCGGGCTCGGCCAGGCGCAGCTGGATAATCCCGTCGATGGGCGCGCGCAGGCTGCTGTCATCGATTTCGCTGGTGAGCTGGGCGACCTGGGCCTGGGCGGCGCCAATCGCGGCTTTCACCGAATTGACCTGGGCTTGCGCGGCAATCACGGCGGCATTGCCGGTGTTCTGGCGCGCCTGCTGTTGGTCGATCAACTGGCTGCTGGCGAAGCCGCGCTTGTACAACTCCTGGGTCCGCTTGAGTTCCTGGTTGGCGAGCAATTGCTCGCTCTGGCGCAGTTGCACATTGGCCTCGGCGGCGGCGAAGTTTTCCCTGGCGCGCAGCACCTCGGCTTCAGCCTGGGCGCGCTGGGCCTCCAGGGTGCGGGTGTCCATGCGGGCCAGCAGTTGGCCCTTGAGCACTTTGTCGCCTTCATCCACCCGCACTTCGGCGAGGCGCCCGGGGATCTTCGCGGCGATCTGCACTTCAGTGGATTCCAGGCGGCCGTTGCCCATGCTCAGGCCTTCGGGCAGGCGGTCCTGGGTGGACTTCCAGTAACCGAAGCCGCCGGCGGCGACCAGTAACAGGATCAGCAACGTGGAAAATAGCTGGGAGGTGCGGTGGTTCGTCGACATGGGTGCATCCTGCGGCGTTAGCGTCCTAGTTTGACCGGTGTTGCCTCAGCGGGCCTTGATACCGGTCAAATGAAGCGCAAGCCTAACCCGGTTACCGTGCAGATGCATGCGCCGGGAGCGTGACTGCAGGGTTCTGCTCTATCAGCGCAGTGCGAGTATCGCCGACCATTGTTCGGCAGTGACCGGCATCACCGAGAGGCGGCTGCCTTTTTGCACCAGCGGCAGTTCGGCAAGTGCGGCCTGTTGCTTCAAGTAGCCAAGGCCCAGCACGTTGGCAAACGTTTCGACATGGGCGACGTTGATCGCACTCCACGGATTTTTCTCGGCGCTGGCCTTGGCGTCGAAATAGTGGCTGTCGGGTTCCAGTGCGGTGGGATCCGGGTACGCCGCCGCAACGATTTTGCCGATGCCGGCGATGCCTGGCTCGGGGCAACTGGAGTGGTAGAAGAAAAATTGGTCACCCACCGCCATGGCGCGCAGGAAATTTCTCGCCTGGTAGTTGCGCACCCCGTCCCAGCGGGCTTCGCCAAGCTTTTCCAGGCCTTTGATGGAGAGTTCGTCGGGCTCGGATTTCATCAGCCAGTAGGCCATTTTTGGGCTCCTGAAACAGGCATTGGGAAAGTTGTCAGGCAATTCCATGACAAACCGACAGTCGGTTGGCGCCAAGGTTTGCGTGTTGGTTCACGTTAACGCAGAATGCCGGGATTTTAAGCTTGACGCAGCTGCAACGGACTACTTTGGAACGTTGTTGTCATCGTGTACGAGGTGCCTGAAGGGGGGCAATCGATGCAACGTAAACCGGATTTACTATGGATTTTGGTGATTTTGTTTGGTCTGGGTGTCGTGACCACCGGGTATGCGCAAAGCCTGTGGTCGAACAAGACCGATGCTCCCGTTGAACTGGCTCAACAGCAGCCACAGCCGTTCAAGCGTTAACCCTTCTTTCAAGGCGCCGCTGACTCCAGTGGCGCCTGTGCGATATACCATCCCTTGTCACTGACAGTGCCCGCCAACGGCACGTCCCAGCTCGCCTGCACCAGTCGTTCGACTTTCTGACATTCATGGGCCAGGCCCAGCAGCGTCGGCTTGCGCCAGCTTTGGCGACGAGCCAGATAGGCCAGGCTGCGGTCGTAGAAACCACCGCCCATGCCCAGGCGTCCGCCCGCGTCGTCGAATCCCACCAGCGGCAGCAGCACCAGGTCCAGCGCCCAGACCTTGCGTTGCCGGCTGATGTTGACCCGGGGCTCAAGGATGCGAAAACGGTTGGGCAAGAGTTTCTCCCCGGGCCGCACGCGCTGGAACACCATCTTGGTCCGTGGCCAGGCGCTGAGCACCGGCAGGTACGTGGCCTTGCCCCGGCGCTGAGCGGCACGCAGCAGCGGGCGCGGATCAATTTCACCGTCCGTCGGCAGGTACAAGGAAATATGTTTGGCCCGGCGAAACAGCGGGTGCTGTGCCAGTTGCCGATACAGGCCTTGGGCGGCCCGGCGCTGCTCGCTCGGCGTGAGGGCGCGGCGGGCGTTGCGCAACATGCGTCGAAGTTGCGGACGGGAAAGCGGCGCAGGTTCGGTCATGGTTTTTCGGCTCATAAAACAATGCCAGTCCTGGGACTGGCATTGATTTTGGAATTCAGGCTCCCCGACAGAGCCGCTGTCGACTTAGCCCTTGAACCCGAAAGTTCAAGGTGGAAGAAGCAGTAGGCTTTAAGGCTTTCCGTCTAGCGGACATGCACACCAGCCCAACGTGCAACTTCCAGGGTAGTGCGAATCGGCTCAGGGACATCGCCGACTGGCAAACACGCCAGGGAGTGGGGCGAGTATACCCTAAACCGTTTCGGCAATCAGCCCTTGGGTGCGTCTGAATCGCTGGAAAGCACCAGATCAACACGTTCCAGCAGGTCACGCACCTGCTCGCGCGTCGAGCCGCTGGCCTGCACGTCAGGGCGTTCCTGCTTATGCAGCAAATCGTGGGTGATGTTCAGCGCGGCCATCACGGCGATGCGATCGGCGCCGATGACTTTGCCGCTGCTGCGGATCTCACGCATCTTGCCGTCCAGGTAGCGGGCGGCGCTCACCAGGTTGTTGCGCTCTTCCTGCGGGCAGATGATCGAATACTCTTTGTCGAGGATCTGCACGGTGACGCTATTGCTTGAACTCATGAGTCTTGCTCCAGGGCCTTCAGGCGCGAAATCATCGATTCGACCTTACGCCGGGCGATTTCGTTTTTTTCAATGAGGTGAGCGCGTTCCTCGCGCCAGGTCTTTTCCTGAGCTAATAGGAGTCCGTTTTGACTCTTAAGTTGCTCGACCCGAGTAATTAGCAATTCGAGTCTGGCCATCAGCGCTTGCAGGTCGGTGTCTTCCATTGGGTTCCACTGGATTTGTCTGATGAATGGCAACTGCAGGATAAACGATCTGACGCCCTTGATAGTCTTGGTACGTCTGCCGGTGCTAGGATACAGCGCTCCATTCTAGACATTGCGCCGTCTGGCGCCTAGCTCACCATGCCCATTCAGAACTCCCCGTACGACGCTTTTTCCAAACTGCTGAGCTCCAGCGGCCACCCTTGCTCGCCTGCCGAACTGCACGGCGTGTTGCTCGGTCGCAGCTGCACCGGCGTGGGCTTCGATGCCGACAACTGGCTGGCCGACGTGGCCGAGCTGCTGGAAACCGAACCGACCGAAAACGTGCGTAACGCGCTGATCGGCCTGCAAGAGATGGTCAAGGGCGAACTGACCGGTGATGACGTCACCGTGGTCCTGCTGCTGCCGACCGATGACGCGCCACTCGCCGACCGTGCTGCCGCACTGGGCCAATGGTGCCAGGGTTTCCTGCACGGCTTCGGCGTGAATGCCGGCGGCTTGGACCTGAGCTCCGATGCCCAGGAAGTGCTGCAGGACCTGGCGGCCATCTCCCAGGTGCAAGACGCCCTGGAAGAGTCCGAAGACGGCGAAAGCGACTACATGGAAGTCATGGAATACCTGCGCGTCGCGCCGCTGCTGCTGTTCACCGAGACCAAGAAGTCCGCTGAACCGGCCGCCCCCAAGCCGTCGCTGCACTAAGAAAGGACACCCCTCTGCCCATGATCCATATCCCCAAAGCGGAATACACCCGGCGCCGCAAGGCGCTCATGGCGCAGATGGAACCCAACAGCATCGCGATCCTGCCGGCCGCCGCCGTGGCCATTCGCAATCGCGATGTCGAGCATGTCTATCGCCAGGACAGCGACTTCCAGTACCTCAGCGGTTTTCCCGAGCCCGAAGCGGTGATCGTGCTGATGCCCGGTCGCCAGCATGGCGAGTACGTGCTGTTCTGCCGCGAACGCAATGCCGAACGCGAACTGTGGGACGGCCTGCGCGCCGGCACCGAAGGCGCGGTGCGTGACTTCGGCGCCGACGATGCCTTCCCCATCACCGATATCGACGACATCCTGCCCGGCCTGATCGAAGGTCGCGACCGGGTGTACTCGGCCATGGGCAGCAATGCCGAATTCGACCGGCACCTGATGGAGTGGATCAACGTGATCCGCTCTAAAGCGCACCTGGGCGCCCAGCCGCCGAACGAGTTTGTTGCCCTGGATCATCTGCTTCACGACATGCGCCTGTATAAATCGGCGGCAGAAGTGAAGGTGATGCGCGAGGCCGCGCGAATCTCCTGCGCCGCCCACGTGAAGGCGATGCAAGCCAGCCGCGCCGGCCTGCACGAGTTCAGCCTGGAAGCCGAGCTGGATTACGAATTTCGCAAGGGCGGCGCGAAGATGCCGGCCTATGGCTCCATCGTCGCCGCCGGGCGCAACAGCTGCATCCTGCATTACCAGCAGAATGATGCGGTGCTCAAGGACGGCGACCTGGTGCTGATCGACGCCGGTTGCGAGATCGATTGCTACGCCAGCGACATCACGCGCACCTGGCCGGTCAATGGCAAGTTTTCCCCGGAACAGAGGGCGATCTACGAGATTGTGCTGGCCTCCCAGGAAGCCGCCTTTGCCGAGATCGCGCCGAACAAACACTGGAACCAGGCCCACGAGGCAACGGTGCAAGTCATCACCGCTGGGCTGGTAAAGCTGGGACTGCTGCAGGGTGACGTCGACGAATTGATCGCCAGCGAAGCCTACAAACCGTTCTATATGCACCGCGCCGGCCACTGGCTGGGCATGGATGTGCATGACGTGGGCGAGTACAAGGTGGGCGGCGAATGGCGCGTGCTGGAAGTCGGCATGGCGTTGACCGTGGAACCGGGCATCTATATATCGCCGGATAACCAGGCCGTGGCGAAGAAATGGCGTGGCATTGGCGTACGTATCGAGGACGACGTGGTGGTGACCAAGCAAGGCTGTGAAATTCTAACCGGCGGCGTGCCCAAGGCTGTCGCCGAGATTGAAGCACTGATGGCGGCTGCCCGATGAGCCGGGTCAACCTGGCGATTATCGGTGGCGGCCTGGTGGGTGCCAGCCTGGCGCTGGCGTTGCAGGCCGGGGCCAAGGCGCGGGGCTGGAAGATCGTGCTGATCGAGCCCTTCGCGCCGGGCGACAGCTATCAGCCAAGCTACGATGCGCGCTCTTCGGCGCTGTCGTTCGGGGCCCGGCAGATCTATCAGCGTCTGGGCATCTGGCAGGACATTTCCCGCCGCGCCGAGCCGATCAAGCAGATTCATGTGTCGGACCGTGGGCGGTTCTCCACCGCACGCCTGTCCGCCATGGAGGAGGGGGTCCCGGCCCTCGGCTACGTGGTGGAAAACGCCTGGCTGGGCCAATGCCTGTGGCAGGGCCTGGACAAAGACGTGGTGAGCTGGCGCTGCCCGGCGGAAGTCACGCGCATGGAACCGCTGCCGGATGGCTATCGCCTGACCCTCAATGATGAAACCGTGCTTGAGTGCGACCTGGCGGTGCTGGCCGATGGCGGCCGCTCCGGCTTGCGCGAGCAACTGGGCATCGGCGTGAAAACCCGCCCCTACAACCAGAGCGCGCTGATCGCCAACATCACCCCGAGCGAAGCCCATAACGGCGAAGCGTTCGAGCGCTTTACCGATGAAGGCCCGATGGCCTTGCTGCCGCTGCCGGACAACCGCTGCGCGCTGGTCTGGACCCGCATCGGCATGGACGCACAGCGCCTTGCCAACCTTGATGAGCGCAGTTTCCTGAGCGAGCTGCAGGGTGTGTTCGGCTACCGCCTGGGTACCCTGAAGCAAGTGGGCGCGCGTCATCTGTATCCGCTGACCCTGGTGGAAGCCGAAGAACAAGTGCGCTCGCACCTGGCGATCCTCGGCAACGCCGCCCACAGCCTGCATCCGATTGCCGGGCAGGGGTTCAACCTGTCCCTGCGTGATGCGAATGCCTTGGCCGAGGCGTTGTTGGCCGGGCCGGCGGTGCCGGGTGACCTGGCGACCTTGCAAGGCTATCGCGAGCGCCAGCGCCTCGACCAGCAACTGACCGTGGGCTTCTCCGACCAGGTCACGCGGCTGTTTGGCAGTGCGCAACCGTTGGTCGCGCTGGGCCGTAATATGGGGCTGCTGGGGCTGGATCTGTTGCCCCCGGCCAAGCGCTGGTTCGCCCGTCAGGCCATGGGCCTGGGCACGCGTCCCAATGCGTAGCTGGCTGACCCGGCGTGTGGGCAAGGCGCGGCTGCTGCGCTGGTTCTTGACCCTGTACCCGCCGTACCTCGGCGCGGGCGTGCGTGTGCAGGTGCTCAGTGCCGACTTTCGGCATGCCAAGGTGCGCATGGGCCTGGGCTGGTACAACCGCAATTACGTGGGCACGCAGTTTGGCGGCAGCCTGTATTCGATGGTCGACCCGTTCTACATGCTGCTGTTGATGGAAAACCTGGGCCGCGACTATATCGTCTGGGACAAGGCCGCGAGCATCGACTTTGTCTCGCCGGGCAAGGGCCCGGTGTATGCCGAGTTTTCCATCGACGACGCCTTGCTCGATGAGATTCGTCGACAGACCGAGGGTGGCGAGAAGTACCTGCCGCATCTCAAAGTGCAGATTCATGACGGCTCCGGCACCCTGGTGGCGCGGGTCGACAAAACCCTTTACGTGCGGCGCAAGCCGCCAGCGAGACAGGCTTAAAGCATGGACATGCGCGCAGATGTGCTGATTGTCGGGGCCGGAATGGTCGGAAGCGCCCTGGCGCTGGCGTTGCAAGGCAGTGGCCTGCAGGTGCTGCTGCTGGATGGCAGCCCGCTGAGCGTCAAGCCGTTTGACCCCGAAGCCGCCTTCGAGCCACGGGTGAGCGCCTTGTCGACCGCCAGCCAGCGCATCCTTGAACGCCTGGGTGTGTGGAACGGCATCGTCTCGCGACGTGCCAGCCCTTACGGCGAGATGCAGGTGTGGGATGGCAGCGGCACCGGGCAGATCCACTTTTCGGCGGCCAGCGTGCATGCCGAGGTGCTCGGGCACATCGTCGAGAACCGCGTGGTGCAGGATGCCTTGCTCGATCGCTTGCACGACTGCGACCTGGGCCTGTTGGCCAATGCGCGCCTGGAGCAGATGCGCCGCTCCGGCGACGACTGGCTGCTGACCCTGGCCGACGGTCGCAAGCTGCGCGCGCCGCTGGTGGTGGCCGCCGATGGCGCCAACTCCGCGGTACGCCGCCTGACCGGCACCGCGACCCGCGAATGGGATTACCTGCATAACGCTATCGTCACCAGCGTGCGCAGCAGCCAACCGCACCAGCGCACGGCGTGGCAACGCTTTACCGACACCGGCCCGCTGGCGTTCTTGCCGCTGGCGCGCGATGGACAGGAAGACTGGTGCTCGATCGTCTGGTCGACCACACCGGCAGAATCCGAACGCTTGATGGCGCTGGATGACGAAAGCTTTTGCCGTGAACTCGAGCGCGCCTTTGAGGGGCGACTCGGCACGGTGATCAGCGCCGACCCGCGTGTCTGCGTGCCATTGCGTCAGCGTCACGCCAAGCGCTATGTGGCCGAAGGCCTGGCGCTGATCGGCGATGCGGCCCACGTGATCCACCCGTTGGCGGGGCAGGGCGTGAACCTGGGCTTTCTCGACGCGGCGGTGCTGGCCGAGGTGCTGTTGTCGGCGACCGAACGCGGCGAGCGCCTGGCCGATGTGAAAGTGCTGAGCCGCTACGAACGCCGGCGCATGCCCCACAACCTGGCACTGATGGCGGCGATGGAGGGCTTTGAGCGCCTGTTCCAGGCCGACCAACTGCCGTTGCGCTGGTTGCGCAATGCGGGCTTGAAGCTGGTCGACCAGATGCCGGAAGCCAAGGCGGTGTTTGTGCGCCAGGCGTTGGGCCTGACCGGCGATCTCCCGGAACTGGCCAAGCCATGAGCTCAACGCGACCTATGTAGGCGCCGGCTTGCCGGCGACGAGGCGCGCCTCGTGCAACATCTGGTAACGCCTCCGCCAAGCGTTACCAAATGTGAGTCCTTATCATTTGCCTTCTTTTTGCAAATGAGAGACCGCACCCATGTTGGCACCCAAGCGCCTCCTGACTGCCCTGGCACTCACCCTTCTCGGCAGCACCACCGTGCAGGCCGCCGATGAAGTCGTGGTCTACTCCTCGCGCATCGACGAACTGATCAAGCCGGTGTTCGACGCCTACACCCAGAAGACCGGTGTAAAGGTGAAGTTCATTACCGACAAGGAAGCCCCGCTGATGCAGCGCATCAAGGCCGAGGGCGAGAACGCCACCGCCGACCTGTTGCTGACCGTCGACGCCGGCAACCTCTGGCAGGCCGAGCAAATGGGCATCCTGCAGCCGTTCACCTCCGCGGTAATCGACAAGAACATCCCCCTGCAATACCGCTCCTCAAACCACGCCTGGACCGGTTTGAGCCTGCGCGCGCGGACCATTGCCTATTCAACCGACCGGGTCAAACCGGGTGACCTGACCACTTATGAGGCCTTGGCCGACAAGCAATGGGAAGGCCGCCTGTGCCTGCGCACGGCGAAGAAGGTCTACAACCAGTCGCTGACCGCGACCCTGATCGAAACCCATGGTGCGGCCAAGACCGAAGAAATCGTCAAGGGCTGGGTCAACAACCTGTCCACCGATGTGTTCTCGGACGACATCGCGGTACTGGAGGCGATCAACGCCGGCCAGTGCGACGTGGGTATCGTCAACACCTACTATTACGGCCGCCTGCACAAGCAGAACCCGGCGCTCGCGGTGAAGCTGTTCTGGCCAAACCAGGGCGACCGTGGCGTGCATGTGAACCTGTCGGGTATCGGCCTGACCAAAAACGCGCCACACCCGGAAGCCGCCAAGGCCTTGGTGGAGTGGATGACCACGCCTGAGGCGCAGAAGATCTTTGCCGATGTAAACCAGGAGTTCCCGGCCAACCCGGCGGTACCGCCGTCGGCCGAAGTGGCGACCTGGGGCAAGTTCGTCGCCGACACCTTGCCGGTTGAAGTCGCGGGCAAGCGCCAGGCCGAGGCGATTCGTTTGATGGATCGGGCGGGTTGGAACTGAGTACAATTTTCAAGACACCGCCGATCTAATTGTGGGAGCGGGCTTGCTCGCGAAAGCGCCGTGTCAGTCGATACCTGAGTGACTGATACACCGCTTTCGCGAGCAAGCCCGCTCCCACATTGGTTAGCGGCGCCTTCAAAATCTTTATTTTTCTGAGAGCTTCTCCTTGGCCCACCCCGCCCAACGCCGCTGGTACCTGCCGGTCTTCACCGTCGCTGCCTTGGTGCTGCTGCCGCTGAGCGTACTGCTGCTGTCCTGGCAAAGCATCGATGCGCAAATCTGGTCCCATCTGTGGGAAACCCAGATGCCTCGCCTCTTGGGCAACACCCTGACCCTGGTGCTGGGGGTTGGCGTCGGCGTCACCCTGTTGGGCGTGAGCCTGGCCTGGCTGACCAGCCTTTGCGAATTCCCCGGCAGGCGCTGGCTGGATTGGGCGTTGATGCTGCCCTTCGCTATTCCGGCCTATGTGCTTGCGTTTGTGTTCGTCGGCTTGCTGGACTTCGCCGGCCCGGTGCAAACCCTTCTGCGCGAATGGTTTGGCACCGGCTTGCGCCTGCCGCGAGTTCGGTCCACCAGCGGCGTGATCATTGTGTTGGTGCTGGTGTTCTATCCCTACGTGTACCTGCTGGCGCGCACCGCGTTTCTGGCCCAGGGCAAAGGCCTGATGGAAGCCGCGCGGGTGTTGGGGCAATCGCCCTGGCAAGCTTTCTGGCGTGTCGCTTTGCCCATGGCGCGGCCGGCGATTGGCGCGGGTGTGGCGCTGGCATTGATGGAGACCCTGGCGGATTTCGGCGCGGTCTCGGTGTTCAACTTCGACACCTTCACCACCGCCATCTACAAGACCTGGTACGGCTTTTTCAGTCTGTCCAGCGCGGCGCAGCTGGCCAGCCTGTTGCTGCTGGTGGTGATGCTGGTGCTGTATGGCGAGCGGCGCGCACGGGGTGCCAGCCGCCCAGGCAATGAACGACCACGGGGTAAAGCCCTGTATCACTTGCGAGGGTTCAAGGCGCTCGCGGCCAGCAGTTGGTGTGGCCTGGTGTTTGCCTGTGCCTTTGTGATTCCGATGCTGCAACTGGTCGCCTGGTTCTGGCAGCGTGGCCGCTTCGACCTGGATGAACGTTATTCAGGCCTGATCGTGCATACCCTCTACCTGGGTGGCATCGCGGCGCTGATCACCGTCAGCGTGGCGTTGCTATTGGCGTTCGCCAACCGCCTGGCGCCGATCCGGGCGATTCGCTCCGGCATCAGCCTGGCCAACGTCGGCTACGCCCTGCCGGGCTCGGTGCTGGCTGTGTCGATCATGCTGGCGTTCAGTTACCTGGACCGTGAGCTGGTGGTGCCACTGTCGGCATGGCTCGGCGGCGCGGGCAAGCCCTTGCTGTTGGGTAGCCTGTCGGCGCTGGTGCTGGCGTATCTGGTGCGTTTCCTGGCGGTGGCCTATGGTCCGCTGGAAAACAGCCTGGCACGCATCCGCCCGTCCCTGCCGGAGGCGGCGCGCAGTCTCGGGGTGAGTGGTCCACGACTGTTTTGCAAAGTGTATCTGCCGTTGTTGCTGCCCGGGACATTGAGCGCGGCGCTGCTGGTATTTGTCGATGTACTCAAGGAAATGCCGGCAACCCTGCTGATGCGGCCTTTTGGCTGGGACACTCTGGCCGTGCGGATTTTCGAAATGACCAGCGAAGGGGAGTGGGCGCGGGCGTCATTACCGGCCTTGACCCTGGTGTTGGTGGGCTTGCTGCCGGTGATCGGGCTGATCCGACGCTCTGCCCGGCAAATCGGTTAGGTGCCAGTCCTACGGCTTGAGGCTACAATGCGCGGCATTCGGTGCGGTCCGTCTTTCGGATCGAGTCGCTGTGCGTGGCTGCAGGCCTTGTAAATCAAGGTGTCCAGCGCGGACGGCAACGCTGCGCACCTTCGCCACGCCCGGAAGGAGAAACCCATGGGACAGCGTACGCCTCTGTATGACCTGCATCTCGCCCTAGGCGCGAAAATGGTCGATTTTGGCGGTTGGGATATGCCTCTGCACTACGGCTCGCAAGTTGAAGAACACCATCAGGTGCGACGCGACTGCGGGGTGTTTGATGTATCTCATATGACCGTGATCGATGTCACCGGCCCCCAGGCCAAGGAATGGCTCCAGCACCTGCTGGCCAATGATGTCGATCGTTTGCATGGCTGCGGCCGTGCGCTCTACAGCGCCATGCTCAATGAGCAGGGCGGAGTGGTGGACGACATGATCGTCTACCGTACCGAAAGCGGCTACCGCCTGGTGGTCAATGCTGCCACCCGCGACCAGGACATGGCCTGGATGCAGGCGCAGTTGGGCAGCTACCCGGTGCAGCTGCATGAGCGCCCCGAGTTGGCCATGCTGGCCATTCAAGGCCCGCACGCCCGGCAGAAGATCGCCGAACTGGTGACCCAGGCGCGCGCCACCCTGATCCACCAGCTCAAGCCCTTTGAAGGCCAGGCCGATGGCGACTGGTTTATCGCCCGCACCGGTTATACCGGTGAAGACGGCCTGGAGATTGTGCTGCCTGCCGATCAGGCCCCGGGCTTCTTCAATGACCTGGTGGGTGCCGGTATTTCACCCATCGGCCTTGGCGCCCGCGATACGCTGCGCCTGGAAGCCGGCATGAACCTGTACGGCCAGGATATCCACCAGGACATTTCGCCGCTGGCGGCCAACATGGCCTGGAGCATTGCCTGGGAGCCGGCCGAACGCGAGTTCATCGGGCGCGCCGCGCTGGAAGCTGAACTGGCGGCGGGTGTGCAGTTCAAACTGGTCGGGCTGGTGCTTGAAGAACGCGGGGTTTTACGCGCTCATCAGGTGGTTCGTATCGCCAATGTTGGCGAAGGAGAGATCACCAGTGGTAGTTTCTCTCCTACGCTGAGCAAATCCATTGCCCTGGCGCGTGTACCGACGGCGACAGCCGATCGGGCCGAAGTGGAAATCCGCGGCAAGTGGTACCCGGTTCGAGTGGTCAAGCCGACCTTCGTGCGCCATGGCAAAACCCTGATCTAACTATTTCCGGCAGGCCAAAGGCCGCTGACATTACTTCTTGAGGACACAGATTATGAGCGATATCCCTGCCGACCTGCGTTTTGCTGAAAGTCACGAATGGGCCCGTCTGGAAGCTGACGGCACCGTGACTGTCGGTATTTCCGACCACGCTCAGGAAGCGCTGGGGGACGTGGTGTTTGTTGAGCTGGCCGAGGTTGGCGCCCAGTTTGGCGCGACTGATCAGGCGGGTGTGGTGGAGTCGGTCAAGGCCGCTTCGGATATCTACGCCCCGGTGGCAGGCGAAGTGATTGCCGTCAACGAAGAGCTGAGTGGTAGCCCTGAGCTGCTGAACTCTGACCCGTATGGCGCGTGGATCTTCAAGCTCAAGCCAAGCAACCCGGCCGACCTGGAAAAACTGCTGGACGCCGCCGGCTACAAAGCTGCCATCGGCGAGTAAACCCTGTAGGCGCTGGCTTGCCTGCAATGCGGGCACCTCGGTGTATCAGTGATACCCAGGTGATGCAGTCGCAGGCAAGCCAGCTCCCACGGTCGATTGTGACTAGCCGGCTTGCAGCACTGCCTTGACGGCTGCCACCGAACGCTCCACATCTGCCTCTGTCATCGCCGTAAACATCGGCAACGACACAATCAAGCGTCCCACACGCTCAGCTACCGGAAACATGCCTTCCTTGAATCCCTGCGCCCGATACAGGCTCAGCAGGTGGATCGGCGGGTAGTGATAGCCAATGCCGACGCCATGGGCTTGCATCTGCTCCATGAAGGTCGCGCGGGCGGGCAGGCCGTCCTGACGCTCCGGCAGCACCAGCTGGAACAGGTGCCAGTTACTGTTCTCGAAGTCCGCCGGCGGCAATTGCGCGCCATACTTTTCCTCGAAGTCGCTGCCAAAGCACTTGAAGTAGTGTCGCGCCAGATTCTGGCGATGGGCGGTGATCTTCTCGATATGCGCGAACTGCCCCAAGCCGATGGCGGCGGCGATATCGGTCATGTTGAACTTGCCGCCCAGCACATCCACATCGAGTCCGTCGAAACCCGTGCGGGTGACGCCCTGCAGGCGATATTTTTCTGCCAGGCGCGCTTCTTCAGCGTTATTCAGCACCAGACAACCGCCCTCGGAGGAGGTGATGTTCTTGTTGGCCTGGAAGCTGAACGACACGAAGTCACCCGTGGCCCCAATGCGCTCGCCATCCCAGCTGGAACCCAGCGCCTGGGCCGCGTCTTCAATGATGCGCAAGTTGTACTTGTTAGCCAGGGCATAGAGCATCGGCATATCCAGCGGCAGACCGGCGAGGTACACCGGGATGATCGCCTTGGTACGCGGGGTAATCGCTGCTTCGACCTGGGCCAGGTCGATATTGCGAGTGACCGGGTCGATGTCGGCGAACACCGGCGTGGCGCCCACTTCCAGGATCACGTTGGCCGTGGCAACCCAGGATATCGGCGTGGTGATGACTTCATCACCTGGGCCGATGCCCGCGATGCGCAGGGCTATCTCCATGGTGCAGGTGCCCGAGTTGAACGTACGCACCGGGCGACCGCCAAAGTATTCCGACAGCTGCGCCTCGAATGCCTGCACTTTTGGCCCGCTGGTGATCCAGCCCGAGCGCAATACATCGCCCACCGCCGAGATGGTGGCTTCATCGATGGTGGGTTTGGAAAATGGCAGAAAAGGCTGTTGGCTCATGACGACGAAGGCATCCGTTTCAGATTGGCGATGAGTAGGCAAGGTATCAGTACCGGCATGGTTGCACGGCTAGACTGAATATAGCCTGTCATCCGTGAATGAATCGTCGTGTCACGGGCAAAAAAATGCCGCTTTATCAGCGGCATTCTTCAGGGAGTGAAAATCACTCGGTGACAGCGTTTTTCGCGAGGATGGCGTTGGCCAGCTCCATGTCCGTGGCCTGCAGGCCAGGGTTATCGGCGCGGACTTTCTGCATCGCAGCTTCCAGGTATGGGCCACGGATGCCGCCGTCGCTGGCAACAAAGCTGCCGGCGTCGTCTTGTGCGGCGACCACCAGCTTGTGGTCCTTGAAAGTCAGGTACGTCGAGCCGGTGGTGGCGCCCGACGAGATGACATTGCGCCAGAAGCTGTCGGCCATGGCTGAACCGACAGGGAGGGAAAGCACAGCAAGGGTTGCGACAGCATATTTGAGACGCATGATGGGTGACTCCGGGTGGGTTATCTGTACTTTATGATTGTAGTAAGCCCAGCCGAGTTCCATCACTGACTAAACAGTTTCAACCTTCAATACTGCACCTTCCCGACCAATTACCCGTACGTGAGCGCCTACAGGGCTGTCGGGACCGGTGACCATCCACACGCCATCGCCGACTTTTACCTTGCCGCGACCCTCGACAATCGCCTGATGCACCACAAAGGTGCGCCCGACCAGCTCGGAGCCACGTTCGTTCAGCCCTGGTTGGTCACTGACCTTGGCGCTGCTGCGCTGGCGTTTCCACCAATACACCGCCGTGAGGATCGACAATACGGCGAACAGCAGCAGCTGCCATTCCAGTCCCAAGGGCGGGACCAGGAACTTGATCACGCCGACTGCGGCTGCTGCGATGCCCATCCACAGCAGGTAGCCACCAGCGCCGAACACTTCGAGTATCAACAGCACGGTGCCGAGCGCCAGCCAATCCCAGAATGACAAATTCAGCAGGAAATCCCACATGGCGATGGCCTCAGCCTTTCTTGCTGTCGAACGTTGCCTTGACGATCTCACCGATACCGCCGACCGCGCCGATTACTTGGCTGGCTTCCAGCGGCATCAGGATGACCTTGCTGTTGTTGGCCGAAGCCAGCTTGCCCAGGGCGTCGATGTATTTTTGCGCGACGAAGTAGTTGACCGCCTGCACGTTGCCCGATGCGATCGCCTCCGACACCACCTGGGTGGCGCGCGCTTCGGCTTCGGCCTGGCGCTCGCGGGCCTCGGACTCAAGGAAGGCCGCCTGACGGCTACCTTCGGCTTCGAGGATCTGCGCCTGCTTCTTGCCTTCGGCGGTCAGGATCGCCGATGCCCGCAGGCCTTCGGCCTCGAGGATTTGCGCACGCTTGATCCGCTCGGCTTTCATCTGGCCGGACATGGCAGCCATCAGGTCGGCGGGCGGGCTGATGTCCTTGATCTCGATACGGGTGATCTTGATACCCCAGGGGGCGGTGGCTTCATCCACGGTTTTCAGCAGTTTTTCGTTGATGCCGTCACGCTGGCTGAGCATCGCATCCAGCTCCATCGAGCCGAGCACCGTTCGGATATTGGTTTGCAGCAGGTTGCGGATGGCGTGCTCGAGGTTGTTGACCTCGTAGGCGGCCTGGGCGGTATTGACCACCTGGAAGAAGCACACGGCGTCGATCTGCACGGTGGCGTTGTCGGCGGTGATCACTTCCTGCGGCGGGATATCCAGCACGCTTTCCATCACGTTGATCTTGCGACCGATGCGGTCCATGACCGGGATGATGATGTTCAGGCCGGGCTTGAGGGTGTTGGTGTAGCGGCCAAAGCGCTCGACCGTCCACTGGTAGCCTTGGGGCACTACCTTGAAACCCATGAAGAGGATGGCGATGGCCAACCCTACGAAAAGAAGCAGTACGGTTCCGATCTGCATAGCGATTCCTTATCTAAGAATGTCAGTAAAACGACAGTCGGCCGATTGTAACGGGGTTGTGACCGATAAAGACGCTTTCACCGCGCAACCAGCAAAGGATTTGTTACCGAATCCCCAGGCGTTACCCGTAATACTTCTGCGAGCGAGGTGAGCCCCGCCTTTACCTTGTGCATGCCGGCCATGCGCAAGCTGCACATGCCCTGGGCAATGGCCGCCTGACGCAGGGCGTGCACATCGGCGCCGGGCGTGATCAGGGCCTTGAGGTGTTCAGTCATGACCATCACCTCGTAGACCCCGGCACGGCCGCGGTAGCCGCTGTGCCGGCACTCCACACAACCGCTGGCCTCGTGGGTGTCATCCATGGCGCGCTTGCAGTGAGGGCATAACAGGCGCACCAGGCGCTGCGCCATGACTCCCAGTAGCGTAGCCTTGATCAAATAATGAGCAATTCCCAGTTCCTGCAGGCGGCTGATGGCACCCGGTGCATCGTTGGTATGCAAAGTCGACAGCACGAGATGTCCGGTCAGCGCAGCCTGGATCGCCATTTCTGCGGTTTCCTGGTCGCGAATCTCGCCGATCATGATGATGTCCGGGTCCTGGCGCAGCAGGGCGCGGATGCCGCTGGCGAAGGTCAGGCCGATGCTGTGCTGCACCTGCATCTGGTTGAACGAAGGCTCAACCATCTCGATCGGGTCTTCCACGGTGCACAGGTTGACCTCGCGGGTCGCCAGTTGCTTGAGCGTGGTGTAAAGGGTGCTGGTCTTGCCTGAGCCGGTCGGCCCGGTCACCAGGATGATGCCATTGGCCTGGCGGGTCATGGCCTGCCAGCGTTGCTGGTCGTCGCTGGAAAGGCCCAATTGGTCAAAATCCCTGAGCAGCACCTGCGGGTCGAAAATCCGCATCACCAGTTTCTCTCCAAACGCGGTGGGCAAGGTCGAGAGGCGCAGCTCAACTTCTGCACCTGTCGGGCTCTTGGTCTTGATCCGACCGTCCTGGGGTTTGCGTTTGTCCGCCACGTTCATGCGGCCCAGGCTTTTCAAGCGGCTGACCACCGCCATCGTGACCTGGGGTGGAAACTGATAAACGTCGTGCAACAGCCCGTCGATGCGAAAGCGCACCCGGCCCTGGTCGCGGCACGGTTCGACATGGATATCACTGGCCCGTTGGCCGAATGCGTACTGCAACAGCCAGTCGACGATATTGACGATATGCGCGTCATTGGCATCTGCCTCCTGGTCACTGGCACCGAGGTTGAGCAGGTCTGCAGTGCCGGGCGTCGCGACCTTTTGCTCTGCGCCACTGACGGACTTCGCCAACCGATAAAACTCGCCGATGCAGCGTTGGATCTCTTGCGGGTTGGCCACCCTGCGCTGGATCGAGCGCTTGAGCACTTGGGCAAGTCCCGCCTCCCAACTGGTGATATAGGGCTGGGCGCTGGCGACCGTGACGGTCTGCGCATCCACCGCGACCGCCAGGATGGCGTGGCGTTGGGCGAAGGCGTAGGACATCAGCGGCACAACCGTCGCCACGTCGATCTTCAGCGGGTCAATGCGCAGATACGCTTGCCCGACATGCTCGGCCAGCCACTGGGTCAGGGTTTCCAGGCAGGGGCCTTCGGCAGCGATGCATTCCAGTGGATGCCGGCTATGACTGGCCGGCAGGGTCGCCAACCGTTGCGCCACCTCGGGTGTGACCAGCCCATCGTCGACCAATGCCGGCAGCAGTTGATGCAGTTCCAATCGACGGTCAAGGGGCATACGGGTTTCCTGGCTGGCAGCGGATGTAAGCTACACGCTAGCCAGCGCCTGGATATCTTCCTCCCCGCGTGTATTGCAGCCTTTTACCGAATCGCTGCCACCAGCGCCTGAGCCCCTATGCAGTCGGCTTGGTCCACGTGCAGCGAGCACACGCTGATCAGGTTTCGAATCTTTTCACCGATCACTTGGGCGCGGTGCCAGCTCAGGCCATCCATGACGATTTCGATGTACAGCAGGTCTGCCTCGCGGTTCACCGACACCTGCGCGGGGGTGAGGAACTGCAGGGCGAAATAGTTGAGTACCCGGCACACCACATCGGGTTCAGCCTCGGCAACGATCTGATAATGCGCCTGGCAATGGGCGCTGCTGACGGCCCATGCATCGACGCGGGTGGCAGGGTGGGTGGTTTCGACGGCGTGCATGCGGACTCTCCAGATTCGACTGGAGAAATTTTTACATTCGCCACCGGAGATTTCTTATCTAAGATGGGCGTAATTGACGATTAATAAACTCAATCAATTCAAGATAAGCATCAGAACAGGTATTTTTATGCACGGCGAATTGGACGCCTACGACCGCCGCATCCTGGCCCTGCTGCAAGAGGATGCCTCGCTTTCCAGCGCGCAGATCGCCGAGCAGGTCGGCCTGTCCCAGTCGCCGTGCTGGCGGCGTATCCAGCGGCTCAAGGAGGAGGGCGTGATCCGTGGCCAGGTCACCCTGCTGGATCGCAAGAAGATCGGCCTCAACACGCAGATTTTCGCCGAGATCAAACTCAACGCCCACGGGCGGTCCAACTTCACAGAGTTCACCGAGGCGATTCGCGGGTTTCCGGAAGTGCTGGAGTGCTATGTGCTGATGGGGGCGGTGGATTTTCTGTTGCGCATCGTGACGGCGGATATTGAGGCGTACGAGCGGTTTTTCTTCGAAAAGCTGTCGATGGTGCCGGGGATCCAGGAGGTCAACTCGATCGTCGCGTTATCCGAGATCAAGTCGACCACCAGCCTGCCGGTCCTGCGCTGACCGAGCCGGCCGCATCGCGGCCAAGCCCGGCTCCCGCAAGGGAATGCATGCCAATGCAGGCGCCGGCTTGCTGGCGATAGCGCTTACAGACGCAGCAGGGTCTTCCACGCGCGGTTCTGATACACCGCAATCGCCTGGTGCATGCGCGCATCCAGCGATTCATCGGTGATCGGCTGGTTGGCCAGTTGCACCAGCTTGTTCAGCTCACCGTACAGACGGTCCAGTTCCGGAATGTCTACCACCTGGCGGGCATGATGCAGCCAGGCCTGGATGCGTTCGATACGCGGCAGTTGCTCGGCGAGGTCTTCCGGTTGCTGCTGGTAGCGCGGCAGTTGCAGGGCGACGGCATCGTCGGCGAGCAGGCGCGGCAGCCAGTTGGTGATTTGCGCGGCGCCCTGGCGGTTGCCACGCACATTGCGATCGGCCGTCCAGGCACGCGCCAGCAGCCAGCGCGAAGCGTTCAGTGAGAACAGGCCCCAGCGCACGTCGTCCAATTCTTCGATGAACTGCTCCGGCGCGGCTTTGCGAATGTCTTCATCGTCGTCACCGGCCTGCACCAGCGGGCGCCAGTCTTCCAGCAGGGCATCCAGTGCGCTGCGCAGTTCGCTGGTGGATTGACGCGGTGCGGCCTGGCCGAGGCTGCCGATCAGGGCACGCAGTTCGCCGAGGTTGTCGACCCAGTCCTGCAACAGGCGCCAGTGGCCATTGAAACGGTATTGCTCGGCCAGGCGCTGGCTGCTGCCCAACAGGTGCCACATGATCGCGGCGAACGCGTCATCCAACGGCATTTCGGCGTGCAGCTGCGGCGCCGGCAGGCTCAGGGAGTAGCTGCTGGCGTCGTACAGGCGGTAGCCGCGCTCGGCCTTGCTGATGTCGCACGGCATCAGTGCGAGGGTGGCGGCCAACTCGGCGGCCAGTTCCAGCAGGGCCGCCGGTTCGCCTTCGCGCAGTTCCAGTTCAAGCTCGCAGATTTCTTCTTTCTGCTTGCCGACCACCACATGGCCGAGGTCCAGGGCCGCTTCGATCACGACTTTGGCCTTGCCTCGGCCCCAGGCGATTTCGGCGCGTTCACGCACGAAGTCAGTGGTGAAGATTGGCTTGAGGGTCTTTTTATCCAGCTCGGCCAGTTGCTCGGGCCAGCAGTCGCCGTCGAGCTTCTTCACGTCGAGCTTGGCTTTGGGCAATTCCCAGTTGTACTCGTTACGTTCCGACAAACCGGCGACGCTCTGGCCACGGGTCTTGAGGGTCTGGATCACGTCGTCACCGTCCTTGCGCAGGCGCAGCGCGACCTTGGCCTGGGCCAGGTCGCGTTCGGGGGTGTCGAAGTACTGGTTCATCAACTCACGGCGTTCCCAGCCACTTTTGTTGCGTTTTTTCAGTAGCGGGTGCTCACGCAGCGCGGCGAGTGTTTCGCGGCTGACGCGGAGCTTGATTTCGGTTTCTTTCTGCATGGCCGGAAAATCCAGGATCGGGAGCGCAGCCGGGGAAAAGAGTGGCTGCCAAGGCCGTGCAGTGTACAGGACTGAGCCCGGCAACGCGCCGCAACGGTTTATTGTGTCGTGCAGATGGCTCTATAGTGGGGCTCATCCGGGAAGTTGAGAGGCCGCGCATGCCATTACCGTCCATGAAAGAGCAGTTCGCCGCGCTGATTGCCGCGCCTTCGGTCAGTTGTACCCAAGCGTCTCTCGACCAGACCAACCGACCGGTCATCGATTTGCTCGCCGGTTGGTTGGGCGACCTGGGTTTCGCCATCGACATCGAGCAGGTCAGCCCCGGCAAATTCAACCTGCTCGCCAGCTTCGGCAGTGGCCCCGGCGGCCTGGTGCTGGCCGGCCATAGCGATACCGTTCCGTATGACGCTGCGTTGTGGAAGACCGATCCGCTCAAGCTGACGGAAGTCGACGGCCGCTGGGTAGGACTGGGCAGCTGCGACATGAAGGGTTTTTTCGCGCTGGCGATTGAGGCCGTGTTGCCGTTGCTCGATCAGCCGTTCAAGCAGCCGTTGCTGATCCTGGCCACCTGTGATGAAGAAAGCTCCATGTCCGGCGCTCGCGCGCTGGCCGAGGCAGGTCGCCCGTTGGGCCGTGCGGCGGTGATCGGCGAGCCTACCGGCCTCAAGCCGATCCGCCTGCACAAAGGCGTGATGATGGAGCGCATCGACATCCTCGGCCAGAGCGGCCATTCGTCGGATCCGAGCCTGGGCCACAGTGCCCTGGAGGCCATGCATGACGCCATCGGCGAACTGCGCGGCCTGCGCCTGGCCTGGCAGCGCGAGTACCGCAACCCGCAATTCAGCGTACCGCAGCCGACCATGAACTTCGGCTGCATTCATGGCGGCGACAACCCCAACCGTATCTGCGGCCAGTGCTCCCTGGAATTCGACCTGCGGCCATTGCCCGGCATGGACCCGCAGGTGCTGCGCGCCGCGATCCGGCAGAAGCTCGAACCCTTGGCCGAGCGCCACAAGGTCAAGATCGACTATGCGCCGTTGTTCCCCGAAGTGCCGCCGTTCGAGCAAGCCGAAGACGCCGAGTTGGTGCGGGTTGCGGAACGATTGACCGGTCATCGTGCCGAAGCAGTAGCGTTCGGCACGGAAGCGCCTTATCTTCAGCGCCTTGGTTGTGAAACCCTGGTGCTCGGCCCTGGCGATATCGCCTGCGCCCACCAGCCGGGCGAGTACCTCGAAATGTCACGCTTGACGCCTACAGTGCGTCTATTGCGTGAATTGATCGAACATTACTGCCTGAAACCTGCATAAATTAACCCTTGCCAGTTCGTACTTAGAAGGAGAGCGAGCGTGTCGCCAAGCCTGTTCCGACGATAACCATCAGCCCGCTGTGCGTTTTCACGATTCATCCTTTTTCGGCTGCTTTTTATTACAGGCCCAGGTTTTATGCCCGAATACGTCAATTGGCTTCGTCACGCTTCGCCCTACATCAATGCTCACCGGGACTGCACCTTCGTGGTCATGCTGCCTGGCGACGGTGTGGAACATCCGAACTTCGGCAATATCGTCCACGACCTGGTGCTGCTGCACAGCCTCGGCGTGCGCCTAGTGCTGGTGCACGGTTCGCGCCCTCAGATCGAAGCGCGCCTTGAGGCGCGCGGCCTGACCCCGGCTTACCACGAAGGCCTGCGCATCACCGATGCCGCAACCCTGGAGTGTGTGATCGACGCGGTCGGCCACCTGCGCATCGCCATCGAAGCGCGCCTTTCCATGGACATGGCCTCGTCGCCGATGCAGGGCTCGCGCCTGCGGGTGGCCAGCGGCAACCTGGTGACCGCACGACCTATCGGCGTGCTCGAAGGCGTGGATTACCACCACACCGGCGAAGTGCGCCGCGTCGACCGCAAGGGCATCAATCGCCTGCTGGACGAGCGCTCCATCGTGTTGCTGTCGCCGCTGGGCTATTCGCCGACGGGTGAGATCTTCAACCTGGCCTGCGAAGACGTCGCCACTCGCGCCGCCATCGACCTGGGGGCCGACAAGCTGTTGCTGTTCGGCGCCGACCTCGGCCTGATCGATGAAAATGGCCGCCTGGTCCGCGAGCTGCGTCCGCAGCAAGTGCCGGCGCACCTGCAACGCCTGGGCAGCAACTACCAGGCCGAGCTGTTGGATGCCGCCGCCGAGGCTTGCCGTGGCGGCGTCGGGCGCAGCCATATCGTCAGTTACGCCGAAGACGGCGCGCTGCTTACCGAACTGTTCACCCGGGACGGCGGCGGTACGCTGGTGGCCCAGGAACAATTCGAGCTGGTCCGCGAGGCGGCGATTGAAGACGTCGGTGGCTTGCTGGACCTGATCAGCCCGCTGGAAGAGCAGGGCATCCTGGTGCGTCGTTCACGCGAAGTGCTGGAGCGTGAGATCGAGCAATTCAGTGTGGTCGAGCGCGAAGGCATGATCATCGCCTGTGCGGCGCTGTATCAGATCGCGGATTCGGATGCAGGTGAGCTGGCGTGCCTGGCGGTGAACCCGGAATACCGCCACGGCGGGCGCGGTGATGAGCTGCTCGAACGCATCGAAACTCGTGCGCGGGCCCAGGGTTTGAAGACCTTGTTCGTGCTTACCACGCGCACTGCCCACTGGTTCCGCGAGCGGGGCTTCGTGCCGAGCAGTGTTGATCGCCTGCCGTCGGCACGAGCGTCGCTGTACAACTACCAGCGTAATTCGAAGATCTTCGAAAAGGCGCTGTAACCCCCATTCTGTAGGAGCCGGCAAGCCGGCTCCTACAGGGTCAGGGCTTGATGAATTGGTCGGTCACAAAGGCCGAATAGTCCGGCAGCACTGTCTCGACCTTGCCTTGTTCCTTCAAGAACTTCGCCGTCTCTCCAATCGCCTTCGCCGTGCCGCCTTTGAGCAGTGCGTCGGTCTGCTGCGCCTTGGCGTCCGGGAAGGTGGTACCGGCCAACAGCTCTGGAATGTCGGCGGCGTTTGAACCTGTCAGTTTGGCGATTTTCTGTACCGGCTCGGAGTCCACTGTCCAGGCATCTTTATGGGCGGCGTAGTCAGCGAAAGAGTCCAGTGTGACCTTGGCAAACCTGGCCACTACGTCAGGATGTTTTTGCGCAAAATCCTTGCGTGCTACCCACACCTCAAACGTCGGTGCGCCCCACTGACCCACCTGGGCCGCGTCTGTCAGGGTCTTGCCGGTCTTGCGGATCTCTCCGAGCGCAGGTGACCAGACAAAAGCGCCGTCGATATCACCCCGTTTCCACGCGGCGGCAATTTCGGCGGGTTGCAGGTTCACCACTTTGACTTTCTGGGTGTCCAGCCCCCAATGCTTCAATGCACCGAGCAGGCTGTAATGAGAGGTGGAGACAAAGGGCGTGGCGATGGTCTTGCCGACCAGGTCTTCGGGTTTGTCGATGCCGCTGCCGTTGCGCACCACCAATGCTTCAGAAGTATTGATCTGCGCCGATACGATAAACGCGACGATCGGTAGATTGCGCGATGCAGCTGCGGCGAGGGGGCTGGAACCGAGGTTGCCGATTTGCACATCACCCGAGGCGATCGCGGTGACGACTTCCGGCCCGCTGTTGAATCGACGCCACGCAATTTTCTCGCCAATGGCCTTTTCATAGAGGCCATCGGCCTGCGGGACTTTGCTGGGATCGATACCCGTTTGGTAGCCGACGGTTAAATCGGCGGCTTTGACACCAAAAGAAAGTATTAGTGACACAAAAACTGTAACAAATTGACGGGAGGATGTGCCTTTGGCCATGATGGCGTCGCCTTTTTGATCGTGGGTGACGTATGAAACGGTACGGCCACACTAATCGATCTAAAAAAGCGCTAACAAATACCCTTTGGGAATTAGCTTATGGAGCGGCTCGTCTATGCTGACCCGTTCGCGCCATGGAAAGTCTTATTCCCGAATCGTATGAAAAAGAATGAAACAATTCTTTTTGGGTGTATGAAAAACTCATTACCCTGCAGGGACCAAATTAACTGCGATTAGACGAAGGTAGTAGACACACAAGGTTACGATTGACTTGGTAGTCACTATCTGGCGCTAATCGCGCATCTGTGGATCGAGGGCGTCAGACCCGAGACCAAAGAAATACAAAAATTAGAAATGAGAGGAGCGGTACATGAAGAAGTCAACATTGGCGTTGGCCGTGGCTGTAGCTGCGATTGCCCAACAGGCAAACTCCGCCGGTTTCATCGAAGATAGCAAGGCAACACTGGGGCTGCGTAACTTCTACATCAACACCGATAACCGTGATGACGCTACCAAGGCGGCCGGTGCGCAGAGCAAGCAAGAAGAATGGGGTCAAGCCTTCGACCTGCGTTTCATCTCCGGTTATACCCAAGGCACCGTAGGCTTCGGTCTTGACGCTATCGGCCTGCTGGGCGTGCGCCTGGATTCGGGTGGCGGCACCAACGGCGCCACTGCTCGTTCGACTGGCAACGCCGGTTCTTACGGCGGCACGGTTTTCCCGAGCAAGTCCAACGGCGAAGCTGTTGACAACTACTCCAGCCTGGGCCTGACCGCCAAGGCGAAGATCTCTCAAACCGAACTGAAGCTGGGTACTCTGCAACCCAAGCTGCCGGTTATCGTGACCAACGATGGTCGTCTGCTGCCGCAAACCTTCCAGGGCGGCCAGATCACCACGAACGACATCAAAGACCTGACGCTGGTTGCCGGTCAGATCGAGAAGGTCAAGGGTCGTAACTCCAGCAACGTCGAGAACCTGTCTATCGCAGGTGCCAACGGCCGTACAGCCGCTGGCCGTGACAGCAACAAGTTCTACTACGCTGGTGGCGACTACAAAATCACCAAAGACCTGACTGCCCAGTACTACTACGGCAATCTGGATCAGTTCTACAAACAGCACTTCCTGGGCTTGCTGCACAACTGGGCAATCGGTCCTGGCGTGCTGAAAACCGACCTGCGCTATTTCAATAGCCGCGACGATGGCGCCAACGGCCACGACGCGAACTACTACACCACAGGTGACTACGGCACCAATGCCGCCGGTGCGACCATCACCAAAGGTAAGGTCGACAACAACCTGTACAGTGGCTTGTTCCTGTACACCCTGGGTGGTCACACCTTCGGTGGTGGTTACCAGGTCAGTAACGGTAACAGTGACTTCCCTTGGTTGAACCAAGGCGACGGTTCGTCGGCTTACCTGACCACCGACATGCAGATTGCCAAGTTCGCCCGTGCCGGTGAACGTACCTGGCAAGCTCGCTACGCCTACGACTTCGCCAAGGTTGGCGTACCAGGTTTGACCGCCGGTGTGGTCTACCTGCGTGGTGACAATATCGACACCCGCGGTAACGTCGGTTCGACCCGGCCGCAACGTGCTGTCAATGGCGACGGCGGGAACGAGTGGGAACGTGACATCACTGTTGCCTACGTCGTACCAGAAGGTCCGCTGAAGAACGTCGGTGTGGCATGGAAAAACGCCATGTGGCGCAACGACATTCCTGGCCAGCGTAACCAGGACGAAAACCGCCTGATCGTCAGCTACTCGCTGCCACTGTTCTAGTAGCGTGAAGCTGTAGTAAGACTGTAAACCTTGCCCGGCGCTACGCCGGGCAAGGTGTCTTGCGTTTCAAGTCGGGCCAAACCCCCGCAGGCCCTTCCTGAACCCCTCTTTTTACAGCGTCTCAAGGCCTTCTCGAACCTTGAAGCGGATGTTGCTCCTCGCCCGTTGCGGCGTCCAATGAACAGATTTTTAATATTCCTTTATCGTCTAGATAAATCGATATTTATTCTTTTTAAATAATCGTCAATCCATGCACAGTGGGCTCCATAAGCACTCACCAGGAGCCACACCATGAGCCTAAGACTGGGCGATATCGCCCCCGACTTCGAACAGGATTCCAGCGCCGGCAAGATTCGTTTCCACGAATGGCTGGGCGATAGCTGGGGTGTGTTGTTTTCCCACCCGGCGGACTTCACCCCGGTGTGCACCACCGAGCTGGGCTTCACTGCCAAGCTCAAGGATGAGTTCGCCAAGCGCGGCGTCAAGGCCATCGCCCTGTCCGTAGACCCGGTGGACTCGCACCACAAGTGGATCGAAGACATCAACGAAACCCAGAACACCATCGTCAACTTCCCGATCCTGGCGGATGCCGATCGCAAGGTGTCGGACCTTTATGACCTGATCCACCCGAACGCCAGTGACACCCTCACCGTGCGCTCCCTGTTCGTGATCGATCCGAACAAAAAGATTCGCCTGACCATCACCTACCCGGCCAGCACCGGCCGCAACTTCCACGAAATCCTGCGGGTCATCGACTCGTTGCAGCTGACCGACAACCACAAGGTCGCCACCCCCGCCAACTGGCAGGACGGTGATGAAGTGGTGATCGTGCCTTCGCTCAAGGACGAGGAAGAAATCAAGAAGCGCTTTCCGAAGGGTTACCGGGCGGTGAAGCCGTATCTGCGCCTTACCCCTCAGCCTAATCGTTAAGGCTGACACCGCCATCGCCGGCGAGCCGGTTCCTGCAGGTGATCGCATTCCATTTGTAGGAGCTGGCTTGCCGGCGATAGCAATAGTTCCGACGACTCACATAGCAAGGGTTTTCAGGCCGTTTCGACGGCCTTTTTTTCGCCTGGGATTTGATAACTCTCATATGCATTTAAAGAATAAACACATGAAAAAATAAGATTTAAAGATATATAAATCTGCTGATAAGGTCTGTTCCATCTTGGCGCCATCGTCACACAGCGAACCGCCGACACCTGCTCAAGGAATTCCTGCATGTTGGTCGTAACACTTGGAGGCAGTCCCAGCCAGCGTTCCCGCTCCGGGGTCTTGCTGGATAAAACCCGTCAGTGGTTGCAAGACAAAGGGGTGGAAGTGGTGAGTTACCAGATACGGGACTTCCCGGCTGAAGACTTGCTGCACGCGCGCTTCGACAGTCCCAAGGTCATTGACCTGTTGCAGCAGGTGGCCAACGCCGATGGCCTGGTGATCGCCACGCCGGTGTACAAGGCGTCGTTCTCGGGCGCGCTGAAGACCGTGCTCGACCTGCTGCCCGAACGCGCCCTGGCTCACAAGATTGTGTTGCCGATGGCTACCGGCGGCAGCATCGCCCACATGCTGGCGGTGGATTACGCCTTGAAGCCGGTTTTGTCGGCCCTCAAGGCGCAGGAATTGCTTCACGGCATCTTTGCCGAAGACAGCCAGATCGCCTATGGCGAAGGCAGTGCCCAGGCACAACTGGTGCCTGTGCTCGAACACCGTTTGCACGAGGCCCTGGAGACGCTGTACGGCGCCATGGCCCGTCGCCCGAAACCGCTTGACCCCCATGTGTTGAATGAACGTTTGTTGAGTGCTCGCTGGAGCATCTGAGCCTCAGCCAGCCATTTAGAAGTACTCACCTTACTCAGCCGCCAACGGCCAAGCAGGTGCAGCCAACCCCCTAATCGCACTATTTGGAGAGAGCGCCATGCGCACTGTCATCTTGCGTCGTGGTCTGGTCGCACTGTTTGCTGCGGCTGTGTCCTTCGGCGCCATGGTTCAAGCCCAGGCTGCCGAAACCTTGCGTATCGGTTACCAGAAATACGGCACCCTGGTGCTGCTCAAGGCCAAGGGCACCCTGGAAAAACGCCTGGCCGCCGAGGGCGTGCAGGTGCAGTGGACCGAGTTTCCCGGCGGCCCGCAATTGCTCGAAGGCCTGAACGTCGGCTCGATCGACTTTGGCGTCACGGGCGAAACCCCACCAGTGTTCGCCCAGGCGGCCGGTGCCGATCTGGTCTACGTGGCCTATGAGCCTCCAGCGCCGACCAGTGAAGCGATCCTGGTGCCGAAAGATTCGACGATCAAATCGGTGGCCGAGCTCAAGGGCAAGAAAATCGTGCTGAACAAAGGCTCCAACGTGCACTACCTGCTGGTGCGTGCGCTGGAAGATGCCGGCCTCAAATACACCGACGTGCAGACCGTCTTCCTGCCGCCCGCCGATGCGCGTGCCGCGTTCGAGCGTGGCAGTGTCGATGCGTGGGTGATCTGGGACCCCTACCAGGCGGCCGCCGAGAAACAGCTGCAAGCGCGCACCCTGCGTGACGGTACCGGCATCGCCGACAACCATCAGTTCTACCTGGCGACCAAGCCCTACGCCGAAAAACACCCTGAAGTGGTCAAGGCGCTGATTGAAGAAGTGCGCGCCGTGGGCGAATGGTCCAAGGCCAACCCGCAGGAAGTCACTGAACAAGTGGCGCCGCTGCTCGGCCTGCCGGCTGACATCACCCTGACCTCGGTGAAACGCCAAGGCTACGGTGCGCATTTCCTGACGCCGGAGGTGGTGGCGGCCCAACAGAAAATCGCCGACAGCTTCTACCAACTCAAATTGATCCCCAAACCCTTGAGCATCAAGGACGTGATCTGGACGCCACCTGCCACTGTGGCCAAAGCGCCGTAATCCGACTTCTTCAGGAGACAACTCCATGAGCCTCAATATTTTCTGGTTCCTGCCTACCCACGGCGACGGCCATTACCTTGGCACCGCCGAAGGCGCTCGCGCCGTTGATCACGGTTATCTGCAGCAAGTGGCCCAGGCGGCGGACCGCCTCGGGTTCGGTGGGGTGCTGATCCCTACCGGTCGCTCCTGCGAAGATTCGTGGCTGGTGGCGGCTTCGCTGATTCCGGTGACCCAGCGTTTGAAATTCCTTGTCGCACTGCGCCCCGGGATCATTTCCCCGACGGTGGCCGCGCGCCAGGCCGCGACCCTGGATCGCCTGTCCGGTGGCCGTGCACTGTTCAACCTGGTGACGGGCGGTGATCCGGAAGAGTTGGCCGGCGACGGTTTATTCTTGAGCCATGAAGAGCGCTACCAGGCCTCGGTGGAATTCACGCGGATCTGGCGGCGTGTGCTGGAAGGCGAAACCGTCGATTACGACGGCGAGCACATCAGTGTCAAAGGCGCGAAATTGCTCTACCCGCCGATCCAGCAGCCGCGTCCGCCACTGTACTTCGGCGGTTCCTCCGAAGCGGCCCAGGACCTGGCAGCCGAACAAGTGGAAATGGTGCTGACCTGGGGTGAGCCGCCGGCAGCTGTCGCGGAAAAAATCGCGCAGGTGCGGGCCAAGGCTGCGAAGCTGGGGCGCACCGTGCGCTTCGGTATTCGCCTGCATGTGATCGTGCGTGAAACCAACGAAGAGGCGTGGAAAGCCGCCGACAAACTGATCTCCCACCTGGACGACGACACCATCGCCCGTGCCCAGGCCTCCCTGGCGCGCTTCGATTCCGTCGGCCAGCAACGCATGGCTGCCTTGCATGGCGGCAACCGTGACAACCTGGAAGTCAGCCCCAACCTGTGGGCTGGCGTCGGCCTGGTACGCGGCGGTGCAGGCACCGCGCTGGTGGGCGATGGCCCAACCGTGGCGGAACGCGTGAAGGAATACGCCGCACTGGGCATCGACACCTTTATCTTCTCCGGTTACCCACACCTGGAAGAGTCGTATCGCGTCGCGGAACTGCTGTTTCCCCACCTGGATATCGAACGTCCCGAGCTGCCGAAAAGCGCCGGTTACGTCAGCCCGTTTGGCGAGATGGTCGCCAACGACATCCTTCCCAAAGCTGCGTCACAGAGTTGAGGCGCTGCCATGAACTTTGAAAAATTGAGCCATCGCGTGGCACCGTGGGTGCTACCGATTCTTTTGCTGGCGGTGTGGCAGTTGTCGGTGTCGGCGGGCTGGTTGTCGACGCGCATTCTGCCGGCGCCGAGCGCGGTGATTGAGGCCGGGATCAACCTGGTCCGCAGCGGCGAAATCTGGACGCACCTGGCCATCAGTGGCTGGCGTGCTGGCCTCGGCTTCGTGATCGGCGGCAGTATCGGCCTGGCCCTGGGTTTTATCACTGGCCTGTCGACGTGGGGCGAGCGCCTGCTGGACAGCTCGGTGCAGATGATCCGCAACGTGCCGCACCTGGCGCTGATCCCGCTGGTGATCCTGTGGTTCGGCATCGACGAAACCGCGAAGATTTTCCTGGTCGCCCTCGGCACGCTGTTCCCGATCTACCTGAACACCTACCACGGCATCCGCAACGTCGATCCGGCGCTGGTGGAAATGTCGCGCAGCTATGGTTTGTCCGGCTTCAGCCTGTTCCGTCAAGTGATCCTGCCGGGCGCGTTGCCTTCGATCCTGGTGGGCGTGCGTTTCGCACTGGGCTTTATGTGGCTGACGTTGATCGTGGCGGAAACCATCTCGGCCAGCTCCGGCATCGGTTATCTGGCGATGAACGCCCGCGAATTCCTGCAAACCGACGTGGTGGTCCTGGCCATTGTCATGTACGCCATCCTCGGCAAGCTCGCCGACCTGGCCGCCCGCGGCCTGGAGCGTGTGTGGCTGCGTTGGCACCCGGCTTACCAAGTGAATAAAGGAGGTGCGGCATGACCGCTCAACAACCTCCACGCCTGTTGAAGGGTATCCCGCTGGCGGTGCGCAAATTGCGCAAGGCCTTTGGTGCGCGGGAAGTGCTCAAGGACATCGACCTGCACATTCCGGCCGGCCAGTTCGTGGCCGTGGTCGGCCGCAGCGGCTGCGGTAAAAGTACTTTGCTGCGCTTGCTTGCCGGCCTGGACAAAGCCAGCGGCGGCGAGCTGCTGGCCGGTTCCGCGCCGCTGAGCGAGGCAATTGAGGACACGCGGTTGATGTTCCAGGAACCGCGTCTGCTCCCGTGGAAAAAGATCATCGACAACGTTGGCCTGGGCCTCAAGGGCAACTGGCGTCCCAAGGCGCTGGAAGCCCTGGAAGCGGTGGGCCTGGCGGAACGTGCCAATGAATGGCCAGCGGCCTTGTCCGGTGGCCAGAAGCAACGCGTGGCCCTGGCCCGTGCGCTGATCCACCAACCGCGCCTGTTGCTGCTGGATGAGCCGCTGGGTGCGCTGGATGCCCTGACCCGTATCGAGATGCAGCAATTGATCGAGAACCTCTGGCAAAAGCACGGTTTCACCGTGTTGCTGGTGACCCACGATGTCAGCGAAGCCGTGGCGATTGCCGACCGGGTGATCCTGATCGAAGACGGCGAAATCGGTCTCGACCTGATCGTGGACCTGCCGCGCCCACGGGTGCGGGGCTCACATCGCCTGGCCGCGCTGGAAGCCGAAGTATTGAACCGTGTGTTGTCGTTGCCCGGCACGCCGCCGGAACCCGAACCTGTTTCACCGCTGCCTACGCAACTGCGTTGGGCGCAATAAAGCAGCGGCAAGCTTTCAGCTTCACGCTGCAAGGGAAAGCAAAGTGCTTTGACTTGCAGCTGGTAGCTAACAACTTGCAGCTATTTCGACCCCAGGAGAAATCGCATGACTATTAAAGCCATCAACGTACGTAACCAATTCAAAGGCACCATCAAGGAAATCGTCGAAGGCGACGTGCTGTCGGAAATCGACGTACAGACCGCGTCCGGCATCGTCACTTCGGTGATCACCACGCGCTCGGTCAAAGAGCTGGAGCTGGTGATCGGCAGCGAAGTGATTGCCTTCGTGAAATCCACCGAGGTGTCGATCGCCAAGTTGTGATTGGCACCCTCGAAATCGCTATCGCAGGCAAGCCAGCTCCCACATTTAACGGCATTCCAACCTAGGAATGCGGTCAATGCGGGAGCGGGTTTGCTGGCGAAAAGGCCGGCCCCGCCAACGCAATACTTATCGTTTGGGCAGGTAGGGTGGCAGGTAAAGGCCCACATAGGCATCGAACACCCGCATGCCTTCCTCGGCCATGCGCGCAGTGATCTGCCCATGCTGATGCACCGAACGTGCGTACACGCGGTCGCTCAGCTCCAGCGCCAGGGCAAACACATCCACGTCCGTGGGCAGTGTCGGCACCTCGAAGTGGCGATTGAATACTTCGAGCATCAAATCCCCCAACTCCAGATCATGCTGGCGGTCCGCCTGGGTCACTTCGGTCAACCCGTGCTGGGCGAGGATCAGCTGACGTGCTGCCGCGTCGTTGCTGTAGATGGTGAGCATGCGTTGCTCGACGATGCAGGACAGGTCACGCCAGTGCTGGAGTGACTCATGCTCGATGGGCGCCTGGATGGCCGCCCGGAAGGCTGCGTGCACGTCTGCCGTGAGCGCCTCGAGCAGCGCCGGCACACTCGCAAAAAAGTGATACACCGACGACGGTGGAATCTGCGCACGCTCGGCCACGCTGTAGATCGACAGACTCGCCACGCCTTCGGCGGCCAGCAGGGTGCGGGCGGCATCGAGAATCGCGTCGATCCGTGCCTGGCTGCGGGCGCGGGGTTTGCGAGGGTGGCGGGGCGGGTGGTCATGGATGTCTCCTACAAGGCAGAGCGCATTGTACGCAGAGCTTAAGGATGATCCATACCTGTGAGGCGACTGTGTAGGTGTGGCAAGTGAGCCTGTTGTGGCATGCAGTCAACCAGGCAGGCAGCAACCAAGCAGACAGGCATACCAAGCGAACAGGCACCAAGCAGACAGGGCAGACCAAGCAGACAGACAGGCACACCCAGTGTGGCGAGCAGGCTTGCCCTGCGTTGGGCTGCGAAGCAGCCCCCTTCAAGCAGAACCCGATGCACCAGGTACACCAAGTCGCCCATTCCAGGACCGCTTCGCAGCCCAACGCAGGACAAGCCTGCTCACCACAACCGTCAGACGGTATGCAGGTACCAGTTGTACTCAAGGTCGGAGATGGAGTGTTCGAACTCTTCCAGCTCACTTTCCTTACAGGCGACGAAGATATCGATGTATTTAGGATCGATGTACTTGGCCATCACCTCGCTGTCGTCCAACTCACGCAGTGCATCACGCAGGTTGTTCGGCAGGCTTTGTTCGTTCTGCTCGTAGCTGTTGCCTTCCACCGGTGCGCCGGGTTCGATCTTGTTGGTCAGACCGTGGTGCACGCCTGCCAGGACCGAAGCCATCAGCAGGTAAGGGTTGGCGTCGGCGCCGGCCACGCGGTGCTCGATACGTACGGCGTCGGACGAGCCGGTCGGTACGCGAATCGCCACGGTGCGGTTATCCAGACCCCAGCACGGCGAGTTCGGCACGTAGAACTGTGCGCCAAAACGACGGTAGGAGTTGACGTTGGGGCACAGGAACGCCATTTGGGCGGGCAGGGTCTCGAGCACACCGCCGATCGCGTGACGCAATGCGGCGTTCTGCTCGGGATCCTCGCTGGCAAAGATATTCTTGCCGTCCTTGTCCAGGATCGAAATGTGTACGTGCAAACCGTTGCCTGCCTGGCCTGGGTAAGGCTTGGCCATGAAGGTGGTGTCCATCTCATGGTCGTAGGCGATGTTCTTGATCAGGCGCTTGAGCAGTACCGCGTAGTCGCAGGCCTTGATCGGGTCGGCCACGTGGTGCAGGTTCACTTCGAACTGTGCCGGGGCACTTTCCTTGACGATGGCGTCGGCCGGGATGCCTTGCTCTTTCGCACCTTCCAGGATGTCCTGGAGGCAGTCGACGTATTCGTCGAGGTCGTCGATCAGGTAGACCTGTGTCGAGTGCGGGCGTTTGCCGGAGATCGGCGAGCGGGGCGGTTGTGGGCGGCCGTTCACGTTCTCCTGGTCGATCAGGTAGAACTCGAGTTCGAAGGCAGCGCAGATGGTCAGACCGAGGTCGTCAAATTTGCTTACAACTTGGCGGAGCACTTCGCGCGGATCGGCGAAGAAAGGTTCACCTTCAAGTTCGTGCATGGTCATCAGCAGTTGCGCGGTAGGGCGCTTTTGCCAGGGTTCATTGCACAGGGTGTCGGGGATCGGATAACAGATTCGGTCAGCATCACCGATGTCCAGGCCCAGGCCGGTGCTTTCCACCGTAGAGCCGTTGATATCCAGGGCAAATAAAGAGGCAGGCAGGTTAATGCCCTTCTCGTAAACCTTGTGGAGGCTGGTGCGTTCGATGCGCTTGCCGCGCACCACACCATTCATATCCGCAATTAGAAGGTCTACGTACAGAACCTCAGGATGATCCTTAAGGAACGCGTTCGCTTCGTTAAGCTGAACGGCACGCGGGGGTACCGACATGATGCAACACCTTTGTTGTTAAAAATATCAATCATTGATCTTTTCTGGTTTCAGTCAACCCGAACGGCATGCCGAAGTCAAGCGAGGCCTTTTTTGCCCTAAAAAAGCGCCACGAAGGCTTTTTTGGGGCTTTTTGGGGCGGTTTTTTGGGTTTGAAGGGCTTGGGACTCGCAGGCTTGAGCGGGCCGTGTTGTATTTTTTACGGGGGTGTTGTGTAAAAAAATGAACAAGGCTAAGCTCGATTCAAACCCATAACAGCAATAATACCGGGGTGCTTCATGTGTTTCCTGCCGCCACTTGGCGTCTCGGCCTGCTCCACGCAGGCGTTGTCATCCGTTCATTCATCCTGTGTGAACGCCCGCGCCCCGGCCAATATTCTTGACGCCTGGGCGGACCTCTTCTTTGCCCCTTTGCTGCCCTCGAATTTGCCTGTGAACGGTGCCTGCGCCAGGTGCTGCTCATGATTCTGCACGACTTTGGCTTGAGGAATGCAACGCTGCAGCAAATGGCAGGTAAGCTCCTACCCTGAACGAAGAGACGACGCGGATGCTGCGTCAACCAACGCCTGACCTTTTAATGGATGTCAGGAAACCCAGCCCAGAGGCATTTATGAGTAACAACCTCGACCAGCTCACCGATTGGTTGAAAGACCACAAGATCACAGAAGTCGAATGCATGATTGGCGACCTGACGGGGATCACCCGGGGCAAGATCTCGCCGACCAACAAGTTCATCGCCGAAAAAGGCATGCGCCTGCCCGAGAGCGTTCTGTTGCAGACCGTGACCGGCGACTATGTCGAAGACGACATCTATTACGAATTGCTCGACCCGGCCGACATCGACATGATCTGCCGCCCCGACCAGAACGCGGTGTTCCTGGTGCCCTGGGCCATCGAGCCCACCGCCCAGGTGATCCACGATACCTACGACAAGCAAGGCAACCCGATCGAGCTGTCGCCGCGCAACGTGCTCAAGAAAGTCCTCAAGCTCTACGCCGACCGCGGCTGGCAGCCCATCGTGGCGCCGGAGATGGAGTTCTACCTGACCAAACGCTGCGAAGACCCGGACTTCCCGCTGCAACCGCCGATCGGCCGTTCCGGTCGCCCGGAGACCGGTCGCCAATCCTTCTCTATAGAAGCGGCGAACGAATTCGACCCCTTGTTCGAAGACGTCTACGACTGGTGCGAGCTGCAGGAGCTGGACCTCGACACGCTGATCCACGAGGACGGCACCGCGCAGATGGAAATCAACTTCCGTCACGGCGATGCGCTGTCCCTGGCCGACCAGATCCTGGTGTTCAAGCGCACCATGCGCGAAGCCGCGCTCAAGCACGACGTGGCCGCCACCTTCATGGCCAAGCCGATGACCGGCGAGCCCGGCAGCGCGATGCACCTGCACCAGAGCATCATCGACATCGCCACCGGCAAGAACGTCTTCTCCAATGAAGACGGGACCATGAGCCAGCTGTTTCTCAACCACATTGGCGGCCTGCAGAAATTCATCCCTGAATTGCTGCCGCTGTTCGCTCCCAACGTGAACTCGTTCCGTCGCTTCCTGCCGGACACCTCGGCGCCGGTGAACGTGGAGTGGGGCGAAGAAAACCGCACCGTCGGCCTGCGTGTGCCGGATGCCGGCCCGCAGAACCGCCGCGTGGAAAACCGCCTGCCGGGCGCCGACGCCAACCCGTACCTGGCGATTGCCGCCAGCCTGCTGTGCGGCTACATCGGCATGGTCGAAGGCCATAACCCGAGTGCGCCGGTGGTGGGCCGTGGTTACGAGCGCCGCAACCTGCGCCTGCCGTTGACCATCGAGGATGCCCTGGAACGCATGGAAAACAGCAAGACCATCGAGAAATACCTGGGTCAAAAATTCATCACAGGCTACGTCGCGGTCAAGCGGGCCGAGCATGAAAACTTCAAGCGCGTGATCAGTTCGTGGGAGCGGGAATTCCTGCTCTTCGCCGTCTGATGCGCCGGGCGCGCCGTGGGAACGGCGCGCCCTCACCTGAAATGTCTAGGAGATTGGTATGTCCAGCAACAACCCGCAAACCCGTGAATGGCAAGCCTTGAGCAGCGATCATCACCTGGCGCCGTTCAGCGACTTCAAGCAATTGAAAGAGAAAGGCCCACGGATCATCACCAAAGCCCACGGCGTTTACCTGTGGGACAGCGAAGGCAACAAGATCCTCGACGGCATGGCCGGCCTGTGGTGCGTGGCGATCGGTTACGGTCGCGATGAACTGGCTGACGCCGCCGCCAAGCAGATGAAAGAACTGCCGTACTACAACCTCTTCTTCCAGACCGCTCACCCGCCGGTGCTGGAACTGGCCAAGGCCATTTCCGACATCGCCCCCGCCGGCATGAACCACGTGTTCTTCACCGGTTCCGGCTCCGAAGGCAACGACACCATGTTGCGCATGGTTCGCCACTACTGGGCGATCAAGGGCCAGCCGAACAAGAAAACCATTATCTCGCGCAAGAATGGCTATCACGGCTCCACCGTGGCCGGTGCCAGCCTGGGCGGCATGACCTATATGCATGAGCAGGGCGACCTGCCGATCCCGGGCATCACCCACATCGCCCAGCCGTACTGGTTCGGTGAAGGCGGCGACATGAGCCCGGAAGAGTTCGGCGTGTGGGCGGCCAACCAGCTGGAAGAAAAAATTCTGGAGCTGGGCGTGGACAACGTGGGTGCGTTTATTGCCGAGCCGATCCAGGGCGCCGGTGGCGTGATCGTACCGCCAGCCACCTACTGGCCGCGCATCAAGGAAATCCTCGCCAAGTACGACATCCTGTTTATCGCTGATGAAGTGATCTGCGGTTTCGGCCGTACTGGTGAGTGGTTCGGCAGCGATTTCTATGACCTCAAGCCGCACATGATGACCATCGCCAAGGGCCTGACCTCGGGCTATATCCCGATGGGTGGCCTGATCGTGCGCGACGAAGTGGTCGCGGTGCTGAACGAAGGCGGCGATTTCAACCACGGCTTCACCTATTCCGGTCACCCGGTGGCGGCAGCAGTCGCCCTGGAAAACATCCGCATCATGCGTGATGAACAAATTGTTAAGCGTGTGCATGACGAAACGGCACCCTATTTGCAAAAGCGTTTGAGGGAGCTGGCTGATCACCCGTTGGTGGGTGAAGTTCGCGGTGTGGGCATGCTCGGTGCAATCGAGCTGGTGCAGGACAAGGCGACGCGCAAGCGTTACGAAGGCCGTGGTGTGGGCATGATCTGCCGCACGTTCTGCTTCGAGAATGGCCTGATCATGCGCGCCGTGGGCGACACCATGATCATTTCGCCGCCGCTGGTGATCAGCAAGGCTGAAATCGACGAGCTGGTGACCAAGGCGCGGCAGTGCCTGGACCTGACTTTGGCGGCATTGCAGGGCTAAGTGCTAGGCTCAGTGCGCAGCGGCTTCGGGCGCTGCGTCTGGGTTGTTATAAAAACGGGGCTTTGGTTGAAAGCCGGCCCCGGAACTTGCCAGACTGTCGCCCTGTTTTGTTGCCCTTTCGAAGGGCTGCCAGACACAAGAGCTGTGGCCCAAAAAAGAAAAAATTGGAGCATCACCAAATGAAGGCATTAGGTTTGAAGAACGCTGGCAAGACTCTCCTCGCCTTGTCCCTGATGGGCGCAATGGCGGGCGCGGCCCAGGCAGACGATAAAGTGCTGCACGTCTACAACTGGTCCGACTACATTGCACCGGACACCATCGCCAACTTTGAAAAAGAGTCGGGCATTAAAGTGGTGTACGACGTTTTTGACAGCAACGAGACCCTGGAGGCCAAGTTGCTGGCAGGCAAGTCCGGCTACGACATCGTCGTACCGTCGAACAACTTCCTCGCCAAGCAGATCAAGGCCGGCGTCTACCAGGAGCTGGACAAGTCCAAGCTGTCCAACTACGGCAACCTGAACAAGTCCTTGCTCAAAGCCGTGTCGGTCAGCGACCCGGACAACAAGCACGCCTTCCCGTACATGTGGGGCTCGATCGGCATCGGCTACAACCCGGAGAAGGTCAAGGCTGCGCTCGGCGTCGACAAGATCGATTCCTGGGACGTGCTGATGAAGCCGGAAAACATCGCCAAGCTGAAAAGCTGCGGCGTGAGCTTCCTCGACTCGCCAACCGAAATGCTGCCGGTGGCGCTGCACTACCTGGGCCTGCCGACCGACACCCAGAAGAAAGAAGACCTGAAGAAAGCCGAAGAACTGTTCCTCAAGTTGCGTCCTTCGATCGGCTACTTCCACTCGTCCAAGTACATTTCGGACCTGGCCAACGGCAACATCTGCGTCGCCGTGGGTTACTCGGGTGACATCCAGCAGGCCAAGTCCCGCGCGGCTGAAGCCGGTGGCAAGGTCAAGGTTGCCTACGACATTCCGAAAGAAGGCGCCGGCAGTTTCTATGACATGGTCGCCATCCCTAAAGATGCCGAGAACGTCGAAGCCGCCTACAAGTTCATGAACTACCTGCTCGAGCCGAAAGTAATGGCGGCGATCACCGACAGCGTACGTTTCCCGAACGGTAACGAGAAAGCCACCGCACTGGTCGACAAAGACATCACCAGCGACCCGGGCATCTACCCGCCAGCGGATGTGCAGGCCAAGCTCTACGCCATTGCAGACTTGCCGGCTGCTACACAGCGTGAAATGACACGCAGCTGGACCAAGATCAAGTCGGGCAAGTAAGCCTTAAAACCTGTGGGAGGGGGCTTGCCCCCGATGGCGTTGTATCAGAAACACCTGTGCAAGCTGACACACCGCCATTGGGGGCAAGTCCCCCTCACACACATTAAATGACAGAAAGTTTTGCCGGATCGGTTTATCGAGGGTAAGTTGCGCGCCGGTTTTGTTGCCGGGCAACAACTTTGGGCCCAACTATTTAAGAGGACCTCCACTTGCCATTTTCTTTATTTCGCAAAGCCTTGCTGGTAGGTGCAGGTATCACGCTGGCTGTCAGCGTGCAGGCCGCACCGACTGTGCATGTTTATAACTGGTCGGACTACATCGGCCCGGACACCCTGGCCAACTTCGAGAAGGCCACCGGTATCAAGCCGGTGTATGACGTGTTTGATTCCAACGAAACCCTGGAAGGCAAGTTGCTCGCCGGGCGTACCGGCTACGACGTGGTAGTGCCGTCCAACCACTTCCTGGGCAAGCAGATCAAGGCCGGGGCGTTCCAGAAGCTCGACAAGTCATTGCTGACGAACTACGCCAATCTCGACCCGGTGTTGCTCAAGCGCCTGGAAAAGAACGACCCGGGTAACCAGTACTCCGTACCGTACCTGTGGGGCACCAACGGCATTGGTTACAACGTCGATAAAGTGAAGGAAGTGCTGGGCGTCGACCATATCGATTCCTGGGCCGTGCTGTTCGAACCGGAAAACATGAAGAAGCTGGCGACCTGCGGTGTGTCGTTCATGGACTCGGCGGATGAAATGCTGCCGGCGGTGCTCAACTACATGGGCCTGAACCCCAACAGCACCAACCCCGAGGACTACAAGAAGGCCGAAGAGAAGCTGCTGAAAGTTCGGCCCTACGTGACCTACTTCCATTCTTCCAAATACATCTCGGACCTGGCCAACGGCAACATCTGCGTGGCAGCGGGCTTCTCAGGTGATGTGTTCCAGGCCAAGGCGCGTGCGGCCGAGGCGGGCAAAGGCGTGAACATCGCCTACGCGATTCCGAAAGAAGGCGGCAACCTGTGGTTTGACGTGTTGGCGATCCCCAAGGATGCGACCAACGTCAAAGAGGCCCACGCCTTTATCAACTATTTGCTGCAACCTGAGGTGATCGCCCAGGTCAGTGATTACGTCGGTTACGCCAACCCTAACCCGGGGTCGGACAAACTGATGAAGCAATCGATACGCACCGACGAAGCGGTTTACCCACCGCAGGCGGTTCTCGACCGGACATTCGTCAACTTCGAGCTACCCCCGAAAGTGCAACGTTTAATGACCCGTAGCTGGACCAAGGTCAAGACGGGCAAGTAAGGCTTAAAGCTCAAACTATCCAAGGTTCGCCCGCCACGGGTGAACCGCACTCTTTTTTTCTGGGAGTTTCGTAAATGGCAGTTGCCTCCGGCGCCTATAAGAAAGCCCTCGAGGGCGACCAGACACCGAAAAAGGTGCTGGTCAAAATCGACCGGGTCACGAAGAAGTTCGACGAGACGATTGCCGTGGACGATGTGTCCCTGGAAATCAAGAAGGGCGAGATCTTCGCCCTGCTCGGCGGTTCGGGTTCGGGCAAGTCCACCTTGCTGCGCATGCTCGCGGGTTTCGAACGCCCGACCGAGGGGCGCATCTACCTCGACGGCGAAGACATCACTGACATGCCGCCCTACGAGCGGCCGATCAACATGATGTTCCAGTCCTACGCCCTGTTCCCGCACATGACCGTCGCGCAGAACATCGCCTTCGGCCTGCAACAGGACAAGATCCCCAAGGCCGAGGTCGACGCCCGCGTGGCCGAAATGCTCAAGCTGGTGCAGATGAGCCAGTACGCCAAGCGCAAGCCGCACCAGCTCTCCGGTGGCCAGCGCCAGCGGGTGGCGTTGGCGCGGTCGCTGGCCAAGCGTCCGAAACTGCTGCTGCTCGATGAGCCGATGGGCGCCCTCGACAAGAAACTGCGCTCGCAGATGCAGCTGGAGCTGGTCGAGATCATCGAGCGCGTCGGCGTGACCTGCGTGATGGTGACCCACGACCAGGAAGAGGCCATGACCATGGCCGAGCGCATCGCGATCATGCACCTGGGCTGGATCGCCCAGATCGGCAGCCCGATCGACATCTACGAGACCCCTACCAGCCGCCTGGTGTGCGAGTTCATCGGCAACGTCAACATCTTCGATACCGTGGTGGTGGATGACGCCGAAGGCCACGCGGTGCTCAAGTGCGCCGACCTGGACCGCGATATCTACGTGGGCTACGGCATCGCCACGTCGGTGGAAGACAAGTCGGTGACCTACGCCATTCGCCCGGAAAAACTGCTGGTCACCACCGAAATGCCGACCTGCGAGCACAACTGGTCCAGTGGCAAGGTGCACGACATCGCCTACCTCGGCGGGCACTCGGTGTTCTACGTGGAACTGCCAAGCGGCAAGCTGGTGCAGTCCTTCGTGGCCAACGCCGAGCGCCGTGGCCAACGACCGACCTGGGGTGACCAGGTCTACGTTTGGTGGGAAGACGACAGCGGCGTGGTACTTCGCTCATGAATATGAAGAAGCTCAAGCGCCGCCTGCAACGAATAACCCCCAGTGGCCGTCATGCGGTCATTGGCATTCCCTTCCTGTGGCTGTTCCTGTTCTTCATGCTGCCGTTCTTCATCGTCCTGAAGATCAGCTTTGCCGAAGCCGACGTGGCGATCCCGCCTTACACCGAGATCTACACCTTCGTTGAGCAGAAACTGCAGTTGGTGCTCAACCTGGCCAACTACGCGATGCTCGGCGACGACGAGTTGTACATCGCCGCGTACCTGGGCTCGCTGAAAATGGCGTTCTTCAGCACGCTGCTGTGCCTGCTGATCGGCTACCCGATGGCCTACGCGATTGCCAGCGCGCGCAAAGAGATGCAGACCGTACTGGTGCTGCTGATCATGATGCCGACCTGGACTGCGATCCTGATCCGCGTGTATGCGTGGATGGGCATCCTCAGCAACAACGGGCTGCTCAATGGCTTCCTGATGTCCATCGGGCTGATCAACGAGCCGCTGCAGATCCTCAACACCAACATCGCGGTGTACATCGGCGTGGTCTATTCGTACCTGCCGTTCATGATCCTGCCGCTGTACGCCAACCTGGTGAAACACGACCAGAGCCTGCTGGAAGCCGCTTCGGACCTGGGTTCGAGCACCTTCAACAGTTTCTGGAAGATCACTGTGCCGCTGTCCAAGAACGGCATCATCGCCGGCTGCATGCTGGTGTTTATCCCGGTGGTGGGCGAGTTCGTGATTCCGGAACTGCTGGGCGGCCCGGAAACCCTGATGATCGGTAAAGTGTTGTGGCAAGAATTCTTCAACAACCGTGACTGGCCGGTGGCGTCTGCCCTGGCGGTGGTGATGCTGGCGATCCTGATCGTGCCGATCATCCTGTTCAACCGCAGCCAAGCCAAAGAGATGGAGGGCAAAATATGAAGCGCTTCAGTTTCTCAAGCTTCATGCTGGTGGCGGGGTTGTTGTTTATCTACCTGCCGATGCTGATCCTGGTGATCTACTCGTTCAACGAATCCAAACTGGTGACGGTGTGGGGCGGTTGGTCGATCAAGTGGTACGTGGGCCTGCTGGACAACACCCAGTTGATGGGCTCGGTGATGCGCTCGCTGGAAATCGCCTGCTACACGGCGGTGGCGGCAGTGGCGTTGGGTACGTTGGCGGCGTTCGTGCTGACACGCATCAGTCACTTCAAGGGCCGCACGCTGTTCGGCGGCCTGGTGACGGCGCCGCTGGTGATGCCGGAAGTGATCACCGGTCTGTCGCTGTTGCTGTTGTTCGTGGCCATGGCGCAGATGATCGGCTGGCCCCAGGAGCGTGGCATCGTCACGATCTGGATCGCCCACACCACCTTCTGTGCGGCGTACGTGGCGGTGGTAGTGTCGGCGCGTCTGCGGGAGCTGGACCTGTCGATCGAAGAGGCGGCGATGGACCTCGGCGCGCGGCCGTGGAAGGTGTTCTTCCTGATCACCATCCCGATGATCGCGCCGTCATTGGCGGCGGGTGGGATGATGTCCTTCGCGCTGTCGCTGGATGACCTGGTACTGGCCAGCTTCGTGTCGGGCCCGGGATCGACCACTTTGCCGATGGAAGTGTTCTCGGCGGTACGCCTGGGGGTCAAACCCGAGATCAACGCCGTGGCCAGCCTGATTCTGCTGGCGGTGTCGCTGGTGACCTTCCTGGTGTGGTTCTTCAGCCGCCGTGCCGAAGAGCTGCGCAAGAAGGCGATCCAGCAGGCGATTGAAGAGGCGGCGGCCGATGGCTGGCAGCAGCCGGACAAGCGCCGGGCGCCGGCTCCGGTCTAAAACCCGGCGCGGTCGAAATGTGCGGGCTTTTGTGGTGAGGGGGCTTGTCCCCCGTTGGGCTGCGCAGTTGCCCCAAAACCGGATACCGCATTCTGTCTGAAAGAATGCGGTGGCCGAAGGGGGCCGCTGCGCGGCCCAACGGGGGACGAGCCCCCTCGCCACAGGGTTCGGGGGGTTAGGCTACCCAGGGCGATTTGCGAATCACCTCGACAAAATTCATCGGCTTGAACCCCGGCTCCTGATCCACCAGCACATCGGTCTTCACGTTGCCAAACGTGGTCTGCGGACGATGGCGCAAGCCGTCGGCAAATGCGCAGATGATGCACTCCTTGAACCCCTCACCCCGTGGATGCGCATGCACCACCGCTTCGCGCTGCACAGTGCTGAATGCGGCGTAGTCCATGCCCAGCACGTCCATTTCCACGCCGGCGGTGACCAGCGCCACGGTCGGGCGCAGGTGTTGCGGCACGCCCGGCGTAGTGTGCAGGGCGATCGACAGCCACACTTGTTCGATATCGTCATCGCTCAGGCCGTAGGGCTTGAGGAACGCGGCGGCGGCATTGGCGCCATCGACTTCGAAACGCTCGTCGTCACTGCGATGGCCCTCGACCAGGCCCAGGTCGTGGAACATCGCGCCGACGTACAACAGCTCCGGGTTGTAGGCCAACTGTTTGCGCTCACCGCTCAATGCGCCGAACAGGAACACCCGGCGGGAGTGGTGGTAGAGCAGGTCGGATTCGATGTCGCGGATGTATTCGGTAGTGGCCTTGGCCAAGGCGCTGTCCGGGATCTTGATGCCGGCGATGGTGGTGCTCATGGTCGTTCTCCTCAGGCAAGCGCCGGGGTTGGCGCCGAGGTGTCCAGTGTGGTCGCGCACCCGCGAACGGGCCATCGCGGCGAGGATGCGATCCCGGCCAATGTGCTGCCACATCGTGCCAAGACAAAATCGGCTAGGGTGTAGCTGGCGATTGATCCATCGAAGCCTGCGAAAATCAAAATGTGGGAGCGGGCTTGCTCGCGAATGCGGTGATTCAGTCAACACCTGTATCAACTGACATACCGTATTCACGAGCAAGCCCGCTCCCACAGGGGATTTGTGTTCATTCAGTTAATCAAGGCTTACCACCCATGGGCAAAACCGTCGCCATCCTGATCTTCCCCGGCGTCCAGTCTCTGGACGTGACCGGCCCCATGGATGTGTTCTGCGAGGCCAACCGTTTTCTGGCGCCGCCGGATCACTACCAACTGGAAGTCATCGGTTTTGGCCACGGCACGATGGCCGCCTCCAACGGCCTGTCATTGCAGGCCCACCGGCATTACAGCGAGGCGCTGCAGGCCTATGACCTGCTGCTGGTAGCCGGTGGCCCGCAATTGCCGTTCGAGGATTTCGGCCCGGCGTTCGATGATTGGCTGCGCGGCGCCGCTGGCCGGGCGCAACGCTATGGTTCGATCTGCAATGGTGCGTTCATGCTGGCCCGCGCCGGATTGCTGGAGGGCAAGACCGTCACCACCCACTGGAATGATGCCGCCGACCTGGCGCGGTTGTGCCCCTCGGCCCAGGTCGAGGCCGATCGGCTGTATGTGCAGGATGCCAACCTCTACACCTCGGCCGGGGTCACGGCGGGTATCGATTTGTCGTTGTACCTGCTAGCCCAGGACCACGGCCCGGAGGTCGCCTTGAGTGTGGCCAAGCGCCTGGTGGTGTTCACCCAGCGTTCTGGCGGGCAATCGCAGTTCAGCCCGTTCCTGACGCCTCACGCTGAAAGTACCTCGGCGGTGGCGCTGGTGCAGTTGTACGTGCTGGCCAACCTGACCGGAGACCTGGGCATCGCCGACCTGGCCAAGGCTGCCAACATGAGCGCGCGCAACTTCTCGCGGGTGTTCGCCCGTGAAGCGCGGATCACTCCGGCGGAGTTTGTCGAGCGGGCGCGGGTGGATGCGGCGCGGGTGATGCTTGAAAGTAGCCCGGCGCCGTTGAAGACGGTCGCCTACCAATGCGGGTTTCGTGACGCGCAGCACATGCGCAGTGTGTTCAACCGCCGGCTGGGCGTGACGCCGCAACAGTTCCGGCTCAACTTTGCGGCGCCGGTTTGAGGGGGGTGAGCGTGGGTCGACCTGTGGGAGCTGGCTTGCCTGCGATACAGGCACCTCGGTCCCTCGCGGAAACAGAGGTGATGCGCCAGCTCCCACAGTGATCGCGGTTATCTGGCTGGGAGCAGCTTCAACGTGCCGCGCGTATTCGCGGTGACTTCCTCGTCACTGAAATGCGCCTGCTCGTAGCCCCCTTCGATGTAGGTTTCTGCCTGGTCGCCGTAGTGCTTGTCGAACGGCACGCCGCTTTGCCCGACCGGGTTGATGGTGAGGGCGTGGGCCACGTCGGCGAAGTCGATCAGGCGACGCGTCGACGGGCCGTACGTGACTGGCCACGGCGCCGGGCCGATGTTCGCCGACTGGTTGTTCGGCACTTCGTGGGTGCCGGGGGCCGGGAAGGGGCCGACGTTGACGATCAGGTCCAATGGCTTCTGCGAGCCCAGCGGGTGGCCATGGGTGAGGGTGTGCGCCTTGCCCCACTGCCACTGGCTCGGATCATCGCCGAAGGTCGCCTTGAGGTGCGCGAGGCTGTTGTCCCAGGCGAGCTTGACCGTGTCGGCGCGCTTACCGTCCCACCACGGCGAGTCGGCACTGGCCGCGAGGCGAGGCAAGGCGGCGTCGATCACGCGGGTGCCGAGCAGGGTCTTGAACATGCCATCGCCCAGTTTCGGGTGGAAGGTGGCGTCGGCCAGGTTGAACAGGAACTGGTTGAACAGGGTGGCACTGGTGGAGTCCAGCGAGTAATCGCCTTTCCACGTGGCCAACTGCTCCACCAGTTTCAGCTGCGCCGGATCCTTGACCACTTCACGCAGTACCGGCAGCAGCGGTGCCAACAGGCGTGGGCCGAAGGCGGTGGTGGTGCCGAGCTGCAACGCCTGGCTGTTATTCACGTCCCACTTCACGCTCTTGTCGCTCAACTGCGTGTTCAACTGCTGGCCACGGTCGGCGAGGTTGTAATAACCGGCGATCTCCATGCCGGTGGGCGATACCGGCTGGGCGTTGGCGGACACCACATAACCGCGCGCCGGGTTTTCTTCCTGGGGGTTGGCGCTGAAGGGGTAGAACCCCAGCTTGTCGGCCTGTGCCGTGCTGCCGTCGAGAATAAACCCAGGATTGACCCCGGCCGGGCGAATCGGCAACTGCGCCGCCGCCCACCAGCCGATATCACCCTTGGCATTTGCCCAGACGATATTCAGCCCCGGCGCCGAGACCTTGGCCGCCGCCGCGCGCGCCTTGGCCAGGGTGTCGGCGCGGTTGAGCTGGTAGAAGCCTTCGAGGATCGGGTTCTGGGTATCGAGGAACGCCCACCACATGGCGATCGGCGTGTTGCCGCCGTTCTCGCCAAGCACGTCATTGATGATCGGCCCATGGGGCGACTGGCGCAGCGTCAGTGTCACGGGCGCCTGGCCCTTTACGGCGATCTGCTGCTCACTGTGGGTCATGTCGACCCACTGGCCGTGGTACCAGACCTGGTTGGCGTTGTCCGGGTTGACCTTCTCGGCGATCAGGTCGAGGTCATCGTTCTGGAACATGGTCAGGCTCCAGCCGAAGTCCAGGTTGTGCCCCAGGAAGGCCACCGGCACTAGCGCGTTGTGATAACCGTACAACTCGAAGCCCGGCGCGGAGAGTTGCGCCTCGTACCACACCGACGGCACCGAGAAGCGGATATGCGGGTCACCCGCCAGCAACGGTTTGCCGCTCTTGGTGCGGCTGCCGCTGATGGCCCAGGCGTTGCTGCCTTCGAACTGCGGCAGGCCGTTGTCCGCCAGGGCCTGCTCGCTCAGGGAGGCGAGGGCGCCGAGGGTCTTCCAGTCGCTGTCGGCCAGGTTGAGCGCACCCTTGGGTTGCCAGTCCAGGTCGAAGACCTTGAGGTAGTCGCTGCCCAACTGGTCGCGTACGTAAGTCAGCAAGGGCTCGGTACGAAAGGCCGCGGCAAAGCTGTAGGCCATGTACCCGGCGACGCTGATGGTGTCTTCCGCGGTGAACGGCCGCTTGGGGATGCCCAGCACGTCGAATTCCATCGGACTGGCGTGGCTGTCCTGATACTGGTTGATGCCGTCCAGATAGGCTTGCAGTGCCTTCCAGTGCGCCGACTCATGGTCCAGTTGCGCCACGTAGGTGGCAGCACGGTCGCGAATGCGCAGGCTGCGAAACAGCTTGTCGGTCTCCAGCACCTTGGGGCCGAGCACCTCGGCCAATTCGCCGCGCGCCAGGCGCCGCATGATTTCCATCTGGAACAGACGGTCCTGGGCATGCACGTAGCCGAGGGCGCGGTACAGGTCGCTCTCGTTCTCGGCGCGAATGTGTGGCACGCCACGGTCGTCGTAGCGCACGGTGACCGTGCCTTGCAGGTTCGCCAGTGTTTCGGTGCCCTGGCGGGTCGGCTGCTTGCTGTAGACATACCAGCCGGCGCCGGCCAGGAGGGCGGCAATCAGGATAGCGAGCACGGTCAGGCTGCGTTTCATGGACGGTCCTTGAGTCATTCACCTTGAAGGTCAAGGGAGTCTAATCGGTTTGGTGGACACTGCGGGAAATGCTGGTATTGCATCTTGATGCGTCTCGCCGACAGCCGAGGTTCAAGTGGGGAACGCCCCGAAGCGGCTATTATTGCACCTGTCATCTTTGAGCTTTTTGCCATGACTTGCGCCATGCAACCGATGCCCGACTCCAGCCGTCCCCAGGTTGCCTACGCGTGCAGCCTGGAAGCGCAGTCACTGATCGGGCGCTTTTTGCAGCACCCGCCGGTGGGCTTTGATGCACGGCTATCGGACCAGGGCCTGCCCTATTTCTTTACCCCGTTCGACCTGTTGACCACCGCCGACGATGCGTTCGTCAAGCGTGTGCGCGGTTGGCCCGGCTATCGCTTCTGGAACCGCTGGCTGCGAATCGACAGCTGCTTCGTGGGCACCACCGTCAGTGAATACTCACCGCTGCCCCAGGGGGTGGCGCCCGAGGACCTCGCGCAGTGGCTGCAACATGGGTGTGCGCCGCAGCGCAAACTCACCATCGTCAAAGACGTGCCGTGCAACTCCCCACTGCTCAGCGAGGCGGACAACCGCTACGCGCAAGCGCTGATCGATGACTGCACCCGACGCGGCTTTATCAGCCTCGAGGGCCAGGCGCTGGCGTATGTGCCGATCAACTTCACCACGATTGATGAGTACCTGGCGCGTTTGTCCCACAGCCGGCGTCGCAATATCCGACGCAAGCTGCGCAGTCGTGAGGCGTTGCGCGTGGAGATCCTCGACACCGGCGATGCGCGCTTCAACGATGAAGCCTGGCTGGCGCATTTGTATGGGCTGTACCGGGCGGTGTACGACCAGAGCGAGATCCATTTCGACCTGCTCACCCCTGAGTTCTTCAGCAGCCTGCTGAGGGACGCCGACAGCAACGGGCGCGTGTTCTGCTATTGGCACTGCGATGAACTGATCGGCTACAACCTGTGCTACGTGGAGGGCGACAAGCTGCTCGACAAGTACATTGGCCTCAACTACCCGCAGGCGCTGGAGTTCAACCTGTACTTCGTCAGCTGGTTCGTGAACCTGGAGTACGCCGTGGCCAATGGCCTGAAGTTTTATGTGGCGGGCTGGACCGACCCGCAGGTCAAGGCCAGCCTCGGCGCGGACTTCACCTTGACCCGCCACCTGGTGTGGATACGCAACCCACTGTTGCGCACGCTCGGCAAGCGATTGCGCCATCACTTTGAAGGCGAGGGGCAGTGGCACCAGGAGAAAACCGAATGAACACGGACCGAGCCCCGCTGATTCTGGACTTCGATGGCGCCGTCAGTGATATTCCCGGCGCGATCACCCTGGCGCTGCAGGACTGGCAGGAAAAGATCCGTTTTGGCTGTCGCTGGGCGCAATTCAATGCGCTGGAAACGGCCCTGGACGCGCAGATGCCCAGCGATTACGGCTGTGTGTTCACCGGCAGCGGCGACTATCACCACCTCAGCCAACTGTTGCTGAACCGCCTGCCGATGCAGCAGAAATTCCAGCTGATCATTTGTGACAATCACCCGGACAACATGCGCTACCCGTTCGGTATCCACTGCGGCTCATGGGTCTACTGGGCCAGCCGTTTGCGCCAGGTCGAGCATGTGCATGTACTCGGCATTGGCTCGCAGGACATCGGCCTGGGCCATGCCTGGGAAAATCACTGGTCGCCGCTGCTCAAGCGCAAGTTGACCTACTGGAACGTCAACGTCGATACCCGTTGGATGAACTGGATCGGCGCCGGTCGCAGCAATCGCGCCTTCGGCAACCCGGATGAGTTGATGCGTGCGTTCCTGGCGCAGTTTGACCGCTCGCTGCCGGTGTACCTGTCCATCGATAAAGACGTGCTGAGCCCGCAGGTGGTGAACACCAACTGGGACCAGGGTGAGTTTCTGGAGCACCATTTGACTGACCTGATCAGCGCTTGCCAGGGCCAGGTCATCGGCGCAGACATCACCGGCGATGTGTCGGCCTACCACTATGAAAGCCGATTCAAGCGCTGGCTGAGTGCGTCCGACGGCCAGGAAGCCTTGCCTGAGGCGCAGGTGCAGATCTGGCAACAGCAGCAGAACGCTCTGAACAGTCGCCTGGTGGCACACATCAATCAGGCCTGGCGACGATAACCTTGAGTTGGTCGACTATCTGCTCGAACAGCGCATCGCTCAGCCAATGGCTGTTGCTGATCGACAGCGTGCGGGCAGCGAAGGCCTGGGCTCGAGTGATATCGCCACCCGGCTGCAACAGCGGCAGTACCTCGGCGTAGCCCGGCAAGGTGTGGATAAACAGGCGGGTCACGCCCAAGCCTGAGGTCCACAGCCGGGCCATGGCCGCATCGCGGGCGTCTGCAGAGGGCATCACCACCATCAGGAATGGCCAGGTGCCTTGCTGCCCTGGCCTGTCCATGATCACCGTGACGCCGGGCAAGGTGTTCAAGCGCGCTGCACGGCGCAAAGCGCGGGCGCGGCCTTGTTGCAGGTGGTCCGGCAAGCGAGCCAGTGCCGCCGCGCCGACCTTCTGGCGATAGCCGCCCAGGCGGTGCAGCGGGATGTCGTAGACCGAAAAGTCATCGCCCACTGCGGCCACTTCATCCCCATTGGCCAGCGCCTTGCGCAACGCGTTGCCATACACGTAATGCAGGCCGCGTGGTTGATAGAGCAGGGCGTAGCCCCACAGTTCGGCGCTGCGTTGCAGCTCCCAGCGCAGGCTGAAGGGCAGGTCCTGTCGGCAGTGGCGGTGCAGCGCCTGATGCAGCACCGGGTCGCGACTGAACAGCACGCCGCCTTCGGCGGTGGTCAGCCCTTTGCCCAGCGCCATGCTGAAAAACCCCACATCGCCCTTGAGCCCGACGCTGCGGCCATCGTCGAGTGCGCCCATGGCTTGCGCGGCGTCTTCAATGATCGCCGCGCCGACCGCGCCGGCAATGCGTTTGGCCGCGTCGACATCCGCCACGCGCCCGGCCAGGTGGGTGACCACCACGGCCAAGGTGCTTTCATCGCACAGCTGTGCCAGTTGCTGCTCGTCCAGGTCGATGCTGTCGGGCTGCAAATCACAGGGTACGACGCGCAGCGGCGGGCAGTAGTGGGCGGCCAGCGCCACCAGCGGGCAGGTGTAGGCCGGCACGATGAGCCGGGTGCGGCCGGGCATGCGTTGCTGCAAGACGCGCAGGGCGATAATCAGTGCTGCGGTGCCGGAGCAGGTCAGGGTGGGGAGTGGCAGCGAAAATTGACGGGCCAGCGCCGGGGCCAGGTCGCCCGAGAGGTTGAGCAAATCCCGCCAGCGCAAGGGCAGGCCTGCGGTGGGTGGGATTTCCCACCGGCGGGTCATGAGGCGGGGGCCTGCGACGGCTCGACCTCGACCTGTTGACTGTCTTTGTCTTCGCTACGCGCCAGGCACAGGATCCCGGCAATAATCAGCGCGCCGCCGACGATTTTCGGCAGGGTCAGGGTGTCGTCGAACAGCCACACGGAGATCAGCGTGACACTGATCAGCTCCAGGTGAGACGCCGCGAACGCCGGGCCCACCGGGGCGTACTTGAGCAAGGTCATCCAGGTGAAGAACGCGCCGATGTAGCCGACGAACGCGCCGTAGATCCACGGTGCGCCAAACACGCGCACCAGCCACGCGGCGTCCAACGTCAGCGGCTCGGCGTGCACCGAGGCGAATTTGAAGCTCACCTGCGCCAATGTGTCGAAAACGATCAGCGCGAGGAAACCGAGGATATAGAAGCGCTTCATCATTCAAACCCCACGACGGTCACGCCACAGGCGATCAGCATGATGCCGATCAACCGCCATTTGCTCAGGCTCTCCTTGAACAGGAAACGGCCGGCAATCATGATCACGACGATGTTGATCGAGCCCAGCATCACCCCGACCGACAACGGCACCAGCGTCAGGAACGCCAGCCACAATACGAATTCGAAGACGTAGCAGATCACGCCCAGCCAGATCCACGGGCGCTTGAGCATGTGTTTCCAGTGGGCGATACCGTCATGCTCGGCACTGGCCGACGCGGCGGCCTTGAAGGCCAGCTGGCCGGAGGTGTCGACGATAACGTTCAGCATCCAGAGGATGATGGTTAACTGGCTCATGTATTCCTACGCTTACACTCTCTGCGAAAACGTACGATACAGCAGCCGGTTGACCGGGTGATTGGAGTTTGTCCGTTGAACAGCCTGCGTTCAGTTTGGCGCTTTGCTCCATGCGCAATAGCAGCCCACCGCCAGGGTGTGCGTGGCATTCACTTCACGTCCGCTGTCCAGGGCCTTCAGGATCGGCTCGATGAAGCTGTTGCTCGAATTGCACGTGAGCCCCTCGCTGTAGGGGCCGAAATACGCAAGCTTGCCGGTGCGATCCCAAATGCCCACCGCAGGGCTGGCCGGTACTTGGTCGGCACCGGGCAGGGCGGTCAGGGTTTTCATCTTGCGCAGGTTGTCGGGCAACCGGCCGTGGCTGCCAGGTTTTTGCAGGGCATAGAATTCCACGCCCTGGGGCGCGTACTGCTCGATCAATTCGCCCAGGTGCTGCTGGTTGCCGACGTTGCAGGGGCAGGCCGGGTCCCAGAAGTGCACCAGGCGGATCGGGCCCGTGCCGGCGAGTTCGGCGGGCAGGCGCAGGGCGTCGCCGGAGAACACCGCCGTGTGTTCGCTGAACGCGCGCAGGTAGCGGCCCTGGAACCAGTCATAGGCCGCCCACAGCACACCGGCGCAGATGATCAGGATCAGGCTGGCGAACAGGGCGGTACGGTAAGGCTGTCGCATTCAGATCTATCCTCGCAGGTCGCGTAGCTTGCCATGCTTGTCCTGACAGATGAATATCGCAGCTCGATATTCATCTTCACCGTCAGTCTGGAACCCTTTATGCCCGTTACCTTTGACCCTGATCATCTGCGCGAAAGCTTGCGGCCCCTGGTGGATGCGCAACCGCTCAGCGCCGAGGCGCGGGTCTACCAGCGCTTCTACGGCCTGGACCTGGCGGCGCGCAAAGTGCCGGCGGTAAGCCGGCTGGGGCGTTTCGAGGTCGATGGGTTTGCGGTGGTCGCGCAGGTGTGGTGGCCGCCGCAGCCGGTGGCGACGATGTTCATGTTCCACGGGTTCTACGACCATATGGGCCTGTATCGCCATGTGGTGGAGTGGGCGTTGGACCAGGGCTTTGTGGTCATCGCCTGCGACTTGCCGGGCCATGGGTTATCCAGTGGCGCGCGCGCCAGCATCGATGATTTCGCCGTGTACCAGCACGTGGTGCAGGCGCTGTTCGAGCAGGCTCGGGCCCTGCAATTGCCGCAGCCCTGGCACTTGTTCGGGCAAAGCACCGGCGGCGCGGTGGTGGTCGATCACCTGCTCAACCACGGCGCCGACAGCCCGGCACAGGGCAAGACCTTCCTGCTGTCACCGCTGGTGCGGCCGCGTGCGTGGGGTTGGTCGCAGGTCAGCTATTACCTGCTGCGCCCGTTCGTCAAAGGCATTGCGCGGCGCTTCAGCGACAACACTCATGACCCGGCCTTCAAGCCGTTCCTGGAAGCCGATCCGCTGCAGCCCCGCCAACTGCCCACCGCGTGGGTGGGCGCCCTGGCGCGCTGGATCAAGCGCATCGAAGCCGCGCCGCGCAGCCCACGGCGACCGGTGATTGTGCAGGGTGAGGAAGACATGACGGTGGACTGGCAGCACAACTTGCAGGTGCTGCGCGGCAAGTTCGACCAGCCCGAGGTATTGATGTTGGCGCGGGGCAGGCATCACCTGGCGAACGAGATTCCCGAGATTCGCCAGGAGTACTTCAACTTTCTGACTCGCCACCTGAGCTGAAGCCAGGTCCTACAGAGGGTCAGGGGGCCAGGCTGGAAGTGCTTTGGCCCACCGCCAGGCCTGCGCGAATGGCTGCCAGGGCGGCCTGGTAATACGCCTTGCCCTGCGGCGATTCGGCAAAAGTGGCGAATTCTTCCAGCTCAGGGTCGGACAAGTCCCGGTAGACGTACAGCAACGTATTGTTCAAGTCATTGCCGATCTGTTGCATCAGCCGCTCGCGCTGGCCGTTCAACATGCCCTGGGCCTGACCACCGCCCAGCAGGCCGGGGATCATCTGGCTGAGGCTGTCGGCGGCGACGCCGGCGATGGCCAGGCTGACTTCCGCACCGGCCTCGCGTGCCGGCAGGGCTTGCGCCAGGTGGCCGATGATCAGGCTGCGAGTGGCGTCGGCTTCGATGTGCGGCAGGCCCTGGGCGTTTTTGGCCAACTGGTCACGGCGGGTCGCGAGCAACTCGGCGGCGACGATCTTGCGGCCCAGCGGCGATTGGAAAAACGCCAGGGCAGGTGCAGGGTCGGCGAGGTTCTTGCGCAATTGCGCCTCGGCACGCTGGTCCATGGCCTGGGCGGCAAAGCGTTTATTGCTGTTGTCGACCAGCGCCTGGTACACCGCCGGCGGCAGGCTATTGCGGTAGCGTTGCTGGGCGGCACTGAGGGCGTCATTGAAATGCGCACGTTGTTCGGCCCAGCCGGCGACCTTGTACAACTGGTCATGGCCGTCTGCCCAAGCGGGCAAAACGCAGAACATCAGCAAGGAAAAAAACAAACGACGCATATGGACTCCTGTCAGTCGGCCACTATTGTCCGTGTCGGGCGTAGGATTTGTCGAGAAATCCTATCGGTCACCTGACTAAAGTGTGTTCAGACGCTCGGCGGCTCTGTCGGATTCCCAGGCGTATGGATACTATGCGCGCCATGCAAATACCCCTCGATCACCCCCTGCTGCAACGCATCGTTGATGACCTGGCCGAAAAAGGCTGGTCGCAGCAGAACGGCTTCCTGCCCCAGGCTCTGACCCTGGAACTGGCGGCTGAGTGCCGTAAACGTGCGGCCGAAGGTGAATTGGCCCCGGCGGCAGTCGGCCGCGGGCCGGCCCAGGAGATTCGCGAGGGCATTCGCGGTGACCATATCCAGTGGTTGGAGGAGGGGGATGCGGCGGTCTGCGACCGTTATATGGGGTTGATGGACAGCCTGCGCCTGGCGATGAACCGCAGCCTGTTCCTGGGTCTGGAAGATTTCGAAAGCCACTTCGCGATGTACCCGCCCGGGGCGTTTTACCTCAAGCACCTCGATCGTTTCCGTGACGATGACCGGCGCATGGTCTCGGCGGTGATCTACCTGAACGACGCCTGGCTGCCCGAGCACGGTGGCCAGTTACGCATGTACCTCAAGGACGGCGTCGAATACGATGTGGTGCCCACCGGCGGTTGCCTGGTGGTGTTCCTGTCGGGCGAGGTGCCCCACGAAGTCATGCCCGCCACGCGCGAACGCCTGTCCCTCACCGGCTGGTTTCGGCGGCGGGGCAACGAGCCGTTTTAATCATGCACAAGATTCTGATCAGTCGCTGCCTGCTTGGCCACAAGGTGCGCTATGACGGCGGGGCCAGCGGGCCGTTCGACCAACTGGCGGCATGGCAGGCCGAAGGCCGTGTGGTTGCGATCTGCCCCGAGGTCTCGGGTGGCCTGCCCACGCCGCGCCCGGCGGCCGAGATTGCGGGTGGGCAGGGCGTCGATGTGTGGGAAGGGCGCGCCCAGGTGCTGACGGCCGAGGGCGAGGACTTCAGCGCCGCCTTCCTCGACGGCGCCCGCCAGGCCCTGGCGCTGGTGCAGCGCCACAACATCCGCATCGCCATCCTCAAGGCCAATAGCCCATCCTGCGGCAACCTGCTGACCTACGACGGCAGCTTTACCGGTGTGAAAGTCAGCGGCGAAGGCGTGACCGCGGCGCTGCTCAGGCAGCATGGGGTGCAGGTGTTCAGTGAGCTGGAACTACCCCAAGCGGCCCAGGCGCTGAATCACCTGTAGGACCCGGCTTGCCGGCGACCGCGGTGAATCAGCTGCAGATGAGGTGGCTGGAGGATTGCTATCGCCAGCAAGCCGGCTCCTACAATTGGGGTTCCAGCCACTTCTGGGTCAGCGCATTCAATCGGCCATCGGCCTTCACGCGCTGCAACGCCTTGTCCAGGCTCGCCTTGAACGCCGGGTTGCCCTTCTGGAAGGGAATCGCCAGTTGCGGCTTTTCGAGGTAGGCCTCGCTGAAATCGAAACGATCCTGCAGCTCGGCAGTCATAGCGATATGGTTGATGGCCACGTCGTACTTGCCGGTTGCCACGCCTGGCAGCAGGTCGGTGTCATCGGTGGTGATGAACGAGGGGCGTACATCCATTTCCTTGGCCAATTGCTCGCCAAGTTCCACTTCGAAGCCGGTGAGTTTGTCGCCTTCCTTGAAGTTGAACGGCGGGGTGTTGGCTTCGAGCGCGATGCGCAGTTCGCCGCGATCAAACACATCATCAACCAGTTCGGCGTGAGCCAAAGGGCTCATGAGGGGAAGCAAAAGTAACAGGCCAGGCGAAAAGCGCATGGTCACTCCTAGAGATTTCGAATGTGCGAGGCGCCGTTCAGCATCGCTTTGCTATGGTGTTGAGTGCCTTGGACAGCAATTTGTCGCTAAGTTGTCATAACCGAACAGATTTCCTGGAAAAACTGGAGAAGCGAATGAAAGCCTTATTGTCCCGTGCCACCCTGGCCAGCCTGCTGCTGGGTGCTTCGATGTTGGCCACTGCCGCCGACGGTATCCCGCGCAGCGCGCCACCTGAAGGCGCCAAGGTATTTATCGTGTCGCCAAAAGACGGCGCCACCGTGGATAAAACCTTCACCGTAAAATTCGGCATGGAAGGTCTGAAACTGGCTCCGGCTACCAGCCAGGATCCAGGTACCGGCCACCACCATCTGCTGGTCGACCAGAAAGAACTGCCTGACGCCAGCGTGCCGATTCCCGCCACCGACACCGTGATTCACTACGGCAAGGCCCAGACCGAAACCGAACTGACCCTCACCCCAGGCAAGCACACGCTGCAACTCGTAGCTGGCGACAAACTGCACATGCAGTTCAACCCGACTGTAGCGTCGAAAGTCATCACGGTTAACGTCAAGTAAGATTTGTTCAGACAAAAAAATGGGAGACCCCTGTGGGTCTCCCATTTTTTTGTGCAGCGTTTGCAGCGTTAGAACAACACGCGGCTACGAATCGTGCCGTTGATGTGCTGCAGCTTCTCTTGTGCCAGGTCCGAGTACTCGGCGTCGACGTCGATCACCACGTAGCCAACCTTCTCGTTGGTCTGCAGGAACTGACCGGAGATGTTGATGCCGTTTTCCGCGAAGACCTTGTTGATCTCCATCATCACGCCAGGGATGTTCTGGTGGATGTGCAGCAGACGGTGCTTGCCAGGGTGAGCCGGCAGCGCCACTTCCGGGAAGTTGACGGAGGACACCGACGTACCGTTGTCGCTGTACTTGACCAGCTTCTCCGACACTTCCAGGCCGATGTTGGCTTGGGCTTCAGCGGTGGAACCGCCGATGTGCGGGGTCAGGATCACGTTATCCAGGCCACGCAGCGGGCTTTCGAAGATGTCGTCGTTGGAGCGTGGCTCCACCGGGAACACGTCAATGGCGGCGCCGATCAGGTGCTTGTCCTTGATCGCGTCGGCCAGGGCGTCCAGCTCGACCACGGTGCCGCGTGCAGCGTTGATCAGGATGCCGCCTTTCTTGATGGCGCGGATTTCCTTCTCGCCGATCATCCACTGGGTCTCAGCGGTTTCCGGCACGTGCAGGGTGACGATATCGGACATGCCCAGCAGCTCGGTCAGGCTCGCCACTTGGGTGGCGTTGCCCAACGGCAGCTTGGTCAGGGTGTCGTAGAAGAACACCTGCATGCCCAGGCCTTCAGCCAGGACCGACAGTTGGGTGCCGATCGAGCCGTAACCGACGATACCCAGCTTCTTGCCCCGGATTTCGAAGGAGTTGGCTGCGCTCTTGATCCAGCCGCCACGGTGGCAGGAAGCGTTCTTCTCAGGGATACCGCGCAACAGCAGGATCGCCTCGGCCAGCACCAGTTCCGCGACGGAACGGGTGTTGGAGTACGGGGCGTTGAACACCGCGATGCCGCGCTCGCGCGCTGCATTGAGGTCGACCTGGTTGGTGCCGATGCAGAAACAGCCGACCGCCACGAGTTTCTTGGCGTGGTCGAAGATCTCTTCGGTCAGCTGAGTGCGGGAGCGAATGCCGATAAAGTGCGCGTCGGCGATCTTTTCCTTGAGCTGGGCTTCCGGCAGAGAACTGGTGATGTACTCAATGCTGGAGTACCCGGCGGCCTTCAGAACGTCGACGGCCGATGGGTGGACGCCTTCCAGAAGAAGGAACTTGATCTTGCTCTTATCGAGAGAAGTCTTGCTCATCTGCGTAAACCTGTATCCCGGAGAAAAATGGCAGGGAATCGGATCGCTTAAGCTGACCCGGACGGCAGGAAAGCCGTCACCGCAGAAACGCCCTTGGGCTCTGTCCTGCGGGGGCGGTATGCTAGCATACGCGCCCCGCTAAACACTCATTCCTGCGACGTGAAGCGTTCTCAGGATGACCATGAATTGTTCGAGAGTTCTGTCGATGACCCATCCTGCCCTGATTGATGAGCTAAAGACCCTGGTTGAGCCCGGCAAAGTGCTGACCGATGCCGACTCCCTCGAGGCTTACGGCAAGGATTGGACCAAGCACTTCGCCCCTGCGCCGACCGCCATCGTGTTCCCCAAGACCATCGAGCAGGTGCAGGCTATCGTTCGTTGGGCCAATGCACACAAGGTCGCGCTGGTGCCGTCCGGTGGTCGTACCGGGCTGTCGGCCGCTGCCGTGGCGGCGAATGGCGAGGTGGTGGTGTCGTTCGACTACATGAACCAGATCCTCGACATCAATCTCACCGACCGCACCGCCGTGTGCCAGCCGGGCGTGGTTACCAAGCAATTGCAGAACGCCGCCGAAGAGAAAGGCCTGTACTACCCGGTGGACTTCGCGTCGTCCGGTTCCAGCCAGATTGGCGGCAATATCGGCACCAATGCCGGCGGGATCAAGGTCATTCGCTACGGCATGACCCGTAACTGGGTGGCCGGCATGAAAGTCGTCACCGGCAAGGGCGACGTACTGGAGCTGAACCGCGACCTGATCAAGAACGCCACCGGCTACGACATGCGCCAGCTGTTCATCGGCGCCGAAGGCACCCTGGGCTTTGTGGTCGAAGCCACCATGCGCCTGGACCGGGCGCCGAAAAACCTCACCGCCATGGTGCTCGGTACTACCGATTTCGACTCGATCATGCCGGTACTGCATGCGTTCCAGAGCAAGCTGGACCTGACGGCCTTCGAATTCTTCTCCGACAAGGCCCTGGCCAAGGTCATGGGCCGTGGCGACGTGCCGGCGCCGTTCGACACCGAGTGCCCGTTCTACGCGTTGCTGGAATTTGAAGCCACCACCGAAGAAGTCGCCAACCATGCGCTGGAAACCTTCGAGCATTGCGTCGAGCAGGGCTGGGTGCTGGACGGCGTGATGAGCCAGAGCGAAACCCAGCTGCATAACCTGTGGAAGCTGCGCGAGTACATCTCCGAGACGATTTCGCACTGGACCCCATACAAGAACGATATCTCGGTGACTGTCTCCAAAGTGCCGGCGTTCTTGAAGGAAATTGATGCGATCGTCGGTGAACACTACCCGGACTTCGAAATCGTCTGGTTCGGTCACATCGGCGACGGCAACCTGCACTTGAACATCCTCAAGCCGGAAAACCTCAGCAAGGATGAGTTCTTCGCCAAGTGCGCCACCGTCAACAAGTGGGTGTTCGAGACCGTCGAGAAGTACAACGGCTCGATCTCCGCCGAACATGGCGTGGGCATGACCAAGCGCGACTACCTGACCTACAGCCGTTCGCCGGTTGAAATCGAATACATGAAGGCCGTCAAGGCGGTGTTCGACCCGAACGGGATCATGAACCCCGGCAAGATCTTCGCTGTTTAATCGCCCTGAAGGAGTCGTTCCATGAGCTACCAGCACAAGTATGTCGACGGCACCAACATCCACTTTCCTGTGGGTAAAGTGGTGTGTATCGGGCGCAACTACGCCGAACATGCCAAGGAACTGGATAACCCGGTGCCGACCGAGCCGCTGCTGTTCATCAAGCCGGGCAGCTGCGTGGTGCCGCTTGAAGGCGGTTTCAGCATTCCGACCGAGCGCGGTTCGGTGCATTACGAAGCCGAAATCGCGGTGCTGATCGGCAAGCCCCTGTCGACCAAGCCCAGCCGTGAAGAAGTGCTGGACGCCATTTCCGGCTTCGCCCCGGCCCTGGACCTGACCCTGCGCGACAAGCAGGCCGAGCTGAAAGCCAAGGGCCTGCCGTGGGAAATCGCCAAGTCCTTCGACGGCGCGGCGGTGATCGCGCCGTTTGTGGTCGGCAGCACGTTCCCGGACGTCACCGATATCGGCATCCGCCTGAGCATCAATGGCGAAGTGCGCCAGGATGGCAACAGCTCGCAGATGCTCAACCCGATCATCCCGATGATCCAGCACATGGCCGGCTGCTTCTCGCTGCAGGCCGGCGACGTGATCCTCACCGGCACCCCGGCCGGCGTCGGCCCGTTGAATGTCGGTGATGAGCTGGTGCTGGAACTGACCGGCGTGAACCGCTTCGAAAGCAGCGTTCGCTAACCAGGCGCGGTCAACAATGTGGGAGCCGGGCTTGCCCGCGATGGCGGTGTGTCAGTCAGCTTGAGTGTTGATTGACCCACCCTCATCGCGGGCAAGCCCGGCTCCCACAGGTGTTCGTTTGAGCCTGAAATTCAAGTTTTTGCATTTTTTTCACACGCCATCCGGATAATCCTCAGCCTCCAGCGCGCGGGCCCGTTGATCCTGTGCTAATCCCTAAAGCTGAATTTCCGGAAAAGCGTTCAATGGCCGTGCCTCTGCCCTCTGCTACTTCCAAGCCGCGTTCTCGCTTTGCCTTGCGCTGGTATTCCTGGCTTTTCCTGGCGGGGGCGATCGTGTACGGCGTTTCCTGGGCCATGCACTGGGATGATCGCGGACTGCTGTGGGTGCTGGAGCGCTTTGAAACTCCGGCCGAGCGCCAGGAGAGTGTGTGGCTGCCGGATTACCATGCGGTGATCGATGGCAAGTTGTTGCCTGGCATGGAGAAGGACGAAGCTTCGGACGTCTCCTACAACCCAAAGACCAAAACCCTGTTTTCCGTGATGGGCAAGAACCCCTTCCTCGCCGAGCTGAGCCTGCAGGGCGATGTGCTGCGCAAGATGCCGCTCAACGGCTGGGACAATCCGGAAGGCGTGACAGTGATGGAAAATGGCCTGCTGGCAGTCGTCGATGAGCGCCAGCACACGCTCACCATCGTCAAGGTCGACGCGACCACCCAGCAATTGAACAAGGCCGATTTCCCGACGTACGACCTCGGCCCGTCCAAAGACCAGAACAAGGCCTTCGAAGGCATCACCTGGGACAAGCGCAACCAGCAGCTGATCCTGGGCGAAGAGCGTCCGCCGGCGTTGTTCACCTGGAAAAGCGATGGCAGCCAGACCCTGACGGGCGATAAGCAAAAGCTGGCGAGTAAAGAGTTGGACATGCGCAACCTCTCGGCCCTGGCTATCGACCCGCGTACCGGGCACTTGCTGGTGCTCTCGGCCGACTCCCACCTGTTGCTGGAACTGGATGAAAAGGGCGAGCAAGTCAGCTTCATGACCCTGCTCGGCGGTTTCAACGGGCTGAAAAAAACCATTCCACGGGCGGAAGGAGTGACCATGGACGAGGACGGCACGTTGTACATGGTCAGTGAGCCAAATCTGTTTTATCGTTTCGAAAAACAGAAATAGCAGACAAATTACGTCGGATATTTCTCTATCAGCGGCATTCGCCAGACACCGGGGTGCGTTTAAGTTTAAATTCAGACAGGCGTGATATTCATTCGCCACTTTTGACTTTGAGCTCGCCCGATGCGCCGACTTGCCCGCCCCAAACCTCTATTCTTCGTGCTCGCGCTGATCGCCCTGATCAGTGCCGGGGCCGTTGCGCAGCATTTTCGTCTGTTCGAGCGCGCCTGGTTCAACTGGCAGGCCTGGCGCCAGCCGACCGATGAGCGCTCGATCGGCCTGGCCGATTACCGGGTGGTCCTGGAAGCCCAGGTTATCGACGGGCTCGACGACGACGTCTCGGCCCTCACCTACGATCCGCTGCGCAAAAGCCTGTTTACCGTCACCAATAAAAATGCCGAGCTGATCGAGCTGTCCCTTCAAGGCAAGATTTTGCGGCGTATCCCGCTGGTAGGATTTGGCGATGCCGAGGCGGTGGAGTTCATCAGTGACAACATCTACGTCATCAGCGACGAGCGCCAGCAGCGCCTGATCAAGGTGCATGTGGATGACGACACCAAATTCCTCGACGCCGCCGATGCGGAACAGATGACCCTGGGCTTGCATGTGGGTGGCAACAAGGGCTTCGAGGGGCTGGCCTACGATTCTGTCGGCAAGCGCCTGTTCGTGGCCAAGGAGCGCGACCCGATGCTGATCTATGAGGTCCACGGCTTCCCGCATTTCAAACCGGAAAAAACCTACTCGGTGCATGTGATCAACAACCCCAAGCGTGACGCCGGGCTGTTTGTGCGCGACCTGTCGAGCCTGCAATACGACGAGCGCAGCGGTCACTTGCTGGCGCTCTCGGATGAGTCCTTCCTGGTGTTGGAGCTGGATATCGACGGTCGCCCGCTGAGCAGCCTGTCGCTGCTCAACGGGCGCCATGGCCTGAAGAAGCGGGTGCCGCAGGCCGAGGGGATCGCCATGGATGACGAGGGCACGTTATACCTGGTCAGCGAGCCGAACCTGTTCTACGTGTTCAAGAAACCCCATCCCTGAAGTACCGCAGGACCAATGTGAGAGCGGGCTTGCTCCGAAAGCGGTGGTTCAGTTGAAGAATCTTTTACTGACACACCGCTTTCGCGAGCAAGCCCGCTCCCACATTGAGTAACGCGTCAGGCCTTGAGGGTTTTCACGCCTTCGGGAGTGCCCAGCAGCAGTACATCGGCTGGGCGCGCGGCGAACAGGCCATTGGTGACCACGCCGACGATTGCATTGATTTGCGTCTCCAGCTCCACCGGGTTGGTGATCTGCATGTTGAACACGTCGAGGATGATGTTGCCGTTGTCGGTCAGCACGCCTTCGCGGTACACCGGGTCGCCGCCCAGCTTCACCAGCTCGCGGGCCACGTGGCTGCGGGCCATCGGGATCACTTCCACCGGCAGCGGGAACGCGCCGAGTACCGGCACCAGCTTGCTGGCGTCGGCGATGCAGATGAAGGTCTTGGCCACGGCCGCGACGATCTTCTCGCGGGTCAGGGCCGCGCCGCCGCCCTTGATCAGGTTCAGGTGCGCGTCGCTTTCATCGGCGCCGTCGACGTAGAACTCCAGGTCGCTCACGGTGTTGAGCTCGTACACCGGAATGCCATGGCCCTTGAGGCGAGCGGCGGTGGCTTCGGAGCTGGCCACGGCGCCATCGAACGCGCCCTTGTGCTGGGCCAGTGCATCGATGAAGCAGTTGGCAGTGGAACCGGTGCCGACACCGACGATGCTCTTGTCGTCGAGTTTGGGAAGGATTAAATCGACGGCGGCCTGGGCCACTGCCTGTTTGAGTTGATCCTGGGTCATGCGGGCTCCGGAACGGGCGGGGAGTAAAAGAGGGGCGCGAGTATACCCCAACAAACCTTGGGATTCGTGTGGTCTCCCGGCCAAACGCTGGGTTAGACTCCTTGGCCCTGCCCAACCCGCCCAGTGATGCCTGCCGATGCTTGAACAGTACGTCAAAAAGATCCTCACCTCGCGCGTCTACGACGTTGCCGTAGAAACCCCGCTGCAGACCGCCCGCCAGCTTTCCGAGCGCCTTGGCAACAAGGTCTGGCTCAAGCGCGAAGACCTGCAGCCGGTGTTCTCGTTCAAGATTCGCGGCGCCTACAACAAGCTGACCCAACTGACGGCCGAGGAGCGCGCGCGTGGCGTGGTCACCGCGTCGGCGGGCAACCATGCCCAGGGCCTGGCCCTGGCGGCCAAGGTGCTGGGGGTCAAGGCGACTATCGTGATGCCCAAGACCACTCCGGAAATCAAGGTCGAAGGCGTGCGCTCGCGGGGCGGCAAAGTGGTGCTGCACGGTGATTCCTTTCCGGAAGCCCTGGCCTACTCGCTGAAACTGGTCGACGAAAAAGGCTACGTCTACATCCACCCCTACGATGATCCGCACACCATTGCCGGGCAGGGCACCGTGGCGATGGAAATCCTGCGCCAGCACCCAGGGCCGCTGGACGCGATTTTCGTGCCGGTGGGCGGCGGCGGGCTGATCGCCGGCATCGCGGCGTACGTGAAATACCTGCGCCCGGAAATCAAGATCATCGGCGTCGAGCCGGACGACTCCAACTGCCTGCAGGCCGCCATGGCCGCGGGTGAGCGCGTGGTCCTGCCGACCGTGGGCATCTTTGCCGACGGCGTGGCGGTGGCGCAGATCGGCCAGCACACCTTCGACATCTGCAAAGACTATGTGGATGAAGTGATCACCGTCAGCACGGATGAAATCTGCGCGGCGATCAAGGATATCTACGACGACACCCGTTCCATCACCGAGCCGGCGGGCGCGCTGGGCGTGGCGGGGATCAAGAAGTACGTGGAGACCCGTGGCGTCACCGGGCAGACCCTGGTGGCCATCGACTCCGGCGCCAACGTCAACTTCGACCGCCTGCGCCATGTGGCCGAGCGCGCGGAGCTGGGTGAGGGTCGCGAAGCCATCATCGCCGTGACCATTCCCGAGAAGCCGGGCAGCTTCAAGGCGTTCTGCGAGGCCGTGGGCAAGCGCCAGATCACCGAATTCAACTACCGCTACCACTCCGGCAGCGAGGCGCACATCTTTGTTGGCGTGCAGACGCATCCGGAAAACGACCCGCGCAGCGCGCTGATCGCCAGTCTTACCAGCAAAGGCTTCCCGGTGCTGGACCTGACCGAGAACGAACTGGCCAAGTTGCACATTCGCCACATGGTCGGCGGGCATGCGGCCCAGGTCAGTGATGAAGTGGTGCTGCGCTTTGAATTCCCGGAGCGTCCGGGGGCCTTGTTCAACTTTCTTAACAAATTGGGCGGGCGCTGGAACATCTCGATGTTCCACTATCGCAACCACGGCGCAGCAGACGGCCGTGTGGTCGCTGGCCTGCAGGTTCCGGCGGACGAGCGTCACCTGGTGCCGGCAGCGCTTGAAGCGATCGGCTACCCGTACTGGGATGAAAGTGATAACCCGGCCTACAAACTGTTCCTCGGTTGAGCGACTACGCTGATGGGGGCGGCCTTTAAGGAAGACGAGACATGGAAACCCTGACCACCCTGAAAGTTATCCACATCACCGCCACGGTCCTGCTGCTGCTCAGCGGTCTCGGCCTGGCGTTGCTGGCCTGGCGCAAACGCAGCGCCGGCCCGGCGGTGATCGTGCAGCGCCCGTGGGCGTTCGTATGGTTGTTGATGGGGATTTGCCTGCTGAGCATGCCATTCACCGGCTGGTGGCTGGTGCACCTGATCGGCTGGCCACTGGGGCAGACCTGGATCCTGGGCTCCAGCATCCTCTATACCGTCGCGGCGCTGGCCTGGTTCTGGTTGGTGGCACGGCTCAATCGCCTGCGCAAAGGCGAGGGCGGCAGTTTGAATTTCACCCTGGTGCTGGCGGTGGTCAGCCTGGTGGGGTTCGTGGCGATTGCGGGGTTGATGGGGGCCAAGCCGGTCTAGGGCTTCAGGCGGTTACTCTGACAAGTAGGCCTTTTTGTGGTGAGCGGGCAAGCCCGCTCACCACAGGGGTATCAGTTGCGCAGGGTGATGACTGGCCAGCCGCGCTTCTCGGCTTCAGCGCGCAGATTCGGATCCGGATCCACTGCCACCGGATGCGTCACCTGCTCCAGCAGCGGCAGGTCATTCATCGAGTCGCTATAGAAGTAGCTGTCTTGCAGGGTGTACCCGGTTTCTTCCAGCCAGCGATTCAGGCGCGTCACCTTGCCTTCGCGAAAGCACGGCACATCGGTGCTGCGCCCGGTGTAGCGGCCGTTTTCCATCTCGCACTCGGTGGCGATCAGGGTTTCCACGCCCAGGCGTGCGGCAATCGGCGCGGTGACGAAGCGGTTGGTGGCGGTAATGATCACCAACTTGTCACCGGCGGCGCGGTGCCTGGCCAGCAGCTCTACGGCCAGCGGCAGGATGATCGGCTCGATGCAGTCGCGCATATAGTCGTTGTGCCATTCCTGCAGCTGGGCCATCTCGGTACGGCCGAGGATTTCCAGGCAGAAGTTCAGGTAGGCGGCGTTGTCCAGCTTGCCGGCCAGGTAATCCTGGTAGAACTCGTCGTTGCGGGCCTTGTAGGCCACCGGGTCGAGAATCCCGCGCTCGCAGAGGTAATCGCCCCAGGCGTGGTCGCTGTCACCGCCGAGAAGGGTGTTGTCCAAGTCGAATAAAGCCAGGCGCATTGCAGTTACTCGCTGAAAAGTCTGTAAAAAGGCGTCCAGAATACGGTCTTTTCACAAGAGTGCACATAAGGTAAGAAGCCTCGTTGCCGCTTCAGCAACCTTTGTGGAACAATGCGGCGACATGCGTTTGCGAGGTTGTTGCCGTGATCGACCCCGATGGTTTCCGTCCTAATGTCGGGATTATTCTTACGAATGATGCCGGACAGGTGCTATGGGCTCGCCGAATCAACCAAGATGCCTGGCAGTTTCCTCAAGGCGGAATCAACCCCGATGAAACCCCTGAAGACGCCTTGTACCGTGAGTTGAATGAAGAAGTCGGCCTTGAGCGCGAAGATGTGCAAATTCTGGCCTGTACCCGTGGCTGGTTGCGCTATCGTTTGCCGCAACGCCTGGTGCGTACCCACAGCCAACCGCTGTGCATCGGCCAGAAGCAGAAATGGTTTCTCCTGCGCCTGATCTCCAACGAGCAGCGGGTGCGGATGGATTTGACCGGTAAACCGGAGTTCGATGGCTGGCGCTGGGTCAGCTATTGGTACCCGTTGGGCCAGGTGGTGACATTCAAGCGCGAGGTTTATCGTCGCGCTCTCAAAGAGCTTGCCCCGCGCCTTTTAGCGCGCGACTGACGACGGAGTTCGACCCCGAGCCATGCTCAATACGCTGCGCAAGATCGTCCAGGAAGTTAACTCCGCCAAGGATCTCAAGGCGGCGTTGGGGATTATTGTGTTGCGCGTCAAGGAAGCCATGGGCAGCCAGGTCTGCTCGGTTTACCTGCTGGACCCCGAGACCAACCGTTTTGTGCTGATGGCCACCGAGGGCTTGAACAAGCGCTCCATCGGCAAGGTCAGCATGGCGCCCAATGAAGGTCTGGTGGGCCTGGTGGGGACGCGTGAAGAACCCCTGAACCTTGAAAACGCCGCCGATCACCCGCGTTATCGCTACTTTGCCGAAACCGGCGAAGAGCGCTACGCCTCGTTCCTCGGCGCACCGATCATTCACCACCGCCGCGTTGTCGGCGTGTTGGTCATCCAGCAAAAAGAACGCCGCCAGTTCGACGAAGGTGAAGAAGCCTTCCTCGTGACCATGAGCGCGCAGCTCGCCGGGGTTATTGCCCACGCCGAGGCCACCGGCTCGATTCGCGGCCTGGGGCGCCAGGGCAAGGGCATCCAGGAAGCCAAGTTCGTCGGCGTGCCGGGTTCGCCGGGTGCGGCGGTCGGTACCGCCGTGGTCATGCTGCCGCCGGCCGATCTGGATGTGGTGCCGGACAAGACCGTCGATGACATCGACGCTGAAATCAAACTGTTCAAGACCGCCCTGGAAGGCGTGCGCGCCGACATGCGCAACCTGTCGACCAAGCTGGCCACGCAGTTGCGACCTGAAGAGCGCGCACTGTTCGACGTGTACCAGATGATGCTCGACGACGCGTCCCTGGGTAACGAAGTCAAGACTGTGATCAAGACCGGTCAGTGGGCCCAGGGCGCGCTGCGCCAGGTGGTCACCGATCACGTCAACCGTTTCGAATTGATGGACGACGCCTACCTGCGCGAACGGGCCTCGGATGTGCGTGACCTCGGTCGCCGTCTGCTGGCCTACCTGCAGGAAGACCGCACCACCAACCTGGTCTACCCCGACAACACCATCCTGATCAGTGAAGAACTGACCGCGACCATGCTCGGCGAAGTGCCGGAAGGCAAGTTGGTGGGCCTGGTCTCGGTACTGGGTTCGGGTAACTCCCACGTCGCGATCCTGGCCCGGGCCATGGGCATTCCGACGGTGATGGGCCTGGTGGACCTGCCGTATTCCAAGGTCGACGGCATCGACATGATCGTCGATGGCCATCGCGGTGAAGTCTTCACCAACCCCAGCGAAGTGCTGCGCAAGCAATACGCCGAGGTGGTCGAGGAAGAGAAACAACTGGCGCTGGGCCTCGACTCGTTGCGCGAGTTGCCGTGCGTGACCCTCGATGGCCATCGCGTGCCGCTGCTGGTCAACACCGGCCTGCTCGCCGATGTGGCCCGTGCCCAGCAGCGCGGTGCTGAAGGGGTGGGGCTGTACCGCACCGAAGTGCCGTTCATGATCAACCAGCGTTTCCCGAGTGAGAAGGAGCAGCTGGCGATTTATCGCGAGCAACTGTCCGCCTTCCACCCGTTACCGGTGACGATGCGCAGCCTGGACATCGGCGGCGACAAGTCACTGTCGTATTTCCCGATCAAGGAAGACAACCCCTTCCTCGGCTGGCGCGGTATCCGCGTCACCCTCGACCATCCTGAAATCTTCCTGGTGCAGACCCGCGCCATGCTCAAGGCCAGCGAGGGCCTGAACAACCTGCGCATTCTGCTGCCGATGATCTCCGGCACCCATGAGCTGGAAGAGGCCCTGCACCTGATCCACCGTGCCTGGGGTGAAGTGCGCGACGAAGGCGCCGACGTGCCGATGCCGCCGATTGGCGTGATGATCGAGATTCCGGCAGCGGTGTACCAGGCCAAGGAGCTCGCGCGCCAGGTGGACTTCCTGTCGGTGGGCTCCAATGACCTGACCCAATACCTGCTGGCCGTGGACCGCAACAACCCACGGGTGGCCGACCTCTACGACTACCTGCACCCGGCGGTGCTGCAAGCCCTGCAACACGTGGTGCGCGACGCCCATGCCGAAGGCAAGCCGGTGAGTATCTGCGGTGAGATGGCCGGCGACCCGGCGGCGGCGGTGCTGCTGATGGCGATGGGCTTTGACAGCCTGTCGATGAACGCCACCAACCTGCCGAAGGTGAAGTGGATGCTGCGCCAGGTCGAACTGAGCATGGCCAAGGACCTGCTGGCGGAGTTGATGACCATCGACAACCCGCAAGTTATCCACAGTTCGCTGCAGTTGGCGCTGAAGAACCTGGGGCTGACGCGGATGATCAACCCGGCTTCGGCCAAGACCCTCTAGACATCGCTGGCAAGCCAGCTCCTACCGTTGGAATGCATTCCCCTGTAGGAGCCGGCTTGCCGGTGATGGCGCCAATCCAGGCGCCGTCAAATACTCAGTTCCACCTCGCCCAAACGTCCCCCGTGCGGCCCGAAACTGCGCTCCACCATCCGCCGCGTGCCGTCGGCATTCACAATCAACGCCGTACTCGCCCTTGTCCCGTAGCTGGGACTCGCAATAAACACGCTCGACAACAGGCTCTCGGTCGCCAGTCCCACGCCGGTATCCGGCAAGTCGGCAAACGGCGCGGTCTGCGGGTCGCTCAAGATTGCCAGCAAGGCCTCCGGCTGCGGATCGTCCAGCAACTCGCTCAGTGCTGCCTTGGCCTTGAGCAACTTGGGCCACGGCGTGTCCAGTCCTGCGTTGGATAATCCATAAATCCCAGCCTTCAACTGCGTCGGCTCGGTGTGGTTGGCGTTGTAATGCCATAACGCATCCCGCGTGCCCACCAGCAGGTTGAAACCGGCATATTCAATCGAACGTCCGTTAACGTCGGCGAGATATTGGTCAATCGGCAGCGATCCGCTGAGAAAACGTGAGACCAGTTCACCGCGTGACTTGCGTGCCGGCGGCTGATGCGGGTCGCGGATATTGGTCAGGGCGGCAAACCGCCCATCGGTATTGACCCCCAGCCAGGTGCCACCCGCTTCCTGGTCGCGGCCGGCGTAGATAGCTGGCGCATCCGGCCACTGGGCCAGCGGCAGGCTGGGGCGGGCGTAGAACTCATCGCGGTTGGCCGCGACGATCAGCGGTTGGGCGTGGCCCGGCCGCCAGGCGAAAACAATCAGGCACATCAGGCGATTCCCTTTTGTGTTTTTAGCCACTCTACCCATACAGGCAGCGGCGTTCCATCGTATCCAGTTGGGTCGCATGCCTTCCATCCGTTAACATGCCGGACTTGGTTTGGGGGCTCCCATGGAATTTCTCCTGTATTTGCTACTCGGCGCCTGTGCGGGCGTGCTCGCCGGGCTGTTTGGCGTGGGCGGCGGGATCATCATCGTGCCGGTGCTGGTGTTCAGCTTTACCTTGCAGGGCTTCGACCCGCAGGTGCTGACGCACCTGGCCGTGGGCACGTCCCTGGCGACGATTATCTTCACCTCGGTGAATGCCGTGCGTGAGCACCACCGGTGTGGCGCGGTGCGTTGGCCGATCTTCCTGTGGATGACCTTGGGCATCCTGATCGGCGCCGGTTTTGGTGCGCTGACCGCCGAGGCGATTTCCGGCCCGCATCTGCAGAAGATCATTGGGGTGTTTGCCCTGCTGGTGGCCGTGCAACTGGCCCTGGAGGTCAAGCCCAAGGCCAGCCGCACGGTGCCGGGCAAGGTCGGCCTGACCGTAGCCGGCTCGGTGATCGGCTGGGCCTCGGCGATTTTCGGGATTGGCGGCGGCTCGCTGACCGTGCCGTTCTTGACCTGGCGCAGCGTGCCGATGCAGCAGGCGGTGGCCACTTCATCGGCCTGTGGCCTGCCGATTGCCGTGGCCAGTGCATTAAGTTTCATGATTCTGGGCTGGCATGACCCGCTCTTGCCCGCTCATAGTCTAGGGTTCGTGTATTTGCCGGCGCTGCTGGGCATCGCCCTGACCAGCATGGTGTTCGCCCGCTTCGGCGCACGCCTGGCACATCGGTTGTCGCCGCGTTTGCTCAAGCGGCTGTTCGCCGGATTGTTGTTTTGCGTCGGTTTAAACTTTTTGTTGTAACGCAGGCTTAATCGCGCACGGGCATGGTCCGGTCGCACTATCGAATGATTAACGAGGAGTCGCAATGCTGCCTTACCCGCAGATCGACCCGGTGGCCCTGGCCATCGGTCCGCTGAAAATCCACTGGTACGGGTTGATGTACCTGATCGGCATCGGCGGGGCCTGGCTGCTGGCCTCCCGCCGCCTGAACCGTTTCGACCCGACCTGGACCAAGGAGAAGCTCTCCGACATGGTGTTCTGGCTGTCGATGGGCGTCATCGTCGGCGGGCGACTGGGGTATGTGCTGTTCTACGATCTGTCGGCGTACATCGCCAACCCGACGCTGATCTTTGAAGTGTGGAAGGGCGGCATGGCGTTCCACGGTGGGTTCATCGGTGTGATGATCGCCGCCTGGTGGTTCGGCCGTCGCAATGGCAAGTCGTTCTTCCAACTGATGGACTTCGTCGCGCCGATGGTGCCGATCGGCCTGGGCGCCGGGCGGATTGGCAACTTCATCAATGCCGAGCTGTGGGGCAAGCCGACCGACGTGCCGTGGGCCATGGTGTTCCCACCGTTCAGCGACCCGGCGCAACTGCCGCGCCATCCGTCGCAGCTGTACCAGTTCGCCCTGGAAGGTGTGGCACTGTTCCTCATTCTGTACATCTTCTCGCGCAAGCCACGCCCAACCATGGCCGTGTCGGGGATGTTCGCGCTGTTCTATGGGATCTTCCGTTTCATCGTCGAGTTCGTGCGCGTGCCGGATGCGCAGCTGGGCTACCTGGCGTGGGGCTGGGTGACCATGGGCCAGATCCTCAGCCTGCCGATGATCCTCGGCGGCCTGGGCCTGTTGTGGTGGGCCTACAACCGTCCACAGCCGATCAAGAACACCGCGCTTTAAATTCGAACGCCGAGGCCAGGAGGTCTCGGCTTCAACGATACGGGTAAACACATGAAGCAATATCTCGAACTACTGAACGACGTCGTGACCAATGGCCTGACCAAGGGCGATCGCACCGGCACCGGCACCAAGGCCGTGTTCGCCCGTCAGTATCGGCATAACTTGGCCGACGGCTTCCCGCTGCTGACCACCAAGAAGCTTCACTTCAAAAGCATCGCCAACGAATTGATCTGGATGTTGAGCGGCAATACCAACATCAAGTGGCTGAACGAAAACGGCGTGCGTATCTGGGACGAATGGGCCACCGAAGACGGCGACCTGGGCCCGGTGTACGGCGAGCAGTGGACCGCCTGGCCGACCAAGGACGGCGGTAAGATCAACCAGATCGACTACATGGTCCACACGCTCAAGACCAACCCCAACAGCCGCCGCATCCTGTTCCACGGTTGGAACGTCGAGTACCTGCCCGACGAAACCAAGAGCCCGCAGGAAAACGCGCGCAACGGCAAGCAAGCCCTGCCGCCGTGCCACTTGCTGTACCAGGCGTTCGTGCATGACGGTCATCTGTCGATGCAGCTGTATATCCGCAGCTCCGACGTGTTCCTCGGCCTGCCGTACAACACTGCCGCACTGGCGTTGCTGACCCATATGCTGGCCCAGCAGTGCGACCTGATCCCGCACGAGATCATCGTCACCACTGGCGATACCCACGCCTACAGCAACCACATGGAGCAGATCCGCACCCAGCTGACGCGCACGCCGAAGAAGCTGCCGGAGCTGGTGATCAAGCGTAAGCCTGCATCGATCTACGACTATAAGTTCGAGGACTTCGAGATCGTGGGCTACGACGCTGATCCGAGCATCAAGGCTGACGTCGCCATTTAAAAACTGCCTTGGTCTGAACTGTGGGAGCTGGCTTGCCTGCGATAGCGGTATATCAGTCACCTTTCGGGTGCTGATACACCGCTATCGCAGGCAAGCCAGCTCCCACATTGGGTTCTGTGTTCGCATTGAGTTAATGCCCGTGGCTTCGGCCCACATGTGAAGGCTCGGCCTCGCTGGCCAGCACGCTTCCGCTGACCTCCAACCGCTGCAATATCCCGCATTCTGGCCCGCCGCCACAGCGCTGGCGCAGGTCCAGCAGTTGTTCCTGCAGCGCCAACAGCCCGTCGATCCGCGCTTTCACGTGGTGGATATGCTCGTCGATCAACGCATTCACGCTTTCGCACTGGTCCTGTGGGCTGTCGCGCAGCCCCAGCAGACTGCGGATTTCCTCGAGGGTCATGTCGAGGCTGCGGCAGTTGCGGATAAAGACCAGCCGCTCGCTGTGCGCCTGGGTGTACACGCGGTAGTTGGCCTCGGTGCGCGCCGGCGGCGGCAGCAGGCCTTCCTTCTCGTAATAACGGATGGTTTCCACCGGGCAGTCGGTCAGTTTGGCCAGTTCGCCGATCTTCATCGCAGCAATCTCCAAATGGGTGCTTGACCCTATAGTGGCTACAGGGTCTTTACTTGGCAACAGGCACCTTACGGACGCGACCTGATGAGCGACTCCCTGCACACCCCGCACAAGCACGACCACAAGCATGACCATGACCATGATCATGGCCCGAAGAAACTCACCCCCGTGCACGACCACGGCCACGGCGGTTCCTGCTGCTCCGGCGCACCTGCGCCTGCGGTGGTGCAACTGAGTGAGGCGCCGACTGCCGGTTCGCGCCTGAGTACCTTCCGCATCGAAGCCATGGACTGCCCCACCGAGCAGACGCTGATCCAGAACAAACTGGGCAAGCTCGCCGGCGTGCAGCAGCTGGAATTCAACCTCATCAACCGGATCCTTGGCGTCACCCACGATCTGCCGAGCACCACGCCGATCATCGACGCCATCAAATCCATCGGCATGCAGGCCGACCCCATCGAAGAAGGCGCCCCGGCCGCCGCGCCGCCGGCCAAGAAACATTGGTGGCCGCTGGCGGTGTCCGGCGTCGGCGCGCTGGCCGCCGAAGTGCTGCACTTCACCCATGCCGCGCCGACCTGGGTGATTGCCGTGGTGGCGCTGGTCTCGATCCTCAGCGGCGGTCTGACCACCTATAAAAAGGGCTGGATTGCCCTGAAAAACCTCAACTTGAACATCAACGCCTTGATGAGCATCGCGGTGACCGGTGCGGTGTTGATTGGCCAGTGGCCAGAAGCGGCGATGGTGATGTTCCTGTTTACCGTGGCCGAGTTGATCGAAGCCAAATCCCTGGACCGTGCGCGCAACGCCATCAGTGGCTTGATGCAAATGACTCCGGAACAGGCCACCGTGCAACAGGCCGATGGCAGCTGGCTGGAACTAGAGGTTAAAAGTATCGATCTTGGCGCGATCGTGCGGGTCAAGCCCGGCGAGCGCATCGGCCTGGACGGTGAAGTCACCGCTGGCCAATCCACCATCGACCAGGCGCCGATCACCGGTGAAAGCCTGCCGATTGAAAAGACCGTGGGCGACAAAGTGTTCGCCGGCACCATCAACCAGGCCGGTTCGCTGGAGTACAAGGTCACCGCAGCGGCCAATCAATCCACACTGGCGCGGATCATCCACGCGGTGGAGCAGGCCCAGGGCGCACGCGCGCCGACCCAGCGGTTTGTCGACAGCTTCTCGAAGGTCTACACCCCGGCGGTGTTCCTGTTTGCCCTGGGCGTGGCGCTGATCCCGCCGCTGTTCATGGCCGGCGCCTGGTTCGACTGGATCTACCGCGCCCTGGTGCTGCTGGTCGTGGCGTGCCCCTGTGCTTTGGTGATCTCCACTCCGGTGACCATCGTCAGTGGCCTGGCGGCAGCGGCACGCAAAGGTATCCTGATCAAGGGCGGCGTGTACCTGGAGGGCGGTTACAAACTTGACTACCTGGCCCTCGACAAGACCGGCACGATTACCCACGGCAAGCCGGTGCAAACCGATTACCTGGCGCTGTTCCCTAACGTCGAGGACAGTGCCCCGGCGCTTGCTGCCAGTTTGGCCGGGCGTTCCGACCACCCGGTGTCGCTGGCGATTGCCAACGCAGCGGTGGATAAAAACCTGCCGAGCCACCCTGTGGATAACTTCGAGGCCCTGGCCGGCCGTGGGGTGCGCGGCGATATCAATGGCCAGACCTACCACTTGGGCAACCACCGCCTGGTCGAAGACCTGGGCCTGTGCTCGCCGGAGCTGGAAGAGAAACTGTTCGCCCTGGAAAAACAAGGCAAGTCCGTGGTGCTGCTGCTCGACAAATCCGGCCCGCTGGCGCTGTTCGCCGTGGCCGACACGGTCAAGGACAGCAGCCGTGAAGCCATCCAGCAACTGCATGCGCTGGGCATCAAGACCCTGATGCTTACTGGCGACAACACCCACACCGCCCAGGCCATCGCGGCCCAGGTCGGCATCGATCAGGCCCAGGGCGACCTGCTGCCTACCGACAAGCTGCAAGCCATCGAAAGCCTGTATGGTCAGGGTCATCGGGTCGGCATGGTCGGTGATGGCATCAACGACGCCCCGGCCCTGGCGCGCGCCGAGATCGGTTTTGCCATGGCCGCAGCGGGCACCGACACCGCCATCGAGACCGCCGACGTGGCGTTGATGGACGATGATTTGCGCAAGATTCCGGCTTTCATTCGGCTCTCCCGGCAAACGTCGAGTATCCTCAGGCAGAACATCACCCTGGCGCTGGTGATCAAGGCGATCTTCCTGGTGGTCACCTTCCTGGGGCTGGCCACCATGTGGATGGCGGTGTTCGCCGACATGGGCGTGGCCCTGCTGGTGGTGTTCAATGGCCTGCGCCTGTTGCGCAAATAGACGATGAGAGGGTGGTGTGCTGAGTGCCGAGTTGAAGGCGTTTTTCATGGTCGCCCGCCTGGGCAGCATTACCCAGGCGGCGAAAAAACTCGGCCTGAGCCAGCCCACGGTCACCACCCAGATTCGTAACCTGGAAAGCCAGTACGGCGTCGAGCTGTTCTACCGCGGCGGGCGCCGCCTCACTGTCAGCGACGAGGGCGCGCGCTTGCTGCCGATGGTCAAGGCGTTGTTGCAGCAGGAAGCCGACATCGAGTTTTTCCTGCGCAACAGCGGCCAGGTCCAGGGCGCGCTGAGGATTGCCGCCACCGCGCCGTACTACATTCTTGACCTGGTCAAAGCCTTTCGCGAACGCCTGCCTCAGGTGGAGGTGTCAGTGGAAATCGGCAACTCCCAGCAAGTGCTCGAAGCGCTCGACGATTACCGCGTCGATGTCGCCGCCTCCTCGCAACTGCTTGAAGACCCGCGCCTGATCCGCCGCGTACTGGGCACCGACCCGCTGGTGCTGGCGGTGCATCGCAACCATCCGCTGGCCAAGCTGGATCATGTGCCGCTGACGGCGTTGGCCGGGCACACCTTGTTGATGCGCGAAGCGGGCTCGACCACGCGGCGGCTGACCGAAGAGATGCTGCAAGGCGCGGGCGTGAGCTACGGGCCATTGCTGGAAATCGGTAGCCGTGAGTCGATCCGCGAGGCGGTGCTGCGCAATATTGGTATCAGCATCATCGCCCGCCAGGAAGTGCCCCATGACCCGCAGCTGCGGGTGCTGACTATCGAGAATGCGCCGCAGATCCCGGAGTATTTGTACTGCCTCAAGGAAAGAAAATCGGCTCGCCTGCCAGCGGCGTTCCTGGGGTTGGCGCAGGAAATGTCGCCGCTCTGAGTTTTTGAGTGGGATTGACGGGCATGTTCGCGGGCAAGCCCGCTCCCACGCTTGACCGAGTTCCAGCATGAGAATGAGGTCCAAATGTGGGAGCGGGCTTGCCAGCGAAAGCGCTACACCCGGCGACGCATCTCTATGAGGCCTACCCAAATCCACCAATACCACTATCACTCCCTTTTGCCTTTCTGCCACACGAGGGACGCATTGGCTGCCTAGCATGGCCTTCATCCGTTTGATGAGGTGCCTTGCATGAACACAGCCCTGACCCAACCCGGCGCACCGATGAAGGTGCGCGGTATCCAGAAACGCTTCGGCGCCTTTACCGCGCTGGACAACGTGTCCCTGGACGTCGCCGCCGGCGAGCTGGTGTGCCTGCTGGGCCCGTCCGGCTGCGGCAAGACGACCTTGCTGCGCTGCATCGCCGGCCTGGAACGCCAGGACAGCGGCGAACTTTACCTGGGCAGCCGCGACGTTTCCCTGCTGCCACCCCAGGCGCGGGACTACGGCATTCTGTTCCAGTCCTACGCGTTGTTCCCCAACCTGACCGTCGAAGCGAATATCGGCTACGGCCTCACCGGCAGCGGTCGCGATGAAGTGCGCAAGCGCGTCGGCCAGATGCTCGAATTGGTCGGCCTGGTCGGCAGTGAAAAAAAGTACCCCGGCCAACTCTCCGGCGGTCAACAGCAACGCGTCGCCCTGGCCCGTGCGCTGGCGCCCGCACCGTCGTTGCTGCTGCTGGACGAGCCGATGTCGGCCCTCGACGCCCGTGTGCGCGAGCATTTGTGCACCGAGTTGCGTCAGCTGCAGCGGCGCCTGGGCATCACCACGCTGATGGTTACCCACAATCAGGACGAGGCCATGCTGATGGCCGACCGCATCGCCGTGATGAACAACGGCAAGGTCGAGCAGTACGCCACGCCGCAGGAAATCTACGACCGCCCGGCCACGCCGTTTGTGGCGGAGTTTGTCGGCCAGGGCAATTGGCTGCCCTTCAGCCGCAACAGTGCCAGCCATGCCCAGGTGGGCGGGATGAACATGCGCCTGGCCGATGATGCCGGCGTGGCCCGCTCCGGCCGTTTGTTCTGCCGCCCGGAAGCGATCAGCGTGAATCCGCCGGTGCATGAAGAAAACCTGTTCCCGGCCAAAGTGCGCGAGATCACCTTCCTCGGCAATCGCTGCCGCATGAGCTTTGAGCTTGAGCAACTGCCCGGTCATCCGCTGCTCGCCGAACTCGCCCCGGAAGCCATGCCGCGCCTGGGCGCCCAGGACATCTGGGTGGCGTTGCCGCCCCGCAGCCTGCAGGTGTTTGCCTGAGATGGCGGCCGTGATGACTCTGCCCACCGCGCGACAGGTGTCCCACGCCGAACGGGGCGACCGCATTTTCGTGGTCGGCGGCAAACTGGTGTGGCTGTTACTGCTGGGCATCGCCGTGTTGCTGCCGTTGCTGGCGATCTTCTGGCGCGGCTTCAGCAGCGAGGCCGGGCAGGGTGGTGGCCTGGTCGCGGCGCGGGAATTGGTCACCAGCGATAACTTCCACTGGCTGCTGGGCAATAGCCTGAAGGTGTCCCTCAGCGTGGCGGCCATTGTCGTACCGCTGGCCTACCTGTTTGCCTACGCGCTGCAACGCACCTTGATTCCAGGTAAGGCTATTTGGCGTGGCCTGTCGTTGCTGCCGTTGATGGCGCCGTCGATGCTACCGGGCATTGCGCTGGTCTATCTGTTTGGCAACCAGGGCATGCTGCGTGGGATGCTCTCGGACAATATCTACGGCTTCTGGGGCATTGTGCTCGGTGAGGTGATCTACACCTTCCCACACGCCTTGATGATCCTGCTGTCAGCGCTTTCCCTGGCGGACGCGCGACTGTTCGATGCAGCCTCAAGCATGGGCGCCAGCCCGGCACGGGCGTTTCGCAGTATCACCTGGCCGGCCACGCGCCAGGCGGTATTCGCCGCGTTCTGCCTGGTGTTCACCCTGACCATCACCGACTTCGGCGTGCCCGTGGTGGTCGGTGGCGATTACCAGGTGCTGGCGCTGGAGGCCTACAAGGCGGTGGTCGGCCAGCAGCAATTCGGTCGCGGTGCATTGATCGGCATGGTGTTGCTGCTGCCGGCGCTGTTCAGCTTTGGCGTGGATGCCTGGTTGCGCCGTCGTCATGGCGACTCCATGAGCGGCCGCGCCCAGGTCTTCCGGCCGGCGCCGTCGCGCACCAGAGACGGCTGCTACCTGGCCATCGTGCTGCTGATCTGCGCGGTGTTGCTGCTGGTGTTCGGCATGGCGGTGTATTCGTCGCTGGTGAAGTTCTGGCCGTACAACCTGTCGCTGTCGCTCAACCACTACCAGTTCGAAGACACGGCCGGCGGCGGCTGGCTGGCCTATCGCAATAGCCTGACGATGGCCCTGTGCACCGCGTTGATCGGCAGCGTGCTGATTTTTACCGGCGCCTACCTGATGGAAAAGACCAAGGGCCAGAAAGGCCTGAACCTGGCGCTGCGCATGCTCAGCTTCGTGCCGATGGCCGTGCCGGGGCTGGTGCTGGGCCTGGGCTACGTGTTCTTTTTCAATCTCAACGGCAACCCGTTGCATGTGTTCTACGGGACCATGACGTTGCTGGTGGTGTGCACCATTGCTCACTATTTGACCACTGCACAGATGACCGCCACCACCGCGCTGCGCCAGCTCGACGCCGAGTTCGAAGCGGCCGCGTTGTCGCTCAAGGCGCCGCTGTACCGCCACTACCTGCGCGTGACGGTGCCGATCTGCCTGCCGGCGCTGCTGGATATCGTGCGTTACCTGTTTGTGTCGGCGATGACCACCGTGTCGGCCGCGATCTTCCTCTACAGCCCCGACACCATCCTCGCCGCCGTCGCCGTGTTGAACATGGACGACGCCGGCAACGTGGGCGGCGCCGCTGCCATGTCGACCCTGATCCTGTTCACCTCGGCCGGCGTCTCGCTGCTGCTGGCGTGGGCTTCACGTGGCGCGCTGCGCCGCTCCCAAGCCTGGCGCCAAAGCGCGCCGGGCCAATAAAACATCCCTGAAGGAGGTGCTCCATGTTCAAGCCCCTGGCGCTGGTCGCTGCCGTACTCACTGCATTCAGCCTGAATGCCTTCGCCAAGACCGAGCTGACCGTGTACACGGCCCTCGAAGCCGAGCAGTTGAAGACCTATAAGCAGGCGTTCGAAAAGGCCAACCCCGACGTCGAAATCAAATGGGTGCGCGACTCCACCGGCATCATCACGGCCAAGCTGCTGGCCGAGAAAGATCGCCCGCAAGCCGACGTAGTGTGGGGCCTGGCCGCCTCCAGCCTGGCGATCCTCGACCAGCAGGGCATGCTGGACAACTACGCGCCCAAGGACCTGGACAAGATCGGCAAGAATTACCGCGACGCTGCCAACCCGCCCGCCTGGGTCGGCATGGACGTGTGGGCCGCGACCATCTGCTTCAACACCGTCGAGGCCGAGAAGCAGGGGCTGACCAAGCCGGTGAGCTGGCAGGACCTGACCAAGCCCGAGTACAAGGGCAAGATCGTCATGCCTAACCCGGCGTCGTCCGGCACCGGCTTCCTGGATGTGAGCGCCTGGCTGCAGACCTTCGGCGAGAAGCAGGGCTGGCAGTACATGGACGACCTGCACCAGAACATTGGCCAGTACGTTCACTCCGGTTCCAAGCCGTGCAAGCTGGCGGCCTCGGGCGAGTTCCCGATCGGCATTTCCTTCGAATACCCCGCCGTGCAGTTGAAGCGCCAGGGCGCGCCGCTGGACATCATCCTGCCGAAAGAAGGCCTGGGCTGGGACATTGAAGCCACGGCGGTGATCAAGGGGACTGCCCACGCCGACGCGGCTAAAAAGCTCGCCGACTTCTCCGCCAGCGCAGCGGCGATGGACCTGTACAAGGACAACTTTGCCGTGCTCGCCCAGCCGGGTATTGCCAAGCCGCAGACCGAGTTGCCGGCCGACTACGAGCAGCGCCTGATCAAGAACGACTTCGCCTGGGCGTCGAAAAACCGCGACAGCATCCTGACCGAATGGCGCAAGCGCTATGACGGCAAATCGGAAAAACAATAACCCCTGATCATTCCCACGCTCTGCGTGGGAATGCGGCTCTGGACGCTCTGCGTCCGCTTTTGCAGTCGTGACGCAGCGCGTCACAGGATGCATTCCCACGCGGAGCGCGGGAACGAGAGGTCTTCATGACACAACTGCTGATCATCGGCGCCGGCATCCTCGGCCTGTCCCACGCCTACGCCGCGGCCAAGCGCGGCCTCAAGGTCAAGGTCTTCGAGCGCAGCGCCACGCCGCTGGGTGCCTCGGTGCGCAACTTCGGCCAGGCACTGGTCACCGGCCAACCGCCGGGGCCGATGCTTGACCTGGCCCGGGAAAGCCGTGCTATCTGGGGGCACTGGGCTGAGCGGGCAGGTCTGCAGCTCAAGCGTAACGGCTCTTACCTGTTCGCCCGCACCGAAGCGGAGGAGCATCTGCTGGAAGCCTTTTGCGCTGGCCGCGCTGCAGAGCACGGCTACAACGTCGAACTGCTGCAAGGCGCCGCCATGAAGGATCTGTACGGCGGCCAGTTCCGTCATCACCGTGCCGCGCTGCATGGCAAGGACGATCAGCAGCTGTATTCGCGTGAAGCGATCCCGGCGCTGATCAGCTACCTGGCGCAAGAGCTGAACGTGGAGTTCTATTTCTCCACGCTGGTGCGCGACGTCGAGCCGGGCCAAGTGCACAGCACGGCGGGCAGTTTTCGCGGCGAGCAGATCATCGTGTGCTCCGGCCACGACTACCAGACCCTGCTGGCCGAATCGATCGCCGAACTCAACCCGAGCATCTGCCGCCTGCAAATGTTGCGTGCGCGCCCGGCGGTCAACCTGAACCTGCAACACGCGCTGCTCACTGGCCTTAGTTGCGTGCACTACGGTGCCTTCGCCGACCTGCCGGAAGCCGCGCCGGTGCAGGCCCAGATCCTGCGCGAAACGCCGCACCTGCACGAACACGGCATTCATTTGCTGATCAGTCCGACGCCGCATGGCGAGCTGATCATCGGTGACTCCCACCACTACGGCAGCGACGCCTCGCCGTTCAATGCCGAGCAGGTGGATGACTGGATGATCGAGTTGGCAGAGCAGACGCTGGGGTGCAAGATCCAGGTGGTCGAGCGCTGGCAGGGCGTGTACGGGGCTCGTGGGCCGGGGCCGTTTTCCTTCCTGCGCGCGGCGCCGGGCGTGAGTGCGGCGCTGATGCACACCGGCGTGGGCATGAGCGTGGGGCCGGCGCTGGCCGAGCGAAATATCACCACACTGTGGGGAGAGGCGTGATGAACCCGGAACAGGCGATAGCCGACGTCTTCGGCTTGTACGAACAGCACGGCACGGCGGATTACATTGGCGAGCCGGTGTCGCAGATCGAGCACATGTCCCAGGCGGCGCAGTTGGCCATGGCCGAAGGCTTTGACGATGAAGTGGTGTTGGCGGCGTTCTTCCACGATATCGGCCACCTGTGCGGCCAGGGCGCCGAGAACATGGGCGGGTACGGCGTGGTCAGCCACGAACGGCTGGGGGCGGATTACCTGCGGCGCGCGGGTTTCAGCGAGCGCCTGGCCAAACTCGTGGAGTACCACGTGCAGGCCAAGCGTTACCTGACCTTCAGCCAGCCGGACTACTACGCGCGCTTGAGCGAAGCCAGCCGGCGCACCCTGGGTTACCAGGGCGGGGTCATGACAGCCGAGGAGGCCCGGGCCTTCGAGCAGGATCCGCTGTGCCAGGTCAGCCTGCGCCTGCGCCACTGGGACGAGCAGGCCAAGGAAATGCACGTGCCGGTGCTCGACCTCGACGTGCTCAAGGCCAAGGCTCGGCAGCTGCTGGCGGCTTAAGTCTGGTCGAGACGCTGGGCCAGTGCTTCGACCTGTTCCTGGCGCTCGGCCTGGTTGAGTTTGGCGTGCGGGTTGAGGGATGACCATTGTGGATGGGCGCGAGCCTTGTGCAGCGCATCCGGCAACTTGCCTTCGCGCCAGGTTTTGTCCTGAGGCGTATCGACCTTGATGCTGTGCATCGCCGCATGGCCACGCAGGTTCAGGGCCTTGAGCAATTGGCGTTGGCGCAGGGCCAGCAGGCGCAGCACGCTGTCGTCGACGGTCAGCTCACGCTGGCCCTTGATCTTGCCGAGCAGGCGGCTGCCATAGCTGCGCGCGGTCTGCAGCGCGCCGCCGGCGATGGCACCCGCGATGGCGGCGGCGCCGAGGGTCAGGCCGCCGACCAGCAGGTCCACGCCGGCACCCGCGGCCGCGCCTGCCGCAATCCCGCCGCCGACGCGCACGCCGAGCTGCTTGAGGGTTTCCGGGTTGAACAGGTCATCGCCCCAACGACCGTCCAGCAGCGGCAAATCACTGGCGGCGGCGTCCTGTGGGCGAAAGCCGAACAGCTTGAGCAACGCCTCGACGCACTTTTGCTCACGCTGGCGTACGGCCTTGCGCAATTCCACGATGGCCTGCTGTTCGTCTTCGGTGACCACGCTGCGTCGACACGCGGCACAGTCGATCAGCAGCTCGGCAATCAATCGCGCGGCGCTTTGCTGGCGGGCCTGGCGTTGGGCTTGCTGGTCAAGAATCAACCGCTCCAGTTGCGGACGGGCGTTTTCCAATAGCAGGGCGAGGCTTTCATACAGGCGCCGCTCGCCGTCTTCCGGCGGCGCGACGCTGTCGAACCGTACCAGCGCATGCAGGCCGAGGCGTGCCAGGGCTTCACGCCAGTCCGGCTCGCGGTGGTCACTGCTGCTGACGAAGTTGAGTACCGGCAGCAACGGCTTGCCGCAGCTGGCCAGCACTTGCAGCTCGTCGCGGTACTTGGCCAACACCGGCTCGCGGGCGTCGATCACATACAGGCCGGCGTCCGAGGCCAGCAGTTGGCGCAGCACCTTGGCCTCCTGTTCGAAACGCTGGCGGGCTTCGCTGCCCTCCAGGAAGCGCGCCAGGCGTGCCGGGCCGTCCAGGCGTTCGCCGGGGCGATCCAGGCGCTCCAGGTAGTCGAGCAGGGCAATGGCATCTTCCAGGCCGGGCGTGTCGTACAGCTCCAGCAAGGCTTCGCCGTCCACCGACAAGCGCGCACCTTCTACATGCCGCGTGGTGCTGGGGCGATGGGAGACTTCGCCGAAGCCGACATCCCGGGTGAGGGTGCGCAGCAAGGAGGTCTTGCCGACATTGGTGTGGCCGACCACGGCGAGTTTCAGCGGTTTAGTCATGACCGGTCTCCAGCCAGTTCAGCGGCGCGCAGTCGGCGAAGGGCAGCTCGAGTTGGTGCAGCGCGACATGCCAATCACCCAGGCGCTCTGCGTCCAGCGCCTGGCCAGGCGGGGCCTGCAGCAGCCATACACGGGTGGCGGTGGCGCTGCGCGCAAGTTCGGCGATCAGCGCCAGGCTGCCACGGTCGGGCGAGCGGCGTGGATCGCAGGCGATGGCCAGGCGGGCCGGCGGGAAGCGGCTGAGCTGCTCCAGCAGTTTGTTGCGCGATTCGCGGCTGTCGAGGATGCCGGCGTTCTTCACGCTGGCCGGCAGTTTCGGCGGCCAAGGGTGCTGGTCATCCAGCTCGATGGCCACCAGCAACGCGCCGTCGCTTTCCAGTTCACTGACGCCGCCGGTGGCGTGATGCAATTGTTCGGGCGCAGCGTCGTTGACCCCAAGCCGTTCACTGCTCGGCATCAGGCGTTCGCGCAGTTTGCTGTAGCCGGGCAGGTTGAGGTCCAGGCGCAGCGCGGCGCGCCCGCGTTTCCAGCGCCACAGGCACAGCAGGGCGAGGATCAGCCGGGGCAGCAGGCCATAGACCAGCAGCACGCCCACCAGCCAGGCGGCCCAGGCCTGGCGAGCGCTTTCGATGTTCAGCGCGGCATCGCCGCTGGCGCGAATCATCTCGGTGCTCGGCACATTGAAGCCGAGCAGGGCGGGCAGGGTGCCGAGGGCCTGGGTCACGGCAACAAAGGTGTCGGCACCGAGGATGGTGGTTTCCCACACAAAGCCGTAGCGGCGGGTGGCGAGTAGCGTCAGAAGAATCACCAGGGCACTGAGCAACGCCAGCAGCCACAGGCTGTTGACCAGCACACCCACGGCCCAGCGATTGAGCTTTTGCCGTTGCAGCAACAGCAGCAATGCCGGCGCCAGTTGGGCGGCCTTGGCATCACGCGCGAGTTTTTCGCTGAGCCATAACCACAGGCGCCCAAGGCTGGCGCTGTGTTCGCCGGCAAACAGCAGGCCCAGCGCCCAGCTCAGCAGCAGGATCAGGTTCAAGCCGAGCAGGCTGCCGAGCGCCCAGAACACATTCACCGGGGTCAGGCCGTTGCCCAATGCGGCAAACGCCAGGCCCGCGCCACTGATCACCGCGACGATGGCCAGCAGCACCAGCGCCAGGCGCGCGCCTTGCAGCCAGCGGGTGAGGGCGGCCGTGAGCCCATCGCGCTCGGCCAGGTGCAAGGCACGCTGCTGGATGCGTGTCGGCAGGTCGCCACCGGCGGTGCGGGCGAGGCGATTGGCTTCCAGGTCTTCCAGGGGGCCGGCGTGTTCTTCCCGCAGGCGCACGGTTTCTGTCAGCCAGAGTTTTTGCAGGGGGTTCAGTGCAGTCACGCGCCGTCCTGTTGAGCAAGTGAGGTTGGAGCATAACCGCTGGCTCGCACCTCTGGTATTCTCGTCGCCATGAAAAAAACTCTCCCTTTAAGCCTGATCGCAGCCCTCGGTGAAAACCGCGTGATCGGCGTCGACAACAGCATGCCCTGGCATTTGCCGGGGGATTTCAAATATTTCAAGGCCACCACGCTCGGCAAGCCGATCATCATGGGGCGCAAGACCTGGGACTCCCTGGGCCGACCGCTGCCAGGGCGCTTGAACCTTGTGGTTAGCCGTCAGACCGGCCTGGCGCTGGAAGGTGCGGAAGTTTTTCCGTCACTGGACGCGGCGGTAGAGCGCGCTGAGGAATGGGCCAAGGCGCAAGGCGTGGACGAACTGATGCTGATCGGCGGTGCGCAGTTGTATGCGCAGGGGCTGGAGCAGGCGGATCGCCTGTATTTGACGCGGGTGGCGCTGAGTCCGGAAGGGGATGCGTGGTTTCCGCAGTTTGATACGAAGCAGTGGAAGCTGGTGTCGAATGTCGAGAATGCGGCTGAGGGAGATAAGCCGGCGTATAACTTCGAGGTTTGGGAAAAAGCCTAAGAGCTTCGCGAGCAAGCCCGCTCCCACATTTGACCGAGTTCTAACATGAGAATGTGGTCAAAATGTGGGAGCGGGCTTGCTCGCAAATGCGGTCTATCAGGCCTGCGCCAACTCCGCATGCTCATCCGCATTCAACAACGTTTTGTCCGTCTGCCCCATGACCTGGCTGGTGATCGCGCCGGCCGTCATCGAGCCATTCACGTTCAGTGCCGTGCGGCCCATGTCGATCAGTGGCTCCACGGAAATCAGCAGCGCCACCAGTGACACCGGCAAGCCCATCGCGGGCAGCACGATCAGCGCGGCAAAGGTTGCACCGCCACCCACGCCGGCAACGCCGGCCGAACTCAGGGTCACAATTGCTACCAACGTCGCGATCCACAGTGGGTCCAGCGGGTTGATGCCTACGGTCGGCGCGACCATCACCGCCAACATCGCCGGGTAGAGGCCGGCGCAGCCGTTCTGGCCGATGGTGGCGCCGAACGAGGCGGCGAACCCGGCGATGGATTGCGGGATGCCCAGGCGGCGGGTCTGCGCTTCAATGCTCAGCGGGATCGCCGCCGCGCTGGAGCGGCTGGTGAAGGCAAAGGTCAGCACCGGCCACACCTTGCGGAAGAAACGCAGCGGGTTGATCCCGGCCAGGGACAGCAGCAGGCCGTGCACCACAAACATCAGGCCCAGGGCAAGGTACGAGACCACGACAAAACTGCCGAGCTTGATGATGTCCTGCAGGTTGGAACCGGCGACCACTTTGGTCATCAGCGCTAATACGCCGTACGGCGTCAGCTTCATTACCAGGCGCACCAGGCGCATCACCCAGGCTTGCAGGGTGTCGATGGCGTTGAGCACTTTCTGGCCTTTTTCCACGTCATCCTTGAGCAGCTGCAGTGCGGCAACCCCAAGGAAAGCAGCGAAAATCACCACGCTGATGATCGAGGTCGGCTTCGCTCGGGCCAGGTCGGCAAACGGGTTGGCCGGCACGAACGACAGCAGCAGTTGCGGGATATTCAGGTCGGCGACCTTGCCGGCGTAATCACTCTGGATCACCTGCAGGCGCGCCATTTCCTGGGTGCCGGCCACCAGGCCTTCGGCGGTGAGGCCGAACAGGTTGGTCAGGCCGATGCCGATCAGCGCCGCAATCGCGGTGGTAAACAGCAGTGTGCCGATGGTCAGGAAGCTGATCTTGCCCAGTGACGAGGCATTGTGCAGGCGCGCCACGGCGCTGAGGATCGAGGCGAACACCAACGGGATCACGATCATTTGCAGCAGTTGCACGTAGCCGTTGCCGACCAGGTCGAACCAGCCGATGGAGGCTTTGAGCACCGGGTTGCCGTCGCCGTAGATCGTGTGCAAGACAGTGCCGAACACCACGCCGAGTACGAGCGCAACCAGCACCTTCTTGGCGAGGCTCCAGTTGGTGCGACGAGTTTGTGCCAGGCCCAGCAGCAGGGCCACGAACACCAGTAAGTTGAGAATCAGGGGCAGATTCATTGAAGCTCCGTTGAGAAGGCAGCCAATCGCGTGAGCCTGCGATTGCGAACCGGAAAGCCTAACAGCTTGAAATATATTGATTTAATACCGATATGGAATGGTGGCTGTCGTTTTTGGAATAAGCATCTGGCGCGCATGCACACGCCTTTGGCGCAATCACGACGCAAGCGGTCGCGCTCGGGCGGTAACTGTCACAGGGATTTGTTAGCGTCGATGTTTTTAACTCAGGGAGAAAACGCATATGAAGCTCGCTTCGAGATTGTTTGCCGCCGCGCTGTGTCTGGGCCTTGCCGGACAAACCATGGCCGCCACCGAGTTGAAACACTGGCCGGCACCGGCCGCCGAGCAACTGAACAAAATGATCGCCGCCAACGCCAACAAGGGTAATTACGCGGTGTTCGACATGGACAACACCAGCTACCGCTACGACCTCGAAGAATCCCTGCTGCCCTACATGGAAAACAAGGGTCTGATCACCCGCGACAGCCTTGATCCGTCGCTCAAGCTTATGCCGTTCAAAGACACCGCCGACCATAAGGAAAGTCTGTTCAGTTACTACTATCGCCTCTGCGAAGTGGACGACATGGTCTGCTACCCGTGGGTTGCCCAGGTGTTCTCCGGTTTCACCCTCAAGGAGCTCAAGGTGCAGGTCGATGAACTGATGGCCTCCGGCAAGCCCGTGCCGGTCAGCTATTTTGAAGGCGACGTGGTGAAGCAATCTGAGGTGCAGCCGCCGAAAGTCTTCACCGGCCAGGCCGAGCTGTACAACAAGCTGATGGAAAACGGCATCGAGGTGTATGTGATGACCGCCGCGTCGGAAGAGCTGGTGCGCATGGTCGCCGCCGATCCGAAGTACGGTTACAACGTCAAGCCGGAGAATGTGATCGGCGTGAGCACCTTGCTCAAGGACCGCAAGACCGGCGAGCTGACCACCGCACGCAAGCAGATTGCCGCCGGCAAATATGACGAGAAGGCCAACCTCGGCCTGGAGCTGACCCCGTACCTGTGGACCCCGGCCACCTGGATGGCGGGCAAGCACGCAGCCATCCTCACCTACATCGACGAATGGAAAAAACCGGTGATCGTCGGCGGCGATACGCCGACCAGCGATGGCTACATGCTGTTCCACGATGTGGACGTGGCCAAGGGCGGCATCCATCTGTGGATCAACCGCAAGGACAAATACATGACCCAACTCAACGGCATGATCGCCAAGCATGCGGCGGCGCAGGCCAAGGAAGGGTTGCCGGTGACGGCGGACAAGAACTGGGTGATCGTCAAGCCTGAGGAAATCCAGTAACACCGAGGCGCGCCCATCGCAGGCAAGCCAGCTCCCACATGAGCCGAGTTCGTTCAGGCTCAGCCTGCCCGTGTGGGAGCCCGGCTTGCCGGCGATGGCGTCAACGAGATCAATACAGGACTCAAGGCCGCCATCGCAGGCAAGCCAGCTCTCACATGAGCCGAGTTCGTTCACGCTCAGCCTGCCCCTGTGGGAGCCCGGCTTGCCGGCGATGGCGTCAACGAGATCAATGCAGGACTCAAGGCCGCCATCGCAGGCAAGCCAGCTCCCACATGAACCGAGTTCGTTCAGGCTCAGCCTGCCCGTGTGGGAGCCCGGTTTGCCAGCGATGGCGTCAACGAGATCAATGCAGGACTCAAGGCCGCAATCGCAGGCAGCCAGCTCCCACAGTTGATCTGCAGTGTTTTGGAGCGTTGTTCCAGGCAAAAAAATGCCCCGCACTTGGCGGGGCATTTTTTATGCGCGAGGCTTACAGGCCGTCGAGCATCGCTTTGTTACGCACTGCACCCTTGTCGGCACTGGTGGCCAGCAGGGCATAGGCCTTCAACGCAGTGGTGACTTTGCGCGGACGCTTCTCGACCGGCTTCCAACCTTTCTTGTCTTGCTCAACGCGGCGTGCCGCCAGCTCTTCATCGCTGATCAACAGGTTGATCGAACGGTTCGGAATGTCGATCAGCACCTTGTCGCCGTCCTGCACCAGGCCAATCGCGCCGCCGGCAGCGGCTTCAGGCGAAGCGTGGCCAATGGACAGGCCGGAAGTACCGCCGGAGAAACGCCCGTCGGTCAGCAAGGCGCAGGCTTTGCCCAGGCCCTTGGATTTCAGGTAGGAGGTCGGGTAAAGCATTTCCTGCATGCCCGGGCCGCCTTTCGGGCCTTCGTAGCGGATGATCACGATGTCGCCGGCCTTCACTTCGTCGGCGAGGATGCCGCGCACGGCACTGTCCTGGCTTTCGAAGATCTTCGCGTTGCCTTCGAACACATGGATCGACTCATCCACACCGGCGGTTTTCACCACGCAGCCATCCAGCGCGATATTGCCGTACAGCACGGCCAGGCCGCCTTCTTGGGAGTAGGCGTGTTCGACACTGCGGATGCAGCCGTTTTCACGGTCGTCATCCAGGGTGTCCCAACGGGTCGACTGGCTGAACGCAGTCTGGGTCGGGATGCCAGCCGGGCCAGCCTTGAAGAAGGTGTGCACGGCTTCGTCGTCAGTCTGGGTGATGTCCCACTTGGCGATGCCTTCGGCGATGGACGCGCTGTGCACGGTCGGCAGGTCGGTGTGCAGCAGGCCGCCACGGGCCAGCGAGCCGAGGATCGAGAAGATCCCGCCGGCACGGTGCACATCTTCCATGTGGTACTTCTGGATGTTCGGCGCGACCTTGCACAGTTGCGGCACGTGACGGGACAGGCGGTCGATGTCGCGCAGGTCGAAATCGATCTCGGCTTCCTGGGCCGCGGCCAGCAAGTGCAGGATGGTGTTGGTGGAACCGCCCATGGCGATGTCCAGGGTCATGGCGTTTTCGAACGCCTTGAAGTTGGCGATGTTGCGCGGCAACACCGACTCGTCATTCTCGCCGTAGTAGCGCTTGCACAGTTCGACGATGGTGCGGCCGGCCTGCAGGAACAGCTGCTCACGGTCGCTGTGGGTGGCCAGTGTCGAGCCGTTGCCCGGCAAGGCCAGGCCCAGGGCTTCGACCAGGCAGTTCATCGAGTTGGCAGTGAACATGCCGGAGCACGAACCGCACGTCGGGCAGGCGCTGCGCTCGTATTCCGCGACCTTCTCGTCAGAAGCGCTGGAATCGGCGGCGATGACCATGGCGTCGACCAGGTCGAGGCCGTGGGAGGCCAGTTTGGTCTTGCCGGCTTCCATCGGGCCGCCGGAGACGAAGATCACCGGGATGTTCAGGCGCAGGGCGGCCATCAGCATGCCAGGGGTGATCTTGTCGCAGTTCGAGATGCATACGATGGCGTCGGCGCAGTGGGCGTTGACCATGTACTCCACGGAGTCGGCGATGATCTCGCGGCTCGGCAGCGAGTACAGCATGCCGTCATGGCCCATGGCGATGCCGTCATCCACGGCGATGGTGTTGAATTCTTTCGCTACACCGCCGGCACGTTCGATCTCGCGGGCGACCAGTTGGCCCAGGTCCTTGAGGTGGACGTGGCCCGGTACGAACTGGGTGAACGAGTTGGCAATCGCGATGATCGGCTTCTTGAAGTCGTCATCTTTCATCCCCGTGGCGCGCCACAGTGCGCGCGCGCCGGCCATGTTGCGGCCATGGGTGGATGTTTTCGAGCGGTAATCTGGCATGGAGCACTCCGGGCGGCTAATCAGGTAACTACTACTGGGGAGTGAGCTTCTATTGACGTCTGGAACACTCAGAAAATGGCCGTGTGTCCGGAAGTTGCCACTCGCGTCGCGGGATCGCCGCGTGCTTGGGCCTCGAGCTCATAAACCCGCCGGGGGATGACTGGCGATGAATACGCCCGATTCTACACCGCTGGCGGCTGGAGGGAATGGCCGTCTACCCGTAGGAGCGAGCTTGCTCGCGAAAAACGTCAACGATAACGCAGCACCAACAGATAGCTCGCGCCACCTTTGAGTTTTCGCGAGCAAAGACTAGGCACCCTCGCTCCGGGGGAAAGGGTCAGCGGACTACGCGTGCGTTCGTCAGCCAACCCCACAGGCTGGAAACGATGAAGCTGACGGCAATCGTCATCAACAAATTATGGCCGGTTTGCGCCAGAGCGGCACTGCTGATGGCGGCTGTCAGGAACATGATGCTGTTACCCGCCGATGCCGCCGTGCCTGCACTGCTGGAAAACAGCAGCATCGCCGCCGAAATCGCAGCGGGCCGCACAAGGGTGACACCCAGCGCGCTGATCAACATCGGAATCAGCAGGCTCACCGTGGTGATGGCTTCAAAGCTGACGATCAGGGTCAGCAGTACGCCGGCGGCGAGCAGCAGCCCCAGGCCGATATTGATTTGCCGGGACAGTGAAATGCGCTTTTGCAGGTATGAGGCTGCTACGCCGCCAAGCAGATAGGCCACGCCGTACACCATCAGTACCATCGCGTACTGGTATTCGGAGAGCTTCAGCACATCCATGAAAATCAGCGGTGTCACGCTGATCAAGGCGAAGTAACAGGCGAATACCAGTGCGGCAATCCACCAGTAGCGCAGGAAGTCGCGATTGCGGGCGACAGCCTTTAGCGTGCCGAGGATGGACACTGGCGCACGATGTGGGCTGGCGGATTTGGAAGGCAGGATGCAGAACGCATGGATCAGCATGCCCGCGGCCATCACCGCAAAACCATAGAAGCTGCCCTGCCAGTCGAAGGTGGTCTGCAGCCAGGAGCCGATCAGCGGTGACAGCGCGACAAAAGAGCCGCTGAGCGTCATGTAGTACAGGCGCACACGGGCGCGGTCCTGTTCCTCGAACAGGTCTTCCACCAAGGCATGGCCCAACACAAAGAAACCGCAACCCATGGCCTGGACGCTGCGAAACAACAAGAAGGTCAGATAGTCTGTCGCCAGTGCACAACCGATCGCTCCCAGGATCGACAATGTGATGCAGCCGAGCAGGACTTCCTTGCGCCCCCATTTATCCGAGAGCGGGCCAGTGATCAGTTGGGAGATGGAAAAGACCAGGGTGAACAGGCTGATGGACAGCGCCACATCGGCGGTGGGTGTATCGAACCTTTCAGCCAAGGCGGGAAAGGAGGGCAGCAGGATGTTGATCGGGAAGAAGCTGATAAGTGAGATGCAAGTGATGAGGATGAAGCGTGAGAGTTGGTGGCGTTTTATCTCGCTGCCGAGTAAGGGCGAGCAGGAAGACTCAGACATTGTTTTTATTTCCGATGAGGTGCCAAAAACCGATATTAGCCTTGGGTGGCGAGAATTCAATCAATAAAGGTGGAGTCATTCTCTTCCAAAGGCATGTTGTAAAAGGCTGCATCGCCAAGGCCTCAATCAGTCCTCAAAAGCTTTTCGAATTCATCGCTGAAAACCTGACCGTCGCTGTAACCGGCGCCTACGAAAAGAACCAACTGCTCTTTAAGGTCCTGTATGCCAAGGGCTTTCTCGATCTTGGTGTCGTTGAGAGCGGAGGAAATCCAAGTGTTAAGCCCCATGGCGGTTGAAATGAGCTGAGCTGTTTGTGAGATGTGCCCGGCTTCTATCAGGGCAACTCGGTAGGCTCTGGAGTGTGGATACTTCCACCACAGTTTGTCGAATCGTGATGTAATAAAAATACCAAAGGGAAGGTTATCGATGAAATGCTGGCCGTTAAGGTAGTTTCCAAGAGGCTCTTGTATTCGACGAATCAGCCTGAGTGCGTGTAACTCCGGGTGGTAATAATAAAATCCGGGATTTACGCCTCTTATGTTGTGCGCATACAGATAACCTTCGCTGGAGCTTAATCCACCACCTGATGGGCTGCTTCGTCTAGCGCGGAAAGAGGAGGGCGTTAAATATGAGGTGTCTTGCAGGCGTTCTTTTAAGTGCCCTAGAGACAGGTAGAGCAGCGTACTTAGGTCTTCTAAAGAAACGCTTTTATTTAAGTAGGTGCGGCAGGTTTTTCGCTTAATTAGCGTGTGTTGCAGTAACGGGTATGTTCTGAGAGATTCGTGTGGTGAGGGTTGCGGTAGACTGATAAAGTCTTCTGATTGGAGATGGGCGAACCGATTCGAATCAGGAGGACTCGTGCGCATTACGCCCTGGCAGTGGGCCAAATAATGAACTGCCCAACTGACGCTGTCTGTAGGCTGATCAGCGTCTGATAGGTCTTTTGTGCCGATGTGGAATATCCTCGACAAGTCATCCCATCCCCACTGGTTATCTAACGTTGGCGCACTTTGTTGAATGATTGCATGGTGAGTGAACGTCGAGTCGATCTCAAGCTCGGGATTATAAAGCGAAAGGTCGTATATTAGCTCTAGCAGTCGCTGCGAGTGTGCGCGATCTAATTCAAATTGCTCATGAGTTTTGTAGTTCCAGATAATCAGATGTTGTGATTTGGTTAAGAAAAATAAGTTGGGATTTATTTGCATTGTTTTTTTCCCGTTCTTAGGGCTGGGTTGGCGTACAACCCAGCTTGTCATCAACGACTTATTTAGGCATTCCGATCAATGCGAATGCTGCCAGTGCTTTTGACTCAAGAACGATTGCGTTCATATCAGCTCTCCATTTCATTAAGTTAAATGGCTGTCACACAAATTGATCGTGACGGAAACTAGGCTAGGCGCTGGCTTTAGATTTATCTAGTCAGGAGGCGTAGGAGGGTTCTGATGGCGTTGTAGTATGTTTTTGCTGTAACGATGAAGCTATATGTGGTTTTTGACTTTGTACAAGAAATGAAAAAGTTTGCTTTTATTTGAAGGGGCGGCTTTGTGAATTGATGCTGCCCGGAGCCAGTCGGGCAGCATCGCGGGGAAAACTTAGCTATTCGGCAACAACCGGCACGTAATGCTCTTGATATACCGCGTCTCGGCAATCGCCGGGTGCACCGGGTGGTCCGGGCCCTGGCCGCCGCGTTCGAGCATCTGGATATTGCGGTCCAGGTGACGGGCGCTGGTCAGCAGGATGTTTTGCAGGTCGTCTTCGGGCAAGTGCATGGAGCACGACGCGCTGACCAGGATGCCGTCCTTGCTGAGCAGGCGCATGGCTTGCTCGTTCAGGCGGCGGTAGGCGCCTTCGCCGTTTTTCATGTCTTTCTTGCGTTTGATGAAGGCCGGCGGGTCGGCGACGATCACGTCGAAGCGTTCTTCGCTGGCTTTGAGTTCCTTGAGGGCCTCGAACACGTCGCCTTCGATGCAGGTCATCTTCTCGGCGAAGCCGTTCAGCGCGGCGTTGCGCTCCACGCCATCAAGGGCGAAGGCCGAGGCGTCGACGCAGAACACTTCACTGGCGCCGAAGGCCGCAGCCTGCACGCCCCAGCCGCCGATGTAGCTGTACAGGTCGAGCACGCGCTTGCCTTTGGCGTACGGGGCCAGGCGTGCGCGGTTCATGCGGTGGTCGTAGAACCAGCCGGTCTTCTGGCCCTGGATCACCGGGGCTTCGAATTTCACGCCGTTTTCTTCCAGCGCAACCCATTCCGGCACCAGGCCGAACACGGTTTCGACGTAGCGGTTGAGGCCTTCGGCGTCGCGCGCGGCGGAATCGTTCTTGAACAGGATGCCGCTCGGCTTGAGCACTTGGGTCAGGGCGGCGATCACGTCTTCTTTATGCGCTTCCATGGTCGCCGAAGCGATCTGCACCACCAGGATGTCGCCGAAACGGTCGACCACCAGGCCTGGCAGCAGGTCGGAATCGCCGTAGACCAGGCGGTAGAATGGCTTGTCGAACAGGCGATCACGCAGGGACAGCGCGACGTTCAGGCGATGCACCAGCAGCGACTTGTCCAATGGCAGCTTGATGTCGCGCGACAGCAGGCGAGCGCAGATCAGGTTGTTCGGGCTCATGGCCACGATGCCCAGGGTCTTGCCGCCGGCCGCTTCGAGGATGGCCTGGTCGCCCGCCTGGAAGCCGTGAAGTGGGGTGGCGGCCACGTCGATTTCGTTGCTGTAGACCCACAGGTGGCCGTTGCGCAAACGACGATCGGCGTTGGCTTTGAGACGCAGGCTTGGCAGGGACATGACGTCGCTCCGGAAAAAAGAGCGGGAGTATACCCTTTGCGCACCCGTTCATGTGGGAGCTGGCTTGCCTGCGATGCAGACGGCGCGGTGTATCTGACGTACGGCGGTGATGCAATCGCAGGCAAGCCAGCTCCCACATTTGATCGCGGTTCGGTTCGGGTTTTTGAGGTGTCGGTCGCCTTTGCTTAGAGGTTAGAATCCCCGCCTAGCCCAGAGTATGTACTTATGTCCCAAGAGCTTTCCGCCGAACAGATCCAACAGGCCCTGCAAGGCATCAGCGTGCCGCCCCAGCCGCAAATCATGGTGGATTTGCAGATGGAGCAATACATGCCCGACCCGGACCTGGAAGTGATCGCGCGATTGATCTCCCAGGACCCGGGCCTGTCCGGTGCATTGCTGAAAATCGTCAACTCGCCGTATTACGGCCTGAGCAACAAGATCGCCTCGATCCAGCGCGCGGTGAACCTGCTGGGCAGCCGTTCGATCATCAACCTGATCAACGCGCAGTCGATCAAGGGCGAGATGAGCGATGACACCATCGTCACCCTCAACCGCTTCTGGGACACCGCCCAGGATGTGGCGATGACCTGCCTGACACTCGCCAAGCGCACCGGCTCGCAAGCCGTCGACGAGGCGTATGCGCTGGGCCTGTTCCACGATTGCGGCGTGCCGCTGATGCTCAAGCGCTTCCCCAACTACATGGCGGTGCTGGAAGAGGCCTATGGCAATGCCGGCCCCGACTGCCGTGTGGTCGACACCGAGAACAACGCGTTCAACACCAACCACGCGGTGGTCGGCTACTACACCGCCAAGTCCTGGCGCCTGCCGGAACATGTAACCGACGCCATCGCCAACCACCACAACGCCCTGGCGATTTTCAGCGATGAGTCGTCGCGCAACTCTCAGCTGAAAAACCTGCTGGCGATCCTGAAAATGGCCGAGCACATCTGTTCGTCGTACCGGGTGCTGGGCAACCAGGCGGTCGATCATGAATGGAATGCGATCGGGCATATGGTGCTGGACTACGTGGGCCTGTCGGACTACGACTTCGAGAGCATGAAGTTGTCGATCCGCGAACTGGGCGCGCACTGACCCTTCCTTCAAGAGGTACACATGCCCGAGTTACCAGAAGTCGAAACCACCCGGCGCGGGATTGCGCCGCACCTGGAAGGCCAGCGGGTCAGTCGCGTGGTAGTGCGCGAGCGACGCCTGCGCTGGCCGATCCCGGAAGACCTGGATGTGCGCCTGTCCGGGCAGCGCATCGTGCTGGTGGAACGGCGGGCCAAGTACCTGTTGATCAACGCCGAAGTCGGCACCTTGATCAGCCACCTGGGTATGTCGGGCAACTTGCGGCTGGTGGAAGTCGGCATGCCGGCAGCCAAGCATGAGCATGTGGACATCGAGCTGGAATCGGGTATGGCCCTGCGCTACACCGACCCCCGGCGCTTTGGCGCGATGCTCTGGAGCCAGGACCCGCACAACCATGAGCTGCTGATTCGCCTGGGGCCGGAGCCGTTGACCGACCTGTTTGATGGTGAGCGTTTGTTCCAACTGTCCCGCGGCAAGTCGATGGCAGTGAAGCCATTCATCATGGACAACGCGGTGGTGGTGGGGGTGGGCAATATCTACGCGACCGAGGCGCTGTTTGCGGCGGGGATCGATCCGCGTCGCGCGGCTGGAGGGATTTCTCGGGCGCGTTATTTGAAGCTGGCGATCGAGATCAAGCGCGTACTGGCCGCCGCTATTGAGCGGGGTGGCACGACGCTGCGGGACTTTATCGGTGGCGACGGGCAGCCGGGCTATTTCCAGCAGGAGCTGTTCGTCTACGGCCGCGGGGGCGAGGCGTGCAAGGTCTGTGGGACCGAGCTGCGCAATGTGGTGCTGGGGCAGCGGGCGAGTGTGTTTTGCCCCAAGTGCCAGAGCTGATTGCCAGGTGATGGCTGTTGCCGCCTTCGCAAGCAAGCCTGCTCTCCCATTCGACCGCATTCTCATTTTGGAACTCGGTCAACTGTGGGAGCGGGCTTGCTCGCGAGGAGGCCCTTACAGTCACTAAAGAATCTCAGGCCTTGCCGGTAATCAACCGGTACTTGGCCATCAACTGCTCTTCCGTCTCCGGATGGGCTTCATCCAGCGGAATGCAATCCACCGGGCACACTTGCTGGCACTGAGGCTCGTCGTAGTGGCCGACGCACTGGGTGCACAGGTTCGGGTCGATCACGTAGATCTCTTCGCCCTGGGAAATCGCAGCGTTCGGGCACTCGGGTTCGCAGACGTCGCAGTTGATGCAATCGTCGGTGATGATCAGGGACATGGAAACTCCTGCCAGGGCTGTCAGCCAAGGCATCTGAAAACTAATGCGCGCAATTGTGCCGCATTGGCGCCCGCAGTGCGAGTGCACATGACCTGCGGCCAACTGGCATGCTGATCTGTAGCGAGCGGGCTTGCCCTGCGTGAGCTGCGAAGCGGCCCCGGAACAGGCGGCTGTGCGCTGGCTGAAACTACGCGGTGGCTTTATTGAGACCGCTTCGCAGCCCAACGCGGGGCAAGCCCGCTTGCCACAATAAGCCCGCTTACAGAAACTACTTCTTGAAACGCAGTGTCAGCGCATCGGCTACGGCCGGGTGCACGAACTTGGTGATATCTCCGCCCAGAGCGGCAATTTCACGGACCAACGTCGAGGAAATGAACGAATAACGCTCCGACGGCGTGAGGAACAGGCTTTCCACGTCCGGTGCCAGTTGGCGATTCATGTTGGCCAGCTGGAATTCGTATTCGAAGTCCGACACCGCACGCAGGCCACGCAGGAACACATTGGCGTTCTGCTCTTTGGCGAAGTGCGCCAGCAATGTGGAAAAGCCCACCACTTCCACGTTGGGCAGGTGCTTGGTGACCTCACGCGCCAGCTCCACGCGCTGTTCCAGGGGAAACAGCGGGTTTTTCTTGGGGCTGGCCGCGACCGCGATGATCACATGGTCGAACAAGCGTGAGGCACGTTCGACCAGATCGCCATGGCCTTTGGTAATCGGGTCGAAGGTACCTGGGTACAACACTCGGTTCATCGCGTCGTCCTGGCGGAGTCCGTTGGGGAACCGGATGGTATCGCAGCCGTCCCGGTCGGCCAAGTCAACTTATGCAGAAGAAAGCACTATAGACATGGCGAATAGCGTGTTTTTTCACGCTGTTTTCAGACGTTCGGCCAAGGCTGTCGCCAGTTGCGCGGTCAATCCATACACCGACAATTGCGGGTTGGCCCCAATGCTGGTGGGGAACAACGAACCATCGTGGATCGACAGATTGCGCAATTGGTGATGACGGCCAAGGCTGTCGGCCACCGTATTTTTCGGGTCTTCACCCATGGCGCAACCGCCCATCACATGGGCGCTGCCCAGGCAGGTGCGGTGCAGTTCCAGGTTCAGCCCTTCGATCAGCGTGCGGGCTTCGCCCAGGCTCGTCACGTAGCGCGCATCGTGGTGCAGCGGCTTGACCGACTTGGCTCCCGCCGCGAACTGGATCTCGGCCATGCTGTGAAAGGCGCGACGCAGGCCGTCCCAGGCGTACGCCGATACCTGATAGTCGAGCACTGGGGTGCCATCGCCGCGCAACTCCACGCTGCCGCCCGGGCTGTCGGGGTGGAAACCGTCGCGCAGCAAGGCCAGCATCGCGTGGGTGTTGGGCAATTGCTTCATGTCCAAGGCGTTCTGCGTGCCGTAGCCGCCGAGCAGGGTGCTGGCGAGTGCCGGGTGCAGCGGCGGCGCCTCAAGCTTGTAGGACATTTTGCCGGTGGTGCCGTCCTGCCATTGAAAATGGTCGGAGTAGATTGACTGCGGCGCGCCGTAGAACGGGTTGATCACCTCCTCGAACAGCCCGGCGGAGAAATTCACCAGGTGCAGGAAGGTGCGCTTGCCCAGCCGCGAATGCGGGTCCGGGGCATCCGAGCGCATCAGCAAGGCGGGGCTGTTGATGCCGCCGCCGGCCAGCACGTAATGCTTGGCCTTGACCGTGATTTTGCGGCCAGTCGGTGCCACGCAGCGTTCATCCATCGCCACGCATTCCAGGCTGCTGATGTGGTCGCCGCTGTAGAGCAGGCGTTCGGCGCGGGCCAGATACAGCAGCTCGCCGCCTTTTTCCAGGGTCGAGGGGATGGTGGTTACCAGCATCGATTGCTTGGCGTTGACCGGGCAGCCCATGCCGCAATAGCCCAGGTTGAAGCAGCCGCGCACGTTGCGGGGGATCACATGCCAGCTGTAGCCGAGCTTTTCGCAGCCTTTGCGGATCACGTCATTGTTGGCATTGGGTGGCATGGCCCAGGGGGCAATCCCCAGGCGTTGCTCCATTTTTTCGAACCAGGGCGCCATTTCGGCACTGCTGTGGCCCTTCACCGCATATTCGCTGGCCCAGTGTGAAAGTGTCGCGTCCGGCGTACGAAAGCTGGAGGTCCAGTTGATCAGCGTGGTCCCGCCCACCGCGCGGCCCTGCAGGATGGTGATCGCGCCATCTTTGCTCATGCGGCCGATGCCTTCCTGATACAGGCTGGTGTAGGCCTCGTCCTCGAGCAGCTTGAAGTCGCTGCTGGTCTTGAGCGGGCCTTCTTCGATCAGCAACACCTTGTAGCCGGCGGCGCTGAGGATCTCGGCGGTGGTGCCACCACCGGCACCGCTGCCGATGATCGCTACGTCGGCCTCCAGGGTCAGGTCGTTGTCGAGGGCGGCGCCATTGTGGGTTTTCCAGCCACGGGCCAGGCCGTCGCGGAACAGATCGGGTACGGGCATAGACAGGCACTCTTATTGTTATACGAAGTTGCAGTCGGTGTGGGAGCTGGCTTGCCTGCGAAAGCGGCCTGCCTGCGGGTACAGCTCCCACATTGGAGCGGGTTATCAGCCAGGGCTAGACCTTGGGCGGGCCCGGATAGCCGCAATGCGCCCAGGACTGCGGGCGGAAGTACCACGACATGATTACCAGCTTGAGCAGCGAGCCCTGGCCCATGCGCAGCAGGTTGAGATAGCTGTTTTCCCAGCGGTGCAGGAAGTTGCGGATCTGCTCCGCGCTGGCGTTTTCCCAGCTGCCCCAGATGCCGGTCAATGGGCCACGGGTGATGCCCATGCCCAATACGTCGAACAGTTGCTGGGTGAGCTTGAACATTTCCGGCGACAGGTGCTGCAGGCTGTAGTCGAGCTTTTTCAGGGTGTCTTCAATCCCGGCGACCACCTCTTGGGCGCTCGCCGCGCCTTCGAGCAACACCGGGATTACCGCGCGCAAAAACGGCAGGTCACTGCTGCGCAGCATGGCAAAGCCGCTGGCCGGGGTGCTGCTGGAGCAGCCGCTGAGGCTGGCGCCGAGCCCGGCCGTGGCCAGGAAAGCACTGGCGCACAAGCCGATTTTCAATACGCCGCGCCGCGACAGCGCGGGTGAATCAGTCAGGCTAGGGTTCATTGTTATTGTTATCCCGAGAGTGGCGGAATCAGCGAACGAACAGCTTCTGGATCAACTTCTGGATGGCTTTGCCGTACGGCGGGTAGATCAACTTGGCCGCATTGAGGCGCTGTTTCACCAGCACGCCCTTGGCTTTGCTGAAGGTGAGAAAACCTTCGTGGCCGTGGTAGTGGCCCATGCCCGAGGGGCCGATGCCGCCAAAGGGCATGTCATCCTGGGCCACGTGCAGCAGGGTGTCGTTCAGGCACACGCCGCCGGAATGAGTCTCGTGGAGTACGCGATTCTGCTCGCCCTTGTTGTAGCCGAAGTAATACAGGGCCAGTGGGCGAGGCCTTTCGTTGATGTAGGCAAACGCCTGGTCGAGGCCTCGATACGGCACGATCGGCAGCACCGGGCCGAAGATCTCGTCCTGCATCACGGTCATGTCATCGCTGACATTCAGCAACAGGCTGTGGGCCATGCGCCGGGCCTGGCCCTGATCGTACAAGGGGATCAGCGTGGCGCCCTTGTCGGTGGCGTCCTTGACGTAGGCATTCAGCCGGGCCAGTTGCCGCTCATTGATGATGGCGGTGTAGTCCGGGTTGTCGGTTAACGTCGGATAAAACCCGCGCACGGCCTTGCTGTAAGCCTCAACGAAACCCTCAACGCGATCTTCCGGCACCAGCACGTAGTCCGGCGCCACGCAGGTTTGCCCGGCATTCAAGGCCTTGCCGAAGGCGATTCGTTCGGCGGCATCCTTGAGTGGCACATCGGCAGACACGATGGCCGGTGACTTGCCGCCCAATTCCAGGGTCACCGGCGTGAGGTGTTCGGCCGCGGCGCGCATCACATGCTTGCCGATGCTGGTGGCGCCGGTAAACAGCAGGTGATCGAAACGCAGCTTGGAGAACGCCATGCCCACCTCGGCTTCGCCGAGCACTACGCACACCAGGTCCTCGGGGAAAATCTTCGCCAGCAGCGCCTTGAGCAACTCGCCGGTGGCCGGTGTGGACTCGCTGAGCTTGAGCATCACCCGGTTTCCGGCGGCCAACGCCCCGACCAGGGGGCCAATGGCCAGGTACAGCGGGTAGTTCCAGGGCACGATCACCCCGACCACGCCCAGCGGTTGGTAGATCACCTTGGCTGAAGCCGGCTGGAAGGCAATGCCTACAGCGCGACGGGAAGGTTTCATCCAGCCCTTGAGGTGTTTGCTGGCGTAGTGAATGCCATGCAGGCTGGGCATCAATTCGGCGAACAGGGTTTCGTCTGCACTGCGGTGGCTGAAGTCCTGGCTGATCGCGTCGATCAACGCCTGGCGTTCGTCGCTGAGCACATCACGCAGAGCCTTGAGCCACTGCTGGCGCTGCGCCGCCGGCGGCATCGGGTTGGCGGCATAGGCACGGCGTTGCGCGTCGAACAGGTCCTGGAGATGATCCAGCGCCTGGGAATCTTGCAGATAGGCAATGTTGGCAGACATGGCGCAGTTCCCGATTGTTATAGGTCTGCGTGGATTTTTAGAGTCATTGCTCTAAATTGTCAAATAACATTGCAGCAACATGCAGATTTATCCTGGCAAGGATAGGCCGTAAGATGCCCCATCACGTGTTTAGAAGCTGATCCCCTATGGCACCACGAGTAAAGACCAGCGAGCGCATTGTGCAAACCAGCCTGGAGCTTTTTAACCAGCAGGGCGAGCGCAGTGTGAGCACCAATCATATTGCCGCCCATATGGAAATTTCGCCGGGCAACCTGTACTACCACTTCCCCAACAAGCAGGCGATCATCGCCGTGTTGTTTCGTGAGTACGAAGCGTTGGTGGACAGTTTTCTGCGCCCGCCCCAAGGCCGCGCCGTGACCGTCGAAGACAAGCGCTTTTACCTGCAGGCCGTGCTGGCCGGCATGTGGCGCTACCGCTTCCTGCACCGCGACCTCGAGCACTTGCTGGAAAGCGACCCGGAACTGGCGACTGGCTACCGACGGTTTTCCCAGCGCTGCCTGATCCAGGGCAATGCCATTTACCAGGGGTTTGTCGATGCCGGCATCCTCAACATGGACCCGGTGCAGACCGAGGCCCTGACCCTCAATGCGTGGATCATCCTCACCTCGTGGGTGCGGTTCTTGTGCACCACCAATGAAAACTCCGCCCATTTGAGCGCCGAAGCCATCAAGCGCGGGGTCTACCAGGTGCTGGTGCTGGAGGCCGGGTTCGTCACGCCCCAGGCGAAAGACGCGGTGGATGCCCTGTTCAAAGAGTTTTACGTGCCGTTGAATCAGGCACTGGAAGAAGTGAAGTAGGACCTTTCCCGAATCTGTTCACAGGAGTCCGTCATGCCGCTTGCCCAACTGATCAGCCCCCAGCAATTGGCCGAGCGCCAGAAGTCGGCCGGGCTGGTGATCCTGGATTGCCGTTTTGCCTTGGAAGACCCGGACTACGGGCTGTGCAGCTATGCCGAAGGGCATATTGAGGGCGCGCAGTACGCCGACCTCGAGCGCCATCTCAGCGGCCCGGTGACCAAGGGCGTGACCGGTCGTCACCCGTTGCCGGTGGCGGACACCTTTGCCCGGCAATTGCGCGCCTGGGGTATTAACGCCGACACCGATGTCGTGCTGTATGACGACGGCCCCGGTGCTTTTGCTGCCCGCGCCTGGTGGTTGCTGGCCTGGCTGGGCAAACGTGACGGCGTGTTTATCCTGGACGGCGGCCTCAAGGCCTGGCACGCCGCCGGTTTCCCGCTGAGCCTGGACGCGCCGGTGGTCGAGCCGGGTACCTTCGCCGGGACGCCGGACAACCGCCTGGTGCTGGATGCCGAACACCTGCAAAAACGCCTGGGCCAACCGGGCCTGACCTTGATCGATGCCCGCGCCCAGCCACGTTTTCGCGGTGACGTGGAACCCATCGACCCGATCGCCGGGCACATCCCCGGCGCGCAGTGTGCGGCGTTCACCGAAAACCTTGGCAGTGATGGCCGTTTCCTGCCAGCCGACCAGCTCAAGCAGCGTTTCGCCGCTCAATTGCAGGGGCGTTCACCGGAGGAGTTGGTGGCGTATTGCGGTTCAGGGGTGACGGCGTGCCACAACCTGTTCGCCCTGAGCCTGGCGGGTTACCCGTTGGGCAAGTTGTATGCGGGGTCGTGGAGTGAGTGGATTACCGATCCGCAGCGTGAAATTGCTACGGGCGACTGAGTAGGTTGCGGTGTGAACCGCATCAAGTGTGGGAGTTGGCTTACCTGCGATGAGGGCGTGTCAGCGAGCGGATAATCGGCTGACACACTGCTATCGCAGGCAAGCCAGCCTCTCCATGTTCAGCCGTGTTGTGCCAGTAGCCACTGAGGGATTCGGCGTTCGAGGTAATAACCCGGGCGCCTCAGCGAGCCGTCGACAAACCCCACATGCCCACCCTTTGCCGTCAGCTCAAACTCGGTGCACTCCGATAACTCGCTGGCCTCGGGCAGGCTATGGGCGAATACAAATGGATCATCGGCGGCCTGGATAATCAGCGTCGAGGTGCGGATCGCCCCCAGGTAGTAGCGGCTCGACGCACGGCGGTAGTAGTCCTCGGCACTCAGGAAACCGTGCAGTGGCGCGGTGACCCGGCCATCGAAGTCCCAGAACGTGCGCATCTTCTCCAGTGAGCCGAGGGCTTCTAGGGTTTTCAGCCCGTCTGCCCGGCCATCCTGTAAAAAACGGCTTTGCTTGACGCGGATATACGCGAGCATTTCACGCATGAAGTGCTTTTGATAAACCCGCGAGAAACCCAGCCCGATCCGGTCCGCACACTGGTCAAGCCGAAACGGCACCGACACCGCCGCCGCGCCTTGCAAGCCGGAGGCTTCGCCGGTTTCGCCCAAGTGTTTGAGCAGCACATTGCCCCCCAGCGAATAACCCACTGCATACAACGGCGCCAACGGCCGTTTCGCGCGCAGGTGGGCAATCGCCGCGGCCAGATCCTCGCTGGCGCCCGAGTGATAGCTGCGTGCCAACAGGTTCGGCTCCCCGGAACAGCCACGCCAGTTCAAGGCGGCACTGGCCCAGCCTTGAGCCGCGAGGACTTTTTGCAGGCCGGCCACATAGGGGGAATTGGATGAGCCGGTCAGCCCATGCAGCACCAGCACCAATGGCGCCTGCGCGTCATGCGGACCATGCCAGTCGAGGTCCAGAAAATCGCCGTCTTCCAGCCACAGGCGTTCGCGCTGGCGTTCGATATGGGTCGTCGGGCGCCATAGCGGCCCCCACAGGGTTTGCAGGTGAGGGTTGCCGAGGCCGAAGGCGGGGGTGAACAGTTCGGAAGACGGTGTCATGAAACTCTCAGTCTGTGGCGAGCGGGCTTGCACCCGCGTCGGGGTGCGAAGCAGCCCCAACACGAGCGCCGCATTAATTCAGTTAGAGCACCGTCGCGGTTATGGGGCTGCTGCGCAGCCCGACGCGGGGCAAGCCCGCTCACCACAACAAGCCCGCTCACCACAGCAAGGCCGCTCATCACAACAAGCTTGCTCGCCACAGATTAAGCGACGCTGTCGACCAACCGATGCCACAACGCGTAATACACTCGACCGGACTTCTGCTCGCGGTGCAGGCGCCAGGCGCCAGGCAAGCCGAGGGTTGACGGCGCGGTCTCGCTTTCAGTGTAGATCCACGCATCCGCCGCCAGCCATTGGCGCTCTTCGAGCAAGGTGCACACGGCGGGCAACAGGTTCTGGTTGAAGGGCGGGTCGAGGAATACCACGTCGTATTCGCTTGCCGGCTGGGTTTCCAGATAACGCAGCGCGTCGGCGGTTTGCACCTGGCCGTTGGCGCAGCGCAGGGTGCCGAGGTGTTCCTTGAGGGTGGACACCGCCACATTGCTTGCATCCAGCGCCTGGGCCTGGGCTGCGCCACGGGACAGCGCCTCGAGGAACAATGCGCCGCTGCCGGCAAACGGATCCAGCACTTTGGCCCCGCCGATATACGGCGCGAGCCAGTTGAACAGGGTTTCACGCACGCGATCAGGCGTGGGGCGCAGGCCGACGACGTCGGGGAAGCTCAGCTTGCGGCTGCCCCATTCGCCACCAATGATGCGCAGTTGGCCCACACCGTTATGCACGTTGTGGACAGGTTTTTTCGGGCGAGATGAACTGGCCATTAATGCTCCGGAACCCCGAGCGGCTGCTCGGCGGGTTTGTCAGTGGGGGGCGGTAGTGGCTTTTGCGCAATCGTCGGGCCGGCGGTCACGATGACCATCTTGTCGGCGCTCAAGTGTTTGTTCATGGCCGCCTTGACCTGCTCTACGGTCAGGGCCTGGGATTGTTTCATGAAATCTTCAAGATAGCTCAGCGGCAGGTTGTAGAAACCCATCGCGCCCAGTTGTCCGACGATGTCCGCGTTGCTGGCGGTGGACAATGGGAAGCTGCCGGCCAGCTCACGCTTGGCGTCGTCCAGCTCCTTCTGTGTCGGGCCGGTCTTGAGGTAGTCGGCCAGCACCTCCTCGACCAGGCGCAGGGTGCCACCGCTCATCTCGGCGCGGGTCTGCAGGTTGATCATGAACGGGCCGCGCACCTGCATCGGCGAGAAAGCGGAGTACACGCCGTAGGTCAGGCCACGCTTCTCGCGCACTTCGCTCATCAAGCGCGTACCGAAACCGCCGCCGCCGAGGATCTGGTTGCCCAGGGACAGGGCTGCGTAGTCCGGGTCGGCGCGGTCGATGCCCAGTTGGGCGAACAGCAAGTGCGTCTGCTTGGACGGGAACTCGATATGGCTCAGGCCGGCCTTGGGTTCGGTCGGCTGGGCAATCTTGGCCAGCGCCGGGCCCTTGGGCAACGATGCCGAGACCTTGGCCGTCATGGCTTCGGCTTCGGCGCGGGTCAGGTCGCCGACCACGGCGATCACCGCATTACCTGCTGCATAAGCCTTGGCGTGGAACGCCTGCAACTGCGCGAGGGTAATCTTCGGGATGCTTTGCGGCGTGCCTTCGCTCGGGTGCGCGTACGGGTGATCGCCATACAGGCGCTTGAACAGCTCCAGGCTGGCCAGCTTGGCGGGGTTCTGCTTCTGGTACTCGAAGCCGGCGAGAATCTGGTTCTTGATCCGCACAAGAGAGTCGGCAGGGAAGGTCGGCTTGCCGATCACCTGGTCGAACAGTGCCAGGGCGGCGTCGCGTTTATCGCTGTCGCTGAGGCTGCGCAGGGATACCAGAGCCATGTCGCGATAAGCGCCATTGCCGAAGTCGGCGCCCAGGCCTTCAAAACCGCTGGCGATCTGGCTGACGTCCTTGCCCGGCACGCCTTCGTTGAGCATGGCGTTGGTCAGCAGTGCCACACCTGGGGTGTTGCCGTCCTGGCTGCTGCCGGCGGCGAACAGGATGCGCATGTCGAACATCGGCAGTTCATGCGCTTCCACGAACAGCACCTTGGCGCCTTCGGCAGTGGTCCAGGTCTGCACGTCGAGCTTGCGGTTGGTCGGCGCCTTGCCGTCCAGCTCAGCCAGCGATTGCAGCGTGTTGGCCGATTGCGCCGTGTCCAGCGCCTGGCTGGCCATCGAGTCGCTCGGGCGCAGGAAATACACGGCACTTGCCGCGATCAAGGTGACGACGATCAAGCCCGGCAGGACCAGGCGGCTGCTTTTGCGATCACTCATGAGCGGTCTCCTCAGGCATAACATGGGCGACGCTCAGACGTTCGCGGGTGAAATAGGTGCGCGCGGCTTTCTGGATATCTTCCGGGGTCACGCTTTGCAGGTCGGCCAGTTCAGTGTCCATGAGCTTCCAGGACAGCCCCACGGTTTCCAGTGAGCCGATGGCTGTGGCCTGGCTGGTGATGGAGTCGCGCTGATAGACCACGCCGGCGATCACTTGGGCGCGGATGCGCTCCAGTTCTTCGGCGGTCGGCGGTTTGGACTTCAATTCTTCCAGCAGGCGCCACAGGCCCGCTTCGGCTTGGGCGACGGTCTTTTTCTTCTGCTGGTTCGGCGTGGCGGTCAGGGTGAACAGGCTGTCGCCACGGGTGTAGGCGTCGTAGCTGGTGGATGCGGCGGAGACCAGCTCCTCACCGCGCTCCAGTTGCTCCGAAATACGCGCGCTGTATCCGCCGTCCAGCAGGGCCGAGATCAGGCGCAGGGCTTGTACCGAGCGCTTGTCCTCGGCGGTGGCCAGGCCCGGGACGTTGAAACCGAGGATCACGCTCGGCAGTTGGGTCTGCACACGCATCGTCAGCAGGCGCTCGCCAGGCTCGGCCAGCTCCATCGGGATCTTGGCGGGTGGCACGTCGCGCTTGGGAATCGGGCCGAAGTAACGCTGGGCCAGGTTTTTCACCTCGTCCGGGGTCACGTCGCCGACCACCACCAGGGTGGCGTTGTTCGGCACATACCAGGATTGGTACCAGTGGCGCAGCTCTTCGACCTTCATGCGGTCCAGGTCGGCCATCCAGCCGATGGTCGGCGTGTGGTAGCCGCTGGCGGGGTAGGCCATGGCCTTGAAGCGCTCGTAGGCCTTGGACATTGGATTGTCGTCGGTGCGCAGGCGGCGCTCTTCCTTGATCACCTCGATTTCGCGGCTGAACTCGTCGGCCGGCAGGCGCAGGCTGGCCATGCGGTCGGCTTCGAGCTCGAAGGCAACACCCAGGCGGTCACGGGCCAGCACTTGGTAGTAGGCGGTGTAGTCATCGCTGGTGAAGGCGTTTTCTTCGGCGCCCAGGTCGCGCAGGATCAGCGACGCTTCGCCGGGGCCGACCTTGGCGCTACCCTTGAACATCATGTGCTCCAGGGCGTGGGACAAACCGGTCTGGCCCGGGGTTTCGTAGCTCGAGCCGACCTTGTACCAGACCTGGGAAACCACCACCGGCGCGCGATGGTCTTCGCGCACGACCACCTTGAGGCCGTTATCCAGGGTGAGTTCGTGGGTGGGTTGTGGGTCGGCAGCCAGGGCTGAGAGAGGCAGACAAACTGTGCTGAACAGCAGGCCTGCGGCGTGGCGGGCTAGAGCATTCATTCGTTTTTAAACCTGTTGGGCTGCCCGCTTGGTCTTAGCGTCGGCGGGCGAGGAGGTGCTAGGATACTGATCGGATTTAAGGACGGCCACTGCGGCAGTCGTGTTGAGGCCGTTTTAGGCCTTACGAAATGTTGCGCATGAACGAGCTGGCTAAAAAACAGTCTGTTACGCATCGAATTTTATTTACCGACGCCCCCCAGGCGCGTCGCTACCTTGAGATAGCCGTCTCCATGTTTGGTTCCAACGACGACAAGAAGACCCCAGCTGCGGCTGGCGAGAAGAAAGGCCTGTTCGGATGGCTGCGCAAAAAGCCGCAGGAAACCCCCGTCGCCGAACAGCCGCAGGTTCCAGCCGAACCGATCCCGGACCCTATAGTAGAAGCCGAACCGGTTGCCGAAGCGCCGGCGCCGGTGGTATTGCCGATGGCCGAGCCGGTGCTGCAGCCGCTGGCCGAGGTTGAGCCAGAGCCAGAGCCAGAGCCGCAACCAGAACCCGAGCACAAGCCATGGCCGCAATTGCCGGTGGCCGAAGAGCCCGTGGCACTGGTTGAAGATGTACAGGCCGAACATGTGGCGCCGCCGATTCCGGTGGTCATTGAGCCGCAGCCGGTTGTCGTAGAAGCGCCAGCACCGGCACCGGTGGTGGTCGAGCCAGTGTCTGCCGCCCCTGCCGTCATCGAAGAGCCTGCCGCGCCTGTCGAAACCAGCAAGACCGGTTTCTTCGCCCGCCTCAAGCAAGGCCTGAGCAAAACCAGCGCCAGCATCGGCGAAGGCATGGCCAGCCTGTTCCTGGGCAAGAAGGTCATTGATGACGAGCTGCTGGAAGACATCGAAACCCGCCTGCTGACCGCCGACGTGGGCGTCGAAGCCACCGCGGTGATCATCCAGAGCCTGACCCAGAAGGTCGCGCGCAAGCAGCTGACCGACGCCGATGCCCTCTACAAATCCCTGCAGGCCGAGCTGGCAGCGATGCTCAAGCCGGTGGAAGCGCCGCTGGTGATCACGCCGAACAAGCCGTTCGTGATCCTGGTGGTCGGTGTCAACGGCGCCGGCAAGACCACCACCATTGGCAAGCTGGCGAAGAAGCTGCAGTCGGAAGGCAAGAAAGTCATGCTCGCTGCCGGCGACACCTTCCGTGCCGCTGCCGTGGAGCAGTTGCAGGTGTGGGGTGAGCGCAACAAGATCCCGGTCATCGCCCAGCACACCGGCGCCGATTCCGCCTCGGTGATCTTCGACGCCGTGCAAGCCGCCAAGGCCCGTAACATCGATGTGCTGATCGCGGATACCGCCGGTCGCCTGCACACCAAAGACAATTTGATGGAAGAGCTGAAGAAAGTCCGCCGCGTGATCGGCAAGCTCGACGCCGACGCGCCGCACGAAGTGCTGCTGGTGCTCGATGCCGGTACGGGCCAGAACGCCATCAGCCAGGCCAAACAATTCAACCAGACGGTGCAACTGACCGGCCTGGCATTGACTAAGCTCGACGGCACGGCCAAGGGCGGTGTGATCTTCGCCCTGGCCAAACAGTTCGGGTTGCCGATTCGTTATATCGGCGTCGGTGAAGGTATCGACGACCTGCGCACTTTTGAAGCCGAACCCTTTGTACAGGCACTGTTTGCCGAGCGGGAGCGTTCATGATTCGATTCGAACAGGTCGGTAAACGCTATGCCAACGGGCATGTCGGCTTGCATGAGCTGAGCTTTCGAGTACGGCGGGGCGAGTTCTTGTTTGTCACCGGTCACTCTGGCGCCGGCAAAAGTACCCTGTTGCGCCTGCTGCTGGCCATGGAACGCCCGACCACCGGCAAACTGCTGCTGGCCGGCCAGGACCTGGCCACCATCAGCAATGCACAGATTCCGTTCCTGCGCCGCCAGATCGGCGTAGTGTTCCAGAACCACCAGTTGCTGTTCGATCGCACGGTGTTCAACAACATTGCCTTGCCGCTGCAGATCCTCGGGCTGTCCAAGGCCGAGATCGTCAAGCGCGTGGATTCGGCCCTGGAGCGCGTAGCGCTGTCGGACAAGACCGACCTCTACCCCGGCGACCTGTCCACCGGCCAGCAACAGCGCGTCGGCATTGCCCGCGCTATCGTCCACCGTCCGGCCTTGCTGCTGGCGGACGAACCGACCGGTAACCTCGACCCGCGCCTGGCGGCCGAGATCATGGGGGTGTTCGAAGACATCAACCGCCTGGGCACCAGCGTGCTGATCGCCAGTCACGACCTGGCCCTGATCGCGCGCATGCGCCATCGCATGCTGACCCTGCAGCGTGGCCGCCTGATCGGTGACGGGGAGGCCGGCGTATGAGTGCTACACGCAGCCCCAAGGTGTCCGAACGCGTGGCACCGAAACCGGCCGATCCGCAGCCGAAAAAGAAAAAACACGACGAAGACGACGGTCCTGACTTCAGCACCTTGCTGCGCGCCTGGATCGAAAGCCACCGCGCCAGCCTGCTGGACAGTCTGCGTCGCCTGGGCAAACAACCGATCGGCAGCTTTTTCACCTGCCTGGTGATGGCCGTGGCCCTGAGCCTGCCGATGGGCCTGTCGCTGCTGCTCAATAATGTCGAGCGCCTGGGCGGCTCCTGGCAGCGTGCGGCGCAGATTTCGCTGTACCTGAACCTGGATGCGAGCGCCAAAGACGGCGAGACCCTGCGCGATGACATCAAGAACCTGCCGGGTGTGGCCGATGCCGAGTACATCAGCCGCGACCAGGCCCTTGAGGAGTTCCAGCAGCAATCCGGCCTGGGCGAGGCGCTGAAGGAGCTGCCGCAGAACCCACTGCCGGGCGTGGTGCTGGTGACGCCGAATGAAGTCGACAAGCCGGCGCTGGAAGCCCTGCGACAAAAACTCGCAGAGCTGCCCAAGGTACAACAGGCGCAACTTGATCTAGTCTGGGTCGAGCGGCTGGCAGCAATTCTCAAGCTGGGTGACCGGTTTGTGTTCGGCCTGACGGTGTTGTTGGTGTCTGCATTACTTTTGGTGATAGGTAATACCATTCGTCTTCATATTGAAAACCGTCGCACCGAGATAGAAGTGATTAAACTGGTCGGCGGCACGGACAGCTATGTGCGTCGGCCTTTTCTGTACATGGGCGCGCTTTATGGCTTCGGTGCCGGGATTTTGTCCTGGGGCGTGCTGGCGTTTGGCTTGAACTGGCTGAACGACGCGGTAGTCGGGCTTGCCGGCTTGTACGGCAGTGATTTTGCCCTCGCCGGCGTGCCAGTGGCCGATGGTCTGTCGCTCTTGCTTGGCGCGGTCCTGTTGGGGTATATCGGTGCTTGGATTGCGGTCGCACGGCATTTACGTGAGTTGGCGCCGAAGTAGTTAATGTCAAGGTAATGTGGTTTCGTTTGTATTGACCGTATCAGTGGTTTAGGGAACTTGTCCTACGGTTCCCGGTCAATTTTCGCAGTGCTGAACTGCACGAGTTATGTGAGTCGGAGGTTTTTTCGTATGACCACTTCTTTGCAACCTGCTTATGCTTTGGTCCCGGGTGCGAACCTGGAGGCCTATGTGCACACGGTGAACAGCATTCCATTGCTGACACCGGAGCAGGAGCGTGAACTGGCCGAGAGTCTCTACTATGAGCAGGATTTGGGGGCGGCTCGGCAGATGGTGCTCGCCCACCTGCGTTTTGTCGTACATATCGCCCGTAGCTATAGCGGCTACGGCCTGGCCCAGGCTGACCTGATCCAGGAAGGCAACGTCGGCCTGATGAAGGCTGTGAAGCGCTTCAACCCTGAGATGGGTGTGCGCCTGGTGTCGTTTGCTGTGCACTGGATCAAGGCGGAAATTCACGAGTTCATCCTGCGCAACTGGCGCATCGTGAAAGTCGCGACCACCAAGGCCCAGCGCAAGCTGTTCTTCAACCTGCGCAGCCAGAAGAAACGCCTGGCGTGGCTGAACAACGAGGAAGTCCACCGCGTGGCCGAAAGCCTCGGCGTGGAGCCGCGTGAAGTGCGCGAGATGGAAAGCCGCCTGACTGGCCATGACATGGCGTTCGACCCGGCCGCCGAAGCGGACGACGACAGTGCTTTCCAATCGCCGGCCAATTACCTGGAAGACCACCGGTACGACCCGGCCCGTCAACTGGAAGACGCCGACTGGAGCGACAACTCCAACCACAACCTGCACGAAGCGCTGGAAGTGCTGGACGACCGCAGCCGTGACATCCTCTACCAGCGCTGGCTGGCGGAAGAAAAAGCCACGCTGCACGACCTGGCGCAGAAGTACAACGTGTCGGCCGAGCGGATTCGTCAGCTTGAGAAAAGCGCGATGAACAAGCTGAAGTTGTCGATCGCCGCTTAAAACGCTGCGAAAAGCTAAAAAAATGCCCCGATCGAAAGATTGGGGCATTTTTGTTTGTGCGCAAAACCCAGAGCCTCACGCAATCCCTGGTAGGGTCTCAGTCGGACCACGGCGCCTTGCGGGAGTTATTCAACTCCACCAAGTAACCGTCCCCACCCAACTGGCTCATCTGCTGGCGAATCCACGCGGCTCGCCGTGCCACATAGGCGGTCGGATGGCTGGCACTCCACACCCGAGGGTTGGGCAGCACCGCCGCCAGGTAGCTGGCCTGCTGACGGGAGAGTGCCTTGGCACTCACCCCAAAGTGATGCCGCGCGGCAGCCTCGGCGCCAAACACGCCTTCATCCCATTCCACGCTATTGAGGTACACCTCAAGAATCCGCTGTTTGGGCCAAAGCACCTCGATCAACCCGGTAAACCAGGCCTCCAGGCCCTTGCGCAGATAACTGCGGCCGGCCCACAGGAACAGGTTTTTCGAGACCTGCTGGCTCAGCGTACTGGCGCCACGGATCGAACCACCGCGCTCGTTGTGCAGGATCGCTGCCTGGATCGCGCCGAAATCAAAGCCCCAGTGTTGCGGGAAACGCTGGTCTTCACCGGCCATCACCGCCACTTTCAGGTCATCGGAGATCTGGTCCCACGGCACCCAAGTGCGTTGCAGGTCAATCGGCTCACCGTCGAACCAGGATTCGACCTTGCGCTCCACCATCAACGCGGTGAAGGGGGGCGGGACGACACGAAACAGCAGCACCAGCAAGACACTGCCGATGGCGAACCATTTCACGACTTTGAGAAAACGATTGAAGAGGAGACGCAGCATAGAGATGGCTTGGCCGAACCCGTTGAGCGGGCCATTATACAGACCCGGCCCTTTGAGTCTGACTGGAGTTCCTCATGCTGCGTGGTTTTCTGATGTTGGCTGCCTTTTTCGGCTTCACCGGTGTTGCCCTCGGCGCCTTCGCCGCCCATGGCCTGAAAAACCGCCTGAGCGCCGACTACCTGGCGATCTTCCATACCGGCGTGACCTATCAGCTGGTACACACCCTGGCACTGTTTGGCGTGGCGCTGCTGGCCGCACATATTCCTGGCCGGTTGGTCGGCTGGGCGGGCATCTCCTTTGCCGTCGGCATCCTGTTGTTCTCCGGCAGCCTGTATGTGCTGACCCTGACCGGCATCAGCAAACTGGGGATCATTACCCCGTTCGGCGGGTTGGCGTTTCTGCTCGGCTGGTTTTTCCTTGGTCTCGCTGCCTGGCGCTTGCAGCTGACCGCTTGACGCTTGGAGCTGACCTTTGGGTCCCAATCGGGCTAGAATGCTGGCCCCTAAAAACGATGGCGGCCCGTGGCATGCGCATTCAGTTGAACGGCGAATCCTTTGAACTGCCCGACGGTGAAACCGTTGCGGCCCTGCTGACCCGTCTGGACCTGACCGGGCGTCGCGTCGCAGTGGAGCTCAACCTGGATATCGTCCCGCGTAGCCAGCACGCCGAGACCGCGCTCACCGAAGGTGACCAGGTTGAAGTGGTCCACGCCATCGGCGGCGGCTAGCCCGTCCGGCGCCTGTGCGCCACCGCGTATTCTGCAGAACCTCACCCACACAGAGGATTTCCCATGAGCATCGTTCGTAGCGACAAGCCCTTCGTCCTGGCCGGTCGTACCTACCAGTCCCGCCTGCTGGTCGGCACCGGCAAGTACCGCGACATGGAAGAAACCCGCCTGGCCATCGAAGCCTCGGGTGCCGAGATCGTCACCTTCGCCGTGCGCCGCACCAACCTCGGCCAGATTGAAGGCGAGCCAAACCTGCTCGAAGTGCTGTCGCCGGATCGCTACACCTTCTTGCCCAACACCGCCGGTTGCTACGACGCCATCGAGGCTGTGCGCACCTGCCGCCTGGCCCGTGAGCTGCTCGATGGCCACAACCTGGTGAAGCTGGAAGTGCTGGCCGACCAGAAAACCCTGTTTCCCAATGTGATCGAAACCCTCAAGGCCGCCGAAACGCTGGTCAAGGAAGGCTTCGACGTGATGGTCTACACCAGCGATGACCCGATCATCGCGCGCCAACTGGCAGAAATCGGCTGTATCGCCGTGATGCCGCTGGCCGGCCTGATCGGTTCCGGCTTGGGCATCTGCAACCCCTACAACCTGCAGATCATCCTCGAAGAAGCCAAGATCCCCGTGCTGGTGGATGCGGGCGTGGGCACTGCCTCCGACGCCACCATCGCCATGGAGCTGGGCTGCGACGCGGTGCTGATGAACTCGGCCATCGCTCACGCCCAGCAGCCGATCATGATGGCTGAAGCCATGAACCACGCCATCGTCGCGGGCCGCCTGGCCTATCTCGCCGGTCGCATGCCGAAAAAACTCTACGCCAGCGCCTCTTCGCCGCTGGATGGTCTGATCAAGTAAGAGCCATTGATGACTGAATCAAACGAAACGCCGAACACCGTGGACGAAGGTGACGAGTCCAAGCACCGCCGCATCAAGAGCTTTGTGATGCGTGCCGGGCGCATGACCGAAGGCCAGCAAAAGGGCCTGGAGCAGGGCACGCCACTGTTCGTCCTGCCGCTGGCCGATGCGCCGGTGGACTACGACCACGTCTTCGGCCGTTCGGCCCCGCGCTCCCTGGAAATCGGTTTCGGCATGGGGCACTCGCTGCTGGAAATGGCTGCCGCCTCGCCGGAGCAGGATTTCATCGGCGTGGAAGTACACCGTCCGGGTGTCGGCGCGCTGCTCAATGGCGTGCTGACCCAAGGCCTGACCAACCTGCGGGTGTATGACTGCGACGCGATCGAAGTGCTCAACCGCTGCATCGCCGACAACAGCCTGGATCGCCTGATGCTGTTCTTCCCCGATCCATGGCACAAGGCCCGTCACCACAAGCGCCGCATCGTCCAGGCATCCTTCGCGGAACTGGTGCGCAGCAAGCTGAAAGTCGGCGGTATCCTGCACATGGCCACCGACTGGGAGCCGTATGCTGAATACATGCTGGAAGTGATGAACGTCGCCCCTGGCTACCGCAACCTGGCCGAAGACGGCAAATGCGTGCCACGCCCGGCCGAGCGGCCGATCACCAAGTTCGAGCGCCGCGGCGAGCGGCTTGGGCATGGTGTTTGGGATTTGAAGTTCGAGAAGCTGGCTTAATCAGCTGGAAACCTGAAGTGCAATCAACTGTGGGAGCTGGTTTGCCTGCGATAGCATCACCTGGGTATCACTGATACACCGAGGTGTCTGCGTCGCAGCCAAGCCAGCTCCCACAGTTGTTTTGCGGTGCGCTCTAAATCAGCGGCGGTCCGCAACTACGCCAATCAATACCAGCACCACCACCAGCACCGGTGCGAGGCTGTAGTTATTGAACTGGCTCAGCCCCCGCACGATCCACGGCGTGGCGTAGATCAGCGCGGCGCCGCTGCCGATCATGCACACCAGGGCCATCAACGGCACGCGCAACGCTCCGGCGATGCTGCCCAGGCGCGCTTCGACCCAGCCTTTGATATCGGCGCCAAACAACACCAGCAAACAGCCGACCAGGGCCAGGGAGATTTCCGACAGGTTGCTACGGCTCCAGCGGGATACGGTGGCGAGCAGGTCGAGTACCAGATCCATTCGATTTCCTTAGAGCGATCAGCTCAAAAACTTCTGCAACAGGTCATTGAGAAAGAGTTGCCCGCGGTCAGTGGCCGCCAGGCGTGACGGTTCGACCTGCATTAAGCCACTTTGTTCTGCCTCGCGGCGCGCGGCGTCCAGGCTCGCCAGCGCAAGGCCGGTGCGTTCGGCGTAGAGCTTGGCGTCGACACCTTCAGTCAGGCGCAGGGCGTTCATCAGGAACTCGAACGGCAGCTCCTCATTGGTCAGTTCTTTCGCTCCGGCCTGGAAGCTTTTGGCCGGGTTGAGGTAGTCCTTCGGCGCACGGGTCTTCCAGGTGCGCACAATGCGTCCGTCCGGGTGGCTGAGCTTGCCGTGGGCGCCGGCACCGATACCGATAAAGTCGCCGAAGCTCCAGTAGTTGAGGTTGTGCCGCGCCGGGCGACCTGGCTGGGCATAGGCCGAGACCTCATATTGCGCGTAACCGTGTTCGGCCAGCAGCGCCTGGCCAGCTTCCTGGATGTCCCACAGCGTGTCGTCTTCCGGCAGCGCGGGCGGCTGGTTCCAGAACACGGTGTTGGGTTCCAGGGTCAACTGGTACCAGGACAAGTGCGTCGGCTTCAGTGCGATGGCATGGCGCAAGTCGCTCAAGGCGTCGTCCAGGGATTGATCGGGCAGCCCGTGCATCAGGTCTAGGTTGAAGTTATCAAACCCGGCCTGGCGCGCCATGCCGGCAGCGCGCACGGCTTCATCGCCATTGTGGATGCGCCCGAGCGCCTCGAGCTTTTCCTGCTGGAAGCTCTGGATGCCGATCGACAGCCGGTTGATCCCCAGCTTGCGGTAGGCCACGAACTTCTCTTGTTCGAAGGTGCCGGGGTTGGCTTCCAGGGTGATCTCGATATCGCTGGCAAACGGGATGCGTGCTTCCACGCCCTTGAGCAGGCGGCCCAGCGCGGCGGCGCTGAACAGGCTCGGCGTACCGCCGCCGAAGAAGATCGAACTCAGTTCCCTGCCATAAACGGCATGCAGGTCTTGATCAAGGTCGGCCAGCAACGCGTCGACATACTCTTCTTCCGGCAGCACTGCGCTGGCGGTATGGGAGTTGAAGTCGCAATACGGGCATTTGCGTACGCACCACGGGATGTGGATATACAGCGCCAGGGGCGGCAGGTGGGGCAGGGCCGCCCGTGGTGTTTGCGCGCCACCGTGGATCAGTGGCTGCGCAGAGGTGTTCTGGGTCATTTCAGACCCAGGCGTTGGCGCAGCAAATCCATTGCGCGGGCGCGGTGGCTGATCTGGTTCTTGTCGGCGGGGCTCAGTTCGGCGCTGGAAACATTACGCTCCGGCACCCAGAACAGGGGGTCATAGCCAAACCCGTGCTCGCCGCTGGCCGCGTGCAGGATGCGCCCGTGCCACAAGCCTTCGCAGAGGATCGGCAGCGGGTCATCGGCATGCCGAACCAAGGCCAGCACGCAGACGAACTGTGCGCCGCGCAGCGCGTCCGGCACGTCCTTGAGGGCGTCCAGCAGCTTGGCGTTGTTGGCCGCATCGCCTTTGCCGTCGGCATAGCGTGCCGAATAGATGCCAGGGGCGCCGCCGAGGAAGTCCACCGCCAGGCCCGAATCATCCGCCAGCGCCGGCAGGCCGGAGATGCGTGCAGCGTTGCGAGCCTTGAGGATGGCGTTTTCGACGAACGACAGGCCGGTCTCTTCCGGCTCGACCTGGCTGAATTCGCCAATCGAGCGCAGTTGCACGGACTCACCGAGCATGGCCTGGAGTTCTTTGAGTTTGCCGGCGTTATGGCTGGCCAATACGAGTTGGGTGAGGTTCATCATTGCGCCGGAAACAGTTCTTGGTTGAATTGGAAGCTATGAGCCTTGCCACCGGTTTCAACGTTGATGGTAAAAATCTTGACCTCTTGCTGCGGTACGGAATAAGGCGCGAGGTAATTGGTCGCGCCTTTTTCGGTGATCTGCTTGAACGTCAGCACTTCGCTCTTGCCACTCAAGTCCTTGATGGTGCCAGTCACCTGCGCCACCACGGGCGTTACGCCCTTGAATACCGAAACGTTGATCAACCCCTTGTTCTTGCTGCGTACAACGCCTACCTCCTGGGCGGTTTCCGGTTGCAGGAAACTCGAGGTAAACGTGTTGTAACGCACGGTGATATCGCCAAATTCTTTCGTGCGATTGGGGTCGATAGCGTCGGCAGCCATGGCATTGGCCCCAAGCAGTGTGGTCAGTAGAAAAATAGCCAGGCGACTCATGATCGTCCCTCTTGAAGGTGATTAGACGGCAATCTTGTGGTCCGTCAGGCCAGGACTGCTGACCCGGTAAATACCGATTTCGCCCAACAGATTGGGCCATAGCTTACTCGCCCAGCCGTGGCGGTGCTGTTGATCGACGGCAAGGCGGTTGATCACCTTGGCTTCACGCTCGCCACACAGGGCTTCGAAGTCTTCGAAGGTGCAGAAGTGAATGTTCGGCGTGTTGTACCAGGTGTAGGGCAGGAAGTCCGACACCGGCATGCGGCCTTTGGTGGCCAGGTACCAGCGGCAACGCCAGTGGCCGAAGTTGGGAAAAGTGATGATGCACTGGCGGCCTACGCGCAGCATTTCGTCGAGGATGCGGTCCGGGTAGTGCACGGCCTGCAGGGCCTGGGTCATCACCACGATGTCGAAGCTGTTGCTGGCAAAATTGCCCAGGCCCTTGTCCAGGTCCTGCTCGATCACGTTGATGCCCTTGGCCACGCACTGGGCGATGTTGTCCGGGTCGTTTTCCAGGCCGTAGCCGGTGACTTGCTTGTTGTCGCGCAGCCAGCTCAGCAGTTCGCCATCGCCGCAGCCAAGGTCGAGCACGCGGCTGCCGGCGGGGATCCAGTCTTGGATGATTTCCAGGTCGGCTCTCATGGCGTTCTCACAAAGTAATGCGGTTCATGTAATTGCCGAACGCCTGCAGGTAACGCGGGATCGGGATCAGGAAGGCGTCGTGGCCTTGCGGAGCATCGATCTCCAGATAGCAGACGTCTTTGCGCGCAGCCATCAGCGCGTCCACCAGCTCACGGGAGCGGGCCGGCGAGAAGCGCCAGTCGGTGGTGAACGACATCACGCAGAACTTGGCCGTGGCAGCTTCGAAGGTTTTCGCCAGGTCATCGTCATGGTTGGCTGCCGGGTCGAAGTAGTCCAGGGCCTTGGTCATCAGCAGGTAGGTGTTGGCGTCGAAACGCCCGGAAAACTCCTCGCCCTGGTAACGCAGGTAGCTTTCGACCTGGAACTCGACGCTGTGGAAGTCATAGTTGAGCTTTTCACTCTTGAGGCCACGGCCGAATTTCTCGCCCATGGAGTCATCGGACAGGTAGGTGATGTGCCCGACCATCCGCGCCAGCATCAAGCCGCGCTTGGGGATCACGCCGGCTTCCTGGAACGAACCGCCGTGGAACTCGGGGTCGGTGAGGATGGCCTGGCGCGCCACTTCGTTGAAGGCGATGTTCTGGGCCGACAACTTGGGGGCCGAGGCGATTGCCAGGCAGTGGCGCACGCGATCCGGGTAGGTGATGGTCCATTGCAGGGCCTGCATGCCGCCCAGGCTGCCGCCGATCACGGCGGCCCATTGGGCGATGCCCAGCAGGTCGGCGAGGCGTGCCTGGCTGTGCACCCAGTCTTCCACGGTCAGCACCGGGAAGTCGGCGCCGAACGGCTTGCCGGTTTCCGGGTTGAGGCTGCTGGGGCCGGTGGAGCCGTTGCAGCCGCCGAGGTTGTTCAGGCTGACCACAAAGAACGTGTTGGTGTCGATGGGCTTGCCGGGGCCGATGCAGCTGTCCCACCAGCCGGGCTTGCGCTCGTCGACGCTGTGGTAGCCGGCGGCATGGTGATGGCCGGACAAGGCGTGGCAGATCAGCACGGCGTTGCTCGCCGTGGCGTTCAACTGGCCGTAGGTTTCATAGATCAGGTCGTAGGCAGGCAGCGAACGGCCGCAGGCCAGGGCCAGCGGTTCGCTGAAGTGCGCCACTTGGGGCACGACCAGTCCAACAGAATCGGGGGGGAAGGCAGCTGGCATCGACCCTGCTCTCGTTTAAATGAGGCGTAAGTCTAAAGACCGCTGCACCCAGCGGCAAGCAAAGGCCTGCACCGGTAGGCAGATACAAAATGTGGGCGCCGATTTGCCTGCGATGCGGGCACCTCGGTGTTGGGGTTACACCGCTGTGCTGCTATCGCAGGCAAGTCAGCGCCCACATTTGTTCAGCGTCAGATCAGGCCGAACAGTTCCTTGGGCATGAACGCATAGAACGCCAGGCGTGGAATCACCCAGCTTTGCACCAACTGGATCGCGATGAACGCGAAGATCGGCGAAATATCCAGGCCGCCGAGGTTGGGGATCAGGCGACGGAACGGCGCCAGCACCGGCTCGGTGATCTGGTAGACCAGTTCGGCACCCGGGCTACGGCTGCCGGGAGCGACCCAGGAGAGGATCACGCTGATGATCATCGACCAGAAGATGATCTTCAAAAACAGCGAGAAGATGCCGATCAGCGCCCAAGGCAACAGCAACACAGTGAAGGCCTGGTAGCCATTGAGCATCAGGATCACCGCGAACAGCAGGATCTGCAGCAGCAGCGCCAGTACCAGCGACGACATGTCCAGGCCGAACAGGCTCGGGATCACCCGGCGCAGCGGCTTGAGCAAGGGCTGGGTGGCCTTGACCACGAACTGGCACAGCGGGTTGTAGAAGTTCGCCCGCACCAGTTGCAGGATAAAGCGCATCAGCACGATCAGCAGGTACAGGCTGCCCAGGGTCTGGATGATGAAAATGGCAGCGTCATTGATTCCGAGCATGTTTGTTTCCTATGTAGGGGACGACTATTTGCCCAGCTGCTCGGCCATTTCAGCCGAACGATGTGCCGCGGCACCCAGAGCTTTTTCGACCAGGGCTTCAAAGCCGCCGGCCTGGAACGATTCGATAGCCGCCTGGGTGGTGCCACCTGGAGACGTCACGCGACGGCGCAGCTCGGCGGCGTCAACTTCGCTGCCAACGGCCATCTTCGCGGCGCCTAGTGCGGTTTGCTCGGCCAGTTGCTCGGCGACTTCGTGGGGCAGGCCGAGTTTCACGCCAGCGGCGGTCATGGCTTCGATCAGCAGGAAGAAGTACGCCGGGCCACTGCCGGAGACGGCGGTGACGGCGTCCAGCTGTTGTTCCTGTTCCAGCCACAGGGCGATGCCCACGGCAGACAGCAACTCCTGGGCCTGGTCGCGCTGTTCGGCGCTCACTTCGGCGGTGGCGTACAGGCCGCTCACGCCCTGGCGCAGCAGCGCCGGCGTGTTGGGCATGCAGCGCACGATCGGCTGCGCGCCGAGCCAGTTGTTCATGCTGGCGCAGGTGATGCCGGCAGCGATGGACACCACCAACTGGTGTGGCTGCAGGCTCGGGCGCAGGCTTTCGCACACGGCTTTCATCGCTTGTGGCTTGACCGCCAGCACGATCACATCGACGCCGCTGATGGCCTCGGCGTTGTCGGCAAAGGTTTGAATACCGTGTTCGGCGCTGACGCGGGCACGGGTGTCTTCACCGGGGTCACTGGCGCGGATCTGCGCGGCGTCCAGGCCTTTGGCCCGCAGGCCGCCGATCAGGCTGGCCGCCATGTTGCCGGCGCCGATAAAGGCAATACGCGTGTTGCTCATGACAGGTCCTTATTCAGATGGATGTCAGCCATTTCATGGCTGGCCGTAGTCGCGGGCGCCAAACAGGGCGGTACCGATCCGCACCCAGGTGGCGCCTTGGGCGATGGCCGACTCGAGGTCGTGGCTCATGCCCATGGAAAGTGTGTCGAGCGCCAGGTTCAGGCTGGCTTGCAGCTCGCGCACGGCAGCGAACGCTGCATCTTGTGCGCTCCGATCTTCAGTCGGCTCAGGGATCGCCATCAGGCCACGCAGTTTCAGGCGCGGCAGGGCGCTGATGGCGTTGGCCAGGGCCGGCAGGTCGGCGGGCGTACAGCCGGACTTGCTGGCTTCGCCGCTGACATTGACCTGGATGCAGATATTCAGCGGTGGCAGGTCGGCCGGGCGTTGTTCGGACAGGCGTTGTGCGATTTTCAGGCGGTCCACGGAATGCACCCAAGCGAAGTTCTCGGCGATCGCGCGAGTCTTGTTCGATTGAATGGGGCCGATGAAGTGCCAACTCAAGGGCAGGTCGGTTAATTGCGCCTGTTTGCCCAGGGCTTCCTGCAGATAGTTCTCGCCGAAGTCGAGCATGCCGGCGGCATAGGCTTCGCGCACGGCTTGCGCGGGTTTGGTCTTGCTCACGGCCAGCAGGTGGATGCTGTTTGCGTCACGTTGCACGGCGTCGGCTGCGGCGCGGATGCGCTGGCTAACCAGGCCGATGTTGTCTGCTATCGTCGACATTCAAGATGCGCCCGTGGATATGGAGTCCGCGGCATTCTACTGGAAATGGAAAGCCCTATGGATATCACTGAATTGCTCACGGCCAGCGTGCGTCGTGGCGCCTCTGACCTGCACCTGTCGGCAGGCCTTGCGCCCATGTTGCGAATCGATGGCGAGGTTTGGCCGCTGGATTGCCCGGTGCTTTCGGCCCCGCAAGTGGCGGACTTGTTGAGCCCGTTGCTGAACAAATACCAGCAAAAGGATTTCGAAACATCTCTTGAAACGGATTTCGCCTTCGCGCTGCCCGGGCTGGCGCGGTTCCGGGCGAATGTATTCCAGCAGGATCGCGGCATGGCCGCGGTGTTTCGCACCATTCCCTCTGAAGTCCAGAGCTTGGAAGGCCTTGAGTTGGGTGAGGTGTTCCGGCGTATCGCCCAACTGCCGCGCGGCCTGGTGCTGCTGACCGGGCCAACCGGGTCCGGCAAGTCCACCACCCTGGCGGCGATGATCGACTACCTCAACCAGCACCGACGCCAGCACATCCTCACGCTGGAAGACCCGATCGAATTTATCCACACGCCGAAACTGGCGCTGATCAACCAGCGCCAGGTCCACCGCGACAGTCATAGCTTTTCCACGGCCTTGCGCTCGGCACTGCGCGAAGACCCGGATGTGATCCTGGTGGGTGAACTGCGCGACCTGGAAACCATCCGCCTGGCGCTGACGGCCGCTGAGACCGGCCACCTGGTCTTTGGCACCCTGCACACATCGTCGGCGGCAAAGACCGTGGACCGCCTTGTGGACGTGTTCCCGGCGGGAGAAAAAGCCATGGTCCGCTCAATGCTGTCGGAGTCGCTGCAGGCGGTAGTGGCCCAAGTGCTGGTCAAGAAGATCGGCGGCGGGCGGGTGGCGGCCCATGAAATCATGCTGGCCACGCCGGCCATTCGCAATTTGATCCGCGAAGACAAGGTGGCGCAGATGGTCTCGGCGATTCAGACCGGCGGGGCGTTGGGGATGAAGACGCTGGACATGAGCTTGAAGGCGTTGGTCAGCGAAGGGCTGGTCAGCCAAGCGGATGCACGGGAGAAGGCGAGGGTGCCTGCAGATATCTAGAGAGCGCTGATATCAATGTGGGAGCAACTGTCTAGCCCCATTGAGGCTGCGAAGGCGGCGGCATTGCGGGCATTTTCTTTGGCTGACACTCCGCTTTCGCAGCCTCGCCAAGGCTCGACAACTCCCACAGGGGATAATCCGCTGTGTGATCGCAATATTCGACGCGACGCAGCTTCAATGTGGGAGCTGGCTTGCCTGCGATAGCGCACTGTCAGGCGACATCTCTGCCACTGACACACCGTCATCGCAGGCAAGCCCGCTCCCACATTTGATTGCATTTCAAGCAGGAGGGCGGCTGCCGGTTGGATCTAGCGCTGCACGACGCGCAGGTTGCTGTTTTGCTCTTTAGGCAGAACGCGCTTGGCAATCACGTAGTTCTTGTCCCAGAACGGCTTTTTCAGCGTGTCGATGCTGACAGCCTTGCCACGGCGTGGTGCGTGGATGAAGCGGTCGTTGCCCAGGTAGATGGCTACGTGGTTGACCTGGCGGCTCTTGAGCTTGAAGAACAACAGGTCACCCGGTTTCAGGTCCTTGCGCTCGACCTTCTGCCCGTGGCCGGCAGCCATGGCGTTGGAAGTGCGTGGCAAATCCACTGCGGCGACGTCGTTAAACGCATATTTCACCAAACCGCTGCAATCGAACCCTTTACTTGGGCTGCTGCCGCCCCAACGATAAGGTGTACCGAGCACGTTGACGGCGCGGCTGAGGACGTTGCTGCTTTGCTTGGTGTTGGCGGCAACCAGGTGTGTCGCCGATTTGCCGTGCACCGTGCTCAGTTGAGTCGGGCGGTTGACGGTCTGCTTTACCGACTTGGCCGTGCTTGGCGTGCTGTGGACTTTAGGGGTGAAACCGTTGACGTTAGGAAGTCGTTGCTCACGATTGGTGGCGTGGGCGGCCAGTGGCATTAATAGGCAGATGGTTAGCCATGTCTTGAAAAATGGTCGCATTAGGCGTGGCTCTTATGGGTTTGCGCGCAACTTTATAACAGCTTTTTGTGCTGTTCTCAGGCCGTTTGTCGACTGAACCTTGGGGTCAAATTCAGGAAAAACGCGACGAATCGCCGCAATTGTCCTACACAAGTCAGGTGGCATAAGGCTTTCAGGGCAGTGAAGATACCATTGGCCGTACGTCGGGCGCCCGTAAAAAAGTCACAAAGAAAGTGAAAAAATTTATCTATCGAGGCAAAAGAGGTACTGCATGAACACCTATCAACAGATTGGTCCGCAGCAAGATACCCACAGCAAGGTGATTGGTTACCTGCTCTGGATTTTCGGTTTTACCGGCGCGCACCGCTTCTATTACGGCAAGCCCGTGACCGGTACGATCTGGTTTTTCACCTTCGGCCTGCTGGGCATCGGATGGCTGATCGACCTGTTCCTGATTCCGGCCATGGACCGTGAAGCGGACCTGCGTTTTACCGCCGGGCCCATCGAATACAACGTGGCGTGGATTCTATTGGCGTTCCTTGGCGTATTCGGCGTGCACCGCATGTACCAGGGCAAATGGATCACCGGCCTGATCTACCTGCTGACCGGCGGGTTGTTCCTGGTGGGGGTGCTGTATGACTTCTGGACGTTGAATACCCAGGTCTCGATCCGCAATGCCGAGCGCAACAGCGGACGATAAATTTCTTCCGCCTGGAGGAAATCAAATGTGGGAGCTGGCTTGCCTGCGATGCAGGCACCTCGGTGCAACAGGCAACCCGAGGTGATGCTATCGCAGGCAAGCCAGCTCCCACATTGACCGTGCCCACATTAGCAATGTGCTGTATCAGGCTTGGTAGCTGATCCGCCCGTCCACCAAGGTGTAGCGCACCGTCGCCGGCAGGCTATGGCCGATGAACGGGCAGTTTTCACCCTTGGACAGCCAGTGTTCACCGGCCACCGTGGAACTGGCCGGATCAAACAGCACCAGGTCCGCCGCTGCACCCACCGCCAGTTTGCCCGCCGGCAGGCGCAGGGCCTCGGCCGGGCCGGCACTCAGGCGTGCCAGCAGGGTTGGCAAGTCCAGCAGGCCGTCTTCCACCAGGGTCATCGCCAACGGCAGCAACAGCTCTACGCTGCTGATGCCCGGCTCGGTCGCGCCAAATGGCGCCAGCTTGGCATCCCGCTCGTGGGGCTGGTGATGGCTGGAGATCGCCGACACCACGCCGGATTTGACCGCCGCACGCAACCCTTCACGGTCGGCCAGGGTGCGCAGGGGCGGTTGTACGTGGTACAGGCTGGAGAAGTCGATCAGCGCCTCGTCCGTCAAAATCAACTGGTACAGGGCGACATCCGCCGTCACCGGCAAGCCGCGAGCCTGCGCCTGGGCGATCAGAGCCACGCCGCGAGCGCTGGTCAGCTGGCTGAAGTGCGCGCGCACGCCGCTTTGTTCCACCAGCAGCAGGTCGCGGGCCAGGGCCACGGTTTCCGCCGTTTCCGGAATGCCCGGCAGGCCGAGGAAGCTGGCGACCGCGCCTTCATGGGCCAGGCCGCCTTCCGCCAGGTCGCGGTCCTGGGAGTGGAAGATCACCGTCAGGTCGAAGGTGGCCGCGTATTCCAGGGCACGGCACAGCGTGCGGGTGCTGCGAAAGCTTTCCAGGCCGTTGCCGAAGGCCACGCAACCGGCGTCGCGCAGGGCGATCAGCTCGGCGAGTTGTTCGCCTTCCAGGCCTTTGCTCAGGGCACCGATGGGGAACACCTTGCAATTGCCGGCTTCGCGGGCGCGGTCGAGGATCAGCTCGGTCACGGCCGAGGTGTCCAGCACAGGCTTGGTGTGTGGTGGGCAGCACAGGCTGGTCACGCCACCGGCCGCGGCGGCGCGGGTTTCGCTGGTGATGTTGCCTTTGCGGCTGTAGCCCGGCTCGCGCAGGGCGACGTTCAGGTCGACCAGCCCAGGCGCGGCCACCAGGCCTTTGGCGTCGATCGTCTCGCTGGCGGCGAAGCCTGCGGGCGCCGCGCCGAGGGCGATGATCTTGCCGGCTTCCAGATGAAGATCGGTAACTTGATCCAGGCCACTGGCCGGATCGATGACTCGGGCGCCGAGAATGCTGAGCTTCACTGGGCCTTCTCCTGCTCGAATTGACGTTGCGCGGTTTGCCCGCTCATGGCCATGGACAACACCGCCATGCGCACGGCGATGCCGTAGGTCACCTGGTTGAGAATTACCGACTGGTTGCCGTCGGCCACCGCCGACTCAATCTCCACCCCGCGGTTGATCGGACCGGGGTGCATCACGATGGCATCCGGCTTGGCCCCGGCCAGGCGCGCGGTGGTCAGGCCGAACAGGCGGTAGAACTCGCCTTCGCTCGGCAGCAGGCCACCGGCCATGCGCTCGCGCTGCAGGCGCAACATGATCACCACGTCCACGTCCTTGAGGCCTTCGGTCATGTCGGTGTAGACCTTCACGCCGTATTGCTCGATGCCGATCGGCAGCAGGGTTTTCGGCGCGATCACGCGGATGTCCGGGCAACCCAGGGTCTTCAGGGCCAGCATGTTCGAGCGCGCGACCCGCGAGTGCAGGATGTCGCCGACGATGGCCACCGAGAGGTTTTCAAAGCTGCCCTTGTGCCGACGGATGGTGAGCATGTCGAGCATGCCTTGGGTCGGGTGGGCGTGACGGCCGTCGCCGCCGTTGATGATCGCGACCTGCGGGCACACGTGCTCGGCGATGAAGTGTGCGGCACCGGAGTCGCCGTGGCGGACCACGAACATGTCGGCGGCCATGGCTTCCAGGTTGCGCAGGGTGTCGAGCAGGGTCTCGCCCTTGCTCGCCGACGACGTCGACACGTTCAGCGTGATCACGTCGGCCGACAGCCGCTGGGCCGCCAGTTCAAAGGTGGTGCGGGTGCGGGTGGAGTTCTCGAAGAACACGTTGCAGATGGTCTTGCCGCGCAGCAGCGGGACCTTCTTCACCGCCCGCCCACCGACTTCGAGGAACGAGTCGGCGGTGTCGAGGATTTCGGTGAGCAGTTCGCGGGGCAAACCGTCGAGGGACAAGAAATGTTGCAACTGGCCCTGAGCATTGAGCTGCAGCGGGCGCTTGGCATCTAGAGGCGTCATCGCGGGGACTCTTTACAAGGCGGTTTAAAGGGCAAGGTCTTGCAGTTCGAGTTCGAGCGGCGTAGGACCGGACAATTTTACCCGCTGGTGGGCTGAAAGCGACAGGGTGGCGCCGACCACGTCCGGGCTGATCGGCAGTTCGCCGGCGTCCAGGTCCAGCAGGCAGACCAGGGTCACGCTGGCCGGGCGGCCATAGTCGAACAGCTCGTTCATGGCGGCGCGGATGGTGCGGCCGCTCATCAGCACGTCGTCGATCAGCACCAGGTGCTGGCCTTCGATCTCGAATGGCAGGGCCGATGGGCGCACTTGCGGGTGCAGGCCGTTCTGGCTGAAGTCGTCGCGGTAGAAGGACACATCCAGGGTGCCCAGGGGCGAATCGCTGCCCAGTGCTTCCAGCAACGCCTGGGCCACCCACACACCGCCGGTGCGAATGCCGATGAAGCGCGGTTCGCTGATGGCGCGGTGTTGCAGATGGGCCGTCAGGCTCGTCGCCATCTGGCTGATCAGTTCGGCGGGATTGGGCAGGCTCATGGTGGCTCCTTCTAGGCCTTGCGCGGCGGGGTGACGGCAAGGTCCGGGCTCAAACGTAAAAAGACGCGGCAAGCCGCGTCAGTCAGGATTCAAATAAAGCGGTGTTTTCATCCAGCCAACCCTGCAACAGCAAGGCGGCGGCGATGGCGTCCACGGGGTTGTCGCGGTAGCTGCCCTTTTGCCCGCCACGGGCCAGGCGCTCACCCTTGGCTTCGAAGGTGGTGAGGCGTTCGTCGTGGGTATAGAAGGGCAGGTTGTAGCGGCCATTGAGGCGACGCGCGAACTTCTCGGCGCGCAGGCACATGTCGCTGGGTGTGCCGTCCATGTTCAAGGGCAGGCCAACCACGACGGCGTCGGGCTTCCACTCCTTGATCAGGGCTTCGACCTGGTTCCAGTCCGGCACGCCGTTCTGGGCTTTAAGGGTGCACAGCTCGCGGGCCTGGCCGGTGATGACCTGGCCGACCGCGACGCCGATCTGTTTGGTGCCGTAGTCAAACCCGAGGATCAAGCGCAAAGCCATCAGGCGTGCCCCGCCTGGCTGGTCAGCAGGCTGAGGTTGACGCGCAACTTGGCGGCGGCCGCCTCCAGGCGCAGTTCGCTGGCGGTGTGGAACAGGATGTCGGCGTCGAACGGGCAGGTCAGCCAGGCATTGCTGGCCAGTTCGGCTTCCAGCTGCCCGGCCTCCCACCCTGCGTAACCGAGGGTGATGACACTGTGCTCCGGACCGACGCCGTCGGCGATGGCGAACAGTATGTCCTGGGAAGTGGACAGCGACACACCTTCCAGGTCAACCGTGGCCTGGAACTTTGGCCCGGTGGGGTGCAGTACAAAACCGCGATCCGTCTGCACCGGCCCGCCGATATAGATCGGCACGCCCTGGCAACGCGCCGGCGGGTCGATCTCGGGGCGCAGTTGCTCGAGGATATCCGCCAGGTTCAGCTCCTGCGGGCGGTTCACCACCAGCCCCATGGCACCATTGGCCGTGTGCTCGACTATATAGGTCAAGGTCTGCGCAAAGTTCGGGTCGGCCATATGGGGCATGGCGATCAGGAATTGGTGCTTGAGGTAGGTCGGGCTGACATTTTTCATGTCCGCTAGTGTGGCGGGGGAGGCGCGAACTGACAAGCTGCGGCGGGCCCTAATTGTCACGAGCGGGGCTGCTGTGGGGGGAGGGCTCACTGTGGCGAGCGGGCTTGCCCTGCGTTGGGCTGCGCAGCGGCCCTAAAATCTGACACTGCGGTTTTTCAGCAGGAACGCGATGAGAAGAGTGGGGCTGCTGTGCAGCCCAACGCGGGGCAAGCCCGCTCGCCACAATAAGCCTGTTCGCCTATTAATCCTGCTGGCTGCCAGGGGGCGGTGTGTCAGTTACTGGACAGCCGGTCGCCCTTGGCAAATTTCCAGGTGCGGATGATTTCCAGGCGGTCGACGTCATTCAGGTCGCCGGTGAACGGCGCAAAGGGTGCGGCCAGGCGCACGATGCGCTGGGCAGCCTGGTCGAGCAGCGGCTGGCCGGAGGACTCCAGCACCTGCACCTCATATAACGTGCCGTCGCGGTTGATCGACACCAACAAGCGCAAATTGCCATAAATCTGCTGGCGTCGGGCTTCATCCGGGTAGTTCAGGTTGCCGATGCGCTCGACCTTCTTGCGCCACTCGTCCTTATACCAGGCGCCCTTGTCGCGCATGGTCGACGCGGCGTTCAACCGGTAGATGCGCGGGCGCTTGGCGTAGAGCTGCTGTTCGTTGGCCAGTTCGGCTTCGAGGCTGGAGATCTGGTCGGAGAGCTGCGAGCTGTCGAACGTGGGCGCCGGCTTTACAGGCTCGGGTTGCGGCTCGGTCTTGGCCTTTTCGCGCTGGGTCGGGGCTTTTTGCGGTTTGGGCGCGACGGTGGTCACGGCGGCCTTGGGCGCAGCCTGTTTGACCTCAGGCTTGGGCGCAGGCGGTGGCGGGGTGACTTTGTTGACCTTGTTGTCCTGGAACGGCGCCACTTCGGTGGTCTTGGGCACCGCTTTCTTGTCGAGCGTGCCGCTGCCCTGCTGGTTGTCCTGGGCGAGAAAGTCAGCCTTTTCGGGCGGTTTTTCACTCTTGAACGTGGCGAGGGTGATTTCCAGGGTCTGGGTGATCTGCTTGGGTTCGACCATGGTGAACCCCACGCCGAGGATCAAGGCCAGGTGAATCAGTGCAGCGAGGAACAGGGTAAATCCGAGCCGATCAGCCGGGCGCACGCCGCTGTGGGAGAGTTCGGGGGGCAGATCGGACGGGAGTGTCATGACAAGAAAACCAACATCGCGCGTTTCACAGGTGGCGCATGATAACGCAATGTTGGTTTATGTCCGGCTGTTCTATGTCACTTGGCCTGGAGCTTGCGCTCAATCGCCGCCATCAGCATTTCACCAATATTGGTGCCGAACGCATTGTCGATCTCGCGGATACAGGTGGGGCTGGTGACGTTGATTTCAGTGAGGTTTTCACCAATCACATCGAGGCCGACAAACAGCAGGCCCTTTTCGCGCAGGGTCGGGCCGACCTGGGAAGCAATCCAGCGGTCCTTGTCCGACAGCGGCCGCGCTTCACCACGGCCACCCGCGGCCAGGTTGCCACGGGTCTCGCCGGCCGCCGGGATGCGCGCCAGGCAGTAGTCCACCGGCTCGCCGTCGATCATCAGGATGCGTTTGTCGCCATCCTTGATCGCCGGCAGGTAGGCCTGGCCCATGATCTGCTGGGTGCCCAGCGCGGTCAGGGTCTCCAGGATCACCGACAGGTTCGGATCCCCTGCACGGTGACGGAAGATCGAGGTACCGCCCATGCCGTCCAGCGGCTTGAGGATCACGTCGCCGTGCTTGGCGGCGAATTCACGCAGCACATCGGCGCGGCGGCTGACCACGGTCGGCGGCGTGCACTGCGGGAACAGCGTGGCGAACAGTTTTTCATTGCAGTCGCGCAGGCTCTGCGGCTTGTTAACGATCAATACCCCGGCGCGCTCGGCCTGCTCCAGCAGGTAAGTGGAGTAGACGAATTCCATGTCGAACGGCGGGTCCTTGCGCATCAGGATCACGTCCAGGTCGCTCAGGGGGCTGTCGATTTCGTCCGAAAGCTCGAACCACTTCTCGGGGTTGGCAAACACCTGCAGCGGGCGCATGCGCGCGCGAGCCTGGCCGTCACCCTGGTAAAGATCCGGCTGTTCCATATAGAACAGGCTCCAGCCGCGGGCCTGGGCGGCCAGGAGCATGGCCAGCGAGCTGTCCTTTTTATAGGAGATGCTGGCGATAGGGTCCATGACAATGCCGACGCGAACGCTCATGGGGGATTTCCTCTAGCAAATTAGGCGCATAAAAGTGGCGTCAGAGTGGCGCTGCGGCTGTTGTGGGTCAAGGAAAAACCACCTGGCCGGTTGCTCGATAGATTGCGCCCGGAGACTGTGCTAAAAAGACTGCCACGGCGCAGCAGCCCTTGAATTCCAAGGCTTGCGGCGCTCATCCTGTGCAACATCAGGCAGTACACACCGAAAACCGATTCGCTGTGGCGATGGTAGAGCAGATATGGAACAGCATTCCAACGCCTTGAGAGTGATGGTGATCGACGATTCGAAAACGATCCGCCGCACCGCCGAGACCCTGTTGAAGAACGTGGGGTGCGATGTCATCACGGCCATCGACGGTTTCGATGCCCTGGCCCGGATTGTTGATCATCACCCGCACATTATCTTTGTCGACATCATGATGCCGCGCCTGGATGGTTATCAGACCTGCGCCCTGGTGAAGAACAACCCGGCGTTCAAGTCGATCCCGGTGATCATGCTGTCCTCCAAGGACGGCCTGTTCGACAAGGCCAAGGGGCGCATCGTCGGTGTCGATCAGTTTTTGACCAAGCCTTTCAGCAAGGAAGAACTGCTGGGCGCGATCAAGGCCTACGTGCCTGGGTTCGCCGCAGTAGAACAAGCACACTGACGCCGCCCCACAAGGGCTGGCGCCGACCAATGTAGTGGGGAAAACCATGGCACGCGTTCTGATCGTCGACGATTCGCCGACTGAAATGTACAAACTCACCGGCATGCTGGAAAAGCATGGCCACCAGGTGCTCAAGGCCGAAAACGGCGCGGACGGCGTGGCCCTGGCCCGCCAGGAAAAGCCCGATGCCGTGCTGATGGACATCGTAATGCCGGGGCTCAATGGCTTCCAGGCCACGCGCCAGCTGTCCAAGGAGCCGGAAACCAACGGCATCCCGATCATCATCATCACCACCAAGGATCAGGAAACCGACAAGATCTGGGGCGCGCGCCAGGGCGCCAAGGATTACCTGACCAAACCGGTGGATGAAGAAACCCTGATCGCCACGCTGAACAAGGTGCTGGCCGGCTAAAGGCTCGCGATGATGACCGAGTCGCAAACCGCCTTCGAGCTGCTGCTGGACATCGACCGCCGCTGCCGACTGCTGGCCGCCGACCTGCCGTCGCAGGAAACCCGCCTGCAGCGCTGGAGCGGGATCGGTTTTCGCCTGGGGCCGCATTGGTATGTGGCGCCCATGGGCGAAGTCGCCGAGGTCTTGCATGAACCGCGCTGCACCTTGATGCCGGGGGTCAAGCCGTGGGTCAAGGGCGTGGCCAATCTGCGCGGGCGCTTGCTGCCGGTGATGGACCTGGGCGGGTTTCTCGGCCTGGAACTGTCCCGGGCACGCAAGCAGCGGCGGGTGCTGGTAGTGGAATTCAACGACCTGTTTGTCGGGCTGCTGGTAGACGAGGTGGTGGGCATGCAGCATTTCGCACAAGACGCACTGCGGGCGAGCGCAGCTTTCGCCGCACCGTTTATCCAGGGCCAGTTCGATGGCGACCAGCAGTGGCAGGTGTTCAGCCCCTTCGCCCTGGCCCAGGCCCCAGGCTTCATGGATGTTGCCGCATGAGCACCCCGACCACGCCCAAACCCCAGGCCGCTTCACGCAGCCGCTCGCAGATCATCGTGCTGTTTATCGCGCTGATCGTGTTCATCATGCTGTTGTTCGCCAACTTCGCGTACCTCAATACCCAGTCCACCTACGACAAGCAGTACATCGGTCACGCCGGTGAGTTGCGCGTGCTGTCCCAGCGCATCGCCAAGAACGCCACCGAAGCGGCTGCCGGCAAGGCGGCTGCGTTCAAGCTCTTGAGCGATGCGCGCAACGACTTCGCGCAACGCTGGGGCTACCTGAAAAAAGGTGACATTGAGACCGGGTTGCCCGCCGCGCCCAATGCTGTACGTGCGGAAATGCGCGCGGTACAGACCGACTGGGAAGCGCTGCTGAAGAACACCGACGCGATCCTCGCCAGCGAGCAGACCGTGCTGTCCCTGCACCAGGTGGCCGCAACCCTGGCTGAAACCGTGCCGCAGTTGCAGATGGAGTCGGAAAAAGTCGTCGATATCCTGCTGCAACGCGGCGCCCCGGCCAGCCAGGTGGCCTTGGCCCAGCGCCAGTCGCTGCTGGCCGAGCGCATCCTCGGCGCGGTGAATACCGTGCTCGCCGGCGACGAAACCGCCGTGCAGGCCGCCGACGCTTTCGGCCGCGACGCCAACCGCTTCGGCCAGGTGCTCAACGGCATGCTCCAGGGCAACGCCGGGCTGCGCATCACTCAGGTCGAAGACCGCGACGCCCGTGCGCGGCTGGCAGAAATTGCCGAGCTGTTCGAGTTTGTCTCCGGCTCCGTGGATGAAATCCTCGAGACCTCGCCGCAGCTGTTCCAGGTGCGCGCTTCGGCGAGCAATATTTTCAACCTGTCGCAAACCCTGCTCGATGAAGCCTCGCACCTGGCCACCGGTTTTGAAAACCTCGCCAGCGGGCGCAGCTTCGACACCATCGGCGGCTACGTGCTGGGCCTGCTGGCGCTGACCTCGATCATCCTCATCGGCCTGGTCATGGTGCGCGAGACCAACCGCCAGCTGCATGAAACCGCCGAGAAGAACGAGCGTAACCAGAACGCGATCATGCGCCTGCTGGATGAAATCGAGGACCTGGCCGACGGCGACCTCACCGTGACGGCGTCTGTGACCGAGGACTTCACCGGCACCATCGCCGACTCCATCAACTATTCCGTCGACCAGCTGCGCGACCTGGTCGCCACCATCAACCTCACCGCCGGGCAAGTCGCCGGCGCGGTGCAGGACACCCAGGCCACCGCCATGCACCTGGCCCAGGCCTCGGAGCATCAGGCCCAACAGATCGCCGAAGCCTCCACCGCGATCAACCAGATGGCCCAGTCCATCGACCAGGTCTCGGCCAACGCCGCTGAATCCTCGGCGGTGGCCGAGCGTTCGGTGGAGATTGCCAACAAAGGCAACGAGGTGGTGCACAACACCATCCACGGCATGGACAACATTCGCGAGCAGATCCAGGACACCGCCAAGCGCATCAAGCGCCTGGGCGAGTCGTCCCAGGAGATTGGCGATATCGTCAGCCTGATCGATGACATCGCCGACCAGACCAACATCCTCGCCCTCAACGCGGCGATCCAGGCAAGCATGGCCGGTGATGCCGGGCGCGGTTTTGCGGTGGTGGCCGATGAAGTGCAGCGCCTCGCCGAGCGTTCTTCCGCCGCCACCCGGCAAATCGAAACCCTGGTGCGGGCGATCCAGGCCGACACCAACGAAGCGGTGATCTCCATGGAGCAGACCACCACCGAAGTGGTGCGCGGCGCGCGGCTGGCGCAGGACGCCGGGGTGGCGCTGGAAGAGATCGAAGGCGTGTCGAAAACCCTCGCGGCACTGATCCAGAGTATCTCCAACGCGGCGCAGCAACAGACCTCGTCGGCGGGGCAGATCTCGCTGACCATGAACGTGATCCAGCAGATCACCACCCAGACGTCCTCGGGCTCCACCGCCACTGCCGAGAGCATCGGCAACCTGGCGAAGATGGCCAGCCAGTTACGCCGGTCGGTATCGGGGTTCACCCTGCCGCCGCCAAAACAGGTGGATGATTGAAAGGCTATCTGGAGAACACCACAGTCCAACTGTGGGAGCTGGCTTGCCTGGGATAGCGGACTGTCAGTGGATACATCAGCAGCTGACCCACCGCCATCGCAGGCAAGCCAGCGCCTACAGTGAATCTCCAGGGTTCTTGGCAACACACGCAATTCACGAATTCTAAGCGGAGCAGTTATGGTTGATCGGCACGACTACGTGGCCCTCGAATGGGTCAAGGGCGACATTGCCGAAACTCTGAAGCAGGCCCGGTCGGCGCTCGATACCTATGTCGACACCAGCGATGGCGATGCGATCGCCGAGTGCCTGGCCGGTATCCACCAGGTCCACGGTGCGCTGCAAATGGTCGAGTTCTACGGCGCGGCGCTGCTCGCCGAAGAGATCGAAGAACTGGCCCTGGCCCTGCAGGCGGGGCGTGTCAGCCGGCGCGATGAAAGCATCCGCCTGCTGCAACAGGCCCTCGGTCAATTGCCGTTGTACCTGGACCGCATCCATAGCGCCCGCCGCGACCTGCCGTTGGTAGTGTTGCCGCTGCTCAACGACCTGCGCACCGCACGCGGTGAAAGCCTGCTCTCGGAAACCAGCCTGTTCAGCCCGCAACTGCTGTCGATTGCACCGCTGCCCGACGAAGCCCTGGCCCAGCGCGCCGCCCCTGACCTTGCCGAGCAACTGCGCCAGTGGCACCAATTGCTGCAACAGGCCTTGGCCGGCCTGCTACGCGAAGACCACGGCCCGAGCAACCTGGAAGACATGGCGCGGGTCTTTGCCCGCCTCGAAGCCCTGTGCCAGGGCGCGCCGCTGTTGCCGCTGTGGCAGGTCACCTCGGCGCTGGTCGAAGGCATGCTCACCGGCGTGATCGCCAACAGCCCGGCGCTGCGCAGCCTGCTCAAGGCCAGTGACAAGGAACTCAAGCGCTTGCTGGCCCAGGGCATTGGTGCGATCAACCGGCCGGCGCCGGATGAATTGCTCAAGAGCCTGCTGTTCTACGTGGCCAAGGTCACCCGGCCGACGCCGCGCATGCAAAGCCTCAAGGAGCGCTACGGCCTGGATGAGGCCTTGCCCGACAGTGCCGTGGTCGATGCCGAACGCGCGCGCCTGGCCGGGCCGGACCGCAATGCCATGGGCTCGGTACTCGGTGCGTTGTGCGAGGAACTGGTGCGGGTCAAGGAACGTCTCGACCTGTTCGTGCGCAGCGACCGCCAGCACACCAGCGACCTCGACGCGCTGCTCGCGCCGCTGCGGCAGATCGCCGATACCCTGGCCGTGCTGGGCTTTGGCCAGCCACGCAAAGTGATCATCGACCAGCTCGCCGTGGTGCTGAGCCTGGCCCAGGGGCAGCGCGAGCCGAATGACGCGGTGCTCATGGATGTCGCGGGTGCCTTGCTGTATGTCGAAGCGACGCTGGCCGGCATGGTCGGCACCGTCGAGCCGGAAAGCCGCGAAGAGAGCCGCCTGCCGACCACGGACCTGACCCAGATTCATCAACTGGTGATCCGCGAGTCCTGCCAGTGCCTGCGCCAGGCCAAGGAGTTGGTGATTGATTGCATCGAAGCGCAGTGGGACCGCCAGCGCCTGGAATCCCTGCCGGAGCTGCTGAGCCAGGTACGCGGTGCGCTGGCGATGATTCCGTTGCCACGGGCGGCCAGCCTGATGCGCGGTTGCACCGATTATGTCGATGAACAGTTGATGACCCACGACAGCCCGCCTTCCGAGGCGCAGTTGGGACATTTTGCCGATGTGATCAGCAGCCTGGAGTACTACCTCGAACGCATGCTCCAGGACCCCGACGCCGCCGGCGAACGGGTGCTGGAGCTGGCCACCCAAGGCTTGGCCGCGCTGGGTTATCTGCCCGCCGAAAAGCCCTGGCGCCAGGCGCTGGTCGCGCCGGACGGTGCACTCTCGACCGAGATCGCACCCAGCCAATCCCAATTCGACGCCCTGGCCAGCCCCACTTCGCGCCTCAACCCGCCGGCCCTGCAGCGTCCCGGCAGCCTGCTGCCGCCGCCGGCCGATGAGGAACCGATCGACGACGAGCTGCGTGAGGTCTTCCTCGAAGAAACCGACGAAGTCCTTGAGGTGCTGCACCGCTCCTTGCCCAACAGCGGCGATAAAGCCGCCCAGGGCGAAATGCGCCGCGCCTTTCACACCCTCAAGGGCAGCGGCCGCATGGTGCGCGCGCTGGTGCTGGCCGAGCTGGCCTGGGCCGTGGAGAACCTGCTCAACCGCGTGCTGGAGCGCAGCGTGGCGCTCGGACCCGAGGTGCAACAGGTGCTGGACGAGGCGGTGGATTTGCTGCCGGAACTGATCGCCGATTTTGCCACCGACGACCAGCACCAGCGTGATGCAGTCGACGCCCTGGCCGCTCGCGCCCACGCCTTGGCCAGCGGTGCGCAGGCGCCGGTTGCCGAAGCCCATGACCCGATGCTGCTGGAGATCTTCCGCAACGAAGCCCAGAGTCACCTGGAGAGCCTCAACCACTTCCTGCAAGAGGCCGCCGAGCATGTGCCGCTGCAGGTCAGCGATGAATTGCAGCGCGCCCTGCATACCCTCAAGGGCAGCGCCTACATGGCTGGCGTGCTGCCTATCGCCGAGCTGGCGCGTCCACTCGATCACCTGACCCGCGAGTACAAGGCGCACCGCCTGCCGCTGGACCTGGACGAAGTGGAGTTGCTGCTCGAAGCCGAGGGCCTGTTCCAGCGCGGGCTGCGCCGCCTGAACGATCCCCTGGCGCCGATCCAGGGCGCACAGGACCTGATCAATCGGACCCAAAGCCTGCTCGATCAACAGCTCGCAGCGCTGCTCGACGCGCCCAACACCGGCCTGCGCATCAAGCGCGACCCGCAGTTGATCGCCAACTTCCTGGCCCAGGGCATGGACATCCTGCTGGACGCCGAAAGCCTGCTGCGCCGCTGGCAACAGCACCCCGGCGAACGCCAGGAACTCACCGCGCTGCTCGACGAACTGACTACGCTGGGCGAGGGCGCGCACGTCGCCGACCTGCACGCCATCGACGAACTGTGTGAAGCCTTGCTCGACCTGTATGGCGCCGTGGAAGAGAGCAGCCTGGCGGTCAGCGAGCGGTTTTTCCATGAGGCCGAGCAGGCCCATGAAGCGTTGATCAGCATGCTCGACCAACTGGCCGCCGGGCAGGAAATCAACCCGGCGCCGGCCCGGGTCGAGGCGCTGCGCGAACTGTTGGATGAGGCGCTCGACCCGTCCGCCACCGGCCTGATCAAAAGTGATGGCAGCCGCGCCCTGAGCATCTCCGAACTGGGCGCCGCGACGCAGCAGTTGGAGCACGACACCGCCATGGACGACGAGATCGTCGAGATCTTCCTGGAAGAGGCGGTGGATATCCTCGACAGCGCCGGGCAGTCCCTCAAGCGCTGGTTGCTGGAGCCCGACAGCGCGGCGCCGTTGTCCTCATTGCAGCGCGACCTGCACACCCTCAAGGGCGGCGCGCGGATGGCCGAAATCGGCCCGGTGGGCGACCTGGCCCATGAGCTCGAATGCCTTTACGAAGGCCTGGTGGACCGTCGCTACAGCTACTCCCCCGAGCTATCCCAAGTACTGATGGCCAGCCATGAACGCCTGGCGCTGCAGCTGGAAGAGCTGCAACACCATCAGCCCCTGAGTGACAGCGCCGAGTTGATCGCCAAGGTGCGCGCGCTGCGCCAGGGCGGTACGTCCTCCGCCGCTGCGCAGGCCGCTGAAACCTCGAGCGCCGACCCGGAGTTGCTGGATATCTTCCTTGAAGAGGCCGCCGACATTCTCGACAGTTCCGGCAGCGCCTTGCTGCGCTGGCAGGCCGAGCCGAACAATCGCCAGGAAGTCGAAACCCTGCTGCGCGACCTGCACACCCTCAAGGGTGGCGCGCGCATGGTCGAGATCGGGCCGATTGGTGATCTGGCGCATGAACTGGAGTTTCTCTACGAGGGTTTGTCCGCCGGCTTGCTGGCGCCGTCTGACGAGTTGTTTGCATTGCTGCAGGGCTGCCATGACCGCCTGGCGCAGATGATCGATGCGGTCGCCGATGGCCTGCCGGTGGGTTCGGTGGACAAGCTGATCGAACGCATCAAAAGCCTCGTGCACCCCAGCGATGAACCGGTGGTGCCGGTGGCATTGCCGGCGGGCAAGGTCGAAGCAGCGATAGACCCGGCTGCGGACATGGTGAAAATCTCCGCCGACCTGCTCGACGACCTGGTCAACCTCGCCGGTGAAACCTCGATTTTTCGCGGTCGGATCGAGCAGCAGGTCAACGACGCGCGCATCGCTCTGACTGAAGTGGAAACCACCATCGAGCGCATGCGCGACCAGCTGCGCCGCCTCGACACCGAGACCCAGGGCCGCATCCTCAGTCGCCAGCAGGCCGAGGCCGAGCGCCTGGGGTATGAAGAATTCGACCCGCTGGAAATGGACCGCCATTCACAGTTGCAGCAATTGTCCCGCGCACTCTCTGAATCGGCCTCCGACCTGCTCGACCTCAAGGACACGCTTGAACGCCGCAACCAGGACGCCCACGACCTGTTGCAGCAACAGGCACGCATCAACACCGAGTTGCAGGAAGGCCTGATGCGCACGCGCATGGTGCCGTTCGAGCGCATGCTGCCGCGCCTCAAGCGCATTGTGCGCCAGGTGGCGGGCGAGCTGGGCAAGGACGTGGAATTCATCGTCGGCAATGCCGAGGGTGAGATGGACCGCAACGTGCTGGAGCGCATGGCCGCGCCGCTCGAACATATGCTGCGCAACGCCGTCGACCATGGCCTGGAATCCCGCGACGCACGCTTGGCCGCCGGCAAGCCGGAGAAGGGGCGCATCACCCTGGACCTGACCCACGAAGGCGGCGACATCGTCTTCGACATGCGCGACGACGGCGCCGGCGTGCCCCTTGAAGCGGTGCGGCGCAAGGCGATCAAGCGTGGCCTGCTCGATCCCAATCAAGAGATCAGCGACCGCGACGTCTTGCAGTTCATCCTGCAGCCGGGGTTCTCCACGGCGGAAAAAATCACGCAGATCTCCGGGCGTGGCGTGGGCATGGACGTGGTGCATGAAGAGGTGCGTCAACTCGGCGGCTCGATGTTCATTGATTCGACGCCGGGCGAGGGCGTGCACTTTCGCATTCGCCTGCCCTTCACCGTGTCGGTCAACCGTGCGCTGATGGTGCAATGCGCGGACGACCAATACGCGATCCCGCTCAACACCATCGAGGGCCTGGTGCGCGTGCTGCCGCACGAGTTGGCCGGGCACTATCAGCAAGACCCGCCGCGCTACGAATACGCCGGCCAGCGCTACGAGCTGTTCTACCTCGGCGACCTGCTACACACCGTTGCCCGTCCGAAATTGCTCGGCCAGTACCAGCCGGTGCCGGTGCTACTGGTGCAGTGCAACGAGCGCCGCGTGGCGGTGCACGTGGATGCCATGGCCGGCACGCGCGAGATTGTGGTCAAGGGCCTGGGCCCGCAGTTTGCCGGGGTCCAGGGCTTGTCCGGGGCGACCATCCTCGGGGATGGCCGCGTGGTGCTGATCATCGATTTGCTCGCGCATATCCGCGCGCGGCAACCGGCGTTGCCGGCGCAGACGGTTGACGCGCCACTGATCCTCAACGACCCGCTGAAAAAGCGCCCGCTGCTGGTGTTGGTGGTGGACGACTCGGTCACCGTGCGCAAAGTTACCAGCCGCCTGCTGGAGCGCAACGGCATGAACGTGCTCACGGCCAAAGACGGCATCGACGCCATCGCCGTGCTCGAAGAACACACCCCGGACCTGATGCTGCTCGACATCGAAATGCCGCGCATGGACGGTTTCGAGGTGGCCATCCAGGTGCGCAACGACCCGCGCCTGATGCGGCTGCCGATCATCATGATCACCTCGCGTACCGGCCAGAAACACCGCGACCGCGCCATGGCGATTGGCGTCAACGACTACCTCGGCAAGCCGTATCAAGAGTCGGTGCTGCTGGAAAGCATCGCCTATTGGAGCAAGTCCCATGCTTGACCACCGCACCAGCCAACTCACCGGCCTGCTCCTGCCCCTGGCCGACCGCCACCTGGTGCTGCCCAACGTCGCCATCGCCGAGCTGATCGACTTCCAACGCGGCGAACCGGCCAGCGATGCGCCGCCATGGTATTTACGGCAAGTGACGTGGCGTGATCGGCAATTGCCATTGATCAGCTTCGAAGCGGTATGCGGCGAGGCCATCGTGACGGGAGAGCGCTCGCGCATTGTGGTGTTGAACGCCTTGGGCGGGCGGCCGACGTTGAAGTTTATTGCGCTGGTGATTCAGGGAATTCCGCGTTCTTACAAGCTCGATAGCCAGTTGAGCTATGTCGATGTACCGCTGTGCCCATTGGAACTGGCAGCGGTGCAGGTGGGCGAGCATGTGGCGAAGGTGCCGGATTTGATGGGGTTGGAGGCGCTGCTGGTGGAGTCCGGGCTGGCCTGAGCTGCGCCTTCTCCATGAGAAATGAAAGGCCCCTGTGGTGAGGGCGCTTTCCCGTTCAGAGACGCTGCAGCAGATGAAAATCAGCAATCAGCATACCCGCCAGGTACACCATCAAAATCACCACGCCCGCGTCCAGCAAACGCCAGACTTTTGCCGAACGAAATAGCCCCGTCAACCGCTGGCATCCCAACGCCAAAACCACAAACCATATCAGCGACGCGGTCATTGCTCCGCCGGCAAAGAATGCTTGTTGGCTGACGGGCTTTGCCGCACCAACAGAGCCAATCAGTACCACGGTATCCAGCCAAGCATACGGATTGGCAAATCCAAGTATCACCGCCGTGCGCAGCAATCCCCGTTGTGAGGTGAGGTTGCTTCGAGTGTCTGGCATCGACTGGTTACGCACACACGCCAATAACCGCTGCCAGCCAAACCACAACAGGTAAGCCGCTCCCGACAGCAGCAGGAACGCCACCAAACCTGGCTTGCTGCCAAGCAACGAGCCCAAGCCCATGACCCCAAGAGCGATGAGGATGATATCGGCGAGCACGCATACCGCCACCACTCCCCAGACAGGGCTGCGACTGACACCCTGGCGAATAACCAGGGTGTCCTTCGGTCCAGGAGCGGCGAACAGTCCGATGCCCAGTAGAAGGCCTTCGAGATAAAAGGCGTTGAGGTCTGGAGTCATGAAGTGCTCGACCGCTTGGGTATCAGTTCAATGGAAGGGGTTGATTACCGAAACCGGTATGGCGCTTTTCATGTCGCTGACTCGACCCGGAGTTAGCTCCATAGACACACAGTTGCAAATAGGACGCTGCACGCAAAGAGTTCAACGAAGTGGCTCCAAACTCCGCGCAAATTCCGTCCATCAATTCCTGGGCAAGCTCGCTGATCTGTTGTTCAAAAGCATTAACGGCGGCGAAAAATTCACTTTGTGTGAATTCAAAAGCTCTTCGTTTTGATGAGTGCGCAGGCCAATAACAAAATCGCTCACACAAGTCCGGCTGATCCTCGAGGCTCGAGTACTCAGCGCCAAAGGGGAAAAATCCATCGGTGTCTTTCGCGAAGGAAAACGAGGCCTTGGTGGCTGGCGATATTGCGGAGTATCCATCAACGATTTTTTTGTAATCCAGCAGCATCGCTTCTGATATTTGCAGGGTGCCAAATCCTGTTTGAGCAACGGATTCACAGCACGCTTTGATGTGGTTCATGGCTATATCCAAAGGTAGATGTAAAGGAATGCAACAAACACTAGGTTCGCAAGCATGCGAGAAACTACGACACTGGATATGACCGACTAAAAGTGCCCCATCCATGTCCTTCACAACATCGCCAGCAGGTGGCGAGTGTGCAGGGTTCAAGACACGTGGCGGCGGACAGATTGTCTTTTTTGGCGGACAAAGAAATGACGTTCACCTAAAAATGGGAACCGCAAACTTCGTATGAATATAAGAACGCGAGATACCCTCAGGTCACTGGTTGCACGGCGCAGCCGCGAGTTGGGCAAGCCCCTGACTGCGCTGGCCAAGGAGGCGGGAATTTCCAGAACCTACCTGTACGGTCTAGCGGCTGGCGCCTCCAAGGACCCGTCGGTGCGTACGCTGATCAAGCTGGCAAAGGCATTGCAGGTTTCTCCCTTGCTGCTGTTTCGCTACTTCGCTGACCTGACAGGCGCGCCCGATCATGCGTGCTCAATGGCTACCACCAATCGGGCTGCAGGTATTGATGATCCGGAGGACGTTGCGGTGTTCAATGCCGATGTCACGACGCCTGATCAAACCGTCGTGTTGCCGGGGGAAGTCTTTCAGAAAACCTGGGAGATTCAGAACTTGGGCACACGACCCTGGCGCGGGCGACGACTGGTGCGTGTTGATAGGGAGTATGTGATTGCCCGCCGCGCAGATCCACAAGGCCAGTTGGAGGTTGTGATGGATATTCATTTGCGTAGCCTGCACAGCGAGCTCCCTATTGCCGATACGCTGCCGGGCCAGCCGGTGCGTATCAGTGTGGAGTTTGCAGCACCCAGGGAGACGTGTACGGTGGCTTCAGTCTGGAGAATCGAGGATGAGCAGGGGAAACCTTGTTACGGCCCTGCGTTCATTTTGCATGTAGTGGTTAACGTCATGGCGCGTTGAGCGTCCGGTCGGATTTTTCCTTAATCAATCCGCGCAAACGGCTCAATCATCGGCTGCTCCCGATGCTCGGCCTGCCACAAGTCGTAGGCGCTTTGCATCGACAGCCATAGATGCGCGGTACTCACGCCGGCTCGCTCAAGCCTCACGGCAAGGCCGGGGCTGAGAGGCGCGTGGCCATGCAAGATCCTTGAAAAGGTTTCGCGGGCGAAGCCAAGTCGTCTGGCCATTTCGGTGATGGTGATGCCCAGGGCAGGGCCCACGTCCTCCAGCAGAATTTCGCCTGGGTGAGGTGGGTTGTGCATACCCCTATAGAGACTCCTACTCAGTGGTAGTCAAGATAATCGACTATTTCGGCTGGGTCTTTGAGCAATAGCCTGAAAAGCCTATCCGAACATTCTTCGCTGTCTGTCGGAGGACCAGGCGACACGCCCTCGCAGACCATGTAAATGATCAAAGAATGTCGGAATGGTATGAGTTGGCTGTAGGCGAGTTCTGCATTTGATTGAGCGGGTATTCAAGCCTGGGTGGGATGGCTAGCTTCTTAGCTCCTCACTGCCAGCTAGGACTCGCAAATGGCCGTACCGTTAATGCCGCCTGGTGTTTCAATTCTTGAAAACATGGCGATATCTACATGCAAACGCATTCATCTCAAGCCCGGGTCGGCATTCGTCTACTCCTGGTTTTATTCTCAGGTTCGTGCCGCCGGCCCCTGGAACTACAAGAGGCGGGGACGTCAATACGAGGCTTTTGGTAATTTCAATTACGGTGCAACAGGCACCGTGCTGGGGATTCCAGAGCATGTGCTGTTGCGGGCGGCAGGTGTTGCTCAAACCCTCGCAAAAACCACGCTTCCGGATTTTGGATTATGGTGGGGCGGTGAGCCTTTTGGTGACGACCCGCGAGATCAATATTGGATAAGGAGAGGTATTGAGTATGCAATTTCTCAAGGCCATTAAGGGACTCACACCTGTTCTGCGTAATTGCTTGCTGGCGGTCTGCCTGATCTATATCGGCGGCGGCTGGCTGATGTCACCCGGAGCGCCGGCTCTGGACGAAGTGGTGTTGAAGTACTCCTTGGGCAACGGTAATTCGATTTACGGTGCGCGAGATGGCCAAGGCGGAGCGACGGTGGGCTTTTCCTACAGATACTACGTCCATAAGGATCTGGGTACTGATCAGGAAATACTCACCACATTAGTGTCGGCACATCCCTTTCTGAAAACCCAAGAGCCCACTGTGCAAGTGAGTGAGCAGGATGGCGAGCTTCGATTGGATGTTCAGGGGCGGGTGTATGAGTACAAGAGTTATGCCCTCGAAGGCCTGGGAGGGGCCAAGGTGGTCATGGCGTTGTGATTCTCGATGCTGCGCGCGAGGTTGGGCAATATCAATGTGGCGATCGGGCTTGCCCCGCGTTGGGTTGCGCAGCAGCCCCAAAACCTGCCCACGGTTTACATCTGATACACCGCATTGATCTGCCTGGGGCTGCTTCGCAGCCCAACGCGGGGCAAGCCCGCTCGCCACAGGAAGTGCTTTGCCTTGAGAGTTGTGGTGAGCCTTCGGATTTTTCCTGCAGGATTTTGAGCCTTGCATGAACTTGTCGCATGCAGTCAGCGCGCCTAGTCTTTGTCCCGTCATCGCAAAAAACGGTGACACGGACGTGCAAGTCCGGTTACATGTCGGCGCACCAGCGCCCATAGCCATCCAACGGGCGTTTTTTATGCCTGCTGTATTCGTTATGGCGGCTGTGCGTGGGAGATCCCTTGGGGTCTGCCGGGGTCCGATATGCCCGGTCTTGCACACCTGCGCACGGCTGCCACCTTATTTGCGTGCAAGCGGAAGAGGGCAGTTTCCATCACATATCGGAGCTGTTAATCATGGTCAAACCTACCCCCAATCCGCCCCTCTTCACCGTAACCCCCCACCAAGACACCGAAACCCTGCTGGTCAACGCCAGCGAAACCCTGTCCTCCCTCAACGCGCTCACCTGCAACCTGGCCTTCGACCTGGACACTTCTCAGCGCGCCATCATGCTCGGGATCCAGCAAATGGCCGAGATGGGGCAGTTGTTGGTGGATCAAGCGCTGGAGCAGATTTCTCCCTCCCCAGCGGCTTAAAACTTGATCGTTCCCAAAAAGGGACCTATCGTTCCCTTTTTGGGACTCTTTGGTCGCCGTCATGCACACCTTACCGCTCAGCACCGCGCTCTTCACTGTCACCCAGCAAAAAGTGCTGGGCCTGCTTTTCGGTAAGCCCGACAAAAGCTTCTTCACCAATGAAATTGCGCGGTGGGCTCAGGTGGGCAAAGGCAGTCTCACCCGTGAACTGGAGCGCTTGCAGTCAGCGGGCATTTTGAGCATGACGCGCCAGGGCAACCAAACCCACTACCAGGCCAACCCCCAATGCCCGATCTACTCGGAGCTGTTAGCCATTGTGCGCAAGACGCTGAGCCTGGATGAGCCATTGCGCAATGCATTGGCACCGTTCGCCGAGCACATAACCTGGGCCTTTATCTACGGCTCCATCGCCAAGGGCGAGGCGCACTCATCCAGTGACATAGATCTGATGCTGATTGGCCAAAGCCTCAACTACAGTGAAGTCATGGAGCGGCTTATACCGTTGGAAGAGCAACTGGGGCGCCCCATCAACCCGACGCTTTACACACCTGAAGACTGGATTGGCAAATGGAATGCCGGGAACAGTTTTGTGCAGCGGGTCGTGCAGCAGGACAAGATCAATCTGATTGGGGGCAACCCCCTGGTATCCACGGATGGACAGCAAAGCAAACCTGGAGAATCTGCAACGTAGCGGTGGCTTGAAAGCTGAGCCGCCGGATCGCAAGGAGTGTGATGGGCTGATGCGTTCGGTCAGGGATCGGTTGAAGGACGCCGGTAATGCCGCGTTATCGTTCGCCAGTCGTTTCGACCTGGCTTATAACGCCGCCCATGCTCTCGCACTCACGGCCTTGCGCCTGCAAGGCTATCGCTCGGACAAACGCTATCTGGTCTTTCAATGTCTGGTTCACACCACCGACGTGGGCAAGGTGGCGGTAAGGTTGTTGGCCCTGTGTCATGAGCGTCGAAACCTGGCGGAATATGAAGGGTATATGGATGAGGATGAGGCGCTGCTAGGCCAGTTGGTTGATAGCGCGACGGCACTGCTGAATAAAGTGGAAGTTATGTTGGCTGGCCATGAGTGGCGATAGGGAGGGGCCGGCGTCCGCTTGCGGAAAAGGTCCCAAGCAGGGACTGATCAGCCCCTTTTGGGGACCGCTATCTCACAGACACCACTGAACAAATGTGGGAGGGGGCTTGCCCCCGATGGCTGAGTGTCAGTTGATACATCACTTCGCTGACCCACCGCCATCGGGGGCAAGCCCCGTCCCATATTTTTGATCTTCACTGGGCTCGGGTCAGCGTTTGCTGATGCTCCATTACTCCAGCCGTAATGATCCGTCGCCCAGCTTGATTGATGGCCCCCCGAATCACTCCTAAGGTACAGCCCACGACAGCAAACCCGTGGAGCGACCATGACAACGACAATAACCCCCGACTCGCGCTGGACGCGGCGGCGCGACGAGAAGCAGCGGCGGCTCGGGCTGGTCAAGCACTTTGCCGACGGGGCCGTGTTGCCCAGTGACAAGATCGTCGCGGCGCTTGAGGCGTTGATCCTCCCCGGCGACCGCGTGGTGCTGGAGGGCAACAACCAGAAGCAAGCTGACTTCCTCTCGCGCTCCCTGGCCAAGGCCGACCCGGCCAAGCTCCACGATTTGCACATGATCATGCCCAGTGTCGGCCGCTCCGAGCACCTGGACCTGTTTGAAAAGGGCATCGCGCGCAAACTGGACTTTTCGTTCGCCGGCACTCAATCCCTGCGCATCAGCCAGTTGCTGGAAGACGGCCTGCTGGAAATCGGCGCGATCCATACCTACATCGAACTCTACGCGCGGCTGGTGGTGGACTTGATCCCCAATGTGGTGCTGTCTGCCGGGTTCATGGCCGACCGCGCCGGCAATATCTACACCGGTGCCAGCACTGAAGACACCCCGGCATTGATCGAGCCTGCCGCGTTCAGCGATGGCATCGTGATCGTGCAGGTCAACCAGTTGGTGGATGACGTCAGCGACTTGCCCCGCGTGGATATCCCCGCCAGTTGGGTGGATTTCGTGGTGGTGGCCGACAAGCCGTTCTACATCGAACCGCTGTTCACCCGCGACCCGCGCCACATCAAGCCGGTGCATGTGCTGATGGCGATGATGGCGATCCGTGGCATCTACGAAAAACACAATGTGCAATCGCTCAACCACGGCATCGGCTTCAACACCGCCGCCATCGAGCTGATCCTGCCCACCTACGGCGAGTCCCTGGGGCTTAAGGGCAAAATCTGCCGCAACTGGACCCTCAACCCGCACCCGACCCTGATCCCTGCGATCGAAAGCGGCTGGGTGGAAAGCGTGCATTGCTTCGGCACCGAACTGGGCATGGAAAACTACATCGCCGCGCGCCCGGATGTGTTCTTCACAGGCCGCGACGGCTCGATGCGCTCCAACCGGATGTTCTGCCAACTCGCTGGCCAGTACGCGGTGGACCTGTTTATCGGCGCGACCTTGCAAGTCGACGGCGACGGCCATTCCAGCACCGTGACCCGTGGGCGTCTCGCCGGGTTTGGTGGCGCACCGAACATGGGGCACGACCCGCGCGGTCGTCGCCACGGCACACCGGCCTGGCTGGACATGCGTCACGACGATGCGCCAGAAGCCTTGCTCGAACGCGGCAAGAAGCTGGTGGTGCAGATGGTCGAGACCTTCCAGGAAGGCGGCAAGCCGACCTTCGTTGAGACCCTCGACGCGGTGGAAGTGGCGCGCAAAAGCGGCATGCCGCTGGCGCCGATCATGATCTACGGCGACGACGTGACCCATCTGCTCACCGAAGAAGGCATCGCCTACCTGTACAAGGCGCGTTCACTCGAAGAACGCCAGGCAATGATCGCCGCCGTCGCCGGGGTGACGGCCATCGGCATGCGCCACAACCCAAAAGACACCGCACGCATGCGTCGCGAAGGCTTGATTGCCTTGCCCGAAGACTTGGGCATTCGCCGCACCGATGCCACCCGCGAGTTGTTGGCGGCCAAGAGCGTCGCCGACCTGGTGGACTGGTCGGGTGGTTTGTACAACCCGCCCGCCAAATTCAGGAGCTGGTAAATGCGCGCCCTCAAACTGCATGAACTGAGCCTGGCTGATCGCCTGGCAGACATGGCCGTCGACGCGTTGATCGATGAGGCTGACTTATCGCCCAAGCCCGCCCTCGTGGATCGGCGTGGTAATGGTGCCCACGACGATTTGCACCTGGGCCTGATGCACGCGTCGGCGCTGTCGCTGGGGCCGATGTTCAAGGCAATGGCCGAGGCAGCGATTGACGTCGGTGAAGTCGGCCTGCCCCTGCGCGAAGCCCTTGGACGCATTGGCCGCGAAGGTGAGCAAGCCATGCTCGCCACTACCGGCGGCGTGAATACCCATCGCGGTGCGATCTGGGCGCTTGGCTTGCTGACCGCAGCGGCGGCGTTGGAGCCGCGCGCCGTGACACTCACCGCGGCCAAACTGGCCTTGCTCAACGACCGCTACGCCCCGCAACCGATGAGCCACGGCGCCCAGGTTGCACAGCGCTTTGGCGCACGGGGCGCCCGTGAGGAAGCGCAACTGGGCTTCCCTTCGGTGGTGCAACGCGGCCTGCCGCAACTGCACAAGAGCCGCCGGCAAAACGTCGGCGAACAGAACGCGCGCCTGGATGCCTTGCTCGCGATCATGACGGACCTGGCCGACACCTGTGTGCTCTATCGCGCCGGCCTGGAAGGCCTGCATGCCATGCAGCGCGGCGCCCAGGCCGTGCTTGATGCAGGCGGCAGCGCGACCCTCGCCGGTCGCCGTCATTTGCATGAACTGGACCATCAACTGCTGGCCCTGAATGCCTCCCCCGGTGGCGCCGCCGACCTGTTGGCCGCCTGCCTGTTTATCGACCGCCTCGACGGAGCGTTGTGATGGAAACCTTATCCTTTGAATTCCCCGCCGGGCAGTCGCCAAAAGGCCGTGCGCTGGTGGGTTGCGTCGGCTCGGGTGACCTGGAAGTCCTGCTGGAACCGGGTACGCCGGGCACGCTGACCATCCAGGTGCAGACCTCGGTGAATGGCGCCGCACTCCGCTGGCAGCATCTGTTCGAACGGATCTTCCAGGAGCAGACGCCACCGGCCTTGAAGATTGATATTCACGATTTCGGCGCCACCCCAGGCGTGGTGCGTCTGCGCCTGGAGCAGGGCTTCGAGGAGATCGGCCATGACTGACCTCACCAAACACAGCTTCGTCGAACTGGGCGCCCGGCAGCGGGCCAAGTCCTTGTTGGACGCCGGTTCCTACCGCGAACTGATCGACCCATTCCAACGCGTCATGTCGCCCTGGCTCAGCCGCCAAGGCGTGGTGCCGCAGGCCGATGACGGGGTGGTGATTGCCAAGGGCAGCATCGATGGAAAACCGGTGGTGATTGCCGCCATCGAGGGCAACTTCCAGGGCGGCAGCCTTGGCGAAGTAGGCGGCGCGAAAATCGCCGGCGCTTTGGAGCTGGCAGCCGAGGACAATCGCAAGGGCATCCCGACCCGCGCCGTGCTGTTGCTGGAGACTGGCGGCGTGCGTCTGCAGGAAGCCAACCTGGGCCTGGCCGCGATTGCCGATATCCACGCGGCGATTGTCGACCTGCGCCAGTACCAGCCGGTGATTGGTGTGGTGGCGGGCAGTGTCGGGTGCTTTGGCGGCATGTCCATCGCCGCCGGGCTGTGCAGTTACCTGGTCGTGACCCGCGAAGCACGCCTTGGCCTCAATGGCCCGCAAGTGATCGAACAGGAAGCCGGCCTGGAAGAATACGATTCGCGCGACCGCCCGTTTATCTGGAGCCTGACCGGCGGCGAGCAGCGCTTCAACAGCGGCCTGGCCGACCGTTACGTGGCAGACGATGTGACGCAGATCCAGCAGACCGTCACTGCATTGCTGCAACAAGGCTTGCCTGCTCAACAGCGCAGCCGTCAGGCCGAACATTACCTGGCGCGTCTTGGGCAACTGGACGCCACGCCGCAAATCGACCCGGCAACGGTGCGCGACCTGTATCAAGGAGAACGCTCATGAGAGGCTTGCAGTGGTTCAACGCATTGAGCGCCGGCGCCACCCCTGTCGACGGTTTGCCGCAGTCGCTGAGGGTTGCCGACGGTCTCTTGGGTGAGCAGACAGTGCGCTTCGTCGCCGTGGTCAGCGACCCTCAGAACCGCTTCCCGCGCGCCCGTAACGGCGAAGTCGGGTTGCTCGAAGGCTGGGGCCTGGCCAAGGCGGTGGATGAAGCCATCGCCCACGGTGACCAGCGTCCGATCATCGCCATCGTCGATGTACCGAGCCAAGCCTACGGCCGTCGCGAAGAAGCCCTCGGCATTCACCAGGCCCTGGCCGCCGCCGCCGACAGCTATGCGCGCGCCCGGTTGGCCGGCCACCCGGTGATCGCACTGCTGGTGGGCAAGGCGATGTCCGGGGCGTTCCTCGCCCACGGCTACCAGGCCAACCGCCTGATCGCCCTGCGCGACCCCGGGGTGATGGTGCACGCCATGGGCAAGGCCTCGGCGGCGCGGGTGACCCTGCGCAGTGTCGAGGAGCTGGAAGCCCTGGCCGCCAGCGTGCCGCCGATGGCTTATGACATCGACAGCTATGCCAGCTTGGGGCTGTTGTGGGAGACCTTGTCGGTCAGCCAGATTGAACAGCCCACGCCGGACGATGTGGCGCGGGTCAGCGATTGCCTGGTCAACGCGATCAAGGATATCGACGGCCGCGATTTGAGCGGGCGTCTCGGCGCGGCGAATCGCGCCGCCTCCAGCCATGTACGCCAGCTGCTGCGGGAGCAATGGTGAACGCCCACGATTTGCTCTGGGGCATGACCCCGGCGCACGTGCCTGCCGACGCACCGGCCTGGGTGCTGGAGGCCGTCGCCTCTGGCCATCCGGTGGTGGTGCGCCGCGCCATGGCCGAGCCGGGTCATGTGCCCGTCGGCGTACGCGGGCGGTTGCGTGAGCAGCGCTATGCTGCCCAGATGCCGCTGGCGGCAGTGCAGCGGCGCGTGATCCCCGAGGCTCTGTGTGGTGTGGTCTCGCCACGGGATTTACCCGCGCTGCGCGCGCTCGATCTATTGCGGCCGGTGCTGGCGCAGGAGGCGTGGGGTGTCACGGGCAGCGCGGGTTTCGAGTTGGCCAGCGGGATTCAAGCGCTGCACGCGCAGAGTGATCTGGATTTGATCCTGCGTACGTCCGAGCGACTTGAGCGCGGTGATGCCGAGGATCTGCTGGCGATATTGAACACCGCACCGTGCGCCGTGGATCTGCAACTGCAAACCCCGTTTGGCGCCGTCGCCTTGCGCGAATGGGCAAGTGGGTCACGCCGCGTGCTGCTCAAGACCGCCAGCGGTGCACACCTTGTGCAGGACCCTTGGCAGGCCGTAGCATGAGCAGCCTCCTGGTCTTCCCGGGGCAGGGCGCCCAACGGCCGGGCATGCTTCACCAGCTGCCTGTGGAGGTGTTGGAGCAGGCCAGTGAGGCCTTGGGCGAAGACGTCCTGGCGCTCGACTCGGCGCAAGCCCTTGAGTCGACCCGAGCGGTACAACTCTGCCTGTTGATCGCCGGTGTGGCCCACGCCCGCCTCCTGCAACACACCCCGGATTATGTCGCGGGCCTGTCCATCGGTGCCTACCCTGCGGCGGTGATTGCGGGCGCGCTGGACTTCGACGAGGCCATCAAACTGGTCAGCCTGCGTGGCGAGCTGATGCAAAACGCTTATCCACACGGCTACGGCATGACCGCAATCATCGGCCCGGCGTTATCCACGGTGGAAAACCTGCTGGCCGAAATACACCGTGCTGAAACGCCGGTGTACCTGGCCAATATCAACGCCGACAACCAGACCGTCATTGCCGGCAGCGATGCAGCAATGAAGCTTGTCGCAGAACGCATCCAGGGCAACGGCATCGCCAAGCGCCTGGCGGTCAGCGTGCCGTCCCATTGCGCGCTGCTGGACGCGCCTGCCCAGCGCTTGGCCCAGGCGTTCGGTGCACTCAAGCCGCCGCGCATCACCTACCTGAGCAGCACGCGTGCGCGGCCGATCCACAACCCCGAGCAATTGCGCGACGACCTGGCCTTCAATATGTGCCGCGTCGTCGACTGGCGCGGCACCGTGCAAAGCGCCTACGAGCGCGGCGTGCGCCTGCAGATCGAACTGCCGCCGGGCGCCGTGCTCACCGGCCTGTCGCGCCGCGTGTTTGAACAAGGCACGGTGATCGCCTGTGAAGGCGCCCGCCTGGACACCTTGCAGGCCTTGCTGGAAGAGGAGGAGCGCCGCCACCGATAAAGCACCACCCAAGGCTTTCGAAGCACAAAAACAACAATTTCGATCGAGCACTTTGAGGACAACAACAATGATTATTTACGGTGTGGCATTGCTGGCGATCTGCACGCTCGCGGGCGTGATCATGGGCGACATGCTTGGCGTGTTGCTCGGCGTCAAATCCAACGTGGGCGGGGTGGGGATTGCGATGATCCTGCTGATCTGCGCCCGCCTGTGGATGCAAAAACGCGGCGGCATGACCAAGGATTGCGAGATGGGCGTGGGCTTCTGGGGCGCGATGTACATCCCCGTGGTCGTGGCGATGGCCGCGCAACAGAACGTCGTCACTGCCCTGCACGGCGGACCGGTCGCGGTGCTCGCGGCGATTGGTTCGGTGGTGGTGTGCGGGTGCACCATTGCCCTGATCAGCCGCACGCACAAGGGTGAACCTTTACCCGATGAAGAGCCGCTGATCACGCCGACACCTGTCGTGGGAGGCCGCTGATATGTGGGATCTCATTGAAAAAGGTTTGGAACATAACGGCCTGATCACCGCGTTTGCCTTTGTTGGCGTGGTCATGTGGATTTCCGTGGTGCTGTCCAAGCGACTCACCTTCGGACGCATCCACGGCTCGGCGATTGCCATCGTCATTGGCCTGGTGCTGGCCTGGGTCGGCGGCACGATCACGGGCGGGCAAAAAGGCCTGGCCGACCTGGCACTGTTCTCCGGTATCGGCCTGATGGGCGGAGCGATGCTGCGTGACTTCGCCATCGTCGCCACCGCGTTTGAGGTGCAGGCCACCGAAGCGCGCAAGGCCGGCATGATTGGCGTGATCGCCTTGCTGCTGGGCACGATCCTGCCGTTTATCGTCGGCGCGAGCATGGCCTGGGTGTTTGGCTACCGCGATGCAATCAGCATGACCACCATCGGCGCGGGCGCGGTGACGTACATCGTCGGCCCGGTGACTGGCGCGGCGATTGGCGCGACCTCGGATGTGATGGCGCTGTCGATTGCCACCGGGTTGATCAAGGCGATCCTGGTGATGGTCGGCACGCCCGTGGCGGCGCGTTGGATGGGCTTGGATAACCCGCGCTCGGCGATGGTGTTTGGCGGCTTGGCCGGCACCGTGAGTGGAGTGACGGCAGGCTTGGCGGCAACGGATCGGCGATTGGTGCCGTATGGCGCGCTGACGGCGACGTTCCATACCGGGCTGGGGTGTTTGCTCGGGCCTTCGCTGCTGTACTTCATCGTGCGTGGGTTGGTGGGCTGACCCCCGATAGCGGAGTGTCAGGCTGTCCCCTGCCGATTGGCATACATCCGACACTCCGCCAACAACGCCAGCAAGTTCGGGTCTCTTTCCTTGGCCTTCAGGAACACCACGCCGATATGCTGCTGCAACCGATACCTGGGTTGCAGCGGTATCAGCTTCACGCGGTTCTCGTACACCGCCGCAATCCTTCCCGGCAGCAGCGCATAACCCACGCCCGAACTGACCATGCTCAACAGCGTGAAGATGTCATTGACCTGCATCGCCACCTTCGGCTCGAACCCCGCCTGCTTGAACACGCGATTGCCATCCTGGTGCGTGGCGAAGCCCTGGGTGAGGGTGATGAAGGTCGCGTCGCGCACGTCGGCAAGGTCGATTTCCCGCTCGCGGTCGAAGGGCGAATCGGCCGGGGTAGCGAGGAAGATGTCGTCGTTGAACAAGGCAATCTGTTCGCAGTCGGGGTCGTTGGCGTGCTCATCCAGAGAGATGAGGATCGCGTCCACTTCCATGTTCTTGAGCTTGTACAGCAGGTCGAAATTCGAGCCCAGGATCAGGTCGATATTGAGTTCGCTGCGCCTGATTTTGAGGCCCATGATCAGTTGCGGCACGGTCTTGACGGTCAGCGAGTACAGCGAGCCAAGCTTGAAGCGCTCGGCGGAGAACCCGGCGGCTTCGCGGGTCAGGCGCACGCTGTCGACCACATCGGCGATGAGTTTTTGCGCGCGTTCTTCAAGCACGTAGGCGCTTTCCAGCGGCGTGAGGTTGCGCCCTTCGTGTTTGAACAGCGGGCAGCGCAGGGCATTTTCCAGCGAGTGAATGGCGCGGTGCACGCTGACGTTGCTGGTTTGCAGCTCGGCGGCGGCGCGGGCCAGGTTGCCGGTGCGCATGAACGCCAGGAAGATCTCGAGCTTTTTGAGGGTGAATTCTTCGTCGATCAGCATGGCCATGGGCTCTTGTTCGAATGCCGTCGATTGTGCCCCTAAAACCAGTTCACTCCCAGCCATGCGCTGCACAGGCCCAGCACCACGCCGAGGATGATCAGCCAGATCGCGTTCAGGCGCGTGTAATACACCACGGCAGCACTGGCCAGCGTCAGCACCAGGCTGGTGGCATTGTTTTCCAGGCTGTTCATCAGGATGTAGGTCGAGGCGAGAATCAAGCCGATGGAGAGCGGCAGCAGGCTGCGCTTGACGCGCTGCACCCAGGGCGTGCGGGTGTGACGCTCCAGCCAGCCGGCGCCGACGTAGGTCAACACCGAGCAAGGCACCAGTTTGGCGGCCAGCGCCACCAGCGCGCCGGGCAACCCTGCCGCCTGCTGGCCGATAAATACCAGGAACATGCCGTTGGGCCCCGGCAGCGCCTGGGACAGGGCGAAGAACGCGACGAATTGCGCGTCGGTGATCCAGTTCATGTCAGTGACGGCGTAGCGGTGGATATCACTGATGGCCACGGTATTGCCGCCAATCGACATCAACGACCACAGCGCGCATTGGATCATCAGGTGCAGCAGCACGGTTTGCATCAGCCGGCCACCTTATGTGTGCTGACAAAACTCAGGGCCAGCGAGCTGGGGATGCAGATCAGCAGCACCATCCACAGCGGCAGCACGAAAACCGCCATCAGCACGAAGGTCAGCACGAACGCGCTGTAGTTGGCCAGGGTGCGAGGCATGGCCTTGAGCAAGCGCAGGGTGGTGCCGAGCATCAGCCCGGTGGCGATCGGCATCACGGCGCCGAAAATCTGCTGCACCACCTCGTTGCTCCACCACTTGGCGTAGGCGAAACCGGCGAACACGGTGATCAGCGAGGGGAACAGGTACAGCCCGCAGACGGTCACAATCGCACCCGGCAAGCCATGCAGGCGCCGGCCGTAGATGATGCCGACGTTGGCGATGTTGGGGCCGGGGAAGAACTGGCCGGTGGTCAGCAGCTCATTGAAGCCTTGCTCGCTGACCCAGCGGCGGCGGTCGACCATCATCTGCCGCGCCCAAGGCATCACGCCGCCAAAGCCGAACAGGCCGACCATGGCGAAGTTGTAAAACAGTTGCCATAGGCTGGGTTGCGGCATGTCGGGTTCAAGCTCAGGCATTGTCGATACCATTGGGGGCAGGTGCACCCTTGCAGGGGCCGGCTTGCCGGCGATGAGGCCCTTGAGCCCTGTGCCGGCAAGGACGGTGTGAATCATCCGATGGGCAGCGGTGTTAGGGCAAATGAAGAAAGGTTGTTACCCGATAGTGAGTGACTGCGGTCAGAATGCTCAAGGTGATAACGGTTATTCGAGGTGAGTGACACATGTATCACGGGGAACGATTCAACGCCTGGAGCCATTTGCTCGGGACGGTTGCAGCTTTTGTCGGTGCGGTATGGATGTTGGTGGTGGCGAGCCTGGACGGCAGCCCCTGGAAAATCGTCAGTGTGGCCATTTACGGCTTTACCCTGCTGGTGTTGTACAGCGCGTCCACCGTGTACCACAGCGTGCAGGGGCGACGGAAAGAGATCATGCAGAAGGTCGATCACTTCTCGATCTACCTGTTGATTGCCGGCAGCTATACGCCGTTCTGCCTGGTCACGCTGCGCGGGCCATGGGGCTGGACGCTGTTCGGGATTGTGTGGGGGCTGGCGGTGATCGGCATCCTGCAGGAGATCAAGCCGCGGTCCGAGGCGCGCATCCTGTCGATCGTGATCTACGCGGTGATGGGCTGGATCGTACTGGTGGCGGTCAAGCCGCTGCTCGCCGCGCTGGGCACGGCGGGGTTCGCCTGGCTGGCGTCGGGCGGGGTGCTGTATACCGTGGGCATCATCTTTTTTGCCCTGGAGGATCGCCTGCGGCATTCCCATGGCATCTGGCACCTGTTCGTGATCGGCGGCAGCCTGCTGCATTTTGTGGCGATCATGCACTACGTGCTGTGACCGTCACTTGCCGGCGATTACGCTTACAGGCGTTCCAGTAGCTCGCGGGCACGCTTGCCGAAAATCTGCAGCAGGTTTGCCAGCATGTGCGGCGGTGGTTCGTCGGCGCGGGTGAGGGCGTACAGGGTGATCGGCAAGGGCGGCGTGAGCGTGCGGATGCGCGTGGTGGCGGTCGAGGCTCCCAGCGCGGTGAAGGGGTCGATCACCGTGAGCCCGGCGCCGGATTCCACCATGGCCCGGGCCAGCGAATAGGTTTGCACCGAGATCGTCACCTGGGGCGGCGGGTCGACGTTTTCCAGGTAACTGTCGAGTTTCGCGGCCAGCGGGTCGGCGCTGGACAGCCCGATCAGCGGCGCACCCGCCAGGTCGGCGAGCGGCAGCGGCTGGCGGGTTTCAGCCTCGGACCAATAGCCTTTGGACGCCAGCGCCACCAGCACGCCATTGGCCAACACCTGGGTGGTCAACCCCGGATGGCCGGCGAAGTTGAGCGTCAATGCCAGGTCGATCTCGCGCATCAACAGTTTCTGCACCAGTTCGCGGCTGTGGTCGCTGGACAGTTCGCAGGCGATGTCCGGGTAATCGTGCTTCCACTCCAGAATCGCCGGCGGCAGCAGCGACAGCGCCAGGGCCGGGATCGCGCCAATGCGCACACTTTGGCCCGGCTCGCGGCGCAAGCTCTTGGCCAGGCGTCGCACGCCTTGCAGGCTCTGGGTGACTTTTTCCACTTCGCTTTCGAGCGCCAGGGCTTCCGGCGTGGGTTGCAGCTTGCCGCGCACCCGCAGGAACAGCGGAAAGCCTAATTGTAACTCCGCGTGTTGCAACACCTTGGTCACGGCCGGCTGCGACACATGCAGCAACTGCGCGGCAGCGCTGATGGAGCCGGTCTGGCGGATAGCCTGGAAGATCTCGATATGACGCAAGCGCATGGCGTGTCCATAACCTTTGTTTATAGGTGACCCATCTTTATTCATTGTCGGTGACCTGTCACCTGCCCCTAGGCTTGAGCCTTCTTATTCAACGGCTGGGGGCTGGCATGACCAGGCAGGTTTGCATCATCGGTGGAGGGGTTATCGGCCTGGCGAGTGCCTACGCGTTGGTCCGCGCCGGCCATGAAGTGACGGTGATCGAGGCACGCGACAGCCTGGGCAGCGAAACCAGTTTTGCCAATGGTGGGCAGTTGTCCTACCGCTACGTCGCCCCGCTGGCAGACGCCGGCGTGCCGCTGCAGGCGATTGGCTGGTTGCTGCGTGGCGATTCGCCGCTCAAGCTGCGCCCGCGCCTGGACCCCCAGCAATGGCGCTGGATGGCGGCCTTCATCGGCGCCTGCCGCGGCTCGGTGAACAAACGCAACGCCGCGCACTTGCTGCGCCTGGCGAGCCTGAGCCAATCCACCTTGCAGCAATGGCGCGTCGATGACGGCCTGGACGGTTTCGACTGGCGACGCAACGGCAAGCTGGTGACTTTTCGCAACGCCGATACCTTCGAGCGGGCGCGCAGCAAGGTCACCGACGTCCTGCAGCAGCAGGTGCTGTCGGCGGTAGATTGTGCGCGCCTGGAGCCGACACTCGCGGCAGGTGGGTTTGTCGGCGGCATCTACACGCCCAATGAGGAAGTGGCGGACTGTCATGCCTTCTGCCAGCAGTTGGCGGCGCGTCTTCAAGCGTCGGGGCGCTGTACCTTCATGCTGGGGCGCAAGGTCACCGGGATCCTGCATGCCGACGGTGCGGTACAGGCTATCGAACTGGGCGGCGAAGTGATGCCAGTGCAGCAATTGGTGCTGGCTGCCGGGCATCGCAGTGCCGAGTTGGCGTTGCCGGGCTTGTCACTGCCGCTGTACCCGCTCAAGGGCTACAGCCTGAGCGTGCCGATTGGCGCGCAGCACCGCGCGCCGAACGTGAGCATCACCGACTACGACCGCAAGATCGTCTACGCGCGCATCGGCGAACAACTGCGGGTGGCGGCGATGGTGGATATCGTCGGCTTCGACGCCAGCCTTGAGCCCAAGCGCCTGGCACTGATCAAGCGCCAGGCAATCGAGACATTTCCTACAGCTGGCGACTACGCGCATGCGCTGGAATGGGCCGGCATGCGCCCGGCTACCCCGACCGGCGTGCCGCTGATTGGCGCCAGTCGCTATCGCAACCTGTGGCTGAACCTGGGCCACGGTGCCCTGGGCTTTACCCTGGCGTGCGGCAGCGGCCAATTGCTCGCCGAGTTGATCGGCCAACACGTCCCTTCCATTGATATGCAGGGCCTGGCGCCCCGCGCCGCATAAGGATGCACCCATGACCATCACGCGAATCAGCAGCAACGAACGACTGTCCGGCGCCGTCACCTTCAAGGACCTGGTATTCCTCTCGGGCCAGGTGCCGGGCGAGGGTGTCGACGTGGCGACCCAGACCCGCGAAGTGCTGGCGAAGATCGACGGGCTGCTGGCCCAGGCCGGCAGTGACAAGGATCATGTCTTGAATGCGACCATTTACTTGAAAGATATCGGCAACGGTTTCGCCCCAATGAATGATGTGTGGTCAGCCTGGCTGTCGCCGGGCATGGCGCCGACGCGCACCACCTTGCAGGCGGAACTGGCGCGACCGAGTGTGCTGGTGGAAATCAGCGTGATTGCTGTCCGTAAATAACTCAAAGACCAACGGAGAATAACAATGAAAAAAATCCTGTTGACCGGTTGCACCCTGGGGCTGTTGCTGGGGGCGCAGGCCCATGCCAATCAAGCGCCGCTGGACGGCACGCTGGGCAAGATCGCCAGTGCCAAGTCGATCACCCTGGGCTATCGCGATGCGTCGGTGCCGTTTTCCTACGTGGGGGATAGCAGTGGCAAGCCCATGGGGTATTCGGTAGACCTGGCGAGCAAGATCGTCGAGCGCATCGAGGAGAAAACCGGGGTGGCCGATCTCAAGGTGAAATACAACCTGGTGACTTCCCAGACGCGTATCCCGCTGGTGCAGAACGGTACCGTCGACCTGGAATGCGGCTCTACCGGGGTGACTGCAGAGCGCCAGCAACAGGTGGCATTTTCCTACGGCTTTATCTACGTGAAGGGGCAGTTGCTGACCGCCAAGGACAGCGGTATCCAGGGCTTTGACGACCTCAAGGGCAAAAACGTGGTGACCACCGCCGGTACCACCAACGAGCGGTTTCTCAAGAACTACAACGCCGAGCACAAGACCAATATGTTCGTGATCAGCGCCAAGGACCACGGCGAGGCGTTCAAGATGCTCGAGACCGGTCGCGCAGCGGCGTTCTATATGGACGATGCGCTGCTCTACGGTGAGCGCGCCAAGGCCAGGGATCCGCACAAATGGGTGGTGGTCGGCAAAGAGCAGTCGCGGGAAATCTACAGCTGCATGGTGCGCAAGGGCGACCCGCAGTTTCTCGCGGTGGTCAACGAGGCACTGGGCGACCTGTACCGCTCGGGGGCGATCAACGGGATTTACCAGCGTTGGTTTGAACAGCCGATTCCGCCCAAGGGCTTGAACCTGGAGTTCCCGATGACCAGCGAGTTGAAGGCGATCATTGCCACGCCGGTGAGTGACCCGGTGGAGTGATCACCTGATCAACTGTAGGCGCCGGCTAGCCAGCGCCTGCATTGGAGGGAGGGTTAGAAATCGCCCCAGAGTTGCTGGGCCACCGCCAGCGCGACGACGGGCGCCGTCTCGGTCCGCAATACGCGCGGGCCCAGGCGGGCGGCATGGAAGCCGGCGTCTTGCGCGGTTTGCACTTCATTGTCGGTCAAACCGCCTTCAGGACCGATCAGGAAGGCCAGGCTGGCAGGCTTGGCATGGCTGACCAGCGGCTCGGCCACCGGGTGCAGGACCAGTTTCAAGTCGGCCTCGGTCTGCTTCAACCAGTCCGCCAGCAGCAGCGGTGGGTGAATCACTGGCACTGTCGAACGCCCACATTGTTCGCACGCGCTGATTGCCACCTGGCGCCAGTGCAGCAGGCGTTTGTCGGCGCGTTCATCCTTGAGGCGCACTTCGCAGCGCTCGCTGAAAATCGGCGTGATCGCGTTGACGCCCAGTTCGGTGGCTTTCTGTATCGCCCAATCCATGCGCTCGCCCCGCGACAGCCCCTGGCCGAGGTGGATGTGCAGCGGCGATTCGGCCTGCCCGGCGAAGCTTTGCGTGAGTTGCACGCTGACGCGCTTCTTGCCGACATCCAGCAAAGTACCCAGGAACTCCTGGCCGGAACCGTCGAACAACTGCACGGCGTCGCCTTCGTTCATGCGCAGTACACGGCTGATGTAGTGCGCCTGGGCTTCGGGCAGTTCGTGCTCGCCAAGGCTCAGCGGGGTGTCGGTGAAAAAGCGGGACAGTCTCATTTCTGTTCTCTGGAAAATAAGGTGTTTCTGCAGGCGCCGGCTTGCCGGCGCCTGCAAGGGTGTGATCAGCCGGGATCGCGAAAGCCTGGGTGGAAGTCCTTCGGCACGGCGACACTGACTTTGCTGTTGGTGGCAATGTCGATGCCTTCACTGGCCACCTCGGCCAGGAAATCGATCTGCTCCGGCGTGATCACATACGGCGGCAGGAAATACACCACGCTGCCCAAGGGCCGCAACAGCGCACCGCGTTCCAGGGCATGCTCGAAGACCTTCAGGCCACGGCGTTCCTGCCACGGGTAGGCGGTCTTGGTGGCTTTGTCCTGGACCATCTCGATGGCCAGGACCATGCCGGTCTGGCGCACTTCCGACACGTGCGGGTGGTCCACCAGGTGCGCGGTGGCGGTGGCCATGCGCTGGGCCAGGGCCTTGTTGTTCTCGATGACGTTGTCTTCTTCGAAAATATCCAGGGTCGCCAAGGCGGCCGCGCACGCCAGCGGGTTGCCAGTGTAGCTGTGAGAGTGCAGGAAGGCGCGCAGGGTCGGGTAGTCGTCGTAGAAGGCGTCGTAGACATCATCGGTGGTGACCACCGCCGCCAATGGCAGGTAGCCGCCGGTGAGGGCCTTGGACAAACACAGGAAATCCGGGCGGATACCGGCCTGCTCGCACGCGAACATGCTGCCGGTGCGGCCGAAGCCCACGGCGATTTCATCGTGGATCAGGTGCACGCCATAGCGGTCACAGGCTTCGCGCAGCAGCTTGAGGTACACCGGGTGGTACATGCGCATGCCGCCGGCGCCCTGGATCAGCGGCTCGACGATCACCGCCGCGACGCTGTCGTGGTTTTCGGCGAGGGTCTGTTCCATGGCCTGGAACATGTTGCGCGAATGCTCTTCCCAGCTCATGCCTTCGGGACGCAGGTAGCAATCCGGGCTCGGCACCTTGAGGGTGTCCAAGAGCAGCGCCTTGTAGGTTTCGGTAAACAGCGGCACATCGCCCACCGACATCGCGGCGATGGTTTCGCCGTGGTAGCTGTTGGTCAGGGTGACGAAGCGCTTCTTGTTCGGCAGGCCGCGGTTGAGCCAATAATGAAAGCTCATCTTCAGCGCCACTTCGATGCACGACGAACCGTTGTCGGCATAGAAACAGCGGGTCAGGCCTTCGGGCGTCATCGCCACCAGGCGCTCGGACAGTTCGATCACCGGTTGGTGGCTGAAACCGGCGAGGATCACGTGTTCGAGTTGGTCGACCTGATCCTTGATGCGCTGGTTGATACGTGGGTTGGCGTGGCCGAACACGTTGACCCACCAGGAGCTGACGGCATCGAGGTAGCGCTTGCCTTCGAAATCTTCCAGCCACACGCCTTCACCGCGCTTGATGGGGATCAGCGGCAGTTGCTGGTGGTCTTTCATCTGGGTGCAGGGATGCCACAACACGGCCAGGTCGCGTTGCATCCACTGGTTGTTCAAGCCCATCGGTCATCTCCTCGAAGCGGTCCTGCGTGTGGCGCAGGTGAAACAGTCGCGCAAGCCTATGCAATGCAGGCCTGTGTCACAACCCATTGCGAGTTTGAAGCGTAAATTGGTGGTAAACGCAGGACAGTCCGTCACGTTTCTTCTGGATAGTCCTTAATCTCTTGTTAACTTACTCTGCATACGCTCTTGATCGTATTTCTCGATATTTCAAAGCGAAATTTTCCGCTTTAATTCGATAGGTAAATCGATAGTCTTGCCACAGCTCTTACGGGATTTGGGACATGCAACTACGTAATTCACCGGCCCGCTATGGCTGGGTCAGCATCGTTTTGCACTGGGGCGTGGCTCTGGTGGTGTTCAGTCTGTTCGCATTGGGCCTGTGGATGGTCGGTCTCGACTACTACAGTGCCTGGCGCAAAGACGCCCCGGACCTGCACAAGAGCATCGGCATTACGCTGTTCGCCATCATGCTCGTGCGGATCGTCTGGCGCCTGGTCAGCCCGCCGCCGCCACCGCTTGCCAGCTATAGCCGCATGACGCGTCTGGGGGCTGCGTTTGGCCACGCGTTCCTGTATCTCGGGCTGTTTGCCGTGATGATTGCCGGTTACCTGATTTCCACCGCAGACGGTGTCGGGATCCCGGTGTTTGGCTTGTTTGAGATTCCTGCGCTGGTTTCCGGGCTACCGGACCAGGCAGACACTGCAGGCGTGGTGCATTTGTACCTGGCCTGGGTATTGGTGGTGTTCGCCGGCCTGCATGGCGTGGCCGCGCTGAAACACCATTTCATTGATCGTGATGTGACCCTGGTTCGTATGCTGGGGCGCAAAGCCTGATGTTCAACCTCGACTCACAAGGAATAGAAAGCATGTTGAAAAAGACGCTCGCCGCTCTGGCAATCGGTACCGCCCTGCTGTCTGCTGGTCAGGTGATGGCCGCCGACTACAAGATCGACAAGGAAGGCCAGCACGCCTTCATCGACTGGAAAATCAGCCACCTGGGCTACAGCTACATCCACGGTACCTTCAAGGACTGGGATGGTTCGTTCAGCTGGGATGCCGCCAAGCCTGAAGCCAGCAAAATCGCGGTCGACGTGAAAACCGCCAGCCTGTGGTCGAACCACGCAGAACGTGACAAGCACATCGCCAGCAAGGACTTCCTCGATGTTGGCAAGTTTGCCGATGCCAAGTTCGTGTCCACCGCTGTTAAATCCACCGGCGAAAAAACCGCTGACGTGACGGGCGACCTGACTTTCCACGGCGTGACCAAGCCTGTGACCTTCAAGGCGACCTTCAACGGTGAAGGCAAGGATCCATGGGGCGGCGAACGTGCTGGCTTCAACGCCACCACTACCGTCAACCTGAACGACTTCGGCATCAAAGGCCCAGGCCCGTCCTCGCAGACTGTGGACCTGGACATCTCGCTGGAAGGCGTCAAGCAGAAGTAATTTCTGTTTTTACCCGAAAAAACCGGATCCTGAGATCCGGTTTTTTTATGCCTGGAATGCACGCAATGTGGGCGCTGGCTTGCCTGCGATGCGGGCGCATCGAAGCATCAGGCACACCGAGTCGATACGATCGCAGGCAAGCCAGCTCCCACGTTGATCAGTGTCGAGTCAAAAAAAATGCCCCGTCTCGAAAGAGGCGGGGCATTTTTTGTGGTGCTGTGAAACTCAGCGGTTGCGGGTCAGCAGCGCTGGTTTTTCACCACGAGGACGGCCTGGCAGTTGATCCAACTGCTCCGGTGTCGGGAAGCGGTCGGCTTTCGACTCCTTGTGGATGATCTTCGGCGCCGGGCCACCGCGCGGGTTCTGCACGGCGGGTTCGGACAAGCGTGGCTGGTCGTCACGGGCCGGGCGACGGTTGTTGCTGCGCGAATCATCGCGACGGGCCTGGCCATCACGAGGCGCGCCGTTACGCGGGCCGTTGCGCTTGGCCGGTGGCGTACCGGTGGTGCCGCCGCTGCTGTTGCGCGGACCGTTCTGACGACCGCCCTGTGGCTGGCCGCCACGTGGGGCACCAGCGCCGGCACCTTGCGCCGGGGCGCCTGGACGACGGCCACGACCCTGGGCCGGTTTGGCCTGGGGCACGTAGTCGACGCGGTTACCGAAGTTATCCACGTCGTCGTCGAGGAACTCGTCCGGGGCGCGGTCGGCTGCAGCGCGTGGTGGCTGGGTCGGCTGGCGCTGTTCGCGGGCCGGGGTGCCTTCACGTGGTTTTTGCTCACGGGCCGGGCGCTCGCCACGGCCGTTGGTAGGCGCTTTTTCCTTGCCGCCCTTGTCCTTGCCCTTGTCGCGACGACCACCGCCACCACCGCCGCCGTTCGGGCCATCGCCCTTCGGACCGCGTGGGTTGCGTGGGTTGCGCACGTCCGGACGCTCGCGCGCTTCTGGCTTTTCAGCCTCGACGGCGCTGGCATCGAAGCCCATCAGGTCGCCGTCGGCGATTTTCTGCTTGGTCATGCGCTCGATGCTTTTCAGCAGTTTTTCTTCGTCCGGTGCAACCAGGGAGATGGCTTCACCCGAACGACCGGCACGGCCGGTACGGCCGATACGGTGCACGTAGTCTTCGTCGACGTTCGGCAGTTCGAAGTTGACCACGTGTGGCAGTTGGTCGATATCCAGGCCGCGGGCGGCGATATCGGTGGCCACCAGGATGCGCACTTCACCGGCCTTGAAATCGGCCAGGGCTTTGGTGCGGGCGTTCTGGCTCTTGTTGCCGTGGATGGCGACGGCGGTGAGGCCGTGCTTGTCCAGGTACTCGGCCAGGCGGTTCGCGCCGTGCTTGGTGCGGGTGAACACCAGTACCTGTTCCCACGCGCCGGCGGTGATCAGGTGGGCCAGCAGCGCACGCTTGTGGCTGGCGGCCAGGCGGAACACGCGTTGTTCGATACGCTCGACCGTGGTGTTCGGCGGCGTGACTTCAATGCGTTCCGGGTTGTGCAGCAGCTTGCCGGCCAGGGCGGTGATGTCGTTGGAGAACGTTGCCGAGAACAGCAGGTTCTGACGTTTGGCCGGCAGGCGTGCGAGGACCTTTTTCACGTCATGGACAAAGCCCATGTCGAGCATGCGGTCTGCTTCGTCCAGCACGAGGATTTCCACGTGGGACAAGTCGACGCTGCCTTGGCCGCACAGGTCGAGCAAGCGACCGGGGCAGGCGACCAGCACGTCGACACCACGGGACATGGCCTGAACCTGTGGGTTCATGCCGACGCCGCCGAAGATGCAGGCGCTGACGAACTTCAGGTCGCGGGCATACAGCTTGAAGCTGTCGTGCACTTGCGCGGCGAGTTCGCGGGTGGGGGTCAGGACCAGTACGCGCGGTTGGCGCGGGCCGTGACGCTGGGATTTGTCCGGGTGACCATTGGGGAACAACCGCTCCAGAATCGGGAGGGCGAAGCCGCCGGTTTTACCAGTACCTGTCTGAGCCGCAACCATCAGGTCGCGACCTTGCAACACGGCGGGAATGGCCCGCTGTTGCACCGGAGTAGGCTCGGTATAGCCCGCTGCCTCGATGGCGCGGACTAAAGCCTCGGAGAGACCGAGGGAAGCAAAGGACATGAGTAATCCTGTTTTAGTTAGGGCTTGGCCCAGAGGGATAATCTTGCCGGGCGCGAATGGCGCTTAGGGGAGCGCAATCCCGTCCGGTCCTGCTGCGTCTGGCGAGCACTCCACCGGCTCGCGCGGGCTCAAAGCTGCGCTGTAGCGGGGTTGGGTGCCTTTTTCAAGACCTCAGCGGCCGGGCGTAAGCCTGGCGGAAAGGCCGGAGTATAACAGAGCAATCACTGCGCGCTGCTTTCCTGCTGCTCAACGGTGTCTCCTGCTGCCGATATGGCCTGGATTCCACCATATTTGGCACTCAAGGCGGCGTAGGCCGGTTCCTGTTTGAAGCGCCTCAGCTCGGCGGCAAAGCGCTGCACCAGCAGGTCCATGCCCGCACCCCGGCGCACGGCCAGGAACTGCGGCTGGCGGCTGACCACGACCTGGGCCTGGCTGACCTTGCCTTCCAGGCCCATGGCCTTGATCACGTGCTGGCCGACCCGGCGGTCGGTGATCACCAGGTCGATGCGCCCGAGCATCAATTTGCCGAAGTTGGCCTCATGGCTGGGCGCCGCTTCGCGGTTGAACAGCGCGGAATCGCTGAACGGCTCGCCATACAGGTAGCCTGGCGAGGTGCCGACAGTCAGGCCGCGCAGGTCCTCAAGGCTTTGGGCCGGGTGCGGCCGTTCGTTGGCATAGAACAGGGTGAACTCGACTTGTGACAGCGGTTCGCTGGGGTAGAGCAGCAGCGCGTCGCGCTCATGGCTGTGGAAAATATCCAGCGCGCCGTCGGCCTGGCCCTGGTCAAGCATGGCCAGGCAGCGCTTCCAGGGCAGGAATTGCCACTCTACATCGACCCCCAGGCGCTGGAACACGATCACCGTGGTGTCGTAGTCCAGTCCCTGCATGGCGCCGCGTTCTTCGTACACATAGGGTGCCCAGGGCTCGGTGACAATGCGCAGTTTCTCGCCATAAGCGGCCAGGCTCAGGCAAGTGAAAAGGGCAGCGGTCGCAAGCTTCAGGATCACGGGCATACCCTGAGGTTACGACGCTCCTGCGCTAAAGAGAAGCTCTGGCACACGCATCTGCAGGCGGTATCAATGCGTCTGCGAACTCATCAGGTGCTCGTAGATAGCGGTACGCCGCTCACCGAGAATCAGGCGCACCAACGGGTTGGCGAACCAGTGCTCCAACTGGTGTGCATCGACCGGGCGCTGCTGGCGCTCTTCCTGATTCTGGCGGGCCTTGTCCCACCAAACCGGGCCACATGCCTGGTCGAACTCGTTTTGGTGCTCGTAGCACCCGTAGAGAATCTCGCGGATGAACTGCTGCTTGCGCTTGGGCAGGGCCAGGGTGATCAGCTTGTACATCAGGCGCTGCAGGCGTGGCGGGCGCGGCAAGTGGGCGGAGACCTTGCGTGTGTCGGCCAGGGCCAGCGTGCTGATGGGGCTGGCCCTGTGCTTGGTGATCCACGCCTTGACCTTGGCCCGGAACAGCTGTTTGCGGCTCCAGTAATGGTGGATCAGGTCCGGGCATTGGCGCACGTTGACCTGGCGGTAGGCGGCAACCGACAGGCAGAACTCTTCCAGGGTGTAGGCGCCGAGAGCCATCGGGAACAGTTCGTCCATCAGCGCGATCGACTGGTCCAGCAGGTGCGCGTCCTGGCGTGCCAGGCCCATGACCCCGGAGTTGAGCAGCCACATGTTGTCGTCGGCCAGGCCTTTTTCGCTCAGGTATGGCGCGAGCGCTTCGTACAGCACGCTTTCGCGGTTATCGCCGTACTTGGCGTGGAAGGCGTTGCACAGCAGGGTGCCGGGCGCGACGCGCTCGAACAGGGCCATGGGCGAGTCGTGGAAAAACGTATCGGTGTCGATCAGCAGTGCGCGCTCCGCCGTTTCCAGGACTTGGCGCAACAGCACGTGCTTGGTGCGGAAATGGTAGCCGTGAGGCTCGCTCCAGCGTTTGCGCGTGGCCTCATCCAGTACGTGGACCTGCACCGGCAGGCCGTCGTAGGGCGCCGGGTTGTCGCTGAACACCTGGATGTCCAGGGGCAGGTCCTCGGTTGCGCCCAGCTGCGCCAGGGCACTGGCGATGCTGAATACCGCTTCCTGATGATAGGTCTCGGCGCCGAATACCAGGTAAACCAGCTGCGGGCGGGGAGTCGGGGACGCTGTATTCATTTACTGCAGGCTTCCATTCCGGGGAGATGTGAACAAAAAAAGCCCTCGTATAAACGAGGGCCTGGGTGCAACTCGGTCAGACCTCAGCGCGGCAGCTTGAGGTTGTTCCAGATTGCAAGGCTCGGCTCAGCCTGGTTAAGCGTATAGAAGTGCAGCCCAGGTGCGCCACCTTGCAGCAATTCTTCACACATGCTGCTGATGACCTGTTCGCCGAACGCCTGGATGCTCTTGACGTCGTCGCCGTAGGCTTCCAGTTGCTTGCGGATCCAGCGTGGGATCTCGGCACCGCACGCGTCGGAGAAACGTGCCAGCTTGCTGTAGTTGGTGATCGGCATGATGCCTGGCACGATCGGGATGTTCACACCCATGGCCCGCACGCGCTCCACGAAGTAGAAGTAGCTGTCGGCGTTGAAGAAGTACTGGGTGATCGCGCTGTCGGCACCGGCGTTGGCCTTGCGCACGAAATTCTGCAGATCGTCTTCGAAGTTACGCGCCTGGGGGTGCATCTCCGGGTAAGCCGCCACTTCGATATGGAAGTGATCGCCGCTTTCTTCACGGATGAAACTCACCAGGTCGTTGGCGTAGCGCAGCTCACCGCTGGCCATGCCCATGCCGGATGGCAGGTCGCCACGCAAGGCGACGATGCGCTTGATGCCGGCTTGCTGGTATTGGGTCAGCAGGCCGCGCAGGTCGGCCTTGCTGTCGCCCACGCACGACAAGTGCGGAGCGGCGGGAATGTTGGCTTCGCTTTCCAGCTGCAGCACGGTGTTGATCGTGCGGTCACGGGTCGAGCCGCCGGCGCCGTAGGTGCAGGAGAAGAAGTCAGGGTTGTAGCTGGCCAGTTGCTTGGCAACGGCCATCAGTTTTTCATGTCCAGCATCGGTCTTGGTCGGGAAGAACTCGAAGCTGTAGCGACGGTCTTGGGACATGTGAGGTCTCCAGCTGCAAGTTGCAAGCCTCAAGCTGCAAGAGGGCGGTGTGCCTGTTCTTGCAGCTTGGAGCTCGCAGCTGGTAGCTGCTTAAAGAGCAATGAAGTAGCAAGCCCTCGGCACAAGCGCATTTCTTGACGCTTGCCGCTGAAAGCTTGCCGCTGCTTAGTAGCGGTAAGCGTGCGGCTTGAACGGACCTTCGACGGTCACGCCGATGTAGTCGGCCTGGGTCTTGGTCAGTTGAGTCACGACGCCACCGAAGCCGCGGACCATTTCCAGGGCCACTTCTTCGTCGAGTTTCTTCGGCAGTACTTCCACGGTCAGGCGCTCGGCTTTCTGGGCAGGCGACAGGTCGGCGTATTTCTGGCCGAACAGGAAGATCTGGGCCAGAACCTGGTTGGCGAACGAGCCATCCATGATGCGGCTTGGGTGGCCGGTGGCGTTGCCCAGGTTAACCAGGCGGCCTTCAGCCAGCAGGATCAGGTAGTCATCGTTCTGCGGGTCGAAATCGCCAGCGCCGGTACGGTGAACCTTGTGTACCTGTGGCTTCACTTCTTCCCATGCCCAGTTCTTGCGCATGAAAGCAGTGTCGATTTCGTTGTCGAAGTGACCGATGTTGCACACCACGGCGCGCTTTTTCAGGGCCTTGAGCATGTTCGCATCGCAAACATTGACGTTACCGGTGGTGGTCACGATCAGGTCGATCTTGCCCAGCAGGGCTTTGTCGATGCTCGCTTCGGTGCCGTCGTTCTGGCCGTTGATGAACGGCGAAACCACTTCGAAACCGTCCATGCAGGCTTGCATGGCGCAGATCGGATCGACTTCGGACACCTTGACGATCATGCCTTCCTGACGCAGGGACTGGGACGAACCCTTGCCCACGTCACCGTAGCCGATCACCAGGGCTTGCTTGCCCGACAGCAGGTGGTCGGTGCCGCGCTTGATGGCATCGTTCAGGCTGTGACGGCAGCCGTACTTGTTGTCGTTCTTGCTCTTGGTCACCGAGTCGTTGACGTTGATGGCCGGGATTTTCAGCTCGCCCTTGGCCAGCATGTCCAGCAGGCGGTGTACGCCGGTGGTGGTTTCTTCGGTCACGCCGTGGACGCGGTCGAGGATCTGCGGGTACTTCTTGTGCAGCAGCTCGGTCAGGTCGCCGCCGTCGTCGAGGATCATGTTGGCGTCCCATGGCTTGCCATCCTTGAGGATGGTTTGCTCCAGGCACCACTCGTACTCTTCTTCGGTCTCGCCTTTCCAGGCGAACACGGCGATACCGGCAGCAGCGATAGCGGCAGCGGCCTGGTCTTGAGTCGAGAAGATGTTGCAGGACGACCAGCGTACTTCGGCACCCAGGGCAACCAGGGTCTCGATCAGCACGGCAGTCTGGATGGTCATGTGGATGCAGCCGAGGATCTTCGCGCCCTTGAGCGGTTGCTCAGCGGCGTACTTGCGACGCAGGCCCATCAGCGCAGGCATTTCGGATTCGGCGATAAAGGTTTCGCGACGGCCCCAGGCAGCGAGGGACATGTCGGCGACTTTGTAGTCGTTGAAATCTGCAGGCGTGTTTACAGCGCTCATGAAGAGCCTCCATTCGTAGTGTGCGAATGGGCGCCGTTGTGCGTTTAGTATCCAGCTGGCTAACCAGGCCGGACAACGCCCCATCCGAGCCTGACAGGTTGAACCTGCTGCAGCGCCCCTCGGACAGGTGGCGGGAGAACGGTAGTAGTAGCCGTTCTGAAATCGGGGGCGATTATAGCTGTCTTTATCCGGCTAGTGGCAAGCAACAAGCTACAAGCGGCAAGTAAGAGCGAATCGGCTACTACTTGCAGCTTGTCGCTTAAAACTTGAAGCTGGGGGCCACAACCCCATCGCCAAACATCTCAAACCTGGAGTCCCCATGAACTTCCACACCCGCAAATGGGTAAAACCCGAAGACCTCAACCCCAACGGCACCCTGTTCGGTGGCAGCCTGTTGCGCTGGATCGACGAAGAAGCGGCGATCTATGCGATTGTCCAGTTGGGCAACCAGCGCGTGGTGACCAAGTACATCTCCGAAATCAACTTCGTCAGTGCCTCGCGCCAGGGCGACATCATCGAGCTGGGCATCACCGCCACCGAATTCGGTCGCACCTCGATCACCCTGACCTGTGAAGTGCGCAACAAGATCACCCGTAAAAGCATCCTCACCGTCGAGAAAATGGTCTTCGTCAACCTCGGTGAAGATGGCCTGCCAGCGCCTCACGGCCGTACGGAAATCAAGTACGTGAAAGACCAGTTTCAAGAGGATGGCATCCAGGAGTAACTGCATGCCCACCGGTTTGGTTTCTGTTACCTGATTGTTCCGGTTGGATCTTTCCCAGGCGCTGTCATCACTCAGCACTACACCCCCCGCAGAGTGAGTCAGCGCATGAAAGTGCTCAATCCGGTCAACCCCGTTCAGTTTCCCTCGCCTGGGGATGTCAGTACCCGCGTCGATCACACCGCGAAGACGTTACGGGTGGAGGGCGGCGGCGCGCGCAATCTGATCCTCCAGCGCGATCCCCATGGGCGTGTGGAGGTGACATTGTCGCGGCCGCCCATCACGCATTTGGTGCTCAGCGGTGGTGGCGCCAAGGGGGTTGCCTTTTCGGGGGTGGTGCAGGCACTCGAGGACGCCCGGAAGCTGGAAGGCATCCAGGTGATTTCCGGCTCATCCGCCGGTGCGATTTCTGCAGCATTGATCGCCAGTGGAATGAGTACGGCGGCCTTCGATGGACTGTCGGACAACATCAGTCTGCCAACTTTGCTGAACAGCAAAGACCCGGTGACGGCCTGGTTGCAGGACGCCAGTTCGACACTGGGCAAATACCTCGGGTACTTGCCGGGCCCGGTCGGCAATATTTCCCAGTTGCTGATGACCCTGCTGCCGCGCCTGAAAACCGATGCCGCCCCGCTGGAGGACATGGTCCGCGACGAGTCGCGCAAGGCGCTTCTTGGTCATATTGCCGACACTCCCAGAGAAACCCGGCCTGCCGACGTCATGCGCATTGCTGACAAGCTCAGTGCTGGTGGCGCGCCGACGTTTGCCGACCTTGAGGTGTTAAGCCGCAGTATTGCAGCGGTCAAGCAACTCAATATCACCGGCACGGGCATGTTTGGAGGGCGTCCACAGTTGGTAGTGTTCAACAGCAGTTTGACGCCGGACATGGATATTGCCCGCGCTGCGCGTATTTCGGGTTCGTTGCCGGCACTGTTCAAAAGCCCTGTGGAACAGGGGCATGGCTTCCAGATGGCGACAGAAACCACGACCTTTCAGGACGGTGGCCTGATGCTCAATACGCCAGCGCCAGGCGTGGTGGACCGATTGTTTGCCGAGAGCCTCCTGAGCAAGCCCGAGTCGCTGATCATCAAATTCGAGCCTGACTCCGCCGAGGAGCCTGCCCAAAGTGGCAGTTTTTTCAGCAGCTTGGTCGACTGCATTACGGGAACGCCACATTCGGCTGCCGAGGCTTACCAGGATAATAGGCTCAAGGCATTTGCCGACCAGACGCTGGTGTCGCCACTGAATACTGAGCAGGGAGATTTTCGCGGCCTGTTCAACGGTACGGTCAACTTCACCATGAAGGATGAGCACAAGCAGCACCTGCAGGAAAGGACCCGTGAAACGGTGGCTGGGCACCTGCAGAATCTTGCCTCGACGAGGGATTCTCACTCGTTCGGTTCGCTGGATGCGGCGGTGCTGGCGATGGATGATGAAACACTGGCCAGTGTGCAGACGGCGTTGCAGGCAGACAGTGCCGCAGCCAGTGTGCTGATGTTTCGAGAAGAAGCGAAACAGGCGTTGCGCGCGCTGGACCATGCGATTACAGAGGTCGATAAGTCGCATGCTGGCTTGCTGTTCACACCGAAGCTGTCGTCGGCAGTGCGCAATCTGGAAGCACTTGCCCGAAGTCCCGAGCAATTGGAGTGGTTGGGACGGCGCTTGAATGACCCAGGCCAGCGAAATTTTCAGCGATTGCTGCAAGTGGCTGCTAGTCAGGGCTCCGGCGATGTACCGTCCACTTCCAGGGTCATGGCTTGCGCTGTTGCCGAAATGAAACGTCGCGATATTGCGGTGAGTGCCGAGAGCTTTACACGGGAGGTTATCTACCCGTCACTGTTCCGGCCTGGCCAGCCGGCATTCAATGTCGAACTGTTGCAGCGCGCGGCACGAGACTTGGCCAAGGCCACCACGCCGCAGGCGTTCAATCGTGTGCTTGATGATCTCAGCGAACATTACCAGGCGCGCAACATGCCATGGAGTATGTCTTCCAGTGACACTACTGTGGAGATGGCCAAGGCCTGGCGCAAACGGGTTTAGTTGCCTGGCCACTGAACAGCTACTGTGCCGGCATGTCGTAGCTACAGGCACCCCTCGGACTCTGGTACATCATGGCCACTCAAGCAGACGGCAAGACCCCCAACCTGTCGCAGGAAGAGCAACAGGACGTAGACAAGAACCAACCCCCCCGCGCGGCGGTGTTGCATGAAATCATCCGCACCCAAGGCGACCAGGAACTGGAGCGCAGCGTCGCCGCCTTGTGGTGGTCGGCGCTCGCTGCCGGCCTGACCATGGGACTGTCGCTGATGGCGATGGGCTTGCTCAACTCGCGTCTGCCAGATGGCGAAGCCTTCAAGGTCATCGCCAGCTTCGGCTACTGCGCGGGCTTCCTCGCGGTGATCCTGGCGCGCCAGCAATTGTTCACCGAAAACACCCTGACCGCCGTGCTGCCGGTGATGAGCAAGCCTACGCTGGGCAATGCGGGACGCCTGCTGCGCTTATGGACAGTCGTGCTGGTCGGCAACCTGTGCGGCACCCTGCTGGTGGCGTATGTGATGCTGCACCTGCCGATCTTCGATACCAAGACCGACCTGGCCTTCCTCGAAATCGGCCGCAAGATCATGGAAAACGACGCCGGCCAGATGTTTGCAAAAGGCATCGTTTCCGGTTGGATGATCGCGACCATGGTGTGGATGATCCCTTCCATGGAAAGCGCCAAGATGTGGATCATTATCCTGATCACTTACCTGATGGCGCTGGGGGACTTCACCCATATCGTCGTCGGTTCGGCCGAGGTTTCGTACCTGGTGTTTGCCGGCGAATTGCCGTGGAAAGACTTCTGGCTGGTGTTTGCCGGTCCGACCCTGGCCGGCAATATCATCGGCGGCAGCTTTATCTTTGCGTTGATCAGTCACGCGCAGATTCGCAGTGAAAGCAGCTTGCCGGGAAAAACCGCTGCGGACCCGAGGCATCCGCAGCAGATCAACAAGGATCAGTGAGGCTCGGGCGTGGCTGGGGGCTCGTCCCGAGTCACGCGCTTGACCAGCCTGCCGATGCTCAACCCCTGCAACAGGATCGACGACAGCACCACGATGTAGGTGATGCTCAGCAGCAGGTCGCGCTCCGGGCCGAGCGGCAATGCCAGTGCCAGCGCTACCGAAACCCCGCCGCGCAAGCCGCCCCAGGTCAGGATGCGGATGGTCCCGCGTGGCACCGTGCGCCAGCGGCGCAGCAGCAGGATCGCCGGAGCAACGGTCAGCAGGCGTGACAGCAGGATTGCCACGGCCAGGAGGCTGGCAGCGAAGACGTGCAGCCAGTTGAACGGCAAGAGCAGCAGCTCCATGCCGATCAGCGCGAACAGCAGCGCGTTGAGCATGTCATCGAGCAGTTCCCAGAAGCCATCCAGATAGCGACGGGTCATGTCGTTCATCGCCAGCTTGCGCCCCAGGTTGCCGATGATCAGACCGGCCACCACCATCGCAATCGGCGCCGAGACGTGCAGTTCGGTGGCCATCGCCGAACCGCCGATGACCAGGGCCAGGGTCAGCATCACTTCGATCTGGTGCTGCTCGATGCTCTTGATCATCAGGTACACGAGGTAGCCGATCAGGCCACCAAACACCACGCCGCCAATCGCCTCATGGGCAAACAGCATCGCGGTAGCGCCTACGGTCGGCGTTTCGCCCAGCTGTGCAATACCCAGTAAAACCGTAAACACCACCACCGCCGTGCCGTCGTTGAACAGCGACTCGCCGACGATCGTGGTTTTCAGCGGTTTGGAGGCGTTGGCGGTACGCAGCACGCCCAAGACCGCAATCGGGTCGGTGGGTGAGATCAGCGCGCCGAACAGCAGGCAGTAGAGGAAGCTTACGTGCCAGCCAAACAGCGCGAAGATGTAGTACGCCAGGCTGCCGATCACCACGGTGGCAATCAACACGCCGAACGTTGCCAGCAGGCCGATGGGCCAGCGGTAGCTGCGCAGGTCGTTGAGGTTGACGTGCAGGGCGCCGGCGAACAGTAGGAACGACAGCATCCAGTTCATCAGCAAATCGCCGAAGTCGATCTGGCCGATCAGTTGCTGGATACGTTCCTCCAGGCCCGGGTAGCCGAGCACGCTCAGGCCTTGCAGGATCAGCGAAAACAGCAGGGCCGTGACCATCACGCCGATGGTGGGTGGCAGGCCGATAAAACGGAAGTTCACATAGGTGAGCAGGGTGGTGAGGCAGATGAAGGCGGCGACAAGTTCAAGCATCCGGGGTCCTTGGAGGTTGGGTGGCAGTTCTTTGGTGCATGGGTGGACCGCAGGGCGGGCATGAGGTTGCACAGCGCGATAGAACCTTTCGGTGCGCGGCGTGCTCATAGCCGGTGAGTGCGGTTTGCTAGGTTTAGTGCTAAAACTCTAATTTCTGTTTAAAACTACAAAAGGAATCAGTGATGACGGTGGCTTTCTGGTGTGTGTTGATAGCGATTTTCCTGCCTTACCTGTGCACAGGGGTGGCCAAGTTCAGTGGCGGCAAATTCGGCCCGCGGCAGAATCATGATCCGCGCGCTTTTCTGGATACCCTCGACGGCTTCGCCAAGCGCGCCCACAACGCGCAGCTCAACAGCTTTGAGGTGACACCCGCCTTCGCGGCGGCGGTGATTATCGCCCACCTTGCCGGGACTGCGTCGTTGGTGACCATCAATGTGCTGGCGGTGCTGTTTATCACCAGTCGCCTGTTGTACATCATCTGCTACGTCGCCGACTGGGCAATGCTGCGTTCGCTGGTGTGGTTTGTAGGGATGGTATTGATCGCGAGCTTCTTCTTCGTATCGATCTAAGGCGTAGCCCGGCCCTTCTATTGTGGCCGGGCTTACTGTGGCAAGCGGGCTGCTGTGGCAAGCCCGCCTACTGTGGCGAGCGGGCTTGCCCCGCGTTGGGGCGCGAAGCGGCCCCAATCGGCACACCGAGTTTTTTCAGAAGGAACTCGGCGCCTGTTGTCAGGGCTGCTTCGCACCCCAACGCGGGGCAAGCCCGCTCGCCACGAAAAGCCCGCTCGCCACAGAAGTCCGCTCCCCACGACAGGCCTTCTCCCCACGACAAGCCCGTTTCCACATTTGATCTACAGTGTTCCTCAGGTACCCGCGGGTGCATCCGGCACGTGCGGCAACGCCGCGCCTTTGGGCCACAGCATCCAGATCTGGCCTTGCTGCTTCATATTCCCCGCCAACTCGCCTGCCGCATCACCCGTGCCCCAGAACAGATCCGCGCGCACTTCGCCAGTGATTGCACCGCCGGTGTCCTGTGCGGCGACGGGACGTGCCAATGCCGAGCCGTCGGGCGTGGTGGTCGACAGCCACAACAGGCTGCCCAGCGGGATCACCTTGCGATCCACCGCCACGCTGTAGCCTGCCGTCAGCGGCACGTTCAGCGAACCGCGCGGACCTTCATTGCTGTCGGGACGGGCGCTGAAGAACACGTAGCTGGGGTTGCTCGCGAGTAGTTCCGGGATTCGCTCCGGGTGCGCCTTGGCCCAAGCGCTGATGGCGCCCATGGTCACTTCTTCTTTCTTCAACTCGCCTTGCTCCACCAGCCAGCGGCCGATAGGACGATAGGGGTAGCCGTTCTGGTCGCCATAACCCACGCGCAGTTGGCGGCCGTCCTTGAGTTGAATGCGGCCCGAGCCCTGGATCTGCAGAAATTGCAGGTCCATCGGGTTGGTCAGCCAGGCAATCGGCTTGGCGCTGGAGCCTTGGCCGTTGATGGCGCTGGCATCGTCATAGGGCTTGAGCACGCGGCCTTCGAGGCGACCGCGCAGGCGCTTGCCCTTGAGTTCCGGATAGATGCTTTCCAGATTGACGATGATCAGGTCATCCGGCACGCCATACACGGGCACATGGGCGGTGGCAGTCTTGGTCAGGCTGCCGGGGTAGACCGGTTCGTAGTAGCCGGTGATCAGGCCATTGGGGGTGTCGTCGGCCGAGCGCAGGCCGAATACATCCAGGCGTTCTTTGAGAAAACCACGCACCGCCACGGCATTGCCCGGCACGGTGACCGCTGCGGCACAGGTCGCACCCCAGATCGGGTCGGCCTTGAGGCGTTGGCAGGCGCTGCGCCAGGCTTCAAAGCCGGCCAGCAGGTCGCTGTCGGACACCGCCGGTAGGGCTTCCCATGGCGCGCTCACGTAGGTGGCTACGGCATGGGGTTTGGCCACTTCCTCTGTTTTGTTGGCGTCTTTACTGCCATCACAGCCGGCCAGCAGTGCAGCAATCGGCAGAGCCCACGCCAGGCGGCGGCTCCAGGTTTTCAGCACGACATTCATAAACGCAATTCCTGAAGCGATTGCCCGCGCTGTAGCGCAGTCGGGCAACCCTTATTATTAATAGGGCTATTGGTCTTTACGGGCGGGGCGAGGATACTGGCCGCCGTTTCCCGTGACCCTGAGCCATCATGACTTTTAAAAAACTGACGGTTGTATTGCTGGCCTGCGTGGCCTTGTCCGCCTGTGGCGGCGTCGATCCAAATTCCCCGCTGGGCCAGCGCAAGGCGATTTTCAAGCAGATGCTCAAGACTGGCGAGGACCTGGGCGGCATGTTGCGTGGGCGCATCCCGTTCGACGGCGCGAAGTTTGCCGAAGGCGCGGTCAAGCTTGATGCGTTGTCGCATGAACCGTGGAAGCACTTCCCGAGCGTGCGCGAAGAAGATCACACCAGTGCCAAGGACGACGTATGGCAACAACAGGCACGCTTCCAGGAACTGGCCCGCAACCTTGAAGCGGCCACCGGTGAACTGGTGGTCGCCAGCCAGGTCCAGCCGTACAAGGCCAGCAACCTTGGGCCTGCGGTGCAGAAAGTCGAAGATGCCTGCAGCGCCTGCCATAAGCAGTTTCGCGATCACTGACCGGCGTTATTCGTCGAGTTGTTCCACGGCGTCCTGCAGTTCTTTGCGCGACTGGGCGAGCTTGTCCTTACGTTTGTTGATTTTCTCGGCATCGCCCTTTTTCATTGCCTTGTCGAGGTCAGCCTGACGGCGGCTGACTTCGTGCTTGGCGTCGAGCACCTTGTTTTCGCGCTCCTTCCTCAAGGAGGCGTCGGTGCAGTTGGCAGTGACTTCGCTCAGGGCTTTTTCCAGGCCGGCCTGTTGCGCGCTGTTGCCATGCGCCTTGGCTTGTTCGATCTGGGCGCTGATGGCCTGGCGCTTGGCGGCGCAGCCGGTGAGGGGGGCAACTTCTTCGGCCGCCAGCAGTGGCGTGGCCATGCAGCTTGCGACAGTCAACAAGACAAAGGGGGCGAGAAATTTCATGTGGGACTCCAAAGTCGCAATCTGGCAGCAGGATGAATTCTGCCGCCGTTCAAAGGTGGCCAGGCCGGGTTCAAAACCCGTCTATCCCGGCCACGCGTAGTGTTTCAGCCAAAGCCTGTACGTGCGGATCGCGAAAAAAAGCGCTCAGTTGCGCTGCGCGACCCGGGCCGATGCCATCGGTGGCCTGCCAGGCCTGGGTGTCCTTGGCGGCCAGTGTCTGCCAGCCGCCTTCCAGGTTGTTGCGTGCCGCAGGCGGTATGCCCAGGGCCTTGAGCCATTGGGCGAAGGGCCGTTGCCGCGCGCTGTGCAGGCTGTCGAGCACCCGCGCGCGGCTGCGATCGCCGAAGCCATCAATGTTAGCAAGCTCTGCCGCGTCCAGGGTTAACCAATCGAGAAAGCCTGCGATTAGACCGGCCTGGATCAATATGTTCCAGGTTTCGCGGCCGATATGGGGCAAGGCCAGGCCTTGATCACCGCTGAGCCAGGTGAGCCGCGCCAGCAGTTGTTCCTCGCAGCCGGGGTCCAGCTGCCAGCAGCTCAAGGCGTGGAAGTCCAGAGGGTCCGGGACCGGCAGGTCGACCCGGGTGGCGTTGCGCAGGATCACTTGGTCCAACCGTGGGATGATCTGGCCCGCCAGGCTGATGGCGACCTGATCGCCAGGGCGGATGTCCAGTGCTTGCCAGCGTTTCAGCGAGCCGACGTTGACACGGCTGATCTGCCGGTCATCCAGTCGCACGGGTTCGAGTTCGAGCATGGGGGTGATGCGCCCGGTACGGCCGATCTTGAACCGCACGTTGCGCACCAGTGCCAGGGCCTTGGCCGCCGGGTACTTCCAGGCGACCGCCCAGTACGGCGTGCTGGCCTGCCAGCGCCCGGCGGGTGCGCGCTGCGCCTGGTGCAGCACCACGCCATCACTGGCGAAGGGCAGGGGATGGTTGTACCAATAGGCGCGCCAGTGTGCGGCGTGGGTAATGTCCTGGATGGGCTGGCTGTAGCGCTGGCTGTCGGTGAAACCCCAGCGTGCCAGGCTGGCGAGGCGCTCGTTGAACGCGGCCGGGCCGTCGGGCCAGGCCCAGATGAACACGCCGATGCCGGCGGCTTCGATGTCGCTCAAGTGTTTGCGGTTCATCAGCCCAGCCACTTTGCTGCGGGCATTGAGCCCGCCATGTGCCGACTGCACGTGGTCGTCGAGGCGCCAGTAGAGTTCGCCTTGCAGCACCAGGTCGAGGGGCTCCGGCAGCTGCTGGACAATAGCGGGGATCTTGCGCGCCGAGGCTGACCAGTCCTGGCCGAGCAGGCCATCGCCACGGCTGATGACCCGGCTCAGCCGACCCTGGCGGTACACCAATGTCACCGCCACGCCATCGACCTTGGGTTGTATCCACACTTCCTGGCGCGTGCCGAGCCAGGTGCCGACTGCCTGTTCATCCAGCAGTTTTGCCAGCCCGGTATGGGCGACCGGGTGAGCCAGGGTGCCGCGTGCGCTGGCCAGTGGGTTGTCGGCCTTTGCCGTGGGTTGAGGGAAACATTCGCGCCATTGCGCGAGGCGTTGGCGAGCCTGGTCGTAGAGTTCATCACTGACGGGGGAATGGCCGAGCCGGTGATAGCTGTCATCCCACTGGCGGATCTGTTCGGCCAGGCTGCCGAGTTGGGTCCGGGCTTCAGCCGGGCAGCCGTCAGCCCAGGCTGAAAAGGTCAGCGTGCTGAGCAGCAGCGCAATCAGTAAGCGCGTCATGAGCATTCCTTGCTCGTAAAGGGCGCCCAGCCTAAGTGATCCAGGCAGGCACAAAAAAGCCCCGGCAGTGCGGGGCTTTTTACCGGGTGTTTCCAGTTACTTGAACAGACCGCCCAAGGCTTTCACGGCGTCATTCTTATCAGCCTTGGCCTCCTGGGTTTGCTGCTTGGCGTCGGCCTTGGCCTGGGTTTCAGCAAGTTTGTTACAGCCTTTGTTGATCTGCTCCTGCGCCGCTTTGAAGGCCTTCACTTTCAGGTTGTCTTTCTGGGCTTCGGCTGCATCGATCTTGGCTTGCAGGTCCGCGGATTGCTTCTGGCAGTCGCCGGAGTTGCCGCCACCCAGTTGGGACGTCAGCGCGCCACTCAGTGCGCTCAGGTCGGCGGATTGGGCCGGCAGGGCGAACAGGCTGAGCAGAAGGGCGGCAGGGGCGAGCGTGGAGATGCGCATGAAAAACCTCAATGTTCGATTGCCTGCGCGCTGATCGATCCCGGGCTGGCGCAGGGCAATATCCAAATAAGGTAGAGGGCCCGAGAGGGCGCGGATTCTAGAGGGCCATTATTTGGCCTGCAAGCTTTGGATCCAAAAAATGTGAGGGTGATCCCGCAGGCAATAAAAAAGCCCCGCCGGGGGTAAACCCGGCGAGGCTTTATATGCCGTGAGCGATTACAGGCCGGCGGCGGTGCGCAGGTCGTTGGCGCGATCGGTTTTTTCCCAGGTGAAGGTGGTGAAGGTGTCGTCGCCGACAGTCTTCTGCGCAGGGGTACGACCGAAGTGGCCGTAGGCTGCGGTTTCCTGGTACATCGGGTGCAGCAGGTCGAGCATGGTGGTGATCGCGTAAGGGCGCAGGTCGAAGATCTCGCGCACCAGCTTGACGATCTTGTCGTCGCTGATCTTGCCGGTACCGAAGGTATTCAGCGAGATCGACGTCGGCTGGGCCACGCCGATGGCGTAGGACACCTGGATCTCGCAGCGCTCGGCCAGGCCCGCGGCGACAATGTTCTTGGCCACGTAGCGACCGGCGTAGGCCGCCGAACGGTCAACCTTGGACGGGTCTTTGCCGGAGAACGCGCCACCGCCGTGACGGGCCATGCCGCCGTAGCTGTCGACGATGATCTTGCGACCGGTCAGGCCGCAGTCGCCCACCGGGCCACCAATGATGAACTGGCCAGTCGGGTTGATGTGGAACTGGGTGTCCTTGGACAGCAGTTCGGCCGGCAGTACGTGCTTGACGATCAGCTCCATCACGCCTTCACGCAGATCAGCGTAGGAAACGTCCGGGTTGTGCTGGGTCGACAGTACAACGGCGTCGATGCCGACGACTTTGCCGCCTTCGTAGCGGCAGGTCACCTGGGACTTGGCGTCCGGGCGCAGCCAAGGCAGCAGGCCGTTCTTGCGGGCTTCAGCCTGGCGTTGCACCAGCTGGTGCGAGAAGGTGATCGGCGCTGGCATCAGCACGTCGGTTTCGTTGCTGGCGTAGCCGAACATCAGGCCCTGGTCGCCGGCGCCCTGATCTTCAGGCTTGGCACGGTCGACACCCTGGTTGATGTCAGGCGATTGCTTGCCGATGATGTTCATCACGCCGCAGGTCGCGCCGTCGAAGCCGACGTCGGAGCTGGTGTAGCCGATGTCGGTGATCACATCACGAACGATCTGCTCCAGGTCAACCCAGGCGGTAGTCGTTACTTCGCCAGCGATGATCGCTACACCGGTTTTCACCAGAGTCTCGCACGCCACACGGGCGAACTTGTCTTCAGCAATGATGGCGTCCAGCACCGCATCAGAAATCTGGTCGGCGATTTTGTCCGGATGCCCTTCAGACACGGACTCGGAGGTGAAAAGGGAGTATTCGCTCATCTCGATGTTTTCCTGAAATTTACCGATGGTGAGTGTCGCCAGCCGGCCGCTGGAAATGGCGGACCTGGATCTGGAAACCATTACGTAAACCTACATAGAGGCTTTCCCCGGGAACGAGTCCCGCAGCGGTGGCCCAACGGGCCAGATCGTCCTGTTCAAAACCCAACCAGAGATCACCGCAGGCCTCCCTGGCCCAATTCTGGTTGTGGCTGCATAAATCTGTGACCAGCAGGCTACCGCCGGGTTGCAGCAACTTCGCCATCTGCTTGAGGGCGTCTGCGGGGGCAGCGAAATGGTGCAGCACCATATTCAGCACCACGCAGTCGGCCTGCAGACTGTTGTGATTGAGCGCATCCGCCAACTGCAGGCGCACGTTGCCCAACGCTTCACGCTCGCAGAGCTGGCGCGCCAGTTCGAGCATGGCCGGGCTGTTGTCCAGCGCCGTGACTTGCTGGAAACGCCGCGCCAGTTCTGGCAGGAAACCGCCATCGCCAGGGCCCACTTCGAGTGCCGTGGCTTCATCACTGAAGCTCAGCTTGTCCAGCAGCGCCAGTACGCTGTCGCGGTATTGCGGCAAACCTGCGATCAGGTCCTGCTGGGCGCGAAACTTCTCGGCAACCCGGGTGAAAAAATCCTGGCTGGCGGCGGCGCGCTGACCGTGGACCTGACCGATGCGCGACTGCACGTCGCTGGGCAGGGCCAGGCTGTCGACTTCTTCGAGCAGGGCGGCGTGCAGCTTGCCGCCGAGCAACTCGGTGTGGGGCAGGGCGCGACGGTAGAAAATCGCATTGCCTTCGCGGCGGGTGGCCACCAGGTCGGCCTGGGCCAGGACCTTCAAATGGTGGCTCATGCCGGACTGGCCGATGGCGAAGATCTGCGCCAGTTCGAGTACGCCGAACGAATCGTTGGCCAGTGCGCGCAATACGTTCAGGCGCAACGGGTCGCCAGCGGCCTTGCACAAGGCTGCCAGGTCATCGCCGTCGTCAGGACGCAGGGAGGGCACGGGTAGATTCATAAGGCCAGCAGTCTAGTGACGAGGTGAAGACCTCGCAAGGCCAATATCAAAAAGTTTTGATATTGAACGATAAGTGGCAGTTATAAGCAGCCGCTATAACCTTTAGACGAACCGGTCGGTCTTTTCTGCAAGCGATTGCCGCGCAAAGCACAGGAAAAACACCCACAAGTGACTATCTGTCATTGCCCGCAGGCGGTGGCTGAGGGAAAATGCCGGTCCTTTTTTCCGTTTCTTTTATTCAAACCCCAGGAGATCAGCGATGCCCAGCCGTCGTGAGCGTGCCAACGCCATTCGTGCCCTCAGCATGGATGCCGTGCAAAAAGCCAACAGCGGCCATCCCGGTGCCCCGATGGGCATGGCGGATATCGCCGAGGTACTTTGGCGTGACTACCTGAAACACAACCCGAGCAACCCGTCGTTCGCCGACCGTGACCGCTTCGTGCTGTCCAACGGCCACGGCTCGATGCTGATCTATTCGCTGCTGCACCTGACCGGCTACGACGTCACCATCGATGACCTCAAGAGCTTCCGCCAGCTGCACAGCCGCACCCCGGGCCACCCGGAATTCGGCTACACCCCAGGCGTCGAGACCACCACCGGTCCCCTGGGCCAAGGCCTGGCCAACGCTGTTGGTTTCGCGCTGGCCGAAAAAGTCCTGGGCGCGCAGTTCAACCGCCCTGGCCACAACATCGTCGACCACCACACCTACGTGTTCCTGGGTGATGGCTGCATGATGGAAGGCATTTCCCACGAAGTCGCGTCCCTCGCCGGCACCCTGGGCCTGGGCAAGCTGATCGCCTTCTACGATGACAACGGCATTTCCATCGACGGCGAAGTCGAAGGCTGGTTCACCGATGACACGCCCAAGCGTTTCGAAGCCTACAACTGGCAGGTGATCCGCAACGTGGATGGCCACGATCCGGAAGAGATCAAGACCGCCATCGACACCGCGCGCAAGAGCGAGCAACCCACCCTGATCTGCTGCAAGACCACCATCGGTTTCGGCTCGCCGAACAAGCAGGGTAAAGAAGACTGCCACGGCGCCCCACTGGGTGACGCGGAAATCGCCCTGACCCGCGAAGCGCTGAAGTGGAACCACGGCCCGTTCGAAATCCCGGCCGACATCTACGCCGAGTGGAGCGCCAAGGAAAAAGGCCTGGCGACCGAAGCCGAGTGGGACCAGCGTTTCGCGGCCTACTCCGCCGAATTCCCTGAGTTGGCCAACGAACTGGTACGCCGCCTGGCCGGTGACCTGCCTGCGGACTTCTCGGAAAAAGCCTCGGCCTACATCGCCGAAGTCGCGGCCAAGGGCGAGACCATCGCCAGCCGTAAAGCCAGCCAGAACACCCTGAACGCCTTTGGCCCGCTGCTGCCTGAGATCCTCGGCGGCTCGGCTGACCTGGCCGGTTCCAACCTGACCCTGTGGAAAGGCTGCAAAGGTGTCTCGGCCGAAGACGCCAGCGGCAACTACATGTACTACGGCGTGCGCGAGTTCGGCATGAGCGCCATCATGAACGGCGTGTCCCTGCACGGCGGCCTGGTGCCTTACGGCGCGACTTTCCTGATGTTCATGGAATATGCGCGCAATGCCGTGCGCATGGCCGCATTGATGAAGAAGCGCGTGATCCACGTGTACACCCACGACTCCATCGGCCTGGGCGAAGACGGCCCGACGCACCAGCCGGTCGAGCAGTTGACCAGCCTGCGCACCACGCCGAACCTGGACACCTGGCGTCCAGCCGACGCGGTCGAATCCGCAGTGGCCTGGAAACACGCGATCGAGCGTAAGGACGGCCCTTCGGCGCTGATCTTCTCGCGTCAGAACCTGCAGCACCAGGCGCGTACCGACGCGCAGATCGCCGACATCAGCCGTGGCGGTTATGTGCTCAAGGACTGCGTCGGCGAGCCGGAGCTGATCCTGATCTCCACCGGTTCCGAAGTCGGCCTGACCGTCCAGGCCTACGACAAGCTGACCGAGCAAGGCCGCAACGTGCGCGTTGTGTCCATGCCGTGCACCAGCGTGTTCGAAGCCCAGGACGCCGGCTACAAGCAATCGGTATTGCCACTGCAGGTCAGCGCGCGTATCGCCATCGAAGCGGCTCACGCCGACTACTGGTACAAGTACGTGGGCCTGGAAGGCCGCGTGATCGGCATGACCACCTACGGTGAGTCGGCGCCGGCGCCAGCGTTGTTCGAAGAGTTCGGCTTCACCCTGGAAAATATCCTGGGCCAGGCTGAAGAGCTGCTGGAAGACTAAGGCTGTAGATTGAGGTGGCTGTACTGACGCCTTCGCGAGCAAGCCCGCTCCCACATTAGATCGGGTTCACATGGTTGCAATTGTGAACCCATTCCAAATGTGGGAGCGGGCTTGCTCGCGAAGGCAGTCTGGTAGACACCCCATTACCCAAGGTAATCGAGAACCCCATGCCCCAACCGCGTCCTTACAAAGTTGCACTCAACGGCTACGGCCGCATTGGTCGTTGCGTCTTGCGTGCTCTGTTCGAGCGAGGGGCGGCGGCCGGGTTTGAGATTGTTGCTATCAACGATTTGGCCGACATGGCCAGCATCGAATACCTGACACGCTTTGACTCCACTCACGGCCGCTTCCCCGGCGAAGTGCGTGTGGAAGGCGATTGTCTGCATATCAATGGCGACTGCGTAAAAGTATTACGCAGTGCCACCCCCGAGGGCATCGACTGGGCGGCGCTGGGCGTCGACCTGGTGTTGGAATGCTCCGGTGCCTACCACACCCGTGCCGATGGCCAGCGTTTCCTCGACGCCGGCGCACCGCGCGTGCTGTTTTCCCAGCCGATGGCCAGCGAGGCGGATGTCGACGCCACCATCGTCTACGGCATCAACCAGGATTGCCTGACCGGCAACGAGTTGCTGGTCTCCAACGCGTCCTGCACCACCAATTGCAGCGTGCCGCTGTTGCGCCTGCTGGATCAGGCGATTGGCCTGGATTACGTGTCGATCACCACGATTCACTCGGCGATGAACGACCAGCCGGTGATCGATGCCTATCACCACGAAGACCTGCGTCGCACGCGCTCGGCGTTCCAGTCAGTGATTCCGGTGTCCACCGGCCTGGCTCGCGGTATCGAGCGACTGTTGCCGGAACTTGCCGGGCGAATTCAGGCCAAAGCCGTACGGGTGCCGACGGTGAACGTGTCCTGCCTGGACATCACCATGCAAACCGTCAGCGATACCGACGCGACGGAGGTCAACCGGATCCTGCGCGACGCCGCCACCAGCGGCCCGCTCAAAGGCCTGCTGGCCTACACCGAGTTGCCCCACGCCAGTTGTGATTTCAACCATGACCCGCATTCGGCCATTGTCGATGCCAGCCAGACCCGCGTTTCCGGCCCGAGGCTGGTGAACATCCTGGCCTGGTTCGACAACGAATGGGGCTTTGCCAACCGAATGCTGGATGTTGCGGAACATTATCTGCACATCGCCTCTAAACAACCTCAACAGTAATTCAGGAACTGCGACCCATGACCGTGTTGAAGATGACCGACCTCGATCTGCAAGGTAAGCGCGTACTGATTCGCGAAGACCTCAACGTCCCAGTCAAGGACGGTGTTGTCACCAGCGATGCGCGAATCCTGGCCTCGCTGCCGACCATCAAGCTGGCCCTGGAAAAAGGCGCGGCCGTGATGGTCTGCTCGCACCTGGGTCGTCCGACCGAGGGTGAGTTCTCCGCCGAGAACAGCCTCAAGCCGGTAGCCGACTACCTGAGCAAGGCCTTGGGTCGCGACGTGCCACTGGTCGCTGATTACCTGGGTGGCGTCGACGTGAAGGCCGGCGACATCGTGCTGTTCGAAAACGTGCGCTTCAACAAAGGCGAGAAAAAGAACAGCGACGAACTGGCCCAGCAGTACGCTGCGCTGTGCGACGTGTTTGTGATGGACGCCTTCGGCACCGCCCACCGCGCCGAAGGTTCGACCCACGGCGTGGCCAAGTTCGCCAAGGTCGCCGCTGCTGGCCCACTGCTGGCCGCTGAACTGGATGCATTGGGCAAGGCCCTGGGTGCGCCGGCACAACCAATGGCCGCCATCGTGGCCGGCTCCAAGGTCTCGACCAAGCTGGACGTGCTCAACAGCCTCAGCCAGATCTGCAACCAGTTGATCGTCGGCGGCGGCATTGCCAACACCTTCCTGGCCGCCGCCGGCCATCCGGTAGGCAAGTCGCTGTACGAGCCGGACCTGCTCGACACCGCCCGCGCCATCGCCGCCAAAGTCAGCGTGCCATTGCCGGTCGACGTGGTCGTGGCCAAGGAATTCGCTGAAAGCGCCGAAGCTACCGTCAAGCTGATTGCTGATGTGGCTGCCGACGACATGATCCTGGATATCGGCCCACAAACCGCGGCGAACTTCGCTGAACTGCTGAAAGCCTCGCAGACCATCCTGTGGAACGGCCCGGTCGGCGTGTTCGAGTTCGACCAGTTCGGCAACGGCACCAAAGTGCTGGCCAAGGCTATTGCCGAAAGCTCGGCGTTCTCCATTGCCGGTGGTGGCGACACCCTGGCCGCCATCGATAAATATGGCGTTGCTGACCAGATCTCCTACATTTCTACCGGTGGCGGCGCGTTCCTCGAGTTCGTCGAAGGCAAAGTCCTGCCGGCCGTTGAAGTGCTGGAAACCCGAGCCAAAGGCTGAGGCTCGTGATCCGGAAAAGGAGTATTCCCATGATCAAGCCGTTGGCATTGATGATCGCGGCGGGCCTGTTGGCCGGCTGCGGCAGCACGCCAAGCAGTGTGCCGGAGGCGGATAAGTCTGCCCCGGCGCAGAAAAAGAGCTGTTATCAGGCGGGCTGGCAGGCCGAGACCATGCCGGTGATCAACAAGCGCATCGGCAACGAGCGGCTGGAGAAATACGACGCCGCGCCCAACGGTCAGGAACAGGGTTGCCCTTGACGGGTCAGATCAACTAACCGACAGCAATGACGGCGCTTTGGGCCGTCGTTCGAGGATTGGCAATGAAAGGCGTTTTCGCCCTGGCAGCCCTGGCCCTTCTGGCCGGTTGCAGCAGCATGAACATGTTCAACAAGGCAGAGCCTGCCGATAAATGGACCACTTGGATTTGCGACAGCAAGGCCGAGGTGAACTGGCGCTTTGCCAACCAGGCCCGCAACGAGGTGGATGTTCGCCTCGGTGGTTCGGACCAGGTTTATCGCCTTAAACAGGACGTTGCCGCCTCGGGCGTGCTTTATAGCAACGACCAGTTGGCGTTCCACACAAAAGGTGAGGAAGGCCTGGTTTACTGGGTCGCCACTGATGATTTGATCGGGCGCGGCTGCAAGGCCCAATAGTGAGATCACTGAAGATCAAATGTGGGAACTGGCTTGCCCGCGAAAGCGGTGTTTCCGATTGGAATTTAAGTCCAGCTCATCAGCAATAACGATTCAGCCGGTCAGATGCACTCACCCTGACCTGCAATAACTTGAATAGCAGCCGCCGCTACGGCAGGCTTGCACGATTAACGACCCTCGACCGGGAGAGACAACACAATGGCACTTATCAGCATGCGTCAAATGCTGGACCACGCAGCCGAGTTCGGCTACGGCGTCCCAGCCTTTAACGTCAACAACCTTGAGCAGATGCGCGCCATCATGGAAGCCGCTGACAAGACAGACTCCCCGGTGATCGTCCAGGCTTCGGCCGGTGCGCGCAAATACGCCGGTGCCCCGTTCCTGCGTCACCTGATCCTCGCCGCGATCGAAGAATTCCCGCATATCCCGGTGTGCATGCACCAGGACCACGGCACCAGCCCGGACGTGTGCCAGCGTTCCATCCAGCTGGGCTTCAGCTCGGTGATGATGGACGGCTCCCTCGGTGAAGACGGCAAGACCCCGACCGACTACGAATACAACGTCCGCGTCACCCAACAAACCGTGGCCATGGCGCACGCCTGCGGCGTTTCGGTTGAAGGCGAGCTGGGCTGCCTGGGTTCCCTGGAAACCGGCATGGCCGGTGAAGAAGACGGCATCGGCGCCGAAGGTGTGCTGGATCACAGCCAGATGCTGACTGATCCGGAAGAAGCCGCCGACTTCGTCAAGAAGACCCAGGTTGATGCCCTGGCCATCGCCATCGGCACCAGCCACGGCGCCTACAAGTTCACCAAGCCGCCTACCGGCGACGTGCTGGCCATCGACCGCATCAAGGAAATCCACAAGCGCATCCCTAACACCCACCTGGTGATGCACGGCTCTTCCTCGGTTCCGCAAGAGTGGCTGGCGATCATCAACCAGTACGGCGGTGACATCAAAGAAACCTACGGCGTACCGGTTGAAGAAATCGTCGAAGGCATCAAGTACGGCGTGCGCAAGGTCAACATCGACACCGACCTGCGCCTGGCCTCCACCGGTGCGATGCGTCGCCTGATGGCCACCAACCCGAGCGAATTTGACCCACGCAAATTCTTCGGCGCTACCGTGACGGCCATGCGTGACGTATGTATCGCGCGTTATGAAGCCTTCGGTACTGCGGGCAACGCTTCGAAGATCAAGCCGATCTCCCTGGAAGCGATGTACCAGCGTTACCTGAAAGGTGAGTTGAACGCCAAGGTGAACTAAGCCTAAGCGTTAATAAAAAACCCGCAGAAATGCGGGTTTTTTTATGCGCGACGCTTAATGTGCAGGCGCCCCGCTTGCCGGCGATGGGCGCCTGAAGCCTGAGGACGACCCTGCGCACGCCATCGCCGGCAAGCCGGGCCACTACGGGCACGCGCTTGAGGGTCTTGAGATGAGATGCCGCTCAGTCGTGATCAATGTCCAACTTCGCAAACGTCACCCGCGCGCCTTCCTTGCTGTTGCCACTGTTGTCCTGCACATACGCGCCGGCCTTGAAGTACAGCGGCTTGGCACCCCACGCTGCGCCGATGCGCTCGTTCCACTCACCGTCGGCGGCATACACACTTAGCAGCCCGGCCTTGTTCAGGTTGATGACGTAGGTGAAGGTTTTTTCCAGCGGCACATTCGAGGCGACGATGATCACCCGGCCTTCGTCCTCGTCCGGGCGCATGCGCACTTTGGCGACGATGTTGCCGGTCTGGGTTTTTTCCTTGAATTGATACTCCAGCTTGATCAGCGGTTTCTGGCTGTCATAGGCGTGAATCTGGCCGATGACGATCTTGCCGCTGGAGGGCACCTGGTTGACGGCCAGGGTGGCGCGCAGGAAATTGTCGGCGTCGGGGTAGGTCCAGTTGCGCAAGCGGCCGTCGGCGTAGGTTTCGCGCAGTTCGCTGCGCGGGTAGACGGCGTTTTCGGTGCGGGTACCGGTGACGGGGGTCCAGAATTGTACGTTGCTGCCTTCGGCCTGGAAATATTGGTCCTTGAAGCCGCTAAGCAGTTTCGGGGTGTCGATGGTCGCGGGGGGCGAGCCAACGGGAATGCTCAGGTTCCAGGTAGAGAGGTCGATCATGGCGTAGGCCTTTTTACAGAGGGGTGTAGGCTATGGCCCTTAGGCCAGACAGGTTCTTTATAGGCCGTAGTCCTCCGCTTGTTAATTAATCGCTGGCAAATTATTGGCGCCAGAGGAATGCCAAAAAGCCATGTTTCCCATGAACCGTGGGCTGCAGGCACTGACCGTTAGTCGGCTTCCTGAGCTTTGGCGCAATGATGGCACTGAGGTTACTTCTGATTTTTCGGAACCGGGGCTAGAGTGAGGCCTCAGTGTTTGTCCGGGTTTTCTCCCAGAAGTGACCGGAGTGGGCTCCCAAGGAAGAGATGTAGCATGGAATGCGCTCCACACCACGGCGATAGCAGTTCGGTTCTTTTGGTGGTCGATGACTACCCGGAAAACCTGATCAGCATGCGCGCACTTTTGCAGCGGGAAGACTGGCAGGTAGTCACCGCCGGTTCCGGCCTGGAAGCCCTTGAGTTGCTGCTGGTACATGAGGTCGACCTGGTGCTGCTCGACGTGATGATGCCCGGCATGGACGGCTTTGAAGTCGCCCGCCTGATGCGCGGCAGCCAGCGCACTTGCATGACGCCGATCATCTTCCTGAGTGCCAATGCCCAATCCCCGGCTGCTGTGCTGGAAGGCTACGCCAGTGGCGCCATCGACTACCTGTTCAAACCCTTCGACCCGCATATCCTCAAGCCCAAGGTCCAGGCGTTGCTGGAGCACCAGCGTAACCGCCGGGCCTTGCAGCGCCTGAGTCATGACCTGGAATCGGCGCGCGCCTTCAACGCCTCGGTGCTGGATAACGCCGCCGAAGGCATCCTGGTGGTGAGCGAAGGTGGGGTGATCGAATACGCCAACCCGGCGATCTCGCGCCTGCTCAATGCCACGATCCATGAGCTGCAGGGCCAGGAATTCCTCGGCTTCCTGCAAAAACCGCATGTCCCTACGTGGCTGGAGTCGCAGATGTATGCCGGGTTTCGCAAGGGCGAAACCTGGCGCCTGCACGACGCCATCCTGCGCACCGGCCGTGGCCAGCAAGTGCCGGTGGCGTTGTCGTGTGCGCCGTTGCCGACCGAACAGAAGGCCATGGTGGTGACCGTGCTGGACATGTCCGAGGTGCGTCACCTGCATCAGCAGTTGGAGTTCCAGGCGGTCACCGACCCGCTGACCGGCCTGCTGAACCGGCGCGGCTTCTACCAGACCGTCGAGAACACCTTGCTGCGCAGCGAGCGCGCGGAACATTGCCTGGTGCTGCTCTATCTGGATCTCGATGGCTTCAAACGAGTCAACGACTCCCTGGGTCATGACGCCGGCGACCGGGTGCTGCGCTGGGTCTCGGAGCAATTGCAGGGTTGCCTGCGCTCCGGTGACGTTCTGGGCCGCATGGGTGGGGATGAATTTACCGCGTTGCTGGAGCTGGAGTTCCCGGAGCAGGCGGCGAAGATTGCGGAAAAACTGATCGACCGGGTTTCGATTTGCCAGCAGGTGGATGGCCTGGATGTGATGCTGGGTGTGAGCATTGGTATCGCGATTTTTCCGGACTGTGGTTCGGACCTCAATGGCCTGCTGCGCGCTGCCGACATCGCCATGTACGAAGCCAAGCGTGCGGGGCGTCAGCAATATCGCTATTACGATCAGGAAATGAACGGCCGCGCCCGTTCGCGCCTGATGCTCGAAGACAGCGTGCGCACCGCCATACAAAACAAGGACTTCACCCTGGTGTATCAGCCTCAGGTGTCGCTGGCAGACGGACGTCTGCGCGGCGTCGAGGCGCTGTTGCGCTGGCAGCACCCGAGTGTCGGCGATGTGCCGCCGGGGTTGTTCCTGCCATTGTTGGAAGAGGCGCGGTTGATCAGCCAATTGAGTGCCTGGATCTACCAGCAGGTCGCTGCCCAGCGCCAGGCGTGGCAAGCCACGTTCGACGATGAGCTGGTGTTGAGCGTGAGCCTGAGCAGCAGCCAGTTCAATATGCCCAACCTGGCCAACCAACTGCAGCAGGTACTCGAGCGACATGGGCTGCAGGCGCGGCAGCTGGAGGTGGAAATCGGCGAGGACTGCTTGATGAGCAACCTGGAAGAGTCCGCCAAACAGCTCAAGTTGCTGCGTCGGATCGGCGTGCGCATTGCCCTCGATGACTTTGGCGCCGGCCAGTGCTCCCTGGCCCACCTGCGCGACCTGGCGTTCGATACGCTCAAACTCGATCCGCAATTGGTCGCACGCCTGCCGGGCTCGGCACGCGACGCCGCGATGGCGCGCAGCATCATCGAGCTGTGCGGGCATTTTGATGTGCTGGTGGTGGCCGAAGGCGTGGAAACCCCCGAGCAAGCCCACTGGCTCAAGACCAATGGTTGCGCGTTTATCCAGGGTTCCTGGGCGGCGCAGCCGTTGATGGCCGAGGAAGTGGTCGACTGGTCACGCACTCGCTTGCGCTGAATTCGTTACACTGGCGACCTTCCGAATTCTGTTGCCATACCCCATGACCGCGCTGAAATACCTCCAGGCCTACCCCGCTGCCCTTCAAGAGCAAGTGCGCCAATTGATCGCCAAGGACCAATTGGGCGCCTACCTGGAGCAGCGCTACCCCGAACGCCATGCCGTGCAGAGCGACAAGGCCCTGTACGCGTATGCCCTGGCCTTGAAACAGGAACACCTGCGCAACGCGCCGGCCATCGACAAGGTGCTGTTCGATAACCGCCTGGACCTGACCCATCGCGCCCTCGGCCTGCACACCACGATTTCGCGGGTGCAGGGCGGCAACCTCAAGTCCAAGAAAGAGATTCGCATCGCCGCGCTGTTTAAAGAGGCCGCGCCGGAATTTCTGCGCATGATCGTGGTGCACGAGCTGGCACACTTCAAGGAATCGGACCACAACAAGGCGTTCTATAAACTCTGCGAATACATGATGCCCGGCTACCATCAGGTGGAATTCGACCTGCGGGTGTACCTCACGTATCGCGACCTGCAGGGCAAACCCTGACCGCACAAGGCGACCGACCATGGATGTGAGCAAGACCAAGAGCAGCTTCTACCGCCGCCTGTACGTGGCCTACCTGATCGACAGCGGCCAGGCCAGCAGCGTACCGGCCCTGACCGACGCCACCGGCATGCCCCGGCGCACCGCGCAGGACACGATTGCGGCGTTGGCGGACCTGGATATCGTGTGTGAGTTCGAGCAGGAAGACGGCGCCCGCAACCATGCCGGGCATTACCGGATTCGCGACTGGGGTGCGATTGATCGGCGGTGGATCGAGGCGAATCTGGCGTCGGTGAAGCAGGTGCTGGGGTATCCCTGAAGGTCGGTGGTGAGTGCGCTGGCGCCATCGCAGGCAAGCCAGCTCCCACAGGGATCGCGAGGGGCCAACCCCTATCGCCCATGCCGCCGCTTCGCTGAAGCTTGATTGGCTGCTCCCACCTTTTGATGTGTGGGAGCTGCCTGCGATGAGGCTCTCAGTCGCGGCGCATGCCGATGTGTGGAATGTCATCTTCCAGATACTCCTCACCCGCCACCACAAAGCCATACTGCCCGTAATAGCCCTGCAGGTGCGCCTGGGCCGAGAGAAAAATCGGCGTCTCGGGCCAGATATCAGCGATTTGCTTGAGCGCTTCGGTCATCATCCGATGCCCCAGCCCGGTGCCGCGCGCCACCGGTGCGACGATCACGCGGCCGATCACCACATCACCACCCTGGAACTCCGGGTCCAGCAGGCGCAGGTAGGCCACCAGTTCATTGTCCTGCCAGGCCATGAGGTGATGGGTGTCGCCCGACAAGTCCTGCCCGTCGAGGTCCTGGTAAATGCATTTCTGCTCGACGACAAACACTTCGTTGCGCAGGCGCATGATGGCGTATAGCTGCTCTTTGCCCAGCTCGTCGTGATGTTTGCAGACCCAATCAACTGTCATGGTGTGTTCTCGCATAAGTGTCAGGTCTGGATAGTAAGCGCGGCGGGTGAGTCTGTCTAAATCAGCTATTTTTGTGAGTGAAATCAATTTGCCATCATTGAGTGCATTCGCTGCCCGTTTCTTTGTGTAATCTGAGCTACTGTTAGAACCTCAGGCACCGCCTGGAACAAGTGCCCGCCAAGGACTTTGAGCATGCTGCGATTCACTCGTGTCGTTGCTTTGATTGGAGTGGTGTTGCTGGCGACGCCTGCGTTCGCTCAGCGTCTGCGCCTGGTGGCGGATGCCTGGCCACCCTTTACCGATGCCACCTTGATCAACGGCGGGCTGGCTACCGACATTGTCAGCACGGCCCTGGCTCGCGCGGGCTACGCCAGCGATTTCGAACAAGTGCCCTGGGCCCGTGCGCTGATGGGCGTCGGCGATGGCCGCTATGACGTGCTGGTCAATGCCTGGTACGACGATGCCCGTACGAAACTGGGCCAGTTCTCCGGCGAATACCTGCTTAACCGTGTGCGCTTCATCAAGCGCCACGACGACCCCATCGACTTCCAGACCCTTGAGCAACTGCACGACTACCCCGTCGCGGTGGTGCGCGGCTATGCCTATTCGGCGGCGTTCGATGCGGATGCACAGTTGCAGAAAGTCCCTGTGCATAACTTCGCCATGGCCGTGCGCATGCTCGCGGCGCAGCGGGTGCGGCTGACAGTGGAAGATGAATACGTGGCGCGTTATTACCTGGCGCGCGAATCGGCGCGGGTGCGCAATGCGGTGGAGTTTCTACCCAAGCCGCTGAGTGAAAACAGCCTGCATATTCTGGTCAGCCTGAAGAACCCGCAGCATGAGCAGATCGTTGCCAGCTTTGATCGGGAGATTGCCAAGATGAAGGCTGATGGCAGTTATGCGCGATTGATGCGGCAGCATGGGATGTAGCGTCCTTGGGGGCCCTATCGCCGGCAAGCCGGCGCCTACGGGGGTAGCGACCTAAGCCGCGCGGGTGTCTTTGATCAAATGCGCCGCCAAGGTGCGCAACGGCCCCAACTGCCGGCAGATCAGCGCCAACTGCGTCTGCACCAACCGCTGGCCTTCATCGATCTCATCCGGCATCTGCTCCAGGTCCGCCGCCAGCGCTTCTTCGGCATCGCTCTGGATCGCAATCGGCTGCTTGTTCGCCAGCCCGGTGGCGATTTCATCAATGCTCGCCGCCAGGCTGTTACCGGCACCGTCGATCAAATGCTCGCGTACTTCGGCTGGCAGCTGGGTTTCGCGGTGCGCGCCCAGGCCCGACAAGTAGCTGAGCAAGGTGTGCGACAACACCAGGAAGCGGAAGCCCACATCGGCCTCCTTACGAAAGTGTCCGGGCTCCATCAGCATATTCGCCAGGGTGGTGGACAGGGCTGCGTCGGCGTTGTGCGCATTGCGCCGGGCCAGGCGGTAAGCGAGGTCGTCGCTCTTGCCGGCGGCGTACTGCTGCATGATCTGGCGCAGGTAAATGCTGTTGCAGGTCAGGGTGTTGGCCAGCACTTTGTTCAGGCGTCGGCCCTGCCAGTCCGGCAGGAACAGGAACACCGCCAGGCCGGCGATCAGGCTGCCGAGCAAGGTATCGAACAGGCGCGGCAGGAACAGCCCGTAGCCATCGCCCACCTGGTTGAAGCAGAACAGCACCATCAGGGTGATTGCCGCCGTGGCCAGGGTGTAGCGCGTGGTGCGGTTGATAAAGAACACCAGGCCGGCGGCGATGGCAAACATCGATTGCACCAGCGGGCTGGGGAACAGATCAAACAGTGCCCAGGCCACGGTGAGGCCGATGGCGGTGCCGATGATCCGCTGGCCGAGTTTGCGCCGGGTCGCGCCGTAGTTGGGCTGGCACACGAACAGGGTGGTGAGGATGATCCAGTAGCCTTGGGAGGCGTGGATCGCGTGGAGCATGCCGTAGCCGACGGTCAAGGCGAGGGCCAGGCGCAAGGCGTGGCGAAACAGCAGCGACGTCGGCGTGAGCTGGGTGCGCAGGCGCGTCCACATTTCCTTGAGGTTGCGCGGCGCGCGGTCCAGCAGGTTGCTGTCGGTGGCGTCGGCCAGGGCGTCGGGGTTGCTGGCGTCGCCGAGCAGGCGGTCGAGGGTCGACAGGTTGGCCGCCAGGGCGCGCAACGAGCGCAGCAGGCCGCGCCAGGCCGGGTTGCTCTGGATGCGCAGGTGTTCCAGCGATGCGTTCAGGTCGCCCAGGGCCTCGGCGAAGCTGTCGTCATAGATGAACGGCTGGCGCAGTTGGATCGACTCGGCCAGGGCCTGGCACGCCTTGCCTTGCTGGCGCAGCAGGCGCTGGCAGCGGAACAGCACATCGCTGTGGAAGAACGCCTCGGCCAGGGCGTTGTAGGGATAATGCGATGAGCTGGCGCGCTCGTGGATGTCCTGGGCCAGGAAGTACAGCTTCAGGTAGCGACTGACCTTCGAGCCTGGGCGACCATTGCCCACACGGTGCAGGATGATTTCCTTCGCCGCATTCAGCGCCGCGACCACCCGGCCGTTCTGCTGGGCCAATTCCAGGCGGCGCGCTTCCACATCCAGTTGACGGATCGGTTCGAACAGGGATGACTTGAGCTTGAGGTAGCGCCCCAGTTCGCGGAACAGCCGCGCCAGGCTCTGCTGCACCGGTTGGTTGGAAAACAGCGCCTGCCACAGCACCGAAAGCACGCCATACCAGGCAGCTCCCGCCACCAGCAGCAGCGGTTCGTGCCAGAAATCGGAAACCGCGCCACCGCGCTGGTCAACGCCGATCATGGTGTAGACCGACAGGATCAGCGTCGCCGACGCAATCGCCCCGTAGCGCTCGCCGAGGGCGCCGAGCATGGTCAGGCAGAAACTGGCCAGCGCCAGGGCGATCGCGAAGATCCAGGGGTAGGGGAACAGCAACTCCACCGACAGCGCGGCAATGCTGAAACACACCAGCGTCACCGCCAGGGCATTCAGGCGGCCTTGCCAACTGTCGTCGGTCTCGGCCAGGGCGCTGGCGATAATCCCCAGGAACAGCGGGATCAGCAGCGTCATTTCATCCTGGTACCAGCACAGCGCCATGCTGCCGGTGAGGGCGATGAATACCCGAACGCTGTAACTGAATTTATCCAGCGCCCACAGGCGCCGCATGGACTGCTTGAACGAGGTCGATGACATGAAGGCTGGAGTCTTCCGGGACGATGCCGCTAAATTGAGCCATCAGTGACGTCACGGCAAGCGTAGCGATCACATCTCATTGCATATTTTTGAGTGCCACCCCAAAACGAATGTGGGAGCGGGCTTGCCTGCGATGACGGCGGTGAATTCACCACCGCTATCGCAGGCAAGCCAGCCCCCACAGTTTGACCGAGTACGCGCTTCAGGCGTACTGCGCGGCGGCGTAGCCGGATGCCCACGCCCACTGGAAATTGAACCCGCCCAGGTGACCGGTCACATCCAGCACTTCCCCAATGAAGTACAACCCGGGGCTTTTCAGCGACTCCATGGTTTTCGACGAGACTTCCCGCGTGTCCACGCCACCCAGCGTCACCTCGGCGGTGCGATAGCCTTCGGTGCCCGCCGGCACCAGTTGCCAGCTCGCGAGTTTTTGCGCGATATCGGCCACTTCGGCATGGGTGTATTGCTTCATGGGCTTGGATACGAACCAGGTTTCCGCCAGCAGGTTGGCCATCTTCTTGGTGAAGATCTCTCCCAGCAGGGTTTTCAACTCGCTGTTGGGACGCTCGACTTGTTGCTGTTGCAGCCAGCTGTGGGCGTCGTGATCGGGCAGCAGGTTGATCTCCACGGTATCGCCGGACTCCCAGTACGAGGAAATCTGCAGGATCGCCGGGCCGCTCAGGCCACGGTGGGTAAACAGGAGGTTCTCGCGAAAGCTCTGGCCGTTGCAGCTGACCAGGCAATCCACCGAGGTGCCGGACAGCTCGCCGCACAATTCCTTGAGCTGGTCGGTGATGGTGAACGGCACCAGCCCCGCGCGGGTCGGCAGCAGCTCGTGACCGAACTGCTTGGCCACCTGATAACCAAAGCCGGTGGCGCCAAGTGTCGGAATCGACAGGCCGCCTGTGGCAATCACCAGGGACTCGCAGCGCAACTCACCCAGGGTGGTCTGCAGCTGATAGCCGTTGTCGAGCTTGGCGATTTCTTCGATGGAGGTGTCCAGGTGCAGGCTCACGCCGGTCTGGATGCACTCATCCAAGAGCATGCCGAGGATGTCGCTGGACTTGTTGTCGCAGAACAGCTGGCCGAGTTTTTTCTCGTGGTATGGCACGCCGTGCTTGGCCACCAGCCCGATGAAATCCCACTGGGTATAGCGGGCCAGGGCGGATTTGCAGAAGTGTGCGTTGTGCGAGAGGAAGTTGGCCGGCTCGGTGTACATATTGGTGAAGTTGCAGCGGCCACCACCGGACATCAGGATCTTCTTGCCGGCCTTGTTGGCATGGTCGATCAACATCACCTTGCGCCCACGCCCGGCGGCGGTCAGTGCGCACATCAAGCCTGCGGCGCCGGCGCCAATGATCACAACTTCGGTCGAGCGCACAGCAATGTCCTCACAAAAATATTGATCTGAAATGCAATCAAAAGTGGGAGCTGGCTTGCCTGCGATGGCATCAACTCGGTCAATCTTTCAGACCGAGTCGCCTGCATCGCGGGCAAGCCCGGCTCCCACATTGATTCGGTTCCTTCAATAGGAACGCGGTTTTTTTTACAGGATCCGCACGCGCAGCGAACGGCCTTTGATCTTGCCGTCGTTCAAGCGCTGCAGCGCCTGCTTGGCGATCCCACGCTCCACGGCTACAAACGCCTGGAAGTCGAAGATGGCGATCTTGCCGACCTGCGCACCCGGGATGCCCGCTTCACCGGTCAAGGCGCCGAGGATATCGCCCGGGCGAACCTTATCCTTACGGCCGGCGGCGATGCACAGGGTGCTCATCTGCGGCAGCAGCGGGCCGCCGCTTTGTGGCTTGAGGTTGTCCAGCTGGTCCCAGTTCAGCGGCGATTTCTGCAGCTGCTCGATGGCCTGGGCGCGGTGCGCCTCGGACGGTGCTACCAGGCTGATGGCGATGCCGGTCTCGCCCGCACGCCCGGTACGGCCGACGCGGTGGATGTGGATTTCCGAGTCACGGGCCAGCTCGACGTTGATCACCATGTCCAGCGAGTCAATGTCCAGGCCACGGGCGGCAACGTCGGTGGCGACCAGTACCGAGGTGCTGCGGTTGGCAAACATCGCCAGCACCTGGTCACGGTCGCGCTGCTCCAGGTCGCCATGCAGGCCGACGGCAGAAATGCCCTTGGCCGTCAGGTGATCCACGGTTTCCTGCACCTGCTGCTTGGTGAAGCAGAACGCCACGCAGGATGCCGGGCGGAAATGCGCCAGCACCTTGGTCACGGCGTCCATGCGTTCTTCCGGGGAAATCTCGTAGAAACGCTGCTCGATCTGGTCGTCGGAGTGAAACGCCTCGGCCTTCACTTGCTGCGGCGCACGCATGAATTTCGACGCCAGCTGCTTGATGCTCACCGGGTAGGTGGCCGAGAACAGCAGGGTCTGGCGACGGGCCGGGGTCTTGCTGATGATGTCTTCGATGGCGTCGTAGAAACCCATGTCGAGCATGCGGTCGGCTTCATCGAGGATCAGCGTGTTCAAGCCGTCGAGTACCAGTGAGCCTTTGCGCAAGTGCTGCTGGATCCGGCCCGGGGTGCCGACGATGACGTGGGCGCCATGTTCCAGGGAAGCGATCTGCGGGCCGAGGGACACGCCGCCGCACAGCGTCAGCACCTTGATGTTGTCTTCGGCGCGGGCCAGGCGGCGGATTTCCTTGGCGACCTGGTCGGCCAGCTCGCGGGTCGGGCACATTACCAGGGCCTGGCAGCCGAAGTAGCGCGGGTTGATCGGGTTCAGCAGGCCGATGCCGAAGGCCGCGGTCTTGCCGCTGCCGGTCTTGGCCTGGGCGATCAGGTCCAGCCCCTTGAGGATCACCGGCAAGCTTTGCGCCTGGATCTGCGTCATCTCGACATAACCCAGCGAGTCGAGGTTAGCCAGCATGGCGGCGGAAAGCGGCAAAGTATTAAAAGCGGTGGCGATGGTAGTCACGGGACTGGCTCTGCAAAACAAAATGTTGCGCAGTGTAGCAGCCCCCCGTGGGTTTTTTCGCATGTTCCAGACAAGGGGGTGGGGGACAGCGGCAACTGATGAGCTGCAAGCGGCACGCTTGCAGCGGCTTCAATGCTCGATGTCGTGCTCGCGGCTGACCACGCGTTTGCCGTCTTTGGGCGACAGCTGCAGGAAGATCGCAGCAGCCAGCATCGCCATGATGCCCACGGTCAGGAAGGTCAGCTGGAAGGCGCCGAGCACACTGTCGACCCCGTCGTTGCCGGCTTCGGCGGTAAAGCCACCGAGCAACGCGCCTGCACAGGCCACCCCCAGGCTCAGGGACAACTGCGCCACTACCGAGAGCAAACTGTTGCCGCTGCTGGCCTGGGCGTCGTCGAGGTCGATCAGGGTGACGGTGTTCATCGCGGTGAACTGCAGCGAGTTGATCGCGCCCAGTATCGCCAGCATGCCCAGCAGCAGTGGGTAGGGCGTGTGTTCACTGACCAGGCCCATGCTCGCGAGCATGATGCCCAAAGCCAGGGTGTTGCCGGTCAGCACCACTCGGTAACCCAGGCGCTCGATCAGCGGCCGGGCGATGGACTTGGCAAACATCGCCGCCGCCGCCAGCGGCAGCATGCTCATGCCGGCTTCGGACGGCGAGTAGCCCAGCGCTACCTGCAACAGCAACGGCACCAGGAACGGCAGGGCGCCGCTGCCCAGGCGCGCGAACAGGTTGCCGAGGATGCCCACGGCGAACGTGCGGGTCTTGAACAGCACGGGCGAAAACAGCGGGTTCTCGATATGCCCGGCGCGCAGCCAGTACGCCGCCAGGCACGCCAGCCCGCCGAACAGCAGCAACATCACGCGCAGGTGCGGCAAGTGCAGTTCGCCCAGGCCCTCCATGGCGATAGTGATCAGCACCATTGCCGCGCCGAACAGCAGAAACCCGACGCCATCAAAGCGCGTGCGCTCGCTGCCGCGCAGGTCGGGAATGAATTTCCACACGGCGTAGCAACCGATCATGCCTACCGGCAGGTTGATCAGGAAGATCCAGTGCCAGGTCAGGTATTGCACCATCCAGCCGCCCATGGTCGGGCCAAGCAGCGGGCCAAGCAGGCCGGGGATGGTGATGAAACCCATGATGCGCACCAGCTCGGAGCGGGGGTAGGCGCGCAGCACCACGAGCCGGCCGACCGGCAGCATCAGCGCGCCACCCAGGCCCTGGATCACCCGCGCGCCGACCAGCATGGTCAGGCTGCTCGACAGTGCACACAACAATGAGCCGATGCTGAACAGCATGATCGCGCCGAAAAAGATGCGTTTGGTGCCGAAACGGTCGGCAACCCAGCCCGACGCCGGGATCAGCAAGGCGACGGTGAGCATGTAGGCGATCACCACCCCTTGCATGCGCAGCGGGTTCTCTGCGAGGTCGCGGGCCATGGCCGGCAATGCCGTGTTCAGAATCGTCCCATCCAGCGATTGCATGAAGAAGGCAATCGCGACCACCCAGGGTAGCCAGCGGGCGGTCTTGGCATCGAGAGGGGCGCGATTCGGCATAGGTGACCTTTTTGTTAGCAGGCTATGTGTCGGCGATTATGCGCCATCCGTCGCTCCTTTTCCCACTGGCGGTTCGTCTAAATCCGACATCGTTGCATGCTCTCCCACCAGGAAATCCAACAAGGCACGGTGCACCGCCAGGGCCGCCTCACGGGATTCCAGGTCAAGCAAATGGCCGGTGTGTTCCGCCACGGCAAAGCTGCTGCGCCCGACATACTGTTTGAATAACCGGGCTTCTGCGGCGGGGGTGTATTCGTCCAGCGTGCCGTTGATGAAGTGCACCGGCGTCTCGATGCGGGTGAGGGCCGGCAGGTAGTTGCCATCCCCCAGCGCGAGTACCTGATGGATATGAAAGCGCGCCTGGCGGTATTCGGTGGTGGCCATGTTCGACAGGTGACGATGGTTGTTGCGCTTGAGGCGCGGCGACAGGTACTTGCCCACCGTCTCGTTGAGCAAGTGGCCGACGGCGGATTTGTCATCGGCCTCGATCAGCACGCGTACGCGCTCTACATAATCGAGCATCGCCTGGTTGAGGTTGGGTGCCAGGGCCATCACCACCGAGCTTTCGATGGAGGGCGGATTGTGCGCCAGGGTCAGCAGTGTCGAGATGCCGCCCCAGGAGGCCGACACCAGGTGATTGACCTCGAAGCGTTCGACCAGGGCCCGCAGGATCTGCACCTCGTCGTCCTTGGTCACCAGGTCGAGGTCGGTGTTGTGTTCGCGCGAATAGCCGGAGAACGGCAGGTCGAACAGCAGCACATTGAAGTGCTCGGCCAGGCATTTGCTGGTCCGGGCAAAGGAGCGCGTGGTGGACAGCGCTCCATTGACCATCAGCACGGTGTTCTTTTCCGAATCGTTTCCCAGCTGCTCAACATGAACGTTGTAGTGCTTGAACAGCTTTTCAATGACAAAACTTCCATGGTTCATGTCAACGCTCCAGCTTGCCCAATCCAGGCAAGGTCGTGCATCACGTGCGCGCACGTGGGGTTAGTGGCGGGGTGCCACTAACCGTTATAACGAGGTTTTTTGCGGGCGACAACCGGCCGCACGCAGAGACGGGTGAGATGGGAATTGTCGGTAGGAAGGGACGAAATGCAGTGGCTGAAAGCACTGCAAAGCAGTGTGGGAAGTGGCTTGCCTGCGCTGCAGGCACCAGGGTGTATCAGTGACACCGCGGTGATGCTATCGCAGGCCAGCCAGCTCCCACCGGGACTGGCGGTGCTTATAAGGTCAGGGTCAGGCGTTTGACCAGGGCGCCTGGCAGCAGGTTGGAGGCGGTGTTGCGCTGGCCATACGTGCTGGCCGACAGCAGCAGTTCCCGATCAGCGGTCAGTGCTTCCAGCTGCGCACCGAGCAACTGGAACACGCTGTCATCAAAGCGCATGGTGCTGACCGGCGCCTTGATCTCGCCGTCTTCCACCCAGAACGTGGCGAAGCGCGTCATGCCGGTCAGGCGGGCGGCCGGCAGGTCGGAGTAGTTCAGGTACCACAGGTTGCTGATGTACAAACCGGTGCCCAGTTGCTTGAGGATGTCGGCCTGGGCGAGGGTGCCCGCTGCCATCTGCAAGGCGCTGGGGGATTCGTCACGGCTGGCGCCGTTGGCACTCAGGCCGTACTCGGCGGCGCTGCGCGAGTTCACCAGTTGGCCGTCGGCCTTGCCGGCGTTGATCAACCTGACATCGCTGCGCGGGTAGCCTTCGCTGGAAAACGCCGGGCTCAGGGAGCCGCTGACCTGTTCGTCCACCGTCACCTGCGGGCTGAGGTGTTGCTCGCCGGCGTACAGGCGTTGCAGGGAGCTGCCCTTGCTGGCGATGGCCTGGGCCGAGAAACCGCCCCAGGTGATGATGCTGATGATTTCTTCCAGCGCCGCCGGGGCCAGGTAGGCGCGGTATTCACCGGGTGCCAGCGCGTGCAACGGGCGGCCGAGGAATTCCAGCTGTTCGCGGGCCAGTTGGAAGCGCCGGGCGAACTCGGCGCTGTTCCAGGCATGGCCGGCGTAGCTGGCTTTGACAGCCTCGCCATTGGCGTGGAACAGGCTGAAGTCGAAGTTGAAGCTATTGGCCTGGTGCCAGCCGAACGCGCCGTTCGAGCTGGCGAAGCCGCGGCTGATCGGGCCGGCGGCGTAGAACCCGACGAGGTCGACACCTGCGGCTGCCTGGCTGATTTCGTCCAGTACCTGGGCCAGGTCCGGCAATGGCAGGTCCTGTTCGTTGTGATTCTGCCAGGCGTTGTGGTTGAGCAGCAGGTAGGGATCGTGGGGCAGCAGCGGCAGGGTTTCGCGCAGCTGTTGCAGGCCCTCGGCGAGGCGCTGGCGGTCCAGCTCCGGATCACCGGCGAGGGTGATGCCGAGGTCGGCGTGGCGGCCATCGTTGATCAGCTTCAGGTTGAGGCTGGCCTGTTGCACCTGGCCGGCCTGGCGCACCTTGGCGTGGTTGAAACGCACGAACTCGGACGACTCGGCCGCATAGCCCAGGTGGAATTGTTCCTTGTCGGTGATGGCCTGTTTGAGCCATTGCACCAATGCCTTGAAGTTGTTCATCAGGCATCTCCCCCAAATACGTCAACGTTGCTGAACACACAGGCCGGCGACGCGTGGCCGACGCGGATCACTTGGTTGGGTTCGCCTTTGCCGCAGTTTGGCGTGCCCAGGACCTTGAAGGTGCTGGCATCGCCCACGGCGCTGAGGTTGCGCCAGAACTGCGCGGAAATCGCCCGGTAGTTGGGGTTTTTCACCACGCCCTTGAGTTCGCCGTTTTCAATCAGTTGGCCCCATTCGCAGCCGAACTGGAATTTATTGCGCGCATCGTCGATGGACCAGGAACGGTTGGTCGACATCAGGATGCCGTGTTCGATGCCGCCAATCAGTTGCGCCAGGCTCTGGTCACCGGCTTCGATATTCAGGTTGGCCATGCGGTCGATCGGCGGGCGGTTCCAGCTGCTGGCGCGGCTGTTGGCGACGCCGCCCAGGCCGGCACGGAACTGCGACAGCGCGCCGCCGAGTGGCCTGAGCAGCACACCTTCGCGGATCAGGAACTGTTTGCTGGCCGGGGTCCCGTCATCGTCATGGCTGTAGCTGGCCAGTTGTTCGGGGATGTCCGGGTCGAAGGTCACGTTGAGCAGTTCGGAGCCGTATTGCAGGTGGCCGAAGTCCTCGGCCTTGACGAAGCTGGTACCGGCGTAATTGCGCTCATCGCCGAGGATACGGTCCAGCTCCAGCGGGTGGCCGATGGACTCGTGGATCTGCAGGATCATCTGGTCGGGCATCAAGAGCAGGTCGCGCGGGCCCTGGGGCGCGTTCGGCGCCAGCAGCAGTTGCAGGGCTTCGTCGGCAATGCGCGGCGCAGCGCCGACCAGGCCGAAGCGGTCGATCACATCAAAGCCGCCTTGCTGGCCGAAGTTGCTGCCGCCAAGGGTGCGCGACTGGCTGTCGTTGCCGTCGTAGGCAGTGACATTGACGCCGGGGAACACAAAGCGCTGGGCCTGGCGCAGCTCGGCGCCGGCACTGTTGAGGTAGATCTGCTCGACATGGGTCAGGCCGAGGCTGACTTCCCAGTTCACCAGGCGCTCGTCCTGAGGCACGGCGGCGGATTCATCACCGAGCAATTGGTAGCAATCGCTGAGGGAAGGGAAGGCTTGCGCAAGGTTGGGTGACAGGTAGTCGGCGACGTCGCTGGAGACGTGTTGGTCGCGCAGGTCGAGCAGGGCGTGGGGCAAAATTCGCCGGGCTTGCTGTTCGGCGCGCTCAAGGGCGGCTTGCAGGCCATGCAGGGAAATATCGTGGGTTGCGGCGTAGGCTTCCACACCGTTGACACGCACGGTGAGCATGGCGCCTTCGTCGTGGTTCAGGTGGGGCGGTTCGGCGACGTTCTTGCGTACCGACAGGTACTGGCCGGATTCGCGGACATAACGCAGCGAGAAGAAGTCGGCGGTGGTGCGCAGGGCACTGAAATGCTTTTTGAGTGTGGCGTGGTGATCGAACATGGGGCCTTCCTTGTGGGCGGCTCAGCGCAGGCAGGCAAACAGAGTAGGCCTGGGCTGGGAGCTGATCAAGGAGGGCGACTACTTGTAGCAGGTGAACCCTTGTGGTGAGCGGGCTTGCTCCGCGTTGGGCTGCGCAGCGGTCCCAAAAATCTTGGGAGCGCTACGCACTCCATCGCGGGGCAAGCCCGCTCGCCACAAAGTGTTTCAGTTACTGCGCAGTCGGGCCCACTTCACGCAACGGCTTGCCACGCACCGGCGCATCGCCTGCCACGTAGTAGTCGGCGGTGCTGCGCGGCAGCGGCTGACGGCCACGGATCTTGTCGGCGATTTTCTCGGCGATCATGATCGTCGGCGCGTTCAGGTTGCCAGTGGTGATGATCGGCATGATCGACGCATCGACCACCCGCAGGCCCTGCATGCCATGCACACGGCCTTCGCCGTCCACTACCGCCATCTCGTCGGTGCCCATCTTGCACGAGCAGGACGGGTGGAACGCGGTTTCGGCGTGCTCGCGGATGAACTTGTCCAACTGCTCATCGGTTTGCACTTCGATGCCCGGGCTGATCTCGCGGCCACGGTAGGGATCCAGCGCCGGCTGCTGCATGATTTCACGGGTCAGGCGGATGCCGTCACGGAATTCCTGCCAGTCCTGCTCGGTGGCCATGTAGTTGAAGAGGATGCTCGGGTAATCCCGTGGGTTCTTCGACTTCAGTTGCACGCGGCCACGGCTTGGCGAACGCATGGAGCCCATGTGCGCCTGGAAACCGTGTTCTTTCACACCGTTGCTGCCGTTGTAGTTAATCGCCACCGGCAGGAAGTGGTACTGGATGTTCGGCCAATCGAATTCTTCACGGGTACGGATAAAACCGCCCGCTTCGAACTGGTTGCTGGCGCCGATGCCGGTGCCGTTGAACAGCCACTCGGCACCGATGGCTGGCTGGTTGTACCAGAGCAGCGATGGGTACAGCGAGACCGGTTGAGTGCACGCGTATTGCAGGTACAGCTCAAGGTGGTCCTGCAGGTTTTCACCAACGCCCGGCAGGTCGTGGACTACCGGAATGTCCAGGCTTTCGAGCAGTTTGGCCGGGCCCACGCCGGAGCGTTGCAGCAGCTGCGGCGAAGCGATTGCACCGCTGCACACCAGCACTTCTTTACGCGCACGGGCTTCAACGCGCTCTTCGGCGGCACCGATCAGATATCGCACGCCCACGGCACGCTTGCCCTCGAACAACACTTTGTCGGTGAGGGCGTGGGTGACGATGGTCAGGGTCGAACGCTTCTTGGCTGTGTCCAGGTAACCGCGCGCGGTGCTGGCGCGACGGCCGTTCGGCGTGACGGTACGGTCCATCGGGCCGAAGCCTTCCTGCTGGTAGCCGTTCAGGTCTTCGGTGCGCGGGTAGCCGGCTTGCACGCCTGCTTCAACCATGGCGTGGAACAGCGGGTTGTTGCCGGCTTTAGGCGTGGTCACGCTGACCGGGCCGTCGCCACCGTGGTAGTCGTTGGGGCCGATGTCGCGAGTTTCAGCCTTGCGGAAATACGGCAGGCAGTCCAGGTAGGTCCAGTTTTCCAGGCCCGGCAGTTTCGACCAGTTGTCGTAGTCCATGGCGTTGCCACGGATGTAGCACATGCCGTTGATCAGCGAGGAGCCGCCGAGGCCCTTGCCGCGACCGCATTCCATCCGGCGGCCGTCCATGTGAGGCTCTGGATCGGTTTCGTAGGCCCAGTTGTAGCGACGGCCTTGCAGCGGGAACGCCAGGGCGGCCGGCATTTGCGTACGGAAATCGAAACGGTAGTCCGGGCCGCCGGCTTCCAGCAGCAGGACGGTGACGCCTTCGTCTTCAGTCAGACGGGTCGCCAGGGTGTTACCGGCGGAACCGGCACCCACAATGATGTAATCGTATTCTTGAGTCATGGGGGTCTCCTTGAGAGCTGCTAGCTCTAAGCTTCAAGCTGCAAGAAAGAGCAGCGAGCGGTGTATCTGGGAAGTGCGGCAAACCAAACTGCTTTTACTTGCAGCTTGAAGCTTGCCGCTTGCCGCTTATCAGAACACCGAGGCGTAGTCGCCCAGCTCAACCTGTACCGATTTGATGCGGGTGAAGTTGTTCAGCGAGCTGATGCCGTTCTCACGGCCCACACCGGATTGCTTGTAGCCACCGACCGGCATTTTCGCGTCGGACTCGCCCCAGGCGTTGATCCAGCAGATACCCGCTTCCAGCTGATGAATCACGCGGTGGGCGCGGTTCAGGTCCTTGGTCACAAGGCCCGCAGCCAGGCCGAAGTCGGTGTCGTTGGCGCGACGGATCACTTCTTCTTCGGTTTCGTAAGTGAGGATGCTCATCACCGGGCCGAAGATTTCTTCACGCACGATGGTCATCTCGTCGGTGCAGTCGGTGAACACGGTCGGGGCCACGTAGGCGCCCTTGGCGAATGCACCGTCGGTCAGGCGGTCGCCGCCGCAGAGCACGCGAGCGCCTTCTTCCTTACCTTTGGCGATGTAGCCGAGCACGCTTTCCATGTGGGCGAAGCTGACCAGCGGGCCGAAGTTGGTGTTTTCGTCTTGCGGGTCGCCAACGCGAATGCGTGCCACACGCTCAACGATCTTGGCTTCGAAGGCGGCTTGCAGGTGCTTGGGCACGAACACGCGAGTGCCATTGGTGCAGACCTGACCGGAGCTGTAGAAGTTGGCCATCATCGCGATGTCGGCGGCGCGATCCAGGTCGGCGTCTTCGAACACGATCAGCGGGGACTTGCCACCCAGCTCCATGGTCACTTCCTTGAGCGAGGAGCTGGAAGCGCTGGCCATGACTTTCTTGCCGGTGTCGGTGCCGCCGGTGAAGGAGACTTTCTCGATGCGCGGGTGCTCGGTCAGCCAGGTGCCGACTTCACGGCCGCTGCCGGTCAGTACGTTGAACACGCCCGCCGGAACGCCGGCTTCGGTGTAGATCTCGGCCAGTTTCAGGGTGGTCAGCGAGGTGACTTCGCTCGGCTTGAAGATCATCGCGTTGCCGGCAGCCAGGGCCGGTGCGGATTTCCACAGCGCGATCTGGATCGGGTAGTTCCACGCGCCGATACCGGCAACCACGCCCAGCGGCTCGCGACGGGTGTAGACGAAGGACGTGTCGCGCAGTGGGATCTGCTCACCTTCGATGGCCGGCACCAGGCCTGCGTAGTACTCCAGCACGTCAGCGCCGGTGACGATGTCGACGTATTGGGTTTCGGAGAAAGCTTTACCGGTGTCCAGGGTTTCCAGGGCAGCCAACTCGTCGTTGCGCTCACGCAGGATGTCGACGGCGCGACGCAGGATGCGCGAACGCTCCATGGCGGTCATCGCGGCCCAGATCTTCTGGCCTTTTTCGGCGCTGACCACGGCACGTTCAACGTCATCGAACGTTGCGCGTTGCACTTGGGCGAGAACTTCACCGTTAGCCGGGTTGATGGCTTCGAAGGTGGCATCGCTGCCAGCGTCGCTGTAGCCGCCGTCAATGTAGAGTTTTTGCAGTTCGAAACGGGCCATAAAGTCCTCGCAAGTGCATAAGTGGTTGGCGTTAACCGCCGAAAGTGGGCCATAAGGGTCTGGCATCACTGATCGACAGCAGTTCAGGGGTTGAGCGGTTGTGTGTGCTCTAACTCACCTGCTTGGCCAATTGGAAATCCATGTATTCGTAAGCGATCCGTTGCGCTTGCGCCGTGTCGAAAGCGTCTCCCGACAGGGCGCCGCGCAACCACAAACCGTCGATCAGGGCCGCCAGGCCTCGGGCTGCTTTGCGTGCGTGCGGCAGCGGCAGCACTCGGCGGAACTGGCAGCACAGGTTGGAATACAGACGTTGATCGTTGATCCGCTGCAACCTGTGCAATGACGGGTGGTGCATGCTGGTGGCCCAGAAGGCCAGCCAGGTTTTCATTGCCGGGCCGTTGACCTGGCTGGCATCGAAGTTGCCCTCGATGATCACCTGAAGGTGCGCCCGTGGGCTGTCATCCTTCAGTGCGAGCCTGCGTTCGTGGACGTTCTCGATCAGCACATTCATCAGGTACCGCATCGTCGCGGCGATCAGGCCGTTCTTGTCCTGAAAGTAGTGACTGATGATGCCGTTCGAGACGCCGGCCAGACGGGCGATCAGCGCAATGCTGGCATCCCCCATTCCGACCTGATCGATCGCCGTCAAGGTGGCTTCGATCAACTGCTGGCGGCGTATGGGTTGCATACCGACCTTGGGCATGTAGCACCTCTCCTTAGGCCTGCCGATGGGCGATCAACGTCCGTCGGCTTGATGGCCAGTCTATTTTGTTTTGATTGAACGTTCAATCAACAAAGAATAAGATCTGCGACAAATGGTCGCTGCCTACAGATATTTCCTACCTGCGAGCTGCGACATCTGACACCTGCAAAAGTCCTTGAAACAGGCCGTATCAGGGCCTGGGCACCGCTTCGACGGGGCTCAAGAATTTTCGGGGTGTCTTTATAACACCCGTCCGTCGACTGCCGAAAAATCGATGTCCCGGGATAACCGTTGCCTTGTGTTTCTCTCTCGCACTGCCCGGAGCATCTGCGCCATGAGTTCTGCCTCTCTTATAAAGACCCCGCCGGAAAAGGTCCGGGTCAACGGTTGGGTGTTCTACACCTCCACCGCGCTCATTCTGTTGTTGACCGCCATTCTGATCATCGCCCCGCAGGAGGCCGGGCGCATGCTCGGCGTAGCACAGGCCTGGCTGTCGAAAAGCTTTGGCTGGTACTACATGGTGGTCATCGCCGCTTACCTGGTGTTTGTGGTCGGCCTGGCGTTTTCGTCCTACGGCAAATTGAAACTGGGCAGCAAGGACGACACCCCGGACTTCAGCTACGGCGCCTGGGCCGGCATGTTGTTCTCGTCCGGGATCGGCATCTCGCTGCTGTACTTCGGCGCCTCGGAGCCGTTGGACCACTACTTCAACCCGCCCGAAGGCGCGGCCGCCAGCAATGGCGCAGCACGCCAGGCGCTGCAACTGACCTTTCTGCACTGGGGCCTGCACGGCTGGGCGATCTATGCCCTGGTCGGCCTGGCCGTGGCGTACTTCGCGTACCGGCATAACCAGCCGCTGGCGCTGCGTTCGGCGCTGTACCCGCTGGTAGGCGAGCGTTGGGTGAAGGGCGCGGCCGGCCATGCGGTGGACGGCTTCGGCATGTTCGTGACCCTGCTCGGCCTGGTGACCAACCTGGGTATTGGTTCGATGCAGGTCTCGTCCGGGTTGGAAAACCTGTTCGGCATGCAGCACAGCAACACCAACCTGTTGATCGTGATCATCGTGATGAGCACCGTGGCAACCATCGCTGCGGTATCGGGTGTGGAGAACGGCATTCGCCGCCTGTCCAACCTCAACATCGTGCTGTTCAGCGGTTTGCTGATCTTCGTATTGCTGTTCGGCCCGACCCTGCACTTGCTCAACGGCTTTGTGCAGAACATCGGCGACTACATGAACGGCCTGGTGCTGAAAACCTTCGACCTCTATGTGTATGAAGGCGACGCCGACAAGACCGAGCGCTGGATGGGCCTGTGGACCCTGTTCTACTGGGCCTGGTGGATTTCCTGGGCGCCATTCGTAGGCATGTTCATCGCGCGTATTTCCCGTGGTCGCACCGTGCGCGAGCTGGTGGCCGGCGTGCTGCTGATCCCGCTGGGCTTCACCCTGGCGTGGTTGTCGATCTTCGGCAACTCGGCGCTGGACCTGGTGCTCAACCACGGTGCGGTGGAGTTGGGCAAGACGGCGCTGGAACAACCGTCCATGGCCATCTATCAACTGCTGGAGCATTACCCGGCGTCGAAAATCGTCATCGGTGTGTCGATCTTCGTAGGCTTCGTGTTGTTCCTGACCCCAGCGGATTCCGGCGCGGTGATGATGGCCAACCTTTCCTGCAAAGGCGGCAATGTGGATGAAGATGCGCCGCACTGGCTGCGGATCTTCTGGTCGGCGGTGATCACCCTGGTGACTATCGGCCTGCTGTTCGCCGGTAACTTCGAAGCCATGCAAACCATGGTGGTGCTGGCGGGGCTGCCGTTCTCGGTGGTGCTGATTTTCTTCATGTTCGGTTTGCACAAGGCCATGCGCCAGGACGTCGCAATCGAACAGGAGCAGGCGCAGTTGGCCGAGCGTGGCCGTCGGGGGTTCAGCGAGCGCCTCACCGCGCTGGATCTGCAACCGAGCCAGGCCACTGTGCAGCGCTTCATGGACAAACACGTCACGCCGGCGCTGGAAGAAGCCGCGACGGCGTTGCGCGACCAGGGGCTGGAAGTGCAGACCCTGCTGGGCAAATCCAAGCGTTGCATCGGTGTGCGCATCGAGATGGAAGAGGGCAACCCGTTTGTCTACGAAGTGAGCCTGGATGCTTACTCGTCGGCGCCGAGCGACCTGCCGGAAGAAGAGCGCACCCGCTACTACCGTGCCGAGGTCTACCTGCACAACGGGCCTCAGGAGTACGACCTGATGGGCTTTGCCCAGGAACAGATCACCCGGGACGTGCTCGATCAGTTTGAAAGCCATCGGCAGCTCCTTGGCCGTGTCTATAGCTGATGCCTGAAAGGAGCGGCGCCCTCACTGGCGCCGCTTTTTTTATGCCGAAACAGAGATCAAATGTGGGAGCTGGCTTGCCTGCGATAGCTATGTTGGATTCACCATTGCTGTCGCAGACAAGCCAGCTCCCACATTGACCCAGTTCATTCAGCCGATCTGTGCACTGCTCAGCCCAGGTTCTTGCCCAGCAGGGCATGGTAGAGCTCACTGTCCCCCAGAATCCCCACCACCTGGTTGTTGTCATGCAACACCAGCTTGTTGCCGGTGTGATAACGAATCTGCAGCGCATCGCGCATGCCGATGTTGGAGTCCACCAGTGTCGGCACCCGGCCCAGACCTTCCACCGGTTGCCCCGGCGCCCAGTTCTGCAGGTTCATCACCGCGCCATTCTGGCGAGCACCGGTGATGGTGTTGCCTTCGGCCAGGTCCAGCCATGAGTCGCCACCCGGATCGAGGCACACCGAGCCGTTCACGCGCTTGCAGTTGTCCAGGGTGCGCATCAGGCTGCGTCCGCACAGCACGTTGAGCGGGTTGGTATGGGCGACGAAGGTGCGCACATAGTCGTCCGCCGGGTTCAGCACGATCTCTTCCGGCACGCTGTACTGGATGATCTTGCCGTCTTTCATGATCGCGATGCGGCTGCCCAGCTTGAGCGCTTCATCGAGGTCGTGGCTCACGAACACGATGGTCTTGCTCAACTTGCGTTGCAGCTCCAGCAGCTCGTCCTGCAGGCCCTGGCGGATCAGCGGGTCGAGGGCGGAGAAAGGTTCGTCCATCAGCAGGATATCGGCGTCCATCGCCAACGCACGCGCCAGGCCGACGCGCTGCTGCATGCCGCCGGAGAGTTCGTCCGGTTTCTTGTTGCGCCACTGGGTCAGGCCCACCAGCTCGAGTTTCTCATCTACCAGCTTGCGGCGGTCTTTCTCCGGGCGGCCCTGCATTTCCAGGCCGAAGCTGATGTTTTCGCGCACTGTCAGCCAGGGCATCAGGGCGAACTTCTGGAACACCATGGCGATGCGCTTGGTGCGCATCATTTTCAGCTCGGCGGGCGTGCACGACGCGATGTCGATCTGGCGTCCTTCATGTTCCACGAACAGCTGGCCACGGCTGACGGTATTGAGGCCGTTGATGCAACGCAGCAGGCTCGACTTGCCGGACCCGGAGAGGCCCATGAGCACGCAGATCTCGCCTTTCTCGATATCCAGGCTGGCTTTTTCAACGCCGACAATCTGCCCGGTCTTTTTCAGGATTTCGTTGCGGTGCATCCCCTGGTCCAGCAGCTTGAGGGCTTCGCGTGGGTCCTTGGAGAAGATCACATCGACCTTGTCGAATCGGATAATGCTCATGCATCACCCCCTACTTTGGCGTCGGGTTGTTTGCAGATGCGGTCGAGCATGATGGCGAGCAATACGATCGCCAGGCCGGCTTCGAAACCGAGGGCGATATCGGCGGTGTTCAGCGCGTTGACCACCGGCTTGCCGAGGCCGTCGGCGCCTACCAGGGCCGCGATCACCACCATCGACAACGACAGCATGATGCATTGGGTAATGCCGGCGGCAATGCTCGGCATGGCGTGGGGCAGTTCAATGCGCGAGAGCAACTGACGGCGCGAGCAGCCAAAGGCCTTGCCGGCGTCCATCAACTCTTGCGGTACGTCGCGGATACCCAGGTAGGTCAGGCGGATCGGCGCGGCAATCGCGAACACCACCGTGGATATCAGCCCGGGCACCACACCCAGCCCGAAGAGGGTCAGGGTAGGGATGAGGTAGACGAAGGTCGGTACGGTCTGCATCAGATCGAGCACCGGCCGCATCAGGGTGTAGAACATCGGCTTGTGCGCGGCAACAATGCCCAGCGGCACACCGATGACCACGCAGACCAGGGTGGCGAACAGCACCTGCGCGAGGGTTTCCATGGTTTCCTGCCAGTACCCCAGGTTGAGGATCAGCAGGAACGAGGCGATGACAAATACAGTCAGGCCCCACTTGCGTTGAATGAAGTGAGCCAGCAGCGCAATCAGACCGATCAATGCCAGCGGATTGAACCAGGTCAGCGCAAACGTCACGCCGTGGATCATCGTTTCCAGCGTCGATGCGATTGCGTCGAAGTAGTTGGCGCCGTGTTGGGTCAACCATTCGACGAAGGCAGCGATGTACTGGCCTAGTGGGATTTTCTGTTCAGTCAGCATGGTAGTGAATGTCCACATGCGAAGGGGAAAACATCCCAGGCCAGCGCACCGGCCTGGGGTCAGCGGGTGTTATTTGGCGAGATAAGCTTTGACGGCCTCCAGACCGGGTTTGCCATCGACGGTGGTGACGCCTGCGAGCCAGGTGTCGAGCACTTGCGGGTTGGCCTTCAGCCAGGCCTTGGCCGCTGCATCGGGTTTCTGTTTTTCGTCCAGGACTTTACCCATCAGGGTGCTTTCCATGTTCAGGGTGAACACCAGGTTTTTCAGCAACTGTCCGACGTTGCTGCATTCCTGGGTGTAGCCCTTGCGGGTGTTGGTGTAGATGGTGGCCTGGCCGTAGTTGGGGCCGAACGAGTCGTCACCCCCGGTCAGGTACTTCATCTTGAAGCGAGTGTTCATCGGGTGCGGTTCCCAGCCGAGGAACACGATGGCCTGGTCGCGCTTGGTGGCGCGTTCGACCTGGGAGAGCATGCCGGCTTCGCTGGATTCGACGACTTTGAAGCCGGCGGTTTTCAGGCCGAAGGCGTCTTTGTCGATCAACGTCTGGATGGTGCGGTTGCCGTCGTTACCCGGCTCGATGCCGTAGATCTTGCCACCCAGCTCATCCTTGAATTTGGCGATATCGGCGAAGTCTTTCAGGCCTTTGTTGTACAGCGCTTCGGGTACCGCCAGGGTGTACTTGGCGTTCTCCAGGTTGGCGCGCACGGTTTCCACGGTGCCGGCATCACGGTACTGCTTGATGTCGTTTTCCATGGTCGGCATCCAGTTGCCGAGGAAGATGTCCATGTTCTTGCCGTCGGCCAGGGACTTGTAGGTCACAGGTACCGAAATCATCGTGGTGCGCGGCTTGTAGCCCAGGCCCTTGAGGACTTCGCTGGTGGTCGCGGTGGTGACGGTGATGTCGGTCCAGCCGACATCGGAGAAATTGACGGTCTGACATTGTGCCGGTTCTGCAGCGTGCGCCAGGACTGGCAGACTCAGCATGGCGGCCAACAACAACGAGGGTGAACCTTTCATCTGGGTAGACTCCTGTGTTTTTTCTGGCGGCATTCGCCGCGCTTTATATGTGTTGCGGTTGGAACGTGCGACGCAGCGGCGGCGCGGTGCCTTGCAAACGAGTCGAGACTGATCATGTACCAGTGAAAATCTGACGCCTACAGGGGGCGTCGTAACCAGTACAGGGATGGTCGTATCCAGTGTCGGTGACGTCGCTTACAGATTTTTCCAAAGGCAAAACTGCAGTTTTCAACGATCTGCACCGCTAAAAACGGCCAAAACGCCTGATCGCACGAGAGCGACGCTGGTGAGCATGGGTACGTCGGTGTGAGACGCCGTGACGGCGGATAAAAGCTTGATGATGCCGCCATCTGGGCGATCTGAGCGTAGCAGCTCCTTGGTGTCCGGTTTGCTCACCTGCGGAGTCCCACGTTAATGGCTATCAGCGTTTTCGACCTGTTCAAGATCGGCATCGGGCCTTCTAGTTCTCACACCGTCGGCCCCATGCGCGCCGCGGCGTTGTTCGTCCAGGCATTGCGTGAACGTGAACTGTTGGAACAAGTCAGGCGCGTCGAAGTTCAGCTCTACGGCTCATTGTCGGCCACCGGCATTGGCCACGGCAGTGACACCGCGACCATCATGGGCCTGATGGGCGAGTGGCCCGACGCGATCGATCCGGCGCAGATCGGCCTGCGTATCCACACCCTGCGCGAGACCGACACGTTGCTGCTGGATGGGCGCTTGCCGGTGCCGTTTGTGTGGGCACGCGACATGCGCCTGCTCGACGAAAACCTGCCCTTTCATCCCAACGCCATGACCCTGGTGGTGTTCGGCGATGACGGTGAGTTGCATCGCGACACCTACTACTCGGTCGGCGGCGGTTTTGTCGTGGATGAAGCCCAGGCGCAGAGTGGCGTGGCGGATATGGACCGCACCGAGCTGCCCTATGATTTTTCCAGCGCGGTGGAGTTGTTGCAGCTGTGCAAGACCCACAACCTGCGCGTCGCCGAGCTGATGCTGGCGAATGAAAAAACCTGGCGCTCGGAAGATGAAATCCGCAGCGGCCTGATGAAACTCTGGCGCGCCATGCAGGCGTGTGTGGAGGAGGGGCTCAAGCACGAGGGCATCTTGCCGGGCGGGCTGAACGTGCGCCGCCGCGCGGCCAAGTTGCACCGCAGTTTGCTGGAGCTGAACAAACCCAATGTGATCGGCTCGACCTTGAGCGCCATGGAGTGGGTCAACCTGTTCGCCCTCGCGGTCAATGAAGAAAACGCTGCCGGTGGACGCATGGTCACCGCACCCACCAACGGCGCGGCGGGGATCATCCCGGCAGTGCTGCACTACTTCATGAAATTCAGCGAGGAAGTGACCGAGGCCAACGTGGTCGACTACCTGCTCGGCGCTGCGGCGGTGGGCATCCTGTGCAAGAAAAACGCGTCGATTTCCGGCGCCGAGGTCGGGTGCCAGGGCGAAGTCGGCTCGGCCTGTGCGATGGCCGCCGCCGGCTTGGCGGAAATCCTCGGCGCCACGCCGGAGCAACTGTGCAACGCTGCGGAGATCGGCCTGGAACACAACCTCGGCCTGACCTGCGATCCAGTGGGCGGATTGGTGCAAGTGCCGTGTATCGAGCGCAACGCGATTGCGGCGGTGAAGGCGATCAACGCGGCGCAGATGGCCCTGCGCGGTGATGGCCAGCACTTCATCTCGCTCGACCGGGTGATCCGCACCATGCGCGATACCGGGGCGGACATGCACGACAAGTACAAGGAAACCTCGCGCGGTGGGCTGGCGGTGAGCGCGGTGGAGTGTTGACCACCTTTGCCGGTGGGCGGCTTGTTGTGGCGAGCGGGCTTGCCCCGCGTTGGGCCGCGCAGCAGCCCCAATAACTTCACTGAGTTCGTTCAGGAATATCGAGGTGTCAGGTTCTGGGGCTGCTGCGCAGCCCAACGCGGGGCAAGCCCGCTCGCCACAATTGAGGTGCAAACTGCGCATAAAGTGAACATCCCAACCAAAAGCGCCACCTTTTAGCGCGTCGCAAACAGATAAGTAGCTCCCAAACGATTTGCCCCTCGACCACCCGTCACCTGTGCGTGTGGTGACAGACTTTTCCTACGCCCTGAAAGCGCCTTCCCACAAGTGCTACCGATCTGCTCACACCCCTTGAGCAGGCTCACTCCTGCCACTGAATCGGGTCATATCCCGCACTCGCGGCGCGGGCTTATATAGACGCTTCATCAGGTCGTTTTCAGGAGTTATTGAATGGCCATTCAAATTTAGGCATGGCATTTGCTCTATCAATTCAAAGCCTCGCCTCTCCAGGACGAGCGCAATAACAAGAGCCTCGCCTGAGGCCATCACCCGCTTTGTGTGAGGAGATACCGCGATGACGTCGTTCAACTCAGGGGCCCAACCCCAGAACCGTGCGCCTCAATCCATCGGCTTTTTGCTGCTGGACAATTTCACGCTGATTTCCCTGGCGTCGGCAGTGGAGCCGCTGCGCATGGCCAACCAGTTGTCCGGCCGCGAGCTGTATCGCTGGACCACCCTGAGTGTCGACGGCAACCAGGTCTGGGCCAGCGACGGCCTGCAAATCACCCCCGATGCCTCCATGCACAAAGCCCCGGCCCTGGACACTGTGATTGTGTGCGGCGGCGTGGGTATCCAGCGCACCGTTACCCGTGAACACGTGTCGTGGCTGCAAAGCCAGGCGCGCCAGTCGCGTCGCCTTGGCGCGGTGTGCACCGGCAGCTGGGCCCTGGCCTGCGCCGGCTTGCTCGATGGGTTTGATTGCAGCGTGCACTGGGAATGCCTGGCGTCGATGCAGGAAGCCTTCCCGCGTGTCGCCATGAGCACGCGCTTGTTCACCCTCGACCGCAACCGTTTCACCAGCTCCGGTGGCACCGCGCCGCTGGACATGATGCTGCACCTGATCAGCCGCGACCACGGTCGCGAACTGTCCGCAGCCATCTCCGAGATGTTCGTGTACGAACGCATCCGCAACGAACAGGATCACCAGCGCGTGCCGCTCAAGCACATGCTCGGCACCAACCAGCCGAAGCTGCAGGAAATCGTCGCGCTGATGGAAGCCAACCTTGAAGAGCCGATCGACCTGGATGAGCTGGCGGTGTACGTCGCCGTGTCGCGGCGCCAGCTGGAGCGGCTGTTCCAGAAATACCTGCACTGCTCGCCGTCGCGCTACTACCTCAAGCTGCGCCTGATCCGTGCGCGGCAGTTGCTCAAGCAAACGCCGATGTCGATCATCGAAGTGGCGTCGGTGTGCGGGTTTGTCTCCACGCCGCACTTCTCCAAGTGCTACCGCGAATACTTCGGCATTCCGCCACGCGATGAGCGTGTGGGTTCCAACACCACGCAGCAAGTGGCGATGATGCCGATTCCGCAGGCGCTGGTGTTGTCACCGTTGTCGGGGCCGATGTCGGCGTTGAGCCAGGCGCGCAATGAGTCGACTTTTGCCAGTGTAAGGCTCTAGGCCGAGCCGTCTTCATCGCAGGCAAGCCAGCTCCCACATTTTGATCCGTGAATAGATTCAAATGTGGGCGCTGGCTTGCCGGCGATCGCGCTTTATCAGGCGCCAGAGTTCTGCTTGAACTGCACCAAGGCCGGCAACAACTGCTTGTCGATCGCCTGGCGTACCGCCGGCAGGATCGTCGCGCTGCCGGTGTACATCTGTTCCACCATGCCCTTGAGCGCCTTGGCCCGTGCGGCACTCAAACCGCGCACGGCGCACTCGCAGGCCTGTTCGGCGCTGGCGCCGCTGGATACCTCGAAACCCAGCGAGCGCAGTTGGCTCAGCAGGTCATCCTGGTCAATCAAATCCGCGTGCATCATGACGTTTATCCTGGTGTAGGGAGCGGGAGATTGAGGTCGATTCTGGTAGGCCATCACCGAGTCGGCAAGGCCTGAATGCGTGAATGTCCGGCACACCTATGAACAGGTCGTTTTCGGCTAACTCGCATGGAAGAGGAGTGTGCACACTGGCATCAAGCAAGCAGCTTGAAGGTTTGGTCACCCTCGGGATGCGCAGCTCACACAAAGCACTCTGCCCCGATCCTGTCACGGCTGGATCGGGGCTTTTTTTTGCCTGGAATCTGGGGTGTTGGTACTGGCCCTATCGCAGGCAAGCCAGCTCCCACAGTTTGGAGTGTGAGCCCGGTCAAATGTGGGAGCGGGCTTGCTCGCGAAGGGCGCGCCTCGGTCTACCGCTGCAACACCAATATCCTGGACAACAACTCATCCCGGTCGATATAGCACCCCTGGAAATGCCGTGCCCCGGAAGCCGGATCAAACGCATTGCGCGCATGCAAGGTGCGACGGTTATCGAAGCACCACAGCTCGCCCGGGTTCAGGCGCTTGACCAGGCGAAAGCGAGCCTCGCGCGTCATCGCAATAAACCGCCGATAAGCCCGATACAACAACGGCATCTGCTCCACCGGCGCCTCGAACGGCCCGCGCAAAAAGTTCGCCATGCGAATCTCCGCCACATCGCCCAGGGCATCCAGTGCAATGATCGGCGCGAGGCGGCGATAGTCGCTGTGACGGTCCTTGTTGCGAAACTCCACGGGGATTTCACACAGTGCACGAAACGCCTCGGGTTCTTCCGTGCGCAGGGCATGGGCGATGGCGAAACCATCGACAAAAATACTCTCGCCGCCGGTGGCATCGTTCACCAGGCAATGCAGGAATTGCAGCCCCGGTTGCAGCTCCCGCGTCGGCAAATCGCTGTGCAACGGCAGGTTGAATGCGGTGTAGGCATTGCTGTCGGCATCGGCCTTGGATTGCACGTTGAACAGCACGCCGAAATTGCTTTCGCGGATAAACGCAATACGTTTGGCGATCAGCGCCAGTGAGCCGGGTTCGGTCGGTACGCCGCGCACTTGGGTCAAGCCAGAGTCGCGCACCGCCAGCAGCCACTGCAGCAGCGCCTTGGGGTCTTCCATCACGGCGACATAGTCGAACACCGGCAACGTGAAGCGGCTGTCCCAGAGCCTGGATTTCGGCCTGGCGGCCTGGCGTTCAGCGCGCGATTCGTCGTCGTAGGCGTGAGCCCGCAACCAGCCGGGATCGTATTGGCTGCGATGGCCGCCGAGCCACTGCACACTGAGAAAACCCTGCTCGATCTGCACATCGACGGCGGTCAGTTCTTCGTCCACATCGACGATTTCCAGCACCTGCTCGCGGGTGACGCTGTACACGCATTCGGTACACGGGCAGTTATCGCGCAGCCATTGATGATGAAACGGGCTGACCCGTCCATCGGCCCACCGCACGCGAATCTGATCGTTCAGCACCTGCGCATCGGCGAGGTCGCTGATCTTGGGGTAGGTACGAAAATCGGCAACAGCGGCGGCGGTTTGCATGGTGGCTCCTTATGGTTTTTTGGGTGGCAATCCAATCACTCGACCCAGCAGGGCAGGGCGGGGCAGGTCGGCTTGAGCGGTGCTGATGACCGTCAGCTTTTCCAGCGTGGCCTCGGTGAACGGCGCCGAATTCGGCCCTGCCAGGTCGACGTGCAAGAGCATCTGTTCATTGCCGGCCAGTTCCTGCTCATGACCGACTAAATGCAGGCTGTGATAGAGATGCAGGCGCTTGGCGTCGTGGGCGATCAGTTGTGTGTGTACTTCAACCTCGGCACCCAGTTTCACCTCGTGCAGGTAGTTGAGGTGCAGCTCGAGCGTGAACAACGAGTGGCCGCTGGCTGCGCGGTTTTCGCTGTCCAGCCCCAGGGTGTCCATCAGCGCGTCGGTGGCGTAGCTGAAGATCAGCAGGTAGAACGCATCGCGCAGATGGCCGTTGTAGTCCACCCAATCCGGTTGGATTTTGGTGGTGTAGGTGGTCAATGCAGGCATGTCTGGGATTCCGGATCATTATTCGGTTCAACTGTAGGAGCTGGCTTGCCGGCGATGGCGATGTCGGATTCACCAGCGCTATCGCCGGCAAGCCAGCTCCCACAAGGATCAACTACCGTTATTCGGCGAAGCTCATGCCGTGCTTGGCTTTAGTCACCTTGACCGCCTCCAGCACTGCCAGCAGGCAATCATCACGATAGCGTTCCAGCGCCGAAATGCTGTGGCTGCCGAGTTGATCGCGGGTGCCGTCGACCACATCGTCAATCAACTTGTCGGTGAGTTCCGGTGCCGGCAGGTACGTCCACGGCAACTGCAGCGCGGGGCCGAACTGCGCCATGAAGTGACGCATGCCGGCATCACCGCCCGCCAGGGTGTAGGTGAGGAAGGTGCCCATGAACGACCAACGCAAGCCGGCGCCAAAACGAATCGCATCGTCGATTTCACCGGTGGTCGCCACGCCGTCATTCACCAGGTGCAGCGCCTCGCGCCACAGCGCTTCGAGCAAGCGGTCGGCGATGAAGCCGGGGACTTCCTTGCGCACATGCAACGGGCGCATGCCGAGGGATTCATACACCGTGATCGCGGCTTGAATGGCTTGCGGCGCGGTGTGCTTGCCGCCGACCACCTCCACCAGCGGCAGCAGGTACACCGGGTTGAACGGATGACCCACCACGCAACGTTCCGGGTGCGTGGAGCCTTCATAAAACTCGCTCGGCAACAGCCCTGATGTACTCGAGCCAATCAATGCATTCGGCTTGGCCGCTGCGCTGATCTTGCTGTGCAGTTCCAGCTTCAACTCCAGGCGCTCCGGGGCGCTTTCCTGGATGAAGTCGGCGTCTTTCACGCACTCTTCAATGGTGGCGACAAAGCGCAGGCGCCCCTGCGAGGCACCCGGCGCCAGGCCTTGTTTCTCCAGGGCGCCCCAGGCATTCGCGACGCGCTTGCGCAGGGCGGCTTCGGCACCGGGCGCCGGGTCCCAGGCGACCACATCGAGGCCGTGGGCCAGGGCGCGGGACACCCAGCCGCTGCCGATAACGCCGCTGCCGAGGGCGGCGAAGGTTTTGATTTCAGTGATAAAGCTCATGGAAAATTCCTGAAGTATTCGATGATCCCCTGTGGGAGCGGGCTTGCTCGCGAATGCGGTGTGTCAGGTGATGCATTGAGTGGCTGATTCACCGCATTCGCGAGCACGCCCGCTCCCACATGTTTAATTCGCTTTCGGCAAGCAATCAGCCGCGCTTGGCCAGGCCCATCTTGATGCGACCTTCCGCCGGGGTCATGACCCGTGCACCCAGGCGGCTGAGGATTTCACTCGCCCGCTCCACCAGTTGGCCATTGGTCGCCAGCACCCCCTTGTCCAGCCACAGGTTGTCTTCCAGGCCGACCCGCACGTTGCCGCCCAGCAGCACCGCTTGTGCGGCCATCGGCATTTGCATGCGGCCGATGCCGAAGCCGGCCCACACCGCGTCGGCGGGCAGGTTGTCGACCATGGCTTTCATGGTGGTGGTGTCGGCCGGCGCGCCCCACGGAATGCCCAGGCACAGTTGGAACAACGGGTTATCGAGCAGGCCTTCCTTGATCATCTGCTTGGCGAACCACAGGTGGCCGGTGTCGAAGATTTCCAGCTCGGCCTTCACGCCCAGCTCTTGAATGCGCTTGGCGCCGGCACGCAGTTGTGCCGGGGTCGACACGTAAATGGTGTCGCCGTCGCCGAAGTTCAGGGTGCCGCAGTCCAGGGTGCAGATTTCCGGCAGCAGCTCCTCGACGTGAGCCAGGCGGGTCAGCGGGCCGACCAGGTCGGTATTGGGGCCGAACTCCATCGGGTGCTCGCCGCCGCCGATCTCCAGGTCGCCGCCCATGCCGGCCGTGAGGTTGACGATGATGTCGATGTCGGCCTCGCGGATGCGCTCCATCACTTCGCGGTACAGGGCGACGTCGCGGCTGAACTTGCCAGTGTGCGGATCACGCACATGGCAGTGCACCACGGTGGCACCGGCCTTGGCGGCTTCCACCGCGGCGGCGGCGATTTGCTTGGGGGTGACCGGCACGTGCGGGCTTCTGGCGGTCGTGTCGCCAGCACCGGTGAGTGCGCAGGTGATGATGACGTCGTGGTTCATGAGGCAGGTTCCTTACAGGCGTGGTGGTGCCGTTCGCAGCCAGGAGCGGCTGCGAAACGGTGATGCGGATCAGGTTATTTGCTGCTCAATTGCAGGTTGGCGGCGGCCGGTTTGCCGTCGAACGTGGTCACCCCTTCGAGCCAGCGCTGCTGGTCTTGCGGGTGATCCTTGAGCCACTGCCTGGCGGACTCGAGGGCGTCCTTGTGATCCAGCAATGGCTGCATCATTCGGCTCTCGTCGGCGGCAGTGAAGGTCAGGTTGGTCAGCAGCTTGTGGACGTTGGGGCACTGCTCGGCGTAGTTCGGCGCGGTAACGCTCCACACGGTGGCCATGCCTTCGTTCGGGCCCAGGGCATCGTCGCTGCCGGTGAGGTAAGTCATGGCGACGTTGACGTTCATCGGGTGCGGCGCCCAGCCGAAGAACACCACCGCTTCCTTGCGGCGCACCGCACGGTCGACGGCGGCGAGCATGCCGGCCTCACTGGATTCCACCAGCTGGAACTTGCCGAGGCCGAACTGATTCTTGGCGATCATGGCCTTGATCTGGGTGTTGGCGCCCGAGCCAGGCTCGATGCCGTAGATCTTGCCGCCCAGCTCTTTCTCGAACTTGGCGATGTCGGCGAAGGTTTTCAGGCCTTTGTCGGCGAGGTACGTGGGGACTGCGAGGGTGGCGCGGGCGTCTTCCAGGCTCGGCTTGTCGAGGACCTTGACCTGCTTGGCGTCGACGAACGGCGTGATGGTCTGGGTCATCAGCGGGTTCCAGTAGCCGAGGAACAGGTCCAGGCGCTGGTCGCGGATGCCGGCGAAGATGATTTGCTGGGAGGCGCTGGTCTGTTTGGTCTTGTAGCCGAGGCCGTCGAGCAACACTTGGGTCATGGCGCTGGTGGCGATTACGTCGGTCCAGTTCACCACGCCCATGCGCACGTTCTGGCAAGAGGCCGCATCGGCAGCCAGGACGTTCGTGCTCAAAATGGCGCTGGCGCTGAGTGCGAGCACGCAGCGGCTGATCAGTCGGTTCATGGTGGATCCCTCGGCAGGTCGTTATTGTGGGGGCCGGCGTCTTTGTGCGCCGTGAGGCCAAGTTACGCAGCTTGCAGGTCGAGAAAACGCACGGCGGCGACTCGCTCTTGCACTGCAGCGACCTGCCCCCTTGAATCCGCCCATGAACGGGAGTATCACAGTGCCACGCTGCCCGTCCGACGAGAGCGCCACCATGTCCCAGGATTTCTACTTTCTGCTGATGCCGGGTTTCTCGGCCATCGGTTTTATCTCCGCGTTGGAGCCACTGCGGGTCGCCAACCGCTTTCGTGGTGAGCTGTACCGCTGGCACATACTGAGCGCCGATGGAGGGGCGGTACTGGCGAGCAATGGCATGTCGGTCAACGCCGATGCCGCGCTGGAACCCCTGAAAAAAGGCGCGACGCTGCTGGTGGTGGCCGGCTTCGAGCCGCTGCAGTTCGCCACGCCTGCGCTGGAGCACTGGCTGCGCCGCCTCGACCACGATGGCGTGACCCTCGGCGCCATCGACACCGGCGCGTGTGTGCTGGCCGAAGCCGGTTTGCTCGACGGCCACCGGCTGACCCTGCACTGGGAAGCCATCGACGCCTTCAAGGAATCTTATCCACAGCTCATCGTGACCCAGGAGCTGTTCGAGATCGACCGCCGGCGCATCACCTGCGCCGGCGGCACCGCTTCCATCGACCTGATGCTCGACCTGATCGCCCAGGCCCACGGCCCGGACCTGGCGATCCAGGTCTCCGAGCAATTCGTGCTCGGGCGTATTCGCCCACGCAAGGACCACCAGCGCATGCAGATCGCCACGCGCTATGGCATCAACAACAAGAAGTTGGTGCAGGTGATCGGCGAAATGGAGCAGCACACCGAACCGCCCCTGAGCACCCTGGCCCTGGCGGAGGCGATCAAGGTCACGCGGCGCCAGCTGGAGCGCTTGTTTCGCCTGCACCTGAACGACACACCGAGCAACTTCTACCTCGGCCTGCGCCTGGAAAAAGCCCGGCAACTGCTGCGCCAGAGCGATATGAGCGTGCTGGAAGTGAGCATTGCCTGCGGGTTTGAGTCGCCGTCGTACTTCACCCGGAGTTATCGGGCGCGGTTTGCGAAATGTCCGCGGGAGGACCGGCGACGGGAGGCGGTTTGACGGCCAATTATAGTAGATTATACTCGCTACTATAATTTATAGTCCTTTGCATAATTGAGTATAAAACCATGTCCAAGCACAGCGGCTTTGTATTCCGCCGTCCCGCCCTGGCCAGCAGCATTGCCGATGGCCTGGTGGGGGCTGGCATCCAGGATTTCACCTCGGGCCTGTTTCTAGCGGCGCCGCGTCGCACGGGCAAAAGTACATTTTTGCGCGAGGACCTGATCCCGGAGTGCCAGCTGCGCGGTTGGCTGGCGGTGTATGTCGATCTGTGGGCCGACAAAGAGAAAGACCCTGCGGAGTTGATCGCCAGTGCAATCGCCGCCGCGCTGGTGCCCTATGAAAAGGGCATTCGCAAGCTGGCCAAGAACATTGGCATCGAGAAATTAAGCTTCCTGCGTACCCTGTCCTGGGACTTCACCAAGCCACAATTGCCCGTCGGTGCGACGCTGACCCAAGCCTTGGAATTGCTCCACAGTGCTGCGGAAAAACCCGTTGTGCTGGTGATTGATGAAGCACAGCACGCCTTGACCACCGAGTCAGGCATCAATGCGATGTTCGCGCTGAAGGCCGCCCGGGACCAGCTCAACCAAGGGCGTGACGAGGAGGGCAGCGGTTTGCACCTGGTGTTCACCGGTTCCAACCGCGACAAGCTGGCCCATTTGGTGCTGGGCAAGAGTCAGCCGTTCTTCGGGTCCAGCATCACGCCGTTCCCGTTGCTCGGCAAAGAGTTCACGCGAGCCTACACCGCGCACCTCAACGCACATTTGGCTAAAACCAATCAGTTCAACGCCGCCGACATTGATGACGCCTTCGAGCTGGTAGGCCGTCGCCCCGAAATGCTGCGCACCATTATTGGCGAAGTGGCGCTGGAGCTGGGCGAAGCGAGCAATCTGGGCCAGTTGCTGCACAGCCGCGCCGAATTTCTGCGTGCCGGCGTGTGGACGGAATTCGAAAGTGCCTGGAACAACCTCACCGTCCCCCAGCGAGCCGTGCTCGAGGTCATGGTGCAGCGCTCGCAGAACAACGAACCCTTTGCGCCGTTCACCGACAGCACCCTCACGGCGGTGAGCAAGGCGCTGGAAGCCATGGGCAGCGATGTGGTGCCGGGCACCCAGACGATTCAGGCCTGTATCGATGCCCTGCGCGACAAGGAACTGGTGTGGAAGTCGAGCCGGGGCGGATATGCCCTGGAGGACAAAACCTTCGGCGATTGGCTGCTGCGCAAGCGCTGAAGGGCAACGCGGGTCAAATGTGGGAGCTGGTTTGCCTGCGATAGCGGTCGATCAGGCAGTGATGCGTTATCTGGCAAACCACCATCGCCTGCAAGCCAGCGCCTACAGGGGGTTGGTGTGTGGCTTATTTCTTCAGCAGGGCCGAACACGCCGCCTTATAGGCTTCATGCTGATACTTGTTCAACGAGGCCGGCAGCTCGAAGTTGTGTTTCTTGTTCTGTGCATTGATGGTCTGCGGCGACAGCAGCGTCACTTCAACCCCCTCCAGCAACTGAAACACGCCTTCGATCTTGAACGTGGTCGGGCCGCCGGCGAACTCGCCTTTTTTGCTGCGCTTCTTGATCGCGATCCGGGTGATGGCGTTGGCCTGCACGAACGCCTTCACCTGTGCCGCAAAGGCTTTGACGTTGGCGGCTTCATCGTCGTCTTCAAGCGCGATTTTCTTGGTGGCCAGGGCGATGTGGGCCAGCGCCTGGTTATCCAGGGAGGCAACGGCGATGATGGCTTCGCTGCCTTTGATTTCGATGCCGCAGAGAGTCATGAGTAGCCTTGATTCAAGAGGAAAGTGACGGGGATTGTCGCTTATTCCTGCCCGATCGACTCCAAAAACTCCGACCGCTCATCACTCATCCGTGCCAGGCAGTCATTTTGCGCAATCGCGTAGGCCTTGGTCCCGTTCACCGCTGGGAAGGTGTCCACGGCGCAGTCGGCGTCACGCAGTTTTTCCCACTTTTGCTGGGCATCCTTCAGACGAGCGGTAATGTCGGCGAGTTTGGTCTTGTCGCTGCCATAGGTCGAACCCATGCGTTCCAGCAGGCCCTGGTAGTTATCCTTGAGCAGCTGTTCGGCGGTGGTTTTGTTGTAGGTGGCGCATTCCAGGGTTTGCTTGTCGTTTTCGATGCCATCGCACGGCGTGCTGTCGGTGTCTTCGGCCGCGTGGACGCCGGTTGCGATGAGTGCCAAAGCCAGGAAAATCGATTTCATTGCGCCGTCTCATATCAGGTGATGCGGAATTCTGGCTCAAGCGTAAGACAAATAACAGCCGCCAGTCAGACACCTCTTAACAGCCTTTGTCGCGGATTGACGCTTTCGGCAATTCCCCTGTCGTTTTTGCACCCGGCTCGGGTTTGCCCTGGGCATATGCTGGCCCCAAAGCGCCGGCAGACGATTCGGCGCATGAATCGCCAATAAGGGGACGCCTGATGAGCCCAGCCGAATTGCACGCCGACAGCATCGTTATCGACGGGCTGATTATTGCCAAGTGGAACCGCGACCTGTTCGAGGACATGCGCAAAGGTGGCCTCACCGCCGCCAACTGCACCGTGTCGGTGTGGGAAGGGTTCCAGGCCACGATCAACAATATCGTCGCCAGCCAGACCCTGATCCGCGAGAACAGCGACCTGGTGATCCCGGTGAAAACCACCGCTGACATCCGCAAGGCCAAGGAGCAGGGCAAGACCGGCATCATCTTCGGCTTCCAGAACGCCCATGCGTTTGAAGACCAGTTGGGCTATGTCGAGATCTTCAAGCAGCTCGGCGTCGGTGTGGTGCAGATGTGCTACAACACCCAGAACCTGGTGGGTACCGGCTGCTACGAACGCGATGGCGGCCTGTCGGGCTTCGGACGCGAGGTGGTCGCCGAAATGAACCGCGTCGGCATCATGTGCGACCTGTCCCACGTCGGCTCCAAGACTTCCGAAGAAGTCATCCTCGAATCGAAAAAACCGGTGTGCTACTCCCACTGCCTGCCTTCCGGCCTGAAAGAGCACCCGCGCAACAAGTCCGATGAAGAACTCAAGTTCATTGCCGACCATGGCGGTTTTGTCGGCGTGACCATGTTTGCGCCATTCCTCGCCAAGGGCATCGACTCGACCATCGACGACTACGCCGAAGCCATCGAATACACCATGAACATCGTCGGCGAAGATGCCATCGGCATCGGCACCGACTTCACCCAGGGCCATGGCCAGGATTTCTTCGAAATGCTGACCCATGACAAGGGCTACGCCCGCCGCCTGACCAGCTTCGGCAAGATCATCAATCCGCTGGGCATCCGCACCGTGGGCGAGTTCCCCAACCTCACCGAGACCCTGCTCAAGCGCGGCCACAGCGAGCGCGTGGTGCGCAAGATCATGGGCGAGAACTGGGTCAACGTCTTGAAGGACGTTTGGGGCGAGTGAATACCTCCGGAGCCTACTCCGCTCGCCGATAGCTGCGTCAGGTCCTCGCGCCAAACTCGCCGTACGTCCCGTACTGCCTCGCTTGTCGCTCCGGTCCTTCCTTGCTCTCGACGTGCTCGCTACGGCTCCAAAGTCATTCACACGGCTTGTTTATAAGAGCAAAGCAAAAGCTTTGCTAAGCACTGAAAACGAATTTTCTGGAGTTAAGTTTCCATGGCCAAGATCGCCCCGCAATTGCCTATCGAAGTCGACAGCGAAACCGGTGTCTGGACCTCCGACGCCCTGCCGATGCTGTACGTGCCGCGCCATTTCTTCGTCAACAACCACATCGGTATCGAAGAAGTGCTGGGCGCCGAGGCCTATGCCGAGATCCTCTACAAGGCCGGCTACAAATCCGCCTGGCACTGGTGTGAAAAAGAAGCCGAATGCCACGGCCTGGAAGGCGTCGCGGTGTTCGAGCACTACATGAAGCGCCTGTCGCAACGTGGCTGGGGCCTGTTCAAGATCCAGGACATCGACCTCGACAAAGGCACGGCCAGCGTCAAGCTCGAACACTCGGCGTTTGTCTACGTGTACGGCAAGGTCGGGCGCAAGGTCGACTACATGTTCACCGGCTGGTTTGCCGGCGCGATGGACCAGATCCTGCAGGCACGCGGCAGCAGCATTCGCACGGTAGCCGAGCAAGTCTACGGCGGCTCCGAAGAGGGCCACGACGACGGCCTGTTCACCGTCAAGCCGTTGTAAGTCGAGGAACCCTGCCATGGCTTTCGAAGCAATGTTCGCGCCGATCCAGATCGGCAAACTGACCATTCGCAACCGCGTGCTCAGTACCGCCCACGCCGAGGTGTATGCCACCGACGGCGGCATGACCACCGACCGCTATGTGAAGTACTACGAAGAGAAAGCCAAGGGCGGGATCGGCCTGGCGATCTGCGGCGGGTCTTCCAGTGTGGCCATCGACAGCCCGCAAGGCTGGTGGAAATCGGTGAACCTGGCCGACGACCGCATCATCCCGCACTTTCAGAACCTGGCCGATGCCATGCACAAGCATGGCGCCAAGATCATGATCCAGATTACCCACATGGGCCGCCGCTCGCGCTGGGATGGCGAGCATTGGCCGACCCTGCTGTCGCCCTCGGGCATCCGCGAGCCGGTGCACCGTGCGACCTGCAAGACCATCGAGCCGGAAGAAATCTGGCGTGTGATCGGCAACTACGCCACGGCGGCGGCACGCGCCAAGGCCGGTGGCCTGGACGGCGTGGAACTGTCGGCGGTGCACCAGCACATGATCGACCAGTTCTGGAGCCCGCGGGTCAACAAGCGTACCGACGAATGGGGCGGCAGCTTTGAAAACCGCATGCGGTTCGGCCTGGAAGTGTTGAAGGCGGTGCGCAAGGAAGTCGGTCCGGATTTCTGCGTCGGCATTCGTTTGTGTGGCGACGAATTCCACCCGGACGGCCTGTCCCACGAGGACATGAAGCTGATCGCCAAGTACTACGACGACACTGGCATGCTCGACTTCATCGGCGTGGTTGGCTCGGGGTGCGACACCCACAATACCCTGGCCAACGTGATCCCCAACATGAGTTATCCACCGGAGCCGTTCCTGCACCTGGCGGCCGGTATCAAGGAAGTGGTCAAGGCCCCGGTGCTGCACGCGCAGAACATCAAGGACCCGAACCAGGCCACGCGGATTCTGGAAGGTGGCTACGTCGACATGGTCGGCATGACCCGTGCGCACATCGCCGACCCGCACCTGATCGCCAAGATCAAGATGGGCCAGGTCGACCAGATCAAGCAGTGCGTTGGCGCCAACTACTGCATCGACCGTCAGTACCAGGGCCTGGATGTGCTGTGCATCCAGAATGCTGCGACGTCCCGTGAGTACATGGGCGTGCCGCACATCATCGAGAAGTCCACCGGGCCCAAACGCAAAGTCGTGGTGGTCGGTGCCGGCCCGGCGGGGATGGAAGCCGCACGGGTGGCTGCAGAACGGGGCCACGACGTGACCCTGTTCGAGAAGAAAGACTTTATCGGTGGGCAAATCACTACCGCTTCCAAAGCCCCGCAACGCGACCAGATCGCCGGCATCACCCGCTGGTTCCAGCTGGAGTTGGCGCGCCTGAACGTAGACCTGCGCCTGGGCGTGGCGGCGAATGCCGACGCGATCCTCGACCTGCGCCCGGATGTGGTGGTGCTGGCCGTCGGCGGGCATCCGTTCCTGGAACAGAACGAACACTGGGGCGCAGCCGAAGGCCTGGTAGTCAGCAGCTGGGACGTGCTCGATGGCAAGGTTGCGCCGGGCAAGAACGTGCTGGTGTACGACACCATCTGCGAATTCACCGGCATGTCGGTGGCGGACTTCCTGGCGGACAAGGGCAGCCAGGTCGAGATCGTCACCGACGACATCAAGCCGGGCGTGGCCGTCGGCGGTACGTCGTTCCCGACCTACTACCGCAGCATGTACCCCAAGGAAGTGATCATGACCGGCGACATGATGCTGGAAAAGGTCTACCGCGAAGGCGACAAGCTGGTGGCGGTGCTGGAGAACGAATACACCGGCGCCAAAGAGGAGCGGGTGGTCGACCAGGTGGTGGTCGAGAACGGCGTGCGCCCGGATGAAGAACTCTATTACGAGTTGAAAGCCGGCTCGCGCAACAAGGGCCAGATGGACATCGAAGCCCTGTTCGCGATCAAGCCGCAGCCGTGCTTGAGCGAGGCGGGTGAGGGTTACTTGCTGTTCCGCATCGGTGACTGTGTAGCGCAGCGCAATACCCACGCCGCGATCTATGACGCCCTGCGCCTGTGCAAGGATTTCTGACCCACCTGATCGTTCCCACGCTCCGCGTGGGAATGCCGCCCTGGACGGCTCTGCGTCCGCTCTTAAGGTCGTGACGCAGAGCGTCACAGGATGCATTCCCACGCGGAGCGTGGGAACGATCATTGACCCCGAGATCTGTGGGAGCTTCACCATGTTGAACACCTTGCTTCCTGTTCTTTTGTTCGCAGCGATAGGCCTCGCCGTCCTCGGCGCCCTGCGCCGGGTGAACATGTGGCGCCGTGGCCGTGCATCCAAAGTCGACCTGCTGGGCGGCCTGCTGGCCATGCCCAAGCGCTACATGGTCGACCTGCACCACGTGGTCGCCCGTGACAAATACATCGCCAACACCCACGTCGCCACCGCCCTGGGATTTGTGCTCTCGGCGTTGCTGGCGATTCTGGTGCATGGGTTCGGCCTGCATAACCGCATCCTGGGCTACGCCTTGCTGCTGGCTTCGGTGTTGATGTTTATCGGTGCCACGTTCGTCTACCTGCGTCGGCGCAACCCGCCTGCGCGCCTGTCCAAAGGCCCGTGGATGCGCCTGCCGAAAAGCCTGATGGCGTTTTCGGTGAGTTTCTTCCTGGTGACGTTGCCGGTGGCCGGGGTCCTGCCTGCGGACTTCGGCGGCTGGTTGCTCGCTGTGCTGCTGAGCCTTGGCGTGCTGTGGGGCGTGTCCGAAATGTTCTTCGGCATGACCTGGGGCGGCCCGATGAAACACGCCTTCGCGGGCGCCCTGCACCTGGCCTGGCACCGCCGTGCCGAGCGCTTCGGTGGCGGTCGCTCCACCGGCTTGAAGCCGCTGGACCTCAGCGACAAGACCGCGCCATTGGGGGTGGAAAAACCCAAGGATTTCACCTGGAACCAACTGCTCGGCTTCGACGCCTGCGTGCAGTGCGGCAAGTGCGAGGCCGCGTGCCCGGCATTCGCCGCCGGCCAGCCGCTGAACCCGAAAAAGCTGATCCAGGACATGGTGGTCGGCCTGGCCGGCGGCACCGATGCCAAGTTCGCCGGCAGCCCTTATCCCGGCAAGCCTGTCGGCGAACACAGCGGTAACCCGCACCAACCGATCGTCAATGGCCTGGTGGACGCCGAGACCCTGTGGTCCTGCACCACCTGCCGCGCCTGCGTGGAAGAGTGCCCGATGATGATCGAGCACGTGGACGCCATCGTCGACATGCGCCGCCACCTCACCCTGGAAAAAGGCGCCACGCCGAACAAGGGCGCCGAGGTCCTGGAAAACCTGATCGCCACCGACAACCCCGGCGGCTTTGCGCCGGGCGGACGCCTGAACTGGGCGGCGGATTTGAACCTGCCACTGCTCAGCGACAAAGGCCGCGCCGACGTGCTGTTCTGGGTCGGCGACGGCGCATTCGACATGCGTAACCAGCGCACCCTGCGGGCTTTCGTCAAAGTGCTCAAGGCCGCCAAGGTCGACTTCGCCGTGCTCGGCCTCGAAGAGCGCGACAGCGGCGACGTGGCCCGCCGTCTCGGCGATGAAGCCACCTTCCAACTGCTGGCCACGCGCAATATCCAGACCCTGGCCAAGTACAGCTTCAAGCGCATCGTCACCTGCGACCCGCACAGTTTCCATGTGCTGAAAAATGAGTACGGCGCCTTTAACGGTGACTACGTGGTGCAGCACCACAGCACCTTCATGGCCGAGTTGATCGGCGACGGCGCGCTGAACCTGGGCCAGCACAAGGGCAACAGCGTGACCTATCACGACCCGTGCTACCTGGGCCGCTACAACGGCGAATACGAGGCGCCGCGCCAGGTGCTGCGCGCGCTGGGCATCGAGGTCAAGGAGATGCAACGCTCGGGCTTCCGTTCACGCTGCTGCGGCGGCGGCGGTGGTGCGCCGATCACCGACATCCCCGGCAAGCAACGTATCCCCGATATGCGCATGGAGGACATCCGCGAAACCGGCGCCGAGCTGGTCGCCGTGGGCTGTCCGCAATGCACGGCGATGCTGGAAGGTGTGGTCGAACCGCGCCCGATGATCAAGGACATCGCCGAACTGGTGGCTGACGCGTTGCTTGAAGACGCCGCACCGGCCAAGACCCTGAAACGCGAACCTGCGGAGGTGCACTGATGAGCGACATTATCCGCCGCGACCCACGGGCCGAATGGATCGCCCGCAACCGCCTGCACCCGTTGCATGCAGCGATGCAGCCGGCGCAACACAGCTGGATGGGGCCTAACGGTGTGATTCGCAAAAACGTCCACGGTGTCGGGTTCATCGGCCCCAACGGCATCAAGCGCATCGACCGCAGCGGCGCCCAGCAGGGCGGCGCGGCCAAGCGTACGACGGCGGTGCAGGTGCAGTTGCCGCTGCACCAGGTGCCTGCGCCGGCGTTCTACATCAACGTGGTGCCGGACATGGTCGGCGGCCGCCTGAGCAGCCACGACCGCGACCTGCTCGGCCTCGCGCGGCAGCTTGCCGGCAGTGACGGCGCGGTGCTGGCGGTGGTGTTTGGCGAGCATAAGGAAAGCGCCTTTGCCACGGCCGGGGTGGATCGCCTGCTCGTGCTCGACGGCCACGAATTCGACGGTTATGCACCGGAACAACGCGTGCAGGGCCTGCGTGCTGTGGATAACCAGTTCAACCCGCGTCATTGGTTGCTGCCCGACAGTCGCAGCGGTGGCGGTGAGTTGGGTCGGCGCTTTGCCGCCAGCCTCAAGGAACGCCCGGCCACGCGGGTGTGGCAGATCAAGGGCCAGGAGTGCATTGGCCGCGCCGGGGCGGGCCAGGAGGACTTGGCGCGACCGCTGCCGCGCCTGATCCTGGCCGCCGCCGAGTGCGCCGAGCCGGTCAGCGAGACCCGCCACGAAGTGTTGCCCGTGGAGTTATCCACGAGCCTGGCGCGCAGCCTGCCGCGCATCGAAGACCTCGGCGCGGTGGCGGTGGATCCGGCAGCGATTCCGATGGCCGAGGCCGAATTCATTTTCTCTGGCGGCAATGGCGTGAAGGACTGGGCGCTCTTCCACCAGACCGCCGCTGCATTGGGCGCCACCGAAGGCGCATCGCGCGTGGCGGTGGACGACGGCTTTATGGCCCGCGATCGCCAGGTCGGCGCCAGTGGCACTTGGGTGACGGCGCGGGTGTACGTGGCCGTGGGGATTTCCGGGGCGATCCAACACCTGCAAGGCATCGGTGCCTGCGACAAGGTGGTGGCGATCAACCTCGACGCGGGCTGCGACATGATCAAGCGTGCCGACCTGTCGGTAATCGGCGAAAGCGCCGCGATTCTGCAAGCCTTGATCGATGCGGTGCAGACATACCGCAACGGCGCCAAGCGCGATGCGGCTTAAGGATATGGCCATGACCACGAATGTAATCAGCCTGGTGTCCATTGGCGCCCACCCGACCTCCGGCCGCCCACGTCGCGCCGAACAGGACGCGCGCGCGGTCGAGTTGGGCCTGCAGATGGCGGGGGACAAATTGCAGGTGCTGCACGCCGGCGATATCCACGAGCCGACCTTGCGCAGCTACCTGGGCATGGGTTTGCCGCAGCTGCACGTGCTCGAACAACCGGCCGGCGCTGATGCGTTGCCGGTGCTCAGTGATTATTTGCGCGAGGCCGGCGCCCAGGTGGTGCTCACCGGCAGCCAGGCCGAAACCGGCGAAGGCTCGGGAATGTTGCCGTTCCTGCTGGCCGAGCAGTTGGGCTGGCCGCTGATTGTCGGCCTGGCGCAGGTGGAGTCCATTGATGGCGGCGTGGCCCACGTGCTGCAAGCCTTGCCCCGTGGCCAGCGGCGCCGCCTGAAGGTACGCCTGCCGTTCCTGGCGACTGTGGATAACGCCGCGCCCAAGCCACGACAAAGCGCCTATGGCCCCGCGCAACGCGGCGAGCTGGCGGCCCATGAGGTTGAGGTCGAGCAGGACGAGTTATTCACCGGCGCGCTGTTGCAGCCGGCCAAGCCACGGCCCAAGCGCCTCAAGGTGATCAAGGCCAAGAGTGGCGCTGACCGCATGAAGGCGGCCACGGCCAAGGCCAGCGGCGGCGGCGGGCAAGTACTCAAGGGCGTGAGCGCCGAAGAGGGCGCCCAGGCCATTCTCAAGCTGCTCATCGAAGAAGGCGTCGTGCGTTGATTCAGGGCATTACGATGCCTGTGTGGGAGCTGGCTTGCCTGCGATGGCTTCATCGCGGTCTTGCCCTGGACCGGGTCGCCTGCATCGCGGGCAAGCCCGCTCCCACAGAAAAGCCGGCTGGGCCGGTGTTTTTGCGGCGCGCCTGGAGGATTACCCACAATCCCTGTTGATCCACCTGTGGATAACCTGTTCGCGGTTGTCCACACCCCCTGCAAAACAAGCCCTGTAGCCCTCTGTATGAAAAACAACCAGCCTAACTGACGGTTTTTCCTTGGGTTTTTCTGTTATTCAGCGCCTCTCTGTCCACAGACTTTCCCCCAAAGTCTGTTGGCGCTTCTGTGGATAAGATGTTCGCTATCGGCTGCAGGCCATATAAACAGGGACTTTCAGGTGGTTGGTCGAAATATGATCAATTAGGCAATATTACCGGCTGTGTGAGCCTGGATACCCCGGTTTATGAAGGTTTGAAGCGGTTTTCCACAGCGCTGGCAAAGTTGCCCCCAAAGTCTGTTGGTGCTTCTGTGGATAAGGTGTTTGCGTACCGCTGCAGACCACGGATTATGTGGCTTGCAAAGGGTTGGTCAAAAAGTGATCAATAGGTCTCTGGAACCGTGAGCTTGAATAAGTCACGGATTTTCTTCAGTTAATTTTGGGCGGGTTGCGCAGTTGCCCACAATTGCTGTGGGTGGCTTTGTGGATAAGTTGTTGGGTAAAGGCTGGAGGGCACAGTGGTAAAGGGGTGTAGCGGGGTTGATCAATTATTGATCACTGCGTGGGACTAAAAGTGGGAGCGGGCTTGCCCGCTCCCACATTTTTATCTGTGGTGTGTCAGTTACTCGTGAACCGCAACGCCCTTGAGGTAAGGCGCGGGCGCCGCCCCCAGGTTGTTGAGCATGCGCTCGCTGTACCAGTCCACGAAGTTCACCACGCCAAATTCATAGGTCTTCGAGTACGGTCCTGGCTGGTAGGCCGTGGAGTTGATGCCGCGCTGGTTCTCTTCGGCCAGGCGCCGGTCCTGGTCGTTGGTGGCGTCCCACACCTGGCGCATGCGCTCCACGTCGTAGTCCACGCCTTCGACGGCGTCCTTGTGCACGATCCACTTGGTGGTGACCATGGTTTCCTGGGCGCTGATCGGCCACACGGTGAACACGATGATGTGGTCGCCCATGCAGTGGTTCCACGAGTGCGGCAAGTGCAGGATGCGCATTGAGCCCAGGTCGGGGTTCTTGATGCGGCCCATGAGCTTGGCACAGCCCTGCTTGCCGTCCAGGGTCATCGACACGGTGCCCTTGAGCAAAGGCATGCGCACGATACGGTTGCGCAGGCCGAAGCTGGCGTGGGCGTAAGGGATTTTCTCGGCATCCCAGGCGGCGGCCGAGGCGGCGACGTGGTCCTTGAAGGCCTGGTCGGCGCGCGGGTCGGTGACGTCGTCCCATTCCAGCAGGGTTTTCAACAGCTCCGGGTGCGACGCGTTGCAGTGGTAGCACTCGCGGTTGTTTTCCAGCACCAGTTTCCAGTTGGCTTTTTCCATCAAGGTGGTTTGCACCGCCACCTTGGTGTTCTCCATGTCGTACGGTTCCATGTAGTGATTGAGCGTCGACAGGAAGTCATCGATGGCCGGCGGATTCTCGGCCAGGCTGATGAAGATGTAGCCGCCGGCGGTCTTCACGTTCACTGGCTTGAGGCCGTACTGCTTCATATCGAAGTCGGCGCCCATCTCGGTGCCGGCGAACAGCAGGCGGCCGTCCAGCTCGTAGGTCCATTGGTGGTAGTGGCACACCAGTTTGGCGACCTTGCCCTTGTCGCTGGTGCACAGGCGCGAGCCCCGGTGGCGGCACACGTTATGGAACGCATGCACGACGCCTTCGGCGCCACGGATCACGATGATCGGGTTCTTGCCCACTTGCAGGGTCAGGTAGTTGCCCTTGGTAGGGATTTCGCAGGTCATGCCGGCGATCAACCACTCTTTCTGGAAAATCTCCTGCATGTCGATATCGAACAGCCGTTCGTCAGAGTAGAACGGCTGCGGCAGCGAGAAGGTGCGCTCGCGCTCTTGCAGCATTTGCGCGGTGGCCTTGCGTGCGGGTTCCAGCGGATCGCCCAAGCTCAGGGTTGCGGTGACGTCCATCGTGTGTGTCCTCATGGCCATTCTGTGTGGCCGGGATAAGTGGCTACGGTTGTTGCTGTGCAAGGCGTAAAGAAAGCGTCGTTGTTGGGAGCGAGTGTGGGGCCGCAGATGCCCCGAACCTTATCCATGAGCGACATGGCCCACTCTGATCCCGACGCGCAACCCCCGTGGTATGGGGGCTGGTCGCGATAAGTATGTGAATGTCGCAGATAGGTAAATGGGTGGTTCTCGCGTTACGCAGAATCGCCACCATCAGGCCGACACACGGCTACGGAGAACAGCATGTCCAACAGCTTCCTGAATCCGGTCACCACCCAGACCTGGGCCAATGGTCGACACATCGTCCGTTGCGTCAAAGTCATCCAGGAAACCTGGGACGTGCGCACCTTCTGCTTCATGGCCGACCAGCCGATCCTGTTCTTTTTCAAGCCGGGCCAGTTCGTGACCCTGGAGCTGGAAATCGACGGCCAGCCGATCATGCGCTCCTACACCATTTCCAGTTCACCGTCAGTGCCTTACAGCTTCTCGGTGACCATCAAGCGCGTGCCGGGTGGGCGTGTGTCCAACTGGCTGCACGACACCCTGCATGAAGGCCAGGAACTGGCGGTGCACGGTCCGGTGGGCCTGTTCAATGCCATCGACTTCCCGAGCCCGAAAGTGCTGTACCTCAGCGGTGGCGTGGGGATTACTCCGGTGATGTCCATGGCGCGCTGGTTCTACGACACCAACGCCAACGTCGACATGACGTTTATCCACAGCGCCCGTTCGCCCAAGGACATCATCTACCACCGTGAGCTGGAACACATGGCGTCGCGGATCGACAACTTCAGCCTGCACCTGATCTGCGAGAAACACGGGCTGGGCGAGCCCTGGGCCGGTTATCGCGGCTACTTGAACCACAAGATGCTCGAGCTGATGGTGCCGGACTTCCTGGAGCGCGAAGTATTCTGCTGCGGCCCCACGCCTTATATGAACGCAGTGAAGCGCCTGCTGGAAGCTGCCGGTTTCGACATGGCGCGCTACCACGAGGAATCCTTCGGCGCGACGCCGCCGGAAGCGCGCGCCGATGCGGTGGAGCAAGCCGAACAAGCGGCCGAGGCACCGGAAATCGACCTGGCGGACCTGCACCAGGTGGAGTTCATTGCCTCGGGCAAGAGCATTCGCGTGGCTCCTGGCGAAACCGTCCACGCAGCGGCGGCCAAGCTTGGGCTGTTGATCCCCAAGGCCTGCGGCATGGGCATCTGCGGAACATGCAAAGTGATGAAGCTGGGCGGGGAGGTCGAGATGGACCACAACGGCGGGATCACCGAGGAAGACGAAGCCGAAGGCTACATCCTGTCGTGCTGCAGTGTGCCCAAGGGTGATGTGCGCATCGAGTTCTGACCCTCACCTTGATCGTTCCCACGCTCCGCGTGGGAACGCCTCCTTGGACGCTCCGCGTCCCGCTGTGTGACCGAGCATCACGGGCAGCATTCCCACGCAGAGCGTGGGAACGATCAGTTAGAGGTTACTGGGCGTAGATATGCACGACGAAGTGCTGGCCTGATGCTGTCAATTCGTAGACTTTGTCGTAGATCCGCAAGGTCCTGGATGGTTCGCGGATGGTGTCACCGACTTTTGCGTATTTGCGAAACTCATCCCAATCAATGACGGTGGTGCTGATGGTGCCGTCGCCTTGCAGGTTGTTAGTGTTGTTTTGATATTCCATGGTGTAGTCCTCTGCTGGAGTTCCATTTCCGGCCGATTGTTCGGCAGGCGGTGATACCCGAAAGGAGGTCGCTGCAGCGGCCTTTTCCTTCCGGGTTCCAAGAGGCTAGTCAACGAAAAGCGGGTCCGCTGCTGTCAGAAATATCAAAAAACAGTCTCGGCATTCGGCCAGTATGCGCTGGCCTTTTTCCTACGTTAAGCGTTCATCACTTCCCGAATATCCGCAGCCAATTCTCTTACGCGCTCTTCTTCGGTATCCCACGCACACATGAAGCGCGCACCGCCTTTGCCGATGAAGGTGTAGAAGCGCCAGCCCTTGGCCGTGAGTGCGGCGATGGCCGGTTCCGAGAGTTGCAGGAACACGCCGTTGGCCTGTACCGGGAACATCAATTCCACACCCGGAATGTCTGCCACCAGGCTGCTCAGCAGCTGCGCGCAGTGGTTGGCATGGCGTGCGTGTTTGAGCCAGGCGTCGTTTTCCAGCAGGCCCACCCACGGCGCGGAGAGGAAGCGCATTTTCGACGCCAGCTGGCCGGCCTGTTTGCAGCGGTAGTCGAAGTCTTCAGCCAGTTTGTGGTTGAAGAACAGGATCGCTTCGCCCACCGCCATGCCGTTCTTGGTCCCGCCAAAGCACAGCACGTCGACCCCGGCTTTCCAGGTCAGGTCGGCCGGCGAGCAGCCGAGGAACGCGCAGGCGTTGGAGAAGCGTGCGCCGTCCATGTGCAGGTTCAGGCCCAGCTCCTTGCAGGTAACGCTGATCGCGCGGATTTCTTCCGGGGTGTACACGCTGCCGACTTCGGTGGCTTGGGTGAGGGTGACCACGCGCGGTTTCGGGTAGTGGATGTCCTGGCGCTTGAGGGCGATCTCACGGATCGATTCCGGGGTCAGCTTGCCGTTTTCGGTGCGCGCGGTGAGCAGCTTGGAGCCGTTGGAGAAAAACTCCGGTGCGCCGCATTCGTCGGTTTCGACGTGGGCGGTTTCCGAGCAAATCACGCTATGGTAGCTCTGGCACAACGAGGACAGCGCCAGCGAGTTCGCTGCAGTCCCGTTGAAGGCGAAGAACACTTCGCAGTCGGTTTCAAACAGATTGCGGAAACCGTCGGCGGCGCGATGGGTCCATTCATCATCGCCGTAGGCGCGTTGATGGCCCTGGTTGGCTTGTTCCATGGCGGCCCAGGCTTCCGGGCAGATGCCCGAATAGTTGTCGCTGGCGAATTGTTGGCTCTTGTCGGTCATGGCCCATTCCTGTGGTCGATGTTGGTGCGCACTGTAACCAAGATTGTCGGGCGTGCGCACGCACTGTAAATGCAAAGTCACTGGGGAATTATGCACGGCACTGAAACGATTCCTGTCAGACGCGTCCGTGATGGCGCCCTGGACCTGCTCAAGTGGCTGGCGCTGCTGTGCATGGTGCTTGATCACCTGCGCTATGTCGGGCTGAGCCTGGATGGCCTGTACGTACCGGGGCGCCTGGCGTTCCCGTGGTTTTGCCTGGCGATTGCGGCGAATTTGCACCGCGCACGAAATGCACCCGTGACTGGTCAATGGCGCTACCTGGGGTGGCTGTTGCTGTTCAGCGCGATCAGTGAAGTGCCATACCGCCTGTTTATCGACGATGCCGATACGTTGAACGTATTGCCGACCCTGGCACTGGGCCTGCTGGTTGCCCGAGGATGGCAGCAGAAGACGCTTTTTGATAGAGGATTGGCGCTGATTGCCGTCACCATTGCGGCCGTGTTTTCCGCGCAGCTGATGTTCGGTTTTTTCGGCGTATTGCTGCCGTTGGCGATGCTGCTGGTGTTTCGTCGTGCCTGGTATTTCAGCCTGTTGCCGGGGGTGGTTTGCGTGGCCGCCAATCAATGGCAGATTTTGCTCGAGAGCGGCACGCCGGTCGCATTGATGGGGTTGGCGGCATGTCTGATTGCGCCATTGGCTGGTCTGTTTCTGTTGCGACGTGCCAAAAACGTCTCGCCACCGGCCATGCGGCGTTGGGCTTATGTCCTCTATCCCCTGCATTTCCTGCTGCTGTTACTCGTCCGCCAGATCATCGCCTAACCCCCTGTGGGAGCGGGCTTGCTCGCGAATGCGGTGGGTCAGTTAACCCATGTATTGGCTGACCCGCCGCATTCGCGAGCAAGCCCGCTCCCACATTTGTTTCGTGTCGCTCATCTAATGTCGTAAACGCACCTTTGCGTGGCGTCCGTAGGCATTTGACCTGCGGGCGCCAGCCCTACCATCGCATCAAAGGGCCCTGCGAGGGCCTCAACAATACGAAAGGCTGGGAGAGACGCGATGTTCAGCAAAAAAGACCAGATCCAGGGATATGACGACGCACTGCTGGCGGCCATGAATGCCGAGGAGCAGCGCCAGGAAGATCATATCGAGCTGATCGCGTCGGAGAACTACACCAGCAAACGCGTGATGGAAGCCCAGGGCAGCGGCCTCACCAACAAATACGCCGAAGGCTACCCGGGCAAGCGCTACTACGGCGGCTGCGAGCACGTGGACAAGGTCGAGGTGCTGGCGATCGAACGCGCCAAGCAACTGTTCGGCGCCGATTACGCCAACGTGCAGCCGCACTCCGGCTCGTCCGCCAACAGCGCGGTGTACCTGGCGCTGCTGAACGCCGGTGACACCATCCTCGGCATGAGCCTGGCCCACGGCGGTCACCTGACCCACGGCGCCAAGGTGTCGTCCTCGGGCAAGCTGTACAACGCGGTGCAATACGGCATCAACACCGACACCGGCCTGATCGACTACGACGAAGTCGAGCGCCTGGCGGTGGAGCACAAGCCGAAGATGGTCGTCGCCGGTTTCTCCGCGTACTCCAAGACCCTGGATTTCCCCCGTTTTCGCCAGATTGCCGACAAGGTCGGGGCGCTGCTCTTCGTCGACATGGCTCACGTCGCCGGCCTGGTTGCCGCTGGCCTGTACCCGAACCCGCTGCCGTACGCTGATGTGGTCACCACCACCACCCACAAGACCCTGCGCGGCCCGCGTGGCGGTTTGATCCTGGCCAAGTCCAACGAAGAGATTGAGAAAAAACTCAACTCCGCGGTATTCCCCGGCGCCCAGGGCGGCCCGCTGATGCACGTAATCGCCGGCAAGGCCGTGTGCTTCAAGGAAGCGCTGGAGCCCGGCTTCAAGGCCTACCAGCAACAGGTCATCGACAACGCCCAGGCCATGGCCGAGGTGTTTATCAAGCGGGGCTACGATGTGGTGTCCGGCGGCACTGACAACCACTTGTTCCTGGTCAGCCTGATCCGCCAGGGCCTCACCGGCAAAGAGGCGGACGCCGCCCTCGGCCGCGCCCACATCACCGTCAACAAGAACGCCGTGCCGAACGACCCGCAGTCGCCGTTCGTGACCTCGGGCCTGCGTATCGGCACCCCGGCGGTGACCACGCGTGGTTTCAAAGTGCCGCAGTGCATCGAACTGGCCGGCTGGATCTGCGACATCCTCGACAACCTCGGCGACGCCGACGTCGAGGCCAACGTGGCCAAGCACGTGTCTGCCCTGTGCGCTGATTTCCCGGTTTATCGCTGAGCGCGGTTTTGGAGTAATGACTATGCAACGCTACTCGGGCTTCGGCCTCTTCAAGCACTCACTCAGCCACCACGAAAACTGGCAGAAGATGTGGCGCACGCCGACCCCTAAAAAGGTCTACGACGTGGTCATCGTCGGCGGTGGCGGGCATGGCCTGGCGACCGCCTACTACCTGGCCAAGGAACACGGCATCACCAACGTGGCCGTGGTCGAGAAAGGCTGGCTGGGCGGCGGTAACACCGCGCGCAACACCACCATCGTGCGTTCCAACTACCTGTGGGACGAGTCGGCGCACCTCTACGAACACGCGATGAAGCTCTGGGAAGGTTTGTCCCAGGACCTGAACTACAACGTGATGTTCTCCCAGCGTGGCGTCTACAACCTGTGTCACACCCTGCAGGACATCCGAGATTCCGAGCGCCGTGTGAGTGCCAACCGCCTCAACGGCGTGGACGGCGAACTGCTCAACGCCAAGCAAGTGGCCGATGAGATCCCGTACCTCGACTGCTCGAAAAATACCCGCTACCCGGTGATGGGCGCCACCGTGCAACGGCGCGGCGGCGTGGCCCGTCACGATGCCGTGGCCTGGGGCTTTGCCCGCGCCGCTGATGCACTCGGCGTGGACTTGATCCAGCAGACCGAAGTGATCGGTTTCCGCAAGGAAAACGGCGTGTGCATCGGCGTGGAGACCAACAAGGGCTTCATCGGCGCCAAGCGCGTCGGCGTGGTCACCGCCGGTAATTCCGGGCACATGGCTTCGCTCGCGGGCTTTCGCCTGCCGATCGAATCCCACCCGTTGCAGGCGCTGGTGTCGGAGCCGATCAAGCCGATCATCGACAGCGTGATCATGTCCAACGCCGTGCACGGCTATATCAGCCAGTCCGACAAGGGCGACCTGGTGATCGGCGCGGGTATCGACGGCTACAACGGCTACGGCCAGCGCGGCTCTTACCCGGTGATCGAACACACCATCCAGGCCATCGTCGAGATGTTCCCGGTGCTGTCGCGCGTGCGCATGAACCGCCAATGGGGCGGCATCGTCGACACCACGCCGGACGCCTGCCCGATCATCTCCAAGACCCCGGTCCCGAACATGTTCTTCAACTGCGGTTGGGGCACCGGTGGCTTCAAGGCCACGCCGGGCTCAGGCAACGTGTTTGCCGCCAGCCTCGCCAAGGGTGAAATGCACCCGCTGGCAGCGCCTTTCTCCATCGACCGTTTCCACAACGGTGCGTTGATCGATGAACACGGCGCTGCAGCCGTCGCTCACTAACAGGAGAAATTCCCTATGTTGCATATCTTCTGTCCTCACTGCTTTGAGCTGCGCTCCGAAGAGGAATTCCACGCGTCCGGCCAGGCACATATCCCGCGCCCGCTGGACCCGAACGCCTGCACCGACGAAGAGTGGGGCGACTACATGTTCTTTCGCGATAACCCGCGTGGCCTGCACCACGAGCTGTGGATCCACGCCGCCGGGTGCCGCCAGTATTTCAACGCCACCCGCGACACCGTGACCTACGAAATTCTTGAAACCTACAAGATAGGCACCAAGCCGCAATTCACCGCCAAGGCTTCTGGAGAGAAGGTATGAGCCAGATCAATCGCCTGTCCAACGGTGGCCGGATCGACCGGAACAAAGTGCTGAGCTTCAGCTTCAATGGCCAGAGCTACAAAGGCTTTGAAGGCGACACCCTGGCCGCAGCCCTGCTGGCCAACGGCGTCGACATCATCGGCCGCAGCTTCAAGTATTCCCGCCCGCGCGGGATCTTTGCCGCCGGTGCCGAAGAGCCGAACGCGGTGCTGCAGATCGGCGCCACCGAAGCCACCCAGATTCCCAACGTGCGCGCTACCCAACAGGCGCTGTACCAAGGCCTGGTCGCCACCAGCACCAACGGCTGGCCGAGCGTCAACAACGACATGATGGGCATTCTCGGCAAGGTCGGCGGCAAGCTGATGCCGCCGGGTTTCTACTACAAAACTTTCATGTACCCGCAGTCGTTCTGGATGACGTACGAGAAGTACATCCGCAAGGCTGCCGGCCTGGGCCGCTCGCCGACCGAGAATGACCCGGACACCTACGACAACATGAACCGTCACTGCGACGTGCTGATTGTCGGCGCCGGCCCTGCCGGTTTGGCCGCTGCACTGGCCGCCGCGCGCAGCGGTGCCCGCGTGATCATCGCCGACGAGCAGGAAGAGTTCGGCGGCTCGTTGCTGGATTCGCGCGAGAGCCTTGACGGCAAGCCGGCCACCGAGTGGGTTGCCAGCGTCATCGCCGAGTTGAAAGCCCTGCCGGACGTGGTGCTGCTGCCTCGCGCGACCGTCAACGGCTACCACGACCATAACTTCCTGACCATTCACGAGCGCCTTACCGATCACCTCGGCGACCGTGCGCCGATCGGCCAGGTGCGCCAGCGTATCCACCGTGTGCGTGCCAAGCGCGTGGTGCTGGCGACCGGCGCGTGCGAGCGCCCGCTGGTGTACGGCAACAACGATGTGCCGGGTAACATGCTCGCCGGTGCGGTCTCGACTTACGTGCGCCGCTACGGCGTGGCGCCGGGCAAGAAGCTGGTGCTGTCGACCAACAACGACCACGCCTATCGCGTGGCGCTGGACTGGTTCGACGCTGGCCTGCAAGTGGTCGCCGTGGCCGATGCGCGTCACAACCCACGCGGCGCGCTGGTGGAAGAGGCCCGCGCCAAAGGCATTCGCATCCTCACCGGCAGCGCCGTGATCGAGGCCCGTGGCAGCAAGCACGTGACCGGCGCCCGCGTGGCGGCCATCGACGTCAAGGCGCATAAAGTCAGCAGCCCCGGCGAGTGGCTGGACTGCGACCTGGTCGCCAGCTCCGGCGGCTACAGCCCGGTGGTCCACCTGGCTTCGCACCTGGGCGGCAAGCCGACCTGGCGTGAAGACATCCTCGGCTTCGTCCCGGGCGAAGCGCCGCAGAAGCGCGTGTGCGTCGGTGGTATCAACGGCGTCTACGGCCTCGGCGATTCCCTGGCGGATGGTTTTGAAGGCGGCGTGCGCGCGGCCAGCGACGCCGGTTTCGCGCCGGTGGAAGGCACCTTGCCGAAAGCCTTGAGCCGTCTGGAAGAGCCGACACTGGCGTTGTTCCAGGTGCCCCATGAGAAAGCCACCGCGCGGGCGCCCAAGCAATTTGTGGATTTGCAGAATGACGTCACCGCCGCGGCCATTGAACTCGCGACCCGCGAAGGTTTCGAGTCGGTCGAGCACGTCAAGCGCTACACCGCGCTGGGCTTCGGCACCGACCAGGGCAAGCTGGGCAACGTCAATGGCCTGGCCATCGCCGCCCGTTCGCTGAACGTGACCATCCCGCAGATGGGCACCACCATGTTCCGTCCCAACTACACGCCGGTGACCTTCGGCGCCGTCGCGGGCCGCCACTGTGGGCACATCTTCGAGCCGGTACGCTACACCGCGCTGCAAGCCTGGCACGTGAAAAACGGCGCCGAGTTTGAAGACGTCGGCCAGTGGAAACGCCCGTGGTACTTCCCGCGTAACGGTGAAGACTTGCACGCTGCCGTGAAGCGCGAGTGCCTGGCCGTGCGCGACAGTGTCGGCCTGCTCGATGCATCCACCCTCGGCAAGATCGACATCCAGGGCCCGGACGCGCGGGAGTTCCTCAACCGCATCTACACCAACGCGTGGACCAAGCTCGATGTGGGCAAGGCGCGCTACGGCCTGATGTGCAAGGAAGACGGCATGGTCTTCGACGACGGCGTCACCGCCTGCCTCGCCGACAACCACTTCCTGATGACCACCACCACCGGCGGTGCCGCGCGCGTGCTGCAGTGGCTGGAGATCTACCAGCAGACCGAGTGGCCAGACCTCAAGGTTTACTTCACTTCGGTCACCGACCATTGGGCGACCATGACCCTGTCTGGTCCCAACAGCCGCAAGCTGTTGAGTGAAGTGACCGACATCGACCTGGACAAGGACGGCTTCCCGTTCATGACCTGGAAGGAAGGCCTGGTCGGCGGTGTGCCGGCGCGGGTGTTCCGCATCTCGTTTACCGGTGAGCTGTCGTACGAAGTCAACGTGCAGGCCGACTATGCGATGGGTGTGCTGGAGAAAATCGTCGAGGCCGGCAAAAAGTACAACCTCACGCCCTACGGCACCGAGACCATGCACGTGCTGCGGGCCGAGAAGGGCTTCATCATCGTCGGCCAGGATACGGATGGCTCGATGACCCCGGACGACCTGAACATGGGTTGGTGTGTCGGTCGCACCAAGCCGTTCTCCTGGATCGGCTGGCGCGGGATGAACCGTGAAGCCTGCGTGCGCGAAGAGCGCAAGCAACTGGTGGGCTTGAAGCCGATCGATCCGAACGTATGGCTGCCGGAAGGTGCGCAACTGGTGTTCGATCCGAAGCAGACGATCCCGATGAAGATGGTTGGCCACGTCACCTCAAGTTATGCGCACAACTCGCTGGGTTATTCGTTTGCGATGGCGGTGGTGAAGGGCGGCTTGAAGCGCATCGGCGAGCGGGTGTTTTCGCCGCAGGCCGACGGTAGCGTGATCGAGGCGGAGATTGTGTCTTCGGTGTTCTTTGACCCGAAAGGCGAGCGCCAGAACATCTGACACCTGATCGTTCCCACGCTCCGCGTGGGAATGCATCCCGGGGCGCTCTGCGCCCAAAGAGCGGACGCAGAGCGTCCATGGCGGCATTCCCACGCAGAGCGTGGGAACGATCAAATTCAACACAGGTGCTTTATGACAGCAGCCAATGTTTACCAACAACGCCCCACCACCGGCGCCAAGGCCGAGTCGTCGCTGCACCATGCCGACCTCGCCAGCCTGGTCGGTAAGGGCCGCAAGAATGCCGGCGTGACCGTGCGTGAAAAGAAACTCCTCGGCCACCTGACCATCCGTGGCGATGGCCACGATGCCGCCTTCGCCGCCGGCGTGCACAAGGCCCTGGGCATCGAGTTGCCTGGCGCCCTGCAAGTGATCGTCAACGGCGAAACCAGCCTGCAATGGCTCGGCCCGGATGAGTGGCTACTGGTCGTGCCGAGCGGTGAAGAGTTCGCCGCCGAGAAAAGTTTGCGCGAGGCGCTGGGCGAGCTGCATATCCAGATCGTCAACGTCAGCGGCGGCCAGCAGATCCTCGAGCTCAGCGGCCCGAATGTGCGCGACGTGCTGATGAAGTCCACCAGCTACGACGTACACCCCAACAACTTCCCGGTGGGCAAGGCGGTGGGCACGGTGTTCGCCAAGTCGCAACTGGTGATCCGCCATACCGCTGAAGACACCTGGGAGCTGGTGATTCGTCGCAGCTTCTCGGACTACTGGTGGTTGTGGCTGCAGGATGCCTCGGCCGAATTCGGCCTCAACGTTCAAGCCTGACATGATCGTTCCCACACTCCGCGTGGGAATGCATCCCGGGGCGCCTTGCGTCCCAAGAGCGGACGCAGAGCGTCCATGGCGGCATGCCCACGCAGAGCGTGGGAACGATCAAGGAGTCATGCACTATGAGCCGCGCACCCGATACATGGATTTTGACCGCCGACTGCCCCAGCGTGCTCGGCACGGTGGACGCGGTCACCCGCTATCTGTTCGAGCAGGGGTGCTACGTCACCGAGCACCATTCGTTCGATGACCGCCTCTCGGGCCGATTTTTTATCCGCGTGGAATTCCGCCAGCCCGACGGCTTTAACGAGCAGGCTTTCCGCGATGGCCTGGCCACGCGCGGTGAAGCCTTTGGCATGATCTTCGAGCTGACGGCGCCGAACTACCGGCCAAAAGTGGTGATCATGGTCTCCAAGGCCGATCACTGCCTGAATGACCTGCTGTACCGCCAGCGCATCGGCCAGCTGTCGATGGATGTGGTCGCGGTGGTCTCCAATCACCCCGATCTCAAACCTTTGGCCGACTGGCACCAGATTCCCTACTACCATTTCCCCCTCGACCCCAATGACAAACCGTCCCAGGAGCGGCAGGTGTGGCAAGTGGTGGAAGACACGGGGGCAGAGCTGGTGATTCTTGCGCGCTACATGCAAGTGCTGTCGCCGGAGCTGTGCCGCAAGCTGGATGGCAAGGCGATCAATATCCATCACTCGTTGCTGCCGGGATTCAAGGGCGCCAAGCCCTATCACCAGGCCTACAACAAGGGCGTGAAATTGGTCGGCGCCACGGCGCATTACATCAACAACGATTTGGACGAGGGCCCGATCATCGCCCAGGGCGTGGAGGTGGTGGACCACAGCCACTATCCCGAGGACTTGATTGCCAAGGGGCGCGATATCGAAGGCCTGACATTGGCCCGGGCAGTGGGGTACCACATTGAGCGGCGGGTGTTTTTGAACGCCAATCGCACGGTGGTGCTCTGACGGACGCCTTCGCAGGCAAGCCAGCTCCCACCTTTGGAATGCATTCCCCTGTGGGAGCCGGGCTTGCCCGCGATGAGGCCATCAGCAACAACGCAAAAACAGCATCTGTACCCGAGCACTTAAACGCGCTGCCTGCCTGGGCAACGCGGTTCCATAAAAACAACAGCGAGGTGAAAGCATGTCTGGTAATCGTGGTGTCGTGTATCTCGGCAACGGCAAGGTCGAAGTACAGAAAATCGACTATCCCAAAATGCAGGACCCCCGTGGCAGGAAGATCGAGCACGGCGTCATCCTGCGCGTGGTCTCCACCAACATCTGCGGCTCCGACCAACACATGGTGCGTGGCCGCACCACCGCCCAGACCGGCCTGGTGCTCGGTCACGAGATCACCGGCGAAGTGATCGAGAAGGGCAGCGACGTCGAAAACCTCAAGATCGGTGACCTGGTCTCCGTCCCCTTCAACGTGGCGTGCGGCCGCTGCCGTTCCTGCAAGGAGCAACACACCGGCGTCTGCCTGACCGTCAACCCGGCACGTGCGGGGGGCGCCTATGGCTATGTCGACATGGGCGACTGGACCGGCGGCCAGGCCGAGTACGTGCTGGTGCCGTACGCCGATTTTAACCTGCTGAAACTGCCGGACCGCGACAAGGCCATGGAGAAGATCCGCGACCTGACCTGCCTCTCCGACATCCTGCCTACCGGTTACCACGGCGCCGTGACGGCCGGTGTCGGCCCTGGCAGCACCGTCTACATCGCCGGCGCTGGCCCGGTCGGCCTGGCTGCAGCGGCCTCGGCCCGCCTGCTGGGCGCGGCGGTGGTGATCATCGGTGACGTCAACCCGATCCGCCTGGCCCACGCCAAGGCCCAGGGGTTTGAGATTGCCGACCTGTCCAAGGACACCCCGCTGCACGAACAGATCGCCGCGCTGCTGGGCGAGCCGGAAGTGGACTGCGCCGTCGACGCCGTAGGCTTCGAAGCCCGTGGCCACGGCCATGAAGGCGCCAAGGCGGAGGCCCCGGCCACCGTGCTCAACTCGCTGATGGGCGTGGTGCGCGTGGCGGGCAAGATCGGTATCCCCGGCCTCTACGTGACCGAAGACCCGGGCGCCGTCGACGCCGCCGCGAAAATGGGCAGCCTGAGCATTCGCTTCGGCCTGGGCTGGGCCAAATCCCACAGCTTCCACACCGGGCAGACGCCGGTGATGAAGTACAACCGCCAGCTGATGCAGGCGATCATGTGGGACCGTATCAACATTGCCGAGATCGTCGGTGTGCAGGTGATCAGCCTGGATGATGCACCGCGCGGATACGGCGAGTTCGATGCGGGTGTGCCGAAGAAATTTGTGATCGATCCGCACAAGTTGTTCAGCGCGGCGTAATAAAAAAGGGCGACTTCAAGTCGCCCTTTTCAGTGGTGCGTAAATTCACACCTGGAACGGTCCAGGGCTTCGCAATAGGTGCCTCTCCACTCGCCTCTGGTGGGCGTAAGGTTCCAATCAACGACAGGTGCCGTTACCGAAACGCTGGCGTCGTTATTCATGGGGCCTTTGTAGGTGCAAATGACGGCCTTGCTGTTCATGTCGTAACGGGCATCGTGGAAGGTCGAGTCAGTCAGGTCCGACACCGCCGCCTGCGGGTTTTCGCCTGTCCAGGTGAGCCCGTCAGGCTGTGAGGTTTCGTAGCGGTAACCGCCGTTGGCCATTGCCGTTTGCTTGATGTCCTGGATCGGCGGGCAGGTGGAAGTTGCCGCCGCGTGGGCAGGGCTCATCAGTGCGATCGTGACGAACACACCTGCAGACATAGCGCTGTTCATGGCCCACCTCCTGTGGCGCGCGGGAGGCTTTATGCTGCGGGTGGTTTTGCGTCGACGGCTACTGTGAGAAATCACAGTTTTCTAGAACAGATCGCGATTAACTGGTGGGCTTTTATCGCGAGACACGCAAAAGGCCAACTCACCGCACTGCCAGCGCGCCCTGATACACCGTCGGCCCTGTCGGCTGTTTGCTCAACGAGCCACCCTTGGTCTCCGAACTCACCAGCAACGCCACCGGCTGGCGGATGCTTGCCTGTTGGCGCGGGTTGAGGCCGATGATGCCTTTGCCGTCCTCCGGCAATAGCCCCAGGGAGACCGGTTTGCCCCCTTCGGGCATGGCCCACAGTTCCAGGCTGCGATCGGGCTCGGGCGCTGTCGTGGCGATCGGTTCGACTTCGAGGTAATCCTTGTGTGCCATGACCTGCGCCGCCGGCTGCTGGGTGGTGGTCACCAGGGTGGCGGCGGACTTGACGTTGTCCTGGGTGTAGAACGCGCCGCCGAGGCCGGCGATCACGGCCACGCAGACGCCGATGAACAGGCGCGGACGGCTCCAGAAAGGGGGTTTGGGCTCGATGGTAGTGGGGCGTGTCGCGCTCATGAAGAGGGTCCTGACAGGGCTTTCAGTCCTGTCATGGACCCTGGTTTACGCGATGGGTTCCTGAACCGGTTGGCGCTCAAAGTGATGCCAATTGGCCCTGATACAGCACCGGTCCGGTCGGCTGCCCGGTGGGCGAACCGCCGCGCGGCTCCAGGCTCACGGCCAGGGTCAGCGGTGCGGCAAGCAAGGCTTGCTGTGCCGGGCTCAGCTGAATCCGGCCCCTGCCTGCCGTCGGCACCAGGCCCAGCGAGATCGGTTTGCCACCGGGCTGGATGGCCCACAATTCCAGGTCGCGCGTCGGCTCAAGCGCTGCCAACGCCAGCGGCTCCACTTGCAGGTGATCGGCAAACGCCTTGATCTGCAGCGCCGGTTGCTGGTTGGCAGCGACGAGTGTGGCGTTGTATTCCACGCCCAGGTCGCGCTGGTACAGCACGCCCACCAGCACCGCGATGACAATCCCGAAGGCGGCCGCCCATAGCCGCAGGTTCAGCCACAACGGTTTCTTCGCCGGCAGGTGCAGGACCTGCGGCTCGATCCGCGCCTGGATGCCTTCCCACACGTGATCGGGCACCGGCCGTTCGGGCAGGGTCCCGGTCAGGCTGGCCAGGGCCGCCTGCCAATGGCCGAGTTCCACGCGTAATGCGGCGTCGTCGAGCAGCAGGGCCTCAAACCGGCGGCGGGCGGTAGCGGGCATCAGGCCGATGGCGTAGTCGCCCGCCAAGGCGCGGCGCAGGGGAGTGGTCTGGTAGTTCATGATTCAAGGCACCTGCGCAGGCGTTCCATGCCGCGACGAATCCAGGACTTGACCGAACCCAGCGGCGCGGCCAGATGGTCGGCCAATTCCGAGCACGACAGGCCCTGGAAGTAAGCCACGGTGATCGATTGGCGCTGCATGCCGTCGAGCGTGTCGAGGCAGCGGTTCAGCGCGCGCGCCTCGCGCTCGCTGTCGAGCTGTTCGAAGGTACTGGGGCCGTCATCGAGCAGGGCGTCCTGTTGGCCATCTGCCAACGGTTGTTCACGGCGTTTGCGCAGTTGGTCGATGGCCAGGTTGCGGGTGATGTTCACCATCCAGGTCATCGGCGCCGCCAGGTGGGCCTCGTAGCGCGAGGCGTTGTACCAGATGCGCACGAAGGCTTCCTGAAGCACCTCTTCAGCCAGGTCCGGGCGGCCCATGAAACGCAAGGCAACGCCGTGCAGCCGCGGTGAAACCGTACGGTAGAGGGTTTCGAACGCCTGGCGGTTGCCCAGGGCGCATTGGGCCAGCAGGGGCCGCAGCGGGTCAGCGTCGGAAGTGGAAATAGGGCTTCTCCAGGCCCTGGCGACAGGGCGGTGGGACTGCACGTGCAAGCGGTGGCAGGCAGAGGGTAGTCCAGGTTGCGCGTGCGTTCCATTCACCGGCGTCGTCCTCAACAGGTGTGTGGTGGTTATACGCAGCAGGCGGGGGATTGGATGCACTGGGAACAATCCCCCGGGCTATCCAGTCAAATGCCTGCTTTCGCACCTATATCCAGAGGTTGTTTCGATGAAGATTTCACGCGGTTTCGCCCTTTCCTGCCTGATGACCCTGGCGGCCGGCCCGGTGTTCGCCGCAGGGTTCAGCCTTGGCGACGCGGCCAATGCCATTTCCGGCATGCAGGGGGGCAACAACAAAGCCGCTGCCGCCGCACCGTCGTCCGAGACGGCCGGCCTGCTGAGCGCATTGACCTCGCAATTGAATGTCACCCCCGAGCAAGCGGTCGGCGGCACCGGCGCGATGCTCGGCCTGGCCAAGAACCAACTGAGCAGCACCGAATACTCGCAACTGGGCAAGAGCGTGCCGGGCCTGGATCAGCTGTCGGGCAACAACGCGTTGGGCAGCCTCGGGGCCTTGAGCGGGATGCTCGGCCAGACCGGCGGCAGCAAGACCAGTGGCCTGGATGGCCTGCTGGGGAATGTGAAAAACACCAATGACCTGAACACCGCGTTCAGCGCCCTGGGCATGGACAGCGGCATGGTCGGCCAGTTTGCCCCGGTGATCCTGCAGTACCTGGGCGGCCAGGGCGCCAGCAGCTCCGTGTTGGGCAAACTGGCCCAGGCATGGGGCACCGGCAGTTAAGGGTTTTCCGCGCGCAGTTGGGCGATGCGCGCGTCTTTCTCCAGCCAGAGCTGGTTCACCCAGTTCTGGACGGCCTGGCGAAACACCGGATCGTTTTCGTAATCGCCCTGCCACAACGCCGGATCCAGTTCGCGGGTCTGGATATCGATGATCACCGTCGGCACCGAGCCGCAGATCAAGTCCCAGAAGCCCGGGATCTTCTCCTGGGGATAGACGACCGTAACGTCGAGCACGGCGTCCAGTTGTTCCCCCATCGCCGCCAATACAAACGCCACGCCACCCGCCTTGGGTTTGAGCAGACGCTCGAACGGCGAGTCCTGCTGTTTGCGCTTGGCCGGGGTGAACCGCGTGCCTTCCAGGTAATTGACCACCGTCACCGGCTGGCGCTTGAACAGCTCGCAGGCCTCTTTGGTGATCTTCAGGTCCTGGCCGGCCAGCTCGGGGTGCTTGGCCAGGAAAGCTTTGGTGTAGCGCTTCATGAACGGGTAATCCAGCGCCCACCAGGCCAGGCCGAGGAAGGGCACCCAGATCAGCTCTTTTTTCAGGAAGAATTTGAAGAACGGCGTGCGCCGGTTGAGGGCCTGGATCAGCGCGGGGATATCCACCCACGATTGGTGGTTGCTGATCACCAGGTAGCTGGTGTCGCCGCGCAGGTCGCCGCCGCCGCGAATGTCCCAGCGGGTCGGGATGCACCACGAGAAAATAAGCTTGTCGATCTCGGCCCAGGTCTCGGCGATCCACATTACCGCCCAGGATGCGTAGTCGCGAAAACGTCCGGGAGCCACCAGCTTGAGCAGGGCAAACACCATCAATGGCCCGAATAGCACCAGGGTGTTGAGCAACAGCAGCAGGGTAACGAAACAGCCGGTGAGCAGGCGGCGCATAAGCAACTCTTGGGATCGTGTGGGCGGGTCATGATAAGAGAGCTTGGTCTGCAGGCCAAATCTCAAATCACCGGACGAATGTTTCACAATGTGCCGGGTATGCTCGGATCAGCTAACTAAGTGCCCCCTTTGCGGTCTAGAATCCGCCTACTTCTTTCCGAGGAAACCACTTCGTGAAACTGCTCCTTGCCTCGCTCGCCCTGGTTGCCCTGCCCGTCATGGCTGCCGAGCCGACCCTTTACGGTCGCTACGAATACATCAAGTTGCCGGAGATCGGCGAAACCTTCAAGGCCAAGATGGACACCGGCGCGCTGACCGCTTCGCTGTCGGCCCGTGACATCGAGACCTTCACCCGTGACGGCGACGATTGGGTGCGCTTCCGCCTCGGCGGCAAGGACGCCAGCAACAAAGTCTACGAACACAAAGTGTCGCGCATCAGCAAGATCAAGAGCCGCGCCGACGAAGACGACGACAAGGACGAAGCCACCGTGGCCAAGCGTCCGGTGATCGACCTGGAAATGTGCCTGGGCGACGTCAAGCGCACCGTCGAGGTCAACCTGACCGACCGCAGCAGCTTCAACTACCCGTTGCTGATCGGCGCCAAGGCCCTGCGCGAGTTTGGCGCAGCGGTGAACCCGGCCCGTCGCTATACCGCTGACAAACCGGACTGCTGATCGAACCCATGCCGCACATCCTGATTGTCGAAGACGAAGCGGCGATAGCCGACACGCTGATCTTTGCCCTGCAAGGTGAGGGCTTCACCACCACCTGGCTGAGCCTTGGCCAGGAGGCGCTGGCCCATCAACGGCAAACACCGGCCGACCTGATCATCCTCGACATCGGCCTGCCGGATATCACCGGGTTTGAAACCTGCAAGCAATTGCGGCGTTTCAGCGAAGTGCCGGTGATGTTCCTGAGTGCGCGCGATGGCGAGATCGACCGGGTGGTGGGCCTGGAGATCGGCGCCGACGATTATGTGGTCAAGCCGTTCAGCCCGCGGGAAGTGGCGGCGCGAGTGCGGGCGATCCTCAAGAGGGTCGGCCCTGGCGTGGCCCCCGCCGTGTTCCAGGTTGACCTGGAGCGCATGCAGATCAGTTATCGCGGCCAACCCCTGAGCCTCACGCGCCACGAGTTCCGCCTGCTGCAGAGCCTGCTGGAACAACCCGAGCGGGTGTTCAGCCGCGAGCAGTTGCTGGACGCGGTGGGCGTGGCGGCGGATGCCGGCTACGAGCGCAATATCGACAGCCACATCAAGAGCCTGCGCAGCAAATTGCGTGGCATTGCGGCGGACGCCGAGCCGATCCAGACCCATCGCGGCCTCGGCTACAGCTACAGCCCGGGCAACAGCTGATGCGCCTGGGGCTGCGGATTTTCCTGGTGTATGCGCTGTTCATCGGCCTGACCGGCTACTTCGTGCTTAGCACGGTGATGAAGGAAATCCGCCCCGGCGTGCGCCAGTCCACCGAAGAAACCCTGGTGGACACCGCCAACCTGCTGGCCGAGATCCTGCGTGATGACGTGAAAAACCACACCCTCGGCCAGAGCCACTGGCCGCAGCTGCTCAAGGCCTACGGCAATCGCCAGCCGGGCGCGATCATCTGGGGCCTGCCGAAAAACCAGGTCAACCACCGTATCTACGTGACCGATGCCAAGGGCACCGTGCTGCTCGATTCCAGCGGAGAAGCGGTGGGCCAGGACTACTCGAAATGGAACGACGTGTACCTGACCCTGCGCGGCGAATACGGCGCGCGTTCCACCCGCAGCGAACTGGACGACCCGGCCTCATCGGTGATGCACGTGGGCGCGCCGATCCGCGATAACGGCCAGATCATTGGCGTGGTCACGGTGGCCAAGCCCAACAGCTCGCTGCAGCCGTATGTCGATCGCACCGAGCGGCGGCTGCTCTGGTACGGCGCCGGGCTGGTGGTGCTCGGCCTGTTGCTGGGGGCGGTGTTGTCATGGTGGTTGAGCAGGGCCCTGCACCGGTTGACGGCCTATGCGCAGGCGGTCAGCGAAGGCCGGCGTGCCGAGTTGCCGCACTACCGGGGCGGCGAGCTCAAGCAGCTGTCCACCGCGGTGGAGCATATGCGCACGCAGCTGGAGGGCAAGGCCTACGTCGAGCATTACGTGCACACCCTGACCCATGAATTGAAAAGCCCATTGGCCGCGATTCGCGGCGCGGCGGAGCTGTTGCAGGGCGATATGAGCCGCGAGCAACAGCAACGTTTCGTCGGCAATATCGACAGCGAGAGCGCGCGCCTGCAGCAGTTGATCGAGCGCCTGCTGAACCTGGCGCAAGTGGAGCAACGCCAGGGCCTGGAAGCACAGGTCAGCCTGCCGTTGGCCGGCTTGGTCGATGAGGTTCTCACGGCCCAATGCGCGCGTATCGAAGGCGCCGGCCTGCACATCGAACAAACGATCGGCGCCGACGTGAAGGTGTTCGGCGAACCTTTTCTGCTTCGCCAGGCCCTGGGCAATCTGCTCGAGAATGCCCTGGACTTCACCCCGTCCGGCGGCACCTTGAGGTTCGGTGCGCAGACACAGCACCACGCGGTGCAGGTCAGCCTGTTCAACCAGGCCGCGCCGATTCCCGACTACGCTTTGCCGCGCCTGAGCGAGCGATTCTACTCCTTGCCACGCCCGGCCAGCGGGCGCAAAAGCACTGGCCTGGGCCTCAACTTTGTCGAGGAAGTGATGAAGCTGCACGGCGGCGCGTTGCAGATCGGCAATGTGCCGGGTGGCGTCCAGGTGGTGCTGCATCTCCACACAGTCTCCACATTGCCCACATAAATCCCCCACACGCGCGGCTCATGCTCTGCCCATCAAAACAGGGAGAGACCCATGAACCGCAGCCTGCTTTTCAAACTTGGCGCGATTGCGCTGCTGATCCTGCTGTTGCTGATTCCGTTGCTGATGATCAACGGCATTATCGGCGATCGGCAGCAACTGCGCGACGGCGTCCTGATGGACATCGCGCGCAGCTCCAGCTATGCCCAGCGCCTCACCGGACCGGTGATGGTGGTGCCGTATCGCAAGACCGTGCGCGAGTGGAAACTCAATGAAAAGCTCAACAAACGCTACGAGGTCACCCGTGAAGAGCGCGGTCGCCTGTATTTCCTGCCGGACCGTTTCGAGCTCGACGGCAAGGTGCAAACCGAACTGCGTGCCCGGGGCATCTACCAGGCGCGGCTGTTCCATGCCGACACCCGCATCAGCGGGCGTTTCGAGCTGCCTGCGCAGTTGGGGATCACCGAAGACTTTGCCGATTACCGCTTCGAACCGGCATTCCTGGCGGTGGGCATCAGTGATATTCGTGGTATCGAAAACGCGCTGAAACTCGAGCTGGGCAGCCAGCGCCTGGAGTTCTCGCCGGGCTCCCAAGTGGACTGGCTGGGAGAGGGCGTGCACGTGGCATTGCCCGAACAGGACAGTAAAAAACCGGCCGTGGTGGACTTCGCTTTCGACCTGCGCCTGCAAGGCACCGAACAACTGCGAGTGGTGCCCGTGGGCAAGACCAGCCAGGTCTCGCTCGCCTCCAACTGGCCGCACCCCAGCTTCATCGGCAACTTCTTGCCGACCCAGCGCGAGGTCACCGATCAAGGCTTCAGCGCCAGCTGGCAGACTTCGTTTTTCTCCACCAACCTTGAGCAGGCCCTGCAAACCTGCCTGGACAGCCAGGGCTGCAACGACTTCAACAATCGCAGCTTTGGCGTGAACTTCATCGATCCGGTGGACCAGTACCTCAAGAGCGACCGCGCGATCAAATACGCGCTGCTGTTCATTGCCCTGACCTTTGCCGGTTTCTTCCTCTTCGAAGTGCTCAAGAGCCTGGCGGTGCACCCGGTCCAGTATGCGTTGGTGGGCTTTGCACTGGCGTTTTTCTACCTGCTGCTGTTGTCGTTGTCCGAGCACCTGGGCTTTGCGTTGGCCTACCTGATCTCGGCGAGTGCCTGTGTGTTGCTGATCGGATTTTATGTGTGCCACGTGCTGCGCAGCGTCGCCCATGGCCTGGGCTTTTCCGCTGGATTGGCGGCGTTGTATGGCTTGTTGTACGGGTTGTTGAGTGCCGAGGATTACGCGTTGCTGATGGGCTCGCTGTTGCTGTTTGGCCTGCTGGGGACGGTGATGGTGCTGACGCGCAAATTGGATTGGTACGGCGTGGGCAAGCGCAAGGTCGCCGAGCCGTTGCAGTTCGACCTGGAGGACGTGCAATGATCGGCTTGCGTGAGGATCAGCGGGTGAAGGCGCGGTTGGTGGCGAGGATCAACCGGCTGTTCCCCGTGGTTGTGGCGGGCGAGCCTCCTGTCGTGAGCGGGTGTCCTGTGGCGAGTGGGCTTGCCCCGCGTTGGGCTGCGCAGCAGCCCCAAAACCTGAGATGAGTTTCATTGGATAAAACGCGGTGGCCTGATGGGGCCGCTTCGCAGCCCAACGCGGGGCAAGCCCGCTCGCCACAGGGAGTTCGATCACCACAAGATGCCCGCTCGCCACAGGGTCAGGTGGAAACAGGGCTATACCGGCGGCTGGGTCTCCAGCATCGAAGGCCGCTGGCTGACCTCGGCGTACCAGGCGGCCAGCTGTGGGTTGGCCGCGCGCCAGTGCATATCGGGGTGGCGGAAGTCGAGGTAGGCGAGGGCGCAGGCCACGCTGATCGAGGCGATGTCGAAGTGGCTGGTCAGCTCGGCGATGGCGTCCTGTTCCAGCTCGGCGAGGGTGCGGCGGATCTTGTTGCGTTGCTCGTCGAGCCACGGCGCCCAGTGTTTTTCCGCCGGGCGCAGGGCCGACTCGTAACGCACCAGTACGGCCGCATCCATGATGCCGTCAGCCATCGAGGCCAGGGTCAGGCGCCGCCAGCGGGCCGAGCCGTCGCGGGGGATCAGCGGGTTGCCGACATGCTGGTGGTCGAAGTAATCGAGGATCACCCGGCTGTCATGCAACACGCTGCCGTCAGCCAGGCGCAGGGCCGGGATCTTGCCCACGGGGTTGCCTTGCACCACCTGCGCATCCGGGTTGACCGGCGTCGGCATGCAGCCGTGCAGCGCCACGCGGTCTTGCTGGCCGGTTTCGATCAGCAGCACGCGAACTTTGCGAACAAACGGTGAAGCGGGGTTGTGGAACAAGGTCATGCTGGGCACAGACATGGGCATTCCTCTGGAGGGGCGAGCGGGCTCGCGAAGGACGCTTACGATAGCGCAGTGCATCAGATTTGACGCGGTACTCTCAGGGTTTTCGCCGGCAAGCCGGCTTCCGCAGGAGGGCCCATACACCGATCACCGCAGGTATCCCAAGCCCCACCCAACTGAGCGAATCCCACCACCCATCCCCCAGCAACGCCGCAAACAACCCGGCGGCGCTGAGCAGGCCAATCCCCAGCGGAATGCCAAACACTTTCCAGAAATTCGACTGCCGTGGCTTCATGCCTTGCCCGCCTTGCGCCTGACGATCCACAGGTAAATCCCGCTGATCAGCACGATGATGGTCAGCACATCCAGTACCGCCCAGAGGACTTTCATCGGCATGCCGCCGTAATCGCCAAAGTGCAGGGGCTGGGACATGCCCATGGCGTCCATGTACCACGGCCGTTCGGCGATGGCGGTGACGGCCAGGGTGCTGGCGTCAATCAGCACCGGTGTCAGCAGGTGGGAGGTCAGGTGCGTGCTGCCCTTCATGAACACCGCGTAGTGGTGCTCGCTGGAAAAGCGCGTGCCGGGAAAGGCAATGAAGTCCGGCTGCATGCCTGGCGCGGCCTGGGCGGCAATGCTCAGCAGCTCGGTGGCGGGTGCGCGCTGGGTCAGCGGCGGGGCATGTTTGTACGGCTCGATCATGGCGCTGAGGCTGTCCTGGCGCCAGGCTGCGATGATCAGGTCGGCACAGGCGCTGATCACGCCGGTGACGCCCACCACCAGCGCCCAGGTCAGGGTGACCACGCCGATCAGGTTGTGCAGGTCGAGCCAGCGCAGGCGGGTGGATTTGTCCTGGCGCACGGTGGCGAACTTCAAGCGGCGCATGAAGGGCAGGTACAGCACCGTGCCCGACACGATGGCCAGCACAAACAGAATGCCCATGAACGCCAGCAACAACTTGCCCGGCAGGCCGGCGAACATATCCACATGCAGGCGCAGCAGGAACAGGGTCAGCCCGCCATTCGCGGAGGGCATTTCGACAGCGTCGCCGGTGCGCGCATCAAGCATGAAAGTGTGCGACGAGTTGGGTTCGGTGCCGGCCGTCGCAGCCATGATTGCGATCACGCCGTTCTTGTCGTCCTCGTCCCACGCCAGGTATTGCATGGCTTCGCCAGGGCGATGGGCCTGCGCTTTGGCCACCAGCTGTTCAAGGTTGAGCTGCGGCGTATCGGCGGGCATCTGCGCCAGTTCTGGCTCGTTGCCCAGCAGGTGATCGATCTCGTGGTGGAACACCAGCGGCAGCCCGGTCAGGGCGAGCAGCAGCAGGAACACCGTGCAGACCAGGCTGGTCCAGGTGTGGATAAAGGACCAGCGGCGGATGGTTTTACTTTTCATTTTCCAGCCTTCAGGCGCACCAAAGCCGCCCCGGAGGACGGCCTGATGGTTAACTCAGTCGATTACCACTGGTAGGTGGCACTGGCGACGACGCTGCGTTGGTCGCCGAAGTAGCAGTAGGACCCATCGCAGGTGGAAATGTAGTCCTTGTTGAACAGGTTGGTGGCGTTGAGTTTCACCGAGGCGCCTTTGAGGCTGTTGTCCAGGCGGCCGAGGTCGTAGTGCACCGCGCCGTCGAACACGGTGTAGGCGTTGGCCTTGCCCGTCCAGGTGTTGCCTTGGTCGCCATAAGTGTTGCCGGTGTAGCGCGCGCCGAAGCCGATGCCGAAGCCATCGAGTACACCGGTGTGCCAGGTGTAGTCGGTCCACAGCGAGGCTTGCTGGTTGGGGATCAGTTGCAGGCGGTTGCCTTTGTAGATACCGGTTTGCACTTCGGACTTGGACAGGGTGTAGGCGGCGATGACCTTGAGGTTTTCGGTCACGTCGGACACCGCTTCCAGTTCCAGGCCCTTGACCTTCACTTCGCCGGCCTGGTCGGTGATCGATTGGTTACCCGAGCCGATCCGGGTCACCAGCACGTTTTTCTGGGTCAAGTCGTAGACCGCCGCACTCAGCAGCGTATTGGAGCCAGGTGGCTGGTACTTGATCCCCAGTTCCCATTGTTTGCCCTCGGTGGGCTTGTACGACTTGACGGGGTCGACGCTGGCGTTGCTCGCCGGTTGGAACGACTCGGCGTACGACAGGTAGGGCACGAAGCCCGAATCGAACACATAGCTGAGCGCCGCGTTGCCGCTGAAGTTCTTGCTGCGGTCAGTGTTGGTCGCGTCCAGCTTGTTGAAGTAAGTGGTGCCCTGATGCACCCAGTCCTCACGCCCACCCAGGGTCAGGCGCCAGTTGTCGAGGGCCATCTGGTCTTGTGCGTAGAGGCCGGTCTGGATGGTTTTCTGGTTGTAGTCGTAGTACGGCGTGACGTCCGTCGGGCGCAGGGTGGGCACGGTGTTGATCGGGTTGAAAATATTGATGTTCGACGCCGTGCCGTAGATCGTCCGGAAGGAGGTGTCGGTGCGCTGGTGGTCCAGGCCCAGCAGTACCGTGTGGGTGATGTCGCCCGTGGCGAAGTCAGCCTGGAAATTGTTATCCACTGCGAACTGGCCGATGTCCTCGTCAACGTTGGTGCTCGAGCGGCTGATATTGCCGTTGGCGTCAGCCGGGGAGTAGATATAGGAACCGACCGTCAGTTGCTGAAACGACAGCTCAGACTTGGTATAGCGCAGGTTTTGCTTGAACTGCCAGGTATCGTTGAAGCGATGCTCGAACGCATAACCCAGGGCGTAGTAGGTGCGGTCGTAGAACTCATAGTCGGGGTCGCCGAGGTTCTTGTGGTGGGAGACCTCGCCTTGGGGGAGCTTGATCTTGGTGCCCTGGATCGGCAGAAATTGACTGGTGGTGCCAGTATCGTCACGCGTGAACTGCGACAGCAGGGTCAGCTTGGTGTCGGTGTCGATGTTCCAGGTCAGGCTCGGCGCGATGTTGTAGCGTTTGTTGTCGATGTGGTCGACCTGGGTGCCGGCATCGCGCACCACGCCGCTGACGCCATAGAGGAACTGGCCTTCATCGTCGATCTTGCCGGTGCTGGCAAAGTTGATCTGGCGGTAGTTGTCACTGCCGTATTGCACCTGGATGGCATTGCTCGATTCGGCGCTCGGACGGCGGCTGACCATGTCCAGCAGGCCGCCTGGCGGGGTCTGGCCATACACCGACGAGGCCGGGCCGCGCAGCAGGGCGATGCGGTCGAGGTTCCAGGTCTCGGCTTTGGGGTTGGCATACACGCCGCGCGGCAGGGGCAGGCCGTCGAGGAACTGGGTAGGTTCGAAGCCGCGCACGCGCATCCAGTCATAACGGGTGTCGCTGCCGTAGCTGGCGGACACGATGCCGGGCATGTATTTGACCGCGTCATCCAGGTTCTGCACGTTGCGGTCCTGCATCTGCTCGCGGGTCGCCACGGAGATCGAGCGCGGCGCTTCCACCAGGGCGGTGTCGGTCTTGGTGCCGGCGGCGGTGCGTGTGGCCAGGTAGCCTTGCACCGGGCCCCAGGCGCTTTCCTGGTTGCCCTCTTGCCCGGTAATGTTGGTGACCGGCAGCGCCATCACGCCTTCCGGGATCGCCACCAGGGAATAAGTCCCCGCACTGCTTTGCTCCAGCTGCAGCCCGGTGCCACGCAGTGCCTCACGCAGCGCGCCCGGGGCATCGAACTGGCCCTGGACCGGCGCCGAGGTCTTGCCCGATGCCAACGCCGGGTTGAGGGTCAAGGCCAGGCCGGCCTGGCTGGCGATCTGGTTCAGGGTGCTGGACAGCGGCGCAGCCGGCAGGTTGTAGGCGCGCACGCTGGCGGACTGCTCGGCGGCGATCAGCGCGGTGCTCGCCAGCGGCGTGCAAAGGGCAATCGCCACGGCTAACAGGCTGGGGCGCAACAAGGTGTCTAGCGTGCGGGACATAGGGCGGCTCCTGAATGGAAGTAATTCGCAATTGCCTATGTGCCGAACGAGAATCGGAAAGTGATAGGGCAGCATCAAAATATTTTTTGTGGTGGGTTTGAGGGCCTCATCGGGGGCAAGTCGAATCGTCGTACCGCCCCTCCCACATTTGAGGTATTCGCACATCAACCTGTGGGAGGGGCGGTGCGACGATTCGACTTGCCCGCGATAGCCATGGCCCAGGCCCCGCCTGAGCTAAGGCTTGGCGGTCACCGTCACCCACCACGGCGTGTGCTGCTGGATCTGCACCGGCAGGGTCGGCAGCAGCGCGTTGAGGGCCAGGTCGGTGTCGTGCAACGGGAAGCTGCCGGTGATGCGCAGGTCCGCCACGCTTTTATCCACACCCAAATGACCGGTGCGGTAGCGACCAAGCTCGGCCACCACATCGCCGAGACGGGCGTTTTCGACCACCAGCATGCCGCGCGTCCACGCATCGGTAGCGGGGGTGACGGCCAGCGCAGGACCAAGGCCGTCACTGCGCATCAGCACTTGCTGGCCTTCCTTGAAGATCTGTTCCTGCGGCAATGCCTCGGGCTGGGCGCCCACTGCCGACTGCAGCACGCTCAGGCGCGTGGCGTGGTCTTCGCGCTTGACGATAAATCGCGTGCCCAGCGCCCGCAGGTTGCCGTCGCGTGTTTGCACGTAGAACGGGCGCGCATCGTTGTGGCCGGTCTCGACGAGGATTTCGCCTTCCTGCAGCACGATCAGCCGGCGCTTGTCATCGAAACGCACATCGATGGCGCTGTGGGTATTGAGGTTGATCAGCGTGCCGTCCGCCAGTTTCAGCGTGCGCTGTTCACCGGTGGCCGTGCGTTGGTCGGCCAGCCAATAGTGGATCGGCACGTAGCGTTCGCCGGCAAACAGCGCCAGGCCGCACACCAGCGCAATGCTCGCCAGGCCGCTGCCGAGTTTGCGCACGCGCTGGCGAATGCCCTCGCGCGACTGCAGCAATGCCGCCCGCGCCGGGCCCGAGGCCACGCTGAAGCGCTGGTCGAGCATGCCCAGTTGGCGCCAGGCGCGGGCGTGCTCTTCATCGCTGGCCAGCCATTTGTCGAATTCCTCGCGCTCCACCGCGCTGCCGTCGCCGGAATCCAGCGACAGTTGCCAGGCGATCGCCGCATCCAGCACACGGGCCGACACGGGCTTGGAACTGATCACGCTCACAGCGGCTCGCCATACAGGGCGATGTAGCACTGGCGAATGCCCTGGGCCAGATATTGGCGCACGCGCGGCACGGAGACGCCGAGGCGCTGGGCGATTTCCGCGTGGCCCAGGCCATCCAGGCGGTTGTAGAGGAAGGCCGCGCGGGCCTTGCTCGACAGCTTGCCGAGCAGGCGGTCGATGGCCTTGAGGTCTTCGAGGATCAACTGCTGTTCTTCGGGCGAGGGGTGTTCGCTTTCCGGGATCAGCATCAATTCGCTGAGGTACGCCTGTTCCAGCGCTGCGCGACGGAAGTAGTCGAACAACAACCCTTTGGCGATTGCCACCAGGAAGGCACGCGGCTCGCGGGGTGCGCGCAACTCGTCACGGCCGAGCAAGCGCATGAAGGTGTCCTGGCTCAGGTCCTCGGCGCGGCTCGGGCAGGCCACATTGCGCCGCAGCCAGGCCAACAGCCAGCCACGGTGGTCGCGATACAACGCGCCAACAAGCTCACTGTGTGGGTTCTGGACCGACGACAAGGCATCACCGAATAGACAAGAGGTTTAAACTAACGAGAATTATTCGCGATTGTGTCAGAGGCGTGGGGTGGGCGCAATTGGCGTCTGTCGGGAGATGACATTAAAACGATGGCGCCTGTTTACGCCGTTTCCATTGGCTCAAACGCTCTTGCAGCGCCTGGGGCGTGTCGATCTGCTGCTGGCGCGCACGGCTCAACAGGATGAGCATCAGCTCCGCCGTGGCCAAGGCGTCGGCGCTGGCATGATGGCGTTCGCCCACCTGCAGGTTGAAGTGATGGATCCAGTCATCCAGCCCGGCTTCACGGATATGCGCTTCGGGGCACAGCAGTGGGGCGATGTCGGCCACATCCAGAAACGTGTGGGCCAGGCGATAGCCCAGGCTGTCCTTGAGCGCCCGGCACAGCATGTGCTGATCGAATGGCGCGTGGAACGCGAGCAGCGGGCTGTCGCCGACAAACGCCATGAAATCCAGCAGCGCTTCCACCGGATCACTGCCCGCGGCAATTGCACTCGGGCCCAGGCCGTGGATCAGCACGCTGGGGCTGAGCTTGGTGTCGGCGCGGTGCAAGGTGCGCTCGAACAGCTGGGAGAAATCCACCGCGCCGTCCTCGATGACCACTGCACCGATCGACAGCACCTGGTCGCGATTGAGGTTCAGGCCGCTGGTTTCCAGGTCCACCACCACCCAGCGCTGACTGCGCAGCGGACCGTCGCCCAGGGCTGCAGGCTTGGGCAATTGCGCCAGGCGTTGTTGCTGCGCGGCATCGAGCCCGGGTTTAGCCGCGCGCAGCCAGCCGAACAGGCTCACAGCTGGTACCGCAGGGTCAGGCTGCTTTGCAGGCGCTGGGCCTGGCGCAGGGACTCACGCAGGATGCGGCGGTCCAGGTGGTTGAGGCTGTCGGGGTCGACGCGGTTGGAGTACGGCTGGTTTTCCCGGGTCTGCAACTGATGCTGCTGCATGCGGGTTTGCTGGATGAAGTGGTAGGCCTCTTCGTAGGCGGCGCCGTCGAGCGGCTCGATCACCTCCTTGACCACCAACTGGCGCAGGCGCTCCAGGGTGTTATTGGCGTGGATGCCATTGGCCAGGGCGAGCAATCGCGCGCCGTCGACGAAGGGCGTCAAGCCCTGGACCTTGAGGTCGAGGGTGGCTTTTTCCGCACCTTTGCGCGACAGCACAAAATCACGGAAACGTCCTACGGGCGGGCGCTGGCGCAAGGCGTTTTCCGCCAGCATGCGCTGGAACAGCCGGTTATCCGCGACCTGATCGAGAATGCCCTGGCGCAGTTGTTCGCAGCCGCGCTCATCGCCCCACACCACGCGCAGGTCGAAATAAATGCTCGAACCCAGCAGGTTCTCCGGCGTCGCCTCGCGAATAAACGCGCCGAAGCGCCGCGCCCATTCGGCCCGCGACAGGCATAGCTCGGGGTTGCCGGCCATGATATTGCCCTTGCACAGGCTGAAGCCGCACAGCGCCAGGCTCTGGTTGATCTGCTGCGCCAGGGGCAGCAGGCGCCCACGCAGGGTCGCAGCCTCGACGGCGTCCTTGGCGTCGAACAGGATGCCGTTGTCCTGGTCGGTGAAAAGCGTCTGCTCGCGGCGGCCTTCGCTGCCAAAACACAGCCAACTGAAGGGCACGCCTGGGTCGCCTTTTTCCGCCAGGGTCAGCTCGATCACCCGGCACACGGTGTGATCGTTGAGCAGCGTAATGATGTGGGTGATCTGCGTCGACGACGCGCCGTGGGCCAGCATGCGCTCGACCAACTGGCCGATCTCGCCGCGAATCGCCACCAGGTTCTCCACCCGGGGCGCGTTGCGGATGGTGCGTGCCAGGTGCACCAGGTCGACCCGCTGCAGGGAAAACAGGTCGCGCTCGGACACCACGCCACACAGGCGCTTTTCCTTCACCAGGCACACGTGGGCGATATGCCGTTCGGTCATGGCGATGGCAGCGTCGAACGCGCTGTGGTCCGGGGTCAGGAAGAACGGCGCCTGGGTCATATGGGCGTCGATGCCCTGGCTGAAATCGCTGGTGCCATCGGCCACCACCTGGCGCAAATCGCGCAGGGTGAAAATCCCCAGCGGCGCCTTGTGTTCATCGACGATCACAATGCTGCCGACTTGCTGCTCGTGCATCAGCGTCACCGCCTCACGCAGCGGTGTTTGCGGGCTGCAGGTGACCGGGTGGCGCATGGCCAACTCGCCCAGGCGGGTGTTCAGGGAATATTGGGTGCCGAGGGTTTCCACGGCTTTTTGCTGCACCTGATGGTTGACCTGGTCCAGCAGGCTGCTGACGCCGCGCAGGGCAAAGTCGCGAAACGGGCTGGAAAGGGCGAACAGCTTGATAAAGGCCGGCTTGTTCAGTTGCAGGCAAAAGGTGTCTTCGGCGGCCTTGTGCTCGGTCCGTGTGGCCCGCTCGCCCAACAGCGCGGCGAGGGGGAAACACTCGCCGGCGGTGATTTCGAAGGTGGCTTGCTTCGAGTCCGGCCGTTCACCCACCACGCGGCCTTGCTTGACGATGTAGAAGTGCTCCACCGGCCCGCCCGACGGTTTGAGGATGCTCTCGCCGGGGCCGAAGAAGCGTAATTGACACTGCTCCACCAGGAACGCCAGGTGTGCGTGCTCCATCTGGTTGAACGGTGGGAAGCGTTGCAGGAACTGCAGGGTGCCGTGGATGTTCTGCAATACAGCAGTTTTCCCCGCTTGGGCGAAGGCATCAGCTTTACTCATAACATGACCGCAATTTTTTTGTCGTTATCGTCCTGCATGGTCGACTCCTGGGCGGCAGGTGCCCATTGGACGTAAGTCTAGGTCGATGAAAACGGCGTAAAACTAAGGAAAAACCTTACATGACTATCGTCCAAACCCCGTAGAACGCCCACTAGGCAAACTTTCCGACGAAGTGCACATTGAACGCCCTTCCGCAGATGTCTGACGAGTGTGCTGGGAGATTGATGAGAACTGCTGAGAACTGTATGTCCGACCACGATATTTTGAGTGATGCCGAGCGCGAGGCGCTGAGCGCCGTGATGCTGGAGCCTGATTTACCGCCACAACGCGTGTTGATTGTTGACGACGACAAGGATGCGCGTGAACTGCTGGCGGAGATCCTGGGCCTGGACGGTATTCGCTGCATGACGGCCGACAGCGGCAAGACAGCGTGGGAATTGTTGAGCTCCAGCAGCTCCATCGGTTTGCTCATCACTGACCTGCGCATGGCCCCCAGCAATGGCCTGGAACTGATTCGCCAGGTGCGCAGTTCCACCCGTGCGGCGTTGCCGATCATCATTATGTCGGGAGACGCCGAAGCCCCGGATGTGATCGATGCAATGCATTTGAGCGTGGTGGACTTCTTGCTCAAGCCGATTGATAGCGTGAAGCTGGCGAAGATGGTCAAGCGGGAATTGGGGATGGCGCAGTAGGTACCGTTTATCTTTTTTTTATTTGAACTGTCAATTCTCACAGTAGGCAAATAAGTGGTCAGCGAGTTTACTGCACGGGAGGGTCCGGTCTTCAATCAGGATCCTATCCCGCCAAAGGAGCTAGTTATGTCTACTCAACAGCCTAAAAATCAAGTGGCTAGCAATAACGCAAGAATTCTAGTTATCAGGGATGAAAGGCCCCGCTTTTTTGATTCTTCCAATGTACAAGCAAGCTTGAGAAGTTTTTCGGTCATCACGGATGGCGCTGGTTCATTGACAGCGGAGTATGGGAATACGCTGTTTCCGCGGGATGAACGGTACGAGTTCGGCTTTCCTCGAGATATAGAGAAGCATCGAGGAAATATCGATTATAGAGACGAAAACGGTGTTTATTTTATAATGCCTATATCGGGGACGTTTTATGTTTTTTCCGAGTCTGCGGGTCTTCCGGATACGTACATAAATCATATTAACTACGTCAATTTGAAGTTTGAGCATCAGGGACAAGAAGTTACTATCAGCGGCACGGGTGAGGCCACTTTTGTTTTTCAAAAGTCTTCACACTAAGAAAAAAGCCCTGTTCTCACGAACAGGGCTTTTTTCGTTTCAGTGTTTACTCAACGCCCATGCTTGGCCTTGAACTCCCGACGCCGACGATGCAACACCGGCTCGGTATACCCATTCGGCTGCTTGGTCCCTTCAATCACCAACTCCACCGCGGCCTGGAAGGCAATGTTGCTGTCGAAATCCGGCGCCAGCGGTCGGTACAGCGCATCCCCGGCATTCTGACGGTCCACCACCGGCGCCATGCGCTTGAGGCTTTCCAGCACCTGGGCTTCATTGACGATGCCGTGGCGCAGCCAGTTGGCGATGTGTTGGCTGGAGATACGCAGCGTCGCGCGGTCTTCCATCAGGCCGACGTCGTTGATGTCCGGCACTTTCGAGCAGCCCACACCCTGGTCGATCCAGCGCACGACATAGCCGAGGATGCCCTGGGCGTTGTTGTCCAGTTCGTTGCGGATCTCTTCCTCGGACCAGTCGGTATTCTGCGCCAGCGGGATAGTGAGAATATCGTCCACCGAGGCGCGCTCGCGCTTGGCCAGTTCGGCCTGGCGGGCGAACACGTCGACCTTGTGATAGTGCAACGCGTGCAGCGCCGCGGCGGTCGGCGAGGGTACCCAGGCGGTGTTGGCACCGGCCAACGGGTGCGCGATCTTCTGTTCGAGCATCGCGGCCATCAGGTCGGGCATCGCCCACATGCCTTTGCCGATCTGCGCACGGCCCTGCAAGCCAGTGCTCAGGCCGATATCGACGTTCCAGTTTTCGTAGGCGCCGATCCATTTTTCCGCCTTCATCGCCGCCTTGCGCACCATCGCGCCGGCTTCCATGGAGGTGTGGATTTCGTCACCGGTACGGTCGAGGAAGCCGGTGTTGATAAACACCACGCGCTCGCTGGCGGCCTTGATACAGGCCTTGAGGTTGACCGTGGTACGGCGCTCCTCGTCCATGATCCCGACTTTCAAGGTGTTGCGCGGCAGGTTCAGCACGTCTTCGATGCGGCCGAACAGCTCGTTGGTGAACGCAGCTTCTTCGGGGCCATGCATCTTCGGTTTGACGATGTACACCGAACCGGTCCGGCTGTTCTTGCGGCTGCTGGTGCCGTTGAGGCTGTGGATCGCCGCCAGGCTGGTGAGCAGGCCGTCGAGAATGCCTTCCGGGACTTCGTTGCCGTGTTTGTCGAGGATCGCGTCGATGGTCATCAAGTGGCCAACGTTGCGCACGAACAGCAGCGAACGGCCATGCAGGGTCACGTCCTGGCCATCCACGCCGGTGTAGACACGGTCGGCGTTCATGGTACGGGTGAAGGTCTTGCCGCCCTTGGCCACTTCTTCGGCCAGGTCGCCTTTCATCAGGCCGAGCCAGTTGCGGTAGATCACCACTTTGTCATCGGCATCGACGGCGGCGACGGAGTCTTCGCAGTCCATGATGGTGGTCAGCGCGGCTTCCATCAGCACGTCTTTGACGCCGGCGGCGTCGGTCTGGCCGACCGGGGTGCTGGCGTCGATCTGGATTTCGAAGTGCAGGCCGTTGTGCTTGAGCAGGATTGCGATCGGCTCGGCCGCGGGGCCCTGGAAACCGATCAACTGGGCGTCGTCGCGCAGGCCGCTGTTGCTGCCGCCCTTGAGGCTGACGATCAGCTTGCCGTCGACGATCTTGTAGCCGGTGGAGTCGACGTGACTGCCGGCCGTCAGCGGCGCGGCTTCGTCGAGGAAAGCGCGGGCAAAGGCGATGACCTTGTCGCCACGCACCTTGTTGTAGCCCTTGCCCTTCTCGGCGCCGTCGGCTTCGCTGATGGCGTCGGTGCCATACAGCGCGTCGTACAGCGAACCCCAGCGCGCATTCGAGGCGTTGAGGGCGAAGCGGGCATTCATCACGGGCACGACCAGCTGGGGGCCGGCCATGCGTGCAATTTCGTCATCGACGTTTTGGGTCGTTGCCTGGAAATCTGCGGCTTCTGGCAGCAGGTATCCGATATCTTGCAGGAAGGCTTTGTAGGCCACCGGGTCATGGGCCTGGCCGGCGTGAGTCTGGTGCCAGGTGTCGATCCGCGCCTGGAAATCATCGCGTTTGGCGAGTAGGGCTTTGTTCTTCGGTGCCAGGTCATGGATGACCTTGTCGGCGCCGGCCCAGAACTGGTCGGCAGTGATGCCGGTGCCGGGAATGGCTTCGTTGTTCACGAAGTCGAACAGGACTTTGGCGACCTGCAGGCCACCGACTTGAACGTGTTCAGTCATTGCTTGCCTCACTCTGCGGAGCTTATGCGCTGTTTCAGATTTTCATTATGTAGTGCACGGTTGGGCATACTACATGATGACTTGCGGTTGTGAAAATTAGACTAAATACGTCGTTTAGCGACCCACTTTGGTCGTACGGTCACAGCGGAGAACGGGATGTTCTCAAAAAACTATGAGATTGTTCCAGATAAATCTAAAAATGGTACACGATTTGTTTTCGGCCACGCCTGCGTCCACCTTGTAAGAGCTGGGGGGACGCTGAGTCCTTGCCAGCGATGAGGCCCTTGAACCTCGCGGCGATGATCAGGCCGCTGTCGCCGGAAAGCCGGCTCCTGCAGAAAACAACAACATCTGAGGAATTCGCCATGGACCATCTTGTACTCACTATTATCGCCGCCGACAAACCCGGCCTGGTGGAACGCATCGCGCAGAACATCGCGGCGCACGGCGGCAACTGGCTGGAAAGCCGCATGGCGCACATGGCTGGGCAGTTTGCCGGGATCCTGCGCGTCAGTGTGCCGGCGGAAAGCCGTCAGGCCCTGGTGGCCGCGCTGGAGGACTTGTCCACCCACGGCATTCGGGTGCTGGTGGGCGAGGGCAGCAGCGGGCAGGCGTCGGCGTCCAAACCGATCCTCATGACGCTGGTGGGTAATGACCGTTCGGGCATCGTGCGCGAGATCACGGCGCTGCTGAGCAAGCAGGGGGTCAACCTTGAGCGCTTGAGCACCGATGTGCGCCCGGCGCCGATGAGCGGTGACCTGCTGTTCAGCGCCGAGGCCCTGCTGCAGGTGCCGTCGAACGTGTCCCTGGAGGCGTTGCAGGAGTCCTTGGAAACCCTGGCGGATGACCTGATGGTGGAACTGCGCAACGAGGAATAACCACGCACAAGGTTATGCATGGAAATCTTGCATGGGCCTGTGGATAACCTGTAGAGACCTGGCCCCAGGCCACGCACTGCGTGCGTCTTCGTGACCTGAGCAAAAAACGAGCAGTTTCAAGGGCTTGTGCACAAATGGCGGGGATCAGGTTGTGGATAACCTTGGGGTGGATGTCTGCAAGCCACGCCATTCGTGGCCTGCAGGGGGTTGTACGTTATTTGATCAGCGTTTGCGCACGCTCATCCAGGCGTCCAGGCTGTAGACCACCAGGCCGGCCCAGATAAAGGCGAAGGCGATCAGCGTGCTTTGCGCCAGATGTTCGCCGAACAGCAGCACGGCTTCCAGCAGCACCAGCGTCGGCGCTACGTACTGCAGGAAGCCCAATGCGGTGTAGGGCAAATGCCGCGCAGCGGCGTTGAAGCACACCAGCGGGATCAACGTGACCGGGCCTGCGGCCACCAGCCACCAGGCCTCGGACGTGCTCCAGAATTCCAGCTGCGCACTGTGCGCCGACGGATTGAACAGCAGCCACGCCACCGCAATCGGCACCAGCATCCAGGTCTCCACCACCAGCCCCGGCAACGCCTTGACCGGTGCCTGCTTGCGGATCAGGCCGTAGAACCCGAAAGTCAGTGCCAGCACCAGCGACACCCACGGCAAGCTGCCCACCTGCCACACCTGCTGGGCTACACCCACCGCTGCCAGGCCTACGGCGACCCACTGCAGGCGGCGCAGGCGTTCGCCGAGGATCAGCATGCCCAGCAGCACATTCACCAACGGGTTGATGTAGTAACCCAGGCTCGCTTCGAGCATGCGCCCGCTGTTCACCGACCACACATAGGTCAACCAGTTACCCGCAATCAACGAACCGCTGAGGGCCAGGATCGCCAGGCGCTTGGGGTTGTCCCGCAGTTCGCGGAACCAGCCGGGGTGTTTCCACACCATCAGCAGCACGCCACCGAACAGCGCCGACCACAGCACCCGGTGCACGATGATTTCGGCGGCGGGTACGCTGGCGATGGCTTTGAAGTAGAGCGGGAACAGACCCCAGATGACATAGGCGCTCAGGCCCAAAATGTACCCTTTGCGAGGGTTGGCGGCGTGCATGCAGAATCCTTGCTTAGGCAGCTAACAAAGCGCGATTGTAAGGATTTTTATCAGACAGTGGGACTGGCTTTTCTGTGGAGCTGGCTTGCTTGCGATGCAGGCAACTCGGTGTATCAGGCTCGCCGAGGTGACGCCATCGCAGGCAAGCCAGCTCCCACAGGGGCATTTCGGTCAGAACAGTTTCAGCGGTTCTTCGTTGAGCGCCGAGAGCTGTTCGCGCAACGCCAGCACCTGATCGCCCCAGTACCGCTCACTGCCGAACCACGGGAAGCTGTGGGGAAACGCCGGGTCATCCCAGCGCCGTGCCAGCCAGGCGCTGTAGTGCATCAGGCGCAAGGCGCGCAGCGGTTCGATCAGCGCGAGTTCACGCGGGTCGAAGTCGTGGAATTCCTGGTAACCGTCCATCAGTTCTGACAGCTGCCCCAGGCATTCCTGGCGGTCGCCGGCGAGCATCATCCACAGGTCCTGCACGGCCGGGCCCATGCGGCAGTCATCGAGGTCGACGATATGGAACATCTCGTCGCGGCACATCATGTTGCCGGGGTGGCAATCGCCGTGCATGCGGATGTTCTTGTGCGGGGTAGCCTTGTACACCTCTTCCACCCGCTTGAGCAGGTCGCGGGCCACCGATTCATAGGCTGGCAACAGGCTCTTGGGGATGAAGTTGCCTTCCAGCAGGGTGGTGAGGGAGTCGTGGCCAAAGTTCTTCACGCCCAAGGCTTCGCGGTGTTCGAACGGGCGCGTGGCCCCCACCGCATGCAAGCGGCCGAGCAATTGCCCGAGGCGATAGAGTTGATCGAGATTGCCCGGCTCCGGCGCACGGCCGCCACGGCGAGGGAACAGGGTGAAGCGGAAACCTGCGTGTTCGAACAGGCTTTCGCCATTGTGGATCAGCGGCGCAACCACCGGGACTTCGCACTCGGCCAGTTCAAAGGTGAAGCGGTGTTCTTCGAGGATCGCTTCGTTGGTCCAGCGCTGGGGGCGGTAGAACTTGGCGATCAGCGGTTCGGCGTCTTCGATGCCCACCTGGTAGACACGGTTTTCGTAGCTGTTGAGCGCGAGAACGCGCGCATCGCTGAGGAAACCGATGCTTTCGACGGCGTCGAGCACCAGGTCGGGGGTGAGTGTTTCAAACGGATGGGCCATGCGAACTCCTGCGCGCAGCAGAGCGCCGCGTCCGGCCGGGTATGGTAACGCACACGGGCAGAGATAGGTGGTGGCTGTGCGGACGCCTTCGCGGGCAAGCCCGCTCCCACAGTTGACCCAGTTCCAGCATGCACCGGCGTCCAATCCGCCCACGTCCCAGATTGGAATGCTTTCACCTGTGGGAGCGGGCTTGCCCGCGAAGACGGCCTATCAGGCGCCCACGACGCCACCATCATCCCGCCGAATCGCCATCACCGACGAGCGCGGCTTGCCGTTGGGCAGATGCTCCGGCCACGTCGAACCGCCCGTTTCGCCCGGGTGCTGAATCCCCACAAACAGGGTCTTCTGATCCGGCGAAAAGCTGATCCCCGTCACCTCACAGGCCACCGGTCCGACCATGAAGCGGCGAATCTCACCAGTGCTCGGGTCGGCGCACAGCATCTGGTTATTGCCCATGCCGGCGAAGTCACCCGCGTTGCTGTAGTCGCCGTCGGTGAGGATCCACAGGCGTCCGGCTTTGTCGAACCCCAGCCCGTCGGGGCTGTTGAACATGTTCTGCGGGTTGATATTCGACGAACCGCCCTTCGGCGTGCCGGCATGCACACCGGGGTTGCCGGCGACCACAAACAGGTCCCAGCTGAACGTGTTGGCACCGTGGTTATCGGCATCCGCCTTCCAGCGCAGGATCTGGCCGTAGACGTTCTTTTCACGCGGGTTGGGGCCGCCCACCGGCTGGCCGTCTTCGCCACGCTTGGCGTTGTTGGTCAGGGTGCAATAGACCTGGCCGTCGGTGGGGCTGACCACGATCCATTCCGGGCGGTCCATGCGCGTGGCTTTCACCACGCTGGCGGCCAGGCGGGCGTGGATCAGCACTTCAGCCTGGCTGGCAAAACCGCTGCTGGCATCGATGCCGTTTTTGCCGTGGGTCAGCTCGACCCATTGGCCCTTGCCCTTGGGGTGGTCGGCATCGCCGTCGCCTGCATCGAAGATCGCCACGTACAAGGTGCCGTGGTCGAGCAGGTCTTTGTTGGCCTTCGGATTCTTGTGGTTGATCTTGTCGCGGCTGACGAATTTGTAGATGAACTCACCGCGTTCATCATCGCCCATGTACACCACGGCGCGGCCGTCGCGGGTTTCGGCGAGGGCGGCGTTCTCGTGTTTGAAGCGGCCCAGGGCGGTACGCTTGACCGGCGTGGAGTGCGGGTCGAACGGGTCGATCTCCACCACCCAGCCGTGGCGGTTGAGCTCGTTGGGGTTTTTGGCGATGTCGAAGCGCGGGTCATGCAGGTGCCAGTTGATATCTTTGCTGGCGGCCACCACGCCGTAGCGTTTCTGCCCGGCGTCGAAGCTTTGCTGGGGGTTGCTGCTGCCGAAACAGTCGGTGAAGTTCTCCTCGCACGTCAGGTAAGTGCCCCACGGCGTCTTGCCGTTGGCGCAGTTCTGAAAGGTGCCCAGCACCTGCTTGCCGGACTTGTCGGCAGCGGTTTTCAGCCAGGCGTGGCCGGCAGCGGGCCCCCCTACGCGGATCGGCGAGTTGCCGTGGATGCGGCGGTTGTAGCGCGAGTCCTGGACGAACTGCCAGCTGTCACCTTTGCGCTGCACTTCGATCACCGACACGCCTTCGCTGGCCTGGGCCTTGTGCACGTCTTCAGCCGACTGCGGCGCACCGCCGTGGGCGAAGAGGTAGCGATAGTTGGTGTATTCGTTGTTGATCGCCATCAGCGCGCGGTTATCGTCGCCGGGGAAGGCGAACAGGCTCATGCCGTCGTTGTTGTCACCGAACTGCTGCTCCTGGGCCTTGGCGGTGCCGTTGCCGGACGGGTCGAACGCCGGCGCGTTCTTGTGCAGCGGCTGGCCCCAGCTGATCAGCACCGAAGCGCTGTAGCCGGGCGGCAGGGTGATGGCGTCGCTGGTGGCGGCGGCGATGCTGGTAAAGCCCAGCAACGGGCTGGCTGTGGCGGCGTTGACGGCCAATGCGCTGCGGCTCAGCAGGTTGCCGCCGAGGAACATCGCGGCACCGCACAGGGCGCCGGCGCCGATAAAGCGGCGGCGGGTAAGGCCGACCATCTGTTCAAGGTCGGTTGCTTGGTTTTCTTCTAATAGGCTCATCTCAGGCTCCCTGCGGTTTTTGCAGACACCTTAAGGAGCGGGCGTGACGAAATTGTTGCAGTTTGAAGGCGGGGCGTTGCTACACCGGTGTGCCGAGCAGCACATTGCTCGGCGCAAATTGCACCTGGAGCGTCTTTCCTTCCACGGCACCCAGGGCCTTGAGTGTGTCCGGCTGGGCCAGGGCGCATAAAACCTGGCCAGTGGGCAAGGCGATGCGCACTTCGCTGGGGCCGTCCTCGGCCGCGAGAATGGCCTCGACGCTGCCGCTCATGCAATTGTGTCCAGGTGTTGCAGCTTGTTCCGGGGCGAGCAGTTCCAGCCAGCCCGCCTTGATCAGCGCGACCACTTCGACGCCCATTTCCAGCTCCAGTCGTTGCGTGCTGTCGTGGGTGATTTGCGCTTGCAGGGTCAGTCCGCCGGCCAGTTGCAGGCAGATCAGGTCGTTGCGGCCATGCTGCTCGATGGCGATCACTTGCCCGTGCAACTGGTTACGCGCGCTGGTGCGCAGCATCAAGCGGCCGAGCAGGCTGAAGTCGCTGGCGGCTTCATCCGAACCCAGCACCTCGGCCTGCAACATTTGCAGGCGCTGGTAGAGGCGCAATACGCGCTCGCCTTCGGCCGTCAGCTTGGCGCCGCCACCGCCCTTGCCACCGACGCTGCGCTCCACCAGCGGTCTTTGCGCCAGGTTGTTGAGCTCGTCGATGGCGTCCCAGGCCGCCTTGTAACTCAGGCCGGCACTCTTGGCGGCACGGGTGATGGAGCCTTGCTCGGCGATATGCCCCAGCAAGGCGATGCGCTGGGGGCGACGGATAATGTGTTGGCTGAGGGAAGTCGGCAGGGACATGGGCACACGCTTCGTTGAGATGAGCGGACGTTGCAGCGCTGGCGCGCGGGAGTCAAGTCAGCCGCCCGGTTTGGGCGTGCGTGCCAGGCAATACACATCCACCTGCCGCGCCCCGGCGCTCAGAAGCAGGCGCGCCAGGCTGTGGGCGGTGGCGCCGGTGGTGAGTACATCGTCCACCAGCGCAAAGTGCCGGCCCTGCACCAGCGCGCCGGGCGCCAGGGCGAAAGCGCCGAGCAGGTTGCGTCGGCGGGTCTTGGCGTCCAGCGCCTGTTGCGCGACGGTTTCCTGGGGGCGCAGCAGCAGGTGTTCATCAACGCCGATGTCCAGCTCCTCGCTGAGCCAGCGCGCCAGCATCAGCGCCTGGTTGTAACCGCGTTCGCGCAGGCGTTTGCGCGCCATGGGCACCGGCAGCAGGCAATCGGGGCGGCTGAGTTCAGCGTTGTCCAGGCGATGGCGCAGGTGCTGACCCAGCAAGCGGCCCAGCAGGTGCCCGAGTGGCCAGCGGGCCTGATGCTTGAAACGGGTGATCATGGTGTCGACGGGAAAACTGAAGGTGAAGGGCGCGACCACTTGTTTAAAGGCCGGCGGCTGGCGCTGGCATTGGCCGCAGATCAACCCGTCCATGGGCAACGGCAGGGCGCACACCTCGCAGTGTTCCGTCAGCCAGGGCAATTGCGATTCGCAGGCAGTGCACACGCACTCGGCTGTTTGGGTGCTTTCATCACAGAGTAAACATGCCTGTGTGTTTTTTAACCAGATGTAAACCTTGTGTTTGTAGTCGGGTTGACAGTGCATGAATCTTCCTTAAATATGCCGAGCATCCGTGTCGCGCTTGTGGGTATTGCCCTTCCCGCAGCGCTTGCCCAAGCATAATCAAGGAATCGCCCATGAGCGCCAGCACCACCGCCACGTTGCGTCACGATTGGTCCTTAGCCGAAGTCAAAGCGTTGTTCGTGCAGCCGTTCAATGACCTGTTGTTCCAGGCGCAGACCGTGCACCGCGCGCATTTCGACGCCAACCGCGTGCAAGTGTCGACCTTGCTGTCGATCAAGACCGGCGCCTGCCCGGAAGATTGCAAATATTGTCCGCAGTCGGGCCACTACAACACCGGCCTGGAAAAAGAAAAGCTGATGGAGGTGCAGAAGGTCCTCGAAGAGGCCGCCCGCGCCAAAGCCATCGGCTCAACGCGTTTCTGCATGGGCGCGGCCTGGAAGCACCCGTCGGCCAAAGACATGCCCTACGTGCTGCAGATGGTCAAAGGGGTGAAGGCCATGGGCCTGGAAACCTGCATGACCCTCGGCCGTCTCGACCAGGACCAGACCGAAGCCCTGGCCCAGGCCGGCCTCGACTACTACAACCACAACCTCGACACCTCGCCGGAGTTCTACGGCTCGATCATCACCACCCGCACCTACAGCGAGCGCCTGCAAACCCTGGCCTACGTACGTGACTCGGGGATGAAGATCTGCTCCGGCGGCATCCTCGGCATGGGTGAGTCGCTGGACGACCGCGCCAACCTGCTGATCCAGCTGGCCAACCTGCCGGAGCATCCAGAGTCGGTGCCGATCAACATGCTGGTGAAAGTCGCCGGCACGCCGCTGGAAAACGCCGAAGATATCGACCCGTTCGACTTCATTCGCATGCTCGCCGTGGCGCGCATCCTGATGCCGCAATCTCATGTGCGGCTGTCGGCCGGTCGCGAGGCGATGAACGAGCAGATGCAGGCACTGGCATTCTTCGCCGGCGCCAACTCGATTTTCTACGGCGACAAACTGCTGACCACCGCCAACCCACAGGCCGACAAGGATATGCAGCTGTTCTCACGCCTGGGCATCCTGCCGGAAGCGCGCGAAGAGCACGCCGATGAAGTGCACCAGGCAGCGATCGAGCAGGCGTTGGTGGAGCAGAAGAGCAGCGAGCAGTTCTATAACGCCGTGGTTTGACGCCGTCCTCTATCTGGAATGCATTCCAAAGGTGGGAGCGGGCTTGTCGCGAAGGCGGTGTCTCAGTGCCAGATGTGCTGACTGACCCACCGTCTTCGCAAGCAAGTCCGCTCCCACAGTTGATCGCATTCAGTCTCAAGTTCCTTGATCTGCCGAGGCCTGCATGTCTTTCGATCTCGCCGCGCGCCTCGCTGCCCGCCGTGCCGAACACCTTTATCGCCAACGCCCCTTGCTCGGCAGCCCCCAAGGCCCGGAAGTGGTGGTGGATGGCCAGCCGTTGCTGGCCTTCTGTAACAACGATTACCTCGGCCTGGCCAACCACCCGCAAGTGATCGAAGCCTGGCGCGCCGGTGCGTCCCGCTGGGGCGTGGGCGGCGGCGCTTCGCACCTGGTGGTCGGGCACGCCACGCCGCACCATGAACTGGAAGAAGCGTTGGCCGACCTCACCGGGCGCCCACGCGCCTTGCTCTTCACCACCGGCTACATGGCCAACCTTGGCGCCGTCACGGCGCTGGTCGGGCAGGGCGATACGGTGTTGGAAGATCGCCTCAACCACGCCTCCTTGCTGGATGCCGGGCTATTGTCCGGGGCGCGTTTCAATCGCTACCTGCACAACGACCCCGCCAGCCTGGCCAAGCGCCTGGAGAAAGCCACCGGCAATACCCTGGTGGTCACCGATGGCGTGTTCAGCATGGACGGCGACCTGGCCGACTTGCCGGCACTGGCCCGTGAAGCCCGGGCCAAGGGCGCCTGGCTGATGGTGGATGACGCGCACGGCTTCGGCCCGCTGGGCGCCAATGGGGGTGGGATTGTCGAGCATTTCTGCTTGAGCCAGGAGGACGTGCCGGTGTTGGTCGGCACCCTCGGCAAAGCGTTCGGCACCGCGGGCGCGTTTGTCGCCGGCAGTGAAGAGCTGATCGAAAGCCTGATCCAATTCGCCCGGCCCTACATCTACACCACCAGCCAGCCGCCGGCGCTCGCCTGCGCCACGCTGAAAAGCCTGGAGTTGCTGCGCACCGAGCATTGGCGCCGCGAGCACCTCAATGGCCTGATTCGCCAGTTCCGCCAGGGCGCCGAGCAGCTCGGCCTGGACTTGATGGACAGCTTTACGCCGATCCAGCCCATCCTGATTGGCGACAGCGCCAAGGCTGTGCGCCTGTCCCAGCGGCTGCGCGAGCGCGGGCTGATGGTTACCGCGATCCGTCCGCCCACAGTGCCGGCCGGCAGTGCACGTTTACGCGTGACCTTGACGGCAGCCCACAGCGCAGCGCAGGTGCAGCTATTGTTAAACGCGTTGGAAGCGTGTTTTCGCTTGGAGTCCGACCATGCGTGATCGACTGATATTGCTGCCCGGCTGGGGCCTTGGCGTATCACCGCTGGAACCCCTGGCCGCCGCCTTGCAGGGGATTGATGCGCACCTGCGGGTGCAGATCGAGCCCTTGCCGCTGCTGGCTTCCAGCGACGTGGATGAGTGGCTCGACGAACTCGACGCCACGCTGCCGGACAACGCCTGGCTGGGCGGCTGGTCCCTGGGCGGCATGCTTGCCTCTGAGCTGGCGGCGCGCCGCGGCGAGCGCTGCTGCGGCCTGCTGACGTTGGCGAGCAACCCGTGTTTTGTCGCCCATGACGGCTGGCCCAGCGCGATGCCCGCCGAGACCTTCGATGCGTTTCTCGCCGGTTGCCATGCCGACTCACAGGTGACCCTCAAACGCTTCGGCCTGCTGTGCGCCAAGGGGGCCGAAGACCCGCGTGGGCTGGCGCGCCTGTTGGTCAGCGGGGCACCGACTACGCCGTCCAGCGCATTGATGAGCGGCCTGGAGCTGCTCGCCCAACTGGACACCCGCGAAGCCTTGCTGGCCTATCACGGCCCGCAGATGCACCTGTTTGCCGGGTTGGACGAACTGGTCCCCGCCGAGGCCGCCAGCCACTTGCTGGCCCTGCTGCCCGATGTTGAAATCGGCCTGATTGAACAGGCTGGTCACGCTTTTCTTCTGGAAGACCCCCACGGTGTGGCGGGGGCCATCCAGGCTTTTTTGCATGAGTGCGTCGATGACTGATCTATCCCAGCCTTCCTTGCCAGGCGCGTTGCCGGACAAGCGCCAGGTGGCGGCTTCCTTTTCCCGCGCGGCGGCCAGTTATGACAGCGTCGCCGAGTTGCAGCGCGCGGTAGGGCATGCGCTGCTGGCACGCCTGCCGACGGCTATCGCGCCAGATCGTTGGCTGGACATGGGTTGTGGCACCGGCTATTTCAGCCGCGCGCTGGCGGGGTTATTGCCAGCCAGCCAGGGCGTGGCCCTGGATATCGCCGAAGGCATGCTCAACCACGCGCGTCCACTGGGCGGGGCCGAGCATTTCATCGCCGGTGATGCCGAGCGCCTGCCGTTGAAAGACGAGAGTTGTGGGCTGATCTTCTCCAGCCTGGCGGTGCAATGGTGTGCGAATTTCGACGCTGTACTCAGCGAAGCCTGGCGCGTGCTGCGGCCCGGCGGTGTGTTGGCGTTTGCGAGCTTGTGCGTGGGCACCCTGGGTGAGCTGCGCGACAGCTGGCGCGCCGTCGACGGGCTGGTTCACGTCAATCGCTTCCGCACGTTCGAGGCGTATCAGCAGTTGTGCGCCGCCAGCGGCTTGCGCGTGGTGAGCCTGGAGCGTCGCCCGCATGTGCTGCATTACCCGGATGTGCGCAGCCTCACCCACGAATTGAAGGCATTGGGCGCGCATAACCTCAACCCGGGTCGCCCGGGAGGGTTGACGGGGCGCGCGCGGATTGTTGCACTGGTGAACGCTTACGAGCAGTTCCGCCAGGCCCAGGGCCTGCCGGCGACTTACCAAGTGGTGTATGCCGTACTGGAGAAACCTCTATGAGCGCCGCCTACTTCATCACCGGCACCGACACCGATGTCGGCAAGACCACCGTCGCCGCCGGCCTGTTGCACGCCGCACGCCAGCTCGGCAAAAGCACCGCCGCCGGAAAGCCGGTGGCCTCCGGTTGCCAGGTCACGCCCAAAGGCTTGCGCAACGCGGACGCGCTGGCGCTGCTGGCCGAATGTTCATTGCCGCTGAGTTATGCCGAGGTCAACCCGGTGGCGTTCGAGCCTGCCATCGCCCCGCACCTGGCCGCGCGCGAGGCGGGTGTGGCGTTGACCGTGCAATCGCTGTTGAAGCCCATGCAGCAGATCCTGGCGCGGCAAGCGGATTTCACCTTGATCGAAGGCGCAGGCGGCTGGCGCGTACCGTTGGCCGACCAGGACAACCTGTCGGACCTGGCGATGGCGCTCAAGCTGCCGGTGATTCTGGTCGTCGGCGTGCGCCTGGGCTGTATCAGCCATGCCTTGCTCACCGCCGAAGCCATCGCGCGGGACGGTTTGCCGCTGGCGGGTTGGGTGGCGAACATCATCGATCCCAAGACCTCTCGTCTGGAAGAAAACCTTGCCACCCTGGCCGAACGCTTGCCCGCACCGTGCCTGGGCCGCGTGCCGAAACTCAAGCACGCCAGCGCCGAAGCCGTGGCGCAGCACCTGCAGTTGGACCTGCTTGACTGATTTTGGCTATCGACAAGGCATTATGCCATTAGTGTTTTTGACGGGCGTTTTGCCCGGTTCTCTGCTTCAATCAGCGTTCACGATTCTCTAAAGGCAGGCTTACGCCATGGAAATCTCTGGAAGCAGCGCGTTTTACTCGGGCCTGAGCAGCATTCAGACCGGGCAGAACCGTGTCGACCAGGCCGCCGGCAAAATTGCCAGCGCCGCGACTACCCAACCGTCGGATGCGCAGATCGATCGTCTTCGCGCCAACGACCGGGCCCAGCCTTCCAACTCGGCCAGCAATATGGTCGAAATGGCCGAAGGCAAGTTTCAAGTGGAGCTGGGCGCCAAAGTCGCCAAGGCTTCGGATGAAATGCTCGGCACGCTGATCGACACCTACGCCTGATCCCCTCTTTCCAGGTAGGCCGGTTCTTCTGTGGGAGCTGGCTTGCCTGCGATACCTCTACTCGGTCCCCTTGATACACCGCGGCGCCTGTAAAGCAGGCAAGCCAGCTCCTGCGGTTCTGTTTCTCTCCTGAGCGCCTTGTGGCATCCCGCCGCAGGCCTTGCCGTGCCTGGCATTGATGCGCGTCATGACAAACGGCGTCGGGACGATGCTTGACAACCCCAGGTCGTAAACGTATGTTTCAAACACCTGTTTGACCGCCACAACAAATCCATGCGGTTGTTCATTCCAGATTCATCAGCAGAGGTTTATCGCTATGCCTGACTACAAGGCCCCCTTGCGTGATATTCGCTTCGTTCGTGACGAACTGCTCGGTTATGAAGCGCACTATCAGAGCCTGCCGGCTTGCCAGGACGCTACCCCGGACATGGTTGACGCCATCCTCGAAGAAGGCGCCAAGTTCTGTGAGCAAGTGCTGGCACCGTTGAACCGCGTGGGCGACATCGAAGGGTGTACCTGGAGCGAGTCAGGCGTTAAGACCCCTACCGGTTTCAAAGAAGCCTACAAACAGTTCGTCGAAGGCGGCTGGCCAAGCCTGGCCCACGACGTCGAGCACGGCGGCCAAGGCCTGCCGGAATCCCTGGGCCTGGCGGTCAGCGAAATGGTTGGCGCGGCCAACTGGTCGTGGGGTATGTACCCGGGCCTGTCCCACGGTGCGATGAACACTATTTCCGAGCACGGCACCCCCGAGCAGCAAACCGCTTACCTGACCAAGCTGGTGTCGGGCGAATGGACCGGCACCATGTGCCTGACCGAGCCACACTGCGGCACCGACCTGGGCATGCTGCGCACCAAGGCTGAGCCTCAGGCCGACGGTTCCTACAAAGTGTCCGGCACCAAGATCTTCATCTCGGCCGGTGAACACGACATGGCCGACAACATCGTCCACATCGTGCTGGCCCGCCTGCCGGATGCACCGGCGGGTACCAAAGGTATCTCGCTGTTCATCGTGCCCAAGTTCCTGCCTAACGCAGACGGCTCGATCGGTGCGCGCAACGCAGTGACCTGTGGCTCCCTGGAACACAAGATGGGCATCCACGGCAACGCCACCTGCGTGATGAACTTCGACGCGGCCACCGGTTTCCTGATCGGCCCGGCGAACAAAGGCCTGAACTGCATGTTCACCTTCATGAACACCGCTCGCCTGGGTACCGCGCTGCAAGGCCTGTCCCACGCCGAGATCGGCTTCCAGGGCGGCCTGAAGTACGCTCGCGACCGCCTGCAAATGCGTTCGCTGACCGGCCCGAAAGCCCCGGACAAAGCCGCTGACCCGATCATCGTGCACCCTGACGTGCGCCGCATGCTGCTGACCATGAAAGCCTTCGCCGAAGGTAACCGTGCGATGGTGTACTTCACCGCCAAGCAAGTGGACATCGTCAAGTACGGCACCGACGAAGACGCCAAGAAACAGGCTGATGGCTTGTTGGCCTTCATGACTCCGATCGCCAAGGCGTTCATGACCGAAGTCGGTTTTGAATCGGCCAACCACGGCGTGCAGATCTACGGCGGCCACGGCTTCATCGCCGAGTGGGGCATGGAGCAGAACGTTCGCGACAGCCGCATCTCGATGTTGTACGAAGGCACCACCGGCATCCAGGCACTGGACCTGCTCGGTCGTAAAGTGCTGATGACCCAGGGCGAAGCGCTCAAGGGCTTCACCAAGATCGTGCACAAGTTCTGCCAGGCCAACGAAGGCAACGAGGCCGTCAAGGAATTCGTTGCGCCGCTGGCCGCGCTGAATAAAGAGTGGGGCGAGTTGACCATGAAGGTCGGCATGGCCGCGATGAAAGACCGTGAAGAAGTCGGTGCGGCGTCGGTGGATTACCTGATGTACTCGGGTTACGCCTGCCTGGCCTACTTCTGGGCCGACATGGCACGCCTGGCCGCCGAGAAACTGGCTGCCGGCACCACCGAAGAGGCGTTCTACACCGCCAAGCTGCAAACTGCGCGCTTCTACTTCCAGCGCATCCTGCCACGGACTCGTACCCACGTGGCCACCATGCTGTCGGGCGCCAACAACCTGATGGACATGAAAGAAGAGGACTTCGGCCTGGCTTACTAAGCCTTACCGGGTTGTCTGAACAAACCGCCGCGCCCTTTGAGGCGCGGCGGTTTTTTTATGCGTGAGAAAAAACCGCAGTAATGCGCTCAGGGATTGCCGCAGGCTGCCGTTAAAGTGATGGCAATGTGATACATGTCACACAGGTTGTGCTTAACTGTCTGCGTGAAGGCACAGTGCCATTACTTCTTTGCGGGTCGGAGCTTTACCCTTGTCACGCGTGTCCGCTGTACGTTTCAGTCATTTTCTCCCTTCGTTGCTGCTCTTGCTGGCCGGGCTCTCGGCTGCGTACGTCAAGGATCTCAACGTCTTCTTCACCTCGCTGTTCAACGTGCTGCCGACCCTGGTGCTGTTGCTCGGCGGTTCGTACTGCGCGGTGTATCGCCGCCAACGTGAACTGTTCTTGATGATCACGGTGTACATCGCCTATTTCCTGCTCGACACCCAGACTGACTTCTACCGTGACAATGGGCGCGTGCGCGAAGACGCCGCCGTGGTGTTTCACTTGTGTTGCCTGTTGTTGCCACTGCTTTTCAGCATCTACGCGCTCTGGCAGGAGAAGACCCACCTGTTCCGTGACTTCGTCGCCCGTGGCGCGGTGCTGCTGGCGGTCGGCAGCGTGGCATTGGCGCTGGAGCAAAGTTATCCCCAGGCGGTGCTGAACTGGCTGGCAGAGATTCGCTGGCCGGCGCTGCATGGCACCTGGATGAGCCTGATCCAGCTGTCGTACCCGATGTTCCTGATCGGCTTCCTGACCCTCGCCGCCCAGTACTGGTACCAGCCGCGCCCGCTGCACGCGGCGCAACTGGTGGGGTTGCTGGGGTTGTTCTGGATGCTGCCGCAAACCTTCATCCTGCCGTTTACCCTGAACATCATGTGCAGCCAGGTGATGCTGATGATCGCCGCCGGCGTGGCCCACGAGGCGTATCAAATGGCCTTCCGCGACGAGCTGACCGGCTTGCCGGGGCGCCGAGCGCTGAATGAGCGCATGCAGCGCTTGGGGCGCAACTACGTGCTGGCGATGAGCGATGTCGACCACTTCAAGCGCTTCAACGACACCCACGGCCATGACGTTGGCGACCAGGTGCTGCGCCTGGTGGCGAGCAAACTGTCCAAGGTCAACGGCGGTGGGCGTGCCTATCGCTATGGCGGTGAGGAATTCGCCGTGGTGTTCGCCGGCAAGACCCTGGATGAGTGCATGCCGCACCTGGAAGAGATTCGCGAGATCATCGCCGACTACGACATCAAGCTGCGCAACTCGGACCGTCCCCAGGACGATCATCAGGGCCGTCAGCGCCGTGCCGGCAGCGGCGCATCGAGTGTGTCGGTGACTATCAGCATCGGCGTGGCCGAGCGCCAGGTCGAGCAGCGCACCCCCGAAGAGGTGCTCAAGACCGCCGACCAGGCGCTTTACGCCGCCAAGGGCGCGGGGCGTAACTGTGTGGTGGCGGCCGGGCAAACCCGACGTGGCGCCGTGCGCACGGAGAGTGCTGCCGGTTGAGTGATGGCGCTGTATTCATCGGTTCTACAATGATTGTCCGGGGCACCGGCCGGCAGTAGGTTAAAACCATCTGCTGCCGGAGACATTGCCATGCCTGAGTACAAAGCTCCTCTGCGCGACATGCGCTTTCTGATCGACAACGTGTTTGATTTCCACGGCCACTACGCGGCCTTGGGCGCGACGGATGCCAGCCCGGACATGGTCAGTGCCATCCTCGAAGAAGGCGCCAGATTCTGCGAGAACGTGCTCGCACCGCTCAACCGCAGCGGTGATGAAGAAGGCTGCCATTTCGACAATGGCGTGGTCACCACGCCCAAGGGCTTCAAGCAGGCCTTCGCCCAGTATGTGGAGGGCGGCTGGCACGGCGTGGCGGCGGATCCGGCCTACGGTGGCCAGGGCCTGCCGCAATCGCTCGGCCTGGTGCTCAGCGAGATGATCGGCTCCAGCAACACCTCCTGGGGGATGTACCCGGGCCTGACCCACGGCGCGATGTCGGCGATCCACGCCCACGGCACCGACGAACAGAAAGCCACCTTCCTGGACAAACTCACCGCCGGTGAATGGACCGGCACCATGTGCCTGACCGAAGCCCATTGCGGCACCGACCTGGGCCTGATCAAGACCCGCGCCGTGCCCCAGGCAGATGGCAGTTATGCGCTCACCGGGAGCAAAATCTTCATCTCGGCCGGCGAGCACGACATGAGCGCCAATATCATCCACCTGGTGCTGGCCAAGCTGCCGGATGCGCCGGCGGGTACCAAGGGCATCTCGTTGTTCATCGTGCCCAAGTTCCATGCCGATTCGGGCGAACGCAACGCGGTGCACTGCGGCTCCATCGAGCACAAGATGGGTATCAAGGGTTCGGCCACCTGCGTGCTCAACTTCGACGGTGCCAAAGGCTTCTTGATCGGCGAGGCGAACAAAGGCCTCAACTGCATGTTCACCATGATGAACCATGCGCGCCTGGGCACCGGCATGCAGGGCTTGTGCAATGGCGAGGCGAGCTTCCAGGGCGCGGTCAAGTACGCCAACGACCGTCTGCAAATGCGCTCGCTGACCGGCGCCAAGGCCCCGGAAAAACCCGCCGACCCGATCATCGTGCATGCCGATGTACGCCGCATGTTGCTGACCATGAAAGCCTTCAACGAAGGCAACCGCGCGCTGACCTATTTCACCGCGCAATTGCTCGACACCGCGCACCTGGGCAGCGACGCCGGCCAACGCCAGGAGGCCGAAGACCTGCTGGCGTTCCTCACCCCCATCTGCAAGGCCTTCATGACCGACACTGGGCTGGAGGTGACCAACCACGGCATGCAGATTTTCGGTGGCCACGGCTACATCCGCGAATGGGGCATGGAGCAACTGGCCCGCGATGCACGGATTGCACCGATCTATGAAGGCACCAACGGCATCCAGGCCCTCGACCTGCTGGGACGCAAAGTGCTCGGCAGCCAGGGCAAGTTGTTACGCGGCTTTACCAAAATTGTGCATAAGTTCTGCGCGGCGAATGCCGAGCATCCGCAGCTCAAGGCTTATGTGGCGCAACTCAATCAGTTGAACCAGGAGTGGGGCGAGTTGACGGTGAAGGTCGGCACCGCCGCGATGAAGAACCCCGATGAAGTCGGCGCAGCGGCCGTGGATTACCTGATGTACAGCGGCTACATCATCTTGGCCTACTTGTGGTTGCGTATGGCAATAGCGGCTCAGGCACACGACGACGCCGAGTTCGCCCAAGCCAAACTGGCTACCTGCGACTTCTACTTCAAGCGTTTGCTGCCGCGTACAGCGACTCACCGCGCCGCTGTGGAGGCGGGCAGCGAGTGCCTGATGAGCTTGCCGGCCCAGTTGTTTGCACTGTAGGCACGGATTCTCCAAGCGCTAACTGCGCAGCGGGCTTGCTTCGCGAAGGTCATGTGTCAGAAGCACCTGAGGTGACTGACACAGCGCCTTCGCGAGCAAGCCCGCTGCCGTATTAGACTCACGTGTGACTCATAAATACTGAATGGTCACGAATGGACCCTATGTGTCTCAAAAGTTGTTCAGTTACACTCGGAGCCTGTAAAACCGATCCTACCGAATTACTTTTAACGTTCTCACGAGGTTTGCCATGGCTGATTACAAAGCGCCGCTGCGTGATATGCGCTTCGTCCTCAACGAAGTTTTTGAGGTCGCCAAGACTTGGGCCCAATTGCCGGCATTGGCAGACACCGTTGACGCCGAAACCGTAGAGGCAATCCTCGAAGAAGCCGGCAAAGTCACCGCCAAATCCATCGCCCCGCTCAGTCGCGGTGGCGATGAGCAGGGTTGCCGTTGGGCGGACAGCGTAGTCACCACGCCGGATGGTTATCCACAGGCCTACAAAACCTACGCCGAAGGCGGTTGGGTGGGCGTAGGCGGTGATCCGATCTTCGGCGGCATGGGCATGCCCAAGGCGGTGTCGGCGCAGGTCGAAGAGATGATCAACTCCTCGAGCCTGGCATTCGGCCTGTACCCGATGCTGACGTCCGGCGCCTGTGTGTCGATCAACACCCATGCCAGCGAAGAACTCAAGGCAACCTACCTGCCGAAGATGTACTCCGGCGAGTGGGCCGGTTCCATGTGCCTGACCGAAGCACACGCCGGGACCGACCTGGGCATCATCCGCACCAAGGCCGAGCCTCAGGCGGACGGTTCCTACACGATCAGCGGGACCAAGATCTTCATCACCGGTGGCGAACACGACCTCACTGAAAACATCATCCACCTGGTGCTGGCCAAACTGCCGGACGCGCCGGCTGGTCCCAAGGGCATCTCGCTGTTCCTGGTGCCGAAATTCATGGTCAATGCCGACGGCAGCCTGGGCGCGCGCAACCCGGTGACCTGTGGCTCCATCGAACACAAGATGGGCATCCAGGCGTCCGCCACCTGTGTGATGAACTTCGACGCAGCCGTGGGTTACCTGGTGGGCGAGCCTAACCGTGGGCTGGCGGCGATGTTCACGATGATGAACTACGAGCGCCTGGGTGTGGGTATCCAGGGCCTGGCGTCGGGCGAGCGCTCCTACCAGAACGCGATTGAATACGCGCGCGACCGTTTGCAAAGCCGTGCGCCAACTGGCGCCCAGGCCAAGGACAAAGTGGCCGACCCGATCATCGTCCATCCGGACGTGCGTCGCATGCTGCTGACCATGAAAGCCGCCAACGAAGGCGGCCGGGCGTTTTCCACCTACGTGGCGACACAACTGGACATCGCCAAGTTCAGCGAAGACGCGGCGGCGCGCGAGCATGCCGATAACCTGGTGGCGTTGCTGACGCCGGTGGCCAAGGCGTTCCTCAGCGACCTCGGCCTGGAAACCACCGTGCTCGGCCAGCAGGTGTTCGGTGGCCACGGTTACATCCGTGAGTGGGGCCAGGAGCAGCTGGTGCGTGATGTGCGCATCACGCAGATCTACGAAGGCACCAACGGCATCCAGGCGCTGGACTTGATGGGGCGCAAGATCGTCGGCAGCGGCGGCGCGTTCTACCGGTTGTTCGCTGATGAAATCCGCCAGTTCATCACCACGGCGGGCGCCGAGTTGGGTGAGTTCACCCGTCCGCTCAGCGCAGCGCTGGATAACCTGGATGAATTGACCGCCTGGGTGCTGGATCGCGCCAAGGCCAACCCGAATGAAATCGGCGCGGCATCGGTGGAGTACCTGCACGCCTTTGGCTACCTGGCGTATGCCTATATGTGGGCGCGCATGGCCAAGGCGGCGTTGGGCAAGGAAGCTGAGGAAGATTTCTACGCCAGCAAACTGGGGACTGCGCGCTTCTACTTTGCCCGCCTGCTGCCACGTATTCATTCACTGAGTGCGTCGGTCAAAGCCGGCAGCGAATCGCTGTTCCTGCTGGATGAAGCCCTGTTCTAACGGCGTGGAGGCCGTGTAAGCATTCTCTTACATGACGTACTGCTATTCGTCCTCTATCGCCAAATTGGATCCACGGATAATCTACTTCACATGGACGTCGCGCAGGAAGCGCAAAGCAACAACACGGACACGTAGGATTCTGCCAGGACGGCGGAGTGAAATGGATGTCAGGGAAACAGTCTGCAAAGCCCCGCTTCGGCGGGGTTTTCTTTTGCCCGCGAAAAAGTCCGGACCGCCCACTTCACGGCTGTACCGGTGGGGCGTTCATCACGTCTTCCAGCAGCGTGCGCAGCAATGCCACCGTCGCCTGCTGGCGCTGCACATCGCGGCACACCAAACCTACCTTCAATGGCACCCTGGGTTCACTCAAGGGTTTCCACAGCAATGCCTTGCTGTTGTGCTCGTCCTGCGAGCGCCCCGGTAGCACGGTGGCCAGCTTGGTATGTGGCAGGCTGTCGAGAATTCCCACCATGGTATTCAGTTCGGCCTGTACCTGCGGCCGGCGCCCGAGGTTGGACAACTGGCCTTGCCAGATCTGCCGCACCTGGAATTCTTCGCCCAGCAGCAACATCGGCAACTCGGCCGCCTGTTTCAGCGAGACTTTCTTGAACTCCCGCAAGGGGTGGTCTTCAGGGATGACGACCTTCAACTCATCTTCATACAGCAGCACGCCGTGCAGGCCTGGCTGGCGCGGCGGCAGGTAGCTGATGCCGATGTCCAGCGAGCCGTTGAGCAGGCGGCGCTCGATCTCCAGCCCGGTCAATTCGTAGATCTGCACCACAAGGTGCGGCTGGGCCTTGCGCACGCGTTCAAGCATTTGCGGGACCAGGCTGGTGTGCACGGTTTGCAGCACGCCGATGGCCAAGGTGCGCATGGCCTGGCCCTTGAAGTTGCGCAAGGCTTCGACGGCCTGCTGCATGCCATCGATCAGCGGCAGGGCGTGGTTGTACAGGGTGTGGGCGGCGAGGGTCGGCAGCAAGCGCTTGCTGCTGCGCTCGAACAGGCTCACATCGAGGTTCTGCTCCAACTGGCGAATCTGTTGCGACAACGCCGGTTGTGAGATCGACAGGCGTTCAGCCGCGCGGCCTACGTGGCCTTCTTCATACACCGCGACGAAATAACGCAGTTGCTTGAAATCCATAAGTCTTTCTTATCGAAAAAGCTGGAAAATCGAAATGGCCGTTGGCCCCCGAGACGCCTAGTCTAGCGCCTATTCGCAGGGCTTACAGGGCCGGATCGGGCAATGAACAGTGTTTATGTTGATGGTATTTACATAGGCAACGCAAAAAACCTCAAGGCCGTGAGTGCAGGGGTGACCCACCATGGTGTGCTTGCCATCGGGGGTGAAGTGTGAACCTATTCAATCTGCGCCGCCCTGTGCCGAGCCTCGACGACCTGATCGAGGACGCCTCCCACCACGACCTGTCGAGTGACTGCCTGATGCCCACCGTCGCGCGGCCTGCCCAGGTCTTCGTACGCGGCCAGGGCTCATGGCTGTGGGACAGCGACGACCGTGCCTACCTGGATTTCAGCCAGGGCAATGCCGCCAACAGCCTCGGCCACAGCCCGCAGGTGCTGATCAAAGCCTTGGCCGACCAGACCCAGGCGCTGATCAATCCCGGTATCGGCCTGCATAACCGTGCCCAGCTCAACCTTGTCGACCGCCTGTGCCACCGCACCGGCAGCGACCAGGCGTACCTGCTCAACAGCGGCGCGGAGGCCTGCGAAGCGGCGATCAAGCTGGCGCGCAAATGGGGCCAACTGCGCCGGGGTGGCGCCTACCGCATCATCAGCGCCAGCAGCGGTTGCCATGGCCGCAGTTTTGCCGCGATGGCTGCCTCTTCGAACGCCGGTGAAAACCGCTTTGAACCGCAACTGCCGGGCTTCAGCCATGTGCCCTTTAACGATCTGCCGGCGCTGCATGCCGCCGTCGATGCGCAAACCGTCGCGATCATGCTGGAACCGATCCAGAGCGAAGCCGGCGTGATCCCTGCGACCGAGCACTACCTCAAAGGCGTCGAGCGCCTGTGCCGGGAACTGGGGATCCTGCTGATCCTCGATGAAGTCCAGACCGGCCTCGGTCGTTGCGGCGCCTTGCTCGCCGAACAGCAGTACGGCGTGCGCGCCGACATTCTTACCCTCGGCAAAGGCCTGGGCGGCGGCGTCCCGTTGGCGGCACTATTGGCGCGTGGCAAAGCCTGTTGCTTTGCGGCGGGCGAGTTGGAAGGCACCCATCATGGCAACGCGCTGATGGCCTCGGCCGGGCTGGCGGTACTCGATACGGTGCTGGGGCACGGTTTTCTTGAACAGGTGCGTGAGTCGGGTTGCTACCTGGGCGAAGGCCTTGCCCGCCTGGCCTATCGTTACGACCATGGCCAACTGCGTGGCCACGGCCTGATCTGGGGACTGACCTTGTCGGATGATTCTGCGGATGCAGTGGTAAAAGCCGCACTGCATGAAGGCCTGATCCTAAACGCGCCACAACCCAACTGCCTGCGTTTCACCCCGGCCCTGACGGTGAGCAAGAGCAACATCGACGAAATGCTCCTGCGCCTGGCCCGTGCCTTCTCCCGCGTGCGCACAGCCCAACTGCAATGCCGCAAGGGCATCGCCGTTTAAATCCTGATTCTCGAACCGTCTCGCGGCATACGCGGCGCCTCCAGCCTGATTCTTTTGGCTGGGGGCGTTTTTTTGTCGGTGAAATTTTTGGATTGAAAAGGTTGATTGAGCGTCAGTGAAAACAATGGCTTTTTAGCGGACGTCGGCAAGGAATGCCGACCGGGCACTCATCAAGCAGCTTCGTGAAAGCAGTCATGTGAGCCAACCAGTTTTCGCCCGCTACCTGAACACCAGCGCCTCAACGGTGAAAAAATGGGAGTCTGGCGAGAAACAACCCAGCGGCATGGCGCTAAAGCTGCTGAGCATCGTGCGAAAACACGGGTTGCAGATCCTGACCTGAAGGATGGCCCAGTGCCAGATCCCACTGAACCCTCACGAACGCCCAAGGTCGATTAGCTAGACGGCTCACACGAGCCGATTTTCTGGAGCTGATCCCATGGATTTCATTCGTATCATCATCGCCATTCTGTTGCCGCCACTGGGTGTGTTCCTGCAAGTAGGTTTCGCCGGCGCGTTCTGGCTGAACATCCTGCTGACCCTGTGCGGCTACATTCCCGGCATCGTGCACGCGGTGTACATCATCGCCAAGCGCTGAGGCCGTCAGCCTTTTGCGATGAGCCTTGAGTTGCGCTCATTGCGAAAGGCCAGTTGCTCGATGGTCTGGGTGGCATGTTCGGCTTCTTCCCGCGCTTGCAGGATGATGCCGTGCTGCTCGGACTTGCTGCACACCGGATCGGCGTTGCTCGCATCCCCCGTGAGCATGAAGGCCTGGCAGCGGCAGCCACCGAAGTCCTTCTCTTTTTCGTCGCATGAGCGGCACGGCTCGGGCATCCAGTCGTAGCCGCGAAAGCGGTTGAAACCGAACGAGTCGTACCAGATGTGCTGCATGCTGTGGTCACGCACATTCGGAAATTGCACCGGCATCTGTCGGGCACCGTGACAGGGCAGGGCAGTGCCGTCCGGTGTCACAGTCAGGAAGATGCTGCCCCAGCCGTTCATGCAGGCTTTCGGGCGTTCCTCGTAGTAATCCGGCGTCACGAATATCAGCTTGCACGGGTGGCCTTCGGCTTCCAGTTTGGCGCGGTATTCGTTGGTGATGCGTTCGGCACGCACCAGTTGCTCGCGGGTCGGCAACAAGCCCACACGATTGAGTTGCGCCCAGCCGTAGAACTGGCAGGTGGCGAGCTCGACGAAGTCCGCCTCCAGCGCAATGCACAGCTCGATGATGCGGTCGATCTTGTCGATGTTGTGCCGATGGGTGACGAAGTTCAGCACCATCGGGTAGCCGTGCGCCTTGACCGCGCGGGCCATTTCGAGTTTTTGCGCGAAGGCTTTTTTCGAGCCGGCCAGCAGGTTGTTCACCTGTTCGTCGCTGGCCTGGAAGCTGATCTGGATATGGTCCAGGCCGGCCTTCTTGAAGTCGCTGATCTTCTGCTCGGTGAGGCCAATGCCGGAGGTAATCAGGTTGGTGTAGAAGCCCAGCCTGCGTGCTTCCGCAATCAACTCGGCGAGGTCCTGGCGCACCAACGGCTCGCCGCCGGAAAAGCCCAGCTGCGCGGCCCCCATCTCACGCGCCTCGCGAAATACCTTGAACCACTGTTCGGTACTCAGCTCCTTGCCCTGCTCGGCGAAATCCAGCGGGTTGGAGCAATACGGGCACTGCAACGGGCAGCGGTAAGTCAGCTCGGCCAGCAGCCACAACGGCAAGCCGACGGGCGGCTTGTCAGGCAAGGGTGATCCAGTGCTCAGCACGGGCGACCTCCATGAACTGCTCGATGTCTTCACCCAGCTCCGGTACGCCGGGGAATTGCCGCTCAAGTTCGGTAATGATCGCGGCGACATCGCGATCGCCGTCGATCAGGCCACCGATCAGCGCGGCGCTGTCGTTGAGCTTGATCATGCCCTCGGGGTAGAGCAACACATGGCCTTTCTGCGCCGGTTCATACTGGTAGCGATAGCCCTGGCGCCAGGTCGGTTTTCTGCTGCGATCGAAGCTCATAGGGTGATCCCTTTATGCCAGACCCGCTGCTCGGTCACGCTGTGATACGGCGGGCGTTTCAATTCATAGGCCATGCTCATGGCATCCAGCATGCTCCACAGAATGTCGAGTTTGAACTGGAGAATTTCCAGCATGCGTTCCTGGCCTTCGCGGGTGGTGTAGTGCTGCAGCGTGATCGCCAGGCCATGCTCGACATCACGCCGAGCCTGCCCGAGGCGGGTGCGGAAGTACTCATAGCCGGCGGGGTCGATCCACGGGTAATGCTGCGGCCAGCTGTCGAGGCGCGATTGGTGGATCTGCGGCGCGAACAGTTCGGTCAGCGAGCTGCTGGCGGCTTCCTGCCAACTGGCGCGGCGCGCAAAGTTGACGTAGGCATCCACCGCAAACCGTACGCCGGGCAGCACCAATTCCTGGGAGCGCAGCTGGTCCGGGTCAAGGCCGACGGCCTGGCCCAGGCGCAGCCAGGCTTCGATGCCGCCGTCTTCGCCGGGCGCGCCGTCGTGGTCGAGCAAGCGCTGGATCCACTCGCGGCGGATCTCGCGGTCCGGGCAGTTGGCCAGGATCGCGGCGTCTTTCAACGGAATGTTCACCTGATAGTAGAAGCGGTTGGCGACCCAACCCTGGATCTGCTCGCGGGTGGCGCGGCCTTCATACATCGCCACATGGTAGGGGTGATGGATGTGATAGAAGGCGCCCTTGGCGCGCAACGCGGCTTCGAATTCGGCTGTGGTCAGCGGTGTGTCAGTCATTTCGATCACTCCTACAATTCAATGCTCATGCCGTCGTAAGCCACTTCGACATTGCGTCGCCCCAGCTCGGCGCGCTCGGGGGAGTCTTCATCGAGGATCGGGTTGGTGTTGTTGATATGGATCAGCACCTTGCGCTGCTTCGGCAGCTGTTCCAGCACCTCAAGCATGCCGCCGGGGCCGTTTTGTGCCAGGTGCCCCATCTCGCGACCGGTGCGGGTGCCGACGCCACGGCGCTGCATTTCGTCGTCGTCCCACATCGTGCCGTCCACCAGCAGGCAATCGCTGCCAGCCATGATTTCCAGCAATGGGGCGTCGACCTTGCCCAGGCCCGGGGCGTAGAACAGTTTGCCGCCGGTGCGCAGGTCTTCGACGATCAGGCCGATGTTGTCGCCTGGGTGCGGATCGAAGCGGTGCGGCGAATAAGGCGGCGCGGCGCTGCGCAACGGCAGCGGGGTGAAGCGCAGGTTGGGGCAGGCCGGGATGGTGAAGCTGGCGTCCAGTTCGATACGGTTCCAGGCCAGGCCACCGTTCCAGTGGGTGAGCATGGTGAACAACGGGAAGCCGGTGCTCAGGTCTTCATGGACCATGTCGGTGCACCACACCTGATGTGGGCAACCTTCGCGCAGGCTCAGCAGGCCGGTGGTGTGGTCGATCTGGCTGTCCATCAGGATGATTGCGCTGATGCCGGTGTCGCGCAGGGCGCGGCCGGGTTGCATCGGCGCAAAGCCCTGGAGTTGCGCGCGGATATCCGGCGAGGCATTGCACAACACCCAGTTCACGCCGTTGTCGGAAATCGCGATGGACGACTGGGTGCGCGCCTGCGCCCGCAGGCTGCCGTCACGAAAACCCGCGCAGTTCACGCAGTTGCAGTTCCACTGCGGGAAGCCACCGCCGGCGGCGGAACCTAGAATCTGGACAAACATGGCCGCTCCATCAAGCAAAGCTCAAAACAAAAACGCCCCGGGCGAACCGAGGCGTTGTATTACCCAGCGGATTAACGGCTGGCGAAGTACATGGTGACTTCGAAACCGATGCGCAGATCAGTGTAAGCAGGTTTGGACCAGGTCATATTCTTACTCCTACGAAGGGATGGGACATTCACTACCAAGTAATACATATAGTCCACCTCCAGTCGGAGATGTTCAGAGGTGTGCGTATGAATGTTACGCAATTCTTTTCAAGTTAGCGCTGTCTCGGTAACAAAAGCCTTTTGCAAAGGCGGCAATGATCAGCCTGGCACTTGCCAGGCATCGTTGATTCGCGGGCCGTTGGCGATGCAGCGCCAGCCGCCTGCAGCACCCTCGAGCTGTCGGGCGGCGTGCAGCAGGTCTTCGCGTGTGCAGGCCTGGATCGCTTGTTGGAGGCGCGTGAGGTAATCCGACGGATGGCCGGCCAAATACGCCTGCCAGAGCAGTTCGGCGGCGTGGGCGATGGGCAGCGCCTGGACCGTGAATTGTTGCGCCAGGGCCTGGTTATCCAGCGGGCGGCTGTCGATCAGCGCAGGCAACTGCGCCAGGAAAACCTGCAGGTGCTCAAGGATCCCTTCAAGTGAAACGCTGGGGGATTGCACGCCAAATAGCAGTCCGATTTGCCCGTTGATTTGTCGGATGCTGCTGAACACTGCGTAGCCTAACTGCAGCTCGACGCGCAGACGTTGGTAGAAGGGGCCCTGGAGCAGGTGCCCGAGCAATCGCCACGCGGCTTCGTCCGTCAGGGACTGGGTCGGCGCAGGGCAAAACAGCAGCAACGCCGCCTCTGCGGAGTCGGTGTTCAGTTGATGCCAGAGATGTTGGCCGCTGATGCTGGTGCACGTGGATTCCAGTCGCGCAGCGTGCCCGGGCAAGCGCGCGGCCGCGGCCTTGATCGCCACTTCAGAGGCGGGCGATAAACCAACGCCCAGCCCTTGCCAGCGTGCGGTGGCCCAGGACATGGGTTGCTCGCTGGAGACGCTGACGCCGGCGGTGCAACAGGCAGGGAGCGCCTTGAGCAATGCCCGGATCGCCAGCATCAGTGTCGGGGCGCTGGGTGCCTCTTGCGGTTGATTCAAGTCGAGCGCCAGCGCCTCGAGTATCGCTGGCATCGGCTCTAGCAGCCCGATCAGCTTCACCAGCCAGTCATTGCCGACAGTTTCGAAAGACATTTCCACACCTGCCTGACGAGCATTCTCGCGCAGCGCCTGCAAGGTGCTATCCAGCCCGGCGGGTACGGCAGCCTCAAACCGCCAGTGCAGGTAGAGCGCGCCCTCATCGCTGTCATTCGCCAACCCTTGGTTGAATGTCAGTGCCGACAGCTCTCGCCGCCCCCGCGAACGGTCTTGGGCAAAGGTGCGCAAGCCCCGGTGGGCGCTGGTTTGGCCACGAATCAGGCCGGCGCGCTCGTCCTTGACGGGAGGGCGCAGGAACGGATTGTTGGGCGGCAGTTGCCAGGCCTGTTCGCAGGACGGTAGGTGCAGGGTCTCCAGCAGGATCTTGAGGGCCGCGACATCCTCATCCGTCAGGCCTTCACTGTCGTGCCGGGCCAGGGCCAGTGCGCCTTGCACCTGCTGTTGGCGCGTTGCCAGCAGGGCGAATTCTTCTCGCAGTGAAGCCCAGTCGCTGTGTGCGAAAAAGCTCAGCCAGTCGTAAAGCAATGCCTCGACGTGTGTCGCCGAAGCGCTTTGGTTCGCGAGCGTGAAGTCGATATCCAGCACTGCTTGCCCGGCAAAGTGGTAAAGCACCGACGCCTGCACTGCGCTGGCGAGTTTTCTTGCCTTCAGTTCCGCCAACAGGCCGCCCGGTGCCGAGGCGTTTAGCCAGGTGCAGAGAAAATCCAGTGCTTCGCGGGGAGCCCTGCAGGTAATGACCTGGTGCAGGTGGTTATCGGCGACATGTTGATAACTCGCTGCCTGGCCTTGCGCCAGTGGCGGCGGCTCGACTTGGGGCTGCAAAGGCCCGGAGGTCAGGGCTGCGCTGAACTGCTGCGCCAAGGCTTGCAAGTCTGCCAGCGACTGGGGGCCGGCAAGGCTCAACGTCATCTGCCCGCTGCGATAGAACCCTTGGTGGAATGCCCGCAACGCTTGCTGAAAAGCCTCACGCTCCACCGGCAGACTGTCGCGGTTACCTGCATGAAAACCCCGCAACGGATGATCCGCCGCCAGGCCTGCCAGCAACGCAACCTGCTGTTGCGCCTGGGCATCCTGGGACCAGGCCACATACTCGGCGTGCAGGACTTCGCGCTCACGCAACTGGTCTTCGACCGTCAGGCGCGGGTGAGTCAGCATGTCTGCCAGCCGCTCCAAACCCTGCGCCAAGCTCGCCACCGGCAACTCGAAGAAGAACTCCGTGGTGCGCTCGCGCGTGCTGGCATTGATTTGGCCACCCTGGCGTTGCACGTAGGCCATCAAGCCTTCGCCCGTGGGAAAACGCTCAGTACCGAGAAACAACAGGTGCTCCAGAAAATGCGCCAGCCCCGGCCATGCCAGCGGCACATCATGGCTGCCGGCAGCCACCCGCAAGACCGCCGCACTGCGCTTCAAGCGCGGCGCATGGTGCAGGGAAACCCGCAGGCCGTTGGCCAGGGTCAGGTGTTGGCGATGAGGGTGGGCCGGCGCAGGCATGGGCACTTCCGAAACAAGAGAGGTGCCTATGCTAGCAAACCCGCAGGATCAGGGCTTGTGCAGTGCGCCGTACAGTTCGGGGCGGCGGTCTTGCAGGTAGTGATTGGCGGCGCGCGCGTCGCGGATCGATTGGTGATCCAGCGTGCCGACAATCAAGGCTTCATCCAGGCCTGCCTGGGCGATTCGCTGGCCGTCCGGCGCGGCGATGCTGCTTTGCCCACAGTACTGAATCTCGTCTTCATGCCCACAGTAATTGGCGTAGGCCACGTAGCACTGGTTCTCGAAGGCGCGTGCCCGCACCGTCACGTCGGCAACAAAGTCGAACGGCACCATATTGGCCGTGGGTACCAGGATCAGCTCGGCTCCGGCGAGAGCCAGCCGGCGGGTGTTTTCCGGGAACTCCAGGTCGTAGCAGATCAGGACGCCGAGCTTCCAGCCATTGAGCTCGACCAGCGGCCAATCATCGCCGCCGGCACTGAACATCGAGTGGTCCAGGTCGCCAAACAGGTGGGTCTTGCGGTAGTTGCACAAGCGCTGGCCGTGGGCGTCGATCAATTGCACGGCGTTGTAGATCTGTCCGTCTTCGGCGCGTTCCGGGTAGCCGTACAGAATCGCCAGGCCAGCGCTTTGCGCCATTTCGGCAATTGCTTGAGCCGATGGCCCATCCTGCGCTTCGGCCAGGGCGCCAACCGCCTCGGCGCCGATGTTGTAGCCGCTGAGAAACATCTCTGGCAGCACCAGCACATCGGCAGCCGAAGCTTCATGCGCCAGTTGGTGCAGACGCTTGAGGTTACCGGCCACATCCAGTGGCAACGGCGGGCATTGGTACAGGGCGACACGCATCCTCAACTCCTTAGTCCGCCAGGGCGATCGGGCCGATCTCGTCGAATACATCACCCGGCCCGGGATTCTCGGGGTGAGTGCTGCCGCCAAAGTGGGTCATGATGCCCCACACCGCGTTCAGCGAGGTCTGTACCGCGCCCTCGACCCAGGCTGGGGTCCAGGACACGTCATCGCCGGCGATAAAAATCCCACGTTGTTCAGCGGGCATGTCCTTCTGCATGAAGTGCGCATACATCCGCTGGTTGTAGCGATAGTGACCCGGCAGCGCGCCCTTGAAGGCCCCGAGAAAGTGCGGGTCGGCTTCCCAGGACACGGTGATCGGATCGCCGATGATGCGTGCCTTGATGTCGACGTTCGGGTAGATCTTTTTCAGCGCGTCGAGGGCCAGCTTCACGCGTTTATCGATAGGCTGCGGCAGCATTTTCAACGCGTCGCTCATCCATGAGTACGACAGGCAGATCACGCCGGGTTTGTCGTCGCCGTTGTCGAACAGATAGGTGCCACGGGTCAGGCGATCGGTGAGGGTCATGCTCATGAGGTCGCGGCCGGTTTCCGGGTCTTTGTCTTTCCAGAACGGGCGGTCGACCATCACGAAGGTTTTCGACGACTGCATGTAGCGCGTGCGGTCGAGGGCCATCCACATCTTTTGCGAGAACAGGGTTTCATCGCACTCGATCTGGGTGGTCAGCAGCCAGCTTTGGCAGGTGGTAAGCACGGCGGCGTATTCGCGCGTGTCGCCGTAGTTGTCGGTGACGGCAAAGCGGCCATCGGCAGCGTGGGCGATGCGCTTGACCCCGGCGCGCGGCGCGCCGCGGTGCAACGAGCTGAGGCTGGTGCCGGCCGGCCAGTGGGCGCAGCGCTCCGGTACGTGACGCCAGATGCCCATCGGCACCTGGGCCACGCCGCCGACCACCAGGTGCTGGTGGTCGTCGCAGTTGGTCATGACCACGCGGAAGATTTCCAGCATTGAGTTGGGGAAGTCAGAGTCCCAGCCGCCGGTGCCGAAACCGACCTGGCCGAACACTTCGCGGTGCAGGAACGAGAGCTTGGCGAATGCCTTGGAGGTGGCGACAAAGTCGTAGAAAGTGCGGTCGTCCCACAGTGGCACCAGCTTGTTCCACAGCGCTTTGAGGCGTGGCACGTCACGGTCGCGGATCGCCTGCTGGATATCCCCGAACTGTGAGCCGGCTTCCAGGGCATCCGCCCACGCATCGGCGACTTCCTGGAACAGCACCGGCAAGTCTGAGAGCTTTTGGGCGTAATGGGTCTGGCCTTCGAGGTCGATCACCGTGCTGCCGGACGCCGGCGTCAGCGGGTTGGGGAAGGGTTTGGTCTCCAGGCCCAGCTTGTCGACATAGTGATAAAACGCGGTGGACGACACCGGGAAGCGCATGCCGCCCAGCTCGGCGATGATGCCTTCGGCGCCTTCGAAGGCCTGGGAGCGCAGGCGGCCGCCCATCTTCGAGGCTTCGTACACCACCGGTTTGAGGCCCAGTTTCATCAGCTCGTAGGCAGCGACCAGGCCGGCGATCCCGGCCCCGACGATCGCCACTTCGGCGCCATGGTTGGCGGCGGGAATGCTGCCCAGCCCGGCCGGGTGTTCGATCCAGTCATCGAAGGCAAACGGAAAGTCCGGGCCGAAGATGGTGATGGGTTTCTTGCCGTCTGCGGGGTGACGATTGGTCTTGCTGATGGTGCTGGACGGAATGCTCATGGCTGACCCTTGCTGACGACTCGGCAGGACGTGACCCGCTGAGTATAGGAAAAGATGGCAGCCAGTTTAGGGAGCGTTGCGCTCGTTAATAAGACGCAATGTGTCGTCGGAATGAATTGGTTTCAGTCAATATGACGAGGTTTCTGGTCAAATTGGTTGGCCGCGGTCCAATTTGTTACTGAGGATGATCGAGGTGGTGGTTTTTTCCACACCGTCGACACTGCCGATCTGGTCCAGCAGTTGGTCCAGTTGCTCCGGCGAATCGGTGCGCAGCCAGGCGACGTAATCGAACTCACCACTCACTGCACACAGCTGCTGCACCTGGGCCATGGCACTCAACTTGCGCAGCACCTCCTTGCCCGAGCGCGCCTGTACGGTGATCCCGACATAAGCCTGCAAACCGCCATCCACGACACGCTGCCCCAGGCGTACGCCGTAACCGGTGATCACCTGGGTTTTCTCCAGCCGTGCCAGGCGCGACGTCACCGTGGTACGCGCGATGCCCAGCTGCCGAGCAAGCATGGCCACGCTTTCACGCGCGTTGATCTGCAGGGCGGCGATCAGTTGACGATCGATTTCATCGAGGACGGGCAAGGGCAAAGCTCCAGAGCGGACGGCAATGGAGTGGCATGTTACAGGCTTGCGTCCTGGAACCGCACGTTCGGTTCCAGGCTGCGCTCAGCTCGCGGCGGGCGCCTTGCACACCTTCGCCGCGGCGGGGTCGACGGGCACAAACGAATCGACTGCGCCGGGCTTCAACACCACGTAGCCACGCCGCCAAGGCTGGTTGTCGATGAGGTTCCAGCGATGGCCTGAGCCGGTGTTGTCTTCGGCGACCAGCACTTCGCCGGGATGCAACGTGAACGTCTCGCCACCCCGCGTAGCGAACGCCAGGGTGCCGGACAGTGTCATCACGTACTGCGGCTCCGGGTCGTTATGCCAACCGTAAGCGGCATGCGCCGGGCTTTGCTTGAAGTGAATGGCGGTGACGTCATTGCGCATGTTCTGGTCGATGCTGCCGACCAGGACGTGCGACGCATTGTCCGCGCCCGTACACAGTTTGAACGCCTTGATCGTGGCCGGGGCGGGCGTTGCTGCATGGGCGCAGCTGAAGGTCGCAAGGGTGATGGCGAGGGCGCTGCCCAGGTTGAACAGGGGGCGGATGAGCGCGTGCGGCGAACGTGGGGCTTGAGGCATGGAGCCGGTTTCCTCGTACTGAAGTCGTTATTGATCGCCGGCCATGGTCTGCGTCGCAGCTGGCGCGGACAATTAACAAATCTTTCATTGCCGAGGTCGAGCGCAGCAGCGCCCCGAATTTGCAGGCGCCAGAAACGACGAAAGCCGCGCAATGCGCGGCTTTCTTGTTTGGTGGGCCCACACGGACTTGAACCGTGGACCAAAGGATTATGAGTCCTCTGCTCTGACCAACTGAGCTATAGGCCCTAAACAGGTCGCGGATTATAACGATGGTTTCTCCACTGTGCTATCCGAAAAGTCCTCAAGGTCCATACGAAGAAACGTCGCTGCAAAAAGCTCCGGTGGCAGGGGCAGGCTGACGATGTAGCCTTGCATCTGTTCACAGCCCTCGGCGGCGAGGAATGCCTGTTGAGCAGGGTTCTCCACACCTTCGGCGATGATGGTGAATTGCATGCTGTGGCCCAAGGCAATGATGGCGCGCACGATCGCGGCGTCGTGCGGGTCGTCGGGCAGGCCGCGGACGAAGGATTGGTCGATTTTCAGGAAGTCCAGCGGCAGGCGCTTGAGGTAGCTGAGGGACGAGTAGCCGGTGCCGAAGTCATCGATTGCCAGCTGTACGCCCAGGCGTTTGAGCTGATGCAGGACTTCCAGCGCTTCTTCGGCCTGGCTCATGATGAAGTTTTCGGTGATCTCCAGTTGCAGGCAGCCGGGGTCGAGGCGGTAGTCATGCAGCAGCTGTTCGATGCGCCCCAACAGGCCGGGGTGACGCAGTTGCGCGCCAGCGAGGTTGACCGACAGCGGGCCGAAATCATCGAAGGCGGATTGCCAGGCATGCATTTGCCGGCAGGCCTGCTCCAGCACCCAGTCGCCAATCTGCAGGATCATGCCGTTCTCTTCGGCCAGGGCAATGAAGTGTTCGGGCGGTACGTCGCCAAAGGTGGGGTGACGCCAGCGAATCAGTGCTTCGGCGCCGATCAGTTCGTGGGTTTCCAGGCTGAGTTTGGGTTGGTAATACAGGCTCAGCTCGTCGCGCTCGATGGCGCGGCGCAGTTCATGTTCCAGCGCCACGCGCTCGTTGGCCTGGGCGGTAAGGTCGCGGGTGTAGCTTTCGACGCGGTTACGGCCCTTGGCCTTGGAGCGGTACATTGCCGCGTCGGCGTTTTTGACCAAGGTGGCGACGTCGGTGCCATCCTGGGGATAGAGGCTGGTGCCAATGCTGGCGCTGATGAAAAACTCGTGTTCGCCGGCCTGGAAGGGCGGCGTGAAGCAGGCCAGCAGCTTGTTCGCCAGGTACTGGGCGTCGCTGGCATGTTGCAGGCCGGGGAGCAGGATGATGAATTCATCACCGCCCAGGCGCGCAACGGTGTCGATGTCGCGCAGTTGCTCCTTGAGGCGCACCGCGATGTCTTTGAGCAGCAAGTCGCCGATCGGATGGCCGAGGCTGTCGTTGATATGTTTGAAGCGGTCCAGGTCGAGAAACAGCACGGCACCCTGTTTGCCGGTTTCCTGATGGCCATTGAGGGCGGCCTGCAGGCGGCTCTCGAACAGGGTGCGGTTGGGCAGACCGGTCAGTGGATCGTGGTGCGCCTGGTAGTCGAGACGGGCCTGGGCCAGTTTGAGGCTGGAGATATCGGCAAAGACGGCGACGAAGTGCGTGATCATCTGGTCGCGGTTGCGCACGGCGCTGATGGTCAGCCAGCTGGGGTACAGCTCGCCGTTCTTGCGCCGGTTGGAAATCTCGCCCTGCCAGTGCCCCTGGGCAGTCAATTGGTGCCACATCGCGGCGTAAAACGCGCTGTCATGCAGGCCGGAGGCGAGCAGGCGCGGTGTATTGCCAAGGGCTTCAGCCTCGCTGTATCCGGTGATTTCGCTGAAGGCGCGGTTGACGGCGCTGATGTTCTGCCGAATGTCGGTGATCAAGACGCCTTCGGCGGTGCTTTCAAACACCGTCGCGGCCTGTTGCAGTTTTTCCTGCATCAGCTGGCGTTCGGTAATGTCGCGGGCGATGGTCAGCATGCAATCTTCACCGGCAATCGGCAGCGGGCGGCTGGACACTTCACATAGCCGGATCTGCCCGTCGCTGCGGCGGATATGGCAGATGAAGTCACGCACAAAACCATCGCGGTGCATCAACTCCAGCATGTGCTTGCGCTCGTTGAGGTCGACCCAGATGCCCAGGTCCAGGGTGGACTGGTCAAGGGAGGTGGCACTGTTGAAGCCGGTGATGCGGCTGAAACCATCGTTGACTTCAATCAGCAGGCCATCGCGTTGCCGGCTCAGCAGCAAGCCGTCAGGGGAGGCGTGAAAGGCCTTGGCGAACTTCTCCTCGGAGGTTTGCAGTTGTTGCTGGGTTTCCTTGAGTTGGGTGATGTCGCGCACCACCACCACCAAGGCTTCGGTGGTGTCGAGCTGGAACGGCTCGGCCGAAATCAGCCCGGTGAACGCCTGGCCGTTACTGCGCCGGAACGGCATTTCGAGGTTGCGGATACTGGTGGTTTGCACCCGTTTCAGCAGGTCGGGGCCGATGCCCGGGATGCCCCAGATATTCAGGGACGTCGCAGTTTTGCCGAGCACTTCCTCGGCCGTCAGGCCAACCTGGTCCTCGAACGCTTTGTTGACCTCCAGCAGGCAGCCATCGGACAGCCGCGCGATCACCAGAATGTCCGGGCACTGCTGGAACACGGAGGCAAACTTCTGCTCGGACAGTTGCAGCGCCTCCTCGGTGCGCTTGGCTTCGCTGATGTCGATCATCAAGCCGCGCAGTACCGGTTCGTGGCCGTGTTCGATCAGGCTGACAATGTCGCGCACCCACAGGCAGCGACCGTCGGCAGTGATCACCCGGTAATCGACACTGTGATCGCGGCTGGCGCGGGTTTCGCGGTAGCAATAGGCTTCGGTCCGCGTCAGGTCGGCCGGGTGGATGATGTTGCGCCAGAAGCCCGGAATCAGCCAATGCGCGCGTGGATAGCCGAGTAATTCCTCGGCATGCGGTGAGACGTAGCTATAGGTGAAGTCGGTGACGCTGGCTTCCCAGGCAATGGCGGACAGGCTCTCCACCAGCCCGCGATAGTGATATTCGCTGCTGCGCAGTTCCTGTTCGAGGGCGACACGGCGGGAAATTTCCGAGCTGAGCCGGCGATTGATCCGAATCACGATGGCCAGGACGGTGCTCAGCAACAGCACCGCAGGCAGGCCGTACATCAGCAGATCGGTCCAGAATGTGCGGTGATCGGTGAAGCTGCCGACCCAGTGTTGCTGGATCGCGTCGGTTTCCTGCGGGCTGAGGTCGGCCAGGACCTTGTCCAGGATGCCCACCAGCATTTTGTTGTCTCGTGGCACGCCCATCGCCAGTTGGTAGCGATAGGGAGTCTCGCCGCTGACGTACAAACCATCCAGTTTGAGCTGGCGCAGGCTCCAGACGCTGGAGGCCAGGTCGCCGACCACCGCATCCACCTCATCGGTCGCCAGGGCCTGCAACGTCGAGCTGACGTTTGGCATGGCCACCAGGTTGAGGTCGGGATGGTGAGTGCGCAGCAGCTCATGGGGAGCGTAGTTCTCGACCACGGCAATCTTCAGGCCGTAGAGGTCCTTCAGGGTGCGGGGAGTCGCGCCGCCTTCATGGGCCAGGATGACGATAGGGAAGTCCAGGTACGGGCGCGTGAACGCCATGTAGCCCTGGCGCTCCGGCGTGGACATGATGCCTGGCAGCAGGTCGAGCTGGTTGTTGCGGGCCTGCTCCAGCACCGCGCTCCAGTTCACTGGCTCGATCAGCTTGACCCTCACACCGAGGCGGTCCTGGATCAGGCGCACGTAATCCGCCGCCAGGCCTTGGTAGCGGCCGTTTTCGTCGCGGTATTCAAAAGGTGGCCACGACGCGTCCACCCCCAGGCGCAGCTCCTGATGGTCCGCCAGCCAGCCACGCTCATCATCAGTAAGAGTCAACGCGCCAGCCGTTGCGGTCCAGGTCAGCAGCGACAGCAGTAACACAGTCGGCAATCTGGGCATAACGGTCTCGTTATGGCACGGGGAATGTTTCGAGTGTAGACGGGCATTGCGGGGGAGGGGTGGTGCGGGGGCAGTTAATCTGTCGAGTTAAATCGATACAAAACAAAACCCCCGGCCTGGGCCGGGGGTTCTGGTATCACTCGTCGAGGAAGGAGCGCAGATGCTCGCTTCGCGTCGGGTGGCGCAACTTGCGCAGCGCCTTGGCTTCGATCTGACGGATCCGCTCACGGGTCACGTCAAACTGCTTACCGACTTCCTCAAGGGTGTGGTCGGTATTCATGTCGATGCCGAAACGCATGCGCAGTACCTTGGCTTCACGGGCAGTGAGGCCGGACAGTACGTCGCGAGTCGCTTCTTTAAGGCTCTCAACGGTGGCGACATCGATTGGCGACTGCATGGTCGAGTCTTCGATGAAGTCACCCAGATGGGAGTCTTCGTCATCACCGATCGGGGTTTCCATGGAGATCGGCTCTTTAGCGATCTTCAATACCTTGCGGATCTTGTCCTCAGGCATTTCCATGCGTTCGCCCAGCTCTTCCGGGGTCGGTTCGCGACCCATTTCCTGCAACATCTGCCGGGAAATACGGTTGAGCTTGTTGATCGTCTCGATCATGTGCACCGGAATACGGATGGTGCGGGCCTGGTCGGCGATCGAGCGAGTGATCGCCTGACGGATCCACCAGGTGGCATAGGTCGAGAACTTGTAGCCGCGACGGTATTCGAACTTGTCCACAGCCTTCATCAAGCCGATGTTGCCTTCCTGGATCAGATCGAGGAATTGCAGGCCACGGTTGGTGTACTTCTTGGCGATGGAGATCACCAGACGCAAGTTCGCTTCAACCATCTCTTTCTTCGCGCGGCGGGCCTTGGCCTCACCGATCGACATGCGACGGTTGATGTCCTTGATCTCGGCAATCGTCAGACCGGTTTCGGTCTCAAGCGCGGTCAGCTTCTGCTGGCAACGGATGATGTCGGGCTGCAGGCGACCAATGGCTTCGGCGTATTTCGCCTTGCCCTTGGCCAGTGCGTCGGTCCAGCTTTCGTCAACTTCGTTGCCCGGGAACTGGCGCAGGAAGTCGGCACGCGGCATGCGTGCATCACGCACACACAGCTGCATGATTGCGCGTTCTTGTGCACGCAGACGCTCAAGGGCGCTGCGAACACGCTCAACCAGGCCTTCGAATTGCTTCGGTACCAGCTTGATCGGCATGAACAGCTCAGCCAGGGCCAGCAGCTCGGCAATTGCCTGCTTGTTGGCGCGACCGTGCTTTTTCAGGGCCTTGCGGGTGATTTCCATTTGATCGGAAACCGCACCGAAACGCTGGGCAGCAATGATCGGATCCGGACCGCTTTCGACTTCATCTTCGTCATCGCCGCTGGCTTCAGCGTCGTCGTCTTCGGAATCGTCGTCGGCTTTCGCGGCCTTGGCATCGACAGGCGGTGGTACTTCGGCGGCAGGCGGCGCAATGCCGTCGTCCGGATCGATATAACCGCTGAGGACGTCGGACAGGCGGCCACCTTCGGTGGTGACGCGAGTGTACTCGGAGAGAATGTGGTCAACCGTGCCTGGGAAGTGCGCGATTGCGCCCATCACTTCACGGATACCCTCTTCGATACGCTTGGCGATTTCGATTTCGCCTTCACGTGTCAGCAACTCGACGGTACCCATTTCACGCATATACATGCGCACAGGGTCAGTCGTGCGACCGATGTCGGTCTCCACCGCGGCCAGCGCGGCAGCGGCTTCTTCAGCGGCTGCCTCGTCGGTATCGGCGTCGGCCAACATAAGGGCGTCCGCATCCGGAGCACTCTCGTGTACGGGGATCCCCATGTCGTTAATCATGCGGATGATGTCTTCCACCTGCTCTGGATCTGAAATATCCTCAGGCAGGTGATCGTTGACCTCTGCGTAAGTCAGATACTTCTGCTCACGACCAAGGGTGATCAACTCTTTGATACGAGACTGCTGTTGCGCTTTTCCGGACATAACACCCTATCCACTGAAGGTCTTGGCGGGCAAAAAACAAGCCGAGGATTATACCCGAGCTATGACCTCACACGCCAGCTGAGGTCGGGTTTGATGCGGAAACATTCTGTTTTAAGAGGTCGCGCATCTGTTTTGCTATCTGAATTTGCTCTTCAGCCGACAATCCCGGCTGCCTTGCTCTCTTGATCAGTTCATCGAGGGTCTGCGTGTGCTGACCCGCGGATAACCTAGTAATGGTGTCTAAAAACTGTTGTTCAAGGTTGTCGCCGTCAATTAGCCACTCCTTTTCCGCGAGGGCTTTCAACAAGCGGCCTTGTTCGGTTCCATGCCAACGAGCCATCAGCTGAATAGAGTTTAGCTTAGGATTTTTCTGCACGGCTTCGATCAGGGCGATCAGCACCTGAGCGTAAGTGTTGCTCTCGTTGGCAAAATGTTCGGCACTTTCAACCTTGCCCGCCAGTTGCGGGTGGTGGATAAGCGTGCGCAGGGCAATCAACGTCGGTGCCTCTACGGCAACCGGCGTGCGCGGGGCGTAGGCTTCGTCGCGATCACCGCGCTTGCCGTTCTTGCTCCAGGGCTTCTTGTCCCATTTCTTGCCGCCGGCGCCGGGTTTTTTCGGCGTCCATTCCTGCTGTGGCGCGTAGGCCTCCTGCGGTTGATGGAAATCCGAATAGTCCGGCATGGCGTCGTAATCCATGCCTGGGTCGTAGGCAGGCGGCGCGTCCTGCGGGGCGTTGTGCACCAGCTGGCTGACGGCTTCACCGCTCAGTCCGGTGATTTCGAGCAGGCGCATGCGCATCAGCGATTTCAGGTTCGCGCCTGGGACTTTGTCGATCAGCGGCGCAGCGAGGGTGGCCATGTGGGCTTTGCCTTCAAGCGAGCGTGGATCGGCTTCTTCGGTCAGTTGCTGGAAGAAGTAGTCGGCCAGCGGCTGTGCATGTTGGTTGATGCGCGCGCGGAACGCGTCGGTGCCTTCGGAACGGACCAGGGTGTCCGGGTCTTCGCCTTCGGGCAAAAACAGAAAGCGAGCGCGGCGCCCGTCCTGCAGGCTCGACAGCGTGGCTTCGAGGGCGCGCCAGGCGGCGTTGCGGCCGGCCTGGTCGCCGTCGAAGCAGAACAATACGCTGGGCACCACGCGAAACAGGCGCTTCATGTGTTCTTCGCTGGTCGCGGTGCCAAGGGTGGCCACCGCATTGCGCAGGCCTTGCTGAGCCAGCGCGATCACGTCCATGTAGCCTTCAACCACAATGATTTCATCGAGGTTGCGGTTGTTCTTGCGCGCCTCGAACAGCCCGTACAGCTCCTGACCCTTGTGAAACACCGGGGTTTCCGGGGAGTTCAGGTATTTGGGCTTGTCGTCACCCAGCACGCGGCCGCCGAAGGCGATGATGCGGCCCCGACTGTCGCGGATCGGAAACATCACGCGGTCGCGGAAACGGTCATAGCGCTTGCCGGTCTCAGCGTTTTCCACCAGCAGGCCGGCATCGATCATGGCTTTTTGCTGCAGGGTGTCGCTGCTCAGGTGCTTGTAGAGGTTGTCCCAGCCCGGCGGGGCGAAACCGAGGCCGAAGTCACGGGCGATTTCACCGGTGAGTCCGCGACCCTTGAGGTAGTCGACGGCGGCCTTGCGCTGCGGATGGCTTTTAAGCGCCTGACGGTAGAACTCGGCAGCGGCCGTCAGCAGCGGGTACAGCGGCGAATCGGTAGGCTGGCGCGGTTTGTGCGCACGGCCACTTTCCTCGCGGGGGATTTCCATGCCGGCGGCTTTGGCCAGTTCCTCGACGGCCTGGGGGAAGTCCAGGTTGTCGTGGTCCATGATGAAGCCGAGGGCGTTGCCGCCGGCGCCGCAGCCGAAGCAGTAGTAGAACTGCTTGTCAGGGCTGACGCTGAACGAGGGGGTCTTTTCTTTGTGGAACGGGCAGCAGGCGGTGTAGTTCTTGCCGGCCTTCTTCATTTGCACGCGCGAGCTGACAACATCGACGATGTCGGTGCGGTTCAGAAGGTCGTCAATAAAGCTCTGGGGAATCAGCCCGGCCATGGCGTTCTCGTCATCACTGCGTGTAAATGAGGGCCCGTGAAGTGTTCAAGCGCGCGTATCGAGTGCTCGAGCATCTAGCGTCTGCATGGGGTGTACGGAAGTGTATCTGCCGAATATTCACTGACGTTAGTTTCTAATCAGTCTTCGGTGTGGAAATGTTGCCCTGACGCCCGGTATTGGCCAACGGTGGGCCTCGGAAACGCCTTGATGGGCACAGTCGATCCAGTTGATCGCCTGTTTATGGAATAAGTGTGCTCGTCAGTAGCCTTGTTAGGCTCGTCAGAAGAGACGTGCACCGCTGGCAGAAGAGCCAGTCCTGACGTGTGAAGCAGTGTCTCGGTCGCGTGTGCGGCGTCGACGGTGAAGCATCAAGCGATATCCGCAAATGCCAACAGCCCGGCTGAGGGCCGGGCTTGGCAGAAGCTTGCTACGAACGTCTGTGTATTAGTACAGACGAACGGCGCGGCGCTGCTCGCGCTGAACTTTCTTGGCGTGACGCTTAACAGCGGCTGCTGCTTTACGCTTACGCTCAGAAGTTGGCTTCTCGTAAAATTCGCGGCTACGAACTTCAGCCAGAACACCGGCTTTTTCGCAGGAGCGCTTGAAACGACGCAGAGCTACGTCGAAGGGTTCGTTCTCTTTTACTTTGACGGCTGGCATCCAGAGCTACCTTCTTTCATTACCGGGATCAACGTTCTCGTCGCAAAAAATTCGCGGCTGAGGTCGTCGGTTTTTAAGGGTTGCGGATGTTAACCCCTCATTGCCCGGAATGCAAAGCCTCTGATCGAAAACCGCTAGTCGGGAGGGGGAGTGGCGACTATTATGCCCGCCTTCGAATTCAGCCTCTACAAGGCGCAAACCCATGCTAGTACTGGGACTTGAAACCTCCTGCGACGAAACCGGTGTCGCACTTTACGACAGTGAACGCGGGCTCCTGGCCGATGCGCTGTTCAGTCAGATCGACCTGCACCGCGCTTATGGCGGCGTGGTGCCCGAGCTCGCCAGCCGTGATCACGTCAAGCGCATGCTGCCGTTGATTCGCCAGGTGCTGGATGAAGCCGGTTGCGTGCCGACCGAGATCGACGCCATTGCCTACACCGCTGGCCCCGGATTGGTCGGAGCCCTGCTGGTTGGGGCCTCTTGCGCCCAGGCGCTGGCCTTCGCCTGGGGGGTTCCTGCCCTGGGTGTGCACCACATGGAAGGCCATTTATTGGCGCCGATGCTGGAAAAAACACCGCCGCAGTTCCCGTTCGTCGCTTTGTTGGTTTCCGGCGGTCATACGCAGCTGGTCCAGGTCGACGGGATCGGCCAATACACGTTGTTGGGCGAGTCGCTGGATGACGCTGCCGGTGAAGCATTCGACAAGACCGCGAAGATGATGGGGCTCAATTATCCCGGTGGTCCGGAAATCGCCCGGCTCGCCGAAAAGGGCGTGCCGGGCCGCTACACCTTCCCGCGCCCGATGTGCGATCGGCCGGGCCTGATGTTCAGCTTCAGCGGCTTGAAAACCTCGGCGCTGAACACCTGGCAGCAGAGCGTCAGCGCCGGGGACGACAGTGAGCAAGCCCGTTGCGACATCGCGCTGGCGTTCCAGCAGGCCGTGGTGGAGACTTTGACCATCAAGTGCAAGCGTGCCCTGAAACAGGCTGGCATGAAGCGCCTGGTGATCGCAGGCGGCGTCAGCGCCAACAAGGCCTTGCGCGCTTCGCTGGAGAAAATGCTCGGCGACATGAAGGGCGATGTGTTCTACGCGCGGCCGGAGTTCTGCACCGACAACGGCGCGATGATCGCCTATGCCGGTTGCCAGCGCCTGCAGGCCGGGCAACATGAAAGCCTGGCGATCAGCGTGCAGGCACGTTGGCCGATGGAGCAGTTGTCACCGCTGTGAGGTGCCGCGTGGGCCGGGCGCATCGGGGGGTATTTAAAAATGCCGTTCGCGCCCGGCAAACAGGTCGCGTAAATTGCCCCGGTGGCGCCAGACGATCAGCAGCGTCAACACGCTCATCGGCAGCAGCGCTGCCGGTTCCTGCCACGCCAGCAACGGCAGGGTGAGCGGGGTGGCGATCAATGCGGCCAGTGAGCTGGTGCGGGTCAGGTAGAACGTCAGCAGCCAGGCCAGCACGGCCAGCAACGCCGCCGGCGGGTAGATCCCCAGCAGCATGCCGGCTGCCGTCGCGACCCCTTTGCCGCCGCGAAAGCGGAAGTACAGCGGAAACAGATGGCCCAGGACGGCGCACACGCCCACCCAGGCTTGCTGCTGCAGGGGCAGGCCGGCAGCATTGGCGATCAGTACGGGCAAGAGGCCCTTGCAGACGTCGCCGAGCAACGTCAGGACGGCAAGTTTCTTGCCCGCCAGGCGCAACATATTGGTGGCGCCGGCATTGCCTGAGCCACTCATTCGCGGGTCGGGATTTCCCGTCAGGCGGCTGAGCAAAATGGCAAAGGACAGCGAGCCGAGCAGGTAGGCGAGAATCGCCAGTGACCAAAACATGCTAACTATTCCGGGCGAGGACGCCCTGATTCTAACGGGGCATCGCGCCCTTGTCGTGCTGCGGAGAAGAGTGCTTGGACAGAGTGTTTATCGAAGGCCTGGAAGTCGACACCGTGATCGGGGCCTACGACTGGGAGCGTGGCATTCGCCAATGTCTGCGCCTGGACCTGAGTTTTGCCTGGGACAATCGCCCGGCGGCTGCGGGTGACGACCTGACCCTGGCCCTGGATTACGCCAGCGTGTCCGCGCGTATCCAGGCCTTTGCCGAGCAGTCCCAGTACCAACTGGTGGAAACCTTCGCCGAGCGCCTGGCCGAAGTGCTGATGAGTGAGTTCCAGATTCCCTGGCTGCACCTCAAGTTGACCAAGCCGGGAGCCGTGCCGGCTGCCAAGGGCGTGGGCGTGGAGATCGAGCGCGGATGTCGCTAACTCAGGTTTACCTTGGTCTCGGTAGCAATATCGAGCGCGAGCCGCGTTTGCACGCAGGCCTGGACGCCCTGGCGAGCTTTTTGACGGATATGCGCTGCTCGGCGGTGTTCGAAAGCCAGCCGGTGGGCATCAAGAGCGGGCCCTTCTTCAACCTGGTGGTGTCGGGCTATACCGACCTGCCGTTGATGGAGCTGGACCGTCGGCTCAAGTTCATCGAGGCCGATAACGGTCGCTATGCGCCAGACCGCAAGGGCCTGCCGCTGGACATCGACGTGCTGCTGTATGGCGAACTGGTGGGCAATTTCGATGGTTTGATCCTGCCGCGTGCGGAGATCCTGAAGAATGCGTTTGTGCTGTGGCCGCTGTCGTTGATGGCGCCGGAGCGTGTGCACCCTGAGGTCGGCAAGACCCTGGCTGAGTTGTGGCGCGATGCACAGATTGACCAGGTGCTGGCCCCGGTCGCATTTGAGTGGCAAGGCCTGCAACTGACGCCGAACACACTCCTGTAGAAGTCCGGCTTGCCGGCGATAGCGACCGCGGATACGCGATCGCCGGCAAGCCGACTGCTACAGGGCGTGGTGTTCCTTGTAGATTTTTAATGCCTTGAGCCGTTCGCGCTTGAGTGCCTCGCCCAACTCCGGGCCTTTGAAACCCTTCTCCAGCAAGGGCGCGACTGCCACTTCGCGCGCGACCTTGGCCGCGCCGCGCAAATAATCCGCCTGTGGATAACTCCTTTGCTCCAGGCCTTTACGGCCTCGCGCGTCCATCTCACAACTCACCACAAACTCTTCAAAGCGCTGCGGCCGCCGGTAGACATCGAAACTCTGCAGCAAATCCAGGAGTGTCGAGGCTTTGAGCTCCAGGGCGCGATGGCCATGGGTGTGATACTGGCCGACCAGCAGTGCCAATTCCTGGCAGTCCCTGGGCACCTTGAAGCGCTCGTTGACCGCCTTGATCAGCTTCAAGCCACGGTGTTCGTGGGCAATATGCTGTGGCAACTTATCCACAGGCGTTAATCCCTTGCCCAGGTCATGCAGCAGGCAGGCCCAGCGCACGGTCAGCGGCTGTTGGTGCAAGGCGGCCTGCTGCAGCACGCTCAAGGTGTGTACGCCGGTGTCGATCTCGGGATGATGGGCTTCGGGTTGTGGCACGCCGAACAGTGCGTCCACTTCCGGCATCAATGTTTTCAGCGCGTTGCAGTCGCGCAGGACCTGGATAAAGACCTGTGGCTGATCTTCCATCAGTGCGCGGGAGATTTCTTTCCAGCTGCGCTCTGGCGTGAGGGCCTCCAGTTCACCGGATTCGCTGAGCTGACGCATCAGTTCCAGGGTCTCGGGTGCGACGGTGAAGCCCAGGCGTGCGTAGCGCGCGGCAAAGCGGGCAACACGCAGTACACGCAGGGGATCTTCGGCGAACGCGGGGGAAACGTGGCGCAAGATGCGCGCTTCAAGGTCGCGTTGGCCGTGGTAAGGGTCGGTCAGGCTGCCGTCGTCGTCTTCGGCCATGGAGTTGATGGTCAGGTCGCGGCGGATCAGGTCTTCTTCCAGCGTGACCTCGGGGCTGGCGTGGAATACAAAACCACCATACCCCCTGCCGCTCTTGCGTTCAGTGCGGGCCAGGGCGTATTCATCGCCGTTTTTCGGGTCCAGGAATACCGGGAAGTCAGCACCCACCGGCTTGTAGCCCTTGGCGAGCATCTCTTCGGTCGTTGCACCGACGACGACGCGGTCGATATCGGTGACCTCGATGCCCAGCAGGCGGTCCCGTACGGCGCCGCCGACTTTGTAGATTTTCATGAAAAAGCCTCCATTAGCGGCACAGGATACCGCCTGTGCCTGACCAATGGAGGCTTTGCTGTTTCAGAGATGAACGACGGCCAGGTCCAGGCGGCCGTAGTCGTTGTCGTTGTGATCGCTGCGCGGCGGCACGTGGTGGGTCTTCATCACCTGATCGCCCTGCAGGGTCTCCAGGTGGATGTCGAACCCCCACAGCCGATGCAGGTGCTTGAGCACTTCCTCGGTGGATTCACCCAGCGGTTTGCGGTCGTGCTGCTGATGACGCAGGGTCAGCGAGCGGTCGCCACGTACGTCGATGCTGTAGATCTGCACGTTGGGTTCACGGTTGCCCAGGTTGTACTGCGCCGCCAGGGTTTCGCGGATCACGCGATACCCGGGTTCGTCATGGATGGCTGGTACCACCAGGTCATCCTTGAGGTCGTCATCCAGAATACTGAACAGCTTGAGATCGCGAATAACCTGAGGCGACAGGTACTGCAGGATGAAACTCTCGTCCTTGAAGCTGCTCATGGCGAACTTGATGGTCGAGAGCCAGTCGCTGCCAGCGATCTCCGGGAACCAGCGGCGATCCTCCTCGGTGGGGTGTTCGCACATGCGCCGGATGTCGCGGTACATGGCAAACCCCAGGGCATACGGGTTGATGCCGCTGTAGTACGGGCTGTCAAAGCCCGGCTGGAACACCACGCTGGTGTGGGACGTGAGGAACTCCATCATGAAGCCGTCAGTGACCAGGCCTTCGTCGTACAGGTCGTTCATCAAGGTGTAGTGCCAGAACGTCGCCCAGCCTTCGTTCATCACCTGGGTCTGGCGCTGTGGATAAAAATACTGGGCGATCTTGCGCACGATGCGCACGATTTCCCGTTGCCATGGCTCCAGCAGCGGCGCGTGTTTTTCCAGGAAGTACAGGATGTTTTCCTGAGGTTCGGCGGGGAAGCGTGCATTGTCCTTGTCGTTGTTTTTGCCGGCTTTTTTAGGAATGGTGCGCCACAGGTCATTGATCTGCTTCTGCAGATGCTCCTCGCGCTCCTTCTGGCGCAGGCGTTCTTCCTCGGCGGAAATCGGATAAGGGCGTTTGTAGCGGTCAACGCCGTAGTTCATCAGGGCGTGGCAGGAGTCGAGCAGGTCTTCCACCGCGTCGATGCCGTGGCGTTCCTCACACTGCATGATGTACTGCTTGGCGAATACCAGGTAATCGATGATCGAGCTGGCATCGGTCCAGGTGCGGAACAGGTAGTTGCCCTTAAAAAAACTGTTGTGGCCGTAGCAGGCGTGAGCCACCACCAACGCCTGCATGCAGATGGTGTTTTCTTCCATCAGGTAGGCGATGCACGGGTCGGAGTTGATCACGATCTCGTAGGCAAGGCCCATCTGCCCGCGGGTGTAGGACTTCTCGGTGCTGAGGAAGTGTTTGCCGTAGGACCAATGGTGGTAACCCAGAGGCATGCCGACAGAGGCGTAGGCATCCATCATCTGTTCGGCGGTGATCACTTCGATCTGGTTGGGATAGGTGTCCAGGGCATAACCCGCCGCGATGCGGCTGATTTCCCGGTCATAGGCCTGGATCAGTTCGAAGGTCCATTCAGACCCCGTGGAAATGGGTTGGCGCTTATGCTCTTTTTTGGCGGTCATGTCACTAACCTGCGCTGGAAGAGTTCACGGAAGACCGGGTAGATATCGCCGGCCGAGACCAGTTGCTGTTGCGCGAATGTATCGGCAAAGGCTTCGCCGATGCGCTCGTATTCGAACCACAGGGCCTGGTGCTCACGGGGGGTGATCTCGACGTACGTGTAGTACTGCACGAACGGCATGATCTGGTTGATCAGGATGTCGCGGCAGATCGGTGAATCGTCGTTCCAGTTGTCGCCGTCGGAAGCCTGGGCGGCGTAGATGTTCCACTCGTTGGCCGGGTAGCGTTCGGCCATGATCTCCTGCATCAGCTTCAGGGCGCTGGAGACGATGGTGCCGCCGGTTTCCCGTGAGTAGAAGAACTCCTCCTCGTCGACTTCCCGGGCGCTGGTGTGATGACGGATAAACACCACGTCGATCTTGTCGTAGTTCCGCTTCAGGAACAGGTACAGCAGGATGAAGAACCGCTTGGCGATGTCCTTGGTTGCCTGGGTCATGGAGCCGGACACGTCCATCAGGCAGAACATCACGGCCTTGGAGCTGGGGTTGGGCTGCTTGACCAGCAGGTTGTACTTGAGGTCGAAGGTGTCGAGAAACGGCACGCGGTGGATACGCGCGCTGAGCTTTTCGATTTCCGCCTCCATTTCCTGAATATCGCCGAAGTTGTCCGGTTCTTCGCGTTTCAAGCGTGCCAGTTCTTCCTTGGCTTCCTTCAGTTTGGCGCGGCTGCTGCCGGACAGGGCGATACGCCGGGCGTGGGCCGAGCGCAGGGTGCGAATGATGTTGATCCGGGACGGGTTGCCCTCGTTGCTGATCCCGGCGCGTACGGTCTTGTAGGTATCGGTGCCGGTCAGGTTGCGCTTGACCAGGTTGGGCAACTCCAGGTCCTCGAACATGAACTCGAGGAATTCTTCCTGGGTGATCTGGAACACGAACTCATCCATGCCTTCGCCGGAATTGCCGGCCTTGCCAGGACCCTTGCCGCCGCCACCGCCTTGGGGGCGCTGGATATGTTCGCCGGTGGTGAATTCCTTGTTGCCGGGATGCACGACGGTCTGTTTGCCGCCCCGGCCATGGTGAAGCACCGGTTCGTCGATGTCCCTTCCGGGAATGCTGATCTGTTCGCCATGCTCCATGTCGGTGATGGAGCGGCGGCTGACGGCCTCTTCAACGGCCTTTTTGATGTGGTCACGGTAACGCCGCAGGAAACGCTGGCGGTTTACCGTGCTCTTGTTCTTGCCATTGAGGCGTCGGTCGATCACATAGCTCATGGGGAGCCCTCCGGGCAGCTTCACGTTACAAGCTTCAAGCCGCGAGCTGGAAGCTTAGAGACAAGCGGTCAGCTGCCAGGCCAAAGACCTGGCAGCGCACGCCTGCCGCTGCCTTACTGCGATTTACGAACTCGCAGGTACCACTCGGAGAGCAGCCGTACCTGTTTGTCGGTGTAGCCACGCTCGACCATTCGTGTGACGAAGTCGTTGTGTTTTTGCTGATCCTCCTTGCTGGCCTTGGCATTGAAGCTGATGACCGGCAGCAGATCCTCGGTGTTGGAGAACATTTTCTTCTCGATGACCACCCGCAGCTTCTCGTAGCTGAGCCAGGTGGGGTTCTTGCCGTTGTTGTTGGCGCGAGCGCGCAACACGAAGTTGACGATCTCGTTGCGGAAATCCTTCGGATTGCTGATACCGGCGGGTTTTTCGATTTTTTCCAGTTCCTCGTTGAGGGCCACGCGGTTGAGGATTTCGCCGGTTTCCGGGTCGCGGTATTCCTGGTCCTGAATCCAGAAGTCGGCGTACAGCACGTAGCGGTCGAAAATGTTCTGGCCGTATTCGCTGTAGGACTCCAGGTAAGCCGTCTGGATTTCCTTGCCAATGAACTCGATGTAGCGAGGTGCCAGGTATTCCTTGAGGAAGCGCAGGTAGCGCTCGCGGGTTTCGGCCTGGAATTGTTCCTGTTCGATCTGCTGCTCCAGCACATACAGCAAGTGCACCGGGTTGGCGGCAATCTCATGGGGGTCGAAGTTGAAGACCTTGGACAGGATCTTGAACGCGAAACGTGTCGACAGGCCGTTCATGCCCTCATCCACACCTGCCGTGTCGCGATATTCCTGGATCGACTTGGCCTTGGGATCGGTGTCCTTGAGGTTTTCGCCGTCGTATACGCGCATCTTCGAATAGATATTCGAGTTCTCCGGCTCCTTGAGGCGCGACAGCACGGTGAACTGGGCGAGCATCTTCAGGGTGTCGGGTGCGCAATGCGCCTTGGCCAGGGAGCTGTTGAACAGCAGCTTGTCGTAGATCTTGATCTCATCGCTGACGCGCAGGCAGTACGGCACCTTGACGATGTAGATCCGGTCGATGAAGGCCTCGTTGTTCTTGTTGTTGCGGAAGGTGTGCCATTCCGATTCGTTGGAGTGGGCCAGCAGGATCCCGGTGAACGGAATCGCGCCGAGGCCTTCGGTACTGTTGTAGTTGCCTTCCTGGGTGGCGGTGAGCAATGGGTGCAGCACCTTGATCGGCGCCTTGAACATCTCCACGAACTCCATCAGGCCCTGGTTGGCCCGGCACAGTGCGCCCGAGTAGCTATAGGCGTCGGCGTCGTTCTGTGGGAATTCTTCCAGTTTGCGGATATCGACCTTGCCGACCAGCGCCGAGATGTCCTGGTTGTTCTCGTCGCCAGGTTCGGTCTTGGCCACGCCGATCTGGTTGAGGATCGATGGGTAGAGTTTCACGACGCGGAACTGGCTGATGTCGCCGCCGAACTCGGCCAGGCGCTTGGTGGCCCAGGGCGACATGATGGTGTTGAGGTAGCGGCGTGGGATGCCGAAGTCTTCTTCGAGGATCGCGCCATCTTCCGTGGCGTTGAACAGGCCCAGGGGCGACTCGAAGACCGGTGAGCCCTTGATGGCGTAGAAGGGCACCTTCTCGATCAGTTGTTTGAGTTTTTCGGCCAGGGACGATTTACCGCCGCCGACGGGGCCGAGCAGATAGAGGATCTGTTTCTTCTCCTCCAGGCCTTGGGCGGCGTGGCGGAAGTAGGAGACGATCTGGTCTATGCATTCTTCCATGCCGTGGAAGTCTTCAAAGGCCGGATAGCGGCGGATCACCTTGTTGGAGAATATTCGCGACAGGCGCGAATTGTTGGCGGTTTCCACCAGCTCCGGCTCGCCAATCGCCAATAGCAGGCGCTCGGCGGCAGACGCGTAGGTGCTGCGATCCTGTTTGCACAGCTCGAGATACTCTTGAAGCGTGAGTTCTTCCTGCTGTGTGGATGCGAAGCGTTGTTGGAAGTGGCTGAAAATACTCATGACGTCGTCACCTCGCTCGATACGTGGAGCCGACGCCGGATCAATCAGTCGATGCTGGCAGTCATTGACGAACGCCAATGGCCGTTTTCCCCCCAGAACACCCTGAAACGCTACCGATGACCCGCACGCCGGTGTACCGGCTCTCCCCTGATTCGGATGGCCTGCGCTTAAGGATAGTTCGGAATCGGAGAGGTCAAGGCGCGATGCGCAATTAGTTTGGCTGCGCCGTTCGTCAGAAGCGGCGCGAGCCCAAGCGTCACGCGGGGTAGCGGGGTGTGAAAAAAATTATTGCGAATCCCCTGAAGCAATTTCTGCAGGATACGTCGTACGCCACAGCTCAAAGCCACCGTCCAGGCTGTAGACGTCGGAGAAGCCCTGGCTGACCAGATAAGCGGCCGCGCTCTGGCTGGAGTTGCCGTGGTAGCAGGCCACGATCAGCGGCGCGTCGAGGTCGGCGGCGCGGATGAAATCGGCGATGTTGACGTTGTCCAGGTGCTGGGCACCGGTGATGTGACCTGCCACATAAGTCGGCTGGTCACGGATGTCGACCACCACGGCACCTTGCTCGCGCAGGGCCTGGGCTTGTTCGGGAGGGATACGTTTGAATTCGCTCATGGCGGGCTCCTTGGGCATTGCGGCGGCGTCTAGCGCTTGGCGGCAGCCGGCAGTGTAACGGGAAGGGTGGATTGACACTGGCAGCCGTGGCGCTCGCCGGTGTCGATGTTCATCAGGGTCATGGTGCCGCCCCACACACAGCCGGTGTCGAGGGCGAACACGCCGGGCTCGTCGCATTTACCCTCAAGGGCCGCCCAGTGACCGAAGACAATCTGCGTGTCGCGGGTCTTGCGCTCTTTATGGGCGAACCAGGGCTTGTAGCCGGGCAGGGCGGTGTCGGCGCCTTCCTTGCTCTTGAGGTCCAGCTTGCCCTCGGCGGTGCAGAAGCGCATGCGGGTGAAGTAGTTGGTGATGACCCGCAGGCGGGTCACGCCGGTAAGGTCGTTGTCCCACTTCACTGGCTCATTGCCGTACATGCCGTCGAGGTAGGTGGTGTAGAGGGTGTCATCAGCCAGCGCGGTCTCGACTTCGGCGGCGCACTTGAGGGCTTTCTTCAACGTCCACTGCGGCGGGATGCCAGCATGCACCATGGCCATGTTGCGGCCTTCGTCGTAATGCATGAGTTTTTGCCGACGCAGCCAGTCGAGCAATTCGGCCCGATCCGGGGCTTCGAGGATCTCGCGCAGGGTGTCGCCCTTTTTCAGGCGTTCGATGTTATTGCCGGCCGCCAGCAAGTGCAGATCGTGGTTGCCGAGTACGCACACCAGCGAGTCGCGCAGGCTATAGAGGTAGCGCAGGGTCTCCAGCGATTGCGGGCCGCGATTGACCAGGTCACCCACCAGCCACAGGCGATCATGCGACGGGTCGAAGGCGACGCGCTCGAGCAGGCACTTGAGGGGCTCCAGGCAGCCTTGCAGGTCACCGACCGCGTACGTCGCCATCAGTGCAGGGCTCCCGGCACGGCGAGGCGAAAGGGCGCAATGACGGCGTCGAACAGTTGGCCGTCGGTGGCTTTCATCTGATAGGAACCTTGCATGGTGCCGACCTTGGAGGTCATCACCGTGCCGCTGCTGTAGGTGTGGCTGGCGCCAATGTCGATCAACGGTTGCTGGCCGACCACCCCGGCGCCGCGCACTTCCTCGACCTGGCCGTCACCGTCGGTGATCACCCAGTGGCGTGACAGCAGCTTGGCCGGCACCAGCCCGTTGTTTTTCACCGTGATGGTGTAGGCAAAGGCGAAGCGGTTCTGTTCAGGTTGCGATTGGTCCGCCAGGAAGCGGGTGACGACGCTGACGTCGATCTGGTAGCGAGGATCGGACATGCAAGAGGCCTTAAAAGCAAAAGCGGAGGACAGCAGATGCGGATCAGTCTAGGCCAATAGGTGGGCACTAGGCCAGACATGCCGTCTGGCCGGGTGGGCACGCCCTTGTCAGAGCCGGCTTGTTGGCGATAGCGAGTTTGAGGGCGCCATCGCCGGCAAGCCGGCTGCTACGGGGTTATTCGACGGCGGGGGCGGGCTGAATGGCAAGCTGGTCCGCCAGGCGCACGAACGCCGCCAGATCCAGTTGCTCGGGGCGCAGGCTGCCGTCGACGCCGGCGGCTTCGATTTCGGCGTTGCTCAGCAGCGCCTTGAGCGTGTTGCGCAGGGTCTTGCGGCGCTGGTTGAACGCTTCGCGCACCACGCGCTCGAGCAGCTTGTGATCCTTGGCCGGGTGCGGCAGCACGGCGTGCGGCACCAGGCGCACGATGGCTGAGTCAACCTTGGGCGGTGGATTGAACGCACCTGGGCCGACGTTGAACAGATGTTCCACGCGGCAGTGGTACTGGACCATGATCGACAGGCGGCCCCAATCACCACCACCAGGCCCTGCAGCCAGGCGTTCGACCACTTCTTTTTGCAGCATGAAGTGCATGTCGCGGATGATCCCGGCGTTGTTCAGCAGGTGGAAAATCAGCGGTGTGGAGATGTTGTACGGCAGGTTGCCGACTACGCGCAGGCTGTTGGGCGCGGCATTGAGGGTGTTGAAGTCGAACTTCAGTGCGTCGCCCTGGTGCAGATTGAAGTTGGGCTTGCCAGCGAACTGCTGGTTGAGGATCGGGATCAGGTCCTTGTCCAGTTCCACCACGTCCAGTTGGCCGCCGCTGGCCAACAGGCCTTGGGTCAGTGCGCCCTGGCCCGGGCCGATTTCCAGCAGGCGGTCTTCGGGCTTGGCATGGATGGAGCGCAGGATGCGGTCGATCACGCCAGCGTCGTGCAGGAAGTTTTGCCCGAAGCGCTTGCGCGCCCGGTGTTGGTAATGCTCAGTCATATACGGGTCTCGGCCATCTGATAGGCGGTTTCCAGGGCCACGTGCAGGCTGCCGGTATCGATCTTGCCGCTGCCTGCCAGGTCCAGGGCGGTGCCATGGTCGACGGAGGTGCGGATGATCGGCAGGCCCAGTGTCACGTTGACTGCGGCGCCGAAGCCTTTGTATTTCAGCACGGGCAGCCCCTGGTCATGGTACATCGCCAGCACTGCATCGCAGTGCTCCAGATATTTGGGGGTAAACAGAGTGTCTGCAGGCAACGGGCCGCGCAGGTCCATGCCTTCTTGGCGCAGACGCTCCAGGGTTGGTTCGATGATGTCGATTTCTTCATGGCCCAAATGGCCGCCTTCACCGGCGTGGGGATTGAGCCCACAGACCAGGATGCGCGGTTGGGCAATGCCGAATTTATGTTGCAGGTCGGCGTGCAGGATGCGCGTTACGCGTTCGACACGTTCAACGGTGATGGCGTCGGCGATCTCGCGCAGTGGCAGGTGCGTGGTCACCAGGGCGACCCGCAGGCCGCGCGTGGCCAACATCATCACGACTTGTTCGGTGTGCGTCAGCTCGGCAAGGAATTCGGTGTGGCCGGAAAAGGCGATACCGGATTCGTTGATCACGCCCTTGTGTACCGGCGCGGTGATCATGCCGGCGAAGTCGCCGTCGATGCAGCCCTGGCCAGCACGTGTCAGGGTTTGCAGGACAAAGGCCGCATTGGCCTTGTTCAGCTGCCCGGCCACGACCTTGGCTGCAAGCGGGGTGTCCCACACGTACAGGCTGCCGGCAGGAGCAGGTAGGTCAGGCCAGTTGCCCGGCGCCACGTCCAGCAGATTGACCGCCACACCCAGCTGCGCGGCCCGCTCAAGGAGCAGGTCACGGCTGGTAATGGCAATCAGGGGGTGTGGCTGGGGTTGCGAGGCGAGCAGCAGGCACAGGTCTGGACCAATGCCGGCCGGCTCGCCGGGTGTCACCGCGAAACGCTGGGGTTTCACTGGGCTGCCTGGTCGGTGCCTGTTTGCTCGGCGCCTGGCAGCTTGTTCTCTACATAAGCTTCGTCACGGATCTGACGCAGCCAGGTTTGCAGCTCTTCGTCGTATTTGCGGTTACGCAGTACGTTCAGTGCTTGTTGCTCGCGGGCTTGACTGGTGTTGTCGGTGGCGCGACGGCCAAGGACTTCCAGTACGTGCCAGCCATATTGGGTCTTGAACGGCTTGGACAGCACGCCTTGTGGCGTCTCGGCCATCACCTGCTGGAACTCCGGCACCAGGGCCTTCGGGTCGATCCAGTTCAAGTCGCCGCCGTTGAGGGCAGAACCCGGGTCTTCCGAGAAGCTCTTGGCCAGGGTGGCGAAGTCTTCACCGCTTTCGATGCGGTCATAGATCTTCTGGGCCAGTTCCTTGGTTTGCGCTTCGCTGCGGATTTCGCTTGGTTTGACCAGGATATGACGAACATGCACTTCGTCTTTCAGCGAGGTCTCGCCGCCACGTTTTTCCAGGAGCTTGAGGATGATGAAGCCACCCGGCGTGCGTGCAGGCTGGGTGATGCCACCGACTTCCATCGCGCTCAGCTCGCGGTCGAACGGAGGTGGCAATTGAGCAGCTTTACGCCAGCCCATGTCACCGCCTTCGAGGGCGTTGTCGCTGCCCGACTGGGCGATCGCCATTTGGGCGAAGTCGGCACCGGCCTTCAGGCGATCATAGATAGCCTGGGTCTTGGCCGCAGCGGCATTCAGCTGCTCGGATGTGGCGCTGTCAGGCGTGGCGATCAGGATGTTGGCCAGGTGCAGCTCTTCGGACAGCTGCATCTTGCCCAGGTCCGACGCCAGGAAGTTCTTCACTTCCTGCTCGGACACCTGAACGCGTTCGGCCACACGACGCTGGCGCACACGGCTGATGATCATTTCACGACGGATCTGGTCACGGGCGTCCTCATAGGACAAACCATCGTGGGCCAGGGCCGCGCGGAACTGGTCAATGCTCATGTTGTTGCGCTGGGCAATGGTGCCCACGGCCTGGTTCAGTTCTTCATCCGAAATACGGATGCCGGAACGGTCGCCGATCTGCAGTTGCAGGTTCTCGACGATCAGGCGCTCAAGCACCTGCTGGTCCAGGACGCTGGTAGGCGGCACGCCACCGCCACGCTTGGCGATGGTTTGCTGGACTTCCTTGACGCGCTGGTCCAGTTGGCTCTGCATGATCACGTCGTTATCGACGATGGCCACTACTTTATCCAGTTCTTGAACCGCAGCGTGAGCCGATGCGGTACCCAGGAACAGCGCGCCCAGCACTAGCGGGCGCAGACAATCAGAAAGCTTGGTCTTCACGTTCACGATAACCTTCAATGCCTTTGTCGAGGAAGCTCTCTACCTTGGCGCCGGTCAGGCCGCCGAGTCCTTTGAGGACGATTTGCAGGAAGAGCCCGTGGTCACCCTTTTCGTTAAGCGGGGCGATCTGGCTGTATTCGTCGTTGGAAACCCAGTAACGGTTGATCAAGCGCAGTTTCCAGCAGCAGTTGTCGTACTCGAAACCACCGAAGGCTTCCAGGGTACGGTTGCGAGCGTAGTCATACTGCCAGCGGGTGATCAGGTTCCACTGTGGAATGATCGGCCACATCATCGAGAAGTCGTGTTGCTGGATTTTGTAGTAATCCTTCACGAAGTTCGGATCGCCTGGCTGGCCATAGTCACCACCGAACTGCCATTTGCCGGTCAGCTGGTTGTAGACGACCTGGTCGTTACGATAGCGATAGCCGACGTTGATGATCTTGTTCGGGTTGTCTTCCGGCTGGTAGTGGAGCATCGCGCTGCCGGAACGAGGACTGTGATTCTCGGTGTCCCAGTTGTAGTCGGCAGTGGCGCGCCAGTCGCGGTTGAAGCGGAACTCGTAGTCCAGGGCGATTGGCGAGACATCGGACTGTGCATCGGCACGGTCGGAAGCCAGGATGCCCGGCAGTTGCACTTCACGATCCTTGAAGTACAGCGCCTGGCCCACGGATACGCGCTGACGCTCGAAGCCGTTGTCTTCGATCCAGCGGCTGGTCAAGCCCAGGGACAGCTTGTTCTCGTCGCCGATACGGTCGGAGCCGCTGAAGCGGTTGTCGCGGAACAGAGACGCGTAGCTGAACGAGTACTCGCTGGTGTCAAACACCGGGATATCGCTCTGGTCCTTGTTCGGTACGTACAGGTAGAACGCACGCGGCTCAAGGGTCTGGCGATAGTCTTTGCCGAACCAGTTGGTGTTGCGATCGAAGTACAGGCCGCTGTCGATGCTGGCCACCGGAAGCGCACGGTCCTGGGAGCTCTTGAAGGTGCCGCCCGCGTACGGGTTGGCAGCGGTGGCATTGGCCTGATCAGTAACAATCTGGTTCTTGCCGATGTTGTCCAGGTCCAGGTCGTACTTGGTGTAGACGTACTTGAGCTTCGGCGTCACGAAGCCGTAGGTCCAGTTCATCGGGTATTCGACGGCTGGCGCTACGTTCAGGCGAGTACCGTTTGCACGGGTCAGGCCACGAACATAGGTGTCCAGGCGCGGTTCAATCTCGCCGTTTTCGTTGGTGAAGCTACCGTTTTCCAGGTCGCGGTCGAAGCGTACGGCTTCGGTCTCGTAGCTGAAGTTCAAGCCACCTGGATGGTACGGCAGGGTACCGTTGAAGGTGATCTGCGGCAGGCGGTCATACGGGGTGACCTGGGAAATCGTGGCCAACTGGTAGGCCTGCAGGTTCAGACGTGCCTGGAAGGTGTCGCCGCGATAAGTGACGGAACCCTGCTGGTTGACGTAGTCCTGGCTCTCGACACCTTCCTGGTAGGACTTGAGGTCCTGGAAGTAGTAAGGATCGCTGATCGTGGTGTAGTCGACCTGGGTCAGTACACGCGAATCCAGCCCGCCCTTGTGTTGCCAGTTGAGCATGTAGCGGGTTTTTTCGTAATCGGTCTGGCGCTTGCGTTCGTCGTTGTCGTCGTTCAGGTACGCGCCGCCGACCTGGCCTTCGCTGGACTTGGTGAGGTAGCGGAACTCGCCTTCCATCATCAGGCCGCGCTTGGTCATGTATTGCGGGTACAACGTGGCGTCATAGTTGGGCGCCAGGTTGAAGTAGTACGGCGTTACCAAGGTAAAGCCGGTTTCGCCGCCGCTGCTGAAGCTAGGTGGCAGGAAGCCGGATTGACGACGGTCGTCGATCGGGAAATAGATATACGGGGTGTAGAGGATCGGGATGTTCTTGACCCGCAACGTCGCGTTGGTAGCCGTACCGAAGCCGGTGGCCGGGTTCAACGTGATGTTGTTGCCCTTGAGCTGCCAGGCGTTGCTGTCTGGCTCGCACGTGGTGTACGTACCGTCCTTGAGACGGATGATCGCGTTCTCGGCACGCTTGGCGTACAGCGCATTGCCGCGGATGCGCGACTTGTGCAGCACGTACTCGGCGTTGTCGATCTGCGCCGCGCCGGTGTCCAGCTGGACCTCGGCGTGGTCGCCGACGATCAGGGCACCGTTGTCGCGCATGCGCACATTGCCGTTCAGCTCGCCGCGGTTTTCAGCCTGGTACAGGCTGGCTTCCTCGGACTCCAGCTGCATGCTGCCCTGGCGCATGACGACGTCACCGGCCAGGGTCGCGACCTGTTGTTCCTGCTCGTAGCGAGAGGCCTTGGCACCGATGAAGGTGGGCGCATCGCTCTTGTTCGTCTTGTCGTTCATGCCAGGACGAATCGGCTCGATGTACGCACCGCCGCAGTAAGGACCGGTTTCGGCCAACTGGGCTGCGGTCAGCTTGTCGCGCGGTACCCAGTCCAGGTGGCTGTAGTCGGCGCTGCGCGAACGCAGGCCACGGCCCTTGGATTCGGTAACCAGTGCGGTCTTTGGCTCGGCATCGGCTTTGCCACCGGTATCGGCCTGAGCCGTACTGTTGGCCGAGCTGACGGCAGCGCCGTCATGCACCGGGCGCGGTGGTAGAGGGGCAGCGGCGGTTTTCGGCGCGCAATCCCAGGCACCCGAAGCAGAGACTGAGCAGTCATACTGTTCCGCGGCGACCACGAATGAGGTGGCGAAGGGTTGCATGGCCAGCAGACTGCCGGTTACCAGCAACGGAAATTTTCTACGAAACGCGGGGGATTTCAATGCCATCTTATTAGTCCGGGCTTCCTGCGTGCCATCTGCCCGCGGTGTGGGCCGCACGCCTCTCGATGGTCTGAAAAAGATGCGTGATAATAAAGCATGACCCGCTTGACGGCTAGCGCCGTCGGAGACCCTTGTAATGCCCGAGCAAGATCTACGTTTACAACAGCTGGAAGTCTGGCTGGATGAGCAGTTGCCGATCCTTTTCAACGCTCAAGGCTGGGGTGCCGTACCCCCGGCCACATTGACCGCGGCCAGCAGCGACGCGAGTTTCAGGCGGTATTTCCGGTGGGAAGGGGGTGGTCGCACGTTCGTCGTGATGGACGCTCCACCCCCCCAGGAAAACTGCAAACCTTTCGTCGATATCGCTCATTTGCTCGCGAAGTCCGGCATAAATGTTCCAAAAATTTATGCAGAAGATTTGTCGCGAGGCTTTCTTTTACTCAATGACCTGGGCAGAAAAACCTACCTGGACGTCATCGACGAGCAAAACGCCGACCGATTGTTCGCCGATGCCATCGATGCATTGCTGGCCTTTCAGCAGTTGCCGATGGATGCGCCGTTGCCCAGCTACGACGTCGCCTTGCTGCGCCGCGAGCTGGAATTGTTTCCGGAGTGGTACGTGCGCAGGCACCTGGGTATCGAGTTCGATACACAGCAGCAAGCGCTCTGGCAGCGTGTCAGTGATCGGCTGATCGACAGCGCCCTGGCGCAGCCCAAAGTGCTGGTGCACCGCGACTATATGCCACGCAACCTGATGATCAGCGAGCCGAACCCCGGCGTGCTGGATTTCCAGGACGCGGTCTACGGCCCGGTCACCTACGACATCACCTGCCTGTTCAAGGATGCATTCCTCAGTTGGCCCCAGGCCCGCGTACGGGAATGGCAACGCGGCTATTGGCAGCGCGCGGGGCAGGCCGGCATTGCGGTGCAGGCGGATTTCGACGAGTTCCTGCGCGCCAGCGACCTGATGGGCGTCCAGCGTCACCTCAAGGTTATCGGCATCTTCGCGCGCATTTGCCATCGCGACGGCAAGCCCCGTTACCTGGCCGACGTGCCGCGCTTCTTTGCTTATATAGAGGCAGTGCTGGCCGAGCGTGCCGAGTTGAGCGAGCTGGCTGAGTTGCTGACCAGCCTGCGCCAGCCCGCCGAGGCCAGCGTATGAAGGCGATGATCCTGGCGGCGGGCAAAGGCGAGCGCATGCGCCCGCTCACCTTGCACACGCCCAAGCCGCTGGTGCAGGCCGGTGGCAAGCGCCTGATCGAATATCACCTGGAGGCGCTGGCCAAGGCCGGCTTCACCGATATCGTGATCAACCACGCCTGGCTGGGCCAGCAAATCGAAAGCTACCTGGGCGACGGCGCGCAATTTGGCTTGCGCATCCGCTACTCCCCGGAAGGCGAGCCGCTGGAAACCGGCGGCGGGATTTTCCAGGCCTTGCCGCTGCTGGGGGATGAACCCTTCCTGGTGGTCAATGGTGATATCTGGACCGACTACGATTTCACCCGGCTGCGCCAACCGCTGCAGGGCCTGGCGCATCTGGTGATGGTCGACAACCCGGCGCATCACCCCTCCGGCGGTGATTTCTACCTTGATCAAGGCGTGCTTCATGATGCGGCGCCCGGTGCCGATAACCTGACCTTCAGTGGCATTTCAGTGCTCGACCCGAAATTGTTCGCGGGTTGCAGTGCCGGTGCCTTCAAGCTGGCGCCGCTGCTACGCGCGGCGATGGCCAAAGGTTTGGTGACGGGGGAACACATGGCGGGACGCTGGATTGATGTCGGCACGCTGGAGCGCCTGGCGCAAGTCGAAACCCTGCTGACAGCGGGGCAGTAGCATGTTGTGGCCAGGGACGCTGATCGGCGCCGGGGCTGGCTTTGCCATTGCCAGCATTCCGGGGGCCTTGTTGGGTGCGCTGTTGGGTCAGGCGCTGGACCGCCGCCTGCAACTGCAAAGCTGGGCACAGTTGCGCGAGCGCCTGGGCGGGCGCCCGGCGTTGCGCAATGATGAATTATTGTTCGTGCTGCTGGGGCGCCTGGCCAAGAGCAATGGTCGCGTGGTGGACGGGCATATCCAGCAGGCGCGCCAGGAGATGCGTTCGCTGGACATGACCGACTCGGCCCAGCGCCGGGCGATCGCGGCGTTTAATCGCGGCAAATCCGGGTCTGACCGTGTGCGCACCTACCTGCGTGTGCTCAAGGCTCAGCCGCATGCAGCCGAAGGTGTGTTGCGTGCGTGCTGGCGGATGGTCTGGGCGGACGGCCGGGCGGATGACGCCGAGCGTGACCTGATCGACCTGTGGGGCAAGTGGCTGGGCTGGACGCCGCAGCAACTGCAGGCACTGGCCGCGGACTACACGCCGGAGCGCAAGCCATTGGTCAATCGCGGTGGCAGTTATCAGGACGCGCTGCGTTTGCTTGGCGTGACCTCCACCAGCGAGCCGTCGGTGATCAAGCGCGCCTACCGCCGCCTGCTCAGCCGCCACCACCCGGACAAGATTGCCGGCAGTGGCGCAACTCCCGCGCAAGTGCGTGAGGCCACCGAGCGCACCCGCGAATTGCACAGCGCCTATGCGTTGATTCGCGAGCGCCGGGATTTCCGTTAAGTCATGCGATGTGAGTGTGACAACCCTATTGTGGGAGCGAGCAAGCCTGCTCCCACAGGAGGTCTGCGGTTTTCCTGAAAGTCGGGGTTAGTCGCTGCTTGCCTGCGGGCTCAGCCAGCCGCGAATCCGCCGATACAACTGCTCCTGCTCGGCCGCGCTGTTGCCGGGCAGGGTCTTCAATGTCACTTGCTTATACCCTTCATTCTTCAAGCGCTTGGCCGCCTGCGCACGGGCCAGGGCGTTTTTGCGTGCCTGGGCGGTGTCTTGATAGAAGACATCGGCGGTCGGCAGTTTCAGGCCGGGAGCCAACTGCTCGACGTCCGGTTGGCGACCGGTGGGCGTCTGCGCCGCGACCATGACAAATTTCTGTACCTGGGACGGCTGCTTCTCGCTCAAGTAACGCGCGGCCCACCAGGCCCCGGTGCCATGACCGACCAGCGCCACACTGCGTGCGCCCTGGGTCTGGGCGAAGGCCACGGCGGCATCGATGCGCGCGAAGATGCGTGAGGCGTCGGTCTTGTCTTGCTCGTCGGCGCCGGGTACCACGGCCGGGTCAGTGCCTTCGGCTTCGGCACTGGCGGCCTGTTCGATGGGTTTGTCGGCGGTGCTCGCGTCTTTGCTGCTGGTGTCGACAGTGGCCTTGGACGCTTCCATGACGCGCGGCGGCAGCGTGTCCATGCTGGTGTCCGGCAACGACAGGCTGAGACTGCCCCACCCGGCGTCCGGAAACTTGCGCCGCAACGGGCCGATTGCTTGCGGCCAGTCAGCATTTTCGCCGGCGCCCGGTACGATAATCACCACGCCTTCGGGCTCGGCGCTGTTGGCCGGTTTCCACAGGGCGAGGAATGAGTCGCTGCCGGCCTGCAACTGTTGCTGTTCCTGTTGCGGGATTTTTCGCTCAAGGGCACTGGCTTCTTCCTGGCTGCGCTCGGGCAAGGGCAGGCGTTCGGCCGGTTTTTCCGCCGTGGGCGCGGGTGCATCGGCCGCCTGTACGGAAAAGGCACTGGTAAAGAGAAGCGACAGGCACAATGCTGGCAGTGCCGAACGGTGGAGAAAGGGCATCGTTAATTCCCGGCCAGAAGTGATTCCAGCAGCCTAATGGGTTGGTCAGTATTTGTCAGTGATGTGAGACGTGGATCATGGGTTTTCGCTGTCTGCTGGTTATCGGCTGTTTATGCTTTGCCTTGATGGCAAACGCCGCCCCTGCGCCCGCGGCCCCACAAGCGCAGTTGAATGCGGCCCAACGCGAATGGCTGGCCCGGCACCCGGAGTTGCGGGTGGGCCTGGTGCTGCAGGCGCCGTACGCACAATACGACCGCCGCCTGCAGCGGTTGTCCGGGGCTAATGTCGAGCTGATGCAATGGCTGGCCAAGGCGCTGAATATCGAACTGACCTGGCGCAACTTCCCCAGCCAGGAGCAGTTGGAGGCGGCCCTGAGCGAAGGCGAAGTGGACATCGCCCCCGGCCTGCAACAGACCCCGGCCGGTTTGCGCCTGTGGCTGTTCACCGATCCCTATATGCGCGTGCCGCAACACATCGTGGGTGTCCGTGACGGTGGCGGGGCGGTCGAACTGGAAAAGCTCGACGAGCAATCGCGTGTCGCGGTGCGCATGCCCAGTGCCGTGGCCGATTACCTGCGCGGTACGTATCCCGGCCTCAATCTGCAAGGTGTGCCCATGGAGCGCCAGGCCCTGCAGTTGCTCGTCAGCCAACAGGCCCGGTATGCCGTGGTGGATGAAGCACAGTTGAGCCGCTTGTCCGGCGAGGCCGAGTTCGCCGGGCTGGCGGTGGTGGGCGACATCGGCCTGCCGCAGTTGCTGCGAGTGGCCACGCGCCGGGATTGGCCGGAGCTGGCCGGCATCATGCAAAGCGCTTTGCGCGCCATCCCCGCCCGTGACCTGGACCAACTGCACAACCGCTGGCTGCAGCCCAAATACCCACGCATGACGGAATCCCCGGGCCTGTGGCAAAACCTCAGTCTGTTGCTGGGGCTGCTCCTGCTCGCCAGCCTGGCCATTGTGTTCTGGCAGCGCCGTCAGCAACGCGTGCTCGAGCAGGGCCTGCTGGCCGCCCGCGAAGAAAGCGCGGCCCGCGCCGCCGGTGCTGAAGCCTTGCGCTTGACGCAGTTCTCCATCGACCAAAGCACCGTTGGCATCCTGTGGGTCAACTGGGACAGCCACGTGCGCTACGCCAACCGCGCGGCCGAAAACATGCTCGGTTATAACGCCGGCGCCCTGATCGAGCGGCCGCTGGCCGACCTCGATCCTTCCCTGGACATGGATCGTTGGCTCAACCTGTGGAAGCGCGCGCGGGCCAGTGAAGACGGGCCACAGAACTTCGCCACCGATTGCCGGCGCGCCGACGGCAGCATCCTGCCGGCGAACGTGTCCCTGAGTTTTCTGCGGTTTGCCGAAGCTGAATACCTGGTGGTCTACCTCAACGATGTCACCGAACTGCGCCGTACCCTGGCCGCCCTGTTGCAAAGTGAAGCGCAGTTGCGCGAGTTGTCGGCCCACCTGGAAACGGTGCGCGAGGAAGAAAAAGCGCGCATCGCCCGCGAAGTCCACGACGAGCTGGGGCAAATGCTCACCGTGCTCAAGCTGGAAACCTCCATGTGTGAATTGGCCTATGCACAGTTGGACCCAGGCCTGCATGAGCGCCTGAACAGCATGAAGCGCCTGATCGCCCAGCTGTTCCAACTGGTGCGGGACGTGGCGACGGCGCTGCGCCCGCCGATCCTGGATGCCGGGATCGCCTCGGCCATCGAGTGGCAGGCGCGGCGCTTTGAAGCGCGCACGCAAATCCCCTGCCTGGTGCAAGTCCCGGAGAACCTGCCGACCCTGAGTGATGCCAAGGCCATCGGCCTGTTCCGGATCCTGCAGGAAGCGCTGACCAATGTGATGCGCCATGCCCAGGCGCATACTGTCGAGCTGACGCTGGTGGTGGAAGGTCCCCACCTGCGGCTGACCATCAGTGATGACGGCGTCGGTTTCGTCCAGTCCAAGGGGCGTCCCGTGTCGTTTGGCCTGGTGGGCATGCGCGAGCGGGTGTTGATCATGGGCGGGCAACTGAGCCTGGACAGCGAGCTGGGGGAGGGCACGACCCTGAGTGTCACGGTGCCGTTGGATGCATAACCCTAAGAGGAAGGCCTTGTGATTCGCGTACTGGTAGCCGAAGACCACACCATCGTTCGAGAAGGCATCAAGCAATTGATCGGCCTGGCCAAAGACCTGCAGGTCGTGGGCGAGGCGAGCAATGGCGAGCAGTTGCTCGAGACCTTGCGCCATGTGCCCTGCGAGGTGGTGTTGCTGGATATCTCGATGCCTGGCGTCAACGGTTTGGAGGCGATTGCGCGGATACGCGCGTTGAGCAATCCGCCGGCAATCCTGGTGCTGTCCATGCACGATGAAGCGCAGATGGCCGCCCGCGCCCTGAAGGTCGGTGCTGCCGGTTACGCAACCAAGGACAGCGACCCGGCGCTGTTGCTCACGGCGATCCGCAAGGTGGCGGCCGGTGGGCGCTACATCGATCCGGACCTGGCGGACCGCATGGTCTTTGAAGTCGGCCTGACGGACGCCCGTCCGCTGCATTCGCTGCTGTCGGAGCGGGAGTTCTCGGTGTTCGAGCGCCTGGCCCAGGGCGCCAATGTCAATGACATCGCCCAGCAGCTGGCGCTGAGCAGCAAGACCATCAGCACCCACAAGGCGCGGCTGATGCAGAAGCTCAATATCACTTCGTTGGCGGAACTGGTGAAGTACGCCATGGAGCACAAGCTTTTGTAGGACGCGGGGTGACGTCTATTCCTTGCCGGCGAAGACGATTCTTCGTACGCATCGCCGGCAAGCCGGGCTTCTACAGGGAAGGGGCGTGTCTGTTTGCGACAGGTGTTTCGCAGGTAGATGCCCATTCTTGCCGCTTGCAGCTCGCATCTTGTCGCAGCACTGTCCTGTCCCCGCCATTCGTGTAGGGCGATCCCTACCCCCAACCTTCCATCCGGCTGATGCGATTCTCTCCTGGCCCCCGATTTCCGGGGTCTAGCGGCTGGACTACGCTTGTGCCACGGCAGTCCAAAACACAAAGGTGCGGGTATGAGCGAGGTGGATTCAAATGATGTGCTGGTCAGCTTTCGTGGCGTGCAGAAGAGCTACGACGGCGAGAACCTGATCGTCAAGGACCTCAACCTGGAGATTCGCAAGGGCGAGTTCCTCACCCTGCTCGGGCCGTCCGGGTCGGGCAAGACCACCAGCCTGATGATGCTCGCCGGCTTTGAAACGCCGACCGCTGGCGAAATCCAACTGGCCGGCCGCTCCATCAACAACGTGCCGCCGCACAAGCGTGATATCGGCATGGTGTTCCAGAACTACGCGTTGTTCCCGCACATGACCGTCGCCGAGAACCTCGCGTTCCCGCTGTCGGTGCGCGGCTTGAGCAAGACCGACATCAGCGAGCGGGTCAAGCGCGTGCTGAATATGGTCCAGCTCGACGCCTTCGCCCAGCGCTACCCGGCGCAACTCTCCGGCGGCCAGCAACAGCGCGTGGCATTGGCCCGGGCGCTGGTGTTCGAGCCGCAACTGGTGTTGATGGACGAACCCCTCGGCGCCCTCGACAAACAACTGCGTGAACACATGCAGATGGAGATCAAGCACCTGCACCAGCGGCTCGGCGTGACCGTGGTGTACGTCACCCACGACCAGGGCGAAGCCTTGACCATGTCTGACCGGGTAGCGGTGTTCCACCAGGGCGAGATCCAGCAGATTGCCGCGCCGCGCACCCTCTATGAAGAGCCGAAGAACACCTTCGTCGCCAACTTCATCGGCGAGAACAATCGCCTCAACGGGCGCCTGCACAGCCATACCGGCGACCGTTGCGTGGTGGAGCTGGCGCGCGGCGAGAAGGTCGAGGCGCTGGCGGTGAACGTCGGCCAGGTCGGCGGCCCGGTGACCCTGTCGGTTCGCCCTGAGCGCGTCAGCCTGAATGGTTCCAGCGAGAGCTGCAGCAACCGTTTCTCCGGGCGGGTGGCGGAGTTCATCTACCTGGGTGACCACGTGCGTGTGCGCCTGGAAGTCTGCGGCAAGACCGATTTTTTTGTGAAACAACCGATCGCCGAGCTGGACCCAGCGTTGGCGGTTGGCGACGTGGTACCGATTGGCTGGCAAGTCGAGCACGTTCGCGCACTCGACCCACTTCTAGAGGCGAATTGATCGCCCCATGGCTTCACCAACCCTGCACGTGGAGAGAACAACAATGTTGAGATCCCTTAAATATTCGGCCCTGGCGATTGGATTGATGGGCGCGACACAGGCCATGGCAGGCCCGGACCTGACGGTCGTGTCCTTCGGCGGCGCGAACAAGGCGGCCCAGGTCAAGGCTTTCTATGCACCGTGGGAAAGTGCCGGCAACGGCAAGATCGTCGCTGGCGAGTACAACGGCGAAATGGCCAAGGTCAAGGCCATGGTCGATACCAAGAGCGTGTCCTGGGACCTGGTGGAAGTCGAATCCCCGGAACTGTCGCGTGGGTGCGACGAAGATATGTTCGAGCCGCTGGACCCGAAACTGTTCGGCAACGCGGGCGACTACGTGAAGGGCGCGATCCAGCCGTGCGGCGTGGGCTTCTTCGTGTGGTCCACCGTATTGGCCTACAACGCCGACAAGCTGGCTTCTGCACCGACCAGTTGGGCAGATTTCTGGGACACCAAGAAATTCCCGGGCAAGCGCGGCCTGCGCAAGGGCGCCAAGTACACCCTGGAATTCGCCTTGATGGCTGATGGGGTTGCACCGAAGGACGTCTACAAAGTGCTGGCCGGCAAGGATGGCCAGGACCGTGCGTTCAAGAAACTCGACGAACTCAAGCCGTCGATCCAGTGGTGGGAAGCCGGTGCACAGCCGCCGCAGTACCTCGCCTCGGGCGACGTGGTGATGAGCTCGGCCTACAACGGTCGCATCGCTGCCGTGCAGAAAGAGAGCAACCTGAAAGTGGTGTGGAACGGCGGCATCTACGACTTCGATGCCTGGGCTATTCCGAAGGGCCTGGCCAAGGATCGCGCGGAAGCGGCGAAGAAATTCATCGCCTTCTCGGTGCAGCCGCAGCAGCAGAAAACCTATTCGGAAAACATCGCTTACGGCCCGGCCAATACCCAAGCCGTACCGTTGCTGGCCAAGGATGTGCTGAAGGATATGCCGACCACGCCAGAGAACATCGCCAACCAGGTGCAGATTGATGTGAGCTTCTGGGCGGACAACGGCGAGCAGTTGGAGCAGCGCTTCAATTCCTGGGCTGCCAAATAACCTGCAACACCGCTGGACCCATGTGCGAACCGGTAAGTGTGGGAGCGGGCTTGCTCGCGAATACGGTGGATCAGTCTCCTCATGGGCTGACTGTCACACCGCATTCGCGAGCCAGCGCGCTCCCACACAAGCCCGCCCCCACATGAAATCTGCTGTGTTGGGCAGAGCGCATTCATTTTCAAGTTCCGGAGTTTGCCATGGTTATCGCCATTCCCAGCCCCACCCTCAAGCAGCGCCTGGCGCGTGCCGAGCGGCTCAATCGCTGGAAGGCGCAGGCCTTGATTGCGCCGCTGGTGCTGTTTTTGCTGCTGGTGTTCCTGGTGCCGATTGTTGCGCTGCTTTACAAAAGCGTCGGCAACCCGGAAGTGGTGGGCGGTTTGCCGCGCACCGTGGTCGCGGTGAAGACCTGGGATGGCCGGGGTTTGCCGGGCGAGCCGGTGTATCAGGCCCTCAGCGAGGACCTGGGCGAAGCGCGTAAAAACCAGACCCTGGGCGACCTGTCCAAGCGCTTGAACATGGAACTGGCCGGCTATCGCAGCCTGCTGACCAAAACCGCGCGGGCGCTGCCGTTCAGCGACGCACCCGCTTCCTATAAAGAAGCGCTGGAAAGCCTCGATGAACGCTGGGGCGACCCGGCGTACTGGCAGGCGATCCGGCGCAATACCAGCAGCCTCACACCGTATTACCTGCTGGCGGCCGTCGATCATCGCATCGACGACCTCGGCGAAGTCGCCCCGGCCACGCCGGACCAGGCGATCTACCTGGACATCTTCGCCCGCACCTTCTGGATGGGCCTGGTGATCACCTTCGTGTGCCTGCTGCTGGCCTATCCCCTGGCCTACCTGCTGGCCAACCTGCCGGCGCGCAAAAGCAACCTGCTGATGATCCTCGTGCTGCTGCCGTTCTGGACCTCGATCCTGGTGCGGGTGGCGGCGTGGATCGTGTTGCTGCAGTCCGGTGGCCTGATCAATAGCGCGTTGATGGGCATGGGCCTGGTCGACAAACCGGTGGAGCTGGTATTCAACCGCACCGGGGTCTACATCTCGATGGTGCACATCCTGCTGCCGTTCATGATCCTGCCGATCTACAGCGTGATGAAGGGTATCTCGCCCACCTATATGCGTGCGGCAATTTCCCTGGGTTGTCACCCATTCGCAAGCTTCTGGCGCGTGTACTTCCCGCAGACCTACGCCGGGGTCGGCGCCGGCTGCCTGCTGGTGTTCATCCTGGCGATTGGTTACTACATCACGCCGGCGCTGCTCGGCAGCCCGAACGACCAGATGGTCAGCTACTTCGTGGCCTTCTACACCAACACGAGCATCAACTGGGGCATGGCGACGGCGCTGGGCGGCTTGCTGCTGCTGGCGACCGTGGTGCTGTACCTGATCTATAACCGGCTGGTGGGCGCCAGTCGCCTGCGCCTGAGCTGAGGAGACCTTGCGATGCTGAGCCCTTATATGTCGCCCGTCGAGCGGGTGTGGTTCTACAGCTTGCGGATTCTCTGCGGCCTGATCCTGCTGTTCTTGATCCTGCCCGTGCTGGTGATCATCCCTCTGTCGTTCAACAGCGGCAGTTTCCTGGTGTACCCGCTGCAGGGTTTTTCGCTGCACTGGTACCAGGACTTCTTCGCCTCGGCCGAATGGATGCGTGCCTTGAAGAACAGCATCATCGTCGCCCCGGCGGCCACGGTGCTGGCCATGGTGTTCGGCACGCTGGCGGCGATTGGCCTGACGCGCGGGAATTTCCCCGGCAAAGCCTTGGTCATGGCCTTGGTGATTTCGCCGATGGTGGTGCCGGTGGTGATCATTGGCGTGGCCAGTTACCTGTTCTTTGCGCCGCTGGGCCTGGGCAACAGTTTCTTCTCGCTGATTGTGGTGCACGCGGTGCTCGGCGTGCCGTTTGTCATCATCACCGTGTCGGCGACGTTGCAGGGGTTCAACCATAATCTGGTGCGGGCGGCTGCCAGTCTGGGCGCTTCGCCATTGACCGCGTTTCGCCGGGTGACCCTGCCGTTGATTGCACCGGGGGTGATCTCCGGCGCGCTGTTCGCCTTCGCCACGTCGTTCGACGAGGTGGTGGTGACGCTGTTCCTCGCCGGCCCCGAGCAAGCGACCCTGCCGCGCCAGATGTTCAGCGGCATCCGCGAGAACCTCAGCCCGACCATTGCTGCGGCGGCGACCTTGTTGATTGCCTTCTCGGTGTTGCTGTTGCTGACATTGGAATGGCTGCGCGGCCGCAGCGAAAAACTGCGTACCGCGCAGGTCTAAACCCAAGCGGAGATCAAAATGTGGGAGCGGGCTTGCTCGCGAGAGCGGTGGATCAGTAAAAGGTCTGTTGACTGACACACCGCTTTCGCGAGCAAGCCCACACACATTGGTTTTGTGTTCATTCAGACCATTCAGTTGCTGAATGGCTGACAACCTATTTCCCTCAGCTACTCTAGTGCCAGCCCATTTCCGAATAAGAGGCCGCGCACATGAGTACTTCCTCATTCAAGATCGCCCACAAACTGCTGACCGGCGCTGGCGCCATCGAACAACTGGCTGCCGAACTCACACGCCTGGATGTGGACAACCCGCTGATCGTTACCGATGCCGCACTGGTCAAGTCCGGCACCGTGGCGCTGGCGCTCGAACACCTTGGTGAGCGCACTTACGAAATCTTCGACCGCGTGCTGCCCGACCCGGAAATCGCCATCGTCGAGGACTGCATGCGCGTGTACCGCGAAGGCGGGCACGATGGCCTGATCGGCGTGGGCGGTGGCAGCGCCATCGACATCGCCAAGAGTGTCGCAGCCTATGCCGGTTACCACGGCGCGCTGGCGGATTTGTTCGGCGTCGACCAGGTGCCGCGCAAGGGCCCGCCGCTGATCGCGATCCCTACCACTGCCGGCACCGGCTCCGAGGTGACCAATGTCGCGATCCTCTCCGACAAGGCCGCGCAGTTGAAGAAAGGCATCGTCAGCGATTACCTGCTGCCGGATGTCGCGTTGATCAGCCCGCAAATGACCTTGACCTGCCCGCGCAGTGTCACCGCGGCCAGTGGTGTGGATGCGCTGGTGCATGCCATCGAGTCCTATTTGTCGCTGAACGCCTCGCCGATCACCGATGCCCTGGCCATTGGCGCGATCAAGCTGATTGCCACGGCGCTGCCCAAGGCCTACGCCAACCCGGCCAACCTGCAGGCCCGCGATGACATGGCCACCGCGAGCCTGATGGCCGGCATGGCATTCGGTAACGCCGGGGTCGGCGCGGTGCACGCATTGGCGTACCCGCTGGGCGGGCGCTTCAATATCGCCCACGGCGTGAGCAACGCCCTGTTGTTGCCGTATGTGATGCACTGGAACAAGCTGGCCTGTGTCGAGCGCATGCAGGACATTGCCCAGGCCATGGGCGTGAATGTGAGCGGGCTCAGCGTCAACGATGCGGCCGACCAGGCAGTCGAGGCGATGACACGCTTGTGCGCTGCCGTGGAGATCCCGGCAGGCCTGCGCAGCTTTGGCGTGCCCGAGGAGGCTATCGCGTCCATGGCCACCGAAGCGGCCGGTATCGAGCGCCTGATGCGCAACAATCCGCGCAAGCTCAGCGCGGCGGATATCGAGAAAATCTATCGGGCTGCGTACTAGCCGTTGAGCCAGGTCACGGTGCGCAGGGCAAAGCATGAGGTATACAATGCGCGCCATCGTGATTTAGCTCAAAAAAGGTGCGTCATGCAGCCCTTCGTCATTGCTCCATCGATTCTCTCCGCCGACTTCGCCCGCCTGGGTGAGGAAGTGGACAAAGTGTTGGCCGCCGGTGCCGACTTCGTGCACTTCGATGTCATGGACAACCACTACGTGCCCAACCTGACCATCGGCCCGATGGTCTGCGCGGCGCTGCGCAAGTACGGCGTCACCGCGCCGATCGACGCGCACCTGATGGTCAGCCCGGTGGACCGCATCGTCGGCGACTTCATCGAGGCCGGCGCCACCTACATCACGTTCCACCCGGAAGCCACGCTGCACGTCGACCGCACCCTGCAACTGATCCGCGAAGGCGGCTGCAAGGCGGGCCTGGTGTTCAACCCGGCGACCCCGCTGAGCGTGCTTGAATACGTGATGGACAAGGTCGACATGGTCTTGCTGATGAGCGTCAACCCAGGCTTCGGCGGGCAGAAGTTCATCCCCGGCACCCTGAACAAACTGCGCGAAGCCCGCGCGCTGATCGATGCCTCGGGCCGCGATATCCGCCTGGAAATCGACGGCGGGGTCAACGTCAACAATATCCGTGAAATCGCAGCAGCAGGCGCCGACACCTTTGTGGCCGGCTCGGCGATCTTCAACGCCCCCGATTACCAGGAAGTCATCGACAAGATGCGTGCAGAACTGGCGCTGGCGCGTCCATGAGCGGCTTCGAGCAGCTGTTTCCCGGCAAGCTGCCACGGCTGGTGATGTTCGATCTGGACGGTACGTTGATCGATTCGGTGCCTGACCTGGCAGCGGCGGTGGACGAGATGCTGCTCAAGCTGGGGCGCAAGCCGGCGGGGATCGAATCGGTGCGCGAGTGGGTCGGCAACGGCGTGCAGATGCTGGTGCGCCGGGCCTTGGCCGATCACATCGATGCCGAAGGCGTCGACGATGTCGAGGCCGAGCACGCCCTGGAACTGTTCAATGCCGCCTATGAAGGCGGCCACGAACTGACCGTGGTCTACCCCGGCGTGCGCGACACGCTCAAATGGCTGAGCAAGCAGGGCGTGGAAATGGCCCTGATCACCAACAAGCCGGAGCGTTTCGTCGCGCCGCTGTTGGACCAGATGAAAATCGGCCGGTATTTCCGCTGGATCATCGGTGGCGATACCTTGCCGCAGAAGAAGCCCGACCCGGCAGCGCTGTTTTTCGTGATGAAAATGGCCAATATCCCGGCCTCCCAGTCGTTGTTTGTCGGCGATTCGCGCAGTGATGTGCTGGCGGCAAAGGCCGCTGGCGTGCAGTGCGTGGCGCTCAGTTACGGCTACAACCATGGCCGGCCGATCGCCGAAGAGTCGCCAGCGCTGGTGATTGATGACCTGCGACTGTTAATCCCCGGTTGCTTGGGAGCGGGCGCTGAGATAACGTTGCCCGACATCGATCCGTCCCCTTCTGGAAATTCCATCGTGGTGGTCACTCGCAAACTCTGGATGAAAGTCATCAAGGCCCTGGCCCGCTGGCGTTGGCGCGCCTGACTGATCCTGGCCGCGCTGCGGCACGTTTGCATACCTGACTGTTAGACCCTCATGCCACGAGGCACATCATGACCCGCGAAGAATTCCTGCGTTTGGCCGCTGCCGGCTATAACCGCATTCCCATGGCCTGCGAAACCCTGGCCGACTTCGATACGCCGCTGTCGATCTACCTGAAACTGGCCGACGAGCCCAACTCCTACCTGCTCGAATCGGTACAGGGCGGCGAGAAGTGGGGCCGCTACTCGATCATCGGCCTGCCGTGCCGCACCGTACTGCGGGTACACGACCATCACGTGAGCATCACCCATGATGGCGTCGAGATCGAAAGCCATGACGTGGAAGACCCGCTGGCGTTCGTCGAAACCTTCAAGGCGCGCTACAACGTGCCGACCATCCCTGGCCTGCCGCGTTTCAACGGCGGCCTGGTGGGGTATTTCGGCTACGACTGCGTGCGCTACGTGGAAAAACGCCTGGGCAAATGCCCGAACCCGGATCCGCTGGGTGTGCCGGACATTCTGTTGATGGTCTCGGATGCGGTGGTGGTGTTCGACAACCTCGCCGGCAAGATGCACGCGATCGTGCTCGCCGACCCGTCCAAGGCCGACGCCTTCGAGCAGGGCCAGGCCAGCCTCGAAGCCCTGCTGGAAAAACTGCGCCAGCCGATCACCCCGCGTCGCGGCCTGGACCTCAGCCGTCCACCGGCAGCCGACCCGATCTTTCGTTCAAGCTTTACTCAGGATGACTACGAGCGCGCGGTCGATACCATCAAGGAATACATCCTCGCCGGTGACTGCATGCAAGTGGTGCCGTCGCAGCGCATGTCCATCGACTTCAAGGCTGCGCCGATCGACCTGTATCGCGCGCTGCGCTGCTTCAACCCGACGCCGTACATGTACTTCTTCAACTTTGGCGACTTCCACGTGGTGGGCAGTTCGCCGGAAGTGCTGGTGCGGGTCGAAGACAACCTGATCACCGTGCGCCCGATCGCCGGCACACGCCCGCGTGGCGCGACCGAAGAAGCCGACCTGGCGCTGGAAGAAGACCTGCTCAGTGACGACAAGGAAATCGCCGAGCACCTGATGCTGATCGACCTGGGCCGCAACGACACCGGGCGTGTGTCGGAAATCGGTTCGGTGAAACTCACCGAGAAGATGGTGATCGAGCGTTACTCGAATGTGATGCACATTGTGTCCAACGTCACCGGTGAGCTGAAAGCCGGCTTGACCGCGATGGACGCGCTGCGTGCGATTCTGCCGGCGGGCACCTTGTCGGGTGCGCCGAAGATCCGCGCGATGGAGATCATCGACGAGCTGGAACCGGTCAAGCGCGGTGTCTACGGCGGCGCCGTGGGTTATTTCGCCTGGAACGGCAACATGGACACCGCCATTGCGATCCGTACGGCGGTGATCAAGGACGGGGAACTGCACGTGCAGGCCGGCGGCGGGATTGTCGCCGACTCGGTGCCGGCCCTCGAATGGGAAGAAACCCTGAACAAGCGCCGCGCGATGTTCCGCGCCGTTGCGCTGGCTGAACAGACCCCCAATTCCTGAGGTTTCCCCCATGTTGCTGATGATTGATAACTACGACTCCTTTACCTACAACGTTGTGCAGTACCTGGGCGAGCTGGGTGCCGAGGTCAAGGTAGTGCGCAACGACGAACTGAGCGTGGCCGAGATCGCTGCCCTGAACCCGGAGCGTATCGTGGTTTCGCCAGGCCCGTGCACGCCGACCGAGGCGGGTATTTCCCTGGATGCAATCCAATATTTCGCCGGCAAGCTGCCGATCCTGGGCGTATGCCTGGGCCACCAGTCCATCGGCCAGGCCTTTGGCGGTGACGTGGTGCGCGCGCGCCAGGTGATGCACGGCAAGACCAGCCCGGTGTTCCATAATGATGTGGGCGTGTTTCACGGCCTCAACCTGCCGGTGACCGTGACCCGCTACCATTCGCTGGTGGTCAAGCGCGAGACCCTGCCGGAATGCCTGGAACTCACCGCCTGGACCCAGCTGGAAGACGGTTCGGTCGACGAGATCATGGGCCTGCGCCACAAGACACTGAATATCGAAGGGGTGCAATTTCACCCCGAATCGATCCTGACCGAGCAGGGCTACGAGCTGTTCGCCAACTTTCTCAAGCAGAGCGGCGGCACGCGCTAAGGACTTTCCATGGATATCAAGACTGCCCTGAGCCGTATCGTCGGCCACCTGGACCTGAGCACCGCTGAAATGAGCGATGTGATGCGCGAGATCATGACCGGTCAATGCACCGACGCGCAGATCGGCGCGTTCATGATGGCCATGCGCATGAAGAGCGAGAGCATCGACGAGATCGTCGGCGCCGTGTCGGTCATGCGCGAGCTGGCGGACAAGGTTGAGCTCAAGACCCTCGATGGCGTGGTCGACGTGGTCGGCACCGGCGGCGACGGTGCGAATATTTTCAACGTGTCGACGGCGTCCTCCTTTGTGGTCGCGGCGGCGGGTTGCACCGTGGCCAAGCACGGCAACCGTGCGGTGTCCGGCAAGAGCGGCAGTGCCGACCTGCTGGAAGCAGCCGGCATCTACCTCAACCTGACCCCGGTACAAGTGGCGCGCTGCATCGACAACGTCGGCATCGGCTTCATGTTTGCCCAGTCCCACCATGGCGCGATGAAGCACGCCGCAGGCCCGCGCAAGGACCTCGGCCTGCGCACCCTGTTCAACATGCTCGGCCCGCTTACGAATCCGGCCGGTGTGAAGCACCAGGTGGTCGGCGTGTTCAGCCAGGCCCTTTGCCGGCCGCTGGCGGAAGTGTTGCAACGCCTGGGCAGCAAGCATGTGCTGGTGGTGCATTCCAAGGACGGCCTGGACGAATTCAGCCTGGCAGCACCGACCTTCGTGGCGGAGTTGAAGGACGACCAGGTCACCGAATACTGGGTCGAGCCTGAAGACTTGGGCATGAAAAGCCAGAGCCTGCACGGCCTGGCGGTGGAAAGCCCGGCGGCATCGCTGGAACTGATTCGCGATGCCCTCGGGCGTCGCAAGACCGAGAACGGTCAAAAAGCGGCGGAAATGATTGTTCTGAATGCTGGCGCGGCACTTTACGCAGCCGACCACGCCTATAGTCTTAAGGAAGGTGTCGCCTTGGCCCACGATGCGCTGCACACTGGTCTGGCTCGCGAGAAGCTCGAAGAACTGGGAGCATTCACCGCAGTATTCAAGATGGAGAATGAAGGATGAGTGTGCCGACCGTTCTGGAAAAGATCCTGGCCCGCAAGGCCGAAGAAGTCGCCGAGCGCCGTGCTCGCGTCAGCCTCGCCGAGCTGGAAAGCCAGGCGAAAATCGCTGACGCACCGCGTGGTTTTGCCAATGCACTGATCAAGCAGGCCAAGGAAAAACAGCCTGCCGTCATTGCTGAAATCAAGAAGGCTTCGCCCAGCAAGGGTGTGATCCGCGAGATCTTCATTCCTGAAGACATTGCCAAGAGCTATGAGAAGGGCGGGGCGACGTGCCTCTCCGTGCTCACCGATATCGATTACTTCCAAGGCAGCGACCTGTTCCTGCAGCAGGCTCGCGCGGCGTGCAAGTTGCCGGTGATCCGCAAGGATTTCATGGTCGACCCGTACCAGATCGTCGAAGCCCGCGCCTTGGGCGCCGACTGCGTGCTGCTGATCGTCTCCGCGCTGGATGATGTGAAGATGGCGGAGCTGGCGGCCGTGGCCAAGAGTGTCGGCCTGGATGTGCTGGTCGAAGTACACGACGGTGATGAGCTGGAACGTGCGCTGAAAACCCTCGACACCCCGCTGGTGGGCGTCAACAACCGTAATCTGCACACCTTCGAAGTCAGCCTGGAAAACACCCTCGACCTGCTGCCGCGGATTCCGCGCGACCGTCTGGTGATTACCGAGAGTGGCATCGTCAACCGTGCCGATGTGGAACTGATGGAAATCAGTGGGGTGTACTCGTTCCTGGTGGGCGAGACCTTCATGCGCGCCGAGAACCCGGGGGCGGAGTTGCAGCGTCTGTTCTTCCCGGAGCGTGGCGTGGCGGTGAGTGGTTCGACCCTCGACTGACTTTCAACGTCGGTAAGTGTGGGGGCTGGCTTTTGTGGGAGCTGGCTTGCCTGCGATAGCGTCACCTTGGTGATATAGATACACCGAGGTGCCTGCATCGCAGGCAAGCCAGCTCCCACATTTGATTCTGTGCTGATCCAGAGAGGTAGGTGTTCGATGACCAAGCCAATGTCGATGACTGTCCAAGCAGGTCTTGCCGCCGAGCAAGACCTCCTGGCGGCCGTTTGCGCGGGTGAGCAGGAATTCGGCCTATTGTTCTGGCAACCCAGCGACCAAGCCCTGGTAATGCCCCGCCGCTTGAGTCGGCTGCCGGCGTTCGAAACCGCCAGCCAGGTCTCGGCGGACGCCGGTTGGCCGGTATTGCTGCGCGAAACCGGCGGCGAGCCGGTGCCGCAATCGAGTGCCACGGTGAATATTGCCCTTGTCTACGCCCCCCCGCGCAGCGAAGGCGATCAAGGCCGCATCGAAACCGGTTACCAGCGTTTATGCCAGCCGATCTGCGATCTGTTGATCGAGTTGGGCGGTGACGCCTCGGTCGGTGAAATCGACGGGGCGTTTTGTGATGGTCGCTATAACGTCAACCTCAACGGTCGCAAGATGGTCGGCACTGCCCAGCGCTGGCGACAAGTCGGCGGTCGTCCGGTGGGGTTGGTGCACGGTGCGCTGTTGCTGGAAAACGATCGCGATGAGTTGATCGCGGCGGTCAATCGCTTCAACCAGGCGTGTGGCCTTGAGCAGCGGGTACGTGCCGACAGCCATATCGCCCTGCACGAAGCCTTCGCCGCGCCGGACGCCATCAGCCGGCTCGACACGTTGTACCGTCAGATGTTGGCCAGCTTCCTGCCGGCTTAACGGGTACCGAACACCACCATCGTCTTGCCTTTGACGTGCACCAGGTTGCGCTCTTCGAGGTCCTTGAGCACCCGTCCGACCATCTCCCGTGAACAGCCGACAATGCGCCCGATTTCCTGGCGCGTGACTTTGATCTGCATGCCGTCGGGATGGGTCATGGCGTCGGGCTGCTTGCACAACTCCAACAGGCAGCGCGCCACGCGGCCGGTGACATCAAAGAACGCCAGGTCGCCGACCTTGCGCGTGGTGTCGCGCAGACGCTGGGCGATTTGCCCGCTGAGGGCGTAGAGAATGTCGGGATCGTGCTGGGCCAGTTCGCGAAATTTGGCGTAACTGATCTCGGCCACTTCGCATTCGACCTTGGCGCGCACCCAGGCACTGCGCTCCTGCTCCTTGCCGGCCTGTTCAAACAGCCCCAGCTCCCCAAAGAAATCCCCGGTGTTCAGGTAGGCGATGATCATTTCACGGCCGTCTTCATCCTCGATCAGGATGGTGACCGAGCCTTTGATAATGAAGAACAGCGTTTCGGAACGCTCGCCGGCGCAGATGATGTTGTGCTTGGCCGGATAGCGCCGGCGCTGGCAGTGCATCAGCAGCTTGTCGAGATTCTTGATCTTGGGTATGGGAGTAAGAGCAACCATGGTTGTATCCCGAAAAGACTGCACGGTGTAGATGGATTTGTTTTTATACCAGCGGTATCGGCATTGATACATGCTGTACAAAGGATGGCAATGCGCCATTGAGTTGGCGCCAGCTTACCAGACACATTCTGTCTCTATTAGCCAAATTAGCCGGGAAATCCTGCTATTGATCGCTTTCATGGGAAACACTGCCGTGATCAGCCCCTGTGCTAAGCTGGCGACCCTTTTTTAGCAGTGGAGTCTGGGCGATGAAGGCACGCATCCAATGGGCGGGCGAAGCCATGTTCCTCGGTGAGTCGGGCAGTGGCCATGTGGTGGTCATGGATGGCCCGCCGGAAGCCGGTGGCCGTAACCTGGGCGTACGCCCGATGGAAATGCTCCTGCTGGGTGTAGGCGGTTGCAGCAATTTCGACGTGGTCAGTATCCTGAAGAAGTCCCGCCAGGCCGTGGAAAGCTGCGAAGCCTTCCTGGAAGCCGAGCGCGCCACTGAAGATCCCAAGGTGTTCACCAAGATCCACATGCACTTTGTGGTCAAGGGGCGGGGGCTGAAGGAAGCCCAGGTCAAGCGGGCCATCGAGCTGTCGGCAGAGAAGTACTGCTCGGCGTCGATCATGCTGGGCGCGGCCGGTGTGGCCATCACCCATGATTACGAAATCATTGAGCTGGGTTGATGGCACAATCTGCTGGCAAAAAGAAAGGGCGCTTTGAAAGCGCCCTTTTTTGCGACTCAGGCTTGATGCAGTCAGATCCGATACGTGCTTTTGGTCATGACCTTGGCCAGCACGCTCATGCCAAACCGCACAGGAGCCGGGAAGCGAAAGCCGCCGGCATCCAGCGCGCTTTCGGCGTGGTGCTCTTCGTCGATGCGCATTTGTTCGAGAATCGCCCGCGACTTTTCGTCTTCGGCCGGCAGTTGCTCAAGGTGCTCATCCAGGTGCTTGCACACCTGATGTTCGGTTGCTGCGACAAAACCCAGGCTGACCTTGTCGCTGATCAGCCCTGCGGCGGCGCCGATGCCAAACGACAAGCCATAAAACAGCGGGTTCAGCACGCTGGGGTGGCTCCCCAACTGGCGGATGCGTTGCTCGCACCAGGCCAGGTGGTCGATTTCTTCCTCGGCGGCATGCTCCATGGCTGCACGCACCTGCGGCAGCTTGGCGGTCAAGGCCTGGCCTTGATACAGCGCCTGGGCACAGACTTCACCGGTATGGTTGATACGCATCAGGCCAGCGACATGGCGGGTATCGGTCTCGCTCATCTGTGCATCGGGCTGCACGATGGCGGGCGACGGGCGATACGGTTGGCCGCTGAAAGGCAGCAGCGTGCGCATGGCCATGTCGGCTTGCAGTAACAGGCGATCAATCGGCGAGTAGTGACGTTGGGTAGTCATGCTGACCTCCGGGAAGAATCTCGGCGGCCAGTTTACCGCAAGAGAGGGGGGAGCGTTTGCGCTGAGTCAATTTGCCCTTGTGGCGAGGGAGCTTGCTGCCGTTCGACTACGAAGCAGTCGCAAGCTCCAACGGGGAATCAGCCCGGCGGCCAGTTCATCTGGCGCTGACCCAGCACATGCATATGGATGTGATAAACGGTCTGTCCGCCTTTCGGGTTGCAGTTCATCACCACCCGGAAGCCTTCTTCGCAGCCTTGCTCCACCGCCAGGCGCTGGGCAGTGAACAGAATATGGCCAGCCAGGGCCTTGTCTTCCTCAGTCAGGTCGTTGAGGGTGGGAATGTGTTTCTTCGGGATCACCAGGAAATGCACGGGGGCTGCCGGGTGGATGTCCTTGAAGGCAAGGACTTGATCATCTTCGTAGATGATATCCGCGGGTATTTCTCTGTTGATGATCTTGGTGAACAGAGTATCCACAGCTGTTTCTCCATTATGAAAGTGCAGGGTGAGTGTACTCAGGCAATCAGCGCGGGCAATAGGCCTTGTTGATGGCCCCGGCGATCTTGCGGGTGAGCCAGCGCGGGCTGAAACGCGGGCTGAAGGCGATCCAGCGGTTGCGTCGGCCGGGAATGATGATGGCTTTGTTCTTTTCCAGCGCACGCACGGTGTAAAGCGCAACTTCTTCCGGGCTCATCAGCTTGTCGCTGCCCTCGAGCTTGGCCGTGTCCATTTGCGCGGTGCCGTAGAACGCGGTACGCGTCGGGCCCGGGCAGAGTACCGAAACCTTGATGCCGCAGGTCTTGAGTTCTTCACGCAGTCCTTCGGAGAAGTGCAGTACATAGGCCTTGCTGGCGTAATAGCTGCTCATCCACGGGCCGGGTTGGAACGCTGCAACCGAGGCAACGTTGAGGATCTGCCCGCCGCCATGCAGCGCCATGGCATTGCCAAGGGCGTGACACATGCGGGTCAGGGCCAGGATGTTGACTTCGATCAGATCCTGCTCGGTCATCCAGTCCTGGGCCAGGAATGGGCCGCTGGTGCCGATGCCGGCGCAGTTCACCAGCAAATCGATCTGCCGCTCGCCTTCTTCCAGCTCCAGCAGGAACCCGGACAAGCGCAGTGGCTCGCCCAGGTCGCAGGCGCGAAACAGCACTTCGACGCCAAAGCGTTGAGTCAATTCGATTGCAATGCTTTCCAACTGATCACGCTGGCGGGCCACCAGAATCAAGCTGCGGCCGCGACGGGCAAGGGCTTCGGCCAAGGCCAGGCCGATGCCGCTGGAGGCACCGGTGATCAGAGCGTAACGGGTCATGCCTTTCTCCATCGCAACGCCCCCGGCCTGTGACGGAGGCATCACAGGCGGCGGGCGTTTCTTTACTGTTCTGGAGAGTCTACAGGTTCGGCCGCTTCGTCAGCACTTTGCGCGTCGTCTTCCTCGACAGTGGCGGCTTGATCGGCGTCGTCATCGGAGGTGATGGAGCTGCTTTCGTAGCTGCTGTCCATGTTGGCTTCGAGCTGGTCCAGGTAACCGTTCATGCCCAGCGTGACGACGATGGCCAGCACCACCGGGATAAACGCCAGCCACAACGTGGCGAGGACTTTTACCGCCGTGGAGTTGCGCGGAGGCGGTGCGCCGTATTGGTTGGCGCCCGCATTACCTGGCAATACCAGCAGCAGGATCGGGAAGACGCTGTTCACCAGAGGTACGAGGTTCAGAAAGTACAGCCAGCCGGACCATCCCAGGTCGTGCAGGCGCTGCACACCGATTTGCACGCTGACCCACACCAGCGCAACGAACAATGCCAGGCCGAGCACCACGCCAATGAGGGTGCCCAATACTGGCGAGGCCGTGGCTACCGCGAAACTGACGGTGCTGATAATGCCGCCAGCCACCAGCAGCGCGAGAGTCAGTACCAGCGTCCAGGCCAGATACCGCAGACGGCCAATGCGCCCGTGGATGGTAAAGACCTTGAGGGTGGCGTATTCCGGCAGTTCATCGCCCACGGTGGCGCGTGGCGGGGCGTAAGGTGAGGCCGCCGGGCGCGAGTAATCGGTGTTGGAGGACTCCGTCTCGTGGGTTTCGGCGAGGCTGAAGGCCACTGGTTGTTCGGGTTCGATGCGCGCATCCACCCCGGCGTTTTTCAGCGCAGTGAGGTAGGTTTCGGCATCCGGACGGGATAGATCGCGTTTGAGTGCAACCGGGCGGCCAGTGAAGAGTTTCTCGATGGCTTCGACTTCACTCTTGAACAGCTCGGCCAGGTTCAGTTTGGCCGTGGTGCTTTCGACACCCGGGAGCAAGGCTCCATCAAACACAATCTTGAAACGGTTGTCGCTCATGCGGGCTTCCTTGTCACTTGTTCAGGGAGGTGGTGCAGGCTTGCCGGATGGGCAGGCCTTGCGATGGGTTCAGCGTGGCCAGCGCAATTGTGCCGCCTGCTCGCGCGCCTTGCGGTATTCGGCATCCAGGCGGGCAACGAGTTCATCGACGCTGGGCAAATCGTCAATCTCTCCGACACCCTGGCCGGCAGACCATACCGTCTTCCAGGCTTTCGCTTCGTCGCTCAACGGCTTGAGCTTGGAGCCGAAGTTGACTTCGCCCTTGCCTTGCAGCGCAGCCAGGTCGAAACCGGCGTTTTCCAGGCTCTTGCGCATGAAGCTGGCAGGCACGCCGGAGACAGCGGGAGTGTGCACGATGTCGGCGGCGCGCGATGTGAGCAGCATCTCTTTATAGGCATCCGGGGCGTGGCTTTCGGTGGTGCCGATAAAGCGCGTGCCGAAATATGCCAGGTCTGCGCCCAGCAACTGGGCTGCGAGGATTTCATGTCCATGGTTGAGGCAGCCGGCCAGCAGCAGGGTCTTGTCGAAGAACTGGCGAATCTCGGCGATCAGCGCGAATGGGCTCCAGGTGCCTGCATGACCACCGGCTCCGGCGGCTACGGCAATCAAGCCATCCACGCCGGCTTCAGCGGCCTTTTCGGCATGGCGCCGGGTCGTGACATCGTGGAACACCAAGCCACCGTAGCTGTGGACGGCATCCACCAGCTCCTTCACTGCACCGAGGCTGGTGATGACGATGGGCACCTTGTGCTCGACGCAGATGGCCAGGTCAGCCTCAAGCCGTGGGTTGCTGTTATGCACGATCAGGTTGACGGCATACGGCGCGGGATTGTCCAGCTGCGCCAGGCCCGCTTCGATTTCCTCCAGCCAAGCCTTGAAGCCGCTGCTCTCGCGCTGATTGAGCGCCGGAAAGCTGCCGACCACCCCGTTGCGACAGCACGCCAGGACCAGTTGCGGGTTGGAAATCAGAAACATCGGCGCAGCGACGACCGGCAGGCGCAGACGTTGTTCAAGCAAAGCGGGCAGCGACATTGGAGGTACCCCGAGTAATTGAAATTAGAACGGTTTGACTACGACCAAAATTACGATAGCCAGCAATATCAGAACGGGCACTTCATTGAACCAGCGATAAAAGACATGGCTGCGGGTGTTTTCGCCACGGGCGAAGCGTTTTACCTGCGCGCCGCACATGTGGTGGTAGCCGATCAGCAACACCACCAGGGTGAGCTTGGCGTGGATCCAGGCGCCGGATTTAAAGATCGCAGGGTTGAGCGCAATCAGCCAGATGCCGAATACCAGGCTGGCGACCATCGCCGGGCCCATGATGCCGCGGTAGAGCTTGCGCTCCATGATGCTGAAGCGTTCCTTGCTGACGGTGTCTTCGCTTTGGGCGTGGTAGACAAACAGGCGTGGCAGGTAGAACAACCCGGCAAACCAGCAGACGATGCTGACGATGTGGAAGGCTTTGATCCATAGATAGAGCATTTCTAGTTATTCCCAGGTTCACGGTAACTGAAGATAGTAGTGGCTCATGCGCCCGTACGTCACGTTGACGGTTGTCGCAGGACGATACGGCCCCTATTATCGACGGCTTTCCAGTGGGTTCGTTGAGGGCAGGTTTATGGTCAAGGTCGGTATCGTCGGCGGCACGGGTTACACCGGTGTCGAATTGCTGCGTCTGTTGGCTCAGCATCCGCAAGCTGAGGTGGTGGTCATCACTTCCCGATCCGAGGCCGGACTGGCCGTGGCCGATATGTACCCGAACCTGCGCGGCCACTATGACGGCCTGGCGTTCAGCGTTCCGGACATCAAGACACTGGGCGCCTGCGATGTGGTGTTCTTTGCCACTCCTCACGGCGTTGCTCACGCGTTGGCTGGCGAATTGCTGGCTGCGGGCACCAAGGTGATCGACTTGTCGGCGGACTTTCGCCTGCAGGATGCCGATGAGTGGGCCAAGTGGTACGGCCAGCCCCACGGTGCGCCGCAATTGCTGGAGGAAGCGGTCTACGGCCTGCCGGAAGTCAATCGTGAGCAGATCAAGCAAGCGCGCCTGATCGCGGTACCGGGGTGCTATCCCACCGCCACGCAGTTGGGTTTCCTGCCATTGCTGGAAGCGGGCCTGGCGGATGCTTCGCGCCTGATCGCGGACTGCAAGTCGGGTGTGAGTGGCGCCGGTCGTGGTGCGGCTGTGGGTTCGCTGTACTCCGAGACGTCGGAAAGCATGAAGGCATACGCGGTAAAAGGGCATCGCCATCTGCCGGAAATCCGCCAAGGGCTGCGCCGTGCCGCAGGTAAGGAGGTGGGCCTGACTTTCGTGCCGCATCTGACGCCGATGATCCGTGGCATTCACTCCACACTCTACGCAACCGTGGTCGATCGGTCGGTGGATCTGCAGGCATTGTTTGAAAAGCGCTACGCCAATGAACCGTTCGTCGACGTAATGCCGGCCGGCAGCCACCCGGAAACCCGTAGCGTGCGCGGCGCCAACGTGTGCCGGATTGCCGTGCACCGTCCTCAGGATGGCGACCTGGTCGTGGTGCTGTCGGTGATCGACAACCTGGTCAAGGGTGCGTCGGGCCAGGCGGTGCAGAACATGAACATCCTGTTTGGCCTGGATGAGAAGCTGGGCTTGTCCCACGCGGGCATGCTGCCTTAAAAACAGCTTCAAGGTGTAAGTGGCAAGCTCGAAGCTCATGGCTTGAAGCTTGCCACTGCTCCCATAATAGTTGACCGCTTTTCTAGGAGAAGCGGATAATGCCGGCCATTACGCATATGGCGGCGCTACGCCGGGAGATTATCAGCATGAGCGTTGAATCCTTCACCCCCACGGCTTTGCAATTCACCCACGGTGCTGCGCACAAGGTGAAGAGCCTGGTCGATGAAGAGGGTAATGATCGCTTGAAGCTGCGCGTATTCGTTACGGGCGGCGGTTGTTCAGGGTTTCAGTACGGTTTTACCTTCGATGAAGATGTGGCCGATGACGACACCATCGTCGAGCGCGAGGGCGTGAGCCTGGTCGTGGATCCGATGAGCTTCCAATACCTGGCAGGTGCCGAGGTGGATTACCAGGAAGGTCTGGAGGGGTCGCGTTTCGTGATCAAGAACCCTAACGCTACCACTACCTGTGGTTGCGGGTCTTCGTTCTCGATCTGATCGACGTCCTGGTCTGCAACGGATACAAAAACGCCGCTTGGCTTTGATCGGCCAAGCGGCGTTTTGCTGTCTGGGTATTGTTACGCGGGGTAAATGGCACCCAGTACCCGCAGTCCGCGTGCACCGGTGACGCTCGGGCGGTTGGCGGCAATGCCTGCCAGGCAGCAATGGGCCAGCCAGGCGAAGGCCATCGCTTCGACCCAGTCGGGGTCTACACCGAAAGTGGCAGTACTGCTGACCTGGGTCGCAGGGAGCAGCGCGGCCAGCCGCTTCATCAGTGTGCCATTGTGGGCGCCGCCGCCACAGACCAGCAGGGTCTCTGTCTGGGCCTGTGCAGCCTGCAAGGACTCGACGATGGTCTGGGCCGTCAGTTCCAGCAGGGTAGCCTGGACATTTTGGGGCTCGAACACGGGCAAGCGTGCGAGGTGTCGTTGCAGCCACTCGAGGTTGAACACTTCGCGCCCGGTGCTTTTCGGGCCTTGGGTCTGGAAGAAGGGATCGGCCAGCAGCGCGTTGAGCAACTGGGGTTCTACCTTGCCGCTGGCAGACCACTGGCCGTCGCGATCAAAGTGTTCGCCGCGCTGCAGGTGAATCCAGGCGTCCAACAAGACGTTACCCGGGCCGCAGTCGAAACCGGCGACAGGCTTGCCGGTCTCGATCAGGCTGAGATTGCTGAAGCCTCCCACATTCAATACGGCACGGTTGCCGGTGCGTTCACCAAACAATGCCTCATGAAACGCGGGCACCAATGGCGCGCCCTGGCCGCCGGCAGCCACATCGCGGCTGCGAAAGTCACTGACAACCGTGATGCCTGTCAGCTCTGTGAGTAGAGCAGGGTTGCCAATCTGCACCGTAAAACCCCGAGCGGGTTCGTGGCGGATGGTCTGGCCATGGCTGCCAATCGCGCGGATGTCCTGGGGCTTGAGGTTTTGCTGCTCGAGCAAGGCGTGAATGCCTTGCGCGGCGAGTTCTACCCAGTGCTGCTGGGCGATGGCCGAGCGCGCTATCTCATCCGGGCCGCTGGCGCAAAGACCCAGCAGCTCGGTGCGCAGGGCGCTGGGCATGGGGATGTAGTGCGTGGCGATCAGTTTGATCGCCGGGTCTTGTTCGATCAGGGCTATGTCCAGGCCATCAAGGCTGGTCCCGGACATCACACCTATATAGCGTGGCATGGCTTAGCGCTTCGCCGAGGCGAGCAGGGTGGAGCGCTCCTGGTCCATGCGCGCCATCAGCGGCTGGCTTTGTTGCAGGAAGCGGGCGCGCTCGGCCTTGGCGATCGGGTCGGCCATTGGCAGTTTCTGGCCCAGTGGATCGACGTGCACGCCATTCACCTGGAACTCGTAGTGCAAGTGCGGGCCGGTCGACAGGCCTGTGGTGCCGATGTAGCCGATCACCTGGCCTTGCTTGACATTACTGCCGGTCGACACGCCCTTGGCGAAGCCCTGCATGTGGCCATACAGCGTGCGGTAGGTATTGCCGTGCTGGATGATCACGGTATTGCCGTAACCGCCGCGACGTCCGGCCAGCAGCACCTTGCCGTCACCGGCTGCCTTGATGGGCGTGCCGCGCGGGGCTGCATAGTCCACGCCCTTGTGAGCGCGAATTTTGTTCAGAATTGGATGCTTGCGACCCATGGAGAAACGCGAGCTAATACGAGCGAAGTCTACCGGGGTGCGGATGAAGGCCTTGCGCATGCTATTGCCATCGGCGGTGTAGTAGCTGCTGTTGCCTTGCTTGTTGGTGTAGCGCACGGCGGTGTAGGTCTTGCCGCGGTTGGTGAAGCGCGCGGAGAGAATATTGCCGGTACCGACCACTTTGCCGTTGGCGACTTTCTGCTCGTAGATCACGTCGAATTCGTCGCCCTGGCGGATGTCCTGGGCGAAGTCGATGTCGTAGCCAAACACGCTGGCCATGTCCATGGTCATGCTGTGAGACAAGCCGGCGCGCGCGGCGGATTGTGACAGCGAGCTGTTGATCACGCCGTGGACGTAGGCGGAGCGCATCACCGGCTTGGTGGTAATGCGGTTGAAGGCGAAGCCTTTGGCACCCTTGGTCAGGGTGATGCTTTCAAGGTCGCTGACATTACTGTGCAGGTTGTTCAGCTGGCCATCGGGAGTGAATTCAAATTCAAGCTTTTGGCCATGTTTGAGCTGGGTGAATTGCTTGGCTTGTTTGTCGCTGGCCAGTACCTCGTTAACGGTAGTGGCAGGGAGGCCGACTTTCCCGAACAGGGTCGACAGGGTGTCGCCCTTGGTCACGATCACTTCGCGGTGCAGAGGGTTCTTGGCCGTGTCAGCAGCAGGTACAGGCTGGTCCTGGGTTGCCTGCTGGGTGTCTTCGGGGCTGCTTTCTATCTGTGCGAACGGCGATTCGGTTGGCGCATTTGTGGCTTGTTGTGCGTCGGAAGCGTCTTGATCTTGTGTGAGTTGTTCAACCGGGCTTTCCAGGTCAAGGCTCAGGGATGTTCGTTTGGCTTCTACGTCACTGGAAGGGAATACCAGGAGTGCCAGGCTGAGAAGGGCGGCGATACCACTTGCTGCGAGCAGGTGGGTCTTCGGGTAAAGCGGCGGCGCTTTAGACGGTTCTGTGGTCATAAGTAATTTTGACTTTGAAGATGAAATGGAAAAGATGAATGACATGATGAAGATGAAATAACTGTATAAAATATAACCAAATCATCTGTGGCGCAAGCTCGCGAACGCTGGGCTTGCTGAACGGTGTCCGTGCGCAGGGCAAAACTTGTAATTAGTCCCTGATCTTGTATGGTTGGTTCCCTTTTGAATCTGAGCCTTGCGGGTCTGTTATGAAGTCGGTTGAAGAGCAGCTAGCGCTGATAAAACGTGGTGCGGAAGAACTGTTGGTCGAGGCCGAGCTGATCGAAAAGCTCAAGCGTGGCCAGCCCCTGCGTATCAAGGCTGGCTTTGATCCGACGGCGCCGGATCTGCACCTGGGGCATACCGTGCTTATTAATAAGCTGCGCCAGTTCCAGGAGCTGGGGCACCAGGTCATCTTCCTTATAGGTGACTTCACCGGGATGATCGGTGATCCGAGCGGTAAGAGTGCAACGCGTCCGCCGCTGACGCGCGAGCAGGTTCTCGACAATGCCGAGACCTACAAGACTCAGGTGTTCAAGATTCTCGATCCGGCGAAAACCGAGGTGGCGTTCAACTCCACCTGGATGGATCAGATGGGCCCGGCGGATTTCATTCGCCTGACCTCGCAGTACACCGTGGCGCGCATGCTTGAGCGCGATGACTTCGACAAGCGTTACTCGACAAATCAGCCGATCGCCATTCATGAGTTCCTATATCCGCTGGTTCAGGGCTATGACTCGGTAGCGTTGCGTGCCGACGTTGAGTTGGGCGGCACTGACCAGAAGTTCAACCTGTTGATGGGGCGTGAACTGCAGCGTGCTTATGGGCAGGAGGCCCAGTGCATTCTGACCATGCCGTTGCTGGAAGGGTTGGATGGCGTCAAGAAGATGTCCAAGTCCCTGGGCAATTATGTCGGCATCCAGGAAGCGCCGGGCGTGATGTACGGCAAGCTGGTTTCCATTCCCGACGCGCTGATGTGGCGCTACTTCGAGCTGTTGAGCTTCCGCTCCATGGATGAGATCAATGCCCTGCGCGCCGATGTCGAGGCGGGTGCCAATCCGCGTGACGTTAAGATCAAGCTGGCTGAAGAGATCGTTGCGCGCTTCCATGGTGAAGAGGCGGCGGCCAGTGCGCATCGCGCGGCGGGCAATCGCATGAAGGATGGCGAGCTGCCGGATGATCTGCCGGAGATTGAGCTGTCTGCCGCTGAGGCGATGCCGATTGCTGCCGTGCTTAATAAGGCAGGCCTGGTCAAGAACTCGGCGGTTGCGCGTGACCTCCTGGGTTCCGGTGGTGTGCGTATAGATGGTGAGGTTGTCGATCGCACCTTTATATACGCGCTGGGCGCTACCCACGTCTGCCAGGCCGGGAAGAAGGCATTTGCGCGTATCACGCTCAAATCCGAATAAACCTGAAATTAAGTGTTGACGGCGAATTATATCTGTCTATAATTCGCCCCACTTCCGGCGTAGTCGAAACGGAAAACTCCTTGGTAAACAAAGAGTTACGCGAGATTCGACAGCGACTTGCTTCAGTTCATCGAAGCGCAGAAGGAGTTGGTAGGGCAGTGTTGTTTGGCTCTATTAGCGTTTCGATCTTCTCGGTCGAAAGCGGAGAAAAGAGGTGTTGACAGCAGCGTGTAACGCTGTAGAATTCGCCTCCCGCTAACGAGAGATCGGAAGCGCAAGTGGTTGAAGTTGTTGAAGAAATCTTCGAAAACTTCTGAAAATAATCACTTGACAGCAAATGAGGCTGCTGTAGAATGCGCGCCTCGGTTGAGACGAAAGATCTTAACCAACCGCTCTTTAACAACTGAATCAAGCAATTCGTGTGGGTGCTTGTGGAGTCAGACTGATAGTCAACAAGATTATCAGCATCACAAGTTACTCCGCGAGAAATCAAAGATGTAACCAACGATTGCTGAGCCAAGTTTAGGGTTTCTTAAAAACCCAAAGATGTTTGAACTGAAGAGTTTGATCATGGCTCAGATTGAACGCTGGCGGCAGGCCTAACACATGCAAGTCGAGCGGTAGAGAGAAGCTTGCTTCTCTTGAGAGCGGCGGACGGGTGAGTAATGCCTAGGAATCTGCCTGGTAGTGGGGGATAACGTTCGGAAACGGACGCTAATACCGCATACGTCCTACGGGAGAAAGCAGGGGACCTTCGGGCCTTGCGCTATCAGATGAGCCTAGGTCGGATTAGCTAGTTGGTGGGGTAATGGCTCACCAAGGCGACGATCCGTAACTGGTCTGAGAGGATGATCAGTCACACTGGAACTGAGACACGGTCCAGACTCCTACGGGAGGCAGCAGTGGGGAATATTGGACAATGGGCGAAAGCCTGATCCAGCCATGCCGCGTGTGTGAAGAAGGTCTTCGGATTGTAAAGCACTTTAAGTTGGGAGGAAGGGCAGTTGCCTAATACGTAACTGTTTTGACGTTACCGACAGAATAAGCACCGGCTAACTCTGTGCCAGCAGCCGCGGTAATACAGAGGGTGCAAGCGTTAATCGGAATTACTGGGCGTAAAGCGCGCGTAGGTGGTTTGTTAAGTTGGATGTGAAATCCCCGGGCTCAACCTGGGAACTGCATTCAAAACTGACTGACTAGAGTATGGTAGAGGGTGGTGGAATTTCCTGTGTAGCGGTGAAATGCGTAGATATAGGAAGGAACACCAGTGGCGAAGGCGACCACCTGGACTGATACTGACACTGAGGTGCGAAAGCGTGGGGAGCAAACAGGATTAGATACCCTGGTAGTCCACGCCGTAAACGATGTCAACTAGCCGTTGGGAGCCTTGAGCTCTTAGTGGCGCAGCTAACGCATTAAGTTGACCGCCTGGGGAGTACGGCCGCAAGGTTAAAACTCAAATGAATTGACGGGGGCCCGCACAAGCGGTGGAGCATGTGGTTTAATTCGAAGCAACGCGAAGAACCTTACCAGGCCTTGACATCCAATGAACTTTCTAGAGATAGATTGGTGCCTTCGGGAACATTGAGACAGGTGCTGCATGGCTGTCGTCAGCTCGTGTCGTGAGATGTTGGGTTAAGTCCCGTAACGAGCGCAACCCTTGTCCTTAGTTACCAGCACGTAATGGTGGGCACTCTAAGGAGACTGCCGGTGACAAACCGGAGGAAGGTGGGGATGACGTCAAGTCATCATGGCCCTTACGGCCTGGGCTACACACGTGCTACAATGGTCGGTACAGAGGGTTGCCAAGCCGCGAGGTGGAGCTAATCCCATAAAACCGATCGTAGTCCGGATCGCAGTCTGCAACTCGACTGCGTGAAGTCGGAATCGCTAGTAATCGCGAATCAGAATGTCGCGGTGAATACGTTCCCGGGCCTTGTACACACCGCCCGTCACACCATGGGAGTGGGTTGCACCAGAAGTAGCTAGTCTAACCTTCGGGAGGACGGTTACCACGGTGTGATTCATGACTGGGGTGAAGTCGTAACAAGGTAGCCGTAGGGGAACCTGCGGCTGGATCACCTCCTTAATCGACGACATCAGCTGCTCCATAAGTTCCCACACGAATTGCTTGATTCATTGAAGAAGACGATAAGAAGCAGCCCGAAATTGGGTCTGTAGCTCAGTTGGTTAGAGCGCACCCCTGATAAGGGTGAGGTCGGCAGTTCGAATCTGCCCAGACCCACCAATTTTGTGTGGGAAACGCCTGTAGAAATACGGGGCCATAGCTCAGCTGGGAGAGCGCCTGCCTTGCACGCAGGAGGTCAACGGTTCGATCCCGTTTGGCTCCACCACTACTGCTTCTGAAAGTTTTGAAAGCTTAGAAATGAGCATTCCATCAAGTTGATGGTGAATGTTGATTTCTAGTCTTTGATTAGATCGTTCTTTAAAAATTTGGGTATGTGATAGAAAGATAGACTGAACGTTACTTTCACTGGTAACGGATCAGGCTAAGGTAAAATTTGTGAGTTCTCTTAATTGAGAAATTCGAATTTTCGGCGAATGTCGTCTTCACAGTATAACCAGATTGCTTGGGGTTATATGGTCAAGTGAAGAAGCGCATACGGTGGATGCCTTGGCAGTCAGAGGCGATGAAAGACGTGGTAGCCTGCGAAAAGCTTCGGGGAGTCGGCAAACAGACTTTGATCCGGAGATGTCTGAATGGGGGAACCCAGCCATCATAAGATGGTTATCTTGTACTGAATACATAGGTGCAAGAGGCGAACCAGGGGAACTGAAACATCTAAGTACCCTGAGGAAAAGAAATCAACCGAGATTCCCTTAGTAGTGGCGAGCGAACGGGGACTAGCCCTTAAGTGGCTTTGAGATTAGCGGAACGCTCTGGAAAGTGCGGCCATAGTGGGTGATAGCCCTGTACGCGAAAATCTCTTAGTCATGAAATCGAGTAGGACGGAGCACGAGAAACTTTGTCTGAATATGGGGGGACCATCCTCCAAGGCTAAATACTACTGACTGACCGATAGTGAACTAGTACCGTGAGGGAAAGGCGAAAAGAACCCCGGAGAGGGGAGTGAAATAGATCCTGAAACCGTATGCGTACAAGCAGTGGGAGCAGACTTTGTTCTGTGACTGCGTACCTTTTGTATAATGGGTCAGCGACTTATTTTCAGTGGCGAGCTTAACCGAATAGGGGAGGCGTAGCGAAAGCGAGTCTTAATAGGGCGTCTAGTCGCTGGGAATAGACCCGAAACCGGGCGATCTATCCATGGGCAGGTTGAAGGTTGGGTAACACTAACTGGAGGACCGAACCGACTACCGTTGAAAAGTTAGCGGATGACCTGTGGATCGGAGTGAAAGGCTAATCAAGCTCGGAGATAGCTGGTTCTCCTCGAAAGCTATTTAGGTAGCGCCTCATGTATCACTGTAGGGGGTAGAGCACTGTTTCGGCTAGGGGGTCATCCCGACTTACCAAACCGATGCAAACTCCGAATACCTACAAGTGCCGAGCATGGGAGACACACGGCGGGTGCTAACGTCCGTCGTGAAAAGGGAAACAACCCAGACCGTCAGCTAAGGTCCCAAAGTTATGGTTAAGTGGGAAACGATGTGGGAAGGCTTAGACAGCTAGGAGGTTGGCTTAGAAGCAGCCACCCTTTAAAGAAAGCGTAATAGCTCACTAGTCGAGTCGGCCTGCGCGGAAGATGTAACGGGGCTCAAACCATACACCGAAGCTACGGGTATCACGTAAGTGATGCGGTAGAGGAGCGTTCTGTAAGCCTGTGAAGGTGAGTTGAGAAGCTTGCTGGAGGTATCAGAAGTGCGAATGCTGACATGAGTAACGACAATGGGTGTGAAAAACACCCACGCCGAAAGACCAAGGTTTCCTGCGCAACGTTAATCGACGCAGGGTTAGTCGGTCCCTAAGGCGAGGCTGAAAAGCGTAGTCGATGGAAAACAGGTTAATATTCCTGTACTTCTGGTTATTGCGATGGAGGGACGGAGAAGGCTAGGCCAGCTTGGCGTTGGTTGTCCAAGTTTAAGGTGGTAGGCTGAGATCTTAGGTAAATCCGGGATCTTAAGGCCGAGAGCTGATGACGAGTTATCTTTTAGATAACGAAGTGGTTGATGCCATGCTTCCAAGAAAAGCTTCTAAGCTTCAGGTAACCAGGAACCGTACCCCAAACCGACACAGGTGGTTGGGTAGAGAATACCAAGGCGCTTGAGAGAACTCGGGTGAAGGAACTAGGCAAAATGGCACCGTAACTTCGGGAGAAGGTGCGCCGGTGAGGGTGAAGGACTTGCTCCGTAAGCTCATGCCGGTCGAAGATACCAGGCCGCTGCGACTGTTTATTAAAAACACAGCACTCTGCAAACACGAAAGTGGACGTATAGGGTGTGACGCCTGCCCGGTGCCGGAAGGTTAATTGATGGGGTTAGCTAACGCGAAGCTCTTGATCGAAGCCCCGGTAAACGGCGGCCGTAACTATAACGGTCCTAAGGTAGCGAAATTCCTTGTCGGGTAAGTTCCGACCTGCACGAATGGCGTAACGATGGCGGCGCTGTCTCCACCCGAGACTCAGTGAAATTGAAATCGCTGTGAAGATGCAGTGTATCCGCGGCTAGACGGAAAGACCCCGTGAACCTTTACTATAGCTTTGCACTGGACTTTGAATTTGCTTGTGTAGGATAGGTGGGAGGCTTTGAAGCGTGGACGCCAGTCTGCGTGGAGCCATCCTTGAAATACCACCCTGGCAACTTTGAGGTTCTAACTCAGGTCCGTTATCCGGATCGAGGACAGTGTATGGTGGGTAGTTTGACTGGGGCGGTCTCCTCCTAAAGAGTAACGGAGGAGTACGAAGGTGCGCTCAGACCGGTCGGAAATCGGTCGTAGAGTATAAAGGCAAAAGCGCGCTTGACTGCGAGACAGACACGTCGAGCAGGTACGAAAGTAGGTCTTAGTGATCCGGTGGTTCTGTATGGAAGGGCCATCGCTCAACGGATAAAAGGTACTCCGGGGATAACAGGCTGATACCGCCCAAGAGTTCATATCGACGGCGGTGTTTGGCACCTCGATGTCGGCTCATCACATCCTGGGGCTGAAGCCGGTCCCAAGGGTATGGCTGTTCGCCATTTAAAGTGGTACGCGAGCTGGGTTTAGAACGTCGTGAGACAGTTCGGTCCCTATCTGCCGTGGACGTTTGAGATTTGAGAGGGGCTGCTCCTAGTACGAGAGGACCGGAGTGGACGAACCTCTGGTGTTCCGGTTGTCACGCCAGTGGCATTGCCGGGTAGCTATGTTCGGAATAGATAACCGCTGAAAGCATCTAAGCGGGAAACTAGCCTCAAGATGAGATCTCACTGGAACCTTGAGTTCCCTGAAGGGCCGTCGAAGACTACGACGTTGATAGGTTGGGTGTGTAAGCGCTGTGAGGCGTTGAGCTAACCAATACTAATTGCCCGTGAGGCTTGACCATATAACACCCAAGCAATTTGCTTGCTTCGAGCTGAAAGGCAAAAGAGCACCAGATTGCGGTGTGTGAAGACGAAATGAACCGAAAGTTCGACGTTCACAAAACACCGAAAGCTATCACATACCCAATTTGCTGAAGCGAGGCCACATGGTCACGACTCAGTACCCGAATTTCTTGACGACCATAGAGCATTGGAACCACCTGATCCCATCCCGAACTCAGCAGTGAAACGATGCATCGCCGATGGTAGTGTGGGGTTTCCCCATGTGAGAGTAGGTCATCGTCAAGATTAAATTCCAGAACCCCTGTTTGCTAACGCAGACAGGGGTTTTGTTTTGGGCGGTCGAAAATGCGCCGGGAGGTGGCTGAGACCTTTAGCGCTTATGTCCGGCCTTTCTATGCAATGACCCTGCGCATGGCTATCATGCGTGCCTCATTGTGAGGCGATACTTGCATGCTGACGTTGTTAAAACTTCTGAAAGACGGCCGATTTCACTCCGGAGAAGCACTTGGCGCCGCCCTGGGCGTCAGTCGAAGTGCAGTCTGGAAACAACTCCAGCACCTTGAGGCAGAGCTGAACCTGCCCATCCATAAGGTTCGTGGCAAAGGGTATCAATTGGCTTCGCCGCTGGTGTTCTTGAGTGCTGAGGAGATCGCGCTGTTTGCGCCCTCGTTAGCGTGGCCTGTTCATATTTCCGACTCCATTGACTCTACCAATGCCGAAGCACTGCGTCTTGTCGAGACAGGCTCTGCGGCGCCGTTCCTGGTGCTGGCGGAGCAGCAAACAGCAGGAAGAGGCAGGCGTGGCCGAAAGTGGGTCAGCCCCTTCGCGCAAAATGTGTATTACAGCCTTGTACTGCGTATAGAGGGTGGTCTTCGACAGCTTGAAGGTTTGAGTCTTGTTGTCGGCCTGGCTGTCATGCAGGCCCTGCGTGAGTCGGGTATGCGCGGGGCTGCCTTGAAGTGGCCAAACGATGTGTTGGTTGGGCAGAAAAAAATTGCCGGGATATTGCTGGAATTGGTAGGGGACCCTGCTGATATCTGTCACGTTGTCCTAGGAATCGGGATCAATGTGAATATGCAGAGGGCTGACGAGGTTGATCAGCAATGGACCTCGGTGCAGCTCGAGACGGGGGCTCCTGTCAATCGTAATGTCCTGGTGGCCCAACTCGGTTTGCAGTTGCAAAGCTATCTTGATCGTCATAGAGCCGCTGGCTTCGCAGCACTTCAGGCGGAATGGGAGCAGAGTCATGCGTGGCAGGGCAAGGCGGTATCGCTCATTGCAGGTGTCAACCAAGTGGACGGCGTGGTGCTGGGTGTCGATGGGCAAGGTGCTTTGCGTTTAAGCGTCGATGGGGGCGAGAAAATATACAGTGGTGGTGAGTTAAGCCTGAGGTTGCGTGATGATTCTTGAGCTCGACTGTGGGAATAGCTTTATCAAATGGCGTGTGCTCGGCTCAGGTGGGGTAGGTGCTTGCGCAGAGGGCGTTGCGGGTTCGGATGTCGCGTTGATAGAAAGCCTGGTGGCGTTGCCTGGCTTGTCGCTGACGCGCTGCCGGTTGGTGAGCGTTCGTGCCCAGGAAGAAACAAGCAGGCTTGCCGAGGCGCTGGTGGAGGCTTTTGGCGTTGCTGTTTCCTGTGCGGCCTCTGCGCGTGAAATGGCAGGCGTACGTAACGGCTACGAGGATTTCGAGCGTCTTGGGCTTGATCGGTGGCTGGCAATGTTGGGTGGATTCAAATTGGCTTCAGGTGCCTGCCTCGTGCTTGATTTTGGTACGGCGGCGACTGCAGATTTTATTGCTGCAGATGGCGAGCACCTCGGCGGCTTTATTTGTCCTGGTATGCCGCTCATGCGAAACCAGCTGCGTACGCACACGCGCAAGATCCGTTACGACGATGCCGCCGCCGAAAGGGCTCTGGAGCGCCTTTCTCCTGGTCGTACGACCGTAGAGGCAGTCGAGCGCGGCTGCACGCTGATGCTCAGGGGGTTTGTGTTGACTCAGCTTGAGCAGGCCCGTAGCTACTGGGGTGATGACTTCACTGTGTTCCTGACCGGTGGAGATGCCGATCTGGTCCGAGATGCCGTGCCCCAGGCCCGACTCGTTCCTGACTTGGTTTTTGTCGGGTTGGCGATGGCATGTCCTTTATCTTGAGGTGATTATGCGTTGGCTGTTTTTGCTTTTACTCGTCCTCAACGCCTTCTACTACATTTGGCACCAGCAAGAAGCGCCTCTGCGCGCCAAGGATGTCACGCCCTTGAGTCTCTATCGGGGTTCTCAGCAGGATATTCGACTGCTGAGTGAATCGTCGGATGCCGTGGTCCGCAGGGATCGGGCAAAAGCGTCCGATGCGCAAAGCACCTGCTTGTACATCGGCGGCTTTGCGGATCAGCACGAAGCGCAATCTCTCGAACAGCGTCTCATTAGCCTGGATATAAAGGTCAAGCTTCAGTTGCTGAGTACGCCCGACGTCTCGGGTTACTGGCTTCGCGTAGCCCCGGAAAGCCGACGCCTGGCGGATGATCTGCCCTTTGAAAACCTTGCTAAGGAATTCAATGAGTTAAAACATAAAATAATGCTGTGCGAAGGCATTGCAACTCTCGAATAGTTTGCATAGAATGGCGCCCGCTTCGCAGTGAAGACCTTTAAGGCCTTCAGTGAGAAGCGAGGTCAACGCAGCTAACCTCATATTTTTAAATGAGAAAATGCTTGACAGAAGGCCGGCGTGATGTAGAATGCCGGCTCGCTTAGGAGGGGTTCCCGAGCGGCCAAAGGGATCAGACTGTAAATCTGACGTCTACGACTTCGAAGGTTCGAATCCTTCCCCCTCCACCATTTTTAGCGTGAGCTGCAAGCTCCGCGGGTATAGTTTAGTGGTAGAACCTCAGCCTTCCAAGCTGATGATGCGGGTTCGATTCCCGCTACCCGCTCCAAGTTTGCAGGTTGTGCACGGTGTTTTGCTCTTGTAGCTCAGTTGGTAGAGCACACCCTTGGTAAGGGTGAGGTCAGCGGTTCAAATCCGCTCAAGAGCTCCATATAACAAGGCAGATATGAAAATATCTGCCTTTGTTTTAACAGCTGCCTCGGCTTGATTGTGTTGTGCTTGGCTTTGTTGCTGGGTGTTTTCAAGTCTCTAGGGGTTGGTTGTTGTAAAGTCTTTTTCAGGCCTGCATAATGGTCGGCCTGATTTTGTTTTAGGTCAGTAGCTCAATTGGCAGAGCGACGGTCTCCAAAACCGTAGGTTGGGGGTTCGATTCCCTCCTGACCTGCCAGATTCACGTGGTGTGTCTGGCTTTCTTTTCACAGGATCTTCATAGATGACTCCTAAGGCTGAAGCTCAAAGCTCTCGTTTCGATCTCGTCAAGTGGCTCGCCGTAGTCGCATTGGTGGTCGTAGGCGTTGTTGGCAATCAGTACTACTCTGCTTCGCCGATCCTGTACCGCGTCCTCGCTTTGCTCGCCCTTGCCGCTGTAGCTGCCTTTGTAGGCCTGCAGACTGCTAAAGGCAAGTCGTTCGCGGTCTTGGTAAAGGAAGCTCGCACCGAAATCCGTAAAGTCGTTTGGCCGACTCGCCAAGAAACCACGCAGACCACGTTGATCGTTGTGGCTGTTGTTCTGGTTATGGCGTTGCTGTTGTGGGGGCTTGATTCCCTGCTCGGCTGGCTTGTTTCCTTGATTGTTGGCTAAGGGTGTCCCGTGGCTAAGCGTTGGTACGTTGTGCATGCTTACTCGGGTTACGAGAAGCATGTTATGCGCTCTTTGCTAGAGCGCGTAAAGCTCGCAGGCATGGAAGATGGCTTCGGCGAAATTCTGGTTCCCACTGAAGAAGTGGTTGAAATGCGGAATGGCCAGAAGCGTAAAAGCGAACGCAAGTTCTTCCCTGGCTACGTGCTGGTTCAGATGGACATGAATGAAGGTACTTGGCACTTGGTCAAGGACACTCCTCGTGTCATGGGTTTTATCGGCGGTACTGCTGATAAGCCTGCTCCGATCACCGACAAAGAGGCAGAAGCAATTCTGCGTCGTGTTGCTGATGGTAGCGACAAGCCCAAGCCGAAGACTTTGTTCGAGCCGGGTGAGGTTGTTCGTGTCACAGATGGTCCGTTTGCTGATTTCAACGGTACCGTCGAAGAAGTTAACTACGAAAAGAGCCGGATCCAAGTGGCAGTGCTCATTTTCGGTCGCTCTACTCCGGTAGAGTTGGAGTTCAGCCAGGTCGAGAAGGTCTAGCTGGGCAAGCATCCCAACCCCGCAGCCTTAGGCTGTGGGGTTTTGTCGTCACTGGGATAAACGCGCAAGTAACCGGGGAGCCTTTCGAGGCGTTAGAACCCGTAATTGGAGTGCCTCATGGCCAAGAAGATTACCGCTTACATCAAGCTGCAAGTGAAGGCCGCTCAGGCCAACCCTAGCCCACCCGTCGGTCCAGCTCTGGGTCAGCACGGCGTGAACATCATGGAATTCTGCAAGGCCTTCAACGCCCGTACTCAGGGTCTTGAGCCAGGTCTGCCGACTCCAGTGATCATCACTGTATACAGCGACCGTAGCTTCACTTTCGAAACCAAGTCGACCCCGGCTTCGGTTCTGCTGAAGAAAGCTGCTGGTCTGACTAGCGGTTCCGCTCGTCCTAACACCGTTAAGGTTGGCACCGTTACTCGTGCTCAGCTGGAAGAAATCGCGAAAACCAAAAACGCGGATCTGACTGCAGCTGATATGGATGCAGCCGTGCGTACCATCGCCGGTTCTGCTCGTAGCATGGGCCTTAACGTGGAGGGTGTGTAATGGCTAAGCTGACCAAGCGCCAAAAGGCTATCGCCGGCAAAATCGAAGCAGGCAAGTCCTACAACTTTGTAGACGCTGCTGCCCTGCTGACCGAGCTGTCGACTGTCAAGTTCAGCGAGTCCGTTGACGTTGCTGTAAACCTGGGTGTTGACCCACGTAAATCCGACCAGGTCGTTCGTAGCGCAACTGTGCTGCCACACGGTACCGGTAAGACTGTACGTGTAGCTGTCTTCACCCAAGGCCCGGCAGCTGAAGCTGCTCTGGCCGCCGGCGCTGACCGCGTTGGCATGGACGACCTGGCTGCCGAAATGAAAGGCGGCGACCTGAACTACGACGTAGTTATTGCTTCCCCGGATGCAATGCGCGTTGTAGGTCAGTTGGGTCAGATCCTCGGTCCACGTGGTCTGATGCCTAACCCGAAAGTCGGCACCGTGACTCCAGACGTAGCTACCGCGGTTAAAAACGCCAAGGCTGGTCAGGTTCGTTATCGCACCGACAAAAACGGCATCATTCACACCTCCGTTGGCAAAGTCGGCTTCGACGCCGTCAAGCTGAAGGAAAACGTTGAAGCCCTGATCGCTGATCTGAAGCGTATCAAGCCAGCTTCCTCGAAAGGTATCTACGTCAAGCGCGTTACCCTGAGCACCACTATGGGCCCAGGTCTGGTCATCGACCAAGGCTCGCTGGACGTATAAGACACAGATTGGCGCGAGAGATTGCGCCAATTGAAAAAATTGGGGTCCCTGCCTGGCGGGGGCTATCCAAGACCGTAGGCGGCGCAAGTCTTAAACCACAAGCCTACGCAGATGGTGCTCCCGGTTCCTTACCGAATCAGACACCAAAACGACATCCGGCTTCGGCCAGATGAAACGGTAACAAGCAGGAGTTAAACCCGTGGCAATTAATCTCGAAGACAAGAAGGCCATCGTCGCTGAAGTCAACGAGGCTGCCAAAGCTGCTCTGTCCGCTGTCGTGGCTGATGCCCGTGGTGTGACAGTAGGCGCTATGACCGGACTCCGTAAAGAGGCTCGTGAAGCTGGCGTATACGTACGTGTTGTACGTAACACCCTGCTCAAGCGCGCTGTTGCTGACACTGAATACAGTGTTCTCAACGACGTGTTCACCGGCCCGACTCTGATCGCGTTCTCCAAAGAACATCCAGGCGCTGCTGCCCGTTTGTTCAAAGAATTCGCCAAGAGTCAGGATAAGTTCGAGATCAAGGCAGCTGCGTTCGAGGGCAAGTTCCTCGCAGCTAACCAAATCGACGTACTGGCAACACTGCCGACCCGCGACGAAGCCATTTCGCAGCTGATGAGCGTGATTCAAGGCGCTACCAGCAAGCTGGCTCGTACTCTGGCTGCAGTTCGCGAGCAAAAAGAAGCTGCCGCAGCCTAAGGCTGAGCGACTTCTCTCGCGTATTTTTGTTTATTTCGATGGCCGCGTAGGCCGTCCCCCAATTCAGGAAATACAGCAATGTCTATCTCCCAAGACGATATCCTCAACGCCGTAGCTGAAATGTCGGTTCTGCAGGTTGTTGAGCTGATCAAAGCTTTCGAAGAAAAATTCGGCGTTTCCGCTGCCGCTGCTTCCGCTGGCCCAGCTGCTGCTGCTGCCGTTGTTGAAGAGCAAACCGAATTCAACGTCATGCTGACCGAAGCTGGCGAGAAGAAAGTAAACGTGATCAAGGCAGTACGTGAACTGACCGGTCTGGGCCTGAAAGAAGCCAAGGCTGTAGTTGACGGCGCTCCTGCCCTGGTTCTGGAAGCTGTTGCCAAAGACGCAGCTGACAAAGCCAAAGCAGTACTGGAAGAAGCAGGCGCTAAAGTCGAGCTGAAGTAAGCATCGACCTTGCGTCTCCAGCCCAAGCGTTAAGCTGAAGGCTGATGGCTGGTGGCTCTTGCCACCGGCCTTTTTCCGTTCTTGGCTGTCGACTCGGTCGCCGCCATTAACGCGCTGTAGCCACCCGATGCGGTGGTGCAAACCATGGGGTTTGCAAGATTTTCTGGCTGCTCCCGTCGGAGGGGCCAAACAAGCAGGTGACCAAGCTGGGGAACGCTGATGGCTTACTCATATACTGAGAAAAAACGTATCCGCAAGGACTTTAGCAAGTTGCCGGACGTCATGGATGTCCCGTACCTTCTGGCTATCCAGCTGGATTCGTATCGTGAATTCTTGCAGGCGGGAGCGACCAAAGATCAGTTCCGCGACGTGGGCCTGCATGCGGCCTTCAAATCCGTTTTCCCGATCATCAGCTACTCCGGCAATGCTGCGCTGGAGTACGTCGGTTATCGCCTGGGCGAACCGGCATTTGATGTCAAAGAATGCGTGTTGCGCGGTGTTACGTACGCCGTACCTTTGCGGGTAAAAGTCCGCCTGATCATTTTCGACAAAGAATCGTCGAACAAAGCGATCAAGGACATCAAAGAGCAAGAAGTCTACATGGGCGAAATCCCATTGATGACTGAGAACGGTACCTTCGTTATCAACGGTACCGAGCGTGTTATCGTTTCCCAGCTGCACCGTTCCCCGGGCGTGTTCTTTGACCACGACCGCGGCAAGACGCACAGCTCCGGCAAGCTCCTGTACTCCGCGCGGATCATTCCGTACCGTGGTTCTTGGTTGGACTTCGAGTTCGACCCTAAAGACTGCGTGTTCGTGCGTATCGACCGTCGTCGCAAGCTGCCGGCCTCGGTACTGCTGCGCGCGCTCGGCTATACCACTGAGCAAGTGCTGGACGCCTTCTACACCACCAACGTATTCAGCCTGAAGGATGAAACCCTCAAGCTGGAGCTGATCGCTTCGCGTCTGCGTGGTGAAATTGCCGTCCTGGACATCCAGGATGAAAAAGGCAAGGTCATTGTTGAAGCTGGCCGTCGTATCACTGCGCGCCACATCAACCAGATCGAAAAAGCCGGTATTAAAGAGCTGGAAGTGCCTCTGGACTACGTCCTGGGTCGCACTACCGCCAAGGTCATCGTTCACCCGGCTACAGGCGAAATCCTGGCTGAGTGCAACACCGAGCTGAACACCGAGATCCTGGCCAAAATCGCCAAGGCTCAGGTCGTTCGCATCGAGACCCTGTACACCAACGACATCGACTGCGGTCCGTTCATCTCCGACACTCTGAAGATCGACTCCACCAGCAACCAATTGGAAGCGCTGGTCGAGATCTATCGCATGATGCGTCCTGGCGAGCCACCGACCAAAGACGCTGCCGAGACCCTGTTCAACAACCTGTTCTTCAGCCCTGAGCGCTATGACCTGTCTGCGGTCGGCCGGATGAAGTTCAACCGTCGTATCGGTCGTACCGAGATCGAAGGTTCGGGCGTGTTGTGCAAGGAAGACATCGTCGCGGTACTGAAGACTCTGGTCGACATCCGTAACGGTAAAGGCATCGTCGATGACATCGACCACCTGGGTAACCGTCGTGTTCGCTGCGTAGGCGAAATGGCCGAGAACCAGTTCCGCGTTGGCCTGGTGCGTGTTGAGCGTGCGGTCAAAGAGCGTCTGTCGATGGCTGAAAGCGAAGGCCTGATGCCACAAGACCTGATCAACGCCAAGCCAGTGGCTGCGGCGGTGAAAGAGTTCTTCGGCTCCAGCCAGCTCTCGCAGTTCATGGACCAGAACAACCCGCTCTCCGAGATCACCCACAAGCGCCGTGTTTCGGCACTGGGCCCAGGCGGTCTGACCCGTGAGCGTGCAGGCTTTGAAGTTCGTGACGTACACCCGACGCACTACGGTCGTGTTTGCCCGATCGAAACGCCGGAAGGTCCGAACATCGGTCTGATCAACTCCCTGGCTGCGTATGCGCGCACCAACCAGTACGGCTTCCTCGAGAGCCCGTACCGTGTGGTGAAAGACGCTCTGGTCACCGACGAGATCGTGTTCCTGTCCGCCATCGAAGAAGCGGATCACGTGATCGCCCAGGCCTCGGCCACGATGAACGACAAGAAAGTCCTGGTCGACGAGCTGGTAGCGGTTCGTCACTTGAACGAGTTCACCGTCAAGGCGCCGGAAGACGTCACCTTGATGGACGTTTCGCCGAAGCAGGTAGTTTCGGTTGCAGCGTCGCTGATCCCGTTCCTCGAGCACGACGACGCCAACCGTGCGTTGATGGGTTCCAACATGCAGCGTCAAGCTGTACCGACCCTGCGCGCTGACAAGCCGCTGGTAGGTACCGGCATGGAGCGTAACGTAGCCCGTGACTCCGGCGTTTGCGTCGTGGCTCGTCGTGGCGGCGTGATCGACTCCGTTGATGCCAGCCGTATCGTGGTCCGTGTTGCCGATGACGAAGTTGAAACTGGCGAAGCCGGTGTCGACATCTACAACCTGACCAAATACACCCGCTCGAACCAGAACACCTGCATCAACCAGCGTCCGCTGGTGAGCAAGGGTGATCGCGTTCAGCGTAGCGACATCATGGCCGACGGCCCGTCCACCGACATGGGTGAACTGGCACTGGGCCAGAACATGCGCATCGCGTTCATGGCATGGAACGGCTTCAACTTCGAAGACTCCATCTGCCTGTCCGAGCGTGTTGTTCAAGAAGACCGTTTCACCACGATCCACATTCAGGAACTGACCTGTGTGGCACGTGACACCAAGCTTGGGCCAGAGGAAATCACTGCAGACATCCCGAACGTGGGTGAAGCTGCACTGAACAAGCTGGACGAAGCCGGTATCGTTTATGTAGGTGCTGAAGTTGGCGCAGGCGACATCCTGGTAGGTAAGGTCACTCCGAAAGGCGAGACCCAACTGACTCCAGAAGAAAAACTGCTGCGTGCGATCTTCGGTGAAAAAGCCAGCGACGTTAAAGACACCTCCCTGCGCGTACCTACCGGTACCAAGGGTACTGTCATCGACGTACAGGTCTTCACCCGTGACGGCGTTGAGCGTGATGCTCGTGCACTGTCCATCGAGAAGACCCAGCTCGACGAGATCCGCAAGGATCTGAACGAAGAGTTCCGTATCGTTGAAGGCGCGACCTTCGAACGTCTGCGTTCCGCCCTGGTAGGCCACAAGGCTGAAGGCGGCGCAGGTCTGAAGAAAGGTCAGGACATCACCGACGAAGTTCTCGACGGTCTTGAGCACGGCCAGTGGTTCAAACTGCGCATGGCTGAAGATGCTCTGAACGAGCAGCTCGAGAAGGCCCAGGCCTATATCGTTGATCGTCGCCGTCTGCTGGACGACAAGTTCGAAGACAAGAAGCGCAAACTGCAGCAAGGCGATGACCTGGCTCCAGGCGTGCTGAAAATCGTCAAGGTTTACCTGGCAATCCGTCGTCGCATCCAACCGGGCGACAAGATGGCCGGTCGTCACGGTAACAAAGGTGTGGTCTCCGTGATCATGCCGGTTGAAGACATGCCGCACGATGCCAATGGCACACCGGTCGACGTCGTCCTCAACCCGTTGGGCGTACCTTCGCGTATGAACGTTGGTCAGATCCTTGAAACCCACCTGGGCCTCGCGGCCAAAGGTCTGGGCGAGAAGATCAACCGTATGATCGAAGAGCAGCGCAAGGTCGCAGACCTGCGTAAGTTCCTGCACGAGATCTACAACGAGATCGGCGGTCGCAACGAAGAGCTGGATACCTTCTCCGACCAGGAAATCCTGGATCTGGCGAAGAACCTGCGCGGCGGCGTTCCAATGGCTACCCCGGTGTTCGACGGTGCCAAGGAAAGCGAAATCAAGGCCATGCTGAAACTGGCAGACCTGCCAGAAAGCGGCCAGATGCAGCTGTTCGACGGCCGTACCGGCAACAAGTTCGAGCGCCCGGTTACTGTTGGCTACATGTACATGCTGAAGCTGAACCACTTGGTAGACGACAAGATGCACGCTCGTTCTACCGGTTCGTACAGCCTCGTTACCCAGCAGCCGCTGGGTGGTAAGGCTCAGTTCGGTGGTCAGCGTTTCGGGGAGATGGAGGTCTGGGCACTGGAAGCATACGGTGCTGCTTACACTCTGCAAGAAATGCTCACAGTGAAGTCGGACGATGTGAACGGTCGGACCAAGATGTACAAAAACATCGTGGACGGCGATCACCGTATGGAGCCGGGCATGCCCGAGTCCTTCAACGTGTTGATCAAAGAAATTCGTTCCCTCGGCATCGATATCGATCTGGAAACCGAATAACACGTGACGCGAATCGAGAGCGGGGCCGTTTAGCCCGCTCTCTGCTCCGCCAGGAGGAAAGGCCTTGAAAGACCTACTGAATTTGCTGAAAAACCAGGGTCAAGTCGAAGAGTTCGACGCCATCCGTATTGGATTGGCATCGCCTGAGATGATCCGTTCGTGGTCGTTCGGTGAAGTTAAAAAGCCGGAAACCATCAACTACCGTACGTTCAAACCTGAGCGTGACGGCCTGTTCTGCGCCAAGATCTTTGGCCCGGTAAAGGATTACGAGTGCCTGTGCGGTAAGTACAAGCGCTTGAAGCACCGTGGTGTGATCTGCGAGAAGTGCGGCGTTGAAGTTGCACTGGCCAAGGTTCGTCGTGAGCGCATGGCGCACATCGAGCTGGCTTCGCCGGTTGCCCACATCTGGTTCCTGAAATCGCTGCCGTCCCGTATCGGCTTGCTGATGGACATGACCCTGCGTGATATCGAACGCGTTCTCTACTTCGAGAGCTATGTCGTTATCGATCCAGGCATGACCACCCTTGAAAAAGGTCAGCTGCTGAACGACGAGCAGTACTTCGAAGCGCTGGAAGAATTCGGTGACGATTTCGATGCCCGCATGGGTGCCGAAGCTGTCCGCGAACTGCTGCACGCTATCGACCTGGAGCACGAGATTGGCCGTCTGCGTGAAGAGATTCCGCAAACCAACTCCGAAACCAAGATCAAGAAGCTGTCCAAGCGTCTGAAGTTGATGGAAGCCTTCCAGGGTTCCGGCAACCTGCCAGAGTGGATGGTGCTGACCGTTCTGCCGGTTCTGCCGCCAGATCTGCGTCCGCTGGTACCGTTGGATGGTGGTCGTTTCGCGACTTCCGACCTCAACGACCTGTACCGTCGCGTGATCAACCGTAACAACCGCTTGAAGCGCCTGCTTGACCTGTCCGCTCCGGACATCATCGTGCGCAACGAAAAGCGTATGTTGCAAGAAGCTGTCGATGCCTTGCTCGACAACGGTCGTCGTGGCCGCGCTATCACTGGTTCGAACAAGCGTCCTCTGAAATCCTTGGCCGACATGATCAAGGGTAAGCAAGGTCGTTTCCGTCAGAACTTGCTCGGTAAGCGTGTTGACTACTCCGGTCGTTCGGTAATTACCGTAGGCCCGACCCTGCGTCTGCACCAGTGCGGTCTGCCGAAGAAGATGGCTCTCGAGCTGTTCAAGCCGTTCATTTTCGGCAAGCTGGAAATGCGCGGTCTCGCGACCACCATCAAAGCCGCCAAGAAAATGGTCGAGCGCGAACTGCCAGAGGTTTGGGACGTTCTCGCTGAAGTGATCCGTGAACACCCGGTTCTCCTCAACCGTGCACCGACCCTTCACCGTCTGGGTATCCAGGCGTTTGAACCGGTACTGATCGAAGGTAAGGCTATTCAGCTGCACCCGCTGGTCTGTGCTGCGTACAACGCCGACTTCGACGGCGACCAAATGGCCGTGCACGTACCGCTGACACTGGAAGCCCAGTTGGAAGCGCGCGCGTTGATGATGTCGACCAACAACATTCTGTCGCCAGCCAACGGTGAGCCAATCATCGTTCCGTCGCAGGACGTTGTACTGGGTCTGTACTACATGACCCGTGAAGCGATCAACGCCAAGGGCGAAGGTCGTGTGTTCGCTGACCTGCAGGAAGTTGACCGTGTGTTCCGTGCCGGCGAAGCCGCACTGCACGCCAAGGTCAAGGTGCGGATCAACGAAACCGTCAACGACCGTGACGGCGGCAGCGTGACCAACACCCGTATCGTCGACACCACTGTCGGCCGTGCGCTGTTGTATCAAGTTGTGCCAAAAGGTCTGTCGTACGATGTCGTCAACCTGCCGATGAAGAAAAAGGCGATCTCCAAGCTGATCAACCAGTGCTACCGCGTGGTTGGTTTGAAAGAGACCGTGATCTTCGCTGACCAGTTGATGTACACCGGTTTTGCTTATTCGACCATTTCCGGCGTTTCCATCGGCGTTAACGACTTCGTTATCCCGGATGAAAAAGCCCGCATCATCGGTGCAGCCACCGACGAAGTGAAAGAGATCGAAAGCCAGTACGCTTCCGGCCTGGTAACCCAGGGCGAGAAGTACAACAAGGTGATCGACCTTTGGTCCAAGGCGAACGACGAAGTATCCAAGGCGATGATGGCCAACCTCTCGAAAGAGAAAGTCATCGACCGCCACGGCGTCGAAGTTGACCAGGAATCCTTCAACTCGATGTACATGATGGCCGACTCGGGCGCGCGGGGTTCTGCTGCGCAGATCCGTCAGCTCGCCGGTATGCGTGGCCTGATGGCCAAGCCGGACGGTTCCATCATCGAAACGCCGATTACTGCGAACTTCCGTGAAGGTTTGAGCGTACTTCAGTACTTCATCTCCACTCACGGTGCTCGTAAAGGTCTGGCGGATACCGCGTTGAAAACTGCTAACTCCGGTTACCTGACGCGTCGTCTGGTAGACGTTGCACAAGATCTGGTTGTAACCGAGATCGATTGCGGCACCGAGCACGGCCTGCTGATGACTCCGCACATTGAAGGCGGTGACGTTGTAGAGCCGCTGGGTGAACGCGTATTGGGTCGTGTTATTGCCCGTGACGTATTCAAGCCAGGTACCGAGGAAGTTATCGTTCCTGCCGGCACTCTGGTCGACGAGAAGTGGGTCGAGTTCATCGAACTCAACAGCATCGACGAAGTGATTGTTCGCTCGCCGATCAGCTGCGAAACCCGCTATGGCATTTGCGCCAAGTGCTACGGCCGTGACTTGGCTCGTGGTCACCAGGTGAACATCGGTGAAGCGGTCGGCGTTATCGCTGCCCAGTCCATCGGTGAGCCGGGTACCCAGCTGACCATGCGTACGTTCCACATCGGTGGTGCGGCAAGCCGGACCTCCGCAGCTGACAGCGTTCAGGTGAAGAATGGCGGTACCGTCCGTCTGCACAACCTGAAGCACGTTGAGCGAGTGGATGGCCACCTGGTTGCTGTGTCCCGTTCCGGTGAGCTGGCAATCGCTGATGACTACGGTCGTGAGCGTGAGCGCTACAAGCTGCCGTACGGTGCTGTGATCTCGGTTAAAGAAGGTGACAAGGTCGACGCTGGCGCAATCGTGGCCAAGTGGGATCCGCACACTCACCCAATCGTTACCGAAATGAAAGGTACCGTGACCTACGTGGGCATGGAAGAAGGCATCACGATCAAGCGTCAGACTGACGAATTGACCGGTATGACCAACATTGAAGTACTCGACGCGAAAGATCGTCCAGCTGCCGGTAAAGACATCCGTCCTGCCGTGAAGATGGTCGATGACAACGGCAAGGACTTGTTGCTGCCAGGCACTGACGTAATCGCTCAGTACTTCCTGCCAGCCAACGCCCTGGTCGGTGTAGCGGATGGTGCGAAGATCGCGATCGGTGATGTTATCGCGCGTATCCCGCAAGAAACTTCGAAGACCCGTGACATCACCGGTGGTCTGCCGCGTGTTGCCGACTTGTTCGAAGCTCGTCGTCCGAAAGAAGCGTCGATTCTGGCTGAAGTCAGCGGTACCATCGCGTTCGGTAAAGAGACCAAGGGCAAGCGCCGTCTGGTCATTACCCCGAACGACGGTAGCGATCCGTATGAAGAGCTGATTCCGAAGTGGCGTCACCTGAACGTGTTCGAAGGCGAACAGGTAAACCGCGGCGAAGTTATCTCCGACGGTCCAAGCGATCCACACGACATCCTGCGTCTGCTGGGTGTGAGTGCGCTGGCCAAGTACATCGTTAACGAGATCCAGGACGTTTACCGCCTGCAAGGCGTGAAGATCAACGATAAGCACATCGAGACCATCCTGCGTCAGATGCTGCGTAAAGTTGAAATCGCTGAGTCTGGCGATTCCAGTTTCATCAAGGGCGACCAGATGGAATTGACTCACGTGCTGGTGGAAAACGAGCGCCTGACGAACGAAGAGAAATTCGTTTCCAAGTTCACTCGCGTGCTGCTGGGTATCACCAAGGCGTCGTTGTCCACTGAGTCGTTCATCTCGGCGGCCTCCTTCCAGGAGACCACTCGCGTACTGACCGAAGCAGCGGTAACCGGCAAGCGCGATTACCTGCGCGGCCTGAAAGAAAACGTGGTCGTGGGTCGTCTGATCCCGGCAGGTACCGGTTTGGCTTACCACAGCGAGCGCAAGCGCCGCCGTGATGCTGACAAGCCGCTGCGCGTAAGCGCCAGTGAAGTGGAAGCTGCACTGACCGAAGCGCTGAACTCTAGCGGTAACTGAGTTCTGCGATAAATAAGTCTGGGCCCTGGCAGCCCCCATTCGTCGGATCGAGGCAATTTTGTCGCGGTTCGATGAGAGGGGAGGTCGGGGCCTTGCCTTGACTGGGGACAAGATCCTCTTTAGACTCTTGTACCCCTAAATTTGGCGGGAATTCGTTCCTGCCATTTTGCTTTTCTTGCAAGACAATAGCGTCGCAAGACAACAGTGGAGCTAGTAGATGGCAACTATCAACCAGCTGGTACGTCAGCCGCGTAAGCGTATCGTCGAGAAATCCGACGTACCTGCGCTGCAGAACTGCCCGCAACGTCGTGGCGTATGCACTCGCGTGTATACCACTACGCCGAAAAAACCTAACTCGGCACTGCGTAAAGTATGCCGTGTGCGTCTGACCAACGGTTTCGAGGTTTCCTCGTACATCGGTGGTGAAGGCCACAACCTGCAAGAGCACAGCGTGGTACTGATCCGCGGCGGTCGTGTAAAAGACTTGCCAGGTGTTCGTTACCACACCGTACGCGGCTCCTTGGATACTTCCGGCGTTAAAGGTCGTAACCAGGGTCGTTCGAAGTACGGTACCAAGAAGCCTAAGTAGTAGCGGCTTTTTGTAAAACTGAATCATCTTATTTTCTGAGTCGATAAGAGTAAGGTCGGAGGCGTCCCGAAAGGGCACCGATTCCGAGCGAACCTGAAGACCGTTTGAGGGCTTATCCATGCCAAGAAGACGCGTAGCAGCCAAGCGCGAAGTGCTTGACGATCCAAAATACGGAAGCCAAATTCTGGCCAAGTTCATGAACCACGTGATGGAAAGCGGCAAGAAAGCCGTTGCCGAGCGTATCGTTTATGGCGCGCTGGAAAAGGTTAAAGAACGCAAGAACAGCGACCCCCTGGAAATCTTCGAGAAAGCTCTCGACGCCATCGCTCCGCTGGTCGAAGTGAAGTCGCGCCGCGTAGGCGGTGCTACTTACCAGGTTCCGGTTGAAGTTCGTCCGTCCCGTCGTAACGCTCTGGCAATGCGCTGGTTGGTAGACTTCGCCCGTAAGCGCGGCGAGAAGTCTATGGCTCTGCGTTTGGCTGGCGAACTGTTGGACGCTGCTGAAGGTAAAGGTGCTGCTGTTAAGAAGCGTGAAGACGTGCACCGTATGGCTGAAGCTAACAAAGCTTTCTCGCACTACCGCTTCTAATCTTAGCTTCACTAATTTTGCGAGGGCTTTATGGCTCGTACTACTCCGATTAGCCGCTACCGTAACATCGGTATCGTTGCTCACGTGGATGCTGGTAAAACCACCACCACCGAGCGCGTACTGTTTTACACCGGCAAAAGTCACAAAATGGGCGAGGTGCATGATGGCGCCGCGACCACAGACTGGATGGTTCAGGAGCAGGAGCGTGGTATTACCATTACTTCTGCTGCTATTACCGCCTTCTGGAAAGGTTCCGAGAAGCAGTACAAGGATGAGCATCGCTTCAACGTAATCGATACCCCGGGCCACGTAGACTTCACCATTGAAGTTGAACGTTCCCTGCGCGTACTCGACGGCGCTGTCGTTGTGTTCTGTGGTACTTCGGGTGTTGAGCCTCAGTCGGAAACCGTATGGCGTCAAGCCAACAAATACGGCGTTCCACGTCTTGTTTACGTAAACAAGATGGACCGTGCTGGTGCCAACTTCCTGCGCGTGATCGGTCAGATCAAGCAGCGTCTGGGTCACACCCCGGTGCCAATCCAATTGGCTATCGGTTCCGAAGACAACTTCCAGGGTCAGATCGATCTGATCAACATGGAAGCTGTTTACTGGAATGACGCTGACAAAGGTATGGTCCCTGTTCGCAAGCCTATCCCTGCAGAACTGCAGGAACTGGCTGACGAATGGCGCAATAACATGGTTGAGGCTGCTGCCGAAGCCAGCGAAGAACTGATGAACAAGTACCTCGAAGGTGAAGAACTCACCAACGCGGAAATCAAGGCCGCTCTGCGTCAGCGTACTATCGCTGGTGAGATCGTCTTGGCTGTTTGCGGTTCTTCCTTCAAGAACAAGGGTGTTCCCCTGGTTCTCGACGCCGTTATCGACTACCTGCCTGCCCCAACTGACATTCCTGCTATCAAGGGTACCAACCCTGATAACGAGGAAGAAGAGATGGAGCGTCACGCCGATGACAGCGAGCCGTTCTCGGCTCTGGCGTTCAAGATCGCTACTGACCCATTCGTGGGTACTTTGACCTTCGTCCGCGTTTACTCGGGCGTGTTGGCCTCCGGCGACGGCGTGATCAACTCGGTTAAAGGCAAGAAAGAGCGCGTGGGTCGTATGGTGCAAATGCACGCAAACGCCCGTGAAGAGATCAAGGAAGTACGCGCTGGTGACATCGCGGCCCTGATCGGCATGAAGGACGTCACCACTGGTGAGACTTTGTGCGACGCTGCTAAGCCAATCATCCTGGTTCGCATGGACTTCCCGGAGCCGGTTATTTCGGTTGCCGTTGAGCCTAAGACCAAGGATGACCAGGAAAAAATGGGTATCGCTCTGGGCAAACTTGCTCAGGAAGATCCATCTTTCCGCGTCAAGACTGATGAAGAGACTGGTCAAACGATCATCTCCGGCATGGGCGAGTTGCACCTGGACATCCTGGTTGACCGGATGCGCCGTGAGTTCAACGTCGAAGCCAACATCGGTAAGCCTCAGGTTTCCTATCGTGAGCGCATCACGAAGAACTGTGAAATCGAAGGCAAGTTCGTTCGTCAGTCCGGCGGTCGTGGTCAGTTCGGTCACTGCTGGATCCGTTTTGCTCCTGCTGACGAAGGTCAGGAAGGTCTGCAATTCGTGAACGAAGTAGTTGGTGGTGTTGTTCCTAAGGAATACATCCCGGCTATCCAGAAGGGTATCGAAGAGCAGATGAAGAACGGTGTTGTTGCCGGCTATCCGCTGATCGGCCTGAAAGCAACCGTTTTTGACGGTTCTTACCACGACGTCGACTCCAACGAGATGGCGTTTAAGGTGGCTGCTTCCATGGCAACCAAGCAACTGGCCCAGAAGGGCGGTGGTGAGTTGCTTGAGCCAATCATGGCGGTAGAAGTTGTTACACCTGAAGACTATATGGGTGATGTCATGGGCGACCTTAACCGTCGTCGCGGCATGATCTTGGGTATGGAAGACACGGTTTCCGGCAAAGTGATTCGCGCCGAGGTTCCGTTGGGTGAGATGTTCGGTTACGCGACCGACGTTCGCTCCATGTCCCAGGGTCGCGCAAGCTACTCTATGGAATTCAAAAAATACAACACAGCTCCGGCGCACATCGCTGAAACTGTATCCAAAAAACAAGGCTGATTCAGTCCTTTAGGCAAGGAGTTAATTGTCGTGGCTAAAGAAAAATTTGATCGTTCCCTACCGCACGTAAACGTTGGCACCATCGGCCACGTTGACCACGGTAAAACCACTCTGACCGCTGCTCTGACTCGCGTCTGCTCCGAAGTTTTCGGTTCGGCTCGTGTTGACTTCGACAAGATCGACAGCGCACCAGAAGAAAAAGCTCGTGGTATCACCATCAACACCGCGCACGTTGAGTACAACTCGACTATTCGTCACTACGCTCACGTTGACTGCCCAGGTCACGCTGACTACGTGAAGAACATGATCACTGGTGCTGCCCAGATGGACGGCGCGATCCTGGTTTGCTCGGCCGCTGATGGTCCGATGCCACAAACCCGTGAGCACATCCTGCTGTCCCGTCAGGTAGGCGTTCCGTACATCGTGGTTTTCCTGAACAAGGCTGACCTGGTAGACGACGCTGAGCTGCTGGAACTGGTTGAGATGGAAGTGCGCGATCTGCTGAGCACTTACGACTTCCCAGGCGACGACACTCCGATCATCATCGGTTCTGCTCGTATGGCTCTGGAAGGTAACGACGAAAACGAAATGGGCACCACTGCCGTTCGTAAACTGGTTGAAACTCTGGATACCTACATCCCAGAACCAGTTCGTCTGACCGACAAGCCGTTCCTGATGCCAATCGAAGACGTATTCTCGATCTCCGGTCGCGGTACTGTTGTGACTGGTCGTATCGAGCGCGGTATCGTTCGCGTTCAAGATCCACTGGAAATCGTTGGTCTGCGTGACACCACCGTCACCACCTGCACCGGTGTTGAAATGTTCCGCAAACTGCTCGACGAAGGTCGTGCTGGCGAGAACTGCGGCGTTCTGCTGCGTGGTACCAAGCGTGACGACGTTGAGCGTGGCCAGGTTCTGGTTAAGCCGGGTTCGGTTAAGCCGCACACCAAGTTCACCGCAGAAGTTTACGTTCTGAGCAAAGAAGAAGGCGGCCGTCATACTCCGTTCTTCAAAGGCTACCGTCCACAGTTCTACTTCCGTACTACTGACGTGACTGGTAACTGCGAACTGCCAGAAGGCGTTGAAATGGTAATGCCAGGCGATAACATTCAAATGACTGTTACCCTGATCAAAACCATCGCAATGGAAGACGGTCTGCGCTTCGCAATCCGCGAAGGCGGCCGTACCGTTGGTGCTGGCGTTGTAGCTAAAATCATCGAGTAATTATCTCTTCTGAGATAGCTCGATTTTTTGAGAAGGCCCCCGCTTAGCGGGGGCCTTTTTTATTGGGTTGACACCTATCTGGGGCGTCTATAGAATTGCGCCTCCTTTTAACGGGCGTATTGCGCTCGCTGGGAATAGCAGCCGGAGTCTGAAATCCAATGCAAAATCAGCAAATCCGTATCAGGTTGAAGGCTTTTGACCATCGCCTGATCGACCAATCCACCCAGGAAATCGTGGAAACCGCGAAACGTACTGGTGCTCAAGTGCGTGGTCCAATTCCACTGCCTACCCGTAAAGAGCGGTTCACCGTTCTGGTCTCCCCGCACGTCAACAAAGACGCGCGTGACCAGTACGAGATCCGTACTCATAAGCGCGTACTGGACATCGTCCAGCCAACGGATAAAACCGTTGATGCACTTATGAAGCTCGATCTGGCGGCCGGTGTGGAAGTACAGATCAGCCTCGGCTAAGACTTGGGTCTTAGTCGTGTAACGCTCTGAAATGGGCGGCCATAGCGGGTGAAAGCCCCGTACACTCATGAGGTTTACAACATGACTATTGGTGTAGTCGGTCGTAAATGCGGTATGACCCGTATTTTCACCGAAGAAGGTGTCTCCATTCCGGTCACGGTCATTGAGATCGAGCCGAATCGCGTCACCCAGTTCAAAACTGAAGAAACCGATGGCTATCGTGCAGTGCAAGTCACTGTCGGCGAGCGTCGTGCTTCGCGCGTGACTGCTGCTCAAGCAGGTCACTTCGCTAAAGCAAACGTTGCAGCTGGTCGCACTGTTATGGAGTTCCGTCTCGAAGACGGCGACTACCAGGCTGGCGATCTGATCAACGCTGAAATCTTCGCCGCTGGTCAACTGGTTGATGTAACCGGTCAGTCCAAGGGTAAAGGCTTCCAGGGTACGATCAAGCGTTGGAATTTCCGTGGCCAAGACAACACTCACGGTAACTCCGTTTCCCACCGCGTCCCGGGCTCTATTGGCCAGTGCCAGACTCCTGGTCGTGTATTCAAGGGCAAAAAAATGTCCGGTCATATGGGCGCTGAGCGCGTGACCGTGCAGTCCCTCGAAGTAGTGCGCGTCGACGCTGAACGCAATCTGTTGTTGGTCAAGGGTGCTGTTCCTGGCGCTACTGGCGGCAACCTGGTTGTACGTCCAGCGGCCAAGGCTCGCGGTTAAGGGGAAGCTGACATGCAATTAAATGTAAATGACGCTCAAGCGATCGAAGTTTCCGAACTGACATTTGGCGGCGAATTCAACGAGACGCTGGTTCACCAAGCAGTCGTGGCCTACATGGCCGGCGGCCGTCAAGGTAGCAAGCAGCAAAAGACCCGTTCCGACGTACGTGGTGGCGGTAAGCGCCCTTGGCGTCAGAAAGGTACTGGCCGTGCTCGTGCCGGTACTATCCGTAGCCCAATCTGGCGTGGCGGCGGTACCACTTTCGCAGCTCGTCCACAGGATCACTCTCAGAAGCTCAACAAGAAGATGTATCGCGCAGCACTGCGCTCCATCCTTGCTGAACTCGTGCGTACTGATCGTCTGGTTGTGGTTCAGGACTTCGCTGTTGAAAGCCCGAAAACCAAAGATCTGCTGGGCAAGCTGAACAACATGAGCCTGACCGACGTTTTGATCGTGTCTGAAGCTGTTGATCAGAACCTGTACCTGGCTGCTCGCAACCTGCCACACGTTGATGTACGTGACGTGCAAGGTTCCGATCCAGTTAGTCTGATCGCATACGACAAGGTGTTGATCACCGTGTCGGCCGTGAAGAAATTCGAGGAGCTGCTGGGATGAACCAGGAACGCGTATTTAAAGTTCTGCTTGGCCCGCACGTTTCCGAAAAGGCTACGGTTCTGGCTGACAAGAAAGGCCAGTTCGTTTTCAAGGTTGCAACCGATGCAACCAAGCTGGAAATCAAGAAGGCCGTCGAAAGCCTGTTCAGCGTGAAAGTAGAGCGTGTTACTACCCTGAATGTTCTGGGTAAGAGCAAGCGCACTGCTCGCGGTCTGGGCAAGCGTAATGACTGGAAGAAGGCAGTTATCTCCCTTCAGCCAGGCCAAGATCTCGATTTCAGCAGCAGTGCTGAGTAAGGAAGGGGTGCATCATGGCAATCGTTAAATGCAAACCGACTTCCCCTGGCCGCCGTTTTGTGGTCAAGGTGGTCAACCAGGAGCTGCATAAAGGCGCTCCTCACGCACCGCTGCTCGAGAAGAAATCGAAGTCTGGTGGTCGTAACAACAATGGTCGTATTACCACTCGTCACATCGGTGGTGGCCATAAGCAGCATTATCGTCTGGTCGACTTCCGTCGTAACGACAAAGATGGCATCGCTGCCACTGTCGAGCGTATCGAATACGATCCAAACCGTACTGCTCACATCGCTCTGCTGCTGTACGCAGATGGCGAGCGTCGCTACATCATCGCCCCTAAAGGCGTGAGCGCTGGCGACCAGCTGATCGCAGGTGCCCTGGCACCGATCAAGCCGGGCAACGCTCTGCAACTGCGTAACATTCCAGTTGGTAGCACCGTACACGGCATCGAATTGAAGCCAGGTAAAGGCGCGCAAATCGCTCGTTCCGCTGGTGCTTCGGCTCAGCTGATCGCTCGTGAAGGTGTCTACGTGACCCTGCGTCTGCGTTCTGGTGAGATGCGTAAAGTGCTGGCTGAATGCCGCGCGACCCTGGGTGAAGTCTCGAACTCCGAGCACAGCCTGCGTTCGCTGGGTAAAGCTGGTGCCAAACGCTGGCGTGGCGTTCGCCCAACCGTTCGTGGTGTTGCCATGAACCCGGTTGACCACCCACACGGTGGTGGTGAAGGTCGTACCTCTGGTGGTCGTCATCCGGTATCGCCATGGGGCTTCCCGACTAAGGGCGCGAAGACTCGTGGTAATAAGCGTACCGACAAAATGATCGTCCGTCGTCGCAAGTAAATAGAGGGATACGACAGTGCCACGTTCTCTGAAAAAAGGTCCTTTTATTGATCTTCACCTACTGAAGAAGATCGAAGTGGCGGCGGAAAAGAACGATCGCAAACCAGTTAAGACCTGGTCGCGTCGTTCGATGATCCTGCCACAAATGGTCGGTCTGACCATCGCAGTACACAACGGTCGTCAACACGTCCCAGTTCTCGTTAACGAAGACATGGTCGGCCACAAACTAGGCGAGTTTGCCGGTACCCGCACTTATCGTGGGCACGTGGCAGACAAGAAAGCCAAGCGTTAAGGGGTAAGGAAATGGAAGTAGCCGCTAAGTTGTCGGGCGCTCGAATCTCCGCCCAGAAAGCCCGCTTGGTCGCCGACCAGATCCGCGGGAAGAAGGTGGGCGAAGCGCTCAACCTGTTGGCTTTCAGCAGTAAGAAAGCCGCCGAGATCATGAAGAAAGTGCTGGAGTCGGCCGTAGCCAACGCCGAGCATAACGAAGGCGCAGACGTTGATGACCTGAAGGTCAGCACCGTTTTCGTCAACGAAGGGCGTTCGCTGAAGCGCATCATGCCACGTGCCAAAGGCCGTGCTGATCGCATCGTCAAGCGGTCTTGCCATATCACTGTCAAGGTTGCTGACAAGTAACGGAGTCGAAGAGATGGGTCAGAAAGTACATCCCATTGGCATTCGCCTGGGAATCGTCAAGGAGCACACCTCCGTCTGGTACGCAGACGGTCGGACTTATGCGGACTACTTGTTCGCTGATCTGAAGGTGCGTGAGTATCTCCAAGACAAACTAAAAAGCGCGTCCGTAAGCCGTATCGATATCCATCGTCCGGCCCAAACTGCACGTATCACCATCCACACCGCTCGTCCAGGTATCGTTATCGGGAAGAAAGGTGAAGATGTTGAGAAACTGCGTCAGGACCTGACCAAGCAAATGGGTGTGCCTGTGCACATCAATATCGAAGAGATCCGCAAGCCGGAGCTCGACGGTATGCTGGTTGCGCAGAGCGTAGCTCAGCAGCTGGAGCGTCGCGTAATGTTCCGTCGCGCTATGAAGCGCGCCGTACAGAACGCCATGCGCATTGGTGCCAAAGGCATCAAAATCCAAGTGAGCGGTCGTCTCGGCGGTGCTGAAATCGCACGTACTGAATGGTATCGCGAAGGTCGTGTGCCACTGCACACCCTGCGTGCCGACATCGACTATGCCAACTACGAAGCTCACACCACTTACGGTGTGATCGGTGTAAAGGTTTGGATCTTCAAAGGCGAAGTAATTGGTGGTCGCCAAGAAGAACTGAAACCACAAGCACCAGCGCCTCGTAAAAAAGCTGCTAAGTAAGGGGTACGCCAAATGTTGCAACCTAAGCGTACGAAGTTCCGCAAGCAGATGACAGGCCACAACCGTGGTCTGGCTCAGCGCGGTAGCAAAGTCAGCTTCGGCGAGTTCGCGCTGAAGTCTGTAGCTCGTGGTCGTCTCACCGCTCGTCAGATCGAGTCAGCGCGTCGTGCTCTGACCCGTCACGTAAAACGTGGCGGCAAGATCTGGATCCGTGTATTCCCGGACAAGCCGATCTCCAAAAAACCTCTCGAGGTTCGGATGGGTAAAGGTAAGGGTAACGTGGAATACTGGGTAGCCCAGATTCAGCCAGGCAAAGTCCTGTATGAAATCGAGGGTGTTTCTGAAGAGCTGGCGCGTGAGGCTTTCGCCCTGGCTGCTGCAAAGCTGCCGCTCGCCACCTCCTTTGTTAAACGGACGGTGATGTGATGAAAGCGAATGAACTTCGTGAAAAATCCGCACAGCAGCTGAACGAGCAACTGCTCGGCCTGCTGCGCGACCAGTTCAATCTGCGTATGCAGAAAGCAACTGGCCAGTTGGGGCAGTCTCATCTGCTCTCGCAAGTTAAGCGTGACATCGCTCGCGTGAAGACTGTGCTCAACCAGCAGGCAGGTAAGTGATCATGGCTGAAGCCGAAAAGACTGTCCGTACGCTGACTGGCCGTGTTGTCAGCGACAAGATGGACAAAACCATCACCGTTTTGATCGAGCGTCGCGTTAAGCACCCGATCTACGGTAAATATGTTAAGCGTTCGACTAAGCTGCACGCGCACGACGAAACCAATCAGTGCCACATCGGCGACAAAGTCACTATTCGTGAAACTCGTCCGCTGGCCAAGACCAAGTCTTGGGCACTGGTTGATGTTCTCGAACGCGCTGTGGAAGTCTAAGGACTAGGGGTCGGAGAAATTATATGATTCAGACTCAATCCATGCTCGATGTGGCCGATAACAGCGGCGCTCGCCGTGTTATGTGCATCAAGGTGCTGGGTGGCTCCCATCGTCGTTACGCTGGTATCGGTGACATCATCAAAGTTACCGTGAAGGAAGCAATTCCTCGCGGTAAGGTGAAAAAAGGCCAAGTGATGACTGCTGTTGTAGTCCGCACTCGTCACGGCGTACGCCGTGCAGATGGCTCCATTATCCGCTTTGATGGCAACGCTGCTGTTCTTCTGAACAACAAGCAAGAGCCGATCGGCACCCGTATCTTTGGGCCAGTGACCCGTGAACTTCGTACTGAGAAGTTCATGAAGATCGTCTCGCTCGCCCCAGAAGTGCTGTAAGGAGATCCGACATGCAAAAGATTCGTCGTGACGACGAGATCATCGTGATCGCCGGCAAAGACAAAGGTAAGCGCGGTAAGGTGCTGAAGGTTCTCGCTGACGACCGTCTGGTCGTTGGTGGTCTGAACCTGGTCAAGCGTCATACCAAGCCTAACCCGATGTCGGGCGTACAGGGCGGTATCGTCGAGAAAGAAGCGCCACTGCACGCTTCTAACGTCGCCATCTTCAACGGCGAAACCAACAAGGCTGATCGTGTTGGTTTCAAAGTAGAAGACGGTAAGAAAATTCGTGTCTTCAAGTCGACCCAAAAAGCGGTTGATGCTTGAACACTGCTAGGTAGATAAGACCATGGCACGACTACAAGAGATTTACCGGAAGGAAATCGCCCCCAAGCTTAAGGAAGAACTTAAGCTCGGGAACGTGATGGAAGTTCCGCGCGTTACCAAAATCACCCTGAACATGGGTCTGGGCGAAGCGATCGGCGACAAAAAAGTCATCGAGCACGCTGTTGCTGACCTGGAAAAGATCACCGGTCAAAAGGTCGTTGTGACTTACGCTCGGAAATCCATCGCTGGCTTTAAAGTCCGTGAAGGTTGGCCGATCGGCGTCAAAGTGACCCTGCGCCGTGAGCGTATGTACGAATTCCTGGATCGTCTGCTGTCGATCTCCCTGCCTCGGGTTCGCGACTTCCGCGGCCTGAATGCCAAGTCCTTCGATGGTCGTGGTAACTACAGCATGGGCGTGAAAGAGCAGATCATCTTCCCGGAAATCGACTACGACAAGATCGATGCTCTCCGCGGTCTGGACATCACCCTGACCACCACTGCCAAGAACGATGATGAAGGCCGCGCTCTGCTGCGTGCATTCAAATTCCCGTTCCGCAACTGATTGGAGTAGGACCATGGCCAAGATGAGCATGAAAAACCGCGAGCTGAAGCGTCAGCTCACGGTTGCCAAGTACGCCAAGAAGCGTGCAGCACTGAAAGCGATCATCGTTGATCTGAACGCAAGTCCAGAAGCGCGTTGGGAAGCTACAGTTGCTCTGCAGAAGCAGCCACGTGACGCAAGCGCTTCGCGCATGCGTAACCGCTGCCGCCTGACCGGTCGTCCACACGGCGTTTACCGCAAGTTCGGCCTCGGCCGTAACAAACTGCGTGAAGCGGCAATGCGTGGTGACGTACCAGGTCTGGTTAAAGCCAGCTGGTAAGTACTTTCAGCGTCCAGGTGGGAGGTATCGCAAGATACTGACCACCGGTGACCTTGAATCTGGAACAAGCCCCTTTTGGGGCTTGTTTCATTTCCGGAGTGTGTCTAGAATACCCGGCTCGCCTGAGCCCGTGTTTTCTATGCTCGGAGATTCTCGGCGACATATGTAGCCGCAAGGCTAATTTTTTTGTATTAGGAGCGTCTAGCCCATGAGTATGCAGGACCCGTTAGCGGACATGCTAACTCGTATCCGTAATGCCCAGATGGCTGAAAAGTCCGTCGTAAGCATGCCATCTTCCAAGTTGAAGGTAGCTGTTGCCAAAGTCCTGAAAGACGAAGGCTACATTGCGGGTTATCAGATCAGCAGCGAAACCAAGCCACTGCTGTCCATCGAGCTGAAGTACTTCGAAGGCCGTTCGGTCATCGAGGAAGTGAAGCGCGTTAGCCGTCCAGGCCTGCGTCAGTACAAGTCCGCTGAGGATCTGCCGAAAGTTCGTGGCGGTCTTGGCGTGTCTATCGTCTCCACCAACAAAGGTGTGATGACGGATCGTGCTGCGCGCGCTGCCGGTGTCGGCGGCGAAGTTCTTTGCACTGTGTTCTAAGGGGGGATAAGCATGTCTCGCGTCGCTAAGAACCCCGTTAAGCTGCCAGCCGGTGTCGAAGTCAAATTCGCAGGCCAACAGCTTTCGGTGAAGGGTGCCAAGGGTACTCTTGAACTGAACATCCATTCGTCCGTTGAGATCGTTGAAGAAGCTGGTGAGCTGCGTTTCGCTGCTCGCAATGGCGATCAACAAACTCGCGCAATGGCCGGTACCACGCGTGCGTTGGTAAACAACATGGTCCAAGGCGTAAGCCAAGGCTTCGAGCGTAAGCTCCAGCTGGTCGGTGTTGGTTACAAAGCGCAAGCAAAAGGCACGGTTTTGAACCTGGCCCTTGGCTTCTCGCACCCAGTGGATTACGAACTGCCGGAAGGCATCACCGCTGAGACTCCTAGCCAGACCGATATCCTGATCAAGGGCATCGATAAGCAGCTGGTAGGTCAAGTGGCTGCTGAGATCCGCGACTTCCGTCCACCAGAGCCGTACAAAGGCAAAGGTGTGCGCTACGCGGACGAAGTCGTCCGTCGTAAAGAAGCCAAGAAGAAGTAGGGCATAGCAAATGACCGACAAAAAAGTTACTCGACTGCGTCGCGCTCGCAAAGCACGCCTGAAAATGCACGAACTCGAAGTCGTGCGTCTCTGCGTGTTCCGCTCGTCGCAGCACATCTACGCCCAGGTCATCTCGGCCGACGGCAACAAAGTCCTGGCAAGCGCCTCGACTTTGGATAAAGAACTGCGTGATGGTGCCACTGGCAACATCGACGCGGCCACAAAGGTTGGCCAGCTGGTCGCTACGCGTGCTAAGGCCGCTGGCGTCTCGCAAGTGGCTTTCGACCGCTCTGGCTTCAAGTACCACGGCCGCGTTAAAGCGCTGGCTGATGCTGCTCGTGAAGCTGGGCTGGAGTTCTAAGTTATGTCAAATAACGACCAAAAGCGCGACGAAGGCTACATTGAGAAGCTGGTTCAAGTTAACCGCGTAGCCAAAACCGTTAAAGGCGGCCGTATCTTCACTTTCACCGCGTTGACCGTGGTGGGTGATGGTAAAGGGCGCGTTGGCTTCGGCCGTGGCAAGTCGCGTGAAGTGCCTGCTGCGATCCAGAAGGCAATGGAAGCTGCTCGCCGCAACATGATCCAAGTTGATCTGAACGGCACCACGCTGCAGTACGCAATGAAGTCCGCTCATGGCGCTTCGAAGGTGTACATGCAGCCTGCTTCTGAAGGTACCGGTATCATCGCTGGCGGCGCTATGCGTGCTGTCCTCGAAGTTGCTGGCGTTCAGAACGTTCTGGCCAAGTGCTACGGCTCGACTAACCCGGTAAACGTGGTTCACGCCACTTTCAAAGGTTTGAAAGCTATGCAATCCCCTGAATCCATTGCCGCCAAGCGTGGCAAAAGCGTCCAGGAGATCTTCTGATCATGGCTACCGTTAAAGTAACGCTGATCAAAAGCATGACCGGCCGCATCCCTAACCACAAACTGTGCGTTAAAGGTCTGGGTCTGCGTCGCATCGGTCACACTGTAGAAGTCCAGGATACTCCCGAGAATCGCGGGATGATCAACAAGGCTTACTACATGCTGCGTGTAGAGGGTTAATCGATGAAACTCAATGATCTGAGTCCAGCGCCGGGTTCCCGTCGCGAAAAGCATCGTCCGGGCCGTGGTATCGGTAGCGGTTTGGGTAAGACTGGTGGCCGTGGCCACAAAGGTCAAACCTCCCGCTCCGGTGGCACCATTGCTCCAGGCTTTGAAGGCGGTCAACAGCCGCTGCATCGTCGCCTGCCTAAGTTCGGTTTCGTTTCCCTGAAAGCCATGGATCGCGCAGAAGTGCGTCTGTCCGAGCTGGCCAAAGTGGAAGGCGACATCGTTACTGTGCAGACCCTGAAAGATGCCAACGTGATCAACGTCAACGTACAGCGTGTGAAAATCATGCTGTCCGGTGAAGTGACTCGCGCTGTCACTATCGGCAAGGGAATCGGCGCCACCAAAGGTGCGCGTTCGGCTATCGAAGCAGCTGGCGGCAAGTTCGAGGAATAAATGGCTAAGCAAGGTGCTCTCTCAGCGCTCGGCAAAGGCGGTATGTCTGAACTTTGGGCTCGTCTGCGTTTTCTGTTCCTGGCGATTATCGTCTACCGAATAGGCGCACACATCCCGGTTCCAGGTATCAACCCGGACCGACTCGCAGACCTGTTTCGACAGAATGAGGGGACCATTCTTAGCTTGTTCAACATGTTTTCCGGCGGCGCGCTGGAACGGATGAGCATCTTTGCACTGGGGATCATGCCGTACATTTCGGCATCGATCATCATGCAACTGATGACCGCCGTCAGCCCGCAGCTGGAGCAGTTGAAGAAGGAAGGTGAAGCTGGCCGTCGCAAGATTAGCCAGTACACCCGCTACGGCACTGTCATCCTCGCCCTGGTTCAAGCTATCGGCATGTCCGTTGGCCTGGCCGGGCAGGGTGTTGCGTTCACTGGTGACTTTGGCTTCCATTTCGTCGCGGTATCCACTTTTGTGGCTGGTGCGATGTTCATGATGTGGCTGGGTGAGCAGATTACTGAGCGTGGTGTTGGCAACGGTATCTCGATGTTGATTTTCGCAGGTATCGTCGCCGGTCTTCCGAGAGCAATCGGGCAGTCTTTCGAGTCTGCGCGTCAGGGTGATATCAATATTTTCGCCCTGGTTGCCATCGGTTTGCTGGCAGTAGCGATTATCGGTTTTGTGGTGTTCATTGAGCGTGGCCAGCGTCGTATTGCTGTTCACTACGCCAAGCGTCAGCAGGGCCGTAAGGTTTTTGCTGCGCAGACCAGCCACTTGCCGCTGAAAGTGAATATGGCCGGTGTTATTCCGGCAATTTTCGCGAGCAGCATTTTGCTGTTTCCGGCTTCGTTGGGTACCTGGTTTGGTCAGTCTGAAAATATGGGCTGGCTGCAGGACCTCTCTCAGTCGATCGCTCCTGGTCAGCCGTTGAATATTCTGCTGTTTAGTGCAGGGATTATTTTCTTCTGCTTCTTCTATACGGCGTTGATGTTCAATCCGAAAGACGTAGCGGAAAACCTGAAGAAGTCCGGTGCCTTTATTCCGGGTATTCGTCCAGGTGAGCAGTCTGCACGCTACATTGATGGCGTTCTGACTCGTTTGACCCTGTTCGGTGCTCTATATATGACGGCCGTGTGCTTGTTGCCCCAGTTCCTGGTGGTTGCAGCAAACGTTCCGTTCTACCTTGGCGGGACCTCGTTGCTGATCGTGGTCGTGGTTGTGATGGACTTCATGTCCCAAGTACAATCGCACCTCGTTTCGCACCAGTACGAATCCCTGATGAAGAAAGCCAACCTGAAGGGCTACGGCAGCGGCATGTTGCGCTGAGTACCCCATAAGGTTCGAGGAGTTGGTGATGAAAGTTCGTGCATCGGTGAAAAAGCTGTGCCGTAACTGCAAGATTATTCGCCGCGAAGGTGTTGTTCGAGTAATTTGCAGCGCGGAACCGCGTCACAAACAGCGCCAAGGCTGAGTGTGATCCGCTTGAAGCCCGGCAGCTAGTGCGCTGCCGGGTTGATTATTTGTTATTACAGCGATATTATCTCGCGCCCTATTTCTTGGCTTCCGGGGCGTAGGTAGCTGTCAATTGGAGTCCCACTGAATGGCCCGTATTGCAGGCGTTAACATTCCAGATAACAAGCACACTGTTATCTCGCTGACCTACATCTATGGTGTTGGTCGCACTACTGCGCAGAAAATTTGCGCAGTTGCTGGGGTAAACCCAGCCGCTAAGATCAAGGATCTGAGCGACGAGCAGATTGAACAGCTGCGTGGCGAAGTGGCGAAGTTCACCACTGAAGGTGACCTGCGTCGCGAAATCAACATGAAAATCAAGCGTTTGATGGACCTCGGTTGCTATCGCGGTCTGCGTCATCGTCGTGGTCTTCCAGTACGCGGTCAGCGTACCAAGACTAACGCGCGTACCCGTAAAGGTCCGCGTAAGCCGATCCGCAAGTAATCGCCCCAGCGAATCGACAGGAAAATTATCATGGCAAAACCTGCTGCTCGTCCTCGTAAAAAAGTTAAAAAGACAGTGGTTGATGGCATCGCCCACATCCATGCTTCTTTTAACAACACCATCGTGACCATCACCGACCGTCAAGGTAACGCGCTTTCTTGGGCTACCTCCGGTGGTTCGGGTTTCCGCGGTTCCCGCAAGTCCACGCCGTTTGCTGCTCAAGTAGCTGCTGAACGTGCTGGTCAAGCTGCGCTGGAATACGGCCTGAAAAACCTCGACGTTAACGTCAAAGGTCCAGGTCCAGGTCGTGAGTCTGCTGTCCGTGCTTTGAACGGCTGTGGCTATAAGATCGCCAGCATCACCGACGTGACGCCAATCCCGCACAACGGGTGCCGTCCGCCGAAGAAGCGCCGCGTGTAATCCAGGAGATTGTAAAGAATGGCTCGTTACATTGGTCCAAAATGCAAACTCGCTCGTCGCGAAGGCACCGATCTCTTCCTGAAGAGCGGCGTGCGCGCGATCGAATCGAAGTGCAACATTGAAGCAGCACCTGGTATCCACGGCCAACGCCGCGGTCGCCAGTCCGATTACGGCACCCAACTGCGTGAAAAGCAGAAGGTCCGTCGTATCTACGGCGTTCTCGAGCGTCAGTTCAGCGGCTACTACAAAGAAGCTGCTGGCAAGAAAGGTGCAACCGGTGAAAACCTGCTGCAACTGCTCGAATGCCGTCTGGACAACGTTGTATACCGTATGGGCTTTGGTTCGACTCGTGCCGAATCCCGTCAGCTGGTATCGCACAAGTCGATCAGCGTTAACGGTCAGACCGTAAACGTTCCGTCCTACCAGGTTCGTGCTGGTGACGTGGTCGCAGTTCGCGAGAAAGCAAAAAACCAACTTCGCATTGTCCAAGCTCTCGATCTGTGTGCCCAACGTGGCCGCGTAGAATGGGTAGAAGTAGACACTGAGAAGAAGTCGGGCGTTTTCAAGAACGTTCCTGCTCGCAGTGATCTGTCCGCCGACATCAACGAAAGCCTGATTGTCGAGCTCTACTCCAAGTAAGGGCTAGAAAATAGGTGCATCCATGCAGATTTCGGTAAATGAGTTCCTGACACCCCGCCACATTGATGTGCAGGTTGTCAGTCCAACCCGCGCCAAGATCACTCTCGAGCCTCTCGAGCGTGGTTTTGGCCACACCCTGGGCAACGCGCTGCGCCGCATCCTGTTGTCCTCAATGCCCGGCTGTGCAGTAGTCGAGGCCGAGATTGACGGTGTGCTCCACGAGTACAGCGCCATCGAAGGTGTACAGGAAGACGTAATTGAAATCCTGTTGAACCTTAAAGGTCTGGCTATCAAGCTGCACGGCCGTGACGAAGTTACGCTGACCTTGTCGAAGAAGGGTTCGGGGGTGGTTACCGCTGCCGATATTCAGCTGGATCATGATGTCGAGATCGTTAACCCCGATCACGTAATCGCTAACCTGGCGTCTAACGGCGCCCTGAACATGAAGCTCACCGTAGCTCGTGGTCGTGGTTATGAACCGGCCGACTCGCGTCAGAGCGATGAAGACGAAAGCCGCAGCATTGGTCGCTTGCAGCTTGACTCTTCGTTCAGCCCGGTTCGCCGTATCGCATACGTGGTGGAAAACGCCCGTGTCGAGCAGCGTACTAACCTGGACAAGCTGGTTATTGATCTGGAAACCAACGGTACTCTGGATCCTGAAGAGGCTATCCGCCGCGCTGCAACCATTCTGCAACAGCAGTTGGCTGCGTTCGTCGACCTCAAAGGTGACAGCGAACCAGTGGTAATCGAGCAGGAAGACGAGATCGATCCGATCCTGCTTCGCCCGGTTGACGATCTGGAACTGACTGTACGTTCGGCTAACTGCCTTAAGGCGGAAAACATTTACTACATCGGCGACCTGATTCAGCGTACCGAAGTAGAACTGTTGAAGACTCCGAACCTGGGCAAGAAATCCTTGACTGAAATCAAGGACGTTCTGGCCTCCCGCGGTCTGTCCCTCGGCATGCGCCTCGACAACTGGCCGCCTGCAAGTCTTAAGAAGGACGACAAGGCGACTGCCTGATCGTCGTAATCACCGAACGTGAGTTTGGTAAGGAATGAACCATGCGTCATCGTAAAAGTGGTCGTCACCTGAGCCGTACCAGCTCGCACCGCAAGGCCATGTTCCAAAACATGGCGGTGTCGCTGTTCGAGCACGAGCTGATCAAAACTACACTGCCGAAAGCTAAAGAACTGCGTCGCGTTGCTGAGCCGCTGATTACTTTGGCCAAGACAGACAGCCTGGCTAACCGCCGTCTGGCTTTCGACCGTACTCGTTCGAAAGCTATCGTTGGTAAGCTCTTCAACGACCTGGGCAAGCGTTATGCTACCCGTGAGGGTGGCTACCTGCGCATCCTCAAGTGCGGCTTCCGCGCTGGCGACAACGCGCCTATGGCGTACGTCGAGTTGGTTGATCGTGCTACTGCTGGCGAAGCTGTAAGCGCCGAGTAAGACGACAAGCTGTAATGAAGAACCGGGCCTAGTGCCCGGTTTTTTTGTGCGCGTAATAAAAGCGCCACGTGTACAAGCTTTCGTCAGGTCAAGATTGGCACTATGAATGGAGGGATTGTCGGTAGTTTTTCTCTATTGATGTCTGCAATTTAATGAATTTGTAGACGTCATGTTGATGATCGATACTTCCTCCAAGCCGATAGCCGGCAGTTCCAAGTCCGACCTGAGGAAAATTGAGCATGAGCCAGAACAAAATCCTTACTACTGCCAGTGGCGCGCCCGTTGCGGATAACCAGAATTCCCGTTCCGCCGGCCCTCGTGGCCCGCTGCTTCTTGACGACTTTCACCTGATCGAGAAGCTTGCCCATTTCAACCGTGAGAACATCCCTGAGCGTCGCGTACACGCCAAAGGCTCGGGTGCTTACGGTACATTCACCGTGACAAAAGACATTACTCAATACACCAGTGCCAAACTGTTCGAGTCTATTGGCAAGCAAACCCCAACCTTCCTGCGGTTTTCCACGGTAGGCGGCGAGCGTGGTTCGGCTGACACCGAGCGCGATCCGCGTGGTTTCGCCCTGAAGTTCTACACCGAAGAAGGCAACTGGGACATCGTGGGTAACAACACGCCGGTATTCTTCATTCGTGATCCATTGAAGTTCCCTGATTTCATCCACACGCAGAAGCGTCTGCCGCAAAGCAACTTGAAAAGCGCGCAGATGATGTGGGACTTCTGGTCGCACTCCCCTGAGGCGCTGCACCAGGTCACCATCCTGTTTTCGGACCGTGGCATCCCCGATGGCTACCGTCACATGCATGGCTTCGGCAGCCATACCTACAGCCTGATCAACGCCAAGGGCGAGCGTCACTGGGTGAAGTGGCACTACAAGACCAAGCAAGGCATCAAGAACCTGGCGCCTGCCGAGGCTGCGCGCCTGGCCGGTACCGATCCTGATTACGCCCAGCGCGACTTGTTCGGTGCAATCGAGCGCGGTGATTTCCCGAAATGGCGCGTCTGCATCCAGATCATGACTGAAGCCCAGGCAAACGCTCACTATGAGAACCCTTTCGACGTAACCAAGACCTGGTCGCAGAAAGAGTTTCCGCTGATCGAAGTGGGTGAGCTGGAGCTTAATCGCAATCCGCAGAACTATTTCGCCGAAGTGGAACAAGCTGCGTTCGGTCCGAGCAACATGGTGCCAGGTGTTGGCTTGTCGCCAGACCGCATGCTGCAGGGGCGTGTGTTCGCGTACGCAGATGCCCACCGCTACCGCGTCGGCACGAATCACCAGCAACTGCCGGTGAATGCCCCGCGTAGCCCGGTAAATAGCTACCAGCGTGACGGCTCGATGGCATTCGGCAGCAACGGTGGTGCGGCGCCCAACTATGAGCCTAACAGCTACAGTGACGCACCGAAGCAAGCGCCGCAGTACGCTGAGCCTGCCCTGGCGCTGAGCGGTGCCGCGGATCGCTACGATCACCGCGAAGACACCGATTACTACAGCCATGCAGGTGCGCTGTTCCGCCTGATGAATGATGAGCAGAAAGCATTGCTCACCAGTAACATCGCCGGTGCAATGTCCGGGGTTTCCAGCGATGTGGTTCAGCGTCAATTGCAGCACTTCTACAAGGCAGACCCTGCTTATGGAGAAGCAATCGCAAAGGCACTGGGTGTATCGCTTAACCAACTCTAAACGATAAGCAGAACCGCCCTCATTTGGGCGGTTTTTGCGTTATTTCAGCTACTTTTCTCCGGAAATCTTCACTTTTCTGCCGTTGATCCCGTGACCTATAGGTCAGCATGGTTCAAACTACAGGCTTTCAAGCAGGGAGATGTAGGGCGATGCAAGGTCACCCCGACGTAATCGATTACCTCAACACGTTGCTGACGGGCGAACTGGCAGCTCGTGACCAATATTTCATCCACTCGCGTATGTACGAAGACTGGGGCTTTACCGAGCTCTACGAGCGTATCAACCACGAAATGGAAGAAGAGGCACAGCACGCCGACGCTCTGATGCGCCGTATCCTGATGCTCGAAGGCACGCCACGTATGCGGCCCGACGATCTGGATGTGGGCACCACGGTGCCTGACATGCTCGCTGCCGATCTTCGCCTCGAGTACAAGGTCCGTGCCGCCCTCTGCAAAGGCATCGAGCTTTGCGAGCAGCACAACGACTACGTCACTCGGGAAATCCTGCGGGTGCAGTTGAACGATACCGAAGAAGATCACACCTACTGGCTGGAAAAACAGCTTGGCCTGATCAAGCTGATCGGCCTGGAGAACTACCTGCAATCGCAGTTCTGATTTCCGGCTACAAAAAAGCCCCTGTCATCTTGAAGTGACAGGGGCTTTTTATTGAGCCCGGGAAGGTCAGGCCCGATCGCGCGCCAGCAGCGGTTTCAAGTAGTAACCGGTGTGGGACTGTGGCATCTCGGAGACCTGCTCCGGCGTCCCCACTGCAATGATCTGGCCGCCCTTGGAGCCGCCTTCCGGCCCCAGGTCTACCAGCCAGTCGGCGGTCTTGATCACATCCAGGTTGTGCTCGATCACTACCACGGTGTTGCCGTGGTCCCGCAGGCGGTGCAGCACGTCCAGCAGTTGCTGGATATCCGCGAAGTGCAGGCCGGTGGTTGGCTCATCGAGGATATACAAGGTCTTGCCTGTATCGCGCTTGGACAGCTCGCGCGACAACTTCACCCGCTGCGCTTCACCGCCGGACAGGGTGGTCGCCGATTGCCCCAGCTTGATATACGACAGGCCCACATCCATCAGTGTCTGCAGCTTGCGCGCCAACGCCGGGACGGCGTCGAAGAACACCCGGGCTTCCTCGATGGTCATCTCGAGGGTTTCGTGGATGCTCTTGCCCTTGTATTTGATCTCCAGGGTTTCGCGGTTATAGCGCTTGCTCTTGCACACATCGCATGGCACGTAGATGTCCGGCAGGAAGTGCATCTCGACCTTGATCAAGCCATCGCCCTGGCACGCCTCGCAGCGCCCCCCCTTGACGTTGAACGAGAACCGGCCCGGCCCGTAGCCCCGCGAGCGGGACTCCGGTACACCGGCGAACAGCTCGCGAATCGGCGTGAACAGCCCGGTGTAGGTTGCCGGGTTGGAGCGCGGTGTACGGCCAATCGGGCTCTGGTCGATATCGACCACCTTGTCCAGGTGTTCCAGGCCCTTGATGCTGTCGTGCGCCGCAGCTTCCAGCGTAGTTGCGCCATTCAGGGCGGTGGCACTCAGCGGGAACAGCGTGTTGTTGATCAGCGTCGACTTGCCCGAGCCGGACACGCCGGTCACGCAGGTCAACAGGCCCAAGGGGATCTCCAAGTCCACGTTGCGCAGGTTGTTGCCACGCGCTCCCTTGAGGTGCAGCGCGAGCTTCTTGTTGCGCGGTGTGCGCTTGGCCGGCACTTCAATCTTCACGCGGCCAGACAAGTATTTGCCGGTCAGCGAGTCCGGGTGCGCCATGACTTCAGCAGGTGTGCCCTCAGCGACGATATGCCCGCCATGCACACCCGCACCCGGGCCAATGTCGACGACATAATCCGCCAGGCGGATCGCGTCTTCATCGTGCTCGACCACGATCACCGTGTTGCCGATATCCCGCAGGTGTTTCAGCGTACCCAGGAGGCGGTCGTTGTCGCGCTGATGCAGGCCAATCGAAGGTTCATCAAGGATATACAGCACGCCCACGAGGCCGGCACCGATCTGGCTGGCCAGTCGAATCCGCTGGGCCTCACCGCCGGACAAGGTATCGGCGCTGCGATCCAGCGACAGGTAGTCCAGGCCCACGTTAACCAGGAACTGCAGGCGCTCGCGGATTTCCTTGAGGATCTTGTCGGCAATTTCCCCGCGGCGTCCGGTCAGCTTCAGTACGCCAAAGTATTCACAGGCATCGCCGATTGGCAGGTTGGTCACCGCCGGCAGGGTCTTCTCGCCGACCCAAACATGCCGGGCCTCACGGCGCAGGCGCGTGCCACGGCAATCCGGGCACGGCTGGGTGCTGAGGAATTTCGCCAGCTCCTCGCGCACGCTTGCCGACTCGGTCTCGCGGTAACGGCGTTCCAGGTTCGGCACGATGCCTTCGAACGGGTGCGAGCGCTTGACGATGTCGCCACGGTCGTTCAGGTACTTGAAGTCGACGTTCTGCGAACCACTGCCGTTGAGAATGACCTTCTGCTGGTCGGCCGGCAGTTGGTTGAAGGGCACTTCAAGACTGAACTTATAGTGGGAGGCCAACGACCCGAGCATCTGGAAGTAATAGACGTTGCGCCTGTCCCAGCCGCGTATCGCCCCCTCCGCCAGCGTCAGTTCGCCATTCACCAGGCGCTTGATGTCGAAGAATTGCTTCACGCCCAGGCCATCACAGGTCGGGCAGGCGCCGGCCGGGTTGTTGAAGGAAAACAGCTTGGGTTCCAGCTCGCTGATGGCGTGGCCACAGATCGGGCAGGCGAAGCGCGCGGAGAAGATGATCTCTTCGCCTGGCTCGTCGTCCATCGGCGCGACCAGGGCGATGCCATCGGCCAGCTTCAGCGCGGTCTCGAACGATTCCGCCAAACGCTGCTGCAGGTCGGCGCGCACTTTGAAGCGGTCGACCACCACATCGATCGAGTGCTTCTTCTGCTTGTCGAGCTTGGGCGCTTCGTCCAGCTCATAGAGCTTGCCATTGATGCGCGCGCGTACAAAACCTTGCGCACGCAGCTCTTCGAAGACCGAAAGGTGTTCACCCTTGCGCTCGCGAATCACTGGTGCCAGCAGCATCAGCTTCGCGCCTTCCGGCTGCGCCAGCACCAGGTCGACCATCTGGCTGACGGTCTGGGCCTCCAGCGGAATGTCGTGGTCCGGGCAGCGCGGAATACCTACTCGCGCGTAGAGCAGGCGCAGGTAGTCGTAGATCTCGGTAATGGTGCCCACGGTGGAACGTGGGTTATGGGAGGTCGACTTCTGTTCGATGGAGATCGCCGGCGACAGGCCTTCAATGGTGTCGACGTCTGGCTTTTCCATCATCGACAGGAACTGGCGGGCGTAGGCCGACAGCGACTCCACATAGCGGCGCTGGCCTTCGGCATACAGCGTGTCGAACGCCAGGGACGATTTGCCGGAGCCGGACAGGCCGGTGATGACGATCAGTTTGTCCCGGGGCAGGGTCAGGTCGATGTTCTTCAGGTTGTGGGTTCTAGCCCCACGAATCAGGATCTTGTCCAAGATGGCCTCGCACGGCGGGCGTAAATAATGCCGGAGTATACGGCTAAAGACTGGATGAATATACACTGTCAAAAGGCCGCTTGCAGCCTTACATGAAAGCTGCGCGGCAAACCGCCGCATATACCCTCTCAATCGATGGGACTGGTAGAATCGCCGCCGGTTCACACGAGGTTTTTCCATGCACGATCCCCACAGCGAACGCATGAGTAGCGGCGAGACCCGAGCAGCAAGCGGTCTGGCCCTGGTGTTCGCCTTCCGTATGCTTGGCATGTTCATGGTGTTGCCGGTGCTGGCGACCTATGGGATGGACCTCGCAGGCGCGACCCCCGCATTGATCGGCCTGGCGATTGGCGCCTATGGCCTGACCCAGGCAATTTTCCAGATTCCTTTCGGGATCATTTCCGACCGCATCGGCCGTCGTCCGGTGATTTACCTGGGGCTGATCGTGTTCGCCCTCGGCAGTGTGCTCGCGGCCCAGTCCGATTCGATCTGGGGCGTGATCGCCGGACGAATCCTGCAAGGCGCCGGGGCAATTTCCGCCGCTGTCATGGCGCTGTTGTCGGACCTGACCCGCGAGCAACACCGCACCAAGGCCATGGCCATGATCGGCATGACCATCGGTCTGTCCTTCGCCGTGGCGATGGTGGTCGGCCCCTTGCTCACGCGTGCCTTCGGTTTGCACGGGCTGTTCCTGGCCACTGGCGGCATGGCGTTGTTCGGTATCGTGATCGTGGCCTTTATGGTGCCGCGCTCGACCGGCACCCTGCAGCACCGTGAATCGGGTGTCGCACGCAAGGCGTTATTACCGACGCTCAAGCACCCGGACCTGCTGCGCCTGGATTTAGGTATCTTCGTATTGCACGCGATGCTGATGTGCAGCTTCGTCGCCTTGCCTCTCGCATTGGTGGAAAAAGCCGGTCTGCCCAAGGAGCAGCACTGGTGGGTCTACCTGACAGCGCTGCTGGTTTCGTTCTTCGCCATGATCCCGTTCATCATCTACGGCGAGAAGAAACGCAAAATGAAACGAGTTTTGCTCGGCGCCGTCACGACGCTGATGCTCACTGAGCTATTCTTCTGGCAGTTCGGCGACAGCCTGCGGACGCTGGTAATCGGCACGGTGGTGTTCTTCACCGCGTTCAACCTGCTGGAGGCCTCGCTGCCGTCGCTGATCAGCAAAGTTTCACCGGCCGGGGGCAAGGGCACTGCGATGGGGGTGTATTCCACCAGCCAGTTCCTGGGTTCCGCACTGGGCGGCATCATGGGCGGCTGGATGTTCCAGCATGGCGGTTTGTCGGTTGTGTTCCTCGGATGCGCCGGGCTGGCTGCACTTTGGCTGGCCTTTGCTGTTACCATGCGCGAACCTCCCTACGTCACAAGTCTGCGTTTGCCGCTGTCGCCAGAGGCGATCCGTGAAAGCGGTCTGGTAGAGCGCCTGAAGGCCGTCGTAGGGGTAACAGATGCAGTCGTGGTCGCTGAAGAGGCGGCCATTTACATCAAACTGGACACCGAATTATTGGATCGCGCGACGCTCGAGCAACTGGTCAACCCAGTGCCGACAGCGCGCCCAGCCTAGGAGAACGTTATGGCCCGTGGGGTTAACAAAGTCATATTGGTCGGTACATGCGGCCAGGATCCCGAAGTTCGCTACTTGCCTAACGGTAACGCCGTGACCAACCTGAGTCTGGCGACCAGCGAACAGTGGACCGACAAGCAGACCGGCCAGAAGGTCGAGAAAACCGAATGGCACCGCGTATCGATGTTCGGCAAGGTCGCCGAGATCGCCGGTGAGTACCTGCGCAAAGGTTCGCAGGTCTACATCGAAGGCAAGCTGCAGACCCGCGAGTGGGAAAAAGACGGCATCAAGCGTTACACCACCGAAATCGTGGTCGACATGCAAGGCACCATGCAACTGCTGGGCGGCCGTCCACAGGGCGACCAACAGGGCCAGGGCGGCATGTCCAACTCGGCACCGCGTCCACAACAGTCGCGTCCGCAGCCAAGCCAGCAGCCACAGCGTGAGTCGCGTCCAGCGCCACAACAGGCCGCGCCGCAGCCTGCGCCGGATTTCGACAGCTTTGACGATGATATCCCGTTCTAAGGTTTAACCACCGGAACGAGCAAAACCCCCGACGGCGCAAGCCTCGGGGGTTTTTTATTGCCGTTTGTCAGGCGTCTGTCGAGGCCGCTCGCACCACCATTTCCTTGAAGCGTTGCAGCACTGCCGAGCCATCACCCACCCGCGTCGCCAGATGCAAGGGCGCCACCAGGCTGCGGCACTCGCTCAACTCCCGGTAGACGATGCCATCCCCGCGCAGGCGCTGCATCGACGCCGGCACAATCGACACCCCAAGACCCGCAGCCACCAGGCTCAACGTGGCGGTCATGCGCGGGGCTTCCTGGACCACCTGCGGACTGAACCCCGCTTCACGGCAGGCCACCAGGATTGCGTCATACAACCCCAGTCCGACACGACGGCGATAGAGCACGAAAGACTCGGTGGCCAGCGCAGACAGGGGCAGGGGGATGTCAAAGTCGATCGCCAACGGATGATCGGTCGGCAGCGCCAGCAACATCGGCTCCACCAGGATCGGCTCGTCCTGCAATGATTGCGTGCCGCTGAGCGGTGAGCGGATAAACGCCGCGTCGAGTTTCTCATGCGCCAGCGCGTCCAGTAGTTCGCCGGTTCCGGCTTCCTCCAGTACGACCGAGACTCCCACGAAGGTTTCCCGAAACAGCCGCAATACACTCGGTACAAACGGGTGCAAGGCCGCTGAGCTGGTAAAGCCGATGGCCAGGCGCCCGCGTTCTCCCCGAGCGGCGCGACGCACGACATCGGCGACACCGTCGACGCGCGCCAGCACCTCGCGTGCTTCATCCAGCAGGGCCAACCCGGCCGGGGTCGGCCGCACGCCGCGTGGCAGGCGTTCCATCAGCACCACGTCCAATTCGGCTTCAAGGCTTTGCAGCAAGCGCGTCAACGGTGGCTGCTGCATGCCCAGGCGTTGCGCAGCGCGGGTGATGTAGCCTTCTTCGGCAATGGCAACGAAAGCTCTGAGTTGGCGAAGCTCCAGCATAGGAATACTTTTGAGGTATGGGAGGTAGCCAATCCTGGCATTTGTTCTCATGGCTCACAAGAATTAGGCTGTAGCCAACCTCAAAAAGAAGGAAAGCCGTGATGACCTGGTCAGCCAAGCAGTACACGATGTTCGAACAGCAGCGCACTCGTCCCGTCCGTGACCTGGTCGCGGCCATTCCGAATACTGAGGTGCGCAATGCCGTTGACCTGGGCTGCGGCCCCGGCAATTCCACCGAAGTACTCGCCGAGCGCTTCCCGCAGGCGCACGTCACGGGCATGGACAGCTCCGATGACATGCTGGTCGATGCCCGCAAACGGCTGCCGGCGTTGAGCTTCGAACTGGCGGATATCGGTGCCTGGCGCCCTGCACAGGCTTACGATGTGATCCTGGCCAATGCCTCCCTGCAATGGCTGCCCGACCACGCCACGCTCTACCCGCATCTGGTCAACCAACTGACGCCCGGCGGCACGCTGGCCGTGCAGACACCGGACAACCTCGACGAACCTGCCCACCGGCTGGCCCGCGAGGTGGCTGCCGACGGCCCATGGGCGGCCAGGATCGGTACGGTCAAACACAATGAGCGGCACAGCGCGAACTACTATTACGAGTTGCTGAGCAAACACAGCACCGTGGACGTCTGGCGCACCACGTACCTGCATCCACTGGCTGACCACGCGGCTGTGGTGGAGTGGTTCAAGGCCTCGGCGTTGCGGCCGTTTCTGGCGCCGTTGACCGACGAAGAAAAGGCCGCCTTCCTACGTGAATATCAGGCGCGAATTACCCAAGCTTATCCAGCCCTGAACGATGGCACCGTGTTGCTGCCATTTCCGCGCCTGTTCATCATCGCCACGCGCTGAGGCGTTCCACACGAGTGGCGGTTACGCGGCCGCCGCTTGTGCCTGCAAATACTCCTGTGCCGACACCACGCCGGCATAACCAAACGCCAACGATGCCATGTAGGTGTCATGCACGTGCGCCGCCGGGATCACCTTGCCATTGAATTCCAGGTCCCGCGTGGCGCAGGCGTCATGGATCAGTGTGACCTTGTAGCCCAAGTCCGCCGCCGCTCGCACCACCGCATCAATGCACATATGGCTCATGCTGCCGACCACCACCAACTCCGTGATGCTGCGTTGTTCCAGCAGTGCGCGCAGGTTGGTCTCGCGAAACGCATTGACGAAATGCTTGAGCACCACCGGCTCGCTGCCCTCATTCAGCACCTTGGGGTGCAAATAAGCGCCCTCGGAGCCCGGGGTGAAGAAGGGCGCGTCATCCGAGGTAAATTCATGGCGCACATGAATCACCGCATCGCCCGCCTGGCGAAAGGCCTGGAGCACCTGCGCGGCCTTGTCTGCCGCGGCTTCCACGCCGTCGAGCGGCCACTTGCCCTGGGGGAAGTAGTCGTTCTGGATATCGATTAGGATGAGCGCTTGCTTGGCCATGGGTGTTGCCTCGTGATGGGTTGATGGGGCCAGTATGTTAGCTGGCGCCGGCGCGCGGGATTGGCTGCACCGACAATAACAGGGGGAAAACTGACAATGGCGGTTGTGGAGCTGGGCGTGTTGATCTACCACGGTGCACAGTTGGCGGCTGTCCACGGCCTGACCGATTTGTTCGGGGTGGCCAACCGGATTGCTGCCGAGCATCAATCCGCGCAACTGCCGTTGCTGCGGGTCAGCCACTGGCAGGTGGATGCCCATGGCACGCCTGCGCGGGTATTCGACACTCACCCCGGCCCTGAGCAACCGATGATGGCCCTGCTGGTGCCGCCTTCAATCGGTGAGTTCAGCGAAGAACAGGCACCGCCCGCGCTGCTCGAGTGGATTCGCCAGCAACATGCGGTGGGCACAGTGCTCGGTGGTGTGTGCATCGGCTCAATCATGCTGGCGCGCAGCGGCCTGTTGGACGGGCGCAGCGCCACCACCCATTGGTCCTCCGCCAGTGCCTTCGCCACACGGTATCCGGCGGTGCGCCTGGAGGCCGATAAACCTATCGTCGATGACGGCGACCTGATCACCACTGCCGGGCTGATGGCCTGGTCCGAACTGGGCCTGCGCCTGGTCGATCGCCTGATGGGCCCGAGCATCGCCGCCGGTACCGCGCGCTTCCTGGTGATCGAACACAGTGACAGCGCCAGCCAATGCGGCAGCAACTTTGCGCCGATCCTGGGGCACGGCGACAGCGCGATCCTCAAGGTGCAGCATTGGCTGCAAGCCAGTGGCGCAGTGGACGTGTCGGTGGCGGCGATGGCGCAGGAGGCGGGCCTGGAAGAACGCACCTTCCTGCGGCGGTTTCGCGCCGCCACCGGCTTGAAACCCACCGAATACTGCCAGCACCTGCGCGTCGGCAAGGCGCGGCAGATGCTGGAGTTCACCAACGGCACCATCGACCATATCGCCTGGACCGTGGGCTACCAGGACCCCAGTGCATTTCGAGCCATCTTCAAGAAGATCACTGGCCTGGCCCCCAGCGATTATCGCAACCGTTTCGGCGTGTGAATCGTGCAGAACGCCGCAGCATCAAGGCGGCGTCGTGCAGAATCAAACAGGCCAACTGCCATCGCTTTTTCGACAAGCGATTGATTTCACTCGCATCCTCTTTGAAAGCACCTTGGCCTGATCCCTGCAACCTTCCCACTACACACATGGCGGGAAGGCCAAGGGGGACGCATGACCCCGAAGAATCGCAAGAAACTCGTAGTTGCCCACTCCACGCGGGAGGGGGCGCCACAGCATGAGGTGGAAACCAATCGTGCGCTGGCGCGCTGGCTGGCGCAGATCCTCGGGCTGAAGTTCGGCGGCAGCTACGACCCCGACCAGCACGCCGACCGAGCCCTCTACCTGTTGCCCACGCAGACCCTGGTCGGCGCGGCCCAGGCCCGCGCGCTGAACGTCAATGGCCCCGAAGACCTTTGGGGCGGCTATGTGGATCACGACTTTATCTGCACCAAAGCCATCAGCCATGGCGTTTTGGGCCCTGATGCGGTGACCCCACCCGGCTGGTCGCCATTGTTCTGCGAGCGGGTACGCGACGTCGTGCTCGACGGCCTCAGCGTATTTGCCCTGCAGGATGCACGCGAAGCCGCGACACGCTTGCTCTACAGCGGCCCGATCCGTTTGAAACCGGTGCATGCCTGCGCCGGGCGTGGCCAGGAAGTGATCCGCAGTCTCGACGCGTTCGATGTGGTGCTGGCGCGACCGAACGCCGCGCAACTGTTTGAGAGCGGCGTGGTGCTGGAGCAGGACTTGCACGACGTCATCACCCACAGCGTGGGCCAGAGCTTTATTGGCGAGCACGTGCTCAGTTATTGCGGCGAGCAGTTCCTGACACAAGACGCACACGGCGAAGAGGTGTACGGCGGTTCCGATTTAATCGTGGTCCCGGGCGACTACGAAAAGCTGCTCGCCCTCGCGCTGCCGGACGACGTGCGCCAGGCCATCGAACAAGCGCAGGTTTTCGAAGCGGCCGCCGATGAGGCCTACCCTGGCTTCTATGCCTCGCGGCGCAACTACGACATCGCCCAGGGCCTGGACAGTGACGGCCAGCGCCGCAGTGGCGTGCTCGAACAATCCTGGCGCATGGGCGGGGCCAGCAGCGCGGAAGTCGCGGCGTTGCAAAGCTTCATCAACCACCCCGGTCTACGCGCGATCCGGGTGTCCTCGGTGGAAACCTACGTGGAGCAGGCGCTGCCGGCCGATGCCATCGAGGTGTACCGCGGCCCGGCGGAAAACAGCGAGTTTCTTCTCAAGTATGTGACGGTTAAATCTTATGACGGCTAGAAGCGAAAGCATTGTGATCGATATCGACGACGAACAGATGAGCGCCACCTTCCTGAGCCCCAAATCCAAAGTGCCGGGCGTGTTGTTTGTGCACGGCTGGGGAGGTAGCCAGGAGCGCGACCTGGAGCGTGCCAAAGGCATCGCCGGCCTCGGCTGCGTGTGCCTGACCTTCGACCTGCGGGGGCATGCCGGCACCGGTATCCCGTTGTCGCGCGTCACCCGCGAAGACAACCTGCGCGACCTGCTGGCAGCCTATGACCGGCTGCTCTCGCACCCGGCCATCGACACCTCCGCAGTGGCGGTGGTGGGAACCAGCTACGGCGGTTACCTGGCGGCGATTCTGACCTCGTTGCGCCCGGTGCGCTGGCTGGCGCTGCGTGTGCCGGCGCTGTATCGCGATCAGGAATGGCTTAAGCCCAAGCGCGATTTGGACAAGGCCGACCTGATGGATTACCGCAGCACGCTGGTCCACGCTGAGACCAATCGCGCGCTGCATGCCTGCGCGCAATTCACCGGGGATGTGCTGATCGTCGAATCGGAAACCGACGACCATGTGCCCCATGCGACCATCATGAGCTACCGCGCGGCCTGCCAGCAGACGCACTCGCTGACTCACCGCATCATCGATGGCGCGGATCACTCCCTTAGCGATCCAGTGTCCCAGCAGGCCTACACCTCGATCCTGGTGGACTGGATTACCGAGATGGTGGTGGGCGAGCGGTTGAGCATTATCCAGTCCCAATAGGGGGGCTTTGGATCGCTATTGGCGGCAAGCCGACACCTGCAGGGGAACGCACCGCAATGTAGGCGCTGGCTTGCCATCGATAGCGATGCACCCGGCAACATCTTTCTCAAGCCGGTGTTTTCTTCACCCGCAACGCCTTGGCCTTCGCCTCGACACCGACGTACATCACCAGCGCGATCAGCAGCGGCAGAATAAAGTAGATCGCGCGGTAGGCAATCAGCCCGGCAAGCAAACTGCCGCGCGAGGCTTCATGTTGCAGCAGAGCAATAAACACCGCCTCCAGCACGCCCAGCCCGGCGGGGATATGCGTGATCACGCCGGCAATCGCGCTGATCAGCAACACGCCGAGCACGAGCGGATAATCCAGTTTCGCCGGCAGCAAGGTGAAAATCACCGCGGCCATCAACGACCAGTTCAACGCCCCCAGCGCCAATTGCAGACATGCCATGCGCAGCGACGGCAGGTTGATCTCGATCCCGCGAATCGACCAGGCGCGCTTTTTCGAAAACTGGCAGGCCGCCAGATACCCCAGGCTGGCCAGGACCAGCAACACACCAATGCCCTGCAAGGCACCGCTGCTGACTTTCCACCCTGGCGGCATCGTCACCAAACCGCTGCTGAACACCACCCCGGCCAAGGCCATATAGCCAAACCAATTGGTGGCGAGGCTCAGGCCGAGGATCTTGGCGATGTTGCCAGTGCTCACCCCCAGCCGCGAATACAGCCGATAGCGCATGGCAATCCCACCGACCCAGGCGCTCAGGTTGAGGTTGAACGCATAGCTGATGATGCCCACTGGCAGGATCTGTTTCCAGCGCAGGGGCTGACGAATGTAGGTGCGGCCGATCAGGTCGAAGCAGGCGTAGACGACAAAGCTGCACGCTGTCAGCCCGCCCGCGATGATCAGCGTGCGCACCTTGAAATTGCCAAGGGTCTCGAACACCTCGCTCCAGTCGATGCGCCGGGCGAGCAGGGTGAACAGCACGATCAACAACAGGAAGAACGCGACAGTCAGCGGTTTCTTCCAGCGCGCGAACCGAGAACCGCTGGCTTCAGACGTCATGGGGCGAACGCTCGAAAGGTTTCAGGCGGGGCTTGTGCGCCGGCAACCAGCCCGTCAGCGCGGGGAAGTGGCGCATCACATGGAACACCAGGAAACCCACGGTCAGCCGCCACAGCCACAGGCGCGGCTTGCGGTTCTCCGGCATGGTCCGGCAATGCGTGTCAGCGAGTACTTCCAGGCGCTCGTACAACTGCTGGTTGAAGGCGCGGTCACGAATCAGCACATTGGCTTCCAGGTTCAACGACAGGCTCAGCGGGTCGAGGTTGCTCGAACCGACGGTGCTCCATTCGTCATCCACCAGCGCAACCTTGCCGTGCAGCGGCCGTTGGCAATATTCGTGAATCACCACACCGTCCTTGAGCAGGTAGTCGTAGAGCATGCGCGCAGCCAGCTTGGCCAGCAGCACGTCAGGCTGGCCCTGCATGATCAGCTGCACGTGCACGCCACGGCGCGCGGCGTTACGAATCTCGCGCAGCAGGCGGTAGCCGGGGAAGAAATACGCGTTGGCGATCACCACGCGTTTCTGCGCCTTGCTCAGGGCGTGGATATACGCCTCTTCGATGTCGTCGCGATGCTGGACGTTGTCGCGATAGATCAGGCGCACCAGGCCTTTGCCTTTCTCGGTGGCCCACAGTGAAGGCCGTTGCTGGCGCCGGCGCCAGCCGCGGCGTGTGCGGACCTGTCGACCACTTTGCGCGAGGGCGAAATGATGCAGGTCGGCCACTGCCGGGCCGGTCACCTGCACCGCGTAATCCTGCTTGGCTTCGGGGCCGAAATCGCCCAGATGGTCGGCGGAAAAATTGATCCCTCCGATAAACGCCACGGCCGCATCCACCACCACAATCTTGCGGTGCAGGCGGCGAAACCAGTTGGTGCGGATGCCCAGTGTCTTGGACGCCGGGTCAAACATCTGCACCGTCACTCCTGCCTCCGCCAGCTCACCGAGAAACCCCGGGCTCAGCTCGCCGCAGCCAAAACCGTCCAGGCTTACCACCACCTTGACCCCGCGTTGCGCCGCCTCGATGAGGATGCCCTGCAGCTCGTGGCCGACCTTGTCTTCGAAGAGGATAAAGGTCTCCAGCAGGATCTCCCGATGCGCTTCACGCATCGCTTCGAAGACCCGGGGGAAATACGCCTCGCCGTTCTCCAGCAACTCGACCCGGTTGTCGCTCTGCCAGCCGTAATCCAGGTCGCGGGCCTTGGCTTCATCCGGCGGCTGATCGGTAGCGATGTGTTCCACGGCAACGTTCATAGCTCAATCTCCACCGACAGGGGCGCGTGGTCTGACAAATGTGACCAGGGGCGGGCAGTGAGCACTCGCGGGTTATGCACCTTCACGTTGCGCACATAAATGCGGTCCAGCGGCAGCAATGGCAGGCGCGCCGGGAAGGTGCGTGCAGGTTTGCCGTGGGTTTCGATGAACACTTCCTTCAGGCCGCTCTGGCTGAGATCGGCACGCTGGCGCCAGTCGTTGAAATCGCCGGCAACCACCAACGGTGCATCGGCCGGAATCTCGCGGATGCGCTGCTCCAGCAAGCGCAATTGCTGCTGGCGATGCACCTCGCGCAGGCCCAGGTGAATACAGATCGCGTGCACCTCTTGGCCGGTGCCCGGCAGGCGCAGCACGCAATGCAACAGGCCACGGTTTTCATGCCCGCTTTGCGAAATGTCGAGGTTGTCGTAGCGCACGATCTGGAATTTCGACAGCAGCGCATTGCCGTGGTCGCCATGCGGGTAGACCGCGTTGCGCCCGTAGGCGAACTGCGGCCAGATGCTGTCGGCGAGAAACTCGTACTGCGGCATGTTCGGCCAGTCGCTATAGCGCTGGGGATGGCGCTCGTGGGTGCCATGGATTTCCTGCAGGAACACCATATCGGCGCCGATACTGCGCACCGCTTCACGCAACTCGGGCAGGATGAAACGCCGATTCAGCGCAGTGAAGCCCTTGTGAATATTCACCGTCAACACGGTAAAACGCGTTATCGCGGTGGTGGGGGCGATGGGTACCCATTCCGGCTGTGTCATGGCAACACCCCGGGTTCAGGCAACTTGCCGGGTTCGGTGAGGAGGTGCTTATCCAGCCCGAAACGCCCAAGCAACTGACGGGCATCGAAGGGCGCCCGCACCTTGATGTCGTTGTCGAAAAAACAGAAGACCTCGCGCTGCTTGCGCGCGGCGGGCTTGCGCTGCGGGTCGACCAGGTGCGCATCCGTAGGCTGCTTGCCGTGTGCCCAGCGCTCGATGCGATTACCCCAGCGCTCGAGGGCTTCATCGGTGTAGCCGCTGGCGTACAGCTGCTTGTCGCCATGCAAACGCAGGTAGAGGAAATTGGCGGTGACGTCTTCAAGGTACGGCCACTTGCCGGCGGTGTCCGCCACCACCAGGGCCACGCCGTGCCGAGCCAGCATCTGCACAAACTCAGGCACCGCAAAACTCTTGTGTCGGATCTCCACCGCATGACGCAGGGCGCGCTTGCCATGAGCCTGCAGGCTCGCCTTGCCGTTCAGGCGTGGCTCATGCTGGCGGGCGAGGGTCGCGGCTTGCACCGTGTCAGTGGGCAAGTCGGCGAGGAAGGCTTCGAACAGCGCTGGGTCGAAGGTGAAGCTGGGCGGAAATTGCCAAAGGATGGGGCCGAGTTTTTCCTGCAGCTCCAGTACCCCGGAGGCGAAGAAATTCGCCATTGGCTTGTGCACCTCACGCAGGCGCAGGATATGCGTGATATAGCGCGGTGCCTTGACGCTGAACATGAAGTCTTCAGGGGTGTCGGCGTACCACTCGGCGTAGCGCTTGGGGGTTTGCAGCGCGTAGAACGAGCCATTGATTTCAATGCTGTTGACGGCACGTGACGCAAACTGCAACTCGCGTTTCTGGGTCAGCCCCTCGGGGTAGAAATCCCCGCGCCAGGGCGTGTAGCGCCAGCCGGAAATGCCGATATGAATCGCCGCCATGGTGACTCCCGTGAATGGTGGGTCGAGTGACCTCCGTTCTGGAATGACTGCGCTATTTGCGCGAAAGTTTCCACGGTCCTACAGACGGCACCCGCTAAAACTGTGGGAGCGGGCTTGCTCGCGAAGGCAATCTGTCAGCAATGAATTCATCGACTGACCCACCGCCATCGCCGGCAAGCCAGCTCCCACATGGGGTTGAGGCGTGGCCGAATCAGTGCCCGGAAAAAACTGTGGGATTGAAGGTGTTGCCGGATCAGCGCCCGGTAAAAAACTGTGGGAGCGGGCTTGCTCGCGAAGGCAATCTGTCAGCAATCAATTCATCGACTGACCCACCGCCATCGCCGGCAAGCCAGCTCCCACATGGGGTTGAGGCGTGGCCGGATCAGCGCCCGGTAAAAACTGTGGGAGCGGGCTTGCTCGCGAAGGCAATCTGTCAGCAATCAATTCATCGACTGCCCCACCGCCATCGCAGGCAAGCCAGCTCCCACATGGGGTTGAGGCGTGGCCGAATCAGTGCCCGGAAAAAAAACTGTGGGATTGAAGGTGTTGCCGGATCAGCGCCCGGTAGAAACTGTGGGAGCTGGCTTGCCTGCGATAGCGATTTGTCAGCAATCAATTCATCGACTGACACCCCGCCATCGCCGGCAAGTCAGCTCCCACATAGGATTGAAGGTGCTACCGGATCAGTGCCCGACCACACTGCGTGTCGAACTCTCGGGATACACCGGACCAAGGCGGTCCAGTCGGCCACTCCACGCGGTCAGCGCCAGGGCCACCAGCACCACCAGCCCGCCAATCCACGCCGTGTGGATCAGGCCCATATGGGCCACGATCAAACCACCCGCCCAGGCACCGCCGGCGATTCCCAGGTTGAACGCGGCGATATTCAGCCCCGACGCCACGTCCACCGCATTCGGCGTGTGATGTTCGGCCTGGCGCACCACATACACCTGCAGGCCGGGCACGTTGCCGAAGGCGACCGCGCCCCACACCAGCACGGTGGCCAGGGCCAGCCAAGGATTGCTGGCGGTCATCGTCAGGACAAACAGCACGGCCGCGAGCAGGGCAAAGATGATTTTCAACGCGCTGATCGGGCCGCGTTTATCCGCCAGCTTGCCGCCCCAGATGTTCCCGGCCGCGACCGAGATGCCATACACCAGCAGCACCAGGCTGACCGTGCCGGCGCTGAAGCCGGAGATGTCCTGAAGGATCGGCGCCAGGAAGGTAAACGCGATAAACGAGCCACCGTAGCCGACGGCTGTCATCGCGTACACCAGCAGCAAACGCGGTTGCTTGAGCACTTGCAGTTGTTGCAGCAGCGACGCGGGTTTGCTGTGGGCGATGTGCTTGGGCACGTAGATCAGGCTGCCGATAAACGCGATCACACCCAGGGCGGACACGGCGAGGAAGGTTTCGCGCCAGCCGAAGTGCTGGCCGATAAAGGTGCCCAGCGGCACACCCGTGACCAGGGCGACGGTGAGGCCGGTAAACATGATGGCAATCGCGCTGGCGGCCTTTTCCTTGGGCACCAGGCTGGTGGCGATGGTCGAGCCGATCGAGAAAAACACCCCGTGGGCCAGGCCGGTAACGATCCGCGCCAGCACCAGCGATTCATAACTCGGCGCCTGCCAGGCCAGCAAGTTGCCAAGGGTGAACAGCACCATCAGCGACAGCAGCAGGAATTTGCGCGGCACCTTGCCGGTGAGTGCGGTCAGCACCGGCGCGCCGATGGCCACGCCGAGGGCGTAGAGGCTGACCAACAGGCCGGCAGACGGCAGGTCGACACCCAGGTCGGCGCCGATAGTGGGTAACAGGCCAACGATGACGAACTCGGTCGTCCCGATGGCGAAAGCGCTGAGGGTCAGCGCGAGCAAGGCAATGGGCATGGCTGCAACTCCGGTGGGTTTCATTCAGGAGCGCAGTGTCTGGTTTTGGCCTGTGCGGAAAAAGCCAGGGATCGGCATTTGATATTTGCCTGCAGGTCAAAGATCTCGAAACAGGGGAACGATCAGGGTTCAAACCCGTCAGTTCCTTACACACCCTGTTGATGGAGGCCCGGTGTTTTGCTGAATCTCAAGACTGCATTACTGCTCGGCGCGCTGCTGTTTTGTGCCAGCGGCGCACTGCAAGCCGCGGCCACCGCGCCTGAACCCGAAGCGCCGGCCAAGCCGGAATTGCTCGTCGAAGGCGGCCTGCTCGGTGCCATCAGCTCCAGCATCGATGATGTGCAGGAGAAGCTCGACCTCAATCAGAACCTGATCGATGAATGGCGTTTGCGTGCCGACCGCGCCGCGGATGAAGTCGGCCGGCTGGTCGATCAGACGGCCGAGCGCTCGCCGTGGAGCGTCGCCGGGGATTTCCTGTTGCTGTCGGGGGTGTGGATAGGCGCCTTCGCGGTGTTGACGTTGCTCGCGCGCCTCATCGTACGGCGCCTGAGCCAGCGCACGTTCATTCAGCAGCGCAAGCGATTGCAGGCGGTGCTCGGGTATGTGCTGCCCTACACGATCCCCGCGCTGATCTGCCTGCCGCTGACCCTCTACGTCAGCCATTTTTTACCCACCTCTATCGGCCGCGCGCTGGCGCTGTGTTTTGCCTACGCCACCAGCAGCGGCATCTTCTCTACCTCGATGCTGCTGTGCGTCATCGTGATGTTCAATGTAGGGCACAAGCGCCCGGCGGTGCAGATCATTCGCGATTACTGCCCCAAGCCGCTGTTCCTGATCGGCTTCCTCGCCGCCCTCAGTGATGCGCTGACCAGCCCGCAGATCGCCCGTCAGCTCGGCGGCAATATCACCAGCAGCATCGCGGTGTTTACCGGCCTGTTTGCCGCGGTGATCTTCGGCGTGCTGGTGGTGCGCCTGCGCCGTCCGGTGGCGCACCTGATCCGCAACCGACCCTTGGCCCAGCGCCTGAAACACCCGGCGCTGCAACAGTCGCTGCGGGTGTTTTCGGGGCTGTGGTACTGGCCGATCCTGTTGATGGTGCTGGTCTCGGCAATCAACCTGATCGGCGCCGGCGACGACAATCAGAAGGCCCTGCGTTGCGCGCTGTTCACCACCATCCTGTTGATTGGCACGGTGTTCCTCAGCACCGTGCTGCAACACCTGTTCAAGTCGCGCAGCCAGGTGGCGATCCAGCGCAGCAGCGCCTACAAGGAGCGCTTCCTCAGCCTGCTGCACGCGATCCTGCGCATCGCCATGGCGATTGCCTTTATCGAAATCCTCGGGCGTATCTGGGGTGTCTCGCTGTTCGAATTCGCCCAGCGCAATTCGGTGGGCCGCGCCATCAGCGACTCGCTCAGCAGCATCGGCCTGATCCTGCTGGTGACGTGGCTGTTCTGGGTGGTGCTCGACACGGCGATCCAGGAAGCGCTGAAGCCACCGGTGAACAAACGCTCCAGCCGTCAGCCCAGCACGCGGGTCAAGACCATCCTGCCGCTGCTGCGCAATGCGGTGAAAATCATCCTGGTGGTGATCTGCGCGATCACCACCATGGCCAACCTGGGCATCAACGTCGCGCCGCTGCTGGCGGGTGCCGGTGTGGTCGGCCTGGCGATTGGTTTCGGCTCCCAGCAATTGGTGCAGGACGTGATCACCGGCCTGTTCATCATCATCGAAGACACACTGTCCATCGGCGACTGGGTGGTGCTCGACTCCGGCCATGCCGGCACCGTCGAAGGCCTGACCATCCGCACTCTGCGCCTGCGCGACGGCAAGGGCTTCGTGCACTCGGTGCCGTTCGGGCAGATCAAGGCGGTCACCAACCAGTCACGCCAGTTTGCCTATGCGTTCTTCTCGGTGCAGTTCACCTACGACACCGATGTGGACAAGGCCGTGGAGCTGATCCGCGAAGCCGGGCAGTCGATACGCGACGACGTGTTCCTCAAGTACAACCTGCAAGGGCCACTGGAGGTGTTTGGCGTCGACAAGATGGACCTCAACGGCGTGGTACTCACCGCGCAATTCCGCACCGTGTCGGGTGGGCAATATGCAGTCAGTCGCGCGTTCAACCAGCGCCTGAAAAAGCTTGTGGATAACTGTGATGAGGTGCACTTCGCGCAGACTTATCCACAGCAGGTGCTGCTGCCCAAGCGCACAGCCCCAGTGGATGAGCCGGATGACGAAGTACCGGCGTCGGTGGTGCTGACGGAGCAGCCGCGTACCCAGTGATTGATGTCGCCCGGGCTGGCCTCATCGCGGGCACGCCCGGCGCCCACATTCTCGACCGTGTGAACCCATACAAATGTGGGCGCTGGCTTGCCTGCGATGGCGTCAGATCAGGCACCCCTAATGCCTGATCAACTTCTCCTGCACCGCCTGCGGGTCCACCTCCAGCAACACCTGCTGCTTGCCCGCGACCATCACCGCCGCCGGCAACCCATCGCGGTACACAATCCGATTACCGCTGACCGCCGGCACTTTGCTGCCGGGCAACAAGGTGCCCACCAGGTTCAGCGGATCGGCCCCGCACACGGCAATCAGACTTCCATCATGCGGGCGCCGTCGCACCTCACGCAGCAGCGGGATTGCTTCCGGCAATGCAAACTGTTCCCCCGCCAAGCCACTGACAAAGCGCCCGCCGCGAATCTCCCCGCGCGCTTCCAGCCGATGGAACGTGCGCAGCAATTCGCGCCAGCTCGGTAACCAGTCCGCCTCACGCTCCAGCAGCCGCCAGAACACCACGCCGTAGCGGCGCAGCAAGGTCATCGCCACATGCTCCAAGGTCTCTGCCGAGTGCGCGCCGGCGGCGGTCGCGGGACGCCGGATCAGCGCCCAGCGCCCGGCATCGTCCATGCCGCCGACAAACGCCCCACGCCCGCGCCGGCTGCTGCGCGCCTGGCGTTTGCTCGCCGGCGTGGTCAACGCCCGCAGCCCGGCAAAGCTGTCGGCATTCACCAGGCCGGCACCGACCAGTTCCTGCAAGGCGCTTTCCAGCTCGCTGCGCAGCAGGTGGGCTTCGTGCACCAGCTCATCAAAAAACAGCGCGCCATGTTCGCGCAGGGCCAGGTGGACTTTCTGCGCCTTGGGCGACAGCGTCGTGCTGTCGGTGAGTTCGGTCAGTCCACTCCACAGCGGCACCTGGCTGCGCGGCAACAGCACTACCGGCGTGCTGCGCAGGGCGATGGCGCTGGCCTTGTTGCTCAAGCGCGTCCACACCAGCTTGCCGCTGCGGCACAACTCATCGAGCCAGGTGGAGGAATAATCCTTGAGCCGCGCGCTGAGCAAATCAGTGTCCCAGGCGGACGTGGCAGCGGCGTAGCCTTCGAACTGGCCGACGATCTGCGCCAACATCGCGCTGCCCTGGCCTCGGGTGCTCTCGGACAAGTGCTGCCAATCGAACAGGAAACGCATGAAGTCCTGCAGCGCCACCGGCTCGATTTCCCGGCGCAGGCGCTTGACCGTGTAGCGATGAATGCGCGCCAGCAGGTGGCGTTCGCACCATTGCTCTGCGTCGGCGCCAGGGCTGAAGCACCCACGCAGCACGTAGCCTTCCTGCTCCAGGCGGGCCAACGCCTGCGTGACATCAGCCACCGGCAAGGCCAGGGGCGCGGCGATCTCGATCAAGGTCAGCGGGCCGAAGCCGCCAAGGCGCGCGCGCAGCACTTCCACCAGCGCTTCGTCGTAGGTCCAGGGCTCATCGAAGCCCGGGAGCAACGGCAAGCCGTCGGGATAAATCGCCTGCAAACAGCTCAGGCGCTCGACCGCCACCCACAGGCCGTTGTGCAATGCAGAGGCGCGCCCACCCTTGGCCAAGGCGTGCAGCCACTCGGCCCATTGCGGCGTGACTTCGTGAGCGGCGATGCAGGCCAGGCTCATTAACGCCTCATGCATTTCATCCAGGCTATGGGGCGCAGGCCAGGCTTCTTCGCGGACCCCGGCGATGGCATCCGCATCCAGTGCGCCAAGGTCGTCGGTGCTCTGCGGGTCGCTCCAGCGTCGGTTGAGCACGGCCTGGGTGCGGCGTTCTTCCAGCGGGGCATCGTCGAGAAAAGTGTAGGGGCGCGCGCTGAGGATTTCCGCGGCCATCGGCGAGGGCGCCGGCAGGTCACGGCTGATCAAGCGCACGTCGCCGCCCTCCATGCGCCGCAGCAGGGCCAGCCAACCGTCGCTGTCCATGGCTTCGTGCAGGCAGTCATCGAGGGTTTGTTCCACCAGCGGATGCGCGGGCACTTCGCGTTCGCCGGCGAGGTTTTCCAGGCAGGCGATCTGGTCGGGGAACACGCTGGCGATCAGGTCTTCGCTCTTCATGCGCTGGATTTGCGGCGCGACCTTGCGCCCGCCGGTATAACGCGGCAGCGCCAGGGCCACGCCGGCATTCCAGCGCCAGCGCACGCCGAACAGCGGCGCGTCCAGCACCGCCTGGATCAGCAGGTGTTCGGCGCTGTGGCTGTTGAGATAGCGCCACACTTCGTCCAGCTCGAAACTGTGGCTGGTGGACAGCGACAGCACGATGGCATTTTCGCTGGCCGCCGCCTGCAGCTCGAAGTTGAACGTACGGCAAAAACGCTTGCGCAGGGCCAGGCCCCAGGCGCGGTTGATGCGGCTGCCGAAAGGCGTGTGGATGATCAGTTGGGTGCCACCGGACTCGTCGAAAAACCGCTCCATGATCAACGTGTCCTGGGACGGCAGCGCACTGAGGGCCAGGCGCGCACGGGCCAGGTAGTCGAGGATCTGTTCGGCGCTGGCGCGGTTCAGGCCGAGGGTGTCGGTGAGCCAGTCCTGCGCCGGTTGCAGGTCACCGGGGCTGGCGCTGAGCAGCGAGTCCAACTGCCCCTGCAAACGTGCCACGGCCGCCGACAATTCATGGCTGCGCCCCGGTGCCTCGCCGAGCCAGAACGGAATGGTAGGTGGCTGGCCGTGGGCATCCTCGACGCGCACCTTGCCGGCCTCGACCCGCAAAATCCTGTAGGACGTATTACCGAGCTGGAAGATATCCCCGGCGATACTTTCCACCGCGAAGTCTTCGTTGACGCTGCCGATGTTCAGGCTCTGCGGCTCCAGCAACACGCTGTAGTCGGCATTGTCCGGTATGGTGCCGCCGCTGGTAACGGCGGTCAGCCGGGCGCCCCGGCGGCCGCGCAGGGTATGGGTCACGGCGTCGCGGTGCAGGTAGGCGCTGCGGATGCCCTGGCGACCGTTGTAGCCGTCGGTGAGCATCTGCAGCAGCGCCTGGTAGTGGCGCTCATCCAGTGCGGCATACGGCGCGGCGCGGCGGATCAGCGTCAGCAGCGCCGCTTCCGACCACTCCTGGGCGCTGACCTCGGCGATGATCTGCTGGGCCAGCACGTCCAGCGGCGCCACGGGAATGTGCAACGTGTCGAGTTCGCCCCGGCGTACGCAGTCGAGCAGCGCGGCGCATTCGATCAGGTCATCACGGGTGGTGGCGAACAGACGACCCTTGGGCGTGCCGCCAACCTGGTGGCCGGAGCGCCCGACCCGTTGCAGAAAGCCGTTGATGGATCCTGGCGAGCCGATCTGACACACCAGGTCGACGTCACCGATATCAATCCCCAGCTCCAGCGAGGCGGTGGCGATCAGCACTTGCAGCGCGCCGGCCTTGAGCCGTTGCTCGGCGTCCAGGCGCAGTTCCTTGGCCAGGCTGCCGTGGTGGGCGGCGACAGCGTTCTTGCCCAGGCGCTCGCTCAAGTGCCGGGCCAGGCGCTCGGCCAGGCGCCGGGTGTTGACGAAAATCAGCGTGGTGCGGTGTTCGCGGGCCAGCGCAGCGAGGCGATCGTAGACCAGTTCCCAGACATCATTGGCCATTACTGCCGACAGCGGCACCGGCGGCACTTCGATATCCAGGTCGCGGGGGCGGGCATGGCCGATATCAACGATGTCGCACGAGCGGCCCGTGCCGACGAGAAAGCGCGACACGGCCTCGATAGGCTTCTGCGTGGCCGACAGGCCGATGCGGGTCAGCGGTTCGCCGCATAAACCCTGCAGGCGCTCCAGGCTCAGGGCCAGGTGGCTACCGCGCTTGCCGGCGGCGATCGCGTGGATTTCATCGACGATCACCGTGCGCGTGCTGGCCAGCATTTGCCGGCCGGAGTCGGAGCCCAGCAGCACGTAGAGCGATTCCGGGGTGGTCACCAGGATATGCGGCGGGCGCTTGCGCATCAGCGCCCGGTCTTTTTGCGGGGTGTCGCCGGTGCGTACGGCGGTGCGGATCACCAGCGGCGGCAAGTCCATGGCCTGCAGGTGCTCGGTGATCCCCGCCAGCGGGGTTTGCAGGTTGATCTGGATATCGTTGGACAGCGCCTTGAGCGGCGACACGTACACCACCAGCGTTTCGTCCGGCAGTTGCCCGCCGTGGGCCAGGCCCTGGTGGACGAGGTCGTCCAGCACCGCCAGGAACGCGGTCAGCGTCTTGCCCGAGCCGGTGGGGGCGGCGATCAGGGTCGAGCGGCGTTGACGGATCAGCGGCCATGCCTGGGCCTGCGCGCTGGTCACCGAAGGGAAGGTGCTGCGGAACCAGGTGCTGACGGCGGGGTGGAAGCCGTCCAATACCGTGTCCGTTGATTCGGGAAGGTTCATGACTCTTATATGCAACCCATGAGGTCAAGTTGCAACCCCCGCACTTTATCCGTGACGGTTGCGCTACAAACCCGCAAAATGCAACGATTCTGGAATACACCTACGGCTGGCTCACGGGCCTGCCGACAATAACCATCGTTCCAAACAGACCGGGCCTGCTCAATCTATGCGAATGCGCCTTATGTTACTGGGCGGCGGGAATGCCCTCGGGCAGGCGCTGATTCGCCTCGGTGCAGAGGAAGACATTGGTTTCCTCGCACCCAAACCGCCCACCGACGGCTGGGATGCCGCAAGCCTCACCCAATTGCTCGACGACACCCGTCCCGATGCGTTGATCAACCTCGCCTACTATTTCGACTGGTTCCAGGCCGAGGCTGTCAGCGAAACCCGCCTGGCTGCCCAGGAGTTCGCCATCGAACGCCTGGCCGAACTGTGCCAGCACCACAACATCACCTTGCTGCAACCGTCCAGCTACCGCGTGTTCGATGGCTCCCGCGCCACCGCCTACAGCGAAAAAGACGAGCCGGTGCCCTTGGGCCTGCGCGGCCAGGCGCTGTGGCGTATCGAGCAAAGTGTGCGCGCCACGTGCCCGCAACATGTGCTGCTGCGCTTTGGCTGGCTGCTGGATGACAGCATCGACGGCACGCTCGGGCGCTTCCTCGCGCGGGCCGAGAAGCCGGATGAATTGCTGATGGCAGATGACCGTCGCGGCAACCCGACGCCGGTGGACGACGCCGCGCGGGTGATCATCTCGGTGCTCAAGCAACTCGATTGTGCCGCGCCACTGTGGGGCACCTACCACTACGCCGGGCATGAGGCGACCACACCGCTGGCGCTGGGCCAGGCGATCCTGACCGAGGCGCGCAACTTCCACCCGCTGGCTATCGAAGCGCCCACCGCCCAGGCCCACGCGGCCCGGCCGGATGCCGGCGACGAACCGCAGCACGCGGTGCTGGCCTGCAAGAAAATCCTCCACACCTTCGGCATCAAGCCACGGGCGTGGCGGGCGGGGTTGCCGGCGTTGCTGGATCGGTTCTACCGGCACGGCTGACCCAACCCCAAACCCAACGTGGGAGCGGGCGGGTGTGGAGCCGGGCTTGCCCGCGATAAAATCGCCTCGGTCTGTCAGTTGCACCGAGGCGATGCTATCGCAGGCAAGCCAGCTCCTGCACCCGCCCGCTCCCACATAGGTTATGCAGCGTGAGTGGAACCTGGGTTAGAACTTGTAGCCGATGCCCACCATGTACACCATCGGGTCCACATCAACGTTTACCTTGGCGCGAGTGCCAGGTGCCACGGCGTTGTTTTCCACGGTCGCCTTGGTGCTGATGTCGATGTAGCGCGCCTGGGCGTTGATCATCCACTTGTCGTTGATCATGTAGTCCGCGCCGATCTGCGCCGCCCAGCCCCAGGAGTTCTCGGCCTTGAAGTTGCTGAAGCCTTCGCCCTGTGCGCGGCTGCCGACGTGTTCGTCGTAGATCCAGGTGTAGTTGATACCGGCGCCCACATACGGTTGGAACGCAGACTTGTTGTCCAGCGGGTAGTACACGACGCTCAGGGTCGGCGGCAGGTGTTTGAGGGTGCCGAGCTTGCCGTTGGCCGGGCTCAGGGCGGTGCCTTTGATCTTCACGTCGTGCTCGAACGGGGTGGCCGCCAGCAGCTCGATACCCACATGGTTGGTCAGCATGTAGGCAAAGTTCAAGCCCAGCTGGGTGTCGCTGCTCATGGTCGCCTTGCCGCCCAGGTTGGTGCCCGCCAATGGACCCTGGTCAACCTTCACGTGACCGCTGTCGGCTTTCGGGTTCACGGTGATTGCACCGGCGCGCACCAGAATATCGCCCGCTTCGTGAGCGTGGACGACCGGGGCGGCGAGGGCGAGCGCGAAGAGGGACGCGCCGAGCAGAGACTTGTTCATGGGAGCTCCAAAAGGACGTTTAAAAGTTGTACGTCCAATGGTAAAGATCGTTCCGCTCGATCTTTTGACTCAGCTCAATGAAAGGTCGATCAGCGCTATTGCGGCAGTTCGTAGATGTAAATCTTCTCGGCGTCCATCTGGTAACCAGCGTCGGCCAGTTCGCTGGTGGACGGTTTGACCTGCATCGCGCCTTCGATCCAGTACGGCTGGTACAGCTCATCGAGCTTCACGCCGACTTCGCTTTTCACATGCACGATCTGGTTCGACGGCGGCGGCGGTACATGGATGCACGCGCCGAAATACGGCACCAGCAAGAACTCGGTGGTGCGGCCCGCTTCGCTGACTTCCAGCGGCACGATATACCCCGGCAGACGAATATGCTGGCCATCGAGGCCCTGTACCACCGGCGCGTGGGGCATTTCCTGCTTGGCCGCTGGCGCCGACTCCAGCGCGTCGGCCATCCCGGACAAGTTGTGCAGCGGCTGCATGTTCGGTATTTCCGGTTCGGCATCCGGCGGGATCAGCTCCGACCAGGTCAGCTCTTTAGGCTCAGCGGCCCAGGCCGGCAGGGCCATCAGCAGAAACAGTGCAAACAGGACGCGACGCATCAAAGCCTTCCTCATAAACGTATGGACAGGCCATCGGCCAGGGATTGTCGATAGGCGCGCCACGCGGGCACGCTGCCCATCAACAGCGCTGCGCCGAGGATACCGGCCAGCAGCGTCCATTCATATTCGCTCGGCCACGACATCGGCAGGTCCAGGCCGTAATTGGCCTGCAGATACCCGCGCGACGCGGCGATGCACACGTACAGCAGGCCGACCCCCGCGATCACGCCGGACAACGCCAGCGCGAAGGCTTCGAAGATCAGCAAGGTCGCGATATGCCAGGGCCGTGCGCCCACCGAACGCAGGATCGCCATTTCGCGGCGGCGTTCGTTGAGGCTGGTGAGGATCGCGGTGAGCATGCCGATCAGCCCGGTCAGCACCACGAACAGCGAGATCACGAACAAGGCCTTTTCGGCGGTGCCCATCATGCTCCACAGCTCCTGCAGCGCCACGCCCGGCAGGATCGCCAACATCGGCTCGCCACGGAACTCGTTGATCTCGCGTTGCAGCGCGAAGGTGGAAATCTTGTTGTTCAGGCCGAGCATGAACGCGGTGATGGCCTGCGGGGTGAGGTCCATGTTGCGCGCCTGGTCGGCGCTGATGCGGCCTTTGCCCTGGGCGGGCACGCCGTTGTGCCAGTCGATGTGGATCGCTTCCATGCCGCCCAGGCTGATATGCAGCGTGCGGTCCACCGGTGTGCCGGTGCGCTTGAGGATGCCGACCACGGTGAACGGCTTGTCATCGTGTTTCACCAGGCTGACCACTGCCACGCCGTGGGCCAGTACCAGCTTGTCGCCGAGCTTGTAATGCAGCGCATCGGCGACTTCGGCGCCGAGCACCACCTCGAAGGGGTCAGTGGCGAAGGCGCGGCCGCTGGCCAGTTCGAGGTTCTGCTTGCGGCCGTATTGGTAGTGCTCGAAGTAGGATTCGTTGGTGCCCATTACGCGGTAGCCGCGGTGGGAGTCGCCCAGGGAAATCGGGATGGCCCATTTCACCTGGGGGCTGGCGGCGAAGTGTTCGTAGCTGTCCCAGCGGATGTTGTTGGTGGCGTTGCCGATGCGAAACACCGAGTACAGCAGCAGGTTGACCGAGCCGGAGCGCGCGCCGACGATCAGGTCGGTGCCGCTGATGGTGCTGGCAAAGCTGTTGCGCGCCTCAACGCGCACGCGTTCCACCGCCAGCAGCAGGCACACCGACAAGGCGATGGCGAAGGCGGTGAGGATCGCAGTAAAGCGGCGGTTCGCCAGGCTGGCCATGGCTAGACGGAACAAATACATCTCAAACCTCTGCGGGCGTGGCGGCGCGATTGAGTTCGGCCAGCGACAGGTTGCGGTCGAACAGCGGCGCCAGGCTCTGGTCATGGCTGACAAACAACAGGCTGGCGCCGGCCTCGCGGCATTCGGCGAACAGCAACTGGATGAAGGCTTCGCGGGCGTCGTAGTCCAGGGCCGAGGTGGGCTCGTCGGCGATCACCAATTCTGGCTGGCCGATCAACGCACGGGCGGCGGCAACGCGTTGTTGCTGGCCGATCGACAGCGAGTCGGCGCGGCGCTCCAGCAAATCCCGGTCCTTCAAGCCCAGGTGCGCGAGCAGGGTGGCAGCGGCCTGGTCGACACTGCCGTGGCGCTGGATCGCCCGCTGCGCACGCAGCTTGGAAAAGTGGCAGGGCAGCTCGACGTTTTCGCGCACCGACAGGAACGGCAGCAAGTTGAACTGCTGGAAGATGTAGCCGGTGTGGTCGACGCGAAAGCGGTCGCGGGCGCCGGCCGAGAGTTCGGTCAGCTCCTGGCCGAGCAGGCGAATGCTGCCGCGGCTGGGCTTCTGCACGCCGCCGAGCAGGCCGAGCAAGGTGGTTTTGCCACTGCCGCTCGGGCCCTTCAGAAACAGGGTTTCCCCTGCTTCCAGGCGGAACGCGGGGATGTCCAGCAACTGTGGGTGGCCGGGCCAGTTGAAGCCCAGGTCAGACAGTTCGATTAACGCTTGGGTCATGGGGAGTCAGTGGTCTGGTTTGATTTGGATGATGACACCGATCGAGTGTGGGAGCTGGCTTGCCTGCGATGCAAGCGACGCGGTGTGGCAGAAACACTGCATCGATGCTATCGCAGGCAAGCCAGCGCCCACCTTGACTGAGGCATGAACTCAAAATTTCAGGGTAGCTGCCTGTGCCGTCGCTTCCACACCTTGCTGGCCGCTCGGGCCGATCAGTTGTACCTGGATTTTCTGCGTGGCAGGGAAGGTCTTGAACACCTGGCTCAGGTCCAGGTTGCTCAGGGCTGTCGGCGTGGCGCAGGTGAATTGGTAATGCGCGTGGATTTCGCTGTGGTCGTGATGATGCTCGTGGGCGCCGTCTTTGGCGTCGTGATCGTCATCATCGTCGTCGTGGTCAACTTCGGGTTTGTCGCCGAACAGTGGGCTGTTGAGTTCCTGGGTGCTCACGACGCAACCGGCACTTTTGGGCAGGTTGAACAGGGCGACAGGGTTTTCCAGCTGCTTGCGTGCAGTGGCGACCTTGGCCTTGTCTGCAGCGGTGGTGGCCAGGTGTTCGAAGCCCACCAGGTTCATCGCCGGGCTGTCGAGCTCAAGCTCCAGGGCCTGGCCGTCGAGTACGGCATTGAGGCGACCGACGCCGTGTTCGTGGGCACCCAGGCTACCGTGCTCGTGTTCATGGTCGTGCTCGTCGGCAGCATGGGCGATGGCGAGTGGCAACAGGGCAAACGGCAAAGCAAGCAGCAGACGGCGCATGAGAAGGCTCCAGAACATGAAAGTTTTGTTATGTGATCTTATAACAATAGTGCCGAGAGTTTGACCGCCCGCTTGGCGTTGCGCAAGCCGCATGGGAGCATGCCCGTCAGAAAAGTGCAGGAGTAAGGACGATGTTGCGAATTCGTGGAACCGTCGGCGACCTGCCGGTGGACTTGACGCTGGAACTGGATGACGGCGATTGGGCGCGACTCGGCGCGCAGTTGCAGGCTGCGCCCGTGACGAGTGCGGCTGCCGCGCCGGTGGCGCCGGCCAAGCACAATGACGACCAGTGGCAGGGCGCCCAGGACCTGTTGCGCAACGCCGGCCAGCTGAACGGCCTGGAGTTGCTCGACCAGCTTGAAGGTTTGGCGGGCGACGCGTCGGCGGGCAAGCGCCTGCTGGTGCGCCTGCGCCATAGTGCCAAGGTCAAGGTGAGCAGCGGCGGGGATACGCCGCTGTACAGTTGGATCGGCGATTAGTACAGCGCGGCAAACAGCTTGCGGCGGTACGCGGTCACCAGCGGGTGATCATTGCCCAGCAGTTCGAACACCTGCAGCAAGGTCTTGTGCGGCAAGCCTTCGCTGTAGCTGCGATTGCGGATAAACAGCTTGAGCAAGCCTTCGAGCGCCGCGTCGTACTGCTGGCGCGCCAGTTGCTGGATGGCCAGTTGATAAGCCGCTTCGTCGTCCTGCGGGTCTTGCGCCAGGCGGCTTTTCAAGTCGGCAGCGTCCGGCAGGTCGGCGGCCTGGCGCAGGAAGGTGATTTGCGCCTTGGCCCCGGCGAGGGCGGCCTTGTGATCGTCGCTCTTGACCGCGTCCAGCACAGTCTGGGCTTCACCCAGCTCACCGCGCTCGGCCAGGCAGCGCGCATACAGGATCAACGCCGCGGCGTTGGTATTGTCCTCGCCCAGCAGCGCCACCAGCACCGCTTCGGCATCGCTGATGCGGCCGTCGGCAAACAGCGCCTGGGCCTGCTCAAGCGGATCTGCCGCGGCCGGTGGTGGCATCTGCACATGCGGCTCCAGCATCGCCCGCACCGCCGACTCCGGCTGCGCCCCGGCAAATCCGTCGACCGGCTGGCCATCCTTGAACAGCACCACGGTCGGCAGGCTGCGAATGCCAAACCGCGCGACGATATCCTGCTCGGCATCGCAATCGACCTTGGCCAGCAGCAACTCGCCCTGATAGCTCTCGGCGATCTGCGCGAGCATCGGCATCAGCGCCTTGCACGGCGCGCACCACTCGGCCCAGAAATCCACCAGCACGGGTTTTTCGAAGGAGTTCTGGATCACTGCCTGATCAAAGTTGGCGGTGGTGACGTCGAAGATGTACGGCGTGGGCTCACTCATGGGGCGTCTCGAATAAAGCGGGAATGGGGCAACTATAAGGGCTGGCGCGATTGGCTGAAAGCGTGTCCGGCAGGCGAATGCGCTCACCTGCAGGCGCTGGCTTGCCGGCGATGGCCTCAAGAACGCCGCGAATGGTACAGGCTCACCTTGCGAAACTCCCAAGGCTCGGCCAAATCCGGCAACGTCAGCGCATCCAGGATCTCCAGCCGCTGGTAATCCGGATGCTGGAAATCACGCACGCGAGAATCCGCCACCAACGCTTCGCGGCCTCGGCTCAGGAACTGGTCCAGCAGCGGCAGGTTGGCCCGATCGTAGAGCACGTCGGCGACCAGGATCAGGTCGAAGCGGTCGGCTTCGGCGAAAAAGTCCGCCGAGTAGCTCAGCTCTACGCCGTTGAGCTCGGCATTCGCCCGGCAGGACGCCAACGCCAGCGGATCCAGATCGCAGGCCACCACTTCCAGCGCTCCAGCCTTGAGCGCCGCAATCGCGGCCACACCGGAGCCGGCGCCGAAGTCGAGCACGCGTTTTCCCGCAACCCATTGCGGGTTCGCCGCCAGGTAGCGTGCCAGAGCCAGGCCGCTGGCCCAGCAAAAGCTCCAGTAAGGCGGCTCGTGCAGGATACGCCGGGTTTCTTCGGGGCTGAAGGCGCGGTCCATGTTGTCGGCGTCAAGCAACCACAACGACAACTCGGTGCCCGGCAAAGGGCAGGGCACCAAGTGCGCGTCGCCGATCAGCTCGCTTAGCGCTGCTTGCAGGTCCAGCGGTGGCGTCATGGTGCCTTGACGAGTTGCAGGGGGCCGGTGGTCTGGGTGATCGGCTGGGTGATGCGCACGGCGGGCAGGTGCAGGATCAACTGGCCGGACTGGCTGGCGCGACCGCGCAATTCAACCCGCGCACCGGCCGGGAAGGCTTCGGGGTTGTAGCGCAGGCGGAAGGCGAGCGGCTGGCCGTTGCCGGTCAGCACACTGCTGGCCAGCAGTTGTTGCGGGCGCGAACGGTCATCGATGACCAGCAGCGCCATCTCGACTTCGGCGCCGGCCGGCACGTTGGTCAGGCTGCCGCTGATTTCACGCTGGTAGGCGGGCAGGGGGCCGAGGTCCTCGATGCCTGGGACTTTTTTCTCTTGCGCAGGCGTGGGTTGAGGCGCGGCCGGCTTGGGGGCTTCGCTGCTGCAGGCGACCAGGAAACTGAACAGGGTAAGCAAAACAAGTGGTCGTAACTGCATGTACGGCTCCAGAAAGGACAAAATCCGTGGCTTAAAAAATATGAAACATAATAGTCAGCCTATATACCGTAAAGGCTATGGCTTGTCTTGCCACGGGGATGCGCTACCATGGCCCTCCCTTTTTTTGTTGCCTGCCACCATGCACTGTCCCTTCTGCGGTGCCAACGACACCAAGGTCATTGACTCGCGTCTGGTCGCCGAGGGCGATCAAGTGCGTCGCCGGCGCGAATGCCTGGCCTGCGGTGAACGTTTCACCACCTTTGAAACCGCCGAACTGGTGTTGCCACGGCTGATCAAGTCCGACGGCAGCCGCCAGCCCTTCGACGAAGAAAAACTGCGCGCCGGTATGCAGCGCGCCCTGGAAAAACGCCCGGTGAGTGTCGAGCGGCTGGAAGCGGCGCTGGTGCATATCAAGCACAAGCTGCGTGCGACCGGCGAGCGCGAGGTCAAGAGCCTGGTGGTTGGAGAGCTGGTGATGGGCGAGCTGCAAAAGCTCGACGAAGTCGCCTATATCCGTTTCGCTTCGGTGTATCGACGCTTCCAGGACCTCAATGAGTTCCGCGAAGAGATCGACCGCCTGGCCCGTGAGCCGGTCAAAGAATGAACCCACCTTCTGCTGAACAGGCCGTCCTCGACGCCCATTACATGGCCCGCGCCCTCGAATTGGCGCGCAAGGGCCTGTACACCACCCATCCCAATCCTCGGGTCGGCTGCGTGATTGTGCGCGATGGGCAGGTGGTCGGCGAAGGCTGGCATGAACGCACCGGCGAACCGCATGCCGAGCCCAACGCCCTGCGCGCCGCCGGTGACAAGGCACGCGGCGCCACCGTGTACGTGACCCTCGAACCTTGCAGCCACCATGGCCGCACGCCGCCGTGTGCCGACGCACTGGTGAGCGCCGGCGTCGCGCGGGTGGTCGCCGGGATGCAGGACCCGAACCCGGAAGTGGCCGGGCGGGGCATGCAGCGCCTGGCTCAGGCGGGTATCGAGGTGCACAGCGGTGTGCTCGAGGCACAGGCGCGTGCGCTGAACCCTGGGTTTCTCAAGCGCATGGAGCATGGCCTGCCCTTTGTGCGGGTCAAGCTGGCGATGAGCCTCGACGGTCGCACCGCGATGGCCAGCGGCGAAAGCCAATGGATCACCGGCCCGGCTGCCCGCGCCGCCGTGCAGCGTCTGCGCGCCGAAGCCAGCGTGGTGCTGACCGGCGCCGACACAGTGCTGGCCGACGGCGCCCGCCTGACCGTGCGCGCCGCCGAGCTGGGCCTGGATGCGGACACTACGGCACTCGCCCTGTCGCGCCCACCGCTGCGCGTGTTGATCGACGGGCGCCTGCGGGTGCCGCTCAATGCGCCGTTCTTCAAGGCGGGCCCCGCGCTGGTGATCACCTGCGTGACCCCGGAAAACCAGTTTCCGCGCGGGCCCGAGTGCCTTGTGGTGCCGGGCGTGGACGGTCAGGTCGACCTGCGCTCGGCACTGGTGGCGCTGGCCGCCCGTGGCGTCAACGAAGTGTTGGTCGAGGCCGGCCCGAGCCTGGCCGGTGCGTTTGCCCAGCAGGGGCTGGTCGACGAGTATGTGATTTTCGTCGCCGGCAAGTTCCTTGGCTCCGCCGCGCGGCCTTTGCTGGACTGGCCGCTTGAGAAACTGGCCGACGCCCCCCAACTCAAGATCACTGAAATGCGCGCGGTAGGCGACGACTGGCGAGTCACTGCCGTCCCGCTTCCACCCGCGAGCGTATAATTCTGACCGGGCGCTCAAGTGCCCGCACCGTTTTCCAGGAGAAGGCCATGTTCACCGGCATTATCGAATCCATCGGCAGCATCCGCGCCATGACCCCCAAAGGCGGCGACGTGCGCCTGCTGGTTGAAACCGGCAAGCTCGACCTCGGCGACGTCAAGCTGGGCGACAGCATCGCCGTCAGCGGCGTGTGCCTGACCGTCATCGAACTGCCGGGCAACGGCTTTGCCGCCGATGTCAGCCGGGAAACCCTGGACTGCACCGCGATGAACGACCTGAAGGCCGGCAGCCCGGTCAATCTGGAAAAAGCCCTGACCCCGACCACCCGCCTCGGTGGCCATCTGGTCAGCGGCCACGTCGACGGCGTCGGCGAAGTGGTTGCCCGCAGTGAAAACGCGCGTGCCGTGGAATTTCGCATCCGCGCGCCGAAAGAGCTGGCCAAGTACATCGCCCACAAAGGCTCGATCACCGTCGACGGCACCAGCCTGACCGTGAACGCCGTGAATGGCGCCGAATTCGAACTGACGATTATTCCCCACACCCTCAGCGAAACCATCATGGCGTCCTACCAGCCGGGTCGCCGGGTGAACCTGGAAGTCGACTTGCTTGCCCGTTACCTGGAGCGCCTGTTGTTGGGCGATAAGGCCGCAGAGCCAACTGCCGGGAACATCACTGAAAGTTTTCTGGCCGCTAACGGCTACCTGAAATCCTGACCAAGGGGGTGCCGCGTGGCGCTCAATAGCATCGAAGAACTGGTTGAAGACATCCGCCAAGGCAAGATGGTCATCCTGATGGATGACGAAGACCGCGAGAACGAAGGCGACATCATCATGGCCGCCGAGGCCTGCAAGCCCGAGCATATCAACTTCATGGCCAAGCACGCCCGTGGGCTGATCTGCATGCCCATGAGCCGTGAGCGCTGCGAACTGCTCAAGCTGCCGTTGATGGCGCCGCGCAATGGGTCGGGCTTCGGCACCAAGTTCACCGTGTCGATTGAGGCGACCACCGGCGTCACCACCGGTATCTCCGCCGCCGACCGCGCGCGCACCGTGCAAGCGGCTGCCGCGAAAGACGCCAAGGCTGAAGACATTGTCAGCCCCGGCCATATCTTCCCGCTGATGGCCCAGCCGGGCGGGACCCTGGCGCGCGCCGGCCACACCGAAGCGGCCTGCGACCTGGCGCGCATGGCCGGTTTCGAGCCGAGCGGGGTGATCTGCGAAGTGATGAACGACGACGGCACCATGGCCCGTCGCGCCGAACTCGAAGCCTTCGCCGCTGAACACGGCATCAAGATCGGCACGATTGCCGACCTGATTCACTACCGCATGATCCACGAACGTACCGTTCAGCGGATTGCCGAGCAGCCGCTGGACAGCGAACTGGGCCAATTCAACCTGGTGACCTACCGTGATTCGGTGGCAGGCGACGTGCACATGGCCCTGACCCTGGGCACCATCTGCGCCGACGAACCGACCCTGGTGCGGGTGCACAACATGGACCCGCTGCGCGACCTGCTGATGGTCAAGCAACCCGGCCGCTGGAGCCTGCGCGCCGCCATGGCTGCGGTTTCCGAGGCCGGCAGTGGTGTGGTGCTGTTGCTCGGCAACCCGGTGGATGGCGACGTCCTGCTCGCGCATATTCGCGAAACCGCCGAGCATGCCCAGGTCAAGACGCCGACCACCTACAGCATCGTCGGCGCCGGTTCGCAGATCCTGCGCGACCTCGGTGTGCGCAAAATGCGCCTGATGAGTGCGCCAATGAAATTTAATGCGATATCCGGTTTCGACCTGGAAGTTGTAGAATACGTGCCCTCCGAATAAAGGCCGGCGATTCCTGCCCCTTGTTCGCGGTTAAATCATCACTGAGGGACGCAGTTTTCGCGTCCCGGCTCTTTAAGAGATTTGTCGAATGACCCTGAAGACCATCGAAGGTACCTTCATCGCCCCCAAAGGCCGCTATGCCCTGGTGGTTGGCCGCTTCAACAGCTTCGTGGTTGAAAGCCTGGTAAGCGGTGCCGTGGACGCCCTGGTTCGCCACGGTGTGAGCGAGAGCGACATCACTATCATCCGTGCGCCTGGCGCCTTCGAAATTCCACTGGTTGCGCAAAAAGTTGCACAACAGGGTGAATACGCGGCGATCATCGCCCTGGGCGCGGTCATTCGTGGCGGTACTCCGCACTTCGAATACGTGGCTGGCGAATGCACCAAGGGCCTGGCCCAGGTGTCCATGGAGTTCGGCGTGCCGGTTGCGTTTGGCGTGCTGACCGTGGATTCCATCGAGCAAGCCATCGAGCGTTCCGGCACCAAGGCCGGTAACAAAGGCGCTGAAGCTGCCCTGTCCGCCCTGGAAATGGTCAGCCTGCTGTCGCAGTTGGAGGCCAAGTGATTTCCGACGAGAGCGATCAGTTCAACCCTCAGGAGCCACGTCCTGCGGATGCCGGCAAGCCCTCCAAGAGCGAGAAGCGTCGCAAGGCGCGTCAGCTCGCGACCCAGGCGCTGTACCAGCGTCACCTGGCAGGCGCTTCGCTGAACGAAATCGAGGCACAGTTTCGTGTCGACAACGACTTTACGTTCGCCGACCAGAGCTACTTCCACGACATCCTGCACGGCGTCCACGCCAACCTGACCGAGATCGATACGGCCCTGGCACCTTGCCTGGACCTGACCATCGAGGAACTGGACCCGGTTGAACTGTGCGTCATGCGCCTGTCCACCTGGGAACTGCTCAAGCGCGTCGACGTGCCGTACCGCGTGGTGATCAACGAAGGGATCGAACTGGCGAAAGTCTACGGTTCGACCGACGGCCACAAGTTCGTCAACGGCGTGCTCGACAAGCTGGCCCCGCGCCTGCGCGAAGCCGAAGTGAAGGAACACAAGCGCTAAGCCGCGCTTGAGTTCCCATGGGTGAGTTTGAGCTGATCCACACCTACTTCGCCGCCGCGCCCTGTGCGCAGGGCGGCGAAGGCGTTGCCCTGGGGATTGGCGATGACTGCGCCCTGCTGGCGCTCCCTGCCGGGGAGCAGCTGGCAATCTCCACCGATACGTTAGTGGCCGGCGTGCACTTTGCCGACCCCTGTGACCCGTTCCTGCTCGGCCAGCGCTCGCTGGCCGTGGCGGTGAGCGACCTGGCCGCCATGGGCGCCCACCCCCTCGCGTTTACCCTTGCCCTGACGACACCGACGGTCGATGCCGATTGGCTGCAACGCTATGCCCAGGGTTTGAACGCCATGGCGCAACGCTGCGGTGTGGGCCTAGTGGGCGGCGACACCACACGCGGGCCGTTGAGCCTGACCCTGACCGTGTTTGGTCGTGTACCCGCCGGGCAGGCGCTGACCCGCAGCGGTGCGCAGCCGGGCGACCTGCTGTGCGTGGGCGGTGAGCTCGGCAATGCCGCCGGTGCCTTGCCGCTGGTCCTGGGGCAGCGCAGCGCCGACGCGGCCATCGCCGATCCGCTGCTGGCCCATTACTGGTCACCGCAGCCGCAGTTGGCCCTGGGGCTGGCGCTGCGTGGCAAGGCTACGTCCGCGATGGATATCTCCGACGGGCTGCTCGCCGATTGCGGGCATATCGCCAAGGCATCGGCCGTCAGCCTATTGATCGAGCGCGAGCGGTTGCCGTTGTCGGCGCCGCTGCTGGCGTTTGTCGGTGATGACGCCGCGCGCGTGGCGGCCTTGAGCGGCGGCGACGATTATGTCCTGGCGTTCACCCTGCCACCTGTCGAGTTGGCGCCGCTGCTGGCCGGCGGCTGGCCGATCCATGTGATCGGCCGGGTCGAGGCGGGGCAGGGCGTGACGCTGCTGGATGCAGCCGGGCAGGACATCACCCCGGCCGTTCGCGGCTATCAGCATTTTCGCGAGGCGCCCTGAGTCGGCGAGCTGCGCTACCCTCTATAGCGTTATCACGGATGCAAGGCTTTGCAGGAGGTCGTCACCATGGATGTGCGCCGCTGGCTGCTGATACTGCTGTGTGCTGTCGCGGCGCCCACTCAGGCGCGGGAAGTGCCGGTGGTGCCCGGCAAGGTGCTGCTGGCCAGTGAGGCCTGGGACGACTACACCAACGCCGACGGCAGCGGCCTGGCCTGGGATGTGCTGCGTCAGGTGTTCGAGCCTGCGGGGATCAGGCTGCAGACCCGCACCCTGCCCTATACCCGTTCGGTCGGCCTGACCCAGCGTGGCGAGGTGGATGGCTGGGTCGGTTCCTATCGCGAAGAAGCCCAGGGTGTGTTGTACCCGCACTGGAACTTCGATTCCGATCATATCTACGCCCTCGGCCTGGCCAGCACCGCGACGCCGACCGTGGCCACCCTCGGCAATTACCGCCTGGCCTGGGTGCGCGGCTACAAGTACGAGGAGTACTTGCCCAATGTGCACCGTTTCGACCAGATCCAGCGGCGCGACGGCATTCTGCCGATGCTGCTGCACGGCCGGGCCGACTTCTACATCGATGCCCTGACCGAAGCGTCCTACGTCCTCAAGCAGGCCGACGACCCGTCGCGCTTCAGGCTGACGCATATTGCCGAACTGCCGTTGTATGTCGGGTTTGCCGACAACGAGCGTGGACGGGGGTTAATGGCACTGTTCGACCAGCGCATGGCGACCCTGGTGAAAAATGCCGAGCTGAAGCCGATTTTCGAGCGCTGGAAACAGCCGTATCCGTTCTGACCTGCATAGAACCGGGATGAAGGCCAATCGAACCGATTGATCTTTATCAGCGATAATTCAGCTTAAGCGTCTGTAGGAACCTGCTGTTACAATGGCCGCCACTGTAAAAACTGAAATCAGGAGCACACGGTGCCCGTCGTTTTCGTCGCTGCTTCCAAGCTGCCTACCCCTTTTGCCACGTTCACCATGAACGGCTTTCTCGAAGAAGCCACCGGTCGCGAGCACGTTGTGCTCAGCCTGGGGGATATCGCTGATGGCGCGCCGGTTCTGGGGCGCGTGCACTCCGAATGCCTGACCGGTGACGCGCTGTTCAGCCAGCGCTGCGACTGCGGTTCGCAACTGGAAGCCGCGCTGCAGGCCATCGCCCGTGAAGGTCGTGGCGTGCTGCTGTACCTGCGTCAGGAAGGCCGTGGCATTGGCTTGCTGAACAAGATCCGCGCCTACGAGCTGCAGGATGGCGGCGCCGATACCGTCGAGGCCAATGAGCGCCTGGGCTTCGCCGCCGATCAGCGTGACTACGCGATCTGCCTGCCGATGCTCGAGCACTTGGGCGTCAAATCCCTGCGCCTGATGACCAACAACCCGCGCAAGGTCAAGGCCTTGACCGAGATGGGCATCACTGTGGCCGAACGCGTGCCGCTGCACACCGGGCACAACCCGCATAACAAGCTCTACCTCGCGACCAAGGCCAGCAAGCTCGACCATATGATGGGCAACGAGCATCAGGGCGAGGTCGATCGCGCGTGACCCGCGGCCAGGTGAAACGGCGACTGTCCTTCAACTGGTGGCAGTACCTGGCCCTGGCGCTGCTCCCGCTGTTCGTGATCAACCTGGTGTTTGGCCAGGCCGAGTCCCTGCTGCCGGTGCTGGCCATGCCATTCTTTATCGCCGGCGTGGCCTCGATGTTCCTCAGCCTGCGCTACTTTCACGGCTATAAACACGCGCTGATCGCCACCGCCAAAGCCCTCGATACCCCCGAAGAACCGGCTGCCTGGATCACCCTAGCGGCCCGCCGGCGCACGGCGTTGCTGGTGGCTGCCATACCCGCGTGGATCGGTGCGCTGGCGGTGTTCGTCGGCTTGGAAGCGGTACCGCTGTTTCTGCTGGCGCTGTCGACCCTGGTGCTGTTCTACCTCTACCGCATTCCCCGTCAACTGGGATGAAGCGTCACTGGCTGGCGGTCCTGCTGCTGGCGCTGAGTGCCCCGGCGTGGGCGGCCGAGCGCGTAGTGAGCCTGGCGCCATCCTTGTCTGAAATCGTGGCGGAACTGGGCGCTGCCGACCTGCTGGTCGGCGTGCTCGATGGCGGTGAGCGCCCGGAAGCGCTGGTCAACGTGCCGTCGGTTGGCAAGTACGGCCAGTTGGACATGGAGCGCCTGCTCAGCCTCAAGCCCGACCTGATCCTGCTGTGGCCCGGCAGCGTCGGCCCGGCCCAGCGCGAGCAGTTGCGGCGCCTGAACATCCCGATTTTCGTCACCGAACCCCACAGCCTCGAACAACTCACTACCCAGGTCCAGACGATTGCCGAACAGCTGGGCCGCGCCGAGGCCGGCCGGCAACTGGCCGTGCAGTTGCGCCAACGCCTGGCCGAATTGCGCCAGCGCTATCAACGTGCCGAGCCATTGCGGGTGTTTTACCAGGTGTGGGACCAGCCGCTGTACACCGTGGGCGGCGGGCAGATCATCAGCGATGCGTTGAATGTGTGCGGCGCGCGCAATGTGTTCGACGATCTCAAGCTGCCCGCGCCGCAGGTCAGCATCGAGTCAGTGTTGCAGCGTGATCCCGAGATGATCCTGGTGGGTGATCCGGCTCAGCTGCAGGCCTGGAAGGTCTGGCCGGCGATGGCAGGACGGGTGCGCGTGGTGCCGGATAAAGGCTTGGAGCGGCCCAGCGGGCAGATGCTGGAGGCGGTGGGGCGGCTGTGTGAGGTGATTGCGCCGAGCCGGTGAGACTGCTATCGCCGGCAAGCCGGCTGCTAGAGGGTGAGCGCATTCCCGTCGTAGACGCTGGCTTGCCGGCGATGAGGCCTGCACACGCGCCTCACATCTCAGGCGTCCAGGTCACCCCAAACATCCACACCCGGCCTTCTTCGCGATAATCGTGATTGTTCAGGAACGCCGGGTCGTTGTAGCTGTACATCGCGCGGGCGTACGTCTTGTCCAGCAGGTTATCGACCTTCACCGACAGCAACACTTCACGGTTCAATGCCCAACTGCTGCGCAGCCCCAGCAGCGCATAACCGCCCAGGCGATTGCGATTGTCTTCATCGTCGTAGCTGCTGCTGATCGCCTGCCAGCTGGCACCCAGGCCCAACTTATCGAATTGACGGTCCAGGTCCAGGCTCACTGTGCGCCGCGCCCGGCGGGCCAGGGTGTGGCCGCTGTCGCGGTCGCGCGGGTCGATGACCGCGAGGCCAAGGTTGCCTTGCCAGCCGAACAGGTCCTGCTTGAGCGCCGCTTCAAACCCGTTGATGCGCGCCGACGCCACGTTCTGCGGCTTGCCGGTGCGATCGAGGATAATCGCATCGCTCAAGTCGGTGCGGTACAGCGAGGCCTCCAGGCGCGTGCTGTCAGTCAATTGGCTGCGCCATTGCAGCTCGTAGCTCTTGGAGGTTTCGGGTTGCAGGTCGGGGTTGCTGTATTGCGTCTGCGGGTAATACAGGTCGTTGAAGGTCGGCGCTCGGAAGCCTTCGCTGTAGCTCAGCAACAGGTCATTGTCGGGGTTGACCGGCACGGTCAGGGTGCCGCTCCAGCTGTTCTGGCTGCCGAACTGCTGGTTCTGGTCGCGGCGCAGGCCCAGCTCGGTGGAAAACCACTCCCCGCGAAAGCGATGCTGCACAAAGGCGGCACGGTTCCAGCGGCTGTTTTCGGTAAAGGTGGTGGAGCCGTGGAAGCGGTCTTCGTACCAGTCGCCGCCGAGGATCAGGCTGTTGTGCTCATTGAGCGTCAGGTCGTTCTGCCAATTGACCGAGTCGCGATAGGTGTTGAACACACTGGAGTCATCGCTGAGGGTATCGCGCTTGGTATCGCGATTTTCGCTGTGGCCCAGCTCCAGGCGCGATTGCCAGTGCTGATTGAGCGTGGCGTCGACATAGCCGCTGGCGCTGCTGACGGTGTAATCGGTGTAGGGCTTTTGCCCAACGGTCTGGCCGGTCGCGACGTCGTAGCGGCCGAAGCTGTTGTCGTACTCCGATTTACCGCGGTTATCCAACAGGTTGAAACCCGCCTCCAGCGTGTCGCTGAACGCGTGGCTGAGGTTCAGGCTGAGGGACTGATTGCGGTAGGCATCATGATCGCCATCGCTGGGAAACGATTGGTGGGTCGAGTTGATGCCCGCGGTTTCATCCAGGCTCGCACCCAGGTTGAAGCGCGTGTGTTCGTCGCCGCCAGATACGCCGAGGCTGCGCTCCCACGTCCCGTTGCTGCCAAACCCGAGCTTCATGCGCGGTTGCAGGCCTTGCTCGGCGTTGCGCCGGGTAAACACCTGGATCACCCCGCCAATCGCGTCGCTGCCGTAGATCACCGAGCGCGAGCCGCGCAGCACTTCCACCCGCTCGATCTGGTCGACATTCAAGTACTGCAGGCCGCTGTCGCCGGAGGTGGTGTTGGCGATGCGCTGGCCGTCCACCAGCACCAGGCTTTGTGCGGATTTGGTGCCGCGAATGTAAATGCCCGGCAAGCTGCCACGGCCACCGGTGGGCGCGACTTGCACGCCGGGCACGCGGCTGAGCAGGTCGGTGAGGCTGGTGGGCTGCAGGCGGTCGATGTCGTCGCGGGTGAATACGGTGTTGGCAGCGCTGCTGTCGTTGCGCGCCTGGACCTGGCGGTTGGCGCTGATGACGACGTCGGGGAGTTTCAGGGCGTCGTCGCGCTCGAAGGTATCGGCGAGCAGGTCGTTGGCGGGCAGGAGAAGGAAGGGCAGGGCGAAGCGAAGGCGACTCATGGGCTGTCCATTGCATTTGAACTCGGCACGAAACCAATGCAGGCTCTGGTTTGCCTGCGATGCAGGCACCTCGGTTTTTCAGTGAGGCCGAGGTGATGCTATCGCAGGCAAGCCAGCGCCTACAGGTGATTCGGGTTACAGGCCGAGCAGTGCCAGGCGCTCGCGCACCGATGCTTCGATGCCGGCCTCATCCAACCCGCACTCAGCGAGCATCTGCGCCGGCTTGGCGTGTTCGACGTACACATCCGGCAAGCCCAGGTGCAACACCGACTTGAGGATGTTCTCGCGCGCCAGGAACTCGCTGACCGCCGCACCAGCGCCACCCATGATGGCGTTTTCTTCGACAGTCACCAGCAGCTCGTGGCTGCCGGCGATTTCGCGCACGAGGGCTTCATCCAAGGGTTTGACGAAGCGCATGTCGACCACGGTCGCGTCGATTTTCTCGGCGACTTTCAAGGCTTCGGCCAGCTGCACGCCGAACACCAGGAACGCAGTCTTGCTGCCTTGGCGACGCACGATGCCCTTGCCGATCTCGATTGGCTCGAGGTCTTTCTCGATCACCGCATTCGGGCCGTTGCCACGCGGGTAGCGCACGGCAGCCGGGCCGTTGTACAGGTGGCCGGTGCTGAGCATCTTGCGCAATTCGTTTTCGTCGCTCGGTGTCATCACCAGCATGCCGGGGATGCAGCGCAGGTAGGACAGATCGAAGCTGCCGGCGTGCGTCGGGCCGTCTTCGCCGACCAAACCGGCGCGGTCGATGGCGAACAGCACGTCGAGGTTCTGCACCGCCACATCGTGGACCAGTTGGTCATAGCCGCGTTGCAGGAAGGTGGAGTAGATCGCGACCACTGGCTTGGCGCCTTCACAGGCCATGCCGGCGGCGAAGGTCACCGCGTGCTGCTCGGCAATCGCCACGTCGAAGTAGCGCAGCGGGAAACGCTCGCTGAAGGCCACCAGGTCGGAGCCTTCCTTCATTGCCGGGGTAATGCCCACCAGGCGCGGGTCGGCGGCGGCCATGTCGCACAGCCATTCACCGAACACACCGGAATACTTCGGCCCGCTGGCTTTTTTCGGCGCGGCAGCGGGTGCATCGACGGGTTCGAGCTTGGTGATCGCGTGGTAACCAATCGGGTCGACTTCCGCCGGGGCGAAACCCTTGCCCTTCTTGGTGACGATGTGCAGGAACTGCGGGCCCTTGAGGTCACGCATGTTGCGCAGCGTGGCGATCAGGGTCGGCAGGTCATGGCCGTCGATCGGGCCGATGTAGTTCCAGCCCAGCTCTTCGAACAGGGTGCCGGGGACCAGCATGCCCTTGGCATATTCTTCGGTACGGCGGGCAATTTCCCACGCGCCGGGCAGACGCGAGAGCACTTTCTTGCTGCCTTCGCGCATGCTGGCGTAAGTACGGCTGGAGAGGATCTTGGCCAGGTAGTTGGACAGGCCGCCGACATTGCGCGAGATCGACATGTCGTTGTCGTTGAGGATCACCAGCATGTTGGCGTCCACTTCCGGCGCGTGGTTCAGCGCCTCGAAGGCCATGCCGGCGGTCAACGCGCCGTCGCCGATCACGGCAATCGCCTTGCGGTCGCTGCCTTGCAGGCGGGCGGCAATGGCCATGCCCAGCGCTGCACTGATCGAGGTGCTGGAGTGGCCGACGCCAAAGGTGTCGTACTCGCTCTCGGAGCGACGCGGGAAGGCCGCGATGCCGTCCTTCTGGCGCAGGGTGCCCATGCGCTCGCGACGGCCGGTAAGGATTTTATGCGGATATGCCTGGTGGCCCACGTCCCACACCAGCCGGTCGTCCGGGGTGTCGAACACGTAGTGCAACGCGATGGTCAGCTCGATGACGCCCAGGCCGGCACCGAAATGCCCACCGGTCTGGCCGACCGTGTAGAGCAATTCCAGGCGCAGTTCATCGGCCAGGGTTTCCAGCTCGGCTTCACCCAGTCGACGCAGGCCGGCCGGCGTGGCAGCACGGTCGAGCAGGGGCGTGGACGGGCGCTTGCGGGGAATCTCTTGGAACGTCGTGGGCATCAGGCGAATCGTTATAGGTATAGAAGAGGCGGCAGTTTACCTCAAGCATCGCAAACTGCCCACGCAGAGCGCCGAACTTGGCTGATATGCGGCTGCAATAGCCGCCGTTATCAGTGGCGGCGTTCGACGATATACCGCGCCAGGCCGCGCAGGGGCTCGGCCGCCGCGTCGAAAGGTCGCAGGGCGTCCAGGGCCTGGTCACGCAGTTCCAGGGCATAGGCCTTGGCGGCTTCAAGGCCGAGCAACGCAGGATAAGTCGGTTTGTCCCGTGCGATATCCGCACCTTGGCGCTTGCCCAGGGTGGCGGTGTCACTTTCTACGTCGAGAATATCGTCCTGCACCTGGAACGCCAGGCCGATGGCCCGGGAATAGGTGGTCAGGGCCGCCAATTGCGCGGCTTCGGCACGCCCGCTGGCCAGGGCGCCGAGGTGCACGGCGGCTTCGATCAGCGCGCCGGTCTTGTGGCGATGCATGTGCTCGAGGGCTTGCTGGTCCAGCTTGAGGCTGACCGAACCCATATCGATCGCCTGCCCGCCTACCATGCCGGCCGGGCCTGCCGCGTGGGCCAGGGCGGTGACCATGCGCAACCGGATCTCGGCGTTGACGCTGCTCAGCGCCGGGTCCAGCAACGCGCTGAACGCCAGGCTCTGCAGGCCATCGCCGGCCAGGATCGCATAGGCTTCATCGAACGCTTTGTGGGTGGTCGGCTGGCCGCGACGCAGATCGTCGTCGTCCATCGCCGGCAAATCGTCATGCACCAGGGAATAGGCGTGAATCAGCTCCACCGCACAGGCCGCGCCATTCGCCTCTTCGGCTGGCGCTCCCAGGGCTTCGCAGGCCGCGTAGGCCAGCAGCGGGCGCACACGCTTGCCGCCATTCATCACGCTGTAGCGCATGGCTTCATACAGGCGCGTCATTTCCGGGCTTGGCGCAACAAACAAGGGCTCCAGCGCCGCATTTACCCGGGCTTGGCTACTGGCCTGATACGCGTCGATCATTCCGGCTGTTCCGCATCGAAAGGTTCTTCGGCCAACTCCCCGTCACGTTCCAGCAGGACCTGCACCTTCTGCTCCGCCTGCGCCAAGGCGCTCTGGCAGTCGCGGGTCAGGCCGATTCCTTGCTCAAACGCCGTCAGCGAGTCTTCCAGCGACAGCTCGCCGTTCTCCAGACGCTCGACCAGGGTTTGCAGGTCGGCGAGTGATTGTTCGAAATCGAGTGCAACTTTTTTGCGGGCCATGGCGGCTATTCCGGTAGACGGTAAACCGGCGCGACACTAGCAGACATGGGGATTCTGGGCAAATGAGTGGGGTGTCACTCGCCCCCTGTATTGACCTGATAACGCGTGCTGCGGCCGCCTCCGGGGAGGCGGACCAGGCAGCTTTTTTCCAGCAGGTCCGCCAGGTGTCGCGTCGCTGTCGCCTTGGAGACCTTTGCCACCGCCTGGTACTGCGCCGCGCTGATGCCGTGCTCGAAGCCCTTCTCACCACTGTCGAGCAGGCGATTGAGGACCTTGATCTGTTCAGCCGACAAAGGACGGTCGCGGTGTTGCTGCCAGAACCGACTTTTTTCCAGCACCCGGTCAATCCGCGCCATGGCCTGCTGCACGCTGCGTAACAGGGTTTTAAGGAACCACTCCAGCCAGGCAGTGATATCCAGGGAGGACTTCTGGCTGGATTCCAGCGCGTTGTAGTAGCCGGTGCGGTCTTCGAGGATGCTGGCTGACATGGCATAGAAATGGATGGCCTGGTGTTCACCTTGGGCCAGTGCCAAATCGGTGATAGCGCGTGTCAGGCGACCATTGCCGTCATCGAAGGGGTGCAGTGTGACAAACCAGAAGTGCGCGACGGCGGCGCGTACCAATGGGTCCAGTTCCGGCTGATCGCGGCTGGTTTCGAACCACTCCAGGAAATCCGCCAGCGCCTGCTCCAGTCCCAGACGTGGCGGGGCCTCGAAATGCACGGTCGGCCGATCAAGCCGGCCCGACACCACTTGCATCGGCTCATCTCCCCTCAAGGATCCAATACTGAGCGTTCGAGCGGCATAGCTCGCTTCCGGGGCCGGGAACAATAAGTGATGCCAGTTCAGTAGGCGGGCGAGGGTAAACGGCTGGGTGAATTGTTGAGTGGCATCCATCATCAACTCGGCGAGGCCTTCGCTGCGGCGGCTTACCTGACCGTCTTCCATCGCTTCCAGGCCCATCCGCCTTGCCAGGGACGAGCGCACTGAGCCGACATTCAACTGCTCACCCTCAATCGCCGAGGACGTCAGGATATTTTGCAGCAGCGCATCCAGTTCATTCTGTGCGCTGACTGCCTGGCTGACGGAGCCGAGCATGCCCAACAGCTTGCCTTGGGCTTGTCCGCATTCGCGCAGTAAAGCCGCGAGGCGAGCGGGTTGCCAGTGGAAGTGAGGCCAGTCGGCGTGTTGCCAGATCCAGTACGGATGAGCCATGGTGGAATGCCTGGGTGCGTGAGCCGAATAGAGAGGTTATTCAGCTCATTTGGTGAGCCGATTGTGCTGCGGATTCGGCTCAGGGTCTAGTCTGGTGATCGGTGTTTTCTGTAGTTTTTGTGATGTGAAGTTTTGACTTATGCTTCTTGGAGCATATATCGATCAGCAACCAATAGAAGATTACATACCTGGCATCGCTCACCATAAAGCAGTAGCTTTCTCGTCCAACTAGGTTGATATTTTGTACGTATAGAGTGTTTTAGAAACGGCAGCGCCATTCAATGCATGGGGCTTTGTAGTGTAGAGGGTTTTAATAGTGTGAAGTCGATATCTCCCTTAAATAAAATGCAAGCAATCCAATCTGGATTTCTCTGAAGAATATATGTGTGTCGTGGTATTTTGGAGAAGACTCTGAGTGCTTCTTCTGGTTGTTGGATATTTATGCAATACGCTTCGTCACAAACCGAATCACCCACAATAATTATCTTATTGTCGGCGATTTTTATTATTTTCCTGGCCAGTCGTGAGGTTGCCAAGTTCGGGAGGTTGTCCGCAAACTTAATGCTTTTGTGCAGTTTGTTTCAGGCAATCTTGCTTCCTGAAAAAGGTATGTTTTCATTAGGTTCTCTAACAATGGAAGCGTGGTCATTTGTGGGTGGAATATCAAAGGCAATATTCTGGGATTTCAGCTCCGTAATTAGCTCGTAATCAAAATAGCTAATTTTTTTTGCGAACCTTCCAAGCAGGTCGTAACGGTAAGTAGCGGTTTGCTCATTAGGAGTATTGATCAGTGTTTCATACGTTGGGTGGTCGCTAAAATTTGAATTTTTGATCTGGAAAGGCTGTTGCGTTTTCAATCATATCTTTTCAACGCTGTATCCTTCTGAAGTTACTATAAAAATAATCTCTCTGCTCGTGGTTGCTTTGAAGCAATAAGTTTCCGTATTTTGCAGAGGGGTAATGCATTTTGCGTCTTCTAAAAGCGTAGGGTCTCTTTCTTTAAAAAGGCCATCTGTTTCGGTTCCAATCGCGCTAATGCCTTTGAATGCTACGGGGTTGTGAAAGGTGATTAGTAGAAGTTCATCTTGCTGGTTGGTAAAAACCATCAGTAATTCGTTACGCTTGCACGTTACTTGTTGAATGGTTCCCTTCGAGACTTCCGGTACTTCTGTTTCAGGTGTTTTTTTATTCAAGGGTTGATCGGGTTTCCAAAATTTCAAGTCGGAAAAATGTCTCTCTATATCATCCAGTTCGTCATCGCCGAGAGAGTCGTCAAAGTGTTGAGAAATTATCGTGCGTACCTTTGACAATCGTTGGGTAACGGCACAGTCATCGATAAAGTCAGTGGTCGCTTTGCGATACTCTTCCAGCGCGCCAGGTTTTTCAGCATAAAAGCTGCCCATTTTGTGTAGGGATATAAGTATGTATTCAATTTCTTTAAGGGCGTCAAGTGCTTCTTTTCCGGTAAGAACTATTTTTTGATTTTGCTCTAGCATTACTTTCTCCTCGTAAAGGTAGGGTTGTTTAATGTCAGGTTACCTTTTGCGGTTAGTTCCATGGTGCTGTATCTGGGGTTTTTTACCAGTTCTAATTGTGACTCAGGTACGTCCGTTTCAATGTAATCTCGGCCTTTGCTTTTGTCGATCTGATATTTTTCCTGTGCATCTCTAGGACTTAGCACTTTGCTCTTTGCAGGTTCGAGATAGACTCTGTTGTTATCTTGGGCCAATATCACTCCTGTTTTTTCAATTCCTTTTGAGCCTGCTCTGCTTGTGTAATGCCGTACTCTGACGGTGGTGTCTTGTTTTGACGCGGGAGCGGGGAGCGTTGGCTCGCCATTGTTAGCTTTTGCGTGCTTTGTTGGGCTCTCAGCGTTGTAGGATGGTTTACATCCATCCCCACCTGGGCAGACGCTCAGTCCCAGGGGATCCACCCACCCAGTAGGGTTGGGCGCGTACAAGTACGCATTGATCCCGCCGCCCAACTTCACCGGGTCCGGCGTCAGGTAGCGACCAACATCCGGATTGTAGTAGCGATGACGGTTGTAGTGCAGTCCGCTTTCCTGATCAAAGTACTGACCCTGAAAACGTAGCGGGTTGTCGATTGTGCCTTTGTCGAGTCGGCTGATCTGGCCGTAGGCGCGGTAATGCGCGGACCAGACGATGGCGCCGTCGGGGTCGGTGAGTTCCTGCGGCGTGCCAAGGTGGTCGAGTTGGTAATGATAGGGCTTGGTATCTTTTGGGCCGAAGCCTTCCAACAAAACCAGCGGGCGAAAGCTGTCCGGTTCATAGAGATAGCTGCGATGGCGATCCGCATGGTGCTCGGCAATCAGCCTGTCGCCTTGCCAGAAAAACTCCGTCGTTATGCCTTCAACGGTTTTGCTGATGCGTCGCCCAAACGGGTCATAGCGATAGCTGGCGGTTTGGCCGTTGGGTTGGGTGAGGCCTATCAGCCGATGCTGGCAGTCGTAGCGGTATTCGGTGACGAGTTGATGGCCTTTGCCACGCCGCTCGCGGATGAGATTGCCGAAGGCGTCATAGTCGTAGTGGCGGTCGCCCTGGATCATCAGGCGGTTGCCGGCAACGATGTCGGGGCCGGGGCGGTCTTGCATGAGCAGGGTGCCGGCCGGGGTGTGGCCGAAGCGTTCCTGCAGGTCTTGGGAATGGTCGGCGCGGGTGAGGCGGCCTAGTGGGTCGTAGTGGTAGTGGTGTTCGCCTTTGCGGGTGTCGAGCAGGCGGGTGAGGTTGCCGGATTTGTCGTAGTCGTACTGGCGTTGGTAAAGGGTGTGCTGCTGTTGATTGACGGCATGGGCGTGCAGGCGCTGCTGGTCGTCGTAGTGGTAGTGACTGATCAACTGGCCTTGTTGGCGTCGGTGTTCCTGGCCAGCTTTGAATAGGTGAGCAGTAAGGACTTCACCGTTCAGTTCGACGGTGGACAGGTGGCCGCCCTTGGCGTGATTGAACACCACGCGATTGTTATCGGGCAGACGCAGGTGTTGCAGCTGCCCGCAAGCATCGTAGCCATAGCGCAAGGTGCCCCAGCCTTGGTGTTCGGCGGTGAGGCGGTTTTGCGCATCGTATGCGTAGGCGAGCGCCCAGTGGCCGTCCTCGACGCTAAGGAGGTTGCCTTGGCGGTCGTAGGCATAATCGACGACGCTGGCATCGGGAAGTACTTTTCTTACGAGACGGCCAGCGTGGTCTCGCTCATAACGGGTAACCAGCTGACTGCCATCGTCGCCGTACTCGGTTTTTTCCTGCAGGTTGCCGTTGAGGTCGTAGGCATAAGCCGTCCGTTGGCCGTCAAAGCCGACTTCCTGCTGGATCAGGCCATTGAGGTGATAGTCGAGTGTGTAGGTCTCGCCAACCTCGTTTTCGATCTCGGTGAGCAATAACCGCACGTTGTCGTAACGGTATTTGACCTGAGTGCCATCGGCATTGATGCGCCGGCTGATCAGGTGCAACCCATCGGCATATTCGTAGCGGGTGACATGCCCCAGCTCATCTCGCTCGGAGGTGATCTTTCCGTAGGGGTTGTAGCTGTATTCCCGCGCCGCACCACCTGGCAACACGACACGAGTCAATCGACCGACGCTGTCCCACTGATACTCGGTCAGCGCCCCATGCTCATCCTCCCGCGCCACCTGCCGCCCGAGGTCGTCATAGCGGTAGCGCTTGACGCCGCCATTTGGCAGTTGTTCTTCCAGCAACTGACCACGCTCGTTCCACACCAGCCGATGGCAGCTGTTGTCGGGAAACCAGACCCCGGTCAGTTGTCCCTGCTTGTCGTAGCTGTAGTCCGTTACGTTGCCGTCGGGATCAGTCTTACGAACGATATCGCCCTGATCATTACGCTCGTATTTCCAGGCAGCTTCACCACGCCTTACCACCCGTACGAACCCATTGTCATGCTCGTAGGACGTCGGCTCATCGTCCCCCGGAAACACCGCCACCAAGCGTCCGGCATCGTCGTACTGATACGCCGTCACCGCGCCCAGCGGATCCTGCTCGACCGTCAGCCGGCCTTTGTCGTCGTAGGATCTGAAATGCTCGGCACCATCCGGATCAATGCGCTGCACCAGTCGCGCCCGCTGGTCGTGCACGTAGACTTCCTGGCTACCATCAGCGTTAAACACCGTGACCTGCCCGTGGTCATCCCAGGCATAGCGCGTGTCCATCTGCGAAAAGCTCGCCCAGTGGCGGACACAGCGCGCGGCCTTGCCAGCGCGTTCCCACGCCCAAAAGAAACTCGCGCCACCGGCCAACTGCCGCTCAAGAATGACGTGCTGATCGTCGTACCGATAAACCTCGCTTTCGCCGACGGCATTGGTCGCCGAGACCAGTCGGCCAGTGTCGTCGTAGGCGTAGGAAACAACGTTGTGCTCAGTCATCCACTCGAAAGGGCCATGGCCCTTGGCGCGCTGGATCTGGTAGTCCACCGCCACGATGCGACCCAACTCATAACGCAGGAACAGCGAACGCCCGACACCGTTATCCAGCCGCTCAATGCGCCCCAAAAGATCCCGGGCAATGCGCAGCCGGTTGTCATACGCATCGCTGATCGCGGTCAGTATGCCGTCACGAAAGTGGTAGAAGCGCGACGCCTGCGCCAACACCAACTCATCCGGCGAAGCACCCAAATAGATCGCCGCTTCGGCCAGGCTATTGGTGATTGCAGGTCGAGCAACAGTCGGCATCGGAAACGAAGTAATGCGATTCTCATGGTCCGTCCACACGACGCAATCACCGGAAACACTCAGCCGATGCGCCAACGAGTGACTCCAGCCAAACCCCAACCCGCCATCCATTTCCACCGCGCTGGTGCGGTACAAGCGGCTCCACTCAAACGGCAAGACTCCATCCAACGTGCCATCGGTGAGAGTGAGCAATTCCTCGCCCGTCACCATCGACACCGGGCAGCCATTAGTGGCGGTCTTATCCGCAGGCGCTGCCGAGTCCCCGTTCAGGTTCTTCCCCGAAACAGGCACATCATCCACACGCTCTTTTTGCTTCAGTACCGCGTTCTGCCGCGCCCGCCAGCGCATCTGCAGCGTGCCTTGCTTCACCCCGCCGACCACGCCGCGAACCGCTACCGCCTTGTAGCGATCCACCGCCCGCATGAATTTCGTCAGAATCTCCAGCACGCTCTGAACAAAACCTACAGCCGCCTTAACAATCTGTGCGCCATACCTGGCCAGCCGCAGGCTCAAATACGCCACAGCCGCCGCTGGCAATGCGATGGTCAGCACCGCGCCAATCACCAGGTCAATCAGCAGCGACACCACAAACCCAGCGGCCACTTGCGCAATCTCACTGGGCGGCAATGCGTCCAACCAGATCATCGCCGTGCGCACCAGCAGGAACAGCGCCGCCTCATCACTGGCGAGCAACATCGCCTGTTCCATGACCTTGGGCGCATCGGTGGCGATTTGTGCGAGCTTGGCCGCTTCAGCCCCCAGCTGTTCGACGTACTTCAACGGGTCTGCAAGCATCGCCCGCACCAGCTGAATGCTGTCCCACACGTCCCGGATGGCGGCCCAACTGCCCGCCAGCACGCCGCTGCCAATCGCACTGGCCGTGGACTGCTGCCAATGCGGCTTGAAGCCTTGCCACTGTTCGCGAAGCCACCGCTCCAGGTCCGTCATCAGTCCGGCGTAGGAGGCGAAGAGCGCATCCACCTGCTCCTCGGAAACTGCGCCCTGTACCCGCACCTGATAGCGCCCGCCCGCGGCGCAGTGGTGTGAGCCCTTGCCATGCTCATCCAGCATGACCCGCGTGGAACTGCCGTCATCCAGCCCGATCACCTCGACCGGAATGTCGCCAATCGGCACGTCATACACCGAGTCGAATTTGCTCTCTATCTTCAGCTCGCCGCCCAACGGGCACACGGCAACACTGCCGATAAAGTTCGGGTCGCTCATGCTCACGGTTGTCTGCGAGTCACCGACGCGCAACACCCGATCCATCCCCAGCAACGACGGCATATCCGCCGCATGGCTCATCGAATCCAGCGCCTGCGAATACCAGGCGCCCATCTGCTGGCGATAAGTCACCAGGCTCTGATGAAAGCCATCCAGCTCATGTTCGATAGAGGCAATGTGGGAAGCGTTGGTCATCCGTGACGTCTCGGCAAAGGGCAAGGCGTCGGAGTCTGCCGCAGTAAAAAGCGGCTGGATGAACGGCGGGGAAAATCAGAAAGGGCTTACTACTGAAGCGTAAAAGTCAGCGCTAACTCACAGCCGATTGCTACCTCCAATGGCGACCTTGCTCATTGACGAACAGTGCCCGCTGCTTCTTTTTAGCGGGGTTTCAAATTCCACCGGCTGCGTCTGCATTCTTTGCAACGCGGCAATTGGCGTGGACAGCTCTCGCTTATCGCGGGCGATGGCAAGTGTCGTGAGGGCGCAGCGCGTATAGGTGAGACTCAAGGCGTGCCTGAAACAACGAAAGCCTGCTTTTCAGGGCAGGCTTGTCGCGAATCTCGGCTGACTTACTGCTGATGAGCCGTCAGCGCCGCATACCCATTCATCAAGTTGCGATAGTTCGGAATACGCTGCGACAACAGATTCCCCAGGCCTTCAATGTCGTTGCGCCAGTCGCCCTGCAACTCACACGCTACCGAGAACCAGTTCATCAACTGTGCACCGGCCTGTGTCATACGGCTCCATGCGGCCTGCTGCACCGTGGTGTTGAAGGTGCCGGAAGCATCGGTCACCACGAACACCTCGAACCCTTCCGCCAGCGCCGACAAGGTCGGGAACGCTACGCACACATCCGTGACCACGCCGGCGATGATGATCTGCTTGCGGCCGGTGGCCTTGATTGCCTTGACGAAGTCTTCGTTGTCCCACGCGTTGATCTGACCAGGTCGGGCGATGTACGGCGCGTCCGGGAACATCGCTTTCAACTCCGGCACCAGCGGGCCATTGGGGCCTTGCTCGAAGCTGGTGGTGAGGATCGTCGGCAGGTTGAAGAACTTCGCCAGGTCGGCCAGGGCCAGCACGTTGTTCTTGAACTCGTTGGGCGAGAAGTCCTGGACCAGGGAGATCAGGCCGGTCTGGTGGTCGACCAGCAGTACGATGGCGTCGTCTTTGTTCAAGCGGTTGTAGGTTGCAGTGCTCATGGTTGAATCCTTTTTTGTTTAGGTTGGTTGGGCGTTGCGTTCAACATGGGCACAGATTAATGGGTGGGCTGCGGGGGATAAATCGGCTGGGACAGGTAATACCGTCAACTCAGAAGAGACAATTGTCGGGTGGGCAAGAGGATAGGTCTTTTTAGTGACATGAAAATGTAAGGAGAAAAATCTCACGCGTGAGCTATTGAGTACGTCAGAAATAGCCTGTAGATTTTCTCACGCGTGAGTTTTTCACACCGAGGTCAGTACCATGAAAAGCAGCTCTCCATCGAACCCGCCCGCCGGGCTCGATTCCGATCCAGCAAGCCTTCAGGGAGAGCGCTTGAAGCCGTCTGCGAAAAAACCATCGAGCTTTTACATGAAGCAGATGCGCGCAGGCCTGGCGGCCGCCGGCTACGTGAAACACGAAACTTGGGTGCTTCCCGAAAACCGAAGCCTGCTCAAGCAGATGGAGAAACAGCTTCGCCAGCCGATTCTGGCTGGCTCATTCATGTCGGAGAATTTCATGAGCGCAGGTACCAACTGGAATATCGATCGCCTCTTCACGGCCTTCCAGGCCCTGGATGAAGTGGTCTCCAACGACATTACGCTTTCTCTCGTTCAAGGCTCCGAGTCCAGCATCAAGTTGGAAATGAACGACTTCGGTGGCTTGCCGATTTACATCGCGGTGGTGGGCGAGCAGATCATCGTGGATACCGTGCTGGTCGATGTCGAGTCCATCAATGATGTCGCGAAGTTCAATGACGCGGTGTTGCGCAGCCGGGAAATGTTCCCGCTGTCCTCGATCGGTATCGAGTCCATGCCGAACGGGCAGGTGGTCTACAACATGTTCGGCGCGTTGAGCTCCGACTCCAGCCTGACCAATATCGTGACCGAGGTGAAAACCCTCGTCGACAACGTGCAACGCGCCAGCGAAGCCTTCGAACGTTTCTTCAATTAAGTATTCGGGAGTATCCAATGACTCAGTCCATCTGGAGCAAACTGTTCACCGCGCTGCGTGGCGGTGCCAGCGAAGTCGGCGAATCGATCGTCGACCAACAGGCCCTGCGCATCCTCGATCAGGAAATTCGCGATGCCGACACCGCGCTGGCCAACGCCAAGCGTGAGCTGGTCAGCATCATGGCCAAGCACAAATTGGCGACCGATCGCGTCAGCGAGTACGACGCCAAGATCAAGGATCTGGAAGCCAAGGCGGTTGCAGCCCTGCAGGCCAATCGTGAAGACCTCGCCCTGGAAGTGGCCGAAGCTATTTCGACCCTGACCAACGAGCGGGAAGTAGAGCACAAGCAGGCCACCGAGTTCGGCGGCTACGCGGACAGCATGCGCAAGGACATCACCAAGGCTGAAAGCCGGATCAAGAGCCTGCGCCAGCAGGTGGACATGGCCAAGGCTCGCGAAAGCGTGCAGAAGGCCCAGGTCAGCGCGTCCATCGCCAGCGGTGGTGCCAACGGCAAGCTGGAGACTGCCGTCGGTACGCTGAATCGTCTGCAGGCCAAGCAGCAGCAACGCGCCGCTGAACTGCAAGCCCAGGATGAACTGGCCGAAGCGTCGACCGGTACCGACCTGGAGCGCAAGCTGCGCGAAGCCGGGATCACGCCGGACGAAGGCAGCGCCAATGCGATCCTGGAGCGTCTGAAGCAGAAGTCGGCCGAGTAAGCGAAGGGCGAACACTGTAGCTGTGGCGGGGAGCAAGCTCTCTCGCCACGGCTGCAGGGCTCTTTCTTAACGGACTGGCTTTATAGGCTCTGCCCTTTTTTACGTTGAGGTCTGGATGGACGCCCTGAAGGGTTTCAAGACAATCGCCGGGCTGGCGCTGTTCATGGTCGCGCTGCAACTGCTCAATGTGGCGACCGGTTACAGCCTCATGGCGTTCGGGCTGGTCCCGAGAACACTGCAGGGGTTGTTCGGCATCCTCGCCTCACCGTTTTTGCACGGGTCTTTCGCCCACCTCAGCGCGAACCTGATTGCCTTTTTGATCCTGGGCACGTTGGTGATTATCGAAGGGCTCCATCGGTTCGTCAGTGTCAGCGCGATCATCATCCTGCTGGGTGGCTCGCTGGTCTGGCTGTTCGGTTTTGCGGGTGTGCATGTGGGGGCCAGCGGTTGGGTATTCGGGTTGTGGGCCTATCTGTTGTCTCGCGCCTAGTTTCACCGAAGCTGGAGCAACCTGTTAACGGCCGGTGTCGTGGCGGTGCTGTATGGCGGGCTGGTCCTGGGCTTCCTGCCTCGACAGGGCATCTCCTTCGAAGGGCATCTGTTTGGTGCATTCGCCGGATTTATTGCAGCCAAGGTACTTCTCTCCAAACCACGCAGCAGGTTTAATGCCGGCTGAGCGCACTTGAGCATCCAGATGTCGAGGCGATGACGTCATCAGGAATCAAGTACCCAGGGAGTCAGGGACTGAAATGTCGATTTTTCTTCTGTTGCGCCTGTACGCCTCGTCCCTCTTTCACCGCTTCGGTTGGGCAGGCCTGGTCATTGCCCTGGGCGTCCACCTGAGCACGGCTTACCTGGGCCTGGTGTATCTGGGCGAACAACACCTCACCGCTCCCGCCACATTTGTTTACTTCTATCTCACCACCACGCTGACCGTCGGCTATGGCGATCTTGCGCCGCAGACTTCGGCGGGGCGCGTGTTCGTGGCGACCTGGGTCATGCTCGGCGGTATTGCGCTGCTGACAGCAGCCATCGGCAAAACCACCAGCAGTGTCATCGATGCATGGAGAAAAGGCATGAAGGGCAAAGGCGATTTCACCGGCAAGGTCGGCCATACCGTGCTTATTGGCTGGGAAGGCGCGTCCAGTGAACGGGTCATTGAGTTGTTGCTGCAAGACGAAACCTCAAACGACAACCTGATCGTCATCTGCGACTGCACCCTCGACGAAAACCCGATGCCGGGCAAAGCAGCGTTCATCCGTGGTGACAGCCTGTCCTCCACCGCGCTGTTGCAGCGTGCCGGAGTGCCCGGTGCCGAGCGTGTGCTGGTGCGAACCCCGTCCGACGACCTGACGCTGGCCACCGTGCTGGCGGTGAATCAATTGAACCCTGTCGGGCATGTGGTCGCGCACTTCAATGAAAGTGAGATTGCCGCACTGGCCAGCTCCTACGCACCCAGCCTGGAGTGCACGTCGAGCATGGCCATCGAGATGCTGGTGCGCGCTTCCCAGGATCCGGGCTCGTCGGTGGTCATTAACGAGCTGCTGTGCGTGGGGCAGGGCGCCACCCAATACCTGATGAAATTGCCTTCGACCTTCGAAGCCACCTTCGGCGACCTGTACACGCGGATGAAAGAACACCACAACGCCACCCTCATCGGCTATCGCGCCAAAGGCGCCCAGCAACCGTCGATCAACCCGCCGAGCGCCACGCGCGTTGAAGGCGGCGAACTCTTCTACATTGCCTCCACCCGCCTCAAGGAAATCTCCAATGGGATGGTTTAAACAGTTGATGGGGCTTGAGGCCCCGAATGCGAACCCACAGTCGAACCGGCCCGCCGCCGAAGCCCTGCCGACTACCGGCCCGCTGGGCCTGGCTCCAGGCAAAGGGGTGATGTTCGACACCACCCTGAAGTTGTTGCTCGACGGGCATACCTCGGTGGTGATCCCCGGCACCCAGGAAATCTGGAGTAACGGCACCGTCGACCTCGGGCAGTCGACCTGGCTGTCGCGCTATTACATGAACGACGAAGATTACTGGCTGCAGGTGCACACCACAGGCGACATCGCCGGTCAGGTCGAGTCCGTCATCCTGTTCAACTACCTCAGTTACGTCACCATCAGCAGCGAAGCCGAACTGCGCCGGCTGGCGGGGCCCCAGAGCCTGATCGGGTTGCCGACCTACACCCACAACGGCGTCGAATACACGCGCGTATGGGGCAGCGAGGAGGGCCAGACCGAGCTGGTGGCAATGAGCGAGCAGGTGATAAACCCCGAGAATTCCTACAGCGTCGAACACCGCTCGATGCTATACGCCCGTGACACAGGCCTGACCGATCGACGCGAGTTCCTGCTGTTTTCCGTCGAAGAAGACGCGGAAGGCACCGTCAGCCTGAGCACCTCGCTGGGCATTTCGCTGTATACAACCGACTTGAATGCGCTCTAAAAAAGGAAGCAGTCCATGCTAGAAGCTCTCTCCATTTCCCTGAACAAAGCCGCCGTGCTCGGGTTTGTCACCTACATCCTCGGTGCGGCCGTCCTGTTCATGCTGTTCCAGTTCATCTACACCCGTGTGACCCCGCACAAGGAGTTCGAGCTGATCCGGGCGGGTAACGTGTCCGCGGCGGTCGCCCTGGGCGGCGCCATTGTCGGTTTCGCCATTCCGGCCAGCAACGTGATTGCTTACTCGATCAGCATCCTCGACTTCGTTGTCTGGGCGGTGATCGCAGCCGTCGTCCAACTGCTGGCGTTCCTGCTGACCAGCCTGGTGCTCAAAGGCACGTCCGAGCGCATCAAGAACGGCGAACTCGCGGCCGGCATCTATGTGGCAGCCGTGGCCATCAGCGTCGGCATGTTGAATGCCGCGTGCATGACGCCTACCCAGAACTGATCGCGCACGGAGCTCCCGATGAAACGAAGCAAGTACGTCCAGCTGTCGCTGGCAGCGTCGGTCGCCATGGCGATATCCGGCTGCGGCCCGACGGAAAAAACCTACGATTTGCAGAAGAAGTACAACTTCCAGTCCGTTCAGCAGTGCGCCGATGAAAAACTTCCGGTGGACGTCTGCTCGGACGCCTACATGACGGCCATGGCCGAGCATCGCCGCATTGCGCCGGTGTACGACAACCAGGCCGATTGCGATGCCGATTTTGTCGCCGACTGGTGCCAGCAGGACTCCACCGGCAAATTCATCCCCAGGCTCGGCGGTTTCGAGCTGACCGCCGAAGGGCAGGTGACGCAATCCCAGGTCGACGCAGCCAATGCCCAAGTGGCCGGTTCCCAGGCGAACAGTGGCGGCTCGGGTTTCTCCACCAGCAGCCTGCTGACCGGGCTGTTGATCGGCAACATGCTGAGCAACAATCGCAACAGCTACCGCTCCGAGCCGGTGTACCGCTATCGCGATGATCGCGGCGACTACGCCTCCTCGACGCTCAATCAGCGCGTCTCGAAGGGCGCCACGTTTGGCCGCTCGAACCAGGCCCGCTACGGCAGCAGCAATTACACCAACACGCTGCGCTCCTCCAGCAAGTCTAGCTCCGTGGCCTCGGCCACCTCCCGTGGCGGCTTCGGCAGCAAGGCCAGCGCGCGCAGCGGCTGGGGCGGCGGGTCGAGCAGTTAAGGAAGACGGGCCATGAAGAAGATCCCTTGCGCAGAGCGCCATGACTGGAAACAGACCGCCGACAGCCTCGGCTTTCTGTTCCATACCATCGACGACGAACCCTACTGGGACGAGAGCGCGTACTACCAGTTCACGCTCCAGCAAATCGAGCGCGACCTCGAAGACCCGACCACCGAGATTCATGACATGTGCATGGACCTCGTCGCCCGCGTGGTCCACAGCGAAGAACTGCTCGAACGCCTGAGCATTCCCGCGCCCTTCTACGACATGATCCGTACCTCATGGCTGGAAGGCCACCCGCACCTTTACGGGCGCATGGACTTCTCCTACAACGGCACCGGCCCCGCCAAGTTGCTCGAGCTCAACTACGACACCCCGACCAGCCTCTACGAAGCCGCGGCGTTCCAATGGGGCTGGCTGGAACAATGCATTGAACGCGGCCTGCTGCCCAAACACGCCGACCAGTTCAACAGCATCGACACCAAACTGCATCAGGCTTTCGCCCAACTGCAGGTCAACCAGCCGTTCTACTTCGCCTCGATGAAAGACTCGGTCGAAGACAAAGGCACCACCGACTACCTGCGCCTGGTCGCGGAAAAAGTCGGCATCGAATCACGCCACATCGACATCGAAGACATCGGCCTGACCAGCGATGGCCGCTTCGTCGACCTCGAAGATCGCTGGATTCCCCACCTGTTCAAACTGCACGCCTGGGAGTTCATCTTCCACGAACCCTTCGGTTCGGCGATTGCCCAGAGCGACACGCAGTTTTTTGAGCCGGCCTGGAAATCGATTATTTCCAACAAAGGCATCCTGCCGCTGTTGTGGGAATTCAACCAAGGCCACCCGAATTTGCTCGCGGCCCATCTGGATACTGAGCCAGGTAAAGCTGTGCCGAAGGGCTGGGTACGTAAGCCGTTCTTCTCACGGGAAGGGGCGAACATCGAGTTGCAGACGGCTGATGGCCTGATTGTGAAAGAGGACGGCCCCTACACGGATGCGCCGTTTATCCTCCAGGAGTTCGCACCGCTGCCACGGTTTGGGGACAGCTATACGCTGATTGGGTCTTGGGTGATTGGGGATCAAGCCGCCGGCATCGGCGTGCGGGAAGACAACAGTTTGATCACCAAGGATTCAAGTCGGTTTTTGCCGCATTTGATATTGGATTGAGGCTGGAGCTTGAAGAGCCAGCAGGGCTGATCGCTTTCATTTGCAGGACGTTTCCGAGAGCATCCCAACCGCATTGCGCCAGCGGGAGTGCAGGCATTAAAAAGCCGGCTTGTGGCCGGCTTCTCGGGGACTGCCTCAGCTTGTTTTTGACAAACCTCACCAGCCTTCAAATCGCTCAGCCAACATCGCGTCTGGCTGAATAGTAGGGGCATCCGCGGGAACTCCTCCGCTTCGCCAGGCAAGGTGGATAGCGCAAAGCCACCCCCTGCCAAATGTGCGGCGCATGATACCCACATTCACTTCAAATGCCCACCTCCGGATCCGATTTAGAGCCTTCCCAGCCCAGCAGGTGTTCGTCCAGCGGCACCGGTCGGCGGTTGTTCAGGGTGGACCACCAGAACACCCAGCCCACGATGGTGAAGTTCTGCTCGAACCGCTGTTCGTGTGTGAGGTATTCGTCCGGGTGTTCGCTGGCGTTGTGGCTGCGCATGCGCAAGCCACCCCCGGGTCGGTTGTAGAGGTATTTGATGCGCAGCATGCCGTCATGTTCGACCGCGTAGATTTCGCCATCGATGATTTGGGTGCGGCCTTTGTCGATGGCGAGGGTGGCGCCCTGTTGGATGATGTCGATCATGCTGTTGTCGACCATGTAGGCGCCCAGCGCGCGGTCGGCGTTGACGTTGAGGGCTTGCAGGGTCTGCAGTGAGATACGGATGCATTCGGTGGAGATGAATGAAGTGTGGAGGGCGATCTCCACGTCGATTTTTTCCGGGCGGCAGGCGGGGCCTGTGAGGTATTTTCCGGTTTCTTCGCGAGCAGGGAGTCCTTTCCTGGCGTCCGGGCCTTCCAGCAGGAAGTTGGCCGGTGGGTGTTTGGGGCCTTCGCCGGTGCGTAGCCAACGGCTGGAGATGCACAGCAGTTCTGCGATCTCGTTGAGTCGGCCCATGGGTACACCGCGTTTGAACCAGTTGTTCACGTGTTGAGGCGTGACACCACGGTTCTTGGCGAAGTCGGAGGCGGAAAGATGAACTTCCCGCAGTAGCGCTTTTAAGCGGTCACCTGATGTATTCATAAACGCAAGTTTACTGGTCGGAAAAACAGATCAAATAAACTATGCGTTGACTGGCGGACGTAGGTTTTTACTTAGTTGTAGTCTGATACTTCCGATGGTTAATTAACTTAAACAGCGTTTATAAAGTGTTCAACTTTGAGTTTAATTTTTCCCACAAAAAAAGCCCCGAATAATCGGGGCTTTTTCAATTGCCGAGGCAATGAGGAGTCGGTATCAGCCTTTGTAGGCAGCGACCGACTTCAGGATCTCGGCGCGGGCGGCGTCTGCGTTGCCCCAACCGTCGATCTTCACCCATTTGCCTTTTTCGAGGTCTTTGTAGTTCTCGAAGAAGTGTTTGATCTGCTCCAGCAACAGCGGCGGCAGGTCGGTGTATTCCTTCACGTCCACATACAGCTGGGACAGCTTGTCGTGGGGTACTGCGATAACTTTGGCATCGCCGCCGCCATCGTCGGTCATGTTCAGGATACCGACTGGACGGGCGCGGATAACCGAACCTGGGGTCACTGGGTAAGGGGTGACCACCAGCACGTCGAGGGGGTCACCGTCGTCGGCCAGGGTGTTAGGGATAAAACCGTAGTTGGCCGGGTAGAACATCGGGGTGGCCATGAAACGGTCAACGAACAGGCAGTCGCTGTCTTTGTCGATTTCGTATTTGATCGGCGCGTGGTTGGCCGGAATCTCGATGGCGACGTAGATGTCGTTCGGCAGGTCTTTGCCAGCCGGAATCTTGCTGTAGCTCATTGGGCGTTGCCCCCGTTAATTGGCCAAGAAACTTGGCCGGATTGGCCTAAAAGTGGCGGCGATTATAGGCATATTCCGCCGCCGATGCCATGCGCCAGACGTCGTACGGTTATTCGTCCTGCGGCTGATAGCGTGGGTCGCTGGCTTGCAGTTGGACGAGGCGGGCCAGCGGATCCTGGCGGTAAAAGCGGCTGAGTTGGGCGTACACTTGTGGATAACTGTTGACCAGTAAATCCGGGGCGCTGAAGAAATATTCGCTGGTGACCGCGAAGAATTCCGCCGGGTTCTCGGCGGCGTAGGGGTCGATCTCGGTCTCGACGTCCGGGTTGGCGTCCAGTTGACGGTTGAGGTCATCAAAGGCGCTCTGCATCACGCTGGCCCATTCCTGCACGCGCATGTCGTGATGCAGCGGCGGCAGGCCGTTGGCATCGCCGTTGAGCATGTCGAGCTTGTGCGCCAGCTCGTGGATCACCAGGTTGTAGCCTTCCCACTGACCGCTGGCCAGCACGCCGGGCCAGGCGAGGATGACCGGGCCTTGTTGCCAGGCTTCGCCGCTGTGTTCGCCGTCCCACTCGTGTTCGATGCCACTGCTGTCGCGATGGCGCTGGGGGCTGAGGAAGTCGTCGGGGTACAGCACGATCTCATGGAAGCCCTGATACCAGTCGAGATCGCCGAGGTTCATCAGCGGCAGTTGCGCCTGGGCGGCGAGCAGCAGGCGTTGTTCCTGGTGCAGTTCGACGCCGGGCAGGGCGGTCAGGTGTTTTTCGGCGAGGAACACCACGCAGGCTTCGCGCAGCCATTGGTCCTGCTCGGCGCTGAGGCCGTCGAGGAAGGTCAGGTGGTGGCGCACCCGCTGCCAGGTGTCATCGGCAATCGGGTGCTTGGCCAGCAGGCGCCGGCGGCGCCAGGCGCTGAGGGACCACATTGCCGGTCAGTGCGGCTTGGCTTCGGAGGATGCGCGGCCAAAACGGCTGCGGAATACACCAATGATCATCGGCACCAGCGACAGCAGAATGATGAACACCACCAGCAGCGACAGGTTTTTCTTGATGAACGGCACATTGCCGAAGAAGTAGCCCAAGGTCACCAGGCCGCCGACCCAGAGGATGGTGCCCAGTACGCTGAAACCGAAGAAACGTGCGTAAGGCATCTTCGCGATGCCGGCGACGAACGGTGCGAAGGTGCGCAGGATCGGCAGGAAGCGCGCCAGCGTCACGGTCTTGCCGCCATGGCGATCATAGAAGTCGTGGGTTTTCTGCAGGTAGTCGCGGCGGAAGATTTTCGAGTTCGGATTGTTGAACAAGCGTTCGCCGACCGTTCGCCCAATCACGTAATTGGTGCTGTCGCCGAGAATCGCTGCGAGCATCAGCAGGCCGCCCAGCAATACCGGGTCCATGCCGCCGCCTGCCGCCACGGCACCCGCGATAAACAGCAACGAATCACCCGGCAGGAATGGCATGACCACCAGGCCGGTTTCGCAAAAAATCACCAGAAACAGAATGGCGTAGATCCACGGACCGTAATTGGTTACCAGCAGGTCGAGGTAGACGTCGAGATGCAGGATAAGGTCAAGCGGGTTGAAATCCATGGATGGCACCTGTGTGAATGGCCCGACTCAGCAGGCCTGTGCGGAAGCTCGGGTAAGTAAGGCTACAAGTGTATGCCGCATTTCTTACAACCCTGAAAGGTCCGCATTATACGGATTGAGCTGTGAAAAGCCTGTTGGTTTTGTAGCGGGGGATGTCGCACAGAGGCTGGGTTACGGTCTGAATGTTATCGAATGTCCGATTGTCGCCGCTGGCCTTTGTGGGAGCTGGCTTGCCTGCGATGCAGGCACCTCGGTGTTCAGTGAGACCGAGGTGATGCCATCGCCGGCAAGCCGGCTCCTACAGGGGATTTGTGGGGTTTGGGATCAATCTTCGCTGATCGGCAATGTGTAGTTCTTGAACTCGGTGTCCTCGCGAAACCCGATCGACTCGTAGGTCTTCTGCGCCACTTCGTTGTCACTGCTGGTCGACACCCGCAACCGCACGGCCTGCGTTTCCTTGGCCATTTTCTTCGCGGTGCGCATCAAGTTGTCCGCCACCAGTTGGCGACGAGCGTCCTCGGCGACGTAGATGTCATTCAGGATCCATACGCGCTTGAGCGACAGTGACGAAAAGCTTGGATACAGCTGGCAAAACCCAAGCAACTTCTTGTCGTCATCGTCGGCGAGGGCCAGGTAAATCACTGACTCCTTGCGGCGCAGGCGTTTTTCGAGGAAGGCGCGCGAGGAATCCGGGAAGGGCAGGGCCCCATAAAACTCGCGGTATTTGACGAACAACGGGGTCAACAGGTCCAGGTGTTCCAGGGTCGCTTGAGTGATCCGCATGCCAGGCCTCAACTTCCAAATGGGGTATGACCACACACGCGGCCGTAACTCGATGCTGCCTAAAGGCGTGAAAAAGCGCAATCGTGCCGGTATCAGTCCGTGGGCGGGCTGAGTAGGAAATTGCCTTTCATCAGGTCAGGGTCGTCGGATTCAATGGTCTGAACCTGCGCCTCATCCTTCAGATTGACCCCCGACAGCTGCCGGCGACACGCTTCTCGCATCAAGTACAGCAGGCGATGGGCCGCCATGCCATAACTCAACCCTTCCAGGCGCACATTGGAGATGCAGTTGCGATAGGCATCGGTGAGACCGACCTTGGGGTTGTAGGTGAAGTACAGGCCCAGGCTGTCCGGCGAACTGAGCCCAGGCCGCTCGCCGATCAGGATCACCACCATCTTCGCACCGAGCAATTGCCCGATCTCATCCGCCACCGCCACGCGGCCCTGTTCCACCAGAATCACCGGTGACAGTGACCACCCTTCGGCGTGGGTCTGTTCCTCCATGCGTGTAAGAAACGGCAGGGTATGTTTATGCACCGCCAGTGCCGACAGGCCGTCGGCTACCACGATTGCCAAGTCGACCCCGCCGGGGTTGGCCGATGCATGATCGCGCAGTAATTGGGCCGACTCGTCACTCAAGCGCCGACCCAGGTCCGGGCGTTGCAGGTACGTATGGCGGTCAACGGCGGCGCTGTGCAGCAACAGGCTGTCACGTCCGCGCTCGGCCAGCTGGCTGCTGAGGCCGCCATGGTCGAAGGGCAGGTGCACCGCGTCCCGCGCCTGGGCGTGGGCAAACTGGAAGTCCAGTTGTGCGCCGGTGGGAATGCTCGTGCCAGTGCGGCCGAGGGCAATGCGCGCCGGCGTCAGGCGGCGCAGTTCGAGCCAGGGGTTGTCAGGCAGGTCGAGTTGCACGGGCGGCTCCTTCATCCCAGTTGCGCCAGGGCGTGGCGAAACGCCGGTGGCAGGCTGTTGCCGAAATGCACCTTGCCGTCGGCTTGCGTGAAGATGCCCATTTTCGCCAGCCACTGCTCAAACTCCGGCGCCGGTTTTAAACCCAATGTTTGCCGGGCATAGAGGGCGTCGTGGAAGGAGGTGGTCTGGTAGTTGAGCATGATGTCGTCGGAGCCGGGGATGCCCATGATGAAGTTGATCCCGGCCACGCCCAGCAGGGTCAGCAGGGTGTCCATGTCATCCTGGTCGGCTTCGGCATGGTTGGTGTAGCAGATGTCGCAGCCCATCGGCACGCCGAGCAGCTTGCCGCAGAAGTGATCTTCGAGGCCGGCGCGGATGATCTGCTTACCGTTGTACAGGTACTCCGGGCCGATAAATCCTACGACCGTATTCACCAAAAATGGCTTGAAATGCCGGGCCACGGCGTAGGCACGCGTCTCGCAGGTTTGCTGGTCGACGCCAAAATGCGCGTTGGCCGACAAGGCGCTGCCCTGGCCGGTTTCGAAATACATCAGGTTCTGCCCGAGGGTGCCGCGATTCAGGCTCAAGCCGGCGTCGTAACCTTCCTGCAGCACGCTCAGGCTGATGCCGAAACTGGCGTTGGCTGCTTCGGTGCCGGCAATCGATTGGAACACCAGGTCCAGGGGCACGCCCCGGTTGATGGCTTCGATGGAAGTGGTGACGTGGGTCAGCACGCAAGCCTGGGTCGGGATTTCGTAGCGCTGGATGATCGCGTCGAGCATCTCGAGCATGGCGCAGATCGAGGCGATGCTGTCGGTGGCCGGGTTGATGCCGATCATGGCGTCGCCGTTGCCATAGAGCAGGCCGTCGAGGATGCTCGCGGCAATGCCGGCCGGTTCATCCGTGGGATGGTTGGGCTGCAGCCGCGTCGACAGGCGTCCGCGCAGGCCCATGGTGCCGCGAAACTGGGTGACCACGCGGATCTTCTGCGCCACGAGCACCAGGTCCTGCACGCGCATGATTTTGGAGACGGCAGCGGCCATTTCCGGGGTCAGCCCCGGCGCCAGGGCGCGTAGGCTTTGTTCATCGGCGGCGTCGCTGAGCAGCCAGTCGCGCAGGCCGCCGACGGTCAGGTGGCTGACCGCGGCAAACGCGGGTTTATCGTGGGTGTCGATGATCAGCCGGGTGACTTCGTCGCTTTCATAGGGGATCAGCACCTCTTCGAGGAAGTGCTTCAGCGGGATATTCGCCAGCGCCATTTGCGCCGCGACACGTTCGCCGTCGTTCTGCGCGGCGACGCCGGCGAGAAAGTCCCCGGAACGCGCGGGGCTGGCCTTGGCCATCACGTCCTTGAGGCTGTCGAAGCGGTAGGTCTGTGCACCCACCGCGTGGGAAAAGCTTGCCATACAGTGTCTCCTGGATGACACGGGCCCGATGTGAGAATCGAACCCGCGTCGAGGTTTACGGCTATCAGTGCAAGGCGGCCTCTGCGGCCTGGATCGCCGCGAATTCCTCTTCGGGCGTGCCTGCTACCAAGTGATGCCGGCTGTAGAAAGCAAAGTAAGCAATTAATACTCCATAGATGATCGCCGCGCCAATCACCACCCGTGGATCCACCAGAAAGCCCGCCACGACGGCCACGCAGGCCAGCACCAGGGCAATGCCGGAGGTGAAGATGCCGCCGGGCGTGCGGTACGGACGGTCCATTTTGGGGCGACGGATGCGCAAGGTGATGTGCGCGGCCATCATCAGCACGTAGGAAATGGTCGCGCCGAACACCGCCACCAGGATCAGCAAGTCGCCCTGGCCAGTCAGCGACAGGCCGAAACCGATGATGCCGGGGATCACCAGCGCCAGCACGGGGGCCTTGCTCTTGTTGGTCTGCGACAGCTTGCGCGGCAGGTAGCCGGCGCGGGACAAGGCGAAGATCTGCCGTGAATAGGCGTAGATAATCGAGAAAAAGCTGGCGATCAGCCCAGCCAGGCCGACCAGGTTGACGAAACTGCCCATCCAGGTCGAACCGCCGTACGACAGCGCCAGCGCCTCGACCAGCGGGTTGCCGGATTTGACCAGCGCATAGGTGCCGGCGCCGCCCGGTGCAATCACCAGGATCAACAAGGCAAAACTGGTCAGCACCACAATGGCGCCGATCAGGCCGCGGGGCAGGTCGCGCTTGGGGTTCTTGGTTTCTTCGGCGGCCAGTGGCACGCCTTCCACCGCGAGGAAAAACCAGATGGCATAGGGGATCGCGGCCCACACGCCGACGTAGCCGAACGGCAGGAAGGTGCTGGCACCCTTGGCCTCGGTGACCGGGATGTCCAGCAGGTTGGCGACATTGAAGTGCGGCACCATCGACACCAGGAACACGCCGAGGGCGATCGCGGCGATGGTGGTAATCACAAACATCAGCTTCAAGGCTTCGCCGACACCAAAAATGTGGATGCCGATAAAGATGATGTAGAACGCCAGGTAAATCATCCAGCCGCCGATGCCGAACAGCGACTCGCAATAAGCGCCGATAAACACCGCGATGGCAGCGGGGGCAATCGCGTATTCAATGAGGATGGCGGTGCCCGTGAGGAACCCGCCCCAGGGGCCGAAGGCGCTGCGGGCAAAGCCGTAGCCGCCGCCGGCGGTAGGAATCATGGATGACAATTCGGCCAGGGAAAAACACATGCACAAGTACATGGTGGCCATCAGCAATGTGGCGAGAAACATGCCGCCCCAGCCACCCTGGGCCAGGCCGAAGTTCCAGCCGGCGTAATCGCCGGAGATTACATAGGCCACGCCAAGGCCGACCAGCAGGACCCAGCCGGCAGCGCCTTTTTTAAGTTCGCGTTGTTGGAAGTATTGGGAGTCGACTTTTTCGAAGTCGACGGAAGACCCGGACGCCGGAGCGCTATTCGGTTCGCTAGGCATGATGGAATCCCTTTCTTATTGTTTTTTCCCGGCTTACTTAAGTAAGCCGAATGAGTAGCAAGGTTTTGTGAAGATCAAGTGTGGGAGCGGGCTTGCTCGCGAATGCGGTGTGTCAGTCACTGAGTCTTAGGCTGACCCACCGCATTCGCGAGCAAGCCCGCTCCCACATTTTTATTGCAGTTCAAATGTGGGAGCGGGTTGTCGGTTAGAAGAAGCCCAGCGGATTGATGTCGTAGCTCACCAGCAGGTTTTTGGTCTGCTGATAGTGGTCGAGCATCATCTTGTGGGTCTCACGGCCCACGCCGGATTTCTTGTAGCCGCCGAACGCGGCATGCGCCGGGTACAGGTGATAGCAGTTGGTCCACACGCGGCCGGCCTTGATCGCGCGGCCCATGCGGTAGGCGCGGTTGATGTCGCGGGTCCACACGCCGGCGCCCAGGCCGAACTCGGTGTCGTTGGCGATGGCCAGGGCTTCGGCTTCGTCCTTGAAGGTGGTGATGCTCACCACTGGGCCAAAGATTTCTTCCTGGAACACGCGCATTTCGTTGGTGCCCTTGAGCAGGGTCGGCTGGATGTAATACCCGCCGGCCATGTCGCCGGTGAGTTGCTCGACCTTGCCGCCGGTCAACAGTTGCGCGCCTTCGCCCTTGGCGATTTCCAGGTAGGAAAGGATCTTGTCGAACTGCTGCTCGGACGCCTGGGCGCCGACCATGGTGTCGGTGTCCAGCGGATCGCCACGCTTGATCTGCTCGATCTTTTTCATCACCACTTTCATGAAGTCGTCGTAGATCGACTCTTCCACCAGGGCGCGTGAGGGGCAGGTGCACACTTCGCCTTGGTTGAAGAACGCCAGCACCAGGCCTTCAGCGGCTTTTTCGATAAAAGTCGGCTCGGCTTTCATGATGTCCGCAAAGAAGATGTTCGGCGACTTGCCGCCCAGCTCAACGGTAGACGGAATGATGTTCTCCGCCGCCGCATGCATGATGTGCGAGCCCACGGGGGTGGAGCCGGTGAAGGCGATCTTGGCGATGCGCTTGCTGGTGGCCAGGGCCTCGCCAGCTTCTTTGCCGAAGCCGTGCACCACGTTCAGTACGCCCGGCGGCAGCAGGTCGCCGATGACTTCGAGCAACACGTTGATGCCCAGCGGGGTTTGCTCGGCAGGCTTGAGCACTACGCAGTTACCGGCGGCCAGGGCCGGGGCGAGTTTCCACGCGGCCATCAGCAGCGGGAAATTCCACGGGATGATCTGGCCGACCACGCCGAGTGGCTCGTGGAAGTGGTAGGACGCGGTGTGTTCGTTGATTTCGGCGCTGGTGCCTTCCTGGGCGCGGATGCAGCCGGCGAAGTAGCGGAAGTGGTCGGCGGCCAGCGGGATGTCGGCGTTGAGGGTTTCACGCACGGCCTTGCCGTTGTCCCAGGTTTCGGTGATGGCCAGCAGTTCGAGGTTCTGTTCGATGCGGTCGGCGATTTTCAGCAGCACCAGCGAACGGTCCTGGGCCGAGGTCTTGCCCCAGGCGTCGGCGGCGGCGTGGGCGGCGTCGAGTGCCTTGTCGATGTCTTTGGCAGTGGAGCGCGGGAATTCGGCGATGGGCTTGCCGTTGACCGGCGAGGTGTTGGTGAAATAGTTGCCATCGACCGGCGCAACGAATTCGCCACCAATGTAGTTGCCGTACTTGGCCTTGAACGAAACGATCGCGCCTTCGGTACCGGGGTGTGCGTAACGCATGGTGGATTCTCCTGGCTTTTATGTTTATTGGAGTACAGCGCGCAAAAGCGCTTGATTAAGCGTAGAGCAAAGGTTGGGCCAGTGCTTTGTGGGCCAGGTAAATCAAGGGCTTGGGGTTTGTTGCAAGGCGTTGCTGTGACACCTTCGGTACAGCCTGGGTGACAGTTTGTGCCATGGGCGGTACAGCCGGTGACCGACGGGTCGCCCCGGGATTGCATTGGCCGGATGCCTGGGGGATGCTGGTTGTTCTCACGCAGGGAGAATAATAAGAAATGCACAACGATCATTTCAGTCGCCATGCCCAGCAAGTCCTCACCGTGGCCCATGGCCGCGATCCGTCCAGCGACCCGTCCATCGCCCGCTCCTGGCTGCGGTGCCTGGAGGACTACCACCTCGACCCTGCGCAAACCATCGCCCCCACCGTGCTCGAGCATGGTCGTCTGCTGGAAAGCCGCGAACGCTTGCAACAGGTATTGCAGATCGCGGGCAGCGAGATGAACAGCCTGCACCAGCAGCTCTCGGGTGCCGGCCATGCCGTGCTGCTGACGGATGCGCGTGGCGTGATCCTCAACTGTGTCACCGCGCCGTCCGAGCGCAGGATCTTCGAGCGCGCCGGGCTTTGGCTGGGCGCCGATTGGAGTGAGGCCTGCGAAGGCACCAATGGCATCGGCACCTGCCTGGTGGAGCGCCAATCCCTGACGATTCACCGTGATGAGCATTTTCGTGGCCGGCATACCGGGCTGACCTGTTCGGCGAGCCCGGTGTTCGACCCCCACGGTGAGCTGTTGGCCGTGCTGGATGTGTCCTCGGCCCGCGAAGCCGTCTCGCGCCAGAGCCAGTTCCACACCATGGCGCTGGTCAACCTGTCGGCGAAGATGATCGAGAGTTGCTACTTCCTGCGTCACTTTGAACACCACTGGTTGCTGCGCTTTCACCTGCAGGCCGAATCCGTGGGCCTGTTCAGTGAAGGGTTGCTGGCGTTCGACGGCGAAGGGCGCATCTGTGCGGTCAACCAGAGTGCGCTGAACCTGCTGGGGCAGGGGCGCGGTGGTCTGCTGGGGCAGCCGGTGGAGGCGTTTTTCGAGTGTTCCCTGGATCAACTGCTCGGTCGCGCCAGCGCCAATGCCACCGCCAGTTGGCCCTTGCGCACGCGGGATGGCCGGCATCTGTTCGCCGCCCTGCGTGGGCAAGCGCGCAGCCAGCCCGCGCCGTTGCTCAAGCCGGAACCTGCGCGGCCGCGCCTGCCCGGTATCTACCTGGGCGACCCGGCGCTGCAGAATGATTTTCGCAAGGCACTGCGGGTATTCGAGCGCGACGTGCCCTTGCTGATCAACGGCGAAACCGGTTCCGGCAAAGAGGCGTTCGCCAAGGCGGTGCATCAGGCCAGCCAGCGCGCCGACGAGGCTTTCGTGGCCCTCAACTGTGCCGCCATCCCGGAAAGCCTGATCGAAAGCGAGCTGTTCGGCTATCGCGGCGGCAGCTTCACCGGCGCGCGCAAGGAGGGCATGCAGGGCAAGCTGCAACAGGCTGACGGCGGAACGCTGTTCCTCGATGAAATCGGTGACATGCCGCTGGCATTGCAGACCCGTCTATTACGCGTGCTGGAGGACCGCATGGTGGTGCCCCTCGGCGGTGAGCCTCAGGCGGTAAACGTCAGGATTATCAGCGCAACTCACCGTGACTTGCTCGGGCGCGTGCAGGACGGCAGTTTCCGCGAAGACTTGTACTACCGGCTCAATGGCCTGGAGGTCGCGTTGCCGCCGCTGCGCGAGCGCAGTGACCGGCCTCAGTTGCTCGACTTCCTGCTGGTTGAGGAATCAGCGGGCCAATCGGTCAGCCTCGAACCCGCCGCGCGCCAGGCACTGCTGGCGTTCGCCTGGCCGGGCAACGTTCGGCAAATGCGCACGGTATTGCGCACGTTGGTCGCCCTTTGTGATGACGGGCGTGTGGGGCTGGTGGACTTACCCGCGTTGCTGCGCCAGGCGCCTGCGCACAAGGTCACCGAGTTGCCACTCGATGATGCCGAGCGCCAGACCTTGCTGGCGGCGCTGGAGCGTCAGCACTGGCACATGACCCAAACTGCCGAGCACTTGGGGGTAAGCCGCAATACTCTGTATCGCAAGTTGCGCAAACATCGAATCACGCGGTTGGCCGGGGTATAGGTTCGGTGTTTTTCGACGGTTCTTGTAGGGAGGATGTTCTGCAGTTATCAGTCATTAAGTGCTTTTATTGTTAAGTTGGAATAACCCGTTCAAGTTGTATTGGGCTGCTCTGACAGGAACTGTTAAGTGCCACGGGGTTACTCAACTTGGGTAACGCCAAGTGAACTTTCAAACAATAAAAACTTAATGGGTATCCCTAATGAAAATTGCACCGCCTGCTGTTTCTTTCATTCCTCTACAGCCCGTATCGATAGAAGAGCCGCCCGCGCGAGCCGTGGAGCAACACGCCGACGCTGCCGATCAGCCCTTGATGCGCAGCAAGAGGGCGATAAAGGGTTTTTCCTGGTTCGGACGAAGGCCTTCAGCGCCACCCTCCCTGCCGTCGCCTGGCAGCATTGCGACTGCGCCCATCCCCCGGCCGCCGACACCCGCGCCCAAGCCTTTACCCAAGCCCGGCCCCTCCGTGAAACCGGGCCAGCCGCTGTCGGTGGACAAGTTCAAGGAGGCCGGGCAGGCCATCGTGCATGCCAACAAAATCAAGGTGAGTGACGAATTGCTCATGACTCAGTTGCGCAAGCAGGCGCCGATCACTGTTGCCGAGGCCGCCAAGCGAGTGATCGACGCCAATAGCCTGGTCAAGGCCGGCGTTATATCCACTGGCCCCAATGCCAGCCGCGTCGCCCGTGACGCGTTCATCAGTGCGGGGATCACCGGCTTGGTCAGTGCGCCGATCAACGTCGCGGCCTACGCAGGCTCTGTCGCTTCGGGGGAGTCCATCAAGTCGAGCTATGCGCCCGGGGTGCTGCCGCCTCCGTTTTTGCCGGGGGCTGCCAGCCCGCCGAAGGCCACGGGCGGATCTGCGCCCGTGCAATCGACCCCGTCATCGGCAGATCCGATCAGTGCACAGTTGGATGAGGTTGAAATGAAATTGCTGGGCATGGCCACGACGGTCATGTTCACACTCGGGGATACAAGCAGTGTATTTACCAAGGATGACACCTGGCCGACTGATAATGTCGGGCGCCTGGGTAATCTTGAGAAGTTGCTCGGTGTATCGGAACAACACCTGAAAAAAGCCTCGCGGCAGAACGGTCTGGTGTTCAAACCCTATAAGCCCGGGTCGCCCATCCCCACTGAACCGAAAGATCGCCTCGACCTGATGGAAAAGAAGTTTGCGTGCATGACCGAGGCTTATGAGAAGTTGCGGTTCCTGGCCGCGATGAAAGACAGTCAAAATAAAGCCGAAGCCAGCGCCTGAACACAGCCCGGGCCGAGTGTAGTACCCAGGTGCTCTTCGCTCGGCCTTTGGCCGTATAAAAGGTGCGATTTCGCCCTCCCTGCGCTAACCTGCCTCGATGTTTTACGAGGTCGACTATGCACATTCATATTCTGGGTATCTGCGGTACGTTCATGGGGTCAATGGCGGTATTGGCCAAAGAGTTGGGCCATCACGTGACGGGCTCCGACGCCAATGTCTACCCGCCCATGAGCACGCAACTCGAGGCCCAGGGCATTGCGCTGACCCAAGGCTACGACCCGGCGCAATTCGACCCGGTACCGGATTTGGTGGTGATCGGCAACGCCATGGTGCGCGGCAACCCGGCGGTCGAGTACGTGTTGAACAAAGGCCTGCCTTACGTCTCCGGCCCGCAGTGGCTGGCTGATCACGTGCTGCAAGGTCGCTGGGTGTTGGCCGTCGCCGGCACCCACGGCAAGACCACCACCAGCAGCATGCTCGCCTGGGTCCTGGAGCACGCAGGCATGAGCCCGGGCTTCCTGATCGGCGGTGTGCCGCAGAATTTCTCGGTATCGGCGCGCCTGGGGGATACCCCGTTCTTCGTGATCGAGGCTGACGAATACGACAGCGCCTTCTTCGACAAGCGCTCTAAGTTCGTCCACTACCGCCCGCGTACGGCGATCCTCAATAACCTTGAGTTCGATCACGCGGACATCTTCCCCGACCTGCCGGCCATCGAGCGCCAGTTCCACCATTTGGTGCGCACCATTCCGAGCGAAGGCCTGGTGATCCACCCGACCACCGAGCCGGCGCTGCAGCGTGTGATCGACATGGGCTGCTGGACCCCGGTGCAAACCACCGGTGCGGGCGGGCAGTGGCAAGTCAACTTGCTCAGCGAAGACGGTTCGCGCTTTGAAGTGCTGTTTGAAGGCGAGGCCCAGGGCATCGTTGAGTGGGACATGACGGGCCAGCACAACGTCGCCAACGCCCTGGTGACCCTGGCGGCTGCGCGGCATGTCGGCGTCGTGCCGTCCATGGGCATTGCCGCGTTGAGCGCCTTCAAAAGCGTGAAGCGCCGCATGGAGAAGGTCGCCGACGTGAATGGGATTACCATCTACGACGACTTTGCCCACCATCCAACCGCCATTGCGACCACGCTCGACGGCCTGCGCAAGCGCGTCGGCGATGCCCCGATCATTGCGATTGTGGAGCCGCGTTCCAACTCCATGAAGCTCGGCGCACACCGCGACGGCTTGCCGGAAAGCGTCAACGATGCCGACGAGGTGGTCTGGTACGCCCCCGCCAACCTCGGCTGGGACCTGCCGGCGATTGCCGCGCTGTGCACAGTGCCATCCACCGTCTGTGATTCCATCGATGGCATCATCGAACACGTCAAGCATCAGGCCAAGCCGGGCACCCACGTGGTGGTCATGAGCAACGGCGGTTTCGGCGGCCTGCATGGCAAGCTTGCCGAGGCGCTGAAATGAGTGGCCCGGAGCGCGTCACCCTGGCGATGACCGGTGCATCCGGCGCGCCCTATGGCCTGCGCCTGCTGGACTGCCTGGTGCGCGAGGACCGTGAGGTGCACTTCCTGATCTCCAAGGCCGCGCAATTGGTGTTGGCCACCGAGACCGATGTCGCGTTGCCCGCCAAGGTGCAGATGATGCAGGCGTTCCTCACCGAGTACACCGGTGCGGCGGCGGGGCAGATCAAGGTTTACGGCAAGGAAGACTGGATGTCGCCGGTGGCCTCGGGCTCCGGCGCGCCGGCGGCGATGGTGGTAGTGCCGTGTTCCACCGGGACCTTGTCGGCGATTGCCACGGGCGCCTGCAACAACCTGATCGAGCGCGCGGCGGACGTGACCCTGAAGGAGCGTCGCCAATTGATCCTGGTGCCGCGTGAAGCGCCGTATTCGAGCATTCACCTGGAGCACATGCTCAAGCTGTCGAACATGGGCGTGACCATCCTGCCGGCGTCGCCGGGCTTTTATCACCAGCCACAGACCATCGATGACCTGGTGGACTTTGTAGTCGCGCGGATTCTCAACCTGCTGAACATCCCTCAGGACATGCTACCGCGCTGGGGCGAGCACCATTTGAGCAGCGATGAATAAGGCACTGTTGGTGATAATGGCGTTGCAATTGGCGGGCTGCGCCACCGCACGCACGCTGGACGCCGCGCAGCCCGGCGCGCCGGTGGTGTATGCCGGCACGCGCCTGGATTTGTATGCGATCAACGGCGGCTGCTGCGCCAAGGACCGCTTCGGTGCTGAAGCGCCGAGCTATCCGCACGTCGACCTGCCGGCCAGTGCGCTGCTCGATACCTTGTTGTTGCCACTGTCGGTGTTGACGGTGCTTGGGGTTGGGTTTAACGCCACAGGCGGTCTTTGAGCTGGATGTTAAAGACACCACAAAGCCAATGTGGGAGCGGGCTTGCTCGCGAATTCGGTATGCCAGTCAACTAATAAGCTGACTGATCCACCGCCTTCGCGAGCAAGCCCGCTCCCACACTTGAAACTGCGCCAGGGGTTTAGGTCAGGTTACTTGCCGAGCTTGCGCAGCTCATCCGACTCCACCACCCGCACCCCATCCTGCTCTTCCAGCGCCAGGCGCCACATGGCCCGGGCCAGTTCGCAGACTTCAATGCCGTGGTATTTGCCCGGAATCAACCGCGACAATGGCCCGGCCAATTGCTCGGCCAGGCGCGGCTCCAGGCGTTCGCCCAGCAGCAGCGACGGCCGCACGATGGTCAGTTGCGGCCAGTCCTGCGCCTTCAGCGCCTGTTCCATTTCGCCTTTGACGCGGTTATAGAAAATCGAGGATTTCGGGTCGGCGCCGATCGCGCTGATCACGATCAAGTGCCGTGCGCCCATTTCCCGCGCACGTTTGGCGAAGGCCACGACCATGTCCAGGTCCACGGCGCGGAAGGCCTCTTCAGAGCCGGCCTGCTTGATGGTGGTGCCCAGGCAGCAGAACGCGATATCCACCCGGCCGCTCAGTTGCGGCAGGAAGACCGCCGGGTCGCCGACCGGGTTTTCCAGGTGTGGGTGCTCGGCCAGCGGCTTGCGGCTCGGTGCCAGCACGCGGGTCACGGTGGGCTCGTTGAGCAGACGGTCGAGCAGGTGTTCGCCGGTGAGCCCGGAGGCGCCGGCGAGCAAGATATGCTGCGGTGTCAGGTACATGGTGTTTCCCCCTTGTTACACATTACAGCTTAGTTGCCTTTGGCTTCCTTGCTATTCATTGAGACGCTTTCGAGCGCCTTTCGTGCCTGCTGCTTGCGTAATAATTGCCAGTGGGCGATGACGCCCTTGGGGGCCCAGATCTGCGGCTCGGAGGCTTCGAAGTTGTCCGCCTGTTCGCGTTCGGTCACATGCAGCTGCGCGAGCTTGAACGCCTGCTGCAGGTCATCGGTCTGGTTGAAGGCTTGGGCGAAGAGGGCGTCGCCAAAGTAGGTGAAGTCGGCTTCCTCGGAGCAGCCGAAGGACACGCGGTCGGCGCGCGAGGCAGTCATGATCAGCGTGTGTTCATCTTTCAGCGCCGGGATAAACCCGCCGGAGTAGCAGGCGGAAATCACGATGATCTTGTCGCGATTCTTCAGCGGCGTGAGTACCGCCGCCAGTTCATCGGCGGGCAGGTCGGCCAGCTCCATGCGCGGTTGGTCGAGCACCAGCTCGTGTTCGTGGGTGCCGTGGCTGGTCAGGTAGATGAACACCAGGTCTTCCGGCCCGCTGCGCTCGGCGAGGGTCTGGACGGCGCGCCGCAGGCTTTCGCGCGTGGCCATCGGACGGTCGGCGATATGGTCGCGGTGGTTGACCAGGCGAATCTGCCCGCGGGCACCGAAGCGCGTGGCGAGCATATTGCTGACGTAATCGGCTTCGCGCAGGAACACGCTTTGTTTGCCGTCGCCGGCCAGTACCAGGGTGTACAGCTCCACCGCCGAGGTGGAGGCGGGCACCGCGGCGAGGGCGGCGTCGAGCAGGTGGCCCTGGGCCAGGATCCCGGTCTCCAGCGGATCGGGCAGCAGCTTGCCGTCGGCATCCCGCACGCGCATGCCGTTGACCCAGGTACCGGCCTGCACCGTGCCATCGGTCAGCACCAGGGTGCCTTTGCCTTGATAGCTGTCGCTGTCGAAGCCGCCGATATAGAAGCTGCCGTCGGTGAGGTTCAAGCGGCCTTCGCCGGTAAAGCGCCAGTCGACGAACTGGCCGACATAATGGCTGCCGTCCACGCCGATCAACTCGCCCTTGCCGCTGAGGGCGCCTTCCTTGAACTGGCCGATCCAGACATCGCCGTCGGCGTTTTCGTAGCGGCCCTTGCCGTTGAGCTGGTTCTGCTTGAACTGGCCGACATAGATGTCGCCGTCAGCACTGTTGAACGTGCCGTTGCCTTCCAGTTGGCCATCCACGAAGTGACCGTTGAACTGGTTGCCGCTGTCATCGTTGCGCTGGCCTTCGCCGTTCGGCTTGCCGTGGGCGAACTGGCCTTGGTATTGGCTGCCATCGGCCAGTTCCAGGCGGCCGAGGCCGGAATACTGGTCGTCCTTGAATTCGCCGCGATAGGTCATCTGCCCCTCTTTGAGGGTGCCTTCGCCGTTGCGCCGACCGTTCTTGAAGCCGCCGACATACTGGCTGCCGGCCGTGGTCAGGCTGCCCTGGCCGTCGAACAGGCCTTGCTGGAACTGGCCTTTATAGACTTCGCCATTGCTGCCATGCCACTCGCCCTGGCCGTGCCACTGGCCTTTGTCGAACTGCCCGGCGTACCAGCTGCCGTTCGGGTAGTCCACGCGACCCTTGCCTTGCAGCAAGCCATCGACCACATCGCCCCGGTAACGGCCGCCATCGGGCAGGCGCGCATCGGGCGGCAACAGCGATTCGCCGTCTCCGCAAGCGGTGAGCAACAGGGCAAGGGCAAGGGGAGCGAGTGGGCGCATAGCGGGATCCGGATAATTGAGCGCCGAGTATGCCGCAGCTGCGGGTTTCATACATAAATTTACATCTGTTGTGGTAAGGATTTTGCCTTTCCACAGATCCGTAGGAGCCGGCTTGCCGGCGGGCATTCAGGGGGAATGCGGCGGCTGTGCGTTTTTCGCTGGCAAGCCAGCTCCTACACGGGGGCGGGTGGTTACACGAAGTAGAGCGACAACGACTCGGCTACGTAAGCGGGTTTTTCCTGGCCTTCGATTTCCAGGGTCGCGGTGGCCTTGAGCAGCCATTGGCCGGGCTTTTTCTCGGTGACGTCATTGAGGGTCACGTTCAGGCGCACCTTGGAATTGACCTTCACCGGCTGGATAAACCGCACACTGTCCAGGCCATAGTTGACGGCCATCTTCAAGCCTTCGGGCACGATCAGCAGGTCTTCCATCAGCTTGGGCATCAGCGACAACGACAGGAAACCATGGGCGATGGTGGTGCCGAACGGCGTCTGCGCGGCCTTGACCGGGTCGACATGGATGAACTGGTGATCGCCGGTGGCCTCGGCGAACAGGTTGATACGGGCCTGGTCGATGGTGAGCCATTCGGAACGTCCCAGTTCCTTGCCGACATAATCTTTGAGCTGCGCTACGGGTACATAGGGCATTGCGTCTCTCCTTGGTTCATCGGTGCTGTTTTTATGGGTTACAGAGAACCAATGTAGATCATCATGGCCAATCAGCCCGGTCAACCCACCATGCTTTTGGCGAATGCCGATGCATAGGGCGGGCATGCTTATAATGCGGGCGGGTCTTGAGGGGGGAGAGAACGGATGCTGTTACGCGGTCTGACATGGCTGGTGCTGTTTCAATTGATCGGCACGGCGATCAATCATTTGCTGTTACCGGTGCTGCCGGGCCCGATCATTGGCCTGCTGCTGATGCTCGGCTACCTGGTGTGGCGCGGCGAAGTCGGCGAGCCCCTGAGCCTGGCGGCCAGCAGCCTGTTGCGCTATTTGCCGTTGCTGCTGGTGCCGCCGGCGGTGGGGGTGATGGTGTATGCGCGGGACATTGCCGCCGACTTCTGGGCAATCGTCGGCGCGCTGGTGGTGTCGCTGGTGATCGCCATGGGCTTTGTCGGCCTGTTGATGGAGCACATGGTCAAGCGCAAGGAGAAGGATCAATGATCTTCGACTGGCAAGGCGCGTGGACAGCCGTGATTCACCACCCTCTGTTTGGCATCGGTATCACCCTCGGCGCGTATCAATTGGTACTCGCGGGCTTTGAGAAAACCCGCTGGATTTTCCTGCAGCCGGTGCTGGTTTCCATGCTGCTGGTGATTGGCGTGTTGCTCACCTGCGGGCTGAGCTACGCCGAGTACCGCAAGAGCACCGAGATCATGAGCATCCTGCTCGGCCCCGCGACCGTGGCCCTGGCGGTGCCGCTGTACTTGAACCTGCGGCGGATTCGCCAATTGTTCTGGCCGATTTTTACTACGCTGGTGATAGGTGGCGTGTTGGCCACCGGCCTGTGTGTGTTGCTGGGGTGGTGGTTTGGCGCCGAGCATAGGATGCTGATGACGATGGCGCCCAAGTCGGTGACCTCGCCGATCGCCATGCTGGTGGCCGAGCAGATCGGCGGCGTGGCCGCATTGGCGGCGGTGTTTGTACTGATCACCGGGGTGATCGGCGCGATGATCGGGCCTGCTTACCTGTCGCGCCTGGGGGTGCGCAGCCCCGAGGCGCGCGGCATGGCGCTGGGGATGACCGCCCACGCTGTCGGCACCTCGGTGGCCCTGCAGGAAAGCGAAGAGTGCGGCGCCTTTGCAGCGCTGGCCATGAGTCTGATGGGCGTGGCCACGGCGGTGTTCCTGCCGCTGGCTGTGTCGGTGATTGTTTAAACCGGGTTTAAGGAAACCTTTATGAGTCTGGCGCTGTTCCCGCTCAATACCGTGCTGTTCCCTGGCTGCACCCTCGACCTGCAACTGTTCGAGGCGCGCTACCTGGACATGATCAGCCGCTGCCTGAAAAAGGGCGAAAGCTTCGGCGTGGTGTGCATCCTCGACGGCAAGGAAGTGGGCATCGCCCCGGACGGCTACGCGCTGATCGGCTGCGAAGCGCTGATTCGCGACTTCAAGCAACAGGACAACGGCCTGCTTGGGATTCGCGTCGAAGGTGGCCGTCGCTTCCGCGTGCGTGACGCCGGCGTGCAGAAAGACCAGTTGCTGGTGGCCGAGGTGCAGTGGCTGGAAGAACAACCGGACCAGGCGCTGGAAGAAGAGGACGCCGACCTCCTGGCCTTGCTGCAGGCCCTGGCCGAACACCCGATGGTCGCCTCGCTGGACATGGGCGCCCACGCCGACGGCCAGCAAGCCCTGGGCAACCAACTGGCGTATCTGCTGCCGTTCACCGAGGCCGACAAGATCGACCTGCTGCAGCTCGACGACCCGCAGCAACGGCTGGACGCGATCCAGATGTTGCTCGATGAACTGCAAGGCGAGCTGTTCACCTGAGTTTCGGAAAACTCCGGCGCTGCTTTCGGACGTTTCTTCGCGGCCCGCTGTGCGTTGCCTGAAATAGTCGCCGATCACATAACGATGATCGGGGAATGGACATGATTCGGCTAGCGCAATCGGAGCAGGCGGTCTGGGACGCTTTTTTTGTCAGCATTGCCGGGCAATTGCTGCAGTCGGACGCCAAGCGCGGTGCGGAATACATCGCCGAGCGCGCCGCAGAGATTGCCGATGAAATGCTGTTGGAGCGACGCGAACGCTGTATTGAGCGTCGCGTTGCTCCCGTCGACTGGTTGGGGCCGGCCCGGAGTCAGTAGGCATACCTGAGCAGCGCGTGCGGTGTGCCGGTAAAGGCGATAAAACTCAGCACCGCCACTATCGCCGGCAGTAACAGCCACCAGGCTTTTTGCGGCATCGGCGGCAATGGGCTGCGGTACTGGCTGACGGTCAGGCTGAACGCACACACGGTCATCGCCAGCAGCGTGCCCGCCAGGATATCGGTGGGCCAATGAGCGCCCAGGTACACCCGGGACAATGCGATAAAAGCGGCGGGGATGCAGCCCAGCAGCATCCAGGTCAGACGCAGCCGCGTGGGCTGGCCGCGACCGGCCAATACCGCCAATGCCAGGAAAAACGCGAACGCGCCGGACGCGTGGCCGCTGGGCATGCTGAAGCTGGTGAGTGGGTCGGTCAGGATCTCCGGGCGACCGCGCGCGAAAAACAGCTTGGTCCCGGTATTGATCACCGCCGCCCCGGCCAGTGTGGCGCCGACAAACACGGCATGCCGCCATTGCCGTGCCAGGAGCAGCAGGCCGGTGAATACGGCGCTGGCGACGAACATCTTCTTGAACTCACCCAACTGCGTAATCCGCACCATCACCTCGTCCAGCCAGGCGCTGCGATGTTCCTGGACCAGCGCACTAAGGCCCTGGTCAAAGTCGTTGAGGTGCGGATAGCCGATAAACAGTGCGAGCAACAGCGTCAGGCTGGCGCAGCCGATCCACAGCGTCGCGCGACGATGCCCGCGCAGGCTGCTGTTCAAGCTCAGCCCCAGCAGTATCGCCAGGCACGCCGCGACAATCCCCGCTTCCGGCCAGAACCCTGGCGGCAATGGCAGGCGAAACGCGGCGCCGGTCGCCCAGCCTGGCAACAGGTAGGCCACCGACCAGCCGGCGGCCGCTAGAATGCTGACGGCGGCAAAGCGCGGAAACGGCATGTCGCACATGCCGGCCACCATTGGCAGCATCGGGCGCAGCGGGCCGATGAAACGTCCGACCAACAGGCTGGCGATGCCGTACTTGTGGAAGTAGGTCTCTGCGCCGCTCATCCACTCGGGGTGGTGGCGCAGACCGGGCAGGCGGCGAATGTTCTGGTGGAAATGACGCCCCAGATAATAGGACACAGCATCGCCCAACAGCCCTCCGAGAAACCCCAGCGACAGGGTTTCGCTCAACGACAGCGCACCACTGCCGGCCAAGGCAGCGATGGCAAACAGCAACACCGTGCCAGGCACGATCAGTCCGGCAATCGCCAGGCATTCCACGCACGCGACGATAAACACCGCCACCGCCAGCCATTGCGGGTTGAGGGTCAGCCAGCCGGTAATGCTATCGAGCCATTGGCCCATACAATCCACTCCATCCAAGTTCGTACACCTTGCACGCGCCCGGCAAGCCGGGCTCCTGCAGGCCGTGTCATCACATCAAAAAATAATCGCGGCCTTCGACCTGGCCCCGACGCAGCGGGTTGCGCGTGCAATACGGCGCATAGCCCGCGTCCACGAAGCGGTACATCAAGTGTTCGTCACGGCCACTGGGGATGCCCAGGCGGGTGGTCTGGATGATCTGTGTGGGTGTCTGGCCAACGTCTTCCACATAGAGCAAGTCCTGATCGAAGCGCTTGGCGTCCCAAACCGGCACCTTCAGGCCCAGCGCTTTGCACAGCAGCGTCTGCCCGGCGCACAGCTTCTGCGAGGCGCGGGGGCTGCCGTCGGCGTTCGGATTGTTCAACAGCATCTGCGCCAGGCTGGCGGGGCCGGAGCGTTCATCGACCCACGGATAGGCCGATTTGATCAGTACCGCATTGCCCGGGCCGTGGGCGCTGAAGTTCAGCGAATCGCCGCCACGGGCGTAGTACATGTAGATATGGCCGCCATCCAGAAACAAAGCCTTACGCTTTTCTGTGTAACCGAGTGAGGCGTGGCTGCCTTTTTCGGCCACGTAATAGGCTTCGGTTTCAATAATTCGCGCCGAAAGCCAGATATCGCCGACACGATGGCGTATGACTTTTCCGAGCAATTCGCGCGCGAGCAATTGTGCATCGCGGTCGAAGAAGCTGTCGGGCAGGGCGCTGGCGGGGAGTTGCGGGGTCAAACCGGACATGGCGTTCAGGGTTATTACGGCTAAATGTGACGGAATAATAACAACTCCCACCTTAATTACCGCTGAACCCCAGGTTTTTACAGTTCATTTCGACCATCCGCCCCTCACCGCTGTCAGTCGGGCGGCGTCACAGCTATAATCTGCCGCTTTCCTCTTTGCCAAGACTCCCTGACCATGACTGAGTCCGTTCTTGACTACATGACCCGCCTGGGTCGCGCTGCCCGTCAGGCCTCGCGGTTGATCGCCCGTGCGAGCACCGCGCAGAAGAACCGTGCCCTGCTGGCAGCCGCCGACGCTCTGGACGCCTCGCGCTCCGAGCTGACCGCCGCCAACGAACAGGACCTGGCCAACGGCCGCGCCAATGGCCTGGAGGCTGCGCTGCTGGACCGCCTGGCGCTGACCCCGGCACGTATCGACGATATGATCGAAGGCCTGCGTCAGGTGGCCAAGCTGCCTGACCCCATCGGTGAAATCCGCGACATGCGTTACCTGCCGTCCGGCATCCAGGTTGGCAAGATGCGGGTGCCGCTGGGCGTGATCGGCATCATCTATGAGTCGCGCCCGAACGTGACCATCGACGCCGCGAGCCTGTGCCTCAAGTCAGGCAATGCCACCATCCTGCGTGGCGGCTCCGAAGCGATCAATTCCAACCGTGCCATTGCCGCTTGCATCCAGCAGGGCCTGGCGGTGGCCGAGTTGCCGGCTGAAGTGGTGCAAGTGGTGGAAACCACCGACCGCGCCGCCGTGGGTGCCTTGATCACCATGCCGGAATTCGTCGATGTGATCGTGCCGCGCGGTGGCAAGAGCCTGATCGAACGCGTCAGCCGCGATGCCAAGGTGCCTGTCATCAAGCACCTGGACGGCGTGTGCCACGTGTTTATCGACGTGGCCGCCGATATCGACAAGGCGATCCGCATCGCCGACAACGCCAAGACTCACCGCTACGCCCCGTGCAACACCATGGAAACCCTGCTGGTGCACGCAGGCATTGCCGAGCGCGTGCTGCCGCCGCTGGCTGCCATCTACCGTGACAAGGGCGTGGAGCTGCGGGGTTGCGAGCGCACCCGTGCGCTGCTCGGCGCGGATGTGATCGAGGCGACCGAGCTGGACTGGTACACCGAATACACCGCGCCGATCCTGTCGATCAAGATTGTCGACGACCTCGACGAGGCCATCGAACACATCAACACCTACGGCTCCAAGCACACCGATGCCATTGTTTCCGAGCATTTCAGCGATGCCCGGCGTTTCCTCAACGAAGTGGATTCCGCTTCGGTGATGATCAACGCCTCGACGCGTTTTGCCGACGGCTTCGAGTATGGCCTGGGGGCGGAGATCGGCATCTCCACCGACAAGCTCCACGCACGCGGCCCGGTTGGCCTGGAAGGCCTGACCAGCGAGAAGTACGTGGTGTTCGGCGACGGTCATGTGCGCACTTGATGGCTAAACGCATCGGGCTGCTCGGTGGCACCTTCGACCCCGTGCACATCGGCCATTTGCGCAGTGCCCTGGAAGTCGCGGATGCCCTGGCGTTGGACGAACTGCGCCTGATCCCCAATTTCCGGCCGCCGCATCGCGATACTCCACAGGTGTCGCCGCAGCAGCGCCTGGAAATGGTGCGCCTTGCCGTGGAAGGCATAGCGCCGCTGGTGGTGGACGATCGCGAGCTCAAGCGCGATAAACCGTCCTACACTGTCGACACCCTGGAGCTGATGCGCGCCGAGTTGGCCGCGGATGACCAGTTGTTTCTGCTTTTGGGCTGGGACGCATTTTGCGGCCTGCCCTCTTGGCATCGCTGGGAGGAACTCCTCCAGCATTGCCACATCCTGGTTTTGCAACGCCCGGATGCCGACAGCGAACCGCCGGATGCCTTGCGCAACCTGCTGGCCGCGCGGTCGGTAAGTGACCCCTTGGCCCTGACCGGGCCGAACGGGAATATTGCATTCGTCTGGCAGACCCCGCTTGCGGTGTCCGCCACCCAGATCCGTCAACTGCTGGCCAGCGGGAAGTCGGTACGTTTCCTGGTGCCTGACGCGGTCCTGGCCTACATCGATGCGCACGGGCTTTACCGTGCGTCGAACTGAAAAGGCGCGCTTGAACGCACGGACAACCGTGCAGCAAGCGCCCGAACATACGAGCAAAACGAGTTTTTTATGACGAACAAAGACGTAAGCAAAGTTAAGCGCAAAGGCACGTTCAAAAGCGCCCCGCTGCCGGTTGAAGCGCACACCGGCCCTGAGCTGGCTGGCGAAGAGCTGGTAAAAGTCGCCGTGGCGGCCTTGGAAGACGTGAAGGCCCAGGACATCCAGGTCCTGGACGTACGCGACAAGCAGAGCATCACCGACTTCATGATCATCGCCACCGGTACCTCCAACCGCCAGATCGGCGCGATGCTCGACAAGGTTCGCGAAGCCGTCAAGGCCCAGGGCGTCAAGCCGCTGGGTGAAGAAGGCAAGGGCGACAGCGACTGGGTGCTGCTGGACATGGACGACGTGATCGTTCACATGATGACTTCCAACGCCCGTCAGTTCTACGACCTGGAGCGTCTGTGGAAAGGCGCCGAGCAGAGCCGTGCGGCTGACGGCAAGCACCACAGCCCGGAAGTGGGCCACGCGCACTTCGACAAGCTGAACAAAGACCAGGAATAAGGAACGGCTGTGCGCCTGCGTCTGATTGCTGTCGGTTCACGCATGCCCAAGTGGGTGGAAGAAGGCTGGCACGAGTATGCCAAGCGTCTGCCCGCTGAGCTGTCGCTGGAACTGATAGAGATACCGCTCAATACCCGGGGCAAGAATGCCGACGTGGCACGCTTTATCCGTCAGGAAGGCGAGGCCATGCTGGCCAAGGTCGGCCCCAACGAGCGCATCGTCACCCTCGAAGTGCACGGCAAACCCTGGAGCACCGAGCAACTGGCGGTTGAGCTGGATCGCTGGCGCCTGGACTCGCGCACGGTCAACTTCATGGTCGGCGGCCCGGAAGGGCTGGCGCCGGAAGTCTGCGCACGGGCGGATCAGCGCTGGTCGCTGTCGGCGCTGACGCTGCCGCACCCGTTGGTAAGGATCCTGATCGGTGAACAGCTGTATCGCGCCTGGACAGTTCTGTCCGGGCACCCTTACCACAAATAATCTGCGCCCCTCCCGATGACCCAGCCGATCCGCATCAAGGACCACGAGAAAGACGCACGTCTGGTACGCGCGCGCGTGGTGTTTGGCGCGATCATGGTCGTGGTGCTGTTGGGGGTGCTGATTGCCCGCCTGTATTTCCTGCAGGTGATCCAGTACGACTATCACTCCACCTTGTCGGAAAACAACCGGGTGCACGTGCAGCCGATTCCGCCGACCCGTGGCCTGATTTTCGACCGCAATGGCGTGGTGGTCGCGGATAACCGTCCCAGCTTCAGCCTGAGCATGACCCGCGAGCGTTCCGGAGACTGGCAGCAGATCCTCGATGTCATCGTCGAGGTGCTGCAGCTGACTCCGGAAGACCGGGTGATTTTCGAGAAGCGCATGAAGCAGGGGCGCAGGCCTTTCGAGCCGGTGCCGATCCTGTTTGAGCTGACCGAAGAGCAGATCGCGCGGATCGCGGTGAACCAGTTCCGCCTGCCGGGCGTGGAAGTGGTCGCACAGTTAGTGCGTCACTACCCGCAGGGGCCGCACTTTGCGCACTCGGTCGGCTACATGGGGCGGATCAACGAGAAAGAGCTGAAAAGCCTCGACCCGGTCAACTACAGCGGCACCCACCATATCGGCAAAACCGGCATCGAGCGTTTCTACGAGCCGGAACTGCACGGCCAGGTGGGTTACGAAGAAGTCGAGACCAACGCGCGCGGCCGCGTGCTGCGGGTGCTCAAGCGGACCGACCCGGTGCCGGGCAAGGACATTGTGCTGAGCCTGGACATCAAGCTGCAGGAAGCGGCGGAGATGGCCCTGGGTGGGCGTCGTGGCGCGGTCGTGGCCCTGGACCCGAATACCGGCGAAGTGCTGGCGATGGTCAGCCAGCCGAGCTTCGACCCTAACCTGTTCGTTACCGGGATCAGCTTCAAGGCCTACGCCGAGTTGCGTGATTCCATCGACCGACCGCTGTTCAACCGCGTGTTGCGCGGCCTGTACCCGCCGGGTTCGACGATCAAGCCGGCGGTGGCGATTGCCGGCCTGGATGCGGGCGTGGTCACCGCCTCCAGCCGCGTGTTCGACCCGGGCTACTACATGCTGCCCAACTACGATCACAAATACCGTAACTGGAACCGCACCGGTGATGGCTATGTCGACCTGGACACCGCGATCATGCGCTCCAACGACACCTATTTTTACGACCTGGCCCACAAGCTTGGCATCGACCGTTTGTCTGCCTACATGGGCAAGTTCGGCCTGGGCCAGAAAGTCTCCCTGGACATGTTCGAGGAATCCCCTGGCCTGATGCCATCTCGCGAGTGGAAGCGCGCGACCCGTCGCCAGGCCTGGTTCCCGGGCGAAACCCTGATCCTCGGGATCGGCCAGGGCTACATGCAGGCCACGCCGCTGCAACTGGCCCAGGCCACGGCGCTGGTGGCGAACAAAGGCGTCTGGAATCGGCCGCACCTGGCCAGGACCATCGAGGGCGAAAAGCCGCTGGATGAAAACCCGATCCCGGACATCGTGCTGCGCGACCCGTCGGACTGGACCAAGGTCAACCACGGCATGCAGCAAGTGATGCACGGCGCCCGTGGCACCGCGCGCAAGGCGGCGGTCGGCGCGCAGTACCGGATTGCCGGCAAGAGCGGGACCGCCCAGGTGGTCGCGATCAAGCAGGGCGAGAAATATGACCGCTCCAAGGTTCAGGAGCGCCACCGTGACCACGCCTTGTTTGTCGGCTTTGCCCCGGCGGACGACCCGAAAATCGTGGTGGCGGTGATGGTCGAGAACGGCGAGTCCGGCTCCGGCGTTGCTGCGCCCGTGGTGCGCCAAGTGATGGATGCCTGGCTGTTGGCCGACGACGGCAGGCTCAAGCCCGAATATGGCGGCCCCCCTTCAAGCACCGAGGTTACGGCCAGTGAAGAGTAATTTTGACCGCATCCTCTCCAGCGAGGATGTGATGCGTCGCCGCGCGACGTTGCTGCAGCGCATGCACATCGATGGCCCGTTGCTGATCCTGCTCCTGACCCTGGCGGCCGGCAGCCTGTTCGTGCTGTATTCGGCCAGCGGCAAGAACTGGGACCTGCTGATCAAGCAGGCCTCGTCGTTTGGCCTTGGCCTGTTGTCGATGCTGGTGATTGCCCAGCTCGAACCGCGGTTCATGGCGCGGTGGGTGCCCTTGGGCTACGTTGCTGGCGTGTTGCTATTGGTGGTGGTGGACGTGATGGGCCACAACGCCATGGGGGCGACGCGCTGGATCAACATTCCCGGGGTGATTCGCTTCCAGCCGTCGGAATTCATGAAGATCCTGATGCCGGCGACCATTGCCTGGTATCTGTCCAAGCGCACCTTGCCGCCGCAGCTCAAGCATGTGGCCATCAGCCTGTTCCTGATCGGCGTGCCGTTTATCCTGATCGTGCGCCAGCCAGACCTCGGGACCTCGCTGCTGATCCTGGCGGGCGGTGCGTTCGTGCTGTTCATGGGCGGGCTGCGCTGGCGCTGGATCCTCAGCGTGCTGGCCGCCGCCGTGCCGGTGGCCGTGGCCATGTGGTTCTTCTTCATGCACGACTACCAGAAGCAACGGATCCTGACCTTCCTCGACCCGGAAAGCGACCCGCTGGGCACCGGCTGGAACATTATCCAGTCGAAGGCCGCCATCGGTTCCGGCGGTGTATTTGGTAAGGGTTGGTTACTGGGCACCCAGTCGCACCTGGACTTTCTGCCCGAGAGCCACACCGACTTCATTATTGCGGTGATGGGCGAAGAGTTCGGCCTGGTGGGCATTTGCGCGCTGTTGCTGATTTATTTGCTGTTGATTGGTCGCGGCCTGGTGATCACCGCGCAGGCGCAGACGCTGTTCGGCAAATTGCTCGCCGGCAGCCTGACCATGACTTTTTTTGTTTACGTTTTCGTCAACATCGGTATGGTCAGTGGCCTGTTGCCGGTGGTTGGGGTGCCGTTGCCGTTCATTAGCTACGGCGGAACTTCGCTGGTGACATTGCTGTCAGCGTTTGGGGTTTTGATGTCGATTCATACGCATCGCAAATGGATCGCACAGGTTTGAATAAGGTGAAGATGTCAATGCAAGTAATGCGCGGCTGGGCGACTCGGCATGCGTCCTGGATGGGCCTGATCGGGCTGCTGGGGGCAACGCAGGAGGTGCAGGCCGGTGACTACGATGGCTCACCCCAGGTCGCCGAATTTGTCGGTGAGATGACCCGCGACTACGGTTTCGCCGGTGAACAACTGATGGGCGTGTTCCGCGAAGCCCAGCGCAAGCAGGCGATTCTCGACGCCATCTCCCGTCCCGCCGAGCGCGTGAAGCAGTGGAAGGAATATCGCCCGATGTTCCTGACCGACGCCCGAGTGGCTCGTGGGGTGGACTTCTGGCGCCAGCACGAGGCCGTACTGGCCCGCGCCGAGCAGGAGTACGGCGTGCCGGCCCAGGTGATTGTCGCGATTATCGGCATCGAAACCTTCTACGGCCGCAACACCGGCAGCTACCGGGTGATCGACGCCCTGTCGACCCTGGGTTTCGACTACCCGCCGCGCGCCGACTTCTTCCGCAAGGAGCTGCGTGAGTTCCTGCTGTTGGCCCGCGAAGAGCAGGTCGACCCGCTGACCCTCAAGGGTTCCTACGCCGGTGCCATGGGCCTGCCGCAGTTCATGCCGAGCAGCTTCCGCGCTTATGCAGTGGATTTTGACGGCGACGGGCACATTAATATCTGGAGCAATCCCGACGACGCCATCGGCAGTGTGGCCAGCTACTTCAAACGCCACGGCTGGGTCGCCGGCGAACCGGTGGTGATCCGCGCCGATGTGACCGGCGATCGCGCCGATGAAGGCCTGACCCAGGGTATCGAGCCGGCCAAGACGGTCGGGGAGTTGCGGGCGCTGGGCTGGTCGAGTCAGAATGCGCCACGCGATGATATGCCGGTGACGGCGTTCCGCCTCGAAGGCGAAAATGGCCCTGAATACTGGATGGGCCTGAAGAATTTCTACGCAATCACGCGTTATAACCGCAGTGTGATGTACGCCATGGCCGTGCATCAGCTGTCAGACATGCTGGTCCAAGCACGGGGCAACAAGTAATGCGGGCATCGCCGTTCAATAAACCGCTCAAGCTGGTGGCGTTCGCCGCGTTGTCCTTGCTGGTTGTCAGTTGTTCCACCAGTCGCGGTCCGGCGCAGAAGTCCGGCGGCACCGCCATCCGTTCCCAGCCTGGCCTGGACATCAACCGCGCGCACAAAGATGGCGCGCCGTGGTGGGATGTCGACGTATCGAAGATCCCGGATGCCACGCCAACCCTGCACACCGGCGCCTACAAGGCCAACCCGTATACCGTGCTGGGCAAGACCTATTTCCCGCTGCAGGAATCCAAGACCTACGTGCAATCGGGCACGGCGTCCTGGTACGGCACCAAGTTCCATGGCCAGAACACCGCCAACGGCGAAGTGTATGACCTGTATGGCATGAGCGCGGCGCACAAGACCCTGCCGCTGCCCAGCTATGTGCGCGTGACCAACCTGGACAACAATCGCACGGTGATCCTGCGCGTCAACGACCGCGGGCCGTTCTATTCGGACCGGATCATCGACTTGTCCTACGCCGCCGCGAAGAAACTCGGCTACGCCGAAACCGGCACCGCGCGGGTCAAGGTCGAAGGCATCGACCCGGCGCAGTATTGGGCCCAGCGTGGCAAGCCGGCGCCGTTGATGCTCAACGAACCGCAAACGCCGCAACCACAGATTACCGCGTCGGCCGGCAAGGTCGAGCAGTGGACACCGCCGCCGGCGCAGCACGCGCCGGACACCGTGGCCGTGCCTCAGGCCGCGCCGGGCAGTTCGATGGCGGGCGGGCAGTACCTGCAGGTGGGCGCTTTCGCCAACCCGGATGCGGCAGAACTGTTAAGGTCCAAGCTGAGCAGCATGGTCAGCGCGCCGGTCTTCATCAGCTCCATCGTGCGTAACCAGCAGACCCTGCACCGTGTGCGCATGGGCCCGATCGGCTCGCCGAGCGAGGTCGCGCAAGTGCAGAACAGCGTGCGCCTGGCCAACCTGGGGCAACCCAGCGTGGTCACCGCCGAATAATAAAGATTGATGGTTCTGGCCCGTGCGCGGGCTTGAACCCTGGTTGTTGGCTCGTTGAACAATAAAAACCCAGGGGCAAGGGGTGAGCGGGCAACCGAACACGTGACAGTCTGGTAGCGGGCTGTCTGAATAAGTTTTGCCCGCGAGGGCAAGTTTCCATAAGCAATTTCGAGAGACGGATGAACATCACCACCTTAGCCAAACGCACGTGCCTGCTTCTTTCGCTGATCATCACCCCGGCCGCCTGGGCGGTTGAAATGGTGCCGGCTTCCCCGCAACTGGCTGCCAAGGCCTGGGTCCTCATGGATGCCGCCAGCGGCAACGTGCTGGTCGAGAACAACGGTGACCAGCGCCTGCCCCCAGCCAGCCTGACCAAGCTGATGACCGCCTACATCGCGACCCTGGAAATCCGTCGCGGCCAGATCGGCGAGAACGACCCGGTCACCGTCAGCGAAAATGCCTGGCGCACCGGCGGTTCGCGGATGTTCATCAAGGTCGGCTCGCAAGTGACCGTGAGCGACCTGCTGCACGGCATCATCATTCAGTCCGGTAACGACGCCAGCGTGGCCCTGTCCGAGCACATCGCCGGCAGCGAAGACGCGTTCGCCGACATGATGAACAAAACCGTGGCTGACCTGGGCATGACCAACAGCCACTTCATGAACCCGACCGGCCTGCCAAACCCAGAGCACTACTCGTCGGCTCACGACATGGCGATCCTGGCGCGCGCGATTATCCGCGTCGACCCGGTGCACTACGCGATCTACTCCCAGAAGGAATTCTTCTGGAACAACATCAAGCAGCCTAACCGCAACCTGCTGCTGTGGCGCGACAAGACCGTCGACGGTCTGAAAACCGGCCACACCGAAGAAGCCGGTTACTGCATGGTGTCGTCCGCCGTACGTGATGGCCAGCGCCTGATCGCCGTCGTATTCGGCACCAACAGTGAGCAGGCCCGTGCGGCCGAGACGCAAAAACTGCTGACCTACGGTTTCCGCTTCTTCGAAACCCAGACCTTCTATCAGAAGGGTGCTGAGCTGGCGACCGCTCCGGTCTGGAAAGGCGCAACCTCGCAGGTCAAGGCCGGCCTGGCTGAAGACCTGACCCTGACCATGCCTAAAGGCCAGCTGAAAAAGCTCGCTGCCAGCATGACCATGAACCCGCAATTGGTCGCGCCAATCGCCAAGGGTGACGTGATCGGTAAGGTCGAAGTGAAGCTGGACGACAAGGTGGTGCACAGCGCCGACCTGATCGCGCTGGACGCCGTCGACGAAGGTGGTATCTTCCGCCGCGTGTGGGATAGCATCCGTCTATTCTTCTACAGCTTGTTCAACTGATTAGTGTGCACCTGCAAAGCCCCGTGTTGATCCGACACGGGGCTTTGCCCGTCGCCACGGCTTACGCTTACGAGGCCGTTTCGCCATGACCGATAAAGAAGTAGAAGTAAAGGCGCCAAAGATCGAATTCCCAGTGACGGATTATCCCGTCAAGGTGATCAGCGATACCGGCGTGGGCCGCAAGGACAAGATTCTCGAGATCGTCAGAAAACACGCGACGATCAACGACAACCGTGTGGACGAGCGTCAGAGCTCCACCGGCAAATACACCACGATCCAGTTGCACATCGTTGCCACGGATCAGGACCAGCTCTACAACATCAACAGTGAACTGCGGGCCACCGGCTTCGTGCACATGGTGCTGTGATGTCGCATACCCTGGGCTTTCGCGAGCTCGGCCAGATGGACTATGAGCCCGTCTGGCACGCCATGCAGCGCTTCACCAATGAGCGCGGCAGCTCGGCCCCCGATGAGATCTGGCTGGTGGAACACCCGCCGGTATTTACCCAGGGCCAGGCCGGCAAGGCCGAACATCTGCTGCTGCCGGGTGATATTCCGGTGGTGCAGGTCGACCGAGGTGGCCAAGTGACTTACCATGGGCCGGGTCAACTGGTGGCGTATCTGCTGCTGGACGTACGCAAGCTTGGGTTTGGCGTACGCGACCTGGTGAGCCGCATGGAGGCTTGCCTGATCGAGCTGTTGGCCAGTTACGGCGTGACCGCCGCGGCCAAGCCCGATGCACCCGGTGTGTATGTGGACGGCGCGAAAATCGCCTCCCTCGGTTTGCGCATTCGCCACGGTTGTTCCTTTCATGGCCTGGCCTTGAACGTGGACATGGACCTGGCGCCGTTTCGGCGGATCAACCCGTGCGGTTACGCCGGGCTGGCGATGACCCAACTGAGCGACCACGCCACACCGATTAAATTTGCCGAGGTAAGTGCCCGGCTGCGTGCGCAGCTCGTCAAACACCTCGACTATGCTGAGCAGACGACCCTCACGGGCGGAATCGACTGATTATGACTACTGATGCAGTGCAAACCATGATCCCGACGCTGGACATCACCGAGCGTCCGGCCCCGGCCCCGCGTGCCAAGGTGGAAGCCGGCGTCAAGCTGCGCGGCGCCGAGAAGGTTGCACGCATCCCGGTCAAGATCATCCCGACCACCGAACTGCCGAAGAAGCCTGACTGGATCCGCGTGCGCATCCCGGTTTCGCCGGAAGTCGACCGTATCAAGGCCCTGCTGCGCAAACACAAGCTGCACAGCGTGTGCGAAGAAGCCTCCTGCCCGAACCTGGGTGAGTGCTTCTCCGGCGGCACCGCCACGTTCATGATCATGGGTGATATCTGCACCCGTCGTTGCCCGTTCTGCGACGTCGGCCACGGCCGGCCGAAGCCACTGGACGTCAACGAACCGGAAAGCCTGGCCATCGCCATCGCCGACCTGAAACTCAAGTACGTGGTGATCACCTCGGTAGACCGCGACGACCTGCGTGACGGCGGTGCCCAGCACTTTGCCGACTGCATCCGCGAAATTCGCAAACTGTCGCCGAACGTGATGCTCGAAACCCTGGTGCCCGACTACCGTGGCCGCATGGACGTAGCGCTGGAAATCACCGCTGCCGAGCCGCCGGATGTGTTCAACCACAACCTGGAAACCGTGCCACGCCTGTACAAGGCCGCGCGCCCGGGTTCGGACTACCAGTGGTCGCTGACCCTGCTGCAGAAATTCAAGCAGATGATGCCGCACATCCCGACCAAATCCGGCCTGATGCTGGGCTTGGGCGAGACCGACGACGAAGTGATCGAAGTCATGAAGCGCATGCGCGAACACGACATCGACATGCTGACCCTCGGCCAGTACCTGCAGCCTTCCCGCAGCCACTTGCCGGTCCAGCGCTTCGTGCACCCGGACACCTTCGCCTGGTTCGCCGAGGAAGGCTACAAGATGGGCTTCAAGAACGTCGCATCGGGCCCGCTGGTACGTTCCTCGTACCACGCTGACGAACAGGCCAAGCTGGTCAAGGCCAGCCTGGTTTCGTAAGCCGGCCCCGATCCAATTGTAGAAGCCGGTTTGTGTGGGAGCTGGCTTGCCTGCGATAGCTTCACCTCGGTGCATCTGTTGCATCGAAGTGACCGCATCGCTGGCAAGCCAGCTCCTACAGTTGTTTCTGCGTCACCGATACGGAGAGCATGGATGACCACTCAACTCGCGGCCGCCGTACCTGCTTTACGCAGTGAAGGCACCATCGCCCTGATCGCCCCCGCCGGCCCTGCCGTGCTGGACGTTGAAAAAGCCGGGCAATGGATGCGTGCCCGTGGCTACGACCTGCGAATCTTTCCCGGTGTGTATGAGCGCGACGGCTACCTGGCCGGCAGCGATGACGTGCGCCTGCATGACCTCCATACCGCCTTCGCCGACCCTGAAATCGATGCGATCTTCTGCCTGCGCGGAGGCTATGGCACGCCGCGCTTGCTCGATCGCCTGGATTTCGACCTGCTGCGCGCCAATCCCAAGCCGTTCGTGGGTTACAGCGACATCACCGCGGTGCACCTGGCGATCAGCCGCTACGCCGGTTTCGTGACCTTCCACGGGCCGATGCTCAATGCCGACCTGCTCGGCGACAAGCAGCAACCCACCGAGTCTTCCTTGTTCAGCCTGCTGCGGGGGCAGATGGGCAGCGGCAGCCTGTTGGCACACCCGGTGGCGTACCCGTTGACCACGATTGAGCCTGGCATTGCCTGTGGGCGCTTGCTGGGTGGCAACCTGTCGATGATCGCCGCGGTCATGGGCACCCCGTTTGAAATCGACGCGCAGGGCATCATCCTGCTGATCGAGGACGTCAACGAGCCCATCTACCGCATCGACCGCCTGCTGACGCACCTGCGCCTGGCGGGCAAGCTTGCACAAGTGGCCGGTGTGCTGGTGGGGGATGTGGCGGGTGTGGACGCTGTGGCGCTGGAGCGCCTGCTAAAACAGACCTTCGCCCCGTTGGGCATTCCGGTGTTGTCTGGCTGGCGCAGCGGACATTGCGACCCGAACCTGACGCTGCCGATGGGCGCGCTGGTGCGGTTGGATGCCGGGGAGAAGCAGCTGGTGCTGGAGCAGGATGTCGTGCTCAAAGGCTGAGTTTGATGTTGCCTGTCACACCGCCATCGCAGGCAAGCCAGCTCCCACATTTGGAATGCATTCCCCTGTGGGAGCTGGCTTGCCTGCGATGGCGGTAGTTGCCTTACGACGCTCTACCGGGTCTGCATTGACTCCAGCAGTTTCACTGTCGGATAGCCAGCTCCCACATTTGGAATGCATTCCCCTGTGGGAGCTGGCTTGCCTGCGATAGCGGTAGTTGCCTTACGACGCTCTACCGTGTCTGCATTGACTCCAGCAGTTTCACTGTCGGATAGCCATCTGCCGGCCAGCCAGCTCCCACATTTGGAAAGCATTCCCCTGTGGGAGCTGGCTTGCCTGCGATAGCGGTAGTTGCCTTACGACGCCCTACCGGTTCTGCAGCGACTCCAGCAGTTTCACCGTCGGATAGCCATCTGCCAGCCAGCTCCCACATTTGGAATGCATTCCCCTGTGGGAGCTGGCTTGCCTGCGATAGCGGTAGTTGCCTTACGACGCCCTACCGGTTCTGCAGCGACTCCAGCAGTTTCACCGTCGGATAGCCATCCGCCGGCCAGCCCAGCGCCTGCTGGGCTGCACGAATCGCCTTGCGCGTGTTGGCGCCGATGATGCCGTCCGGGTTGCCGGCGTCATAGCCTTTGGCGCCCAGCGCCGTCTGCAGGTCAATGCGCTGGGAGCGACTCAGCGGCAGCTCATCCTTGGGCCAATCGCCACGAATCACGCCGCCGCCGGCGAAGCGCTCCGACAGCAGCCCCACCGCCAATGCATAGGACGACGAGTTGTTGTACTTGAGGATCGCGCGGAAGTTATCCAGCACCAGGAACGCCGGCCCACGGTAGCCGGCCGGCAGCAGCAGGGCGGCGGATAACGAATCGACATTCGGTGGCAGGCTCGCGCCAGGTGGCAACTGAATCCCCAACTTCAGCCAGTCGGCCACGCTTTTGCGGATGCCACCATCGGCGAGTGCATAGTCGAAGTTCGCCGGCAATTGCTTGACTTCAAAGCCCCACGGCTGGCCTTTCTGCCAGCCGGAGCTTTGCAGGTAATGCGCGGTGGAGGCGAGGGCATCGGCCGGGCTGTTCCAGATGTCGCGGCGACCGTCGCCGTCGAAGTCCACGGCGTGGGTATTGTAGGTCGTCGGGATGAACTGGGTCTGGCCCATGGCGCCAGCCCAGGAGCCTTTCATCTGGTCGGCCTGGATATCGCCGTGCTGGATGATCTGCAGCGCCGCGAGCAATTGCGCCTGGGCAAAGGCCGGGCGACGGCCTTCATAGGCGAGGGTCGCCAGGGAGCGGATCACGGAGTTGTTGCCCTGGAACTGGCCGAAGTTACTCTCCATGCCCCACACCGATACCAGCGCCTGACGGTCGACGCCGTAGCGTTGTTCGATGCTTTGCAGGGTGTCGGCGTACTTGATCAGCAGCGCCTGGCCATTGCGCACCCGCACCGGCGACAGCGCGCCGTCGAGGTATTCCCACACTGGACGGGAAAATTCCGGCTGGCTGCGGTCGGCACGAATCACGGCCATGTCGGGGGTGACATTGGCGAAGGCATTGTCGAACACGGCGGCAGTGATGCCGGCCTGCAGGGCTTGCACACGAAAGCCAGCCTGCCATTCGGCAAAGGTCTGGGTCGGTTGGATATCGAGGTTGTCCACGGCCAGCGGGGCGACGACGGCGGGCGCTGCGACAGGGGCGGTCTGGAGCGTCGGCAGGGGCTGGGCGTCAGCAGCGGTGGGTTTTTCCGCGCAGGCGACAAGCAGAATGAGGCTGGAGGCAGCGATCAATTGGCGAAGGTGCCAACGACGGGAAAGACTAGAGGGCATGCACAGGTCCAGGGATTACAAATCAGGTGCAGACCTTATCATGCCAGAGGGGCGCTTGCCTTCAGGCAGCCAGAAAGTAAGAAGCCTCCCAGCTATTAGACTGGAAGGCTTCGCGGCGGTAGCTGCCTTTGCCCTTGCCGGCGCGTTCCTGACGGCTGCGGAACAGTGGCTGGGCGATGATGGATTTGGCCTTGTTGGGGCCATGCTTGGATGGCTTTTTGCTCATGGTCGGTACTCTCGTGGGGTGGGGCAACGGCGCAAATAATCTGCCGAAGTTGCGCCGCTGTAAAGCCCGCTGATATGTCAGACCGTGCGCCATAACTTGTAGGAGCCTGCTTGCCGGCGATAGTGTTCTTGGCCTAGGGACTCATCGCCGGCCAGCCGGCGCCTGCAGGGCGCTGGGCTATTCGGCGGGCAATGTCAGGCGCTGGCCGGCCATCAACAGCGACAGGCGACTCAGGCTCATCCATGGCGAACCGGCCGCTTGGCCCTTGATCTGCGCATCGATGCGCTGCGCTTCCAGCAGCAGTTGCGCCCAGCGTTGCGCCGAGTGCCGTTGCAGGGCTTTGCTCATCAGGGGTTTGCGCTTGTCCCATACCGGCGGCCGGGCCTGGCTGAAGCATTTGTCCAGCGGCGTGCCCTGGCTGTATTGCAGGGAGATATTGGCCAGTACCCGCAGTTCGCGGGCCAGCGCCCAGAGAATCACCGGTGGCTCGACGCCTTCGCCGCGCAGGCCTTCGAGCATGCGCAGGGCGTGGGCGGGTTCACCGTTGAGGATCGCGTCCACCAGCCCGAACACGTCAAAACGCGCACTGTCGGCCACGGCGCCCTGGACGGTCTCGACGGTAATCTGCCCGTCTTCGGCCATCAGCTTGAGCTTCTCGATCTCCTGGGCGGCGGCAAGCAGGTTGCCTTCCACGCGGGCGGCGATCAGCTCCACGGCGTCCTGGGTCGCCGACAGGCCGGATTGGGACAGGCGCTGGCGAATCCATTGCGGCAACTGGTTGCTGTCCACCGGCCAGATCTGGATGAACTGGGTTTGCGCCCCTTCCACCAGGGCCTTGCCCCACTTGGTTTTCTGCGCGCTGCCGTCAAGTTTGGGCAGGCTGATCAACAGCACGGTGTCCTCGGCGGGGCGCGAGCAGTATTCCATCAGGGCGGCCGCGCCTTTGTCGCCGGGCTTGCCCGAAGGCAGGCGCAGTTCCAGCAGGCGCTTTTCGGCAAACAGCGACATGCTCGCGCCGGCTTGCAGCAACGTGCCCCAGTCGAAACTGGCGTCGGCGCTGAAGACCTGGCGTTCATCGAAGCCTTGCTGGCGTGCGGCGGTGCGAATCGCGTCGGCGGCTTCCTGGCACAGCAGCGGGTCATCCCCGCTGACAATGTAGACAGGCGCGAGGCCACCTTGCAGGTGTTTGGCGAGTTGGGCGGGGGCGAGTTTCATAGGCAGGGCGAACGGGGCGCCTGGGGCGCCCCGTCGGGCTTACTCGACTGGGACTTCAACAGGCGACTGTTTCGGCGTGTTGTCTTCGTACTCTTGCGCCGCTTTCAGCGCGTCCGCATCGGCCTTGGCCTTGTCGTCAGCGCGTTGTTGCAAGGTCGCGAGTTGTTCCGGGGTGATCATCGACAGGCGCAGGACCATGCGCTGTACCAGCTCACGACGCATTTCCTTGCGCACCTGGATGATTTCGGAGTCCGAGCCCACGAGGTTGTTGCCGTCGTGGCTGACGATTTTCTGCACCTGGATGTCGTCATTCATCAGGGGCAGGTGATCGCGACCCTGGACTTCAAAGCTGAGCACGGTGCTCAGTTCGATGTCGGAAGCACGGCCGGCACTGGCGTAGCTCAGGTTGCGCTGGGTCTCTTTTTCATTGGCCAGGAACAGCTTGTAGGTCGCGCCGGTGTAGACGTGAACGCCGCTGTTTTCCAGGACCTGACGCAGCTGGGTGACGGTTTCGCTGTAGGCGTCGCGGGCGCTGACGTCCAGTTCCTTGATCGCCAGTTCGTTGGTGCCGGTACCGCGCAGCTGGAAGCCGCAAGCGCTCAGCAGCACGGCGAGGCCCATAACCAGCAGGTTGCGTTTGATCATTTTGTTGCTCCCCTTGAAACCATGTGGGCCTTATCGAGGCCCTGAAGGCTTTGTTCGGCGCAGGGCTCAAGCCCTGCGCCCGATCCGATTAGCTAGCGACGATGTTGACCAGTTTGCCAGGCACCACGATCACTTTGCGGATCGTCAGGCCTTCGGTAAAGCGCAGCACGTTCTCGTTGACGCGTGCGACTGCTTCGACTTCCTCGCGAGTAGCGGTGGCCGGCATGTCGATCTGGCCACGCAGCTTGCCGTTGACCTGGATTACCAGCTGCAGCGTGTCCTGTACCAGGGCGCTGTCGTCCTGCACCGGCCAGCGCGCATCGATCACCGCGTCGCTGTGGCCCAGGCGGCTCCACAGGTCGTGGCTGATGTGCGGGGTGATCGGCGCGAGCAGCAGGGTGACTGTTTCCAGGCCTTCCTGTACCAGCGCGCGGTCCTGTTCGGTGGCCTGTGGGGCTTTTTCCAGCACGTTCATCAGCGTCATCACCTGGGCAATGGCGGTGTTGAACTTGTGGTTCTGGCCCACGTCCTGGCTGGCTTGCTTGATTGCCAGGTGGGTGCTGCGGCGAATGGCTTTCTGCTCGTCGCTCAGTGCTGCGACATCCAGCTTGCCCGGCAGGCCCTGGCTGATGTGGGCATGCGCCAGGCGCCAGACGCGCTTGAGGAAACGGTGCGAACCTTCGACGCCGGAGTCGGACCATTCGGCGCTCATGTCAGGCGGCGAGGCGAACATCATGAACAGGCGGCAGGTGTCGGCGCCGAACTGGTCGATCATCGACTGGGGGTCGACGCCGTTGTTCTTCGACTTGGCCATCTTCTCGGTGCCGCCGATTTCCACCGGCAGGCCGTCGGCGATCAGCTTGGCGCTGATGACCTTGGCTTTGCTGTCGCGCTCGAGCTCGACGTCGGCCGGATTGAACCAGGTGTAGGCGCCGTTGGCTTCGCGGCGATAGTAGGTCTCGGCGACCACCATGCCCTGGGTCAGCAGGTTCTTGAACGGCTCATCGGAGCTCACCAGGCCTTCGTCGCGCATCAGCTTGTGGAAGAAGCGCGCGTACAGCAGGTGAAGAATGGCGTGTTCGATACCACCGATGTACTGGTCTACCGGCAGCCAGTGGTCGGCCGCGGTTTTTTCCACCAGGCCGCCTTCATAGTGCGGCGAAGCGTAGCGTGCGTAGTACCACGAGGACTCGACGAAGGTGTCCATGGTGTCGGTTTCACGCTTGGCAGGCTGGCCGCATTTCGGGCAGTTGCACTCGTAGAACTCGGGCATGCGCGCCAGGGGCGAGCCAGCGCCATCCGGCACCACGTCTTCCGGCAGGACGACCGGCAGTTGGTCTTCCGGCACGGGGACGTCACCGCAGCTGTCGCAGTGGATGATCGGGATCGGGCAGCCCCAGTAGCGCTGGCGGCTGATGCCCCAGTCGCGCAGGCGGAACTGGGTGCGCGAGGCACCGAGGTTTTTCTTCACCAGTGCAACTTCGATCGCGTCGAAAGCGCCCTGGAAGTCCAGGCCGTCAAATTCACCGGAGTTGATCAGTGTGCCATGCTCGCCGTAGGCGTCTTGCCACGGGGCCGGGTTGGTGTCGCCCGAGCTGGTGCGCACCACGGACTTGATCGGCAGGCTGTATTTGGTGGCGAACTCGAAATCGCGTTCGTCGTGGGCCGGTACTGCCATTACTGCGCCATCGCCGTAATGCATCAGCACGTAGTTGGCGACCCACACCGGCAGTTTTTCGCCGGTCAGCGGGTGCTCGACGAACAGCCCGGTCGGCAGGCCTTTTTTCTCCTGGGTGGCGACGTCGGCTTCGGCCACGCTGCCGCCTTTGCATTCGGCGATGAACGCCTGCAGCTCAGGGTTGTTCTGGGCGGCCTGGGTGGCCAGCGGGTGCTCAGCGGCCACGGCGACGTAGGTCGCGCCCATCAGGGTGTCCGGACGGGTGGTGAAGACTTTGAGTGCGCCCGCTTCGCCGATCGAGTCGACGTTGTACGGGAACTGCACTTCCATGCCCTTGGACTTGCCGATCCAGTTGCGCTGCATGGTCTTGACCTGTTCAGGCCAGCCCGGCAGGTCATCGAGGCTCGACAGCAGTTCATCCGCGTAGGCGGTGATCTTGAAGTAGTACATCGGGATTTCGCGCTTTTCGATCAGCGCGCCGGAGCGCCAGCCGCGACCGTCGATCACCTGCTCGTTGGCCAGTACGGTCTGGTCGAGCGGGTCCCAGTTCACGGTGCCGCTCTTCTTGTAGATCACACCTTTTTCGAACAGGCGCGTGAACAGCCATTGTTCCCAGCGGTAGTAATCCGGCTTGCAGGTGGTCACTTCGCGAGACCAGTCCACCGCCAGGCCCAGGCTGCGCAGCTGGGTCTTCATGTAGGCGATGTTTTCGTAGGTCCACTTGGCGGGCGCCACGTTGTTTTTCATCGCGGCGTTTTCTGCCGGCATGCCGAAGGCGTCCCAACCCATGGGTTGCAGGACGTTCTTGCCTTGCATGCGCTGGTAGCGCGAGATGACGTCGCCGATGGTGTAGTTACGCACGTGCCCCATGTGTAGCTTGCCGCTGGGGTAAGGGAACATCGATAGGCAGTAGTAAGTCTCCTTGCCTGGCTGTTCACTGACTTCAAAGGACTTTTGCTCGTCCCAGAAGGTTTGGGCGGCATTTTCTATTTCACGGGGCTGATATTGTTCGTGCATGGCTACTTTTGAACTGAATAGGGGTGGCCTAATCCTCTTCGGTGCACTGTCCGGGTTGTTCGACACCAAAAAGCGGCGCGTCCGTGCCCAAACCCTGCGGGAAGTGGAGTTACAGGAAGCGCCGTAGCATACATGACCCCACTCTATCGAGGGAAACCCTGATTGCGCAGGCAGGGCCGTCTGTCGCGGCGCCAGGCAGGTGCAGCCACTAGGACTACGCTGTTTATTGGGGAATGAGTCATATCTTCAATGAGGTGAGGGGATGGTTGAATCGCAGCGAATCGCAACGAAACCGGAAATCTACGAAGGACTGATCGACCGATTGGGTCGTGCATTGGATGCAGCGAGAACAGCGGGCCGATTGCGTGATGAACGGCCTGTCGAGTTGGAACTGCGCGGTCTGAGCCGCGCGGAGCTGGAACTGATCAAGGCTTATCTGGAACGAAACGGGCGCAGTGCGCCTCCTTGGGTAGCACCCCCGCCAGCCAAGGAACCCACGCACTCAGCCAAGGTGGTGTGGCTCAAGGACTTGTCGGCCGGTCGCGGCCCGGAAAAGCTCCGGTCCGTCCGCTACAAGTAGTTCATTCCCCCCTGAGCTGCGTTATCGCGTCATGTCAGCGTAAAGATTGTCGCTAAACCCCGTTACACCTTAGGCTTCGGGCATCTATGGAGATGCCCGATGCCTATTCGCTATTTCATTAAACAACTGCTCTTGCCGCCCGGCATCCTCTTGCTGTTGCTGGCGCTTGCCTGGTGGTTTCGTCGCAGCCGCCCACGCTTGGCCGGTGTCTGTTTTGCCCTCGGGTTGGGCGGCATGTGGTTGATCAGCCTGCCGGTGATGGTGGAGTGGGGCGCCCGTGCGCTGGAGACCGAACCGCCGCTGGCGCGGGAAGACTGGTCGACCCTGGCCCTGCGCGCCGATGCCATTGTGGTGCTGGGCTCCGGCCGCGAACGCGGTGACCCGGCATGGGGCGCCGATCAGCCGACCGGTATCGGCCTGGAGCGCCAGCGCTATGCCGCGCGCCTGGCCAAGGCATCCGGGTTGCCGGTGCTGACCTCCGGCGGCCTGCATTACGGCACGCCGCCCAGCGAGGCCGAATTGATGGCGGTGTCGATGCACGACGACTTCGGCGTAGCGGTGCGCTGGAAGGAAGAACGCAGCCGTACTACCTGGGAAAATGCGCAAATGAGTGCCGAGATATTGCTGCCCGAAGGCATCAAGCGCGTGGTGGTGGTGACCCAGGCCTGGCACATGCCGCGCTCGGTGTGGAGCTTTGAAAAGGCTGGCTTTAGCGTGGTCCCGGCGCCGGTAGGCTTCCTGGGCGTGGAGAATGCCCGGCCGCTGGGCGGCTGGATGCCGGAATTCAAGTCGGTGTGGCAGAGCGGGCAGTTGATCAACGAGGCGGTGGGGCAGGTGGGTTATCGGTTGTTCTACCGCTAGCGCCGCCCTGCAAATGTGGGAGCGGGCTTGTTCGCGAAGGCGGTGTGTCAGTCAACGTAGCTGTTGGCTGAACTAACGCCTTCGCGAGCAAGCCCGCTCCCACATTGTTTTGTCGTGTCTGTCAGACTGTCTTGGCCATCCGGCTCGCCAGCAGCGCCCAGCCAAACAGCCCCAGGCACAGGATGATCAACGGCCACGAGCGCCATTGCAGGTACGGCGTGAGGTTGTGCATCGGCACCACTTCGCCGTACAGAATGCCGCGCTCGAATTGCGGGATCTGTGCGGTGATCTGCCCGAACGGGTTGATCAGTCCGGTCACGCCGTTGTTGGTGGCGCGGATCATCCAGCGACCCGCCTCCAGTGCGCGCATCTGCGCCATCTGCAGATGCTGCAGTGGGCCGATGGAGCGGCCAAACCAGGTGTCATTGCTGATGGTCAGCAGCAAGTCGCTCTGGGCCGACAGGCCGGCGGCAAATTCCGGGTACACCACTTCGTAGCACACGAACGGCGCGATCTGATAGCCCTTGGCCTGCAGCATCGCCTGGTCGGCGGGGCCGCGGGCGAAGTCCGACATCGGCAGGTCGAAGAAGGCGATCAGCCCGCGCAGCATGTCCTGCAGCGGTACATACTCGCCGAAGGGCACCAGCTTCTGCTTCAGGTAGGTGCCGTCGCCTTCACCCACCACGGTGACGCCATTGAAATAGCGCTTCTGGTGGTGCACTTCCTGGCGGATCGGAACACCGGTGATCAGTGCGGTGTGCCGGTCGGCGGCGAACTTGCCCATCATCCCCAGGTAGCCCTCGACGGATTCCTTGAGTACCGGCACGGCGGTTTCCGGCCACACCAGCAAGTCCACGGGCTTGGAGCTGAAGCTCATGTCGCGGTACAGCGCGAGCTGCGCATTGAGCTGCTCGGGGTCCCACTTCATGCTTTGTTCGACGTTGCCCTGGATGGCGGCCACGCTCAGTGGTGCGCCGGAAGGCGCAGTCCAGGCGTGATGCTTGAGGGCCAGGCCGATAGCCCAAGGGGCGACCAGCAAGACCATGCCCGCGCCGATAAAGGCATTGCGCTTGCTCGCCAGCAGGCGTGGCAGGTTGCACAACAGGGCCGCCGTCAGTGCCAGGGCAAAGGAGATCAGCCAGATCCCGCCGACAGGGGCGAGGCCCGTCAGCGGGCCGTCGAGTTGGCTATACCCGGAATACAGCCACGGGAAGCCGGTGAGGAACCAGCCGCGAAAGGCTTCCTGGCCGACCCACAGCGCGGCAAACGTCAGGGCATCGGCCAGTGGCGCTTCATTGCGACGCAGCCAGCGCGCCCACAACCAGGCGGGCAAGGCGAAGAACCAGGCGATGGCGGCAGTGAACAGCAGCATCAGGAAGCCTGCCAGCAACACCGAGGCACCGCCGAAGTGGTGGATGCTGTAGTAGATCCAGCTGGTGCCGGCGCCAAACAGGCCGAAACCGAAACACCAGCCACGGCCCAAGGCCTGGCGTGGTGTCAGCTCCCGCAGACCGATATAGAACAGTCCGACTGCCAGTAGCGCAAACGGCCACAGATCGAACGGCGCCAGCGCCAGGGTGGTGATGGCACCGGCCGCCACGGCCAGCAGGTTACCGGGCCAGCCGGGTGCGATCATACGGCGCATGTCAGTCCTTAACGGGCAATAGGTGTCAGGCGAATCAAGTGAATCCGGCGGCTGTCGGCATTCAGGATGCGGAAGCGGTAGGCGCCGATCTCGGTGGTCTCGTTACGCTTGGGCAAGTGGCCAAACGCACTCATCACCAGGCCGCCGACGGTGTCGAACTCATCGTCGGAGAATTCGCTGTCGAAGAACTCGTTGAAGTTCTCGATCGGCGTCAGCGCCTTGACCAGGAAATCACCGCTGGGCAGCGGCTTGATGTAGCTGTCTTCTTCGACGTCGTGCTCGTCTTCGATGTCGCCGACGATTTGTTCCAGCACGTCTTCGATGGTCACCAGGCCCGCTACACCGCCGTATTCGTCGATCACAATGGCCATGTGATTGTGGTTGGCGCGGAACTCGCGCAACAGCACATTCAGGCGCTTGGATTCGGGCACGAAGGTGGCAGGACGCAGCAGGTCCTTGATGTTGAAGTTGTCGCCGTTCTCCTTGAGGATCAGCGGCAACAGGTCCTTGGCCAGCAGGACACCCATGACGTCGTCATGGCTTTCACCGATCACCGGGTAGCGCGAGTGCGCCGAGTCGATCACGGCCGGGAGGAATTCCCGCGGGGTCTGGGTCGCCTTGATGCTGATCATCTGCGAGCGCGGGACCATGATGTCCCGAACCTGCAGGTCAGCCACCTGGATGGCGCCTTCGACGATGGCCAGCGCTTCGCTGTCCAGCAACTTGTTCTGATGGGCCTCGCGCAGCAGCTCCAGCAGCTCCTGGCGGTTTTTCGGCTCGTGGGCAAAAGCCTGGGTCAGTTTACCCAGCCATGACTTCTGCCCGTTGCTCGATCGGTCTTCGCTCATAGCGATTACTCTAAATCCTTTGATGTTTCAGTTGAGTGTTGATCAGTTTTCGTCGTCTGCATACGGATCGCGGTGACCCAATTCTGCAAGCAACGTTCGTTCCAGTGCTTCCATTTCTTCGGCTTCGTCATCGTCTATATGGTCGTAACCCAAGAGATGCAAGCAGCCGTGGATGACTAGATGGGCCCAATGGGCTTCAAGTTCCTTGCCTTGTTCCTTTGCCTCGCGCTCGACCACTTCGACGCAGATCACAAGGTCGCCCAGCAGCGGGATATCCAGCAATTCGTCGGGGACGTCGGCGGGAAAGGACAGCACGTTGGTCGCGTAATCCTTCTGGCGCCAGGTGTGGTTCAGTTCGCGGCCTTCGGGCTCGTCCACCAGGCGGATGGTCAGCTCCGAATCGGCGGTGCGCTGGCGCAGGGCCAGGGTGCACCATTGACGGAACTGTTCTTCGCTGGGGGCGGGCGCTTCGGTGGCCAGTTGCAGGTCAAGCTCAAGCATCGCGGCGGCTGTCCTTGGCGGGTGCGTCATCGCGATGATCGAAGCGCTCGTAGGCTTCGACGATGCGCTGCACCAGCGGGTGACGGACCACGTCCTTGGGCATGAAGTGCGTGAAGCTGATACCCGGCACGTCCTTGAGCACCTCGATCACCTGGGCCAGGCCGGACTTGGTGCCCTTGGGCAGGTCGACCTGGGTGACGTCGCCGGTGATCACGGCGGTGGAGCCGAAACCGATACGGGTGAGGAACATCTTCATCTGCTCGACCGTGGTGTTCTGGCTTTCGTCGAGGATGATGAAGCTGTTGTTCAGCGTACGACCACGCATGTAGGCGAGCGGGGCGATCTCGATCACTTGGCGTTCGATCAGCTTGGCCACGTATTCAAAGCCGAGCATCTCGTACAGCGCGTCGTAGAGCGGGCGCAGGTACGGGTCGATCTTCTGGGCCAGGTCGCCGGGCAGGAAGCCAAGCTTTTCGCCGGCCTCGACCGCCGGTCGCACCAGCAGGATGCGGCGCACTTGTTCACGCTCCAGGGCGTCAACGGCGCAGGCTACCGCCAGGTAGGTCTTGCCGGTACCGGCCGGGCCGATGCCGAAGTTGATGTCGTTACCGAGGATTTCCTTGACGTAGCGCTGCTGATTCAAGCCGCGCGGGCGAATCATGCCTTTTTTGGTGCGCAGGGCCACGCTGGCTTCGGCCACAGGGTTGTTGGCCAGGTCTTCCACGGCCGATTCCTGCAGGTACAGGTGCACCGTTTCCGGCGACAGCTCACTGCCCTTGGTTTCACGGTAGAGACGGCGCAGCAGGTTTTCTGCGGACGTGGTGTGCTGGGGTTCACCAATGAGCTCGAACTGATTGCCGCGGTTGCGGATCTCGATGCTCAGGCGTTGTTCGATCAGGCGCAGGTGCTCGTCGAACTGTCCGCACAGATTGGCGAAACGGCGAGCCTCAAACGGCTCGAGGAGAAAACGATGGGGTTCTGCTATGGGTGCGTTCAAGGTTGCTTTTAGCCGCCCTTTGGCTGTTTAGGTGAAATAGAGGATAACGCCAGCCGCCGGTGTGCGAAAGCACTTATGTAGGCGGGGCCCACTCTCAGGAACCAAGGCGATCCCTGTGAGGGCTGGCTTGCCGGCGAAGGGGCGGCACATCCAAAAGAGATGCCGCCTGTTTCATCGCTATCGCCGGCAAGCCAGCACCCACAGTTGAGCTTCGTGTGTCCTGAACTCAGTTGATCAACGAGCCGCGCAACGAGTGCGGTTGCGCCGCATCGATGTGCACATCGGCAAACTGGCCGATCAGCGTGGGATTATCGCAGCGGAAGTTGACGATTCGGTTGTTCTCGGTACGGCCCTGCAATTCGCCCGGGTCTTTTTTCGAGTAGTCGGTGACCAGGATGCGCTGGGTTGAGCCGACCATTTGTCGGCTGATCTCGAAACCCTGCTGGTTCAAACGATGTTGCAGGGCATTCAGGCGTTCTTTTTTCAGCTCTTCCGGGGTTTCGTCCAGCAGGTCCGCCGCCGGGGTGCCCGGGCGCTGGCTGTAGACGAACGAGTAGGAGAAGTCGAAACCGACGTCTTCGATCAGCTTCATGGTCTGCTGGAAGTCTTTTTCGGTTTCGCCAGGGAAGCCGACGATAAAGTCCGAGCTGATGCAGATACCCGGCACCGCCGCGCGCAGCTTGCGCAGTTTGGATTTGTATTCCAGCGCGGTGTGGTTGCGCTTCATCGCCGAGAGGATGCGGTCCGAGCCTGATTGCACCGGCAAATGCAGGTGTTTGACCAGTTCCGGCACTTCGGCGTGAGCCTGGATCAGGCTGTCGGAGAACTCCAGCGGGTGCGAGGTGGTGTAGCGAATACGCTCGATGCCATCGACGGCGGCGACCACCCGGATCAGCTCCGCCAGGTCGGCCAGGCGCCCGTCGTGGGTCAGGCCGCGATAGCCGTTGACGTTCTGGCCCAGCAAGGTCACTTCGCGCACGCCGTTTTCGGCGAGGTGGATGATTTCCGACATCACGTCGTCAAACGGCCGGCTGACTTCTTCACCCCGGGTGTAGGGCACCACGCAGAAGGTGCAGTACTTGCTGCAGCCTTCCATCACCGACACGTAGGCACTCGGCCCATCGATGCGCGGCTCGGGCAAGTGGTCGAACTTTTCGATTTCCGGGAACGAGACATCGACCTGCGGCAGCTTGGTGAAGCGTGCGGCATCGATCATTTCCGGCAGGCGGTGCAAGGTTTGCGGGCCGAACACCACGTCCACATAGGGCGCGCGGTCGCGGATCGCCGCACCTTCCTGGCTCGCCACGCAACCGCCGACGGCGATCACCATGTCCGGGTTGGCCAGTTTCAATTCACGCCAGCGGCCCAGCTGCGAGTACACCCGGTCCTGGGCTCGCTCGCGTATCGAGCAGGTATTGAGCAGGATCACGTCGGCATCTTCGGCGCGGGCGGTGACTTCCAGGGCCTGGTGTTCACCCAGCAGATCGACCATGCGCGAGCTGTCGTACTCGTTCATCTGGCAACCGTGGGTTTCGATATAGAGCTTCTTGGCCATGGGGATCGTCAACTGGTGGTAAAGAACCGCGCATTATAGGGGGCATGCCCATTGGTTCCTAGCGTTGTGCATCGGGTGCCATGCTATAGTTCGCGCCCTCTTTTATATCCCCGATGTGTTATTCGCCCACCATGACCAAACGTGAAGCTCCAATCTATAAGGTGATTTTCCTTAACCAGGGCCAGGTGTTCGAAATGTACGCCAAGCAGATCTATCAAAGTGATCTGTGGGGCTTCCTGGAAGTGGAAGAGTTCGTCTTTGGCGAGCGCACCCAGTTGGTCGTCGACCCGGGCGAGGAAAAACTCAAGGCGCAGTTCGAAGGCGTGGTGCGCAGTTTTGTGCCGATGCATTCGATTGTGCGCATCGATGAAGTCGAGCGCCTGGGCACGCCGAAAATCAGCGAAGCCCGGGGCGTGAGCAATGTCATGCCGTTTCCGGTGCCGATGCCTGACAAGTAAGGCTTAAGACCGCGCCGACCCCTTCGCGAGCAAGCCCGCTCCCACATTCGACCGAGTTCCACCTTTGGAATACAGTCGAGTGTGGGAGCGGGCTTGCTCGCGAAGGCGGCAGTAAAGGCGCTACAAAACTCAGGGCAGCGGCGAGAATGGCGAGCTGCCATCTGCGCTCTGCAGTTCCTGCAGGTAGTTGCGGAAAATCTGGCCCAGCACCTGGGTCGCGGTTTCCAGTTCATTGCGCTGCATGTGCTCGGCGACTTCGTCGGCAGTGTCCAGCGCGTCTTCGGCGCCGTTGACCGCCGCCATCTTCAGCACGATATACGCCTGAACGTTATTGGCCGGCACACCTTCACCTTTGAAGAACATGGTGCCGAGCTGGAATTGCGCCTGCGCGTGGCCCTGCAACGAGGCTTTCTCGAAGTAACTCAAGGCTTTGTTGAGGTCGCGGGCGGGGTTCTTGCTGTCGTGGTAGTACTCGCCCAACTCGTATTGCGCCTGCGCATCCCCACCGTCGGCCTGTTTCTGGCACGCGCTCAGGGCTTCGGCCTGGCTGTCTGGCTGGGTATTGAGGGTGCAACGACCCATCGCTGGGATTAACAACGAGTTGCCGCCTGCTTGTGCATGTGCCAGCAGCGGCTGAAGGAGCAACAGGCAGCCCAGAACCAGGGTGCGGCCGGTGCGTTTCATGGGAATCGACTTACCTCTGACGGGGCGCGCGGATCCTCGGGGGATCCAATAAGCGCGCATTATGAAATAAGCAGGCCTCTGCTTACAAAGTCTTTACTCGTTTTTCTGCTGGTTGGGCAAGTTATCTGCCGGATTGCAGGTGGTTTCTCGAAAAAACTCGGAAATCTCTGTAAACAAAGTAGCAAATCAGACACCGCTGGGGCGGCGCCTGATTTTTTCCGTCGTTTATTTCAAGGCCGCGAAGGCGCGCTCGGCGGCATCGAGGGTCAGTTTCAGCTCGGCGTCGCCATGGGCGATCGAGGTGAAGCCGGCTTCGAAGGCGCTCGGTGCCAGGTAAACGCCGCCTTCGAGCATCAGGTGGAAGAAGCGCTTGAACAGATCGGCATCGCTGCCCATCACGTCATCAAAGGTGACGATGTCATCGGCGCCGCTGAAGTACAGGCCAAACATGCCGCCCGCCTGGGTCGTCACAAACGGGATGCCGGCGGCATCGGCGCGCTGTTGCAGGCCGTCCAGCAGGCGGGTGGTGTAGTCGGTCAGCTCGGCGTGGAAGCCCGGGCGGCTGATCAGGCGCAGGGTGGTCAGGCCGGCAGCCATCGCCAGCGGGTTACCCGACAAGGTGCCTGCCTGGTACACCGGGCCCAACGGCGCGATGTGCTGCATGATTTCGCGCTTGCCGCCGAAGCAGCCGACCGGCATGCCGCCGCCGATGATCTTGCCGAAGGTGCTCAGGTCCGGCGTAACGCCGTAGTGCGCCTGTGCGCCGCCGAGTGCAACGCGAAAACCCGTCATCACCTCGTCGAAAATCAGCACCACGCCGTGCTTGTCGCACTGCTCGCGCAGGCCTTCGAGAAAGCCCGGCGCCGGTGGTACGCAGTTCATGTTGCCGGCCACCGGCTCGACGATGATGCACGCCACGTCTTGCCCGACTTCATCGAGCATCTGCTCGACGGCCGCGATGTCGTTGAACGGCAGGGTCAGGGTGTGTTTGGCGAACGCCGCAGGCACGCCGGCCGAGCTTGGCACGCCCTGGGTCAGCGCGCCCGAACCGGCTTTGACCAGCAGGCTGTCGGAGTGGCCGTGGTAGCAGCCTTCAAACTTGATGATGCTGTCGCGGCCGGTGAAACCACGGGCCAGGCGAATCGCGCTCATGGTGGCTTCGGTGCCGGAGCTGACCATCCGCACCATCTCCATCGACGGCACGATCGAGCACACCAGGTCAGCCATCTCGGTTTCCATGGCGGTCGGCGCGCCGTAGGAGAGGCCGTGTTCCAGCTGCTTGCGCACCGCGTCGAGTACGTCCGGGTGGCTGTGGCCGAGGATCATCGGGCCCCAGGAGCCGACGTAGTCGACGTAGCGCTTGTCATCTTCGTCAGTGACGTACGCGCCTTCGGCATGCTTGAAGAACAGCGGCGTGCCGCCCACGCTCTTGAACGCACGCACGGGGGAGTTCACACCGCCGGGGATGTGTTTCTGGGCATTGGCAAACAGGGTTTCGGAACGGGACATGATCGGGCTCTCTAAACTGAATATTTAAGAAGATCGTTGAAGGCGCGGGCGCGACGCGTCACTTCCTGGGTGCTGTCCGCACCGAACAGGCCGTGCACCACGGCCAGCAGGTCAGCGCCATGCGCCACCAGCGGTTCGGCGTTCTCCAGGGTGATGCCGCCGATCACGCAGATCGGCAGCTGCAGGCGCGCACGGGCCTGGGCCAGCATCGTGACGGTGGCGGCAGAAGCGCCCGGCTTGGTGTTGGACGTGAAGAAGCGGCCGAAGGCGACATAGCTGGCGCCTTCCTTGGCGGCCTGCTCGGCCAGCTCGATCTGGCTGTGGCAGGTCGCGCCGATGATCGCCTTGGAGCCCAGCAATGCGCGGGCCGGGGTCAGCGGGCCGTCGGTCTGGCCCAGGTGCACGCCGACGCCCAGGCGCGCGGCCAGCTCGGCGTCGTCGTTGATGATCAGTTGGGTCTTGTAGCGCGAGCACAGTTCGCGCAGCTTCTCGGCCTCACGCAGGCGCCGGGCTTCGTCGCTGCTTTTGTCGCGGTACTGCAGCAGGGTCACGCCACCGTCCAGCGCCGCTTCGACGTAGGCGAGGAACTTGCCAGCCAACAGTTGGCTGTCGGTAATGGCATACAGGCCACGTAGTTTCATCGGGCAGGCCCCTTCGAGCAGAAAAAGTTACGAGCAGAAATCCAGCGGCAACCGACGCGGCACGAACTGGCCCTGACCGAGTTGTTCGGCGTCACGCAGGGTGCGCCAAGTGTAGTTGAGGGCCGATTGCACCGCGCTGACCAACCCTTCGCCCTGGGCAATCCGGCCGGCCAGGGCACTGGCAAGCGTGCAGCCCGAACCGTGATAGCTGCCGGGCAAGCGCTGGCAGGTGAAGGTCTGGCGCGTGCCGTCACGGCTGTAGAGGCGGTTGTGCACTTCATGCTCGTCGCCATGCCCGCCGGTGATCAGCAGGTGCTTGATGTACGGCAGCAGTTTTTCGGCGCATTCGTCCGCCGTGCCCTCGGGCAGTTCGGCTAGGATGCGCGCTTCGGGCAGGTTCGGCGTGGCGATCAGCGACAGCGGCAACAGCCGCTCGCGCATGGCATAGCCGACTTCGTCCTTGCCCAGGCTGCCACCGCCGCCGGCGCGCAGCACCGGGTCGCAGACGACCGGCAGGTGCGGGTGCGCCTGCAGCAGTTCGACCACGGTGTCGACCATCGCGGTGGAACCGAGCATGCCCAGCTTGACCGCCGCCACTTCGGAGTCGCCGAGCACGGCATTGGCCTGGGCCAGCACCCACTCGCGGTCGAGCACGCGGAAATCGCTGACGTTGACGGTGTTCTGCACGGTCAGGGCGGTGACGGCCGGAGCCGCATGGCAGCCCTGGGCGAGCAGGGCTTCGATATCTGCCTGCAAGCCGGCGCCACCACTGGGATCATGGCCGGAGAGACAGAGGACAACGGGGCGAGAGCTGTAGATATTCATGGTGCGCGAGCTTACCACCAAACGCTTTTTGCGTGGCTGTCGGGTGAGGGTTGAATGTTGCCGTGGTTGTGACGCTTTTTTGGCGCTTTTTCACTCGAGAAAACCCGCTGAAACCCGCGTCCTAGAGCCTTTCAAAAAATTATTTCAATGGTGTCCAATGGCCTTTAGCGGCTATGCTAAAGTGGATCCAAACAACTTAATGTACCGCCGGTGTACGTCTTCTCAAAAGGAATGGGGGGCTTTTGACATAACCGGACACGCCACGCTGGGGCTCTATGCGCTATTTGCTGATTTTATTGTTGTGCGGGCTGCCAATGCTCGCCAGCGCCATCGAGTTCAACCAGGACACGCGAAGCCTGCCGCTGGGCCGAGTCATGCAAGTGCTCGAAGACCCCACCGATGCGCTGACCATCGCCGACGTCATTTCCCCTGCCTATGCCGCCCAATTCAAGCCCCATGACAAAGCCACCCTCAACGCCGGCTATTCGCGCTCGGTGTTCTGGCTCAAGGTCGACCTGCATTACCTGGCCAAGGACCCGCGCGCGCCGCGCACCTGGTTTTTGGAGTTGGCCTACCCACCGCTGAATCACCTGGACCTGTACCAGAACGACGGCACCGGCACCTACCGGCTGACCTCCCGCACGGGCAGCGCATTGCCGTTTTCCAGCCGTGAAGTACGCCAGAGCAACTACCTGTTCAAGCTCAACTTTGTGCCCGATCAACGGCAGACGGTCTACCTGCGCCTGCAAAGCGAAGGCTCGATCCAGGCGCCCTTGACGCTGTGGGCCGGCACCGCTTATCTGGAACAACAACCCCTGCGCCTGTCTGTGCTCGGGGTGATCTACGGCGTGCTGCTGGGGATGTTGGTCTACAACCTGTTCATCTACCTGAGCGTGCGCGACACCAGCTACCTCTATTACATCCTTTATATCGCCTCGTTCGGCCTCTACCAGCTGTCGGTCAATGGCGTGGCGGTGGAGTACTTCTGGCCGAACAACCCGTGGTGGGCGAACGCGGCGGTGCCGTTCCTGATCGGCTCGGCGGCGCTGTTCGGCAGCCTGTTCGCCCGCAGTTTCCTGCACACCGCGCAGCACAGCCGCTGGCTCAACCGCATCCTGCTGGGGCTGGCGGCGTGCGGCGCGGTCGTCATGGCGCTGGCGCTGCTGACCAGCTATGCGGTGGCCTTGCGCCTGGCCACTGGCCTGGCGCTGGTGTTTACCGTGACCATCTTCGTCGCTGCCATCAAGGCCTGGTATTGCGGCCAGCGCATGGCGCGGTATTTCATCATCGCCTGGTCGGCGTTCCTGCTCGGTGGGGTGATCAATACCCTGATGGTGCTGGGCTACCTGCCGAATATGTTTCTCACCATGTACGCCAGCCAGATCGGTTCGGCGATCGAAGTGGCGCTGTTGTCCCTGGCGTTGGCCGACCGCATCAATTCCATGCGCGAGCAGCAGGCGCAGATCCTGTTCGATGCCAGCCAGAAGCTTGAAGTGCTCAACCAGCAGTTGGCCCGCAGCAACCGGCTCAAGGATGAATTCCTTGCGACCCTGACCCATGAATTGCGCACGCCGATGAACGGCGTGATCGGCTCCCTCGAACTGATGCAAACCGTACCGCTGGGCGACGACCTGGCGCAGTACCAGCAAACCGCCGCCGGTTCGGCGCGGGACATGATGCGCATGGTCAACGGCATTCTGACGCTGACCGAATTGCAAGCCGGACGCCTGACTCCCCAGCCCAAGGTCTTCAGCCTGCGCGGCGCGCTCGACGGGTTGCGCCAGCAATTCAATGCCAGCGCCCAGAGCAAAGGCCTGGCGTTTTCCATCGACGTGGCGGACGAGTTGCCGGACCGCGTGATGGGCGACGCCGACAAACTCCTGCAGTGCCTGGATTGCCTGCTGGACAACGCTGTCAAGTTTACCCATGAGGGCTCGGTGCGCCTGCGAGTGGTGGGCGTGCCGCAGAGTGACGGTGGCGTGCGCTTGAGTTTTATCGTCACCGACACCGGTATCGGCTTCGCCTTCCTCGACGAGGCCACGCTGTACCAGCGTTTCTTCCAGCTCGATGGCTCGACCACCCGCGAATATGGTGGCCTGGGGATTGGCCTGGCGATTTGCCGGCAGTTGATCGAACTGCTGGGCGGGCGCCTCACCCATCACTCCGAGCCGGGCAAGGGCAGTCGCTTCCAGTTGGAGATGCAGGTCAGCCTGGTCGCCCCGGAGCCAAAGCGGACACCCGATCGGCAGCGTGGCCCTCAGGATTGCGCGGTGCTGCTGGTGGATGACAACAGCGTGGGCCAGTTGGCTGTGCGCGGCATGTTGCTCAAGCTCGGTTATCGGGTAAAAACCGTGGACAACGGGCCGTCCGCATTGGCGAGCCTGCAGGCCGAGACATTCGATGCAGTATTGTTGGATATACCTGAAGGCGGTTTCTCGTTGTGCTGTCAGATTCGTGCACTGCCTGGCTGCGCTGAGTTGCCGGTGATTGCCTTGAGTACGTCGCTGAATGTGTCCGAGCGCGAACATTGCCATGGCATCGGCGTCTCCGAGCGCCTGGCCAAGCCCGTGCGTTTCGACGCTTTGCAGGCGGTGCTGGAGCGTCGATTGTTGGGGCGAGTAGAGGGCGAAAGCGCCGGACATTCGGCGGGTATGCCACTTTTTTAAGCCCGGTGTCGGTGCTTAACTGAAATTCAGGCCTCAAATCGACGTGGCCTTTTTTCCAGGAGGCCCGTCATGAACCTGCACTCGTTCGCCGAAACCCACGACGTCACCAACCAGCCGCCATCCCTGGATGGCACCAACCTCTACCGCATCGACCTGCCCCTGCAAGAGTGGTCGCGCCGCTTCGGTGCCGGCTGGGCCGAGACGCGCATCGATGCCTACGGGGAGCTGGCCGGCGGGCCGTTGATGGCGGCCGGGTTCCTGGCGAACCAGAACAAACCGGTGTTCAACAGCCATGACCGTTATGGGCATCGCATCGACCTGGTGGAGTTTCATCCGGCCTACCACGAACTGATGCGCACCGCCGTGGAACACGGCCTGCCGTCGCTGCCGTGGGCCCATCCGCAGTCCGGCGCGCATGTCGCCCGCGCGGCCATGACCTACCTGCACAGCCAGGCCGAAGCCGGCACCGGCTGTCCGTTGACCATGACCTTTGCCTGCGTGCCGGCCCTGCGCCTGCAGCCGGATCTTGCGCAGACCTGGTTGCCGAAAGTCCTCAGCACCGAATACGACCCGCGCAACGTCGGCATCGCCCACAAGGGCGGTGCCACCATCGGCATGGCCATGACCGAGAAACAAGGCGGCACCGACGTGCGCGCCAACACCACCCGCGCCTACCCGGTAGGCGCCGGTGGCCCGGGACAGGCCTACGAGCTGGTGGGGCACAAGTGGTTCTGCTCGGCGCCGATGTGCGATGCGTTCCTGACCCTGGCGCAGACTGACAAGGGCCTGACCTGTTTCCTACTGCCTCGGCACCGCCCGGATGACACGCGCAACGAGTTCTATATCCAGCGCCTGAAAAACAAACTCGGGAATTGCTCCAACGCCTCCAGCGAAGTCGAGTTTCGCGGCGCCCTGGCCTGGATGATCGGCGAAGAGGGCCGTGGCGTACCGACCATCATCGAGATGGTCGCCATGACCCGCTTCGACTGCATGGTCGGCTCCAGTGCCCTGATGCGCCAGGCGTTGACCCAGGCCAGCCATCATTGTGCCCATCGTTCCGTGGGCGGGCGTGTGCTCAGCGAGCAACCGCTGATGCAAAACGTGCTGGCCGACCTGGCCTTGGAAAGCGAAGCCTCGCTGGCCTTGAGCATGCGCATGGGCCGGGCGCTGGATCATCTGGATAATGAGCAGGAAGCCAAGTTCGCCCGGCTGGTGACGGCGGTGGGCAAGTATTGGATCTGCAAGCGTGCGCCGGCGATGATCAACGAAGCCGCCGAGTGCATGGGCGGTGCCGGCTATGTGGAGGACAGCATCCTGCCGCGCCTGTACCGTGAGGCACCGGTGAATTCCACGTGGGAAGGTTCCGGCAACGTGCAATGCCTGGACGTGCTGCGCGCCCTGTCCAAAGAGCCGGGCGTGCTCGAGGCGCTGTTCGTCGAATTGGGCGACGGGCACGGCGACAGGCAACTGGCGCGGCATATCGAGCAACTGAAGTCGGCGTTCATGGACACCCAGGACATCCAGTACCGCGCGCGGCAACTGACCGAGGACATTGCCGTGGCGCTGCAGGCCAAGCTGCTGCTGGAGGCCGGGAATGCGGCGGTCAGCGATGGGTTCATTGCCAGCCGTCTGGGTGAGTCGTCCGGCCGCGTGTATGGCACCTTGCCGCGGGGTGTCGATGTGGAGGCCATCGTCGCGCGCTCAACCCCGCAAACCTGATCACCGTCCCGTGTAGGCGCCGGCTCGCCGGCGATAGCGGCCTTGAGACATGTATTGAATTCAAAGGCCTTATCGCCGGCAAGCCGGCTCTTGCAAGGTAATGTGTTTCCAAATCGGTGTTTCGGTGTGGCCGGGATACAGGCAAGATAAAGGCCTGCACGTCAGAACACAGGATGCTTACCGTGACCGAAGCTTTTGTTGTCGTTCAAACCGCTGAAGAAGCCGTGGATCGGCTGGCGGCTCTGCATGAGCGTGCTACCGGCGCCCTCAACCAAGCCCTCAAGCAATACCTCAAAGACCGCGTCGAACCCGACGCCGAACAACGCGCGCTGTTTCGCTATCCGGAACTGCGCTTGACCTACCACTGCCACGGCGAAGTCCCACAGACCACCCGGGCGTATGCCAAAGTCCAGTTGCCGGGTACCTACAGCGTTACCGTCACCCATCCGGCGGCGTTCCGTAAGTACCTGCTGGAACAACTGGTGCCGCTGATGCATGACTTTACCGTGACGGTGGAAGTCGGCGTCAGCCAACAGAACATCCCGTACCCGTATGTGGTGGAGCAGGGCGACGAACTGGCCGGCTCCGGCGTAACGGCCGCGACCCTCGCCCGAGTGTTCCCCAGCACCGACCTGTCGGCCGCCACCGATGGCATCGCCGATGGCCTGTACGACTGGGAAAACACCGACCCGCTGCCCCTGGCGTTGTTCGACGCGGCGCGCGTGGACTTTTCCCTGCGCCGCCTGGTGCACTACACCGGCAGTGACTGGCGCCATGTGCAGCCGTGGATCCTGCTGACCAACTACCATCGCTATGTCGACCAGTTCATCTTGCATGGCCTGGAACAACTGCGCAGCGACCCGCGTTTCATCCGCATGGTGCTGCCAGGCAACGTGGTGATCGACAAGAGCATGGACCACGGTGAAGCATCGGCGATTGCCGCCGGCGTGGTGTGGCATCGCTACCAGATGCCGGCCTATCACCTGCAGGCCACTGATGGCCACGGCGTGACCCTGGTGAATATCGGCGTCGGCCCGTCCAACGCCAAGAACATCACCGACCACCTGGCCGTGCTGCGCCCGCATTGCTGGCTGATGATCGGTCACTGCGGCGGCCTGCGCCAATCGCAGACCATCGGTGACTATGTATTGGCCCACGCCTATATGCGCCGCGATGGGATTCTCGACCGCGTGGTACCGCCGAATATCCCGATCCCGGCCCTGGCCGAAGTGCAGCTGGCCTTGCAGCAAGCGGCGGCCAATGTCACCGGCGAAAAAGGCGAAGAGCTGAAAAAACGCCTGCGCACCGGCACCGTGCTGACCTACGACGACCGCAACTGGGAACTGCGTTGGGCCCAGGAGCGCCCGTTGATCAACCTGTCCCGCGCAGTGGCCGTGGACATGGAAAGCGGCACCATCGCCGCCCAGGGTTATCGCTTGCGCGTACCGTACGGCACCTTGTTGTGTGTGTCGGACAAACCGCTGCACAGCGAAATCAAGCTGCCAGGTTCGGCCAACGCGTTCTATGAACGTGCGGTCAGCCAGCACTTGAAGATCGGCATCGAGGCGGTCGACCTGTTGCGCACCGAACTCAACTCGCTGCACTCGCGCAAACTGCGCAGCTTCGACGAGCCGCCGTTCCGCTAAGCGGTTGGGATGGTCATTTGGCGGTCAGGCCACTAGCATTGTCGGTCCTGACCGTTAGATGTTCCTTTTGCCATGTCCCGTCCTGCCCGTCCCGATTCGCGCCGCCCCGGCGTGAAACCCCCGTATGCCGCTGCGCGTCGAGTCGCCAAGGCGCCACCGGCGGAGCCGAAGTTGATCCTGTTCAACAAGCCTTTTGATGTGCTGACCCAGTTCAGCGACGAAGGCGGGCGGGCGACCCTCAAGGATTTTATCGATATCCCCGGCATCTACCCGGCCGGCCGCCTGGACCGTGACAGCGAAGGCCTGTTGCTGCTGACCAACGATGGCCAGTTGCAGGCACGCATCGCCGACCCCAAGCACAAGCTGGCGAAGACCTACTGGGTGCAAGTCGAAGGCGAGCCGACCGAGGAGCACCTGCAACGCCTGCGCAATGGCGTGGAACTCAACGATGGCATGACCCTGCCCGCCGAAGCCCGGCGGCTGGATGAGCCTGAGTTATGGCCGCGCAACCCGCCGGTACGCTTTCGCAAAAACATACCGACTTACTGGCTGGAACTGGTGATTCGAGAAGGGCGTAACCGTCAGGTTCGGCGCATGACCGCCGCAGTCGGGTTGCCGACCTTGCGCCTGGTGCGCGTGCGAATTGGCGATTGGTCGATCGATGGCCTGGATCAAGGCCAGTGGAAGGAAGTGCCGGCGCGCTTATAAGGCGCCGGACTCGATCAGGCCGATCACCACGCTCTTGATGATGAATGCAGCCACGCCCAGGCCGAGCACGAAGAACAGGATGAACGAGCCAAAGCGCCCGGCCTTGGACTTCTTTGCCAGGTCCCAGACGATAAAGCCCATGAAAATGATCAGGATGGTGACCAGGCCAGTCATCATCCATTCTTCAAACAGGGCGGGATCGATGTTGTTCATGGGCTCTTCCGACGGGGCAGGCGGCAAGTATAAGGCAGCGTCTTCAACACAACATTGATTTGGATCGAGGTACGGTCCAAATGTGGGAGCCGGTTTGCTCGCGAAGGCGCAGTGTCAGTCAGCGCGTGTATTGACTGAATCAGCGCTTTCGCGAGCAAGCCCGCTCCCACAGGGGATTTTCAGTGTTGTTGAAATCAGGTCCGTAAATGAGTCAGCGGCAATTCGGTGCTGTTGAGCACCTGGTTCAGCACGAAGCTGGAGCGCACGCTGGTCACGCCTTCGATGCGGGTCAGGTGACCCAGCAGTAGCTTCTGGTAGTGATCCATGTCCGGCACCACCACTTTCAGTTGATAGTCGGCGTCCATCCCGGTCACCAGGCTGCATTCCAGCACTTGGGGCAGGGTGCGGATGGCCGCTTCGAAATTCTCGAAACGCTCCGGGGTGTGGCGATCCATGCCGATCAGCACATAGGCGGTCAGGCTCAGGCCGAGCATCTTGCGGTCGAGCAGGGCGACCTGGCGTGCGATGTAGCCGTCGTCCTCCAATTGCTTGACCCGGCGTGAGCAGGGCGAAGGCGACAGGCCGATACGCTCGGCCAACTCCTGGTTGGAGATCCTCGCGTCGCGCTGCAATTCCGCCAAAATACTCAGGTCGTATCGGTCAAGCTTGCTCATTGGGTTGGCCTTTGTCGTAACTATTGCGGTGAATTATCCATGAAGGGTTAAAAATTGCGCAAGCACTGTTTATTGACGCAATCTTCGCAATCATCTGTCGGACGTTGGCGCGTATCGTTATCAACAGAATCACCGCCTGGACAACAGTCCACAGCAGCTCGCCCAATCAGGCCCGCTGCGGCCGCCACCCCAGCAGGGTTGAGTTGGCCTCCAGGCTGCACACTGTCCACAAGACGGCGTGAGGTGAGCCAACGTCAAAAGCGTTGAGCCAGGACGAAGTTCTCAAGGGGTGGCCGACGGGTCACCCCTTTTCTTTTGCCTTGAGAAAATTGTTCTCGTGACTGATAACCTGTCTCAGAACCGGGCGCGGCTTTTCCAGTCTTATCTATGAGGCCGGACGTTCTAGGCCCTTATCCGCAGTGAGGAATAGCATGAAGCGCATCTGGCGTATGGCAGGTGTAGGTTTGCTGATGGTGACCATCGGCACGCAAGTGATGGCAGACGACCCGCGCCCTGAAGGCGGCGGTCAGCATGAACGAGGGCCGGAAGGCGGTCGGCAAGGTAACGAACAGCCGCGACCGCAGAACAACCAGCCTCGCCCGCAGAACAATCAACCACGGCCGGAAAACACTCAGCCGCGTCCGCAGAACCAGCACTTCGAGAACAACCAGCCGCGTCCCCAGAATCCGCATTTTGATCGCGCCGAGCAGCAACCGCACGGTGGCGGGCAATGGCAGGGTCGCCCGCAAGGGGCTGAACAGCCTCGGCCGGCGCCGCAGCCGGCGAATAACCTGCCGATCCAGGGGCGTCCGGATACCGTGCGCCAGACCCAGGAACCGCGCCAGGGCAACTACCAAGACATCCCACGTCGCAATGATGGCAACCAGCATTGGCAGGCCGGCAATGGTCCGGGCCCACGTCCGGGTGGTGGCTTCAACAACGGTCACCCGAATGACAACCGCTGGCCGGGTCGCCCCGACGGGCATGGCAATGGTTGGGGCCCGGGCCCGCAATATCGTCCCGGATATACCGTCGACCGTTTTCCCGACCGCAATTACCGCGTGCCGTACCGTGGCCAGGATTACTTCTTCTCCGGCGGCTACTGGTATCGCCCGCAAGGCCCGCGCTACGTGGTGGTAACGCCGCCGTATGGGATCCGCGTGCGCTACCTGCCGGACTACGCGCGCGAAGTGTGGGTGGGCAGCGCGTTGTTTTTCCTCGCGGCCGGTGCCTACTACACCTACGAAAGCACGTCCCAGGAATACGTGGTGGTGCAACCGCCGACCGCAGTGCCTGGGCCGCAGCCGGCGCCGCAAGGCAACGGGTATGACGTGGTGGCCTACCCCGCGAATGGCCAGTCACCGGCCCAGGTGCAGCAGGACGGTTATGACTGTTATCGCTGGGCGGTGCAGCAAAGCGGCTTCGACCCGCAGGCCGTCACCTACGCGCCCGACCCGGCGGTGGTGCAAACCTACCGCCAGGCACAGGGCAACTGCCTGAGCAGTCGCGGGTATCAAGTGCAGTATTGAGCAGCGGTAAGCTGCAAGCTATAAGCCGCAAGCTTCACGCTTGAGGCTTGAGGCTTGAGGCTTACAGCTTATAGCTGGCTTCTTGGGGTTGATCTGCGGGGTCCGCGTGTACCAGTACTTCGGCACGGGGGTAGGCTTGGTGAATGGCATCGGCGGCCTGGTCGCTGATGCCGTGGGCGACTGACAGGGTCAAATCCCCCGGCAGTTCCAGGTGCAGTTGCACGAACCAGTGGCTGCCGGAAATCCGCGTGCGCAAATCATGCGCACCCAGCACGCCGGGCACGCCGCGCGCCAGTTCCAACATATGCTGGCTGACCTCCGGCGGCAGCTCCTCGTCCATCAATACCGCGAAGCTTTCCCGTGCGATCTGGATCGCACTCCACAAGATGTAGGCGGCAATGCCCAGGCCGAACCAGGCGTCGACCTGATGAAAACCCAGGCCCGCCAGCACCAGTGCCACCAGGATGCTGCCGTTGAGCATCAGGTCCGAACGGTAATGCAGAGAATCCGCGCGTACCGCGTTGGAGCCGGTTTCGCGCACCACCCGGTGTTGCAGCATCAGCAAGGCCACGGTCAGCACCAGGGAAAACACAATCACACCAATGCTCAGCCACGGCGCGCCCACTGGCTCCGGGTGTTGCAGGCGTTCGTAGGCCTGGAACGCGATCAGCACCGCACTGCCGCCGATAAACAGCGCCTGGGCCATGCCTGACAGCGATTCCGCCTTGCCATGACCATAGCGATGATCGTCATCGGCCGGGCGCAGGGCGTAGTGCACGGCCAGCAGGTTCAGCAGCGAGGTCACGCCGTCGAGCAGTGAGTCGGTCAACCCGGCGAGCATGCTCACCGAGCCACTGAGCCACCAGGCGATGGCCTTGGTGATAATCAGCGCACAGGCCACGCCGACCGAGGCGCGGGTGGCCAGGCGCAGGAGCCGCGCGTGTTCGGGGCTGGTGGTCATGGGCAGTCCTTAGGCAGCGGGTTGCAGGCCCAGGGATGCAAGCTGTTGCACGCTGCCCTTGAACTGGATCATGCGCGGGTCATCCAGCGGCAGGCTGCGGCCGGTTTCCTTCTGGATGATGCTTTGCAGCTTGGCGTTGTCGACCTTGCCGTCGGCACCGATAGCCTCGTGGAGTTTTTCCGGGGCGACCTGGGCAGTCTTGCCCGGTTCGAAGTAGATCGCGCCGGTGGCGAAGTCCACGCCGAACGCGATCAGGCCAGGGATCACATAGAACAGCAGGCCCACGGCGTCGAGCACGGCAATCGCCGGGTCGATCTTGCCGTCGATCTGGCCGCGGCGGTCGGGGTAGAAAATCGAGCCGCAGGCCGTCAACTGGCTCAGCAGGGTGACGGCGAGGACACCGCCAATGACACGGGAAGCGATACGCATGAAGACTCTCCTGAACACGGTTGATACGAAACTATAAGCCAGCGCCCACCTTTGAGCGCATCCACCGCGAAAGGGCGGGGTGCTTGTGAGACCAGCACCGGCATCCGGCAGTTCGCCGTTATACTCGCCGCTCTGCTTTGGAGCCAGTATGAATTCGTTGCCGATCGATGATGTTTTACCCGCCCTGCGTGACGCCTTGGCGAATCGCCATGAAGCCGTGCTGGAAGCACCGCCCGGCGCCGGTAAAACCACACGTGTGCCCTTGGCCTTGTTGAACGAGCCCTGGCTGGCCGGGCAGACCATCCTGATGCTCGAACCGAGGCGCCTGGCGGCGCGTGCTGCCGCCGAACGGCTGGCCAGTGAACTGGGCGAAAAGGTCGGCGACACCGTCGGCTATCGCATCCGTCTCGACAGCAAAGTCGGCCCCAATACACGGATTGAAGTGGTCACCGAAGGCATCCTCACCCGTCGCTTGCAGGATGACCCGGCACTTGACGGCGTGGGCCTGCTGATCTTCGACGAATTCCACGAACGCAGCCTCGACGCCGACCTGGCGCTGGCCCTGAGCCTGAACGGGCGCGAGCTGTTTCGCGATGAGCAGCCGCTGAAAATCCTGCTGATGTCCGCGACCCTCGAAGGCGAGCGCCTGGCCAGCCTGCTGGACGACGCGCCGATCCTGCGCAGCGAGGGACGTATGTTCCCGGTGCAGACGCGCTGGGGCCGGCCGTACCAGCCGGGTGAATTCATCGAGCCGCGTGTGGTGAACACTCTCCTCGAGGCCCTGCACGACGAGTCCGGCAGTGTGCTGGTGTTTTTGCCGGGGCAGGCGGAGATTCGTCGGGTCCATCAACAACTGGCTGACGCCCTGGGCGACCGCAGCGATGTGCTGCTGTGCCCGCTGCATGGCGAGCTGGACCTCAACGCCCAGCGCGCCGCCATCGACCCGGCCCCGCCCGGCAAACGCAAAGTGGTACTCGCCACCAACATCGCCGAGACCAGCCTGACCATCAATGGCGTACGTGTGGTGATCGACGCCGGCTTGGCGCGCGTGCCGCGTTTCGACCCTGGCAGCGGCATGACCCGCCTCGATACCCAACGCATCTCCCGCGCCAGTGCCACCCAACGCGCCGGCCGGGCAGGGCGCCTGGAGCCGGGGGTGTGTTATCGCTTGTGGTCCGAGGACCAGCATGAAGGCCTGGCGGCGTATGGCAGTGCGGAAATTCTCGCCGCCGATCTCGCCGGCCTGGCGCTGCAACTGGCGCGTTGGGGTGTCACACCCACGCAACTGGTGTGGCTCGATGTGCCGCCGACCGCCGCCTATGCCCAGGCCCAGGATTTGCTGCAGCGCCTGGGGGCCTTGAATGAAGACACGCTGACCGCGCATGGCCAGAAAATGGCCGAGCTGCCGGCCCATCCGCGTATCGCCCATCTGCTGTTGCGCGGCCAGGATCTGGGCCTCGCGGCGACCGCGTGTGAGGTCGCCGCGCTCTTGGGGGAGCGCGATATTTTGCGCGGCGCTGGCGCGGATTTGCACAGTCGCCTGGCGTTGCTGTCCGGTGAAGAACGCGCGCGCGGCACCCAAGGCGGCGTGCAGCGGGCCAAGCAACTGGCGCGGCAATACCGTGGCTATCTAAGAGGCAAGGCCACCCAGCCGGTGGCCGATCCCGACCACCCACGCTGGCTCGGTGCCCTGCTGGCGCTGGCCTACCCGGACCGCGTCGCCCAGCAACGTCGCCCCGGTGGCGCCGAATATCGCCTGGCCAATGGCCGCGCGGCCTTGTTCGCCGAGGCCGACAGCCTGATGAAACAGCCCTGGCTGGTGATCGCCGACCTCGGCAGTCGCCAGGGCCAGCGTGAAGAACGTATCTACCTGGCGGCCGATTTTGATCCGGCACTGTTCGACACGGTGCTGGCCGAGCAAGTGCGCACCGTGGACCAGCTGGATTGGGACGAGCGTGAAGGCGTATTGCGTGCCGAACGCCAGCGCAAAGTCGGCGAACTGGTGCTCAGCCGTGAACCGCTGACCGGCCTGGACGAGTCCGCCCGCAGCCAGGCGCTGGTCAACCTGGTGCGCCGCAAAGGCCTGGAGTTGCTGCCCTGGACGCCTGAGCTGCGCCAATGGCAGTCCCGCGTGATGCTGCTGCGCCAGCTGGACGCCGGCAAAACCAGCGAGTGGCCAGACATCAGCGACACCGCCTTGCTCGCCAGCCTCGAACACTGGTTGATGCCCTACCTGGGCAAAGTCTCGCGCCTGAGCCATTTCGCCCACCTGGATATTTCCAGCTTCCTGCATAACCTGTTGCCGTGGCCGCTGCCCCAGCGGCTCGACGAGTTGGCGCCGCAACATGTGAAGGTGCCATCGGGCTCGTCAGTGCGTTTGGACTACAGCGAACAGCCGCCGATTTTGGCGGTGCGCCTGCAGGAATTGTTCGGCCTGGCCGACACCCCGCGCATTGCCGGCGGGCGCCAAGTGGTGAAGCTGCACCTGCTGTCCCCGGCACGGCGGCCGGTGCAGGTGACCCAGGATCTGGCGAACTTCTGGCGCAGTACCTACGCCGAAGTGAAGAAGGATCTGAAGGGCCGTTACCCCAAGCACTATTGGCCGGATGACCCGCTGGTGGCGGAGGCGACCGCCAGGATCAAGCCGAGAAAGTAGCGACCACCTGGATCAAGTGTGGGAGCTGGCTTGCCTGCGACTGCGGTGCAGCCGACACACCGCGTCGTTTGCATCGCCGGCAAGCCGGGCTCCTACAAGTGTTGGTTATTGCGCGGTAGGCAGCAGGAATCGTGCGATCACCGGCAGATGGTTGGAAATACGCAAGGTATCCTCCTGCCGCACCTTGGCCTGCACCCGTTTAATCCGTGGGCTGTAGAACAGGTAATCGAGCGTGCGATCCGGGCCTTCGATGCTGGGATCATTCGGGAAGTGCGTCAGCCATTTCTCACGATCAATCCCGCTCGATTCGCTGTTACTCGGGATCATCGGGTACTTGTCCCACAGCAGGTGCAGCTCGCTGTCCGGCGAATATTGCCCGCGCTTGCCGGCGTCCAGGCGCAGGAATTGCCCCAGGGGCAGCAGGTTGAAATCGCCGCCGATCAACCAGGGCGTGCCGCGACCTTCGAATTTATCCAGCAACTTGACCGTGGTTTGCACCTGCGCCTGCACCGCGCTGCGGCCCGGGGCGTCGCCGTCCAGGCGGGTGTTGAGCACTGCCAGCTGGCCGCCATCACTCAGTGGCAAGTAGGTCAGCAGCAGGGCTGGCTTTGGCTGGAACTGACGGCTGATGAAGTTGGCGTCCGGCGCCGGCAATTGCAGGCGCTCGGCGTGTTCGATCTGGTAGCGGCTCAGGGTCGCCAGCTTGCGGCCGACGCTGCCGAAGATATGCCGGTCGGGGACGAAGTCGGCTTTCCAGTCGAAGGTCTGGGCGCTGCAGGGGTAGAGGTCGACCAGGCGTTCCTGGAGCAGGGCCAGTTGGTCCTGGTAGTGGGAGGGCTTGGCGTTTTCGTCGAGTTCCTGCAGCAGCAGGATGTCGGGTTGTTCGTCGCGGATCACCCGCGCCACTTCGTCGAGGCTGGCGGCCATGTCTTCCACGGTGGGGCGGTCGTCGGGGCCGCTGCCGTCGGTGGTGTCGTACCAGAACACGTAGTTCTTGCCGGCCAGGTATTGCACGTTCCAGGTCATGACCTTGAGCGCCTGCCCTGGCAACAGGGTCGGCGCACGCGGCGCAACACAGCTCACGGGCAGGATTTCCTTGGGCTCGGGGCGCCAGGTCAGGCTGTAGATCAGGGCCGTCAGCAGGCCTGCAATGATCAACAGGCCCAGCAAGGTTATGCGCAATAAACGGGTCATCGGCTCGGCTTATAGCGTTTCGGGAGTGGCACGGAGCATATCACCGCGCGTCGGCATCGCCACCGATCAGCATGAATAAACGAAACAGCACCACACTGGTAAACAGCTGCAGGAAGCTGTGCGCGCTGTCGATCAGCACGCCGAGCAACGGCGCAGGCTCGGGATAGGCCGCCACACTGGCGCCCTTGAGCAGCCACAGCGGTGTCATCACGCACAACAGGCACACCAGGATCCGCCAGAAATGCCCACGGGTCAGGCGGAAGCTTTCCTTCATTGCCTCCAGCGCCGGCATGCTGCGCAGTACCAGCAGGTACTCGGCAAACGCCAGCACCACCATCAACCACAGGCCCGGCAGGAAATACAGCGACAGGCCAAGCAGAATCAGCAAGGTGCTCATGGCCGTCAGCAGGGCGAAGCGCGGCCACAGGGTCAGCGCCATCGCCCACACATCCTTGGTGCGCGGCGACTCGCCCCGGGTGCGGGCGTCGAGAAACAGGATCAAGGCGCCGGTGTACAGCGGGTACACCAGCAATCCCACCACCACGCTGTAGCCGGGGAAGGCATCCGGGCCCAGCGTGTGGTCGAGCACCTGTTGCAGCAGGGCCTCCAGGATGACCAACGGCAGGCATAGCTGAACGATGGCACCCAGGTTGTTCCGGGTAAAACGGAAAGAGTCGCGCAATACGTCTAACGGATTCATCAGGTTCATCGCAGGCCTGGAAACAAGGGCGACACTTTAACCGATCAGGGTTGCAGGGACGCAAACGTAAACCTTGAGTAAAGACCATTGAAACAACTGGTAACAGCCCCATAACTAGAGTGCACCTGGCCTGATCACAGGCAGGACCACGATTTCTACCGGCAATCTAACGAGGTCGCCATGAACAGCGAAGAGCAAACCCTGATCGATGGACTGTTTTCACGGTTGCAGCAAGCCGAAACGGACTCAGCCCCCCGCGATGCGCAAGCAGAAGCGCGGATCAAGGAGCACATGACTCGCCAACCGGCCGCCGGGTATTACATGACCCAGTCGATCCTGGTGCAGGAACACGCGCTCAAGAGCCTCGACGCGCAGAACAAGCAGCAGGCGCAGCAGATCCAGCAATTGCAGGAGGAGCTAGAGCGCGCCAAGTCGTCGCAGGCAGCCCCTGCAAGCGGCGGCGGCTTCCTGTCGAGCATCTTTGGCGGCGGTTCCCGCGATCCGCAGCCAAGCCAGAGCGCCCCGGCTTCGTCGGGTGGCTGGCGTGAACCGGGCAGGCCTGCGTTTGGCCAGCCTGCGCCGCAGCAGAACTATGGCGCGCCCCAGCAGAACTACCAGCAACCGCAGCAGGCGCCTGCAGCCCCGATCGGCAGCGGCTTCCTCGGCGGCGCACTGAAAACCGCTGCAGGCGTGGCCGGTGGTGTAATGCTGGCCGAGGGCATCAGCAGCCTGTTCCACCACAACCAGCAGCCGCAGGTAGTGGAAGAAATCATCGAGCAACCGGCGCCGGCCAGCGACCAGGGCGGCTGGGGCAACGATGACCAGCGCTTTGCCGGCAATGACAGCGACGGCTGGGGCAGCAACAACTCGGACAGTTTTGCCGACAGCGACTATTCCGACGACTCCTCTTCCTTTGGCGACGACGATTCCTTCGTCTGACCTGCACTCAACCGGGGCGCTGTGTCGCCCCGGTCTGATTTTTCCCGGAAACGTTCTCGCGACTGGCATACTGGCACCCTTTCCGGGCGCTGGCGCCTGGCTGTCATGAGGAAGTGCGGTGAAGAAAATTGCAGTGTTCGCCGATGTACAAAACCTCTATTACACCGTCCGCCAGGCCTATGGTTGCCATTTCAACTACGCCGCCCTGTGGGCTGATATCAGCGCGCGCGGGCAGATCGTCGAGGCCTATGCGTATGCCATCGACCGAGGCGACAGCAAGCAGCAGCAGTTCCAGCAGATCCTGCGCAACCTGGGCTTCACGGTGAAACTCAAGCCGTATATCCAGCGCAGCGACGGCTCGGCCAAGGGCGACTGGGACGTGGGCATCACCATCGACATCATGGACGCCGCCGACCACGTCGACGAAATCGTGCTGGCCTCCGGCGACGGTGACTTCGACATGCTGCTCGACCGCATCATCCACAAGCACGGCGTCGAAGCCGTGGCGTATGGCGTGCCGGGGCTGACGGCCAACTCGTTGATACGCGCTGCCAGCCGCTACGTGCCGATCGAAGGCGCGTTGCTGCTCAAATAAGCGCTACGGCGCAATAAATAGTTAGACGGAGTTGGAACAGGTTTGGAACGTATAGCGGTCATCGACTTTGAAACCACCGGCATCACCCCGAGCAGCCACTGCCGGGCCACGGAAATCGCCGTGGTCATCCTCGAACGTGGCCAGATCGTGGACCGTTACCAGAGCCTGATGAACGCTGGCGTGCGCGTGCCCGGCTTTATCGAACAGCTCACCGGCATCAGCAACGCCATGCTGCGCAGCGCGCCGCCGGCTGAGCGGGTGATGAACGAGGTGAATGAATTCGTCGGCACCACGCCGCTGATGGCGCACAACGCTGCGTTCGACCAGAAATTCTGGGATTACGAACTGGGCCTGATCCGCCGCACCCGCCTGCAGAAATTCGCCTGCTCCCTGCTGCTGGCGCGCCGCCTGATGCCGTCGGCGCCGAACCACAAACTCGGCACGTTGAACGCCTTCGCCAAGCTGCCCCACACCGGCCAGGCTCACCGGGCGCTGGCGGATGCGGAAATGGCCGCCAACCTCACGGCGCACCTGGCCCAGGAACTGCGCCGCACCCACGGATTGCGCGAACTGTCCCACGACCTGCTGTGCACCTTGCAGAAAGTGCCGGCGGCGAAGATCAATGAGCATCTGAAGAAACATCGCGGGTTCTGATAGAACAACGCCGTTCAAATGTGGGAGGGGCGGTGTTCATCGAGGCTGCACACACTCCAGCGCCCGATCCACCACCCCCTTCGCCATCTCCACCAAATGCATCACCGCCCGCTGCTGCACATCCATCGCTTTGCCCGACGAGTGCGCAGAGCCCACCGCGTAATGCAGCACATCCGCCGCGCAAATGAAAGGGAGTGGTCTTGCTGGCCATTGAAGCAACCGCTCTTTTTGGGGGCGCTTATCTGCTTTCTGAATAGTCAGTAGGCTTGGCCTTGCTGTCCTGTCGGACCATTCTGGATTTTCCCTTCTCCCGTCTATGCCCCTTCGCTGCGACCTAAGATCCCGGCTGTCATTTACGTACAGGGACTACGTCATGCAGGAAAGCGATCTTCACACAGCAATCAGGCGAAGCCAGTTTGAGCTCCAAGGCACCGGCATCGATTTCGGCTCAACTTCAAGCATGGCGTTTCATTTGGGAAACACGATGACAAGTTGCCCGGCAGTCATGGTTTTACCTCATTCGCCAGGCTGGACACATGGCGCCAGTTACCAGTTACTCAAGCCCGTTCATGCGGACTCCTCGGTGCCGAGCACCACGTTTGACGAACTCTGGAAATGTACCCAGCAACACTATGGCTTGACGGCGGCAACGGTTCTGACTGGCGCCGCCGGCATACCTATAAACAAAATTGCCGTGGGCACTTGGGTTCATGTTGGTTCTAGCAAAACGACGAACCTGGCGAGTCTCATCGGAATGCGCTTTTTCCCTCGTACATTGATCAGGCAACCCACGGTGGCCAGAATGGCGAAAGCAACGTTTGGCACCGTCCGGGTATTTGGCATTATTGGACGGGGCATTCCTTTCGTTGCTGCGGGGTTGGCTGTCTTTGATCTAATCAGTATTGGTAAGTGCGCCTATGAGGCAAGAAATGGCAGCTAGCCCGACTAGAGCCGAGATCAGCGAAAAGGTGATTCAGCTATTCGTCGATATCATCGGTTTCATCGACCGAAGTCAGGTCACCGAGCAAACGGACTTCATCCATGACTTCAAGATTATTGATGATGATTTGACCTGCTTTGTCATGCAGATCAAGTGGCAATTCAACTTGCAAGCGACGCAGAAAGATTGGGATCACATCACCACCATCGAGCAGGTGGTCGATTTGATTGTTCAACGCTCACAGCTGTGTTGAAGCAACTGACGTCATCGCGGGCAAGCCCAGCTCCCACAGTTGACCGAGTTGCCCGGACTGTATGCGGTCTAGTGTGGGAGCTGGCTTGCCTGCGATGGCGTCGGTAGGGCCTACCTGCAAGTCAGGGAATAAACGCCATCACTGATGCTGGTGATCCCGAACCGCCTTCCAGTCCTAGTACACCTATCACTAACGTGGCGCCCTTGGCCGGAAGCCGGTCGAGGTGGGTCAGGCACTCCAGCACAATCCCGTTTCCCGCCAACACGGCATGGTTTGTCGCGAAGGCGGTGCTTTGCCCTGGATCAACCCCGTGGGTATCAATGCCAACCCCGGCAATCTGGCGCTGTTCGAGCAAAAATCGAATCGCCGCTTCACCAATCCCAGGGAAGTGTGAGCCTTGCGCGTCCTGCCCAAAAAACGCTATCGGGTCGTTCCAGAGGTGTTGCCAGCCGGTGTACATCAGCACCACCGAGCCAGGTTCGATAAGCCCGTGCTGACGTTCCCACGCTTCAATATCCAGTGGGCAGATTTCGTAGTCTGGATTGCTCTGGGTTTTACCGTGCACATCGATCACTACGGCGGGCCGCACCAAGTCTTCGGGTCGATAACCATCAATCCCCATTCCACCAGCATAAAAACTATTCGGCGCATTCATATGCGTGGCGCTATGTTCACCCATGCTGAACCGCCGAAGGAAATAGCCGTCCTTGTCCCGTGACGCGACGTCTTCAAACGCCACCGGCGGGTCCCCCGGCCACAGCGGAATACGCGGGGAGATCGGGTGACTGAGGCTGAAGACCTTGCTGGGCTTATCCACCATTTTTGCCCTCCAACTGCCCCAACGGCACCCGCCGCTCTATCGCGCTCGACAAGATGATCGAGGTCTTGCTGAACCCGAACTTCGCTACCCGGTTGATCAAATTCTCCAACTCCGGCATCGAGCCCACCGCTGCCTGCATGATCACGCACGGATCGCCCGTGACCCGGTGGCATTCGGTCAGTTCGGGGATTTCGGCCAGGGCGTCGTAGACCTTCTGGCTGCCGTGGTTGGTCAGTCTCAGTTCCATCACGCACTGAATCGGCAGGCCGACTCTGGATAAGTCCACCTTGGCCTGATACCCGGTGATCACGCCGCTGGCCTCCAGCTTGGCCACGCGTTCGGCGACGGCGGGGGCGGAGAGATTTACCGTGCGCGCCAGTTGCGCGTAGGAAGCGCGGCCGTCTTCGAGCAGGGCGCTGAGGAGCATGCGGTCGTATTTGTCCATGATAAGGCTCCAGGAGCGCTTGGCTTTCGAAAGTAGGGGTTATAGCCCTGATAACCATGTTTTGAAAAGTGTACTGGCGGATTAAACAGGTTTTGTAACTTATGTTTAGGCGCCTGCCTTTTTAGAATAAGCCTCTCTCATTTCTGCCATAGAGCTGCCCAATGCCAGGCCCACGTCGCTTTCCCTTACCGTTGATCGCCGCTTTTTTTGCGTTGTATGTGATTTGGGGCTCCACCTACCTGGTGATCCGCATCGGCGTGGAATTCTGGCCGCCGCTGATGCTGGGTGGGATTCGCTTCCTGGTGGCGGGGGCGGTGATGTATGGCTTCTTGCGTTGGCGCGGGGCGCCAGCGCCGACCTGGGAGCAATGGAAAGCAGCTGCCAAGATCGGCATTTTGCTGCTGACCTTCGGCAATGGCGCGGTGAGTGTGGCCGAGCACACCGGCGTCTCGTCCGGTGTGGCGGCGCTGGCGGTGGCGACCGTGCCGCTGTTCACCTTGCTGTGCGGTTATTTCTGGGGCGCGCGTAATACCCGCCTGGAATGGGCGGGCGTGATCCTGGGGATGATCGGTATCGCCATGCTCAACATGGGCAGCACGTTGCAGTCGAGCCCGATGGGCGCGGCTTTATTGTTGTTTGCCGCGGCGTCGTGGGCGTTCGGTTCGGTGTGGAGTCGGCGCCTGCCGTTGCCGCCGGGGGCAATGGCCAGTGCGGCGGAAATGCTGGTGGCCGGCGTGACGCTGTTGATCGCCAGCGCGCTCACCGGTGAGCACCTGCAAGCCATGCCGCCGCTGGAAGGCTGGCTGGCCCTGGCGTACCTGGCCGTGTTCGGCTCCATCATCGCCTTCAACGCCTATATGTACCTGCTCAAGCATGTGCGTCCGGCGGCGGCGACCAGCTATGCCTACGTCAACCCGGCGGTGGCGGTGTTGCTGGGGATCGTGTTCATCGGCGAGACCATCGGCCTGGAAGAAGCCCTGGCGATGCTGGTGATTATCAGCGCGGTGCTGTTGATCAGCCTGCCCCAGTGGCGCAAGCCCAAGCCGGAAATAAGGTAAACTGCCGCGCATTACGCCCTTGCGCTGAATTTTTCCTACGGTAAACACATGACTTTCGCCACACTTGGCCTGATCGAACCCTTGCTGCGCGCCCTTGAGACGCTTGGCTACCAGACCCCGACGCCGGTGCAGGCGCAAGCCATTCCGGCGGTGCTGGCCGGTCGCGACCTGATGGCTGCGGCCCAGACCGGCACCGGCAAGACCGCCGGTTTCGCCGTGCCGCTCCTGCAATTGCTGACAATGGAAGGGCCCAAAGTCGCTGCCAACTCGGCCCGCGCACTGATCCTGTGCCCGACCCGTGAACTGGCCGAGCAGGTTCACGCCAGCGTTGCCGAGTACGCCCAACACCTGCCGCTGACCACCTACGCGGTGTACGGCGGCGTGAGCATCAACCCGCAGATGATGAAGCTGCGCAAGGGCGTCGACATCCTGGTCGCCACACCGGGCCGGCTGATCGACCTGTTCCGCCAGAACGCGCTGAAACTCAACCAGCTGCAGACCCTGGTGCTGGATGAAGCCGACCGCATGCTTGACCTGGGCTTCTCCGAAGAACTGGCGAACATCTACCGCATGCTGCCGAAGAAGCGCCAGACGCTGCTGTTCTCGGCGACCTTCTCCGATGACATCCGCGTGCTGGCCGGGCAGATGCTCAACGACCCGCTGAGCATCGAGGTCAGCCCGCGCAACGTCGCCGCCAATACCGTGAAGCAATGGGTGGTGCCGGTCGACAAGAAGCGCAAGCCCGAGCTGTTTGTGCACCTGATGCGCAAAGGCCGCTGGAAGCAGGTGCTGGTGTTCGCCAAGACCCGCAATGGCGTGGATGCGCTGGTGGATAAGTTGCAAGGCCTGGGCATCAATGCCGACGGCATCCATGGTGATAAACCCCAAGCGACCCGCCAACGCGCGCTGGACCGTTTCAAATCCAGCGAAGTGCAGATCCTGGTGGCCACCGACGTGGCGGCCCGTGGCCTGGACATCGAAGACCTGCCGCTGGTGGTCAACTTCGACCTGCCGATCGTGGCTGAGGATTACATCCACCGCATTGGCCGTACCGGCCGTGCGGGCAACACCGGCGAGGCGATTTCGCTGGTGTGCGCTGATGAAGTGAACATGCTGTCGGCCATCGAGATGCTGACCCGTCAGACCTTGACCCGCAAGATGGAGCCGGATTTCGAACCGGAACATCGCGTGCCGGATACCGATGCCAGCGGGCAGGTGGTGAAGAAACCGAAAAAACCGAAGAAGCCCAAGACTTCCGGTGGTGGCGGCAAGCGCAACCTCGGCAAGTGGGTGGACAGTGGTGAGGTGGCGCCGGCGGAGCCGTCGATCAAGCCGGTGCGCAAGGTCCCGGTTTTTAATACCGGGCCGCGCAAGAAGAAGTAACTGACCTTTGTGGTGAGCGGGCTCGCCCCGCGTTGGGCCGCGAAGCGGCCCTAAAACCTGCAAGCGCGGTTTATCTGTTAAAACCCAGCGGGTTTATTGGGGCTGCTCCGCAGCCTAACGCGGGGCAAGCCCGCTCGCCACAAGCCACTCCAACATTCCGCGCCCGGCTGCTTGCCCGCTGGCAAAACACCCCGTCAGCAAATACCCGCCGGTCGGCGCTTCCCAGTCGAGCATCTCCCCTGCGCAAAACACCCCCGGCAATTGCTTGAGCATCAACCGCTCATCCAACGCCTCGAATGGCACGCCACCGGCGGTGCTGATCGCCTCATCCATCGGCCGGGTTTTCACCAGGGTCAGTGGCAGCGCCTTGATATCAACCGCCAACTGCGCCGGATCATGAAAGTGCTCCGCCGGGGTCAACTCGCGCAGCAGCGCCGCTTTCACCCCATCCAACCCCAACTGACTGTGCAAATGCTTGCTCATCGAGCGCGAGCCACGTGGCTTGGCCAGGGCGGCCTGGACCTTGTCCAGCGGCTTGCTCGGCAGCAGATCGATATGCACGGTGGCCGCGCCGTCACGGTTGATGGCTTCACGAATCGGCGCCGACAGTGCGTAGATCAGGCTGCCCTCGATGCCCGTCGCGGTGATCACGCACTCGCCCAGTCGAGGCTTGTCATCCGCCACGCCGATAGCGACGTTTTTCAACGGCGCGCCGGCGAATTTGCTCACCATCAAATCGCTCCAGGCCAACACCTCGAAGCCGCAGTTGCTCGGTTGCAGCGGGGCGTAGGGCACGCCACGGTCTTCCAGCAACTTGAGCCACGCACCATCGGAGCCCAGGCGCGACCAGCTGCCGCCGCCCAGGGCCAGTAGCACGGCATCGCTGTGGATAGTTTTTTCGCCGTCAGGGCTGTGGATAAGTAAGTCGCCCTCGGCATTCCAGCCGAGCCAGCGATGGCGGGTGTGGATAACCACGCCCTGGTCACGCAGGCGCTTGAGCCACGCACGCAGCAGCGGTGCGGCTTTCATGTCGGTCGGAAACACGCGACCGGAGGTGCCGACAAAGGTCTGGATGCCCAGGCCGTGAATCCACTCGCACAACGCCTCGGCGCCAAACGCGCGCAGTAACGGCGCCATCTGCGGCGCGCGCTCGGCGTAACGCGACAGGAACGCCGGGTACGCCTCCGAATGGGTGATGTTCATGCCGCCCACGCCCGCCAGCAGGAACTTGCGCCCCACGGAGGGCATGCCGTCATACAGGTCGACCCGCACGCCTGCCTGGCTCAAAACTTCGGCGGCCATCAGCCCGGCGGGGCCGCCGCCGATAATGGCAACGTGGGAGAGAGCAGTAGCGGACATCAGCAGGCCTGGTGAAAACGAAAGGGCGCCCATTGTAAGCAATGGCGCGCAATTGTGGGGGGGAAGGATCGTTGTGATCGGTGAGCACGCTTTCCATGGCGAGCACCCTTCCCATAGTGACCGCGCTTCCTGTGGTAAACGCGCTTCCTGTGGCGAGCGGGCTTGCCCCGCGTTGGGCTGCGAAGCAGCCCCAAACCCTAAACCCCGTTCTAACTGACAGAACGCGACGCCCCAAAAAGGGGCTGCTACGCAACCCAACGCGGGTGCAAGCCCGCTCACCACAAGGAAGCCTGCGTGTCTGATCAGAAAACGTACAGTTTCCTACACGCCATGCGTGGGTTAGCTTTCAGACGCTTACGCTCAAGTTATCCACAGGCCGTTCCACAGGCATTGTGGGTAACGCTCACACTTCAATGACAGCCTGATGACGTCCATACCCGTTGCGCGCTGTGATGCAGGATGCCGTGACGACGCGCCAGGGCAGGGCGGTCCTTGCTGTAGCCGCCGCCGATCACGCCCATCACCGGGATGTCGCGGCCCAGGCAGTGGCGCATCACGGCTTCATCGCGGGCGGCGACGCCGGTGTCTGTCAGCTTGAGGTAACCGAGGGCGTCGTCCTTATGCACATCGACGCCGGCGTCGTACAGCACCAGGTCGGGTTGGTACAGCGGCAGCAGGTAGTTGAGGGCGTCATCGACCACCTTGAGGTAGTCGGCATCGCCCATGCCCATGGGCAGTGGGATGTCCCAATCGCTCTTGGCCTTGCGCGCCGGGAAGTTCTTTTCGCAGTGCAGTGACACGGTGATGGCATCCGGGGTGTCGTGGAGGATGCGGGCGGTGCCGTCGCCCTGATGCACGTCGCAGTCGAAGATCAGTACGCGGTTGACCCGGCCGCTGGCCAGCAGGTAATGGCTGATCACCGCCAGGTCGTTGAAGATGCAGAAGCCCGCCGGGTAATCGTAATGGGCGTGATGGGTGCCGCCCGCCAAGTGGCAGGCAAGGCCATGTTCGAGTGCCTGCTCGGCCGCGAGGATCGAGCCGCCCACCGCGCGCACGGTGCGTCGGGCCAGGGCTTCGCTCCAGGGCAGACCGAGGCGCCGCTGGTCTTCGTGCGACAACTCGCCACTCATGTAGCGTTCGATATAACCCGGTTCATGAGCCAGGGCGAGAATATCTGCCGGACACAGCTGCGGGCGCAGCAGTTGGCTGTCCTCGGTCAGGCCGCTGGCCACCAGGTGGTCACGCAACAGACGGAACTTGTCCATCGGGAACCGGTGGTCCGCCGGGAACTCGGGGCTGTAGTCATCGTGGTAGATCAATGGCAAAGGCATGGGATTTTCTGACAGGAATCTGCGAAGGATCTTAACAGCGCTGTACACTCACGCACATGGCAAGGGAGGGGACCCATGGAGCCGATACTCGAACTGGAAAGTGCACGCCTGCTGATGCGCCCATGGCGTGACAGCGACCTGCCGGACTTTGCACGCATGTGCGCCGACTCGCAGGTGATGCGCTATTTCCCGGCCAAATTGAGCCACCTGGAAAGCGCTGCGCTGATCGGGCGGATTCGTGGCCATTTCGCCGAATACGGCTTTGGCCTGTGGGCCTTGCAGCGCAAGGACACTGGCGAATTCATTGGCCTGACCGGGCTGCAGAATGTCAGCTTCGAGGCGGGTTTCACCCCGGCGGTGGAAATCGGCTGGCGCCTGGCGCGCGAGCACTGGGGGCTGGGCTATGCCAGCGAGGCGGCGTGGACGGCATTGCGCTGTGGGTTCGACCGCTTGCAGCTGGATGAAATTGTCGCCTTCACCACGGAGGCCAATCTGCCATCACAAAAAGTCATGCAGGCCATCGGTATGCATTACGATCCGCTGGCAGATTTCGAACACCCCAAGGTCGCAGCCGATGACCCGCTGCGCCCGCATGTTTTGTACCGCATCACCCGCGCCCAATGGTTGGACACGCTGCACGGGTAGGAGCTGGCTCCTACAAGTAGAAAAGAATTGCTCTGAGGAGAGTGTGAATGAGCCAAGTATTGGAAGATCTGGTGGACTTGCTGACCCTGGAGCCGATCGAGGAAAACCTCTTTCGCGGCCGCAGCCAGGACCTGGGTTTTCGCCAACTGTTCGGCGGCCAGGTGCTCGGCCAGTCCTTGTCGGCCGCCAGCCAGACGGTCGAAGAAGCGCGGCACGTGCATTCATTGCATGGCTACTTCCTGCGCCCCGGCGATGCGAAATTGCCAGTGGTGTATTCGGTGGACCGCGTGCGTGACGGCGGCAGTTTCAGCACGCGCCGCGTGACGGCGATCCAGAAGGGCCACCCGATCTTCACCTGCACCACCTCGTTCCAGTACGACGAACAAGGCTTCGAACACCAGACCACCATGCCCGTGGTGGTCGGTCCGGAAAACCTGCCGTCGGAGCTGGAGCTGACCCAGCAGCGTGCGCACCTGATCCCCGAGCACATGCGCGACAAGCTGCTGTGCCCCAAGCCGATCGAAGTGCGCCCGGTGACCGAGAAAGACCCGTTCAACCCGCAGCCGTCCGACCCGGTCAAGTACGTGTGGTTTCGCGCCGACGGTGCCCTGGCTGACGCGCCGGCGCTGCACAAATACTTGCTGGCCTACGCCTCGGACTTCGGCCTGTTGACCACTTCGCTGCTGCCTCACGGCAAGACCGTTTGGCAGAAAGACATGCAAGTCGCCAGTCTTGACCACGCGCTGTGGTTCCACGCCGACCTGCGTGCCGATGACTGGTTGCTCTACGCCATGGACAGCCCGTGGGCCGGCAACTCCCGGGGTTTCTCGCGCGGCAGCGTGTACAACCGTGCCGGGCAATTGGTGGCTTCCGTGACCCAGGAAGGGTTGATTCGCCATCGCAAGGATTGGGCATGAGCCTGACGGACGTTAAGCATTGGGTATTCGACATGGACGGCACCCTCACGGTGGCCGTGCATGACTTTGCGGCCATTCGCGTGGCCCTGGAGATTCCGCCCGAGGACGACATCCTCACTCACCTGGCTGCATTGCCTGCCGACGTGGCAGCGGCCAAGCATGCCTGGTTGCTGGAGCATGAGCGCGAGCTGGCGCTGGGTTCCGTCGCAGCAGAGGGTGCGGTGGAGCTGGTGCGGGAGTTGGCGGGACGCGGTTATCGCCTCGGCATCCTTACCCGCAATGCGCGGGAGTTGGCGCATATCACCCTGCAAGCGATTGGCCTGGCCGACTGCTTTGCCGTTGACGACGTGCTGGGTCGCGATGATGCACCGCCCAAGCCCGATCCAGGCGGCCTGCTGAAACTGGCCGCAGCCTGGGATGTGGTACCGAGCGAGATGGTGATGGTCGGCGATTACCGCTTCGACCTCGACTGCGGCCGCGCAGCGGGCACGCGCACGGTGTTGGTTAACTTGCCGCAGAACCCGTGGCCGGAATTGGCAGATTGGCATGCCACAGACTGTGCAGTGCTGCGCCAAATGATCCAGCCCTGAGCCCTGTTGAAGCCAGCTTGAGCCGGGGATGGCGGCGTGTCAGTCGATCTGTTTTCAACTGGCCCACCGCTTTCGCAGGCAAGCCAGCTCCCACATTTTGACCGTGGTTGTCAGGTAGAAAACCGCTCGCCAAAGATCTCACTAGCAGCCCCCCGATCCCCTGTGGGAGTTGTCGAGCCTTAGCGAGGCTGCGAAGGCGGCCGCATGGGCGATAGAGGCGTTGGCTGACCCACCACCATCGCCGGCAAGCCAGCTCCCACATTTTGACCGTGGTTGTCAGTGAGCAAATCGCTCGCCACAGATCTCACAGCCCACCCTGCGATCCCCTGTGGGAGTTGTCGAGCCTTAGCGAGGCTGCGAAGGCGGCCGCATGGGCGATAGAGGCGTTGGCTGACCCAACGCCATCGCCGGCAAGCCAGCTCCCACATTTTGACCGTGGTTGTCAGGTAGAAAATGGCTCGCCACAGATCTTACAAGCAGCCCCGCGATCCCCTGTGGGAGTTGTCGAGCCCCAGCGAGGCTGCGAAAGCGGCCGCATGGGCGATAGAAGGGTTGGCTGGCCCACCACCATCGCCGGCAAGCCGGTTCCTGCAGGGATGTGGGGTTATTGGAAGAGTACTTTCTGGCCTTCAGGCGAGGTAAACATGCCGTCGCCGTTATGCCCAACGCCCGGCACTTCCACCAGTTTCTGGCTCAACTGCGGGTGCCGCTGCTTGAGGTAGTCAAAATAGTTGTGCCCACGAATCAGGCGATAGGCGCCTTGGGTCTCGGCGGCGCAGCTTTTATCCAGCGCCGGGTGGTTCGGGTCGGTGTCCTGCTGGCCCAGCAGGTAGGTGATGTTGCGTGACACGTAGGCCTGCTCAAGCTGCTCGGCGCTCTGGCCCTTGGCGTAATCCGGCAAGTTTTGCATGCCGTATTTCCAGTCGTTGAAGCCTGGGCAACTAGCGGTGTCGAACTTCACCGGACGTTGTGGCGTGAAGTACGCGTAGGACGATGGGTTGGCGACCACGTAACGCAGGCTGATGCCTTCGGTCTGCAGCATCGGGTGGTCGTGGCCGGTCAGGGCAAACCGCTGGACCACTTGGCCACCGCCGGAATGGCCGGCGACGACGATCTCTTTCAGCGCCGGGAACAACTTGCGATTGCCCAGGTGCTTGATGATCTGGTCCAGGGCGCCGTAGGAGCTGACTTGGCCTGGGCCGACGGATGGCTCGCCGGCCATCCAGTCGTTGCCGTTCCAGCGCAGCACCTGGTTGTCCAGGTGGTTGCGCTTGATGTCGGACTCATTCAGAAACTGCGGCGCAATCACCAGCGTATTGGTCGCCTGGCCCGCGTGCTCGGCGGCGTCTTCACCGCTTTGCAGGTAGGTCTGCGCATTGCGCAGGCGGCCGTGCACGATGATCAGCGCGCGGGTGACCTGGGGCAGCGGCTGGCGCCAGTCCTGGCTCAAGCCCAGGCTGAGGTCGCCGGCATCCAGGTGAAAACGATCGGGACTGACCACCTTGACCCCATGTTCTTTCTCGGCGGCCCAGGTGGATGAGGAACAGGTAATCAACAAGCCCAGCAGCAATCCCAATCGTTTATTCATCTAAAGACTCTTGGCGGTAAAAGTGTCGCATTGAGTGATCTGGCCCTGGGCAAAGCCGGTCTTGAACCAGCGAACCCGCTGCGCCGAGGTCCCGTGGGTAAACGAGTCCGGCACGACGCGCCCTTGACCCTGTTGCTGCAAACGGTCATCGCCGATGGCGTTGGCCGCATTCAGTGCTTCTTCAATATCACCCGGCTCCAGCCAGTTCAGGCGCTTTTGCGCGCGGTTGGCCCAGACCCCGGCGAAACAGTCGGCCTGCAATTCCTGGCGCACCAGCAGGCCGCCATCGCCTTGCAGTTGCCGGCCCTGCTGGCGCGCGGCCTGGATCTTGGCCGAGATGCCGAGCAGCGTCTGCACGTGGTGCCCGACTTCGTGGGCGATCACGTAGGCCTGGGCGAAATCACCGGCGGCCTTGAAGCGTTGGGACATTTCCCGGAAGAAATCCAGGTCCAGGTACACCTGTTGGTCGGCCGGGCAATAGAACGGGCCGCTGGCCGAGGTGGCGCCACCACAGGCCGAATTGACCCGACCACGGAACAGAATCAGTTTCGGATTCTTGTAGGCCAGGCCATTTTCCTGAAAGACCTGGGCCCAGGTGTCTTCGGTATCACCCAGCACCGCGCGCACAAAGTCCGCTTGCTCATCGTTGGCCGGCGGTGCCTGGCGTGGCTGCGTGCTCACCGAGGGCGCCTGTTCCATCTGGCCGGTCAACTGGCCGAGGATCTGCAGCGGGTCCTGGCCGGTCAACCAACCGATGCCGACGATCAGCACAATTGCCGTCAGGCTCAGGCCCTTGCCGCCACCAAACCGCATGCCGCCACCGCCGCCACTACTGTCATCGCGGGCATCCACCACGTTGTCGCTGCGTCGGCCTTTTTTCCATAGCATGGGGCAATCCTCTCGATGAACTCTGAAACAGTGTTGTTGGTGCGTGGGAATGGCGCCAGCCCGGCTGTCCGACAGGTTCGAGAGCTGCGTAGTATCGCTGCTCTCAGCCCGTGCTGGCAGGGGCGCCAGATGAAAGTTGTGTCAGGTTGGACGGCTCAATCGCGGCAGTAGCCTTCACCGCTATCAACCACCAGGCAGTCCTTTTTCTCCGCCAGCCATTTCAGCCCGGTGGCCTCGCCGTTGCCGGCGCGCAGCAGTTGCGGACCATCGGGGCGGGTGAAGGCGATGCCGTCTTCGGCGGCTTCACCTTTGAAGGTGCCGGAGTCGTCGGCGTCGAGGCCGTATTGCATGGTGAGGATGTAGTGACCACGGCCGACGCTGTCGTCCTTGGCGATGGTCAGGTTCAGGCCTTCGACGCCGATCCACTTGCCGACCCACTTATCGGTGGGTGGGGTTTCGGGCACCAGCGTGGCTTGCACAGACGGTGGCGCAGGCTTGGGTGCCTCCTTGGACTCCTGGTTGCAGGCGGTCAGCAGGGCGAGGGCAGAAAGAATAAAGAGGGTTTTTTTCATAGCAGCAAGGCCTTGGTTAAAAAGTGTGCAACGCTGGGACTGAGGTGCAGCGTTGGACTCGAATCCCGTGATTTAGTGCGCTGTTCGCACGGTGTTTGGTTATGCTCTGCGGGCAGACGCATGCCCGGCTGCTAGATTACCGGGTTGAGTGCCACCGCGTTCAGCTCGCCACGCAAGAGAATTCAATGACTGTCAGCACCCCCCTTTCCGGCGTCAACCATCCTTTCAAAGGCATCCTGCTGATTGTGCTGGCGACGTTCCTGTTTTCCAGCCACGACGCGTTGTCCAAATACCTGGCCGGGTTCTACCCGATCGTGATGGTGGTGTGGGCGCGTTACCTGGTGCATACCGTGTTGATGGCCGGGATTTTCCTGCCGCAATCCGGCTTGCGCGTGCTGCGCAGCAAGCGGCCGGGGATGCAGGTGGTGCGGGCGTTGTGCCTGTTGGGCACGAGTTTGTTTTTCACTGCGGCGCTGCATTACATCCCGCTGGCGGAAGCCACGGCGGTGAACTTCCTCGCGCCGATCCTGGTGACCGCACTCTCGGTGCCGCTGCTCGGCGAGCACGTGACCCGAGGCCAGTGGCTGGCGGTGATCTGCGGGTTTGTCGGGGTACTGATCATCATCCACCCCGGCGGCGAGCTGTTCACCCCGGCGGTGCTGCTGCCGCTGTGTTCGGCGCTGTTCTTCTGCTTCTACCAATTGCTCACGCGCATCCTCAGCCAATACGACACGCCCACCACCAGCAACTTTTTTGCCGGGTTGTGCAATACCCTGGTGATGAGTGCGCTGGTGCCGTTCTTCTGGCAGGTTCCGACGCTGTGGCATGGTGCGTTGATGCTGGCGCTGGGCACCTGCGGGATGACCGCCCACTTGATGCTGACCCAGGCGTTCCGCTTTGCGGCGCCGGCCTTGCTGGCGCCGTTCGGCTATTGCCAGATCGTCTTTGCGGGGTTGTTGGGCTGGCTGGTGTTCAGCCATACCCCCGATGTGACCACGGTGGTCGGCATCGGGGTGATCTGCATGAGCGGGTTGGCCGCTGCCTGGCAGCAGCGGCGCAGGTGATCAGACGTCTACGGTGGGAATCTTGCGCGGCGCCATGAAGTACATCCAGGTCAGCGCAATGAAGTACATCGCCGGGATCAGGGTGAACAACACCGTGTAGTTGTTGTTGGTCACCGTGAGGATATGCCCGACGATCTGGGTCATGAACATGCCGCCGATGGCCGCGCACATCCCGCCAAAGCCGAACACCGTGCTCATCATGTGCTTGGGCGTGTAGTCCATCACCAGGCTCCAGATATTCGCGGTCCAGGCCTGATGCGCGCCGATGGCCAGGGAGATGGCAAACACCGCGACCCACAGCTGGCTGGAGCCGGCCGCCATGATCACGCCGACGATGCAGCAGGCAAACAGCAGCATCGACAGCAACCGCGCCTTGATCGAGTTCATCCCACGGCCGATCAGGAACGACGAGAGAATCCCCCCACCCACACTGCCGAAGTCGGCGGTCAGATAGATGATGATCAGCGGGATGCCCATCTGCGTCACGTTGATGCCCAGGTTGTATTGCTGGTTCAGGAACGGCGGCAGCCAATACAGGTAGAACCAGAACACCGGCGCGGTCATCGAGTAGGCGAGGGCGAAGGCCCAGGTGCCGCGCATGCGCAGGATGCGGCTGAACGGTACGCGCGGTTGTTCCGGTTCGACTTCCTGTTGCACGTAGTCCAATTCGGACTGTTTAACCGTCGGATGGTCTTCCGGGTTGTAGTACTTCAAGCCCCAGAACAGCAGCCAGATGCCGCCGAGTGCCGACATGCACAGGAACGCCGCCTGCCAGCCCCACACGTGCAGGATCAACGGCAGCAACATCGGCGTCATCATCGCGCCGACGTTGGTGCCGGCGTTGAAGATGCCGGTGGCCACCGCGCGCTCGCCGGCCGGGAACCACAGGCGGGTGGTCTTGACGCAGGCCGGGTAGTTGGCGGCTTCGGTCAGCCCGAGGATAAAGCGGCAGACCATAAAGCCGACGGCCGAGGTCGCCAGGCCGTGGGCGCCGGTGGCCAGGCTCCACAGCAGCACCGCGCAGAAGAACACGCGCTTCACGCCGACGCGGTCGATCAAGCGCCCTTGCAGCACAAAGCCGATGGCGTAGCCGACCTGGAACCAGAAGTTGATATTGGCGTAGTCCATCGCCGTCCAGCTCATCTCCTTGGCGAGGATTGGCTGCATCACGCCCAGGGCGGCGCGGTCGATGTAGTTGAGGGTGGTGGCGAAGAACACCAGGGCCAGCATGCCCCAGCGAGTTTTACCCACGGCCAGGGCGCCGCGAATCTTGTCGCCGATGCCGGCGTGCGGGTTGCCCGGGCGCGCGGCCAGGACGGAGTTTTGCGAAGGCATGAGGTCGTACCCGTTTTTTGAAATTTTTATGGTGTGTTCTGGGTCTTGATACGGAATCGATGGTGCGCAGCGGTTAAAAAATCGTCAATTCGTCAACAGCCATTGTGTTCGATAATCGCACTGAAAACTAACCGGTTCGTACATTTCAATTGCTGTGAACAGTTTAGCGGCGAATAATTTGCCGTAAATAAGACGAGCCTCAAATGCCGGGAGTCGCCCCATGCAACGCTCTATTGCCACCGTTTCCTTGAGCGGAACCCTGCCGGAAAAACTCGAAGCCATCGCGGCTGCCGGGTTTGATGGCGTAGAAATCTTCGAAAACGATCTGCTGTATTACGACGGCAGTCCTCGGGAAGTTAGGCAAATGTGTGCCGACCTGGGCATTGCCATCACCCTGTTCCAGCCCTTTCGCGACTTTGAAGGCTGCCGCCGCGACCGCCTGGCGCGCAACCTGGAGCGCGCCGAGCGCAAATTCGACTTGATGCAGGAACTGGGCACCGACCTGGTGCTGGTGTGCAGCAACGCCTCGGCCGATTGCATCGGTGATGAACGCATCCTGCTGGATGACTTGAGCCTGCTGGCCGAACACGCTGGCCGGCGTGGCTTGCGCATCGGCTATGAAGCGCTGGCCTGGGGCAAGCACGTGAACACCTGGCAGCAGGTGTGGAACCTGGTCCGCCAGATTGATCACCCCAGCCTCGGCGTATTGCTCGACAGCTTTCACACCTTGTCGCTGAAGGGCGACCCGAGTGGCATCGCCGAGATTCCCGGCGACAAGATTTTCTTTGTACAGATGGCCGACGCGCCGATCCTGGCCATGGACGTGCTGGAGTGGAGCCGGCATTTCCGCTGCTTCCCCGGCCAAGGCGAATTCGACCTGGCGGGGTTTCTCGCACCGGTCATAAAAAGCGGCTACACCGGGCCGTTGTCCCTGGAGATTTTCAACGACGGCTTCCGCGCCGCGCCCACTCGTGCGAATGCGGCGGATGGCTTGCGGTCGCTGCTGTACCTGGAGGAGAAGACCCGCCAGCGCCTGGCGCAGGAGCAACCTGCGGTGCCGGTGGAGATCCTTTTCGAAACCCCGGCGGCCAGCGAATACGACGGCATCGAGTTCCTCGAGTTTGCGGTGGATGAAAGCCTCGGCGCCAAGCTGACTCACTGGCTGGAGCGCCTGGGTTTCGTCAAGGCCGGCCAGCACCGGTCCAAGAGTGTCAGCCTGTTGCGCCAGGGCGATATCAACCTGATCCTCAACTGCGAGCCGTATTCCTTCGCGCATAACTTTTTCGAAGCCCATGGTCCGTCGTTGTGTGCCACGGCGATTCGGGTCAAGGACAGCGCCAAGGCCCTGCAGCGGGCAGTGGCCTACAAGGGCCAGCCCTATCGCGGCCTCGTGGGCCCGAACGAGCTGGAACTGGCCGCCGTGCGCGCGCCGGATGGCAGCCTGATTTACCTGGTGGATCCGAGCGAGGGCGGTCTCTACGACACCGACTTCAACCTGCAACCGGCCACTGCCGCCAGCGGTGGCTTGCTGCGCATCGACCATATGGCCATGGCGCTGCCGGCCGACAGCCTCGACAGTTGGGTGCTGTTCTACAAGAGCCTGCTGGATTTCGAAGCCGATGACGAAGTGGTACTGCCCGACCCGTATGGCCTGGTGAAAAGTCGCGCACTGCGCAGCCGCTGCAGCTCGATTCGCCTGCCGCTGAATATCTCCGAGAACCGCAACACCGCGATTTCCCACGCCCTGTCGAGCTATCGCGGCTCGGGCGTGCACCACATTGCCTTCGACTGTGCGGACATTTTCGTCGAGGTACGCCGCGCGAAAGAGGCCGGGGTGCCGCTGCTGGATATTCCGCTGAACTATTACGACGACCTCGCGGCGCGTTTCGATTTTGACGACGAGTTCCTCAGCGAACTGGCGTACTACAACGTGCTGTACGACCGCGACGCGCAGGGCGGTGAGTTGTTTCACGTGTACACCGAACCGTTCGAGGGGCGGTTTTTCTTCGAGATCATCCAGCGCAAGAACGGCTATGCCGGCTATGGCGCGGCCAACGTGGCGGTGCGCCTGGCGGCGATGGCCAAATCGCGCAGCGGTGCAGTGCGTCAGGCACGCTTATGACGGCGGGCCAGGTGCTTCCTTCGGGGAGCGCCGCGGCCCATAATCACTGCCTGCATAACAATGGCCGTGAGCGCACCATGACCTCGAGTCCCGAACTCCCCGCGGTGTCAGACGCACCGCGCAAGAGTCGCAAGAACAATCCGGAAAAGACCCGCGAAAACATTCTCCAGGAAGCCATCGTCGAGTTTGTCCAGCAGGGCCTGTCCGGCGCTCGCGTGGATGCGATCGCCGAGCGCATCCACACCTCCAAACGCATGATCTATTACTACTTCGGCAGCAAGGAGCAGTTGTACGTCGAGGTGCTGGAGAAGCTCTACGGCGATATCCGCAACACCGAAACGCGGATGAACCTCACCGCGCTGGAACCGCGCGAAGCAATCCGCCGACTGGTGGAGTTCACCTTTGATCACCACGACCAGAACGTGGATTTCGTGCGCATCGTCAGCATCGAAAACATCAACAACGCCGAATACGTGAAGCGCTCCGATTCGATCAAGGCGATGAACAGCAACATCCTCGAAGGGTTGGGCGCCACCTTGCAGCGCGGGGCTGAGTTGGGCGTGTTCCGCCAAGGGCTGAACCCGCTGGACGTGCATTTGCTGATCAACTCATTCAGCTTTTACCGCGTGTCCAACCGCCATACGTTCAGTGAGATTTTTCAGATCGAACTGTCGGATGAGGCGATCAAACAGCGGCATCGCGAGATGATTTGCGATTCGGTGATGCGGTACTTGCAGGCCTGATTACGCGCACTATTGGGAAGGAATGCAGTCCCTGTGGGACTTGCTTGCGAAAGCGGTGGGTCAGTCGCTGCAGGGGTGGCTGATCTGGCGCCTTCGCGAGCAAGCCCGCTCCCACATTTGGGATGTATTTCAAGGTTAAAGCTGAGTTGTACCGCCCGCTCAAATGCCGCAGCACTCCGAATCCCAAGCCCGAACAGCGATCAAAACTGTGGGAGCGGGCTTGCTCGCGAAAGCGGTGGGTCAGTCGCTGAAGAGGGTGGCTGGTCTAGCGCATTCGCGAGCAAGCCCGCTCCCACATTTGGAATGTATTTCAAGGTTAAAGCCGAGTTGTGCCGCCTGCTCAAATGCCGATGCAGCACCCCGAATCCCAAGCCCGAACAGCGATCAAAACTGTGGGGGCGGGCTTGCTCGCGAAAGCGGTGGGTCAGTGGCTGCAGGGGGTTACTGATCTGGCGCCTTCGCGGGCAAGCCCGCTCCCACATTTGGGATGTATTTCAAGGTTGGAATTGGGTTGTGCCGCCTGCTCAAATGCCGCAGTACCCCGAATCCCGAGCCCGAACAGCGATCAAAACTGTGGGAGCGGGCTTGCTCGCGAAAGCGGTGGGTCAGTCGCTGCAGGAGGTGACTGATCTGGCGCCTTCGCGGGCAAGCCCGCTCCCACATTTGGAGTGTATTTCAAGGTTAGAGCCGAGTTGTGCCGCCTGCTCAAATGCCGCAGCACCCCGAATCCCAAGCCCGAACAGCGATCAAAACTGTGGGAGCGGGCTTGCTCGCGAAAGCGGTGGGTCAGTCGCTGAAGAGGGTGGCTGGTCTAGCGCATTCGCGAGCAAGCCCGCTCCCACATTTGGGATGTATTTCAAGGTTGGAATCGGGTTGTGCCGCCTGCTCAAATGCCGATGCAGCACCCCGAATCCCAAGCCCGAACAGCGATCAAAACTGTGGGAGCGGGCTTGCTCGCGAAAGCGGTGGGTCAGTCGCTGCAGGGGGGGACTGACCTGGCGCCTTCGCGAGCAAGCCCGCTCCCACCTTTGGGATGTATTTCAAGGTTGGAGCCGAGTTGTACCTCCCGCTCAGATGCCGCAGCACCCCGAATCCCAAGCCCGAACAGCGATCAAAACTGTGGGAGCGGGCTTGCTCGCGAAAGCGGTGGGTCAGTCGCTGCAGGGGGGGACTGATCTGGCGCCTTCGCGGGCAAGCCCGCTCCCACCTTTGGGATGTATTTCGAGGTTGGAACCGGGTGTGTACCGCCCGCTCAGATGCCGGTGCAGTACCCCGAATCCCAAGCCCGAACAGCGATCAAAACTGTGGGAGCGGGCTTGCCCGCGATGGCGGTGCGTCGGGTAGACAGCTATCGGCTGGCAAACCGCTATCCCCGGCAAGCCGGCTCCTACAGTTGATCGTGTTTCGACAGTCTGCTATTCATGCGCTGGAAGTGCGCCAGCATGCGCTGCGCATTCGGCACCTCGCCGCTGAACAATTCAAACGCCTTGACCGCTTGAAACACTGCCATGTTGCCGCCATCCAGGGTGCGGCAACCCAAGGCGCGGGCGTCGCGCAGCAGCTCGGTTTCCAGGGGGAAATACACAATTTCTGCCACCCACAGTTGCGCTCGCAACAGCGCAGCGGGCACCGGTGTGCCCGGTAGCTTGGCCATGCCCATGGGTGTGGTGTTGACCAGGCCATCCGCTTCGGCCATGGCGTTTTCCAGGTCATGGCCGACTTGGGCGCGACCGGCGCCGAAGCGCTGCGTGAGGTTATCCACAAGGTCGCGGGCGCGGCTGGTGTCCACATCGAACACACTTAATTGCTCCACGCCTTCGGCCAGCAGCGCGTGGGCCACTGCCGCGCCCGCGCCGCCGGCGCCCATTTGCACTACGCGCTGGCGGGAAACATCACTCAGGTTTCGCCGAAACCCTTCGGCAAAGCCCAGGCAGTCGGTGTTGTGGCCGATGCGTTTGCCGTCCTTGAACACCACCGTATTGACCGCCCCAATGCCGCGGGCCTCGTCGGATAATTCATCGAGCAAGGGCAGGATCGCCTGCTTGCACGGGTAGGTAATGTTCAGGCCTGTGAAGTGCATCAGCTCGGCGGCATCGAGCAAGTCGGGGAGGGCGTTGAGGTCCAGCTTCAGCGGTTCCAGGTCGATCAGCCGATACAGGTAGCGCAAGCCTTGGGCGTCACCTTCGTGCTCATGCAGGGCCGGCGTACGGGAAGCCTGGATGCCGGCGCCGATCAGGCCGGCGAGGATGCGCGATTTCATTGCGTCGATCCCTTCAGCAACTGGCTGAAATGCTCCAGGGCCAAGTGGTAACCATGGCTGCCGAACCCGGCAAGCACGGCCTTGGCGATGGGCGACACAAACGAGTGGTGCCGAAACGCCTCGCGCGCATGCACGTTGGATAAATGCACTTCGATCACTGGTACTTCACTGGCCACCAGCGCGTCGCGAATCGCCACTGACGTGTGGGTCCAGGCTGCCGGGTTGATCACGATCCCGGCGCAGCGGGCGCGGGCGCCGTGGATCCAGTCCAGCAGCTCGCCTTCGTGGTTGGTCTGGCGAAATTCGATTTTCAGCCCCAGTTGCTCAGCGCTGCGGCCGCACAGGGCGGCGACATCGGCGAGGGTTTCATGGCCGTAGGTGGTCGGCTCGCGGGTGCCGAGCAGGTTGAGGTTGGGGCCGTTGAGCACCAGCACGATGGGCGGCATAAGGGGTGTCTCCACACTTATTGTTAGTTGTGCGGACAAAATGTACTGGATGGTTAATTTGGTCAATTGATGGCAGCGGATGTGTTCGATTACCGAACCGTTAATCAGACCTTGAGGCGCGACGGATCAGATTAGATATCAATTGAAAATCATTCTCGACAACGCTTAAGATGCCCGCCTGTTTCCTTAACATTCCAGGGAGTCGGTTTGTCGGACGTGGATCTCAAAGGCCTGTTTCTCAAGCACGCCGATACCCTGCGCGGGTATCTGGCGCGCAAGGTACGGGACCCGCAGTTGGCCGCGGACCTGGTGCAGGAGAGCTTCCTGCGCCTGGCGGAAAAGCCGGCCGGCGAGCGCATCGACAACTCCCAGGGCTATCTCTATCGAACGGCGAGCAATCTGCTGATCGACCATATTCGCCAGGAAGCGCGGCGCAAGACAGACTCCGTGCCCCACGAGGCGCTGGCCGAGATTGAAGATGAAGTGGCCGGGTTGGAGGCTCAGGCAATGGCGCAGCAACAGCGACAGGCATTGAAGCAGGCACTGGCGGAGTTGCCGGAGCGCACCCAGCAGATTTTCCGCTTGAACCGCATCGAGGGCATGACCCACGCCCAGGTTGCCCGGCACCTGGACATCTCCGACAGCTCCGTGCAAAAGCATCTGGCCAAGGCCTTGGCCTACGTGATGCAGCGCCTGCAGGACGGCGAGGTGGCGCCATCCGACGAATGAATTACCGAAAAACGCCAGGTCAGTCGTCACAGCGTTATATAACGAAAAATTCGAGATTCACACGTGAATAGCCAGGGTCCGCAACAGCACAGCATTACCGAGGTGGCCGCCGAGTGGGCGGTGCGCCTGCACGCCGGTGCCCTGACCGACCAGGAGCAGGCCGAGCTGCGCCATTGGATCGCCTGTGACAGTCGCCACGAAGCGGCGCTGCGCTTTGCCGAGCAGACCTGGGCGGCGTTGGGCGAGGTGCATAAGGATGAGGCGGTACACCGCCAGCGGCCCTCTGCGGCGGTGCTGCCGGTGCGCCGGTCGTCGCGGCGAAGGCCGTGGCAGCGGGCGGCGGCCGTCGCGCTGGTCGTGGTGGCGGCGGGTGTCGGCTGGGTGCGCGGGCCGGAAGCCTGGCTACGCCTGCAGGCCGACTATGTCACCCAGAAAGGCGAGGTGCGCACCGTGCACCTGGCCGATGGCAGCACGGTGCAGCTGGATTCCGCCAGTGCGATTCGCCTGGATTACGACGGCGTTCAACGGCGCATCAGCCTGCTCCAGGGCTCGGCGATCTTCGATGTGGCGCCGATGGTCGGCAAGGAGACCCGGCCATTCGTGGTGCAAAGCGCCGGCGGGCAGACCCGCGCGCTGGGTACGCGGTTTGTGGTGGACCGCGAGGAGAGCAGCCAGGCCTGGGTGGGCGTGTTGCAGCACAGCGTTGCGGTGTCCTTGCAAGCCTCGCCGAAAAAAGGCCCCAGCGACCGTGTGCTCCAGGAAGGCCAGGCCGCGCGCTACAGCCTCCAGGAGGGCATCGAGCCCTTGGATCAGTTCGATGTGGAGCGCGCCACCAGTTGGCGTCGCGGCGTGTTGATCTTTGATCGCCAGCCCCTGGCCAAAGTCATCGAACAACTCAACCGCTACCGCCCGGGGCGCGTGGTGTTGACCAGCGCGGACCTGGGCGATCGCGAAGTCAGCGGGGTCTTCCGCCTCGACATGCTCGACACCGCCCTCGGTACCCTGACCCAGGAATTGCAAGTGCAACGCCTGGACCTGGCAGGCCTCAGCCTGATCTATTAACACCCCTGCTGGTGGTGGCGCCCGCGAGATCTTTCCCACGCCATCGCCGGCAAGCCGGCTCCTGCGCGTGTCTTTGCCTGCCAATCCCCTTCATTTAAAAAACTTTGAAAAAAATCTTACTGACTTCCTGCGCGTCGCACGTCTTGCTAGGTGAGAAGCATTCGCATAAACAAAAACGCTTACGCAGGGAAAAACACAAATGTCAGCACTCAACAAGGGGCGTATCACCGGTACCCGGTTAGCCCTGGCCATTCACCTGGGCCTGTTCGCGGCAGCGGCGCCGGTGTTCGCCGCACAGCCGCAAGTGGCAGCGGCCCAGCCTGCAGTGCTGACGTTCAATATTCCCGCGCAAGCGCTTGGCAGTGCGGTATTGGCCTTCGCCGATCAGGCCGGCCTGCAGGTGTTGTTCGACAGCCAGCGCCTGCAAGGCTTGAACAGCACCGCGCTGCAGGGCAGCTTCGGGGTGCAGGAAGGCCTCGGCCGCCTGCTCGGCGCCGCCCCGGTGGACTACCGCTTTACCGGCGAGCGCCAGGTCACCCTGACCCGCGTCGAGCAGCCGAGCACCCCGGCATTGTCGCTGGCAACCACCACCATCACCGGCCAGCACGCCCAGGATTGGGTGTACTCCTCGCCACGCTCGGTCAGTGTGGTCGGGCGTGAACAGCTGGATCGCAACCCGCCGCGCCATGCCGCCGAAATGCTCGAGGAGGCGCCAGGCGTCTACTCGGCGGTCAGTCAGCAGGACCCTGGCCTGTCGGTGAATATTCGCGGGATCCAGGACTACGGCCGCGTCAACATGTCGGTCGACGGCATGCGCCAGAACTATCAGCAAAGTGGTCACCAGCAACGCAATGGCACCCTGTATGTCGACCCGGAGTTGTTGTCCGAAGTCGTCATCGAAAAGGGCGCTACCTCCACCATGGGCGGTGCGGGCGTGATTGGCGGGGTTGCCAATTTCCGTACCGTGGAGGCGGCTGACCTGCTCAAGGACGGCAAGGAAATCGGCGGGCGCATTCGGCTCACCACGGGGCTGGGCGGGCGCAGCAACGGCACGCACTTTATCGGCAGCTCGGCGTTTGCCGTGGGGACCGACGTGTGGGACATGCTGGTGGCCGCCAGTGAGCGCCACCTCGGTGATTACAAACCTGGCACCCAAGGCAGCATCGGCGATCTGCGCACCGGCAGCTCCTTCCTGCCGAACAGTCAGGAACGGATCAAGAACACCCCCGTCGCTTATTCGGGCTCGGTGATGCGTTCGCGCCTGCTCAAGCTCGGTATCAATCTGCCGGTGGACCAGCGCTTGCAACTGAGCTACCTGACCACCGAGGTTGGCTACGACGACGTGAACATGATGACCGCCGAAAAAGCCCAGTTATGGGAAAAGCTCGGCAGCAGCAATGTCACGGCGCAGAACTTCGCGCTGGACTACAGCTACACGCCGGACAACCCGCTGATCGATTTCAAGGCCAAGCTCTACTACGTCGATACCCGCAATGACCAGAGCACCCTGACCCGTGGCAGCAGCAAGGGGTACGAGGTCACCTACCAGACCAACACCTACGGTTTGCAGGCCCAGAACATCTCGACCTTTGCCTTGGGCGAGCTGTCCGTGCTCAAGGCCAACTATGGGCTGGAGTTCTTCTACGACAAAGTCCGCCCGGACTCCAACCAAATGGTGGAGGCAGGCTCGGCGGTGACCGCTTCTGCGGCGGAAAGCATCACCCCCGAGGGGGACCGGGCACTCGGCAGCCTGTTCGCGCGCCTGGATTACGACTATGACAACTGGCTGAGCCTCAATGCCGGCTTGCGTTACGACCGCTATCGGCTGCGCGGCGAAACCGGCTTGAACACGCGTACCTTCATTATTGGAACCACCCGGCAGGTCGGCTTGCCCATGACCTACGACGTGGACCGGGAAGAGGGGCATTTCTCGCCGACCTTCGGCCTGTCGATCAAGCCTGGCGTGGATTGGTTGCAACTCTTCGCCACGTACGGCAAGGGCTGGCGCCCGCCGGCAGTCACCGAAAGCCTGGTCAGCGGCCGGCCCCATGGCGGGGGCTCGGAGTCGATTTTCCCCAATCCCTTCTTGAAACCGGAGACGTCTACCGCCTGGGAAGTCGGCTTCAACGTGCTGAAGGAAGACCTGGTGTTCGCCGATGACCGCGTGGGCATGAAGGTGTCCTACTTCAACACCCGCGTCGACGACTTCTCCTACATGGCCCTGGGCGTGCAGCCGCCCGGTTATGGCATCGCCAATATCGGCAATGCGGCGTATGTGAACAACCTGGAGACCACGCGTTTTCGCGGTCTCGAATACCAGTTGGACTACGACGCCGGGTTTGCCTATGGCCAGTTCAACTACACACGGATGCTCGGCAGCAACAAGTTCTGCAGCAAGACCGCATGGCTGGGCGGTGTCACCAAGATCCAGAAAGGCCCGGGTAGCCGTGCACCTGTAGACGCGATGGTGCCGGACGACGTGGCCAATGCGGGGCAGAGCTGCAGCGCAATCCTGGGCTCCTCCGAACACATGCCGATGGACCGCGGCACCGCGACGCTGGGTGCACGCTTCTTCGAGCGCAAATTGGATGTGGGCGTTCGCGCCCGCTACAGCGGCGGTTACTACGTAAAAGGCGGCGTCGGCGTGACCACGTCGCAAACCGGCGTTTATCCGGCCGACTGGAAGCCCTACACCGTCTACGACCTTTACAGCAGCTACCGCGCCACCGACCAACTGACCCTGCGACTGGCCATGGAAAACGTCACCGACCGCGCCTATCTGGTGCCGCTGGGCGACGTGTTGGCCTTTACCCTCGGGCGTGGGCGCACGTTGCAGGGCACCGTTGAATACCAGTTCTGACCGATTTTGCCCAGTGACGGGCAAAACCACAGCAGGCACTGGCTTGCTGTGGAGATACCACCCCATGACTTGGAGTTTTGCATGAGCATTTCTATTTCATACAGCACGACCTATGCCGCCAACACGGTTGCCGAGTACCTGAGCGACTGGTCCGCTTACTTTGGTGACCTGAACCACCGCGAAGGTTCGGTCAAAGAAGGTTCGAACACCGGTGGTTTCAATCCTGGCCCGTTCGACGGCACCCAATATGGTGTGTCGAGCACGGTCAGCAACGCGGCGGTGGTCGCCAACGGTGACCTGCACTACACCTTGTTCAACCCGCCGTCGCACACCTTGTGGGGTTCGATCGACTCCCTGAACCTGGGCACTATCCTGTCGGGCGGCGCCAGCAGCGGTGGCTACACCCTCACCGAGCAGGAAGTCAGCTTCACCAACCTGGGCCTGTCGAGCCTGCAGTCCGAGGGCCGTGACGGCCAGGTGCACCAGATCATCTACGGCCTGATGAGCGGCGACAGCACGGCACTGGCCTCGGCGATCGACTCCCTGCTCAAGGACATCGACCCAAGCCTGTCGGTCAACTCCACCTTCGATCAACTGGCGGCAGCCGGTGTTGCTCATGTCGACTCGGCGTCGGTCGCCGCTGCCGATGTGGCGCTGGTGGGCGTCCAGGATGTGCCTCAGGACTTCGCCCTGGCAGCCTGATGCCATGAAAAAAGCGAATGGAAGATCGCTCTCCCATTCGCCGCATTACACCGCTGTCGCCAAGCCTTCTAACTCTTCAAGCGACGGCGGTGCCGAATTCTGCGCAGCGTCGCATGGCCTGTCAACGCAACGACGCTGCCCGCTCAACCCTTTGAGAATCCCCAGATGCGCCACGCCGGCAACGAAACCCTGGCCGCCCTCGCGGCTTATAAAAGTGGCTTCTTCAACATCGGCCTGTTCTCGGCGGTGATCAACCTGCTGATGCTGGCCCCGGCGCTGTACATGCTGCAGGTGTACGACCGGGTGCTGGCCTCGGGCAATCAGATGACCCTGCTCATGCTGACGCTGATGATCCTCGGCCTGTTCGGCCTGATGGGCGCATTGGAGTGGGTGCGTAGCCAGGTGGTGATCCGCCTCGGCACGCAGATGGACATGCGCCTGAACCAGCGGGTGTACGACGCCGCGTTCGAAGCGCAACTCAAGGGCGGCACCCAGGCGGCGGGGCAGGCGCTGCATGACCTGACCACCCTGCGCCAGTTCGCCACTGGCCAGGCGCTGTTCGCGTTTTTCGATGCGCCGTGGTTTCCGGTGTACCTGCTGGTGATTTTCCTGTTCCACCCCTGGCTCGGCCTGCTGGCCCTGGGCGGCGCGGTGATGCTGATCGCGCTGGCCTGGCTCAACCACCGCGTCAGCCAGGCGCCAATGGCCCTGGCCAGCCAACTGTCGATCAGCGCCAGCCAGCAGGCCACGGCGAACCTGCGCAATGCCGACACCATCGAGGCCATGGGCATGCTCGCCACCTTGCGCGGGCGTTGGTTCCGCCAGCACCAGGCGTTTCTTGCGCAGCAGAACCTGGCCAGTGAAAAGACCGCGGCCGTCACGGCCTGGTCCAAGGGCGTGCGCCTGGCGTTGCAGTCGCTGGTGCTGGGCCTCGGCGCGTTGCTGGCGGTGCAGGGCGAGATCACGCCAGGGATGATGATTGCCGGGTCGATCCTGATGGGCCGCGTGCTGAGCCCCATCGACCAACTGATCGGCGTCTGGAAGCAATGGGGCTCGGCGCGCCTGGCCTACGAGCGCCTGTCGCAGATGCTTGAGGCCAACCCGGCGCGCCCCGAGCGCATGAGCTTGCCGGTGCCCAAGGGGCAACTGAGTGTCGAGCAGATCAGCGCCTGCGCTCCAGGCAGTCGGCGCCCGGCGCTGGCCAACCTCGGCTTCAACCTGCCGGCAGGCGAAGTGCTCGGCGTGATCGGCCCGTCGGGGTGCGGCAAGTCCACCCTGGCGCGGGTGCTGGTGGGGGCCTGGGCGCCGCTGGCCGGCAAGGTGCGGCTGGACGGCGCCGACCTGAGTCACTGGGACAAGCAGCAACTGGGTCCGCACATCGGTTACCTGCCCCAGGACATCCAGCTGTTCGCTGGCAGCATCGCGCAAAACATCGCGCGTTTTGAGGCGGTGGACGCCGACAAAGTCCTCGCCGCCGCACAAATGGCGGGCGTGCATGACTTGATCCTGCAACTGCCCCAGGGCTACGACACCCCACTGGGGGAGGGCGGTGCCGGCCTGTCCGGTGGCCAGAAACAGCGAGTGGCCCTGGCCCGCGCGCTGTACGGCTTGCCCGCGCTGATCGTGCTGGATGAGCCCAACGCCAATCTCGACGAGGTGGGCGAGCAGGCCCTGCTGCAGGCGATCACCCAGCTCAAGCAGCAGCGCCGCACGCTGATCCTGATTACCCACAAGCCCAACGTGCTGACGCTGACCGACCAGTTGCTGATCCTCAAGGACGGCCAGTTGCAAGCCTTTGGCCCGACGGCGCGGGTGCTGGAAGCGCGGCAGAAACCTGCGGCGCCCAAGCCGGTGTCGACCATGAGCATGAGTTACCGCCTCGGTGAAGGAAAACAGGCATGAGCAGCAGTAAACCGGTGTTGGTCAGTGATCAGCCGAACAATGTGCTGGCGCTGGATGACAAAAAATACTCGCGCCTGGGCTGGTGGCTGGTGCTGGGTGGCTTCGCCGGCTTCCTCGGTTGGGCGGCATTGGCGCCGTTGGACAAGGGCGTGGCGGTGCCGGGCAAGGTCATGGTCTCGGGTCATCGCAAGACGGTGCAGCATCCGGCGGGCGGTATCGTCGAGCGCATCGAAGTGCGCGACGGTGACGTGGTCAACGCCGGCCAGGTGCTGCTGCGTTTGAAGGAAACCCCGTTGCGTGGGCAGATGCAGTCCCTGCGCAGCCAGTACCTTGCGTCCCTGGCCAGCGAAGCGCGCTTGAGTGCGGAAAGCGAAGGGTTGGCGGCGGTCACCTTTGGCCCCGAGCTGCTTGACGATCCCGAGGCTGCCAACACCCTGGACCTGCAACGCCAGCTGTTCAGCAGTCGCGCCCAGGCGCTGGCGACCGAGCAGCAAGGCCTGCGCGAAACCATCGCCGGGATCGAGGCGCAGCTACGTGGCACGCGCGACTCGCAGGCCAGCAAGGTCCAGCAACGTGCAGCGCTGAGCGAGCAACTGCAGGGCCTGCGCGAGTTGGCGCGCGACGGTTACATCCCGCGCAATCGCCTGCTCGACAGCGAGCGGCTGTATGCCCAGATCGACGGCACCATCGCCGAGGACTACGGCCGTATTGGCCAATTGCAGCGCCAGGTCCTGGAGCTGCGCCTGCGCATCCGCCAGCTCGGTGAAGACTTCCAGAAAGATCTGCGCGGCCAATTGGCCGATACCCGTACTCGCAGTGATGACCTGCGCAATCGCCTGGCCTCGGCCGAGTTTGAGCTGGCCAACAGCCTGGTGCGTGCGCCCGCGAGCGGTGTGGTGGTCGGCCTGGATGTGTTTACCGAAGGCGGGGTGATCAAGCCTGGCCAGGCATTGATGGACATCGTGCCCCAGGGCGAGCCGCTGCTGGTGGAGGCGCGAGTGCCGGTGCAGATGGTCGACAAGGTGCACCCCGGCTTGCCGGTGGAGTTGATGTTCTCGGCCTTCAACCAATCCACCACGCCACGGGTGGCCGGCGAGGTCACGCTGGTGTCGGCGGATCGCCAGGTCGATGAGCGCACCGACGAGCCTTACTACACGCTGCGCGCGCAGGTCAGCGCGGCCGGCATGCAGCAACTGGACGGCGTGCAGATCCGCCCCGGCATGCCGGTGGAAACCTTCGTCAAGACCGGTGAGCGTTCGATGCTCAACTACCTGTTCAAACCGTTGCTGGATCGCACCCACATGGCCCTGGTGGAAGAATGAAGGCGTTGTTGTTCACCCTGTGTTTCAGTTGCGCACCGGCGGCGCAGGCCCTGGGTTTGTTGGATGCGTACGACCTGGCCCTGCGCAATGACCCGACCTTCCAGGCCGCGATCCAGGAGCGCGAGGCCGGCGAGGAGAATCGTGCGATCAGCCGCGCCGGGCTGCTGCCGAACTTGTCCTGGAGCTATAACAATTCGCGCAATGAATCCGAAGTAACCCAGAGCACCGCGGTGGGCAATGTCACCAGCGACCGCGATTACCGCAGCTATGCGTCGACCCTGACCTTGCAGCAACCGCTGCTGGATTACGAAGCCTATGCGCGCTTTCGCCAGGGCACTGCCCAGGCGCTGATGGCCGATGAACGGTTTCGCGGCAAGAGCCAGGAACTCGCGGTGCGCGTACTCAGTGCCTACAGCCAGGCGTTGCTGGCCCAGGAGCGTATCGAGCTGAGCCGCGCACAGAAACGCGCGTTTGCCGAACGCCTGCAACTCAATGACCGCCTGCTCAAGGGCGGGGAAGGCACGCGCACCGACGTGCTGGAAACCCAGGCCCGCCTGAGCCTGGCCCACGCCGAGGAAATCGAGGCGCTGGACACCCAGGACAGTGCCCTGCGCGAGCTGGAAGCCATCGTCGGCCAACCGTTGCAGATCGAAGAACTGGCACCGCTGGCTCGCCAGTTCGCGATTCCGCCGCTGGAGCCCAACCGTTTCGACACCTGGCGCGAACTGGCGATGGCCAACAACCCGGAGCTGAAATCCCAGCACCACGCGTTGGACGTTGCCGAATATGAAGTAGAGCGTAAACGCGCCGGCCACATGCCCAAGGTCAGCCTCTACGCCAGCAGCCGCCAGACCAGCTCCGACTCCGAAAGCAGCTACAACCAGAAGTACGACACCAACAGTGTCGGCATCCAGGTCAGCCTGCCGCTGTTCGCCGGTGGCGGCGTGTCGGCGTCCACCCGCCAGGCGGCGCACCAACTGTCCCAGGCCCAATACGAACTGGATGCGCAAACCTCGGCGACCCTCGTGGAGCTGCGCAAGCAATTCAACCTCAACACCAGCGGCGCGGCGAAAGTGCGTGCCTACGAAATGGCCGTCAGCTCCGCCACCGCCTTGGTCACCGCGACCCAAAAGAGCGTCAGCGGCGGCGAGCGCGTCAACCTCGACGTGCTCGACGCCGAACAACAGCTTTACACCGCCCGCCGCGACCTGGCGAACGCACGGCATGCGTATCTGCTGGCGCGGATTCAATTGAAGTATTACGCAGGGTTGCTCAACGAGCAGGACTTGCAGGCGTTGGCAGGGTATTTCCAGCCGCCACCTTTGCCTTGAAATGCATGCCCCCTGTGGGAGCGGGCTTGCTCGCGAAGGCGTTGTGTCAGTCAACACATATACCGACTGACACCCCGCCTTCGCAGGCAAGCCAGCTCCCACAGGGGATAGGTGTGCGCTGTGCGATTGCATGCGGCTCGAACCTGCTGCTCGGATGTGGGAGCTCTCGAGCCAGAGCGAGGCAGCGAAGGCGGTGGCTCAGCCAACCCATACACCAACTGACACCCCGCCATCGCAGGCAAGCCAGCCCCCACCTTTGCCTTGAAATGCATACCCCTGTGGGAGCGGGCTTGCTCGCGAAGGCGTTGTGTCAGTCAAGCCATATACCGACTGACCCTCCGCCATCGCAGGCAAGCCAGCTCCCACAGGGGATAGGTGTGCGCTGTGCGATTGCATGCAGCTCGAACCTGCTGCTCGGATGTGGGAGCTCTCGAGCCAGAGCGAGGCAGCGATGGCGGTGGTTCAGCCAACCCATATACCAACTGACCCTGAGTCATCGCAATCAAGCCAGCCCCCACCTTTGCCTTGAAATGCATACCCCTGTGGGAGCGGGCTTGCTCGCGAAGGCGTTGTGTCAGTCAACACATATACCGACTGACACCCCGCCTTCGCAGGCAAGCCAGCTCCCACAGGGGATAGGTGTACGCTGTGCGATTGCATGCAGTTCGAACCTGTTGCTCGGATGTGGGAACTCTCGAGCCAGAGCGAGGCAGCGATGGCGGTGGTTCAGCCAACCCATATACCAACGGACCCTGCGCCTTCGCAGGCAAGCCAGCCCCCACCTTCGCCTTGAAATGCATGCCCCCTGTGGGAGCGGGCTTGCTCGCGAAGGCGTTGTGTCAGTCAACACATATACCGACTGACACCCCGCCTTCGCAGGCAAGCCAGCTCCCACAGGGGATATGTGTGCGCTGCGCGATTGCATGCAGGTCGAACCTGCTGCTCGGATGTGGGAGCTCTCGAGCCAGAGCGAGGCAGCGATGGCGGTGGTTCAGCCAACCCATATACCAACTGAACCTGCGTCATCGCAGGCAAGCCAGCCCCCACCTTTGCCTTGAAATGCATTCCCCTGTGGGAGCGGGCTTGCTCGCGAAGGCGTTGTGTCAGTCAACAGATATACCGACTGACCCTCCGCCTTCGCAGGCAAGCCAGCTCCCACAGGGGATAGGTGTGCGCTGTGCGATTGCATGCAGGTCGAACCTGCTGCTCGGATGTGGGAGCTCTCGAGCCAGAGCGAGGCAGCGAAGGCGGTGGTTCAGCCAACCCATATACCAACTGACACCCCGCCATCGCAGGCAAGCCAGCCCCACCTTTGCCTTGAAATGCATACCCCTGTGGGAGGGGGCCCGCGAAGGCGGTGGCTCAGTCAACACATCTATCAACTGACACCCCCCATAGGCAAACCAACCCCCACAGGCGATCTACGCTGTCCTGCCGACTTATCGGCGGGTCAGCAGCACCCCGGATTCCATATGGTGCGTCCACGGAAACTGGTCAAACAGGGCGCACTTGGTGATGCGGTGGGTGTCATGCAGTTGCGCGATGTTCGCCGCCAGGGTCTCCGGGTTGCAGGAGATGTACAGGATGTTGTCGAAACGCCGGGTCAGTTCGCAGGTGTCCGGGTCCATGCCGGCGCGGGGCGGGTCGACGAACACGCTGCCGAATTCGTAGCTCTTCAGGTCGATGCCGTGCAGGCGACGGAACGGGCGCACTTCGTTGAGCGCCTCGGTGAGTTCCTCGGCAGACAGGCGCACCAAGGTGACGTTATCCACCGCGTTTTCATCAAGGTTGCTCAGCGCGGCATTCACCGAGGTCTTGCTGATTTCGGTGGCCAGCACTTTGCGCGCGCGGGTTGCCAGGGGCAGGGTGAAATTGCCGTTGCCGCAGTACAACTCGAGCAAATCATCCGGGCGATCGCCCAGGGCTTCGTACGCCCAGTTGAGCATCTTCTGGTTCACCGTGCCGTTGGGCTGGGTGAACGCGCCTTCAGGCTGGCGGTAGCTGAACGTGCGACCGCCGACCTCGAGCTTTTCCACCACATAGTCATGGCCGATCACGTCGCGCTTGCCTTTCGAACGGCCGATGATGCTCACGTTCAAGTCGGCAGCCAGCTGGTTCGCGGCGGTGTGCCAATGCTCGTCCAGCGGGCGGTGGTAGCACAGCGTGATCATTGCGTCGCCGGCCAAGGTGGTGAGGAACTCCACCTGGAACAGCTTGTGGCTCAGCGCAGCACTGGCTTGCCAGGCGGCCTTGAGCTGCGGCATCAACTGGTTGATGCGCTGGCTGGCGATGGGGAATTCTTCGATCAGGATCGGTGTGCGTTTGTCGTCCTGGGAGAACATCGCGTAGTGGCGTTCACCGCCTTCGCGCCACAGGCGGAACTCCGCACGCAGGCGAAAGTGCTGCAGCGGCGAATCGAAGACCTGTGGCTCCGGCGCGTCGAACGGTGCCAGCAGGTCACGCAAGCGCGTGACCTTGTCTTGCAGTTGAGCGGTGTAGCGTGCGGCGTCAAAAGTCATGCGTTGAACCAGCCCAGCTTGATCACAAACAGAATCGACAGAATCACCAGTGCCGGGTTCAGCTCACGGTAGCGGCCCGAAAGCAGCTTGATGGCGGTCCAGGCGATGAAACCGAAGGCGATGCCGTTGGCGATGGAGTAAGTGAAGGGCATCGCCAGGGCGGTGATCACCACCGGCGCTGCAACGGTAATGTCATCCCAGTCGATTTCGGCCAGGCCCGAGGTCATCAGCACGGCGACGAACAGCAGTGCCGGCGCGGTGGCGAACGCGGGAACGCTGGCCGCCAGTGGCGAGAAGAACAGCGCCAGCAGGAACAGGATCGCAACCACGATCGCCGTCAGACCGGTACGGCCACCGGCACTCACGCCGGCGGCGGATTCGATGTAGCTGGTGGTGGTCGACGTGCCCAGCAGCGAACCGGCCATGGCGGCGGTGCTGTCGGCGATCAGGGCGCGGCCCATCTTCGGCATGTGGCCGTCCTTGCCCATCAGGCCGGCGCGCTTGGCGACGCCGATCAGGGTGCCGGAGTTGTCGAACAGGTCGACGAACAGGAAGGCGAAGATCACGCTGACCAGGCCGATGTCCAGTGCGCCTTTGATATCCAGCTGCAGGAAAGTCGGGGCCAGCGATGGCGGCATCGAGGTCACGCCGCCGAACGGAGTGAAGCCCATGACGATGGACACGATGGTCACCGCCAGGATGCCGATCAGCACTGCACCGCGCACGGCCAGGGCTTCCAGCGCCACGATCAGCGCGAAACCGAGGGTGGCGAGGATCGGCGCCGGTTGCTTGAGGTCGCCCAGGCCGACCATGGTGGCCGGGTTGCTGACCACGATGCCAGCGTTGTGCAGGGCGATCAGCGCCAGGAACAGGCCGATACCGGCGGCAATTGCCGAGCGCAGGGGCAGCGGGATGCTGTTGATGATCCACTCACGGATACGGAAGATCGACAGCAGGAAGAACAGCACCGCCGAGATGAACACCGCGCCCAGCGCAACCTGCCAGGTATGGCCCATATGCAGGACCACGGTGTAGGTAAAGAAGGCATTGAGGCCCATGCCCGGCGCCAGTGCGATCGGGTAGTTGGCGATCAGGCCCATCACGGTCGAACCGATGGCGGCCGCCAGGCAGGTCGCGACAAATACTGCGCCCTTGTCCATGCCGGTCTCGCCGAGGATGCTCGGGTTGACGAACAGGATGTAGGCCATGGCCAGGAATGTCGTGATGCCCGCGAGGATCTCGGTGCGCACGTTGGTGTTGTGTGCCTTGAGTTGAAACAGCTTTTCCAGCATGCCTGCTCCCTGTGACGCTATTTTGCGTCGTGATTTGTTGACCTCTAAGTCAAAGCACAAACTGCGCCAAGCGCCTGTGGTTCCAGAGAGGATCGGAAAAAGCGGCGCATCATACCAGCAGCCGAGGCCGTGTGGCGTATAGGCTGCGTATTCTGAAGCGTGGCCTTGAGGCATACTGCGCCGACGTTTAATCCAGGGTCATCGCCAGCATGAAAAAAGCCAACGCCAGCAGTCTAGCTCTGTTCGCCATAATCGGCCTTTGGCTCAGTGCGGCACCGGCGTGGGGCGCGACTGCACCGGCGTTGAGCGAGGTGCGGGTGTTCAAGGTGCAGTCGAAAGGTTGTACTGAAACCATCCCTGAACGCGCGGCCAGCACCCAGATGTGCACGCACCGTGGGCAAACGCTGGTGTACGTGATGGAAGTCGGCTTGGGCAACAGCTCCCAGGCGTTCTTCGATGGTGCGCCGGTTTCCGGCAGCAGCACCGCGATCTGCCAGGTGGGCTCCATCAGCCAGGCGTGCAGCGGCGCGGGCACGGTGATGGGCTACATCTATGCGTTCCAGCTGAATATCACCGCGGGTGGCACCTTCCAGTACAGCAACACGTCGATCAATCCGCCGCGCAACCAACTGGTTACCACCCTCAGCATTCGCTGATCGCCACCTATCAATTGCCTTGAACGCTCAATACCCCGGGAAGTCGTACCCCTGAGACGGCGACTTTCCTGAACGCCGCGGATGTACACCAACCCGTGAGGTGTTTATGAGCGCGAACCCCAATGGCGCGGCGGCCCAACCGTTCGCCAGCCACTCCATACGCCTGAGCCTCAATGGCCAGGACCGCCAGCTGGACGTGTTGCCCTGGACCACCTTGCTCGACCTGTTGCGTGAGCAACTGGATCTGGTCGGCAGCAAAAAGGGTTGCGACCACGGCCAATGCGGCGCCTGCACCGTGTTGCGCGACGGCAAACGCGTAAACGCCTGCCTGACCCTGGCGGTGATGTGCGACGGCGCCGAGCTGACCACTATCGAAGGCCTGGCCGACGGCGACCAGCTCCACCCGATGCAGCAAGCGTTCATCCAGCACGATGCCTTCCAGTGCGGCTACTGCACCCCTGGCCAGATCTGTTCCGCTGTCGGCCTGGCCAATGAAGGCCGTGCCCACGACACCGCGCAGATCCAGGAACTGATGAGCGGCAACCTGTGCCGTTGCGGCGCCTACACCAATATTCGCGATGCCATCGAAGACGCGTTGCCCCGCTGCCGCGCCGGGGGAGATCAGTCATGAACCCCTTCCATTACAGCAAGCCTGCGGATGTGCACGAGGCCGTGCACCTGAGCAGCGCCGCATCGCGCTTTATCGCCGGCGGCACCAACCTGCTGGACTTGATGAAAGAAAACCTCACGCGCCCCGAGCACCTGATCGACATCACCGGCCTGCCGTTGCAGGGTGTTGAAGAAACCGCAGAAGGCGGCCTGCGCATCGGCGCGCTGGTCAGCAACGCCGACCTGGCCTGGCACCCGCTGGTCGAGGCGCGCTACCCGTTGCTGTCGCAGGCGATCCTCGCCGGTGCCTCGCCGCAATTGCGCAATATGGCCAGCACTGGCGGCAACCTGCTGCAGCGCACCCGGTGCTATTACTTCTATGACGCCGCCGTGCCCTGCAACAAGCGCGAGCCCGGCAGCGGTTGCCCGGCGCGCACCGGCTTGAACCGTATCCATGCGATCCTCGGCGCCAGCGACCAGTGCGTGGCCACCCACCCGTCGGACATGTGCGTGGCCCTCGCGGCATTGGAGGCACGGGTGCATGTGGAGGGGCGTGGCGGCGCGCGGGTCATCGAGTTTGCCGACTTCCACCGCCTGCCCGGCGATGCGCCGCAGCGTGATAACCAATTGGCCGATGATGAACTGATCACCGCCATTGAGCTGCCCGCCGACCACCTGGCGCGTCACAGTCACTACCTGAAAATCCGCGACCGTGCGTCCTACGCTTTCGCGCTGGTCTCGGTCGCCGCAGCCCTGGAGTTGGACGGTGACCGGATCGTCGACGCGCGCCTGGCCCTCGGCGGTGTGGCCCATAAACCGTGGCGGGATCGCGCGGTGGAAGCTGCGTTGATCGGCCAGGCGGTCAGCCGCGAAACCTTCAGCAACGCCGCCGATGCCCTGCTGCAAGACGCCGAGCCGTTGGAACACAACGGCTTCAAGATCAAATTGGCGCGCCGTGCAATCATCCGCGCCCTGAGCGACGCCGCCGTCGCCGGAGAACGCCCATGACCGCTCTCGGCAAACCCCTGGACCGTGTCGACGGTCTGCTCAAGGTCACCGGCCAGGCGCGCTATGCCGGCGAGTTTCCCGAGGCTGGCCTGCTGCATGGCAGTGTGGTCTCCAGCACCATCGCCAAAGGACGCGTGGTCAACATCGACGCCTCCAAAGCCTTGGCGCTGCCGGGCGTGGTCATGGTGCTCGATCACCGCAACCGGCCCAGACTCGCCAGCTATGACGATGCCTTCGCCGACGATGATGCCGCCGATGGCTCGCCGTTTCGTCCGCTGTACAACGACCGTGTGCTCTACAGCGGCCAGCCGCTGGCCCTGGTGATCGCCGACAACCTCGAACTGGCGCGGCATGCCGGCTCGCTGGTGCAGATCGAGTACGCCAGCGAAACCTTCGAAACCGACTTGTTGGCCCAGCAGGAGCAGGCCCATCCGTCACCGCAAACCCCGCCCAAGCCACGCGGTAATTTCCAGGCCGAATGGACCGGCGCCGCCGTGAGCCTTGACCTGCACTACAGCACCCCCATCGAACACCACAACCCGATGGAGCCGCACGCCAGCACCGTGCTGTATCAGCCGGACGGCACCCTGCATATCCACGACAAGACCCAGGGCCCGCAGAACTGCCAGGCCTATGTGCAAAAAGTCTTCGGCCTGGACAAGAGCCAAGTGCGCATCTTTGCCGCGTTCGTCGGTGGTGCCTTTGGATCCGGCCTGCGCCCGCAGTACCAGTTGCCGCTGGCGGTGATGGCGTCCCTGGCGCTCAAGCGCTCGGTGCGCGTCACGCTGACGCGTCAGCAAATGTTCACCTTCGGCTACCGCCCACGCACCTTGCAGCGTTTGCAGATGGGCGCGGCGGCAGATGGCCGCCTGATGGCGCTGGGGCATACGGCGATTGGCCAGACCTCACGTTTCGAAGACTTCAGCGAGCACGTGGTGGAGTGGAGCGGCATGCTTTATCACTGCGACAACGTGCAATTGACCTACCAGTTGGTGCCACTGGACGTATTCACCCCGCTGGACATGCGCGCACCTGGCGCGGCTCTGGGCGTGATCGGCCTGGAGTGCGCCATGGACGAACTGGCGTGCGCCTTGGGCATGGACCCGGTGAAGCTGCGGCTGATCAACTACGCCGAGCGCAATCAGAACGACGACAAACCCTGGTCAAGCAAAGCCCTGCGCGAATGTTACCGTGATGGCGCCGAGCGTTTTGGCTGGAGCCAGCGCAACCCGGAACCGCGCAGCATGCGCGATGGCCGCCAGTTGATCGGCTGGGGCATGGCCGGTGGCGTGTGGGAGGCCCTGCAGATGAAGGCCAGCGCCAAGGCCCGCCTCGATGCCGAGGGCAAGCTGACGGTCAGCAGCGCCACCACTGATATCGGCACGGGTACGTACACGGTCATGACCCAGATCGCGGCGCAGGCCAGCGGCGTGGCGATGGACGACGTGCGTTTTCTGCTCGGTGATTCTTCATTGCCGACGGCGCCGTTGCAGGGCGGCTCGTTTACCGTGTCCTCGGTGGGCACTGCGGTGCAGCAAGCGTGCGAAGCCTTGAATGCCCAGTTGCTGGCCATCGCCCGGCAGACCTACCCGGTATTCACGCAGGCGCAGTCGGTGCGGTTTGAAGACGGTCAACTGCACGCCGGTGACGTGAGCGTGTCGTTGGCGCAGTTGGTCAAGGACAGTGGCGAAGCGGCGTTGGAAGCCCAGGTCGACAGTGAGCCGGACAAAAAACGTGAGGGCTACAGCACTGCCACGCATTCGGCGGTGTTCGTCGAGGTGCGCGTGGATGAAGACCTCGGCACTATCAAGGTCAGCCGCGTGGTCAGTGCGATTGCGGCCGGGCGCGTGGTCAATCCAAAAATGGCGCGCAGCCAGATACTCGGTGGCGTGGTATGGGGCATCGGCATGGCCCTGCATGAAGAAACCCAGGTCGACCATCAACTGGGGCGCTACATGAACCACAGCCTGGCCGAGTACCACATTCCGGTGAATGCCGATATTGGCGAGATTGAGGTGATATTCGTCGAAGAACACGACGAGATCGTCAACGCGCTGGGGTCCAAGGGCGTCGGTGAGATCGGCATTGTCGGCGTGGCGGCGGCGGTCGCGAATGCGATCTACCATGCCACCGGCAAGCGAGTGCGGGAGTTTCCCATCACGTTGGACAAGGTGCTGTAACCCGGTCTTCGGACCACAGAAGAGCAAATGTGGGAGCTGGTTTGCCTGCGATAGCTATCTGTCAGCCCATCATATAGTGGCTGAGACACCGCCATCGCAGGCAAGCCAGCGCCGACATTGACGGTTTTTCAACCGGCTTATGGCTTGGTTTCCTCCACCGGCACATGCATGCGGTCGCGGTTGGCCAGGGTCGGGAACAGTTTGATCCACGTCCCCGTCACCACCAGCGTGCCGACCCCGCCCATGACCACGGCGGGCACGGTGCCGAACCAGTGGGCGGTGATGCCCGATTCGAACTCGCCCAGTTGATTCGATGCGCCGATGAACAGGCCGTTGACGGCACTCACGCGGCCGCGCATTTCATCCGGGGTTTCCAGCTGCACGAAGGAGGCGCGGATCACCATGCTGATCATGTCCGCCGCGCCCAGGACCACCAGCACTGCCAGCGAGAACCAGAACGAAGTGGACAGGCCGAACGCGATGGTCGCCACGCCGAATACGCCGACGGCAGTGAACATCACGCGGCCCACATGCCGATCCACCGAAAACCGTGCCAGCCACAGCGACATCAACAACGCGCCCACCGCCGGTGCCGAGCGCAGCAGGCCCAGGCCCCAGGCTCCGGTCAGCAGGATGTCCTTGGCGAACACCGGCAGCAAAGCGGTGGCGCCGCCCAGCAGCACGGCAAACAGGTCCAGGGAAATTGCCCCGAGAATGTCCGGGCGGCTGCGGATAAAGCGGATGCCGGCCAGCAGCGAATCGAGGGTGGCCTTGCCCTTGTTGAGCGGGGTCTGGCGGGCGGGCAGGTTGAGGGTCAGCACACAGGCAATCAGGTACAGGGCCACGGTAGGGCCATACACCCACACGCTGCCCAACGCGTAGAGCAAACCGCCGAGGGCCGGCGCGACGATGGTCGCCAGTTGCTGGGCCGATTGCGACGAGGCCACGGCGCGCGGGAACAGTGCGCTGGGCACGATGCTCGGCAGCAGTGCCTGGGTGGTGGGCATTTCAAAGGAGCGTGCGGCGCCGAGCAGAAAGGCGAGGATAAAGATCATCTCGCGGGTGACGTTGCCGGTCAGGCCACCGATGGCCAGGGACAGGGCGATCAACGCCTGCACGGTCTGGCAGATGGCGGCGACCTTGCGCCGCTCATAGCGGTCGGCCACATGCCCGGTATGCAGCATGAACAGCACGCGTGGTACGAACTCGACCAGCCCGACCAGACCCAGGTCCAGCACATTGCCGGTCAGCTGGTAGAGGTTCCAGCCGATGGCCACGGTGAGCATCTGGAAACCGCTGGCGGTAAAGATCCGTGCCAGCCAGAACGCGATGAAAGGGCGGTGGTGACGCAACAGCAACGCGGGTTCACTAGGCATCGGGAATTCTGGTCAGGGCCGGGGGAGGGCCGAGATTATCATCAAGTTGTAACAGATGGTTGCAGGAACTGCGCTGAGGCAGTCTGTCACGCGGCAAAAGACCACACAGTTCAATCCTCAAAATGGGACTACTCTTTCAGCAATGCTTGATCCAGATCAATGTCCGCCCGGGCATCGGTCTGGCGGCCGCAAGGCCAGATTCCCTGCGTGGTTGGTTAAAAAAAGAAACGAATTGAAATTCGCCAGACTCCATATCCGTGGGGGCAGTGGGTGCAGGCTCCCGCCAGCAGCCGGTATTACCTGACAGAGGAAGACTTATGTTCGGTTTGGAGGCGCTAGATCTCGCCCGAATTCAATTCGCATTCACCATCTCGTTCCACATCCTGTTCCCGGCGATCACCATCGGCCTGGCCAGTTACCTTGCGGTGCTGGAAGGCTTGTGGCTCAAGACCCATAACGACACCTACCGTGACCTCTACCATTTCTGGTCGAAGATCTTTGCCGTCAACTTCGGCATGGGCGTGGTCTCCGGCCTGGTGATGGCCTACCAGTTCGGCACCAACTGGAGCCGCTTCTCGGACTTCGCCGGCGCCGTCACCGGCCCGCTGCTGACGTATGAAGTGCTCACGGCGTTCTTCCTCGAAGCCGGTTTCCTCGGCGTGATGCTGTTCGGCTGGAACAAGGTGGGGCGCAAGCTGCACTTTTTCTCCACGGTGATGGTGGCCGTCGGTACGTTGATCTCGACGTTCTGGATTCTCGCCTCCAACAGCTGGATGCAGACGCCGCAGGGCTTTGAAATCATCGACGGCCGCGTGATCCCCACCGATTGGCTGGCGGTGATCTTCAACCCGTCCTTCCCCTACCGCCTGATGCACATGGCCACGGCGGCCTTCGTGGCCACGGCGTTCTTCGTCGGCTCCTCGGCGGCCTGGCATTTGCTGCGCGGCAAGGACAACCCGGCGATCCGCACCATGTTGTCGATGGCAATGTGGATGGCGCTGATCGTCGCGCCGATCCAGGCAGTGATCGGTGACTTCCATGGCCTCAACACCCTCAAGCATCAACCGGCGAAAATCGCTGCGATTGAAGGCCACTGGGAGAATATCGGCAACGAACCGACGCCGCTGATCCTGTTCGGCTGGCCGGACATGAAGGCCGAGAAAACCAAGTACGCGGTCGAGATTCCCTATCTGGGCAGCCTGATCCTGACCCACTCCCTGGATAAGCAGGTACCGGCGCTCAAGGAGTTTCCGCCTGAGGATCGCCCCAATTCGACCATTGTGTTCTGGTCGTTCCGGGTCATGGTCGGCCTGGGCTTCCTGATGATCTTCACCGGGCTGTTCAGCCTGTGGCTGCGCCGTGGCGACAAGATGTACACGTCCAAGCCGTTCCTGTACCTGGCGCTGTGGATGGGCCCGTCCGGGCTGATCGCGATTCTCGCCGGTTGGTTCACCACCGAAATCGGCCGTCAGCCGTGGGTCGTCTACGGCTTGATGCGCACGGCGGATGCGTCCTCCGGGCATAGCCTGGCGCAGATGACCATTACCCTGGTGTTGTTCGTGGTGGTGTATTTCGCGCTGTTCGGCGCGGGCCTGGGCTACATGATGCGCCTGGTGCGCAAGGGCCCTGTGACCCACGAAGGCACCGAGCCGACCCACGGTGGGCCTGGCCAGAAACGCACACCGGCCCGTCCGTTGTCTGCCGCCGATGATGGCAGCGATGACGACCACGCCCACATCCAGCACAAGGGGAATTGAGATGGGTATTGATCTTCCGCTGATCTGGGCCGTGATCATCATTTTCGGCATCATGATGTACGTGGTCATGGACGGCTTCGACCTGGGTATCGGCATCCTCTTTCCGTTTATCCCCGGCAAAGTCGACCGTGACGTGATGATGAACACCGTCGCCCCGGTCTGGGACGGCAATGAAACCTGGCTGGTACTTGGCGGCGCGGCGTTGTTCGGCGCGTTCCCGCTGGCCTATTCGGTGGTGCTCTCCGCGCTGTACCTGCCGCTGATCCTGATGCTGATCGGGCTGATCTTCCGGGGCGTGGCCTTCGAGTTCCGCTTCAAGGCCAAGGACCACAAGCGTCACCTGTGGGACAAGGCCTTCATCGGTGGCTCGCTGGCCGCGACGTTCTTCCAGGGCGTGGCGCTGGGCGCCTTTATCGACGGTATCCCGGTGGTGGATCGCCAGTTTGCCGGCGGCTCGCTGGACTGGCTGACACCGTTCACGATGTTCTGCGGTGTGGCGCTGATCGTGGCCTATGCCTTGCTCGGCTGCACCTGGCTGATCATGAAGACCGAAGGCAAGTTGCAGGAACAGATGCACAACCTGGCGCGGCCGCTGGCGTTCGTGGTGCTGGCGGTGATCGGTATCGTCAGCCTGTGGACGCCGCTGGCGCACCCGGAAATAGCTTCGCGCTGGTTCACCCTGCCGAACCTGTTCTGGTTCCTGCCGGTGCCGATCCTGGTGTTGGTGACCATGTACGGCCTGATCCGTGCGGTGGCGCGTAATGCGCACTACACGCCGTTCCTGCTCACGCTGGTGCTGATCTTCCTCGGCTACAGCGGCTTGGGGATCAGCCTGTGGCCGAACATCATCCCGCCGTCGGTCTCGATCTGGGATGCCGCTGCACCGCCGCAGAGCCAGGGCTTCATGCTGGTCGGCACGTTGTTCATCATCCCGTTCATCCTGGGCTACACCTTCTGGAGCTACTACGTGTTCCGCGGCAAGGTCACCCACGAAGACGGTTATCACTAGGAGGGGCGTTTAATGTCCGGCAAGCCTTCGTTGCACGAGATTGAACAGGCCGAGAAACAGCCGCTGTGGCGGCGCCTGGGGTGGTTGGCGATGATCTGGACCGGCAGCGTGCTGGCCCTGTTTGTCGTGGCCAGCCTGATGCGCATGTTCATGAATGCGGCCGGCCTGACCACCCACTGACATCCCGATCCGGGCCTTGCGGCCCGGCTTTCAACCCTGCCCATCGCGAGATCGGCAGGGTTTTTTTATTTGCGCGCCTTGAGGATCACGAATTTCGGGGTCGCCGCCACTTGCTCGACACCCCTGAACAGCCGCGCCAACTTGCTGTGGTAACCCAGATGACGGTTGCCGACTATATAAAGGGCGCCGCCGACCACCAGTGCCTCGCGCGCCTGCTGGAACATGCGCCAGGCCAGGAAGTCACCCACCACCTGCTGCTGGTGAAACGGCGGGTTGCACAGCACCACATCCAGGGACTGCGGTTCCTGGCCAGCGAGGCCATCACCGGCGCGGACGTTGACGTCGCGCTCGCCGAGGGCGGCGCGCCAGTTCTCCAGCGCCGACTGCACGGCCATGTAGGACTCGTCCACCAAGGTGTACTGCGCGTCAGGGTTTTGCAGTGCGCTGGCGATGGCCAATACGCCATTGCCGCAGCCCAGGTCTGCGACGCGGGCACTGCCGAGGCTTTTCGGCAGGTGCGGCAGGAAAGCGCGGGTGCCGATGTCCAGGCTTTCGCGGCAGAACACGTTGGCGTGGTTCAGCAGTTCAATCGCCGGCGCATCCACGGTGTAGCGGGTGGGGTAGGGCGAGACTGCTGTCGGACGCTCCGCAACGGTGGCGATCAACAGCCGGGCTTTCTTGACGGCCAGCGAGGCGTGCATGGGGCCGATATAACGCTCAAGCATTTCCCCGGCCGCGCGTGGCAGGTGCTTGACCATCGCCCCGGCGATCACTTCGGCGCCCGGCGCCAGTTGACCCTGCAGGCGGATCAGTTGCTCTTCCAGCAAGGCGAGGGTCTTGGGTACACGGATCAGCACGCGATCGAAGGGCCCTGCTGGCAGCTGGCTGGCGGGGATGAACGGCACCGCATCGAAGGCCTTGGCGTTGCGCACCAGGTTTTTCCCGAGGCCCTGGGCCGCGAGGAAAGAGTCGCCGCTGGAGGTCACTTGCACCTGGCCTTCAAGGCTGGCGGCCAAGGCGCCGAAGCTGTCATTGAGTACCAGCACGCGGGTCGCGGCGCCGGGTTGCTGTTCGGCCAGGTAGCTGAGGAGGTACTCGTCGGCCGCGTCGAAGGCTTGCAGCGGATCGTTGTGCTGTTCTGGCTGGCGAATCAGATCGAGCTGGGCGAAGGGCGTGTCGAGCAGGGGCATGGCGGGGAGGCTCTGGGTAATCGATGGGCGTCGGGCAGTGGCCTGCACAACGGTCTGAGTGAACGGCGGGCAGGACCCCGGCAGGGTCGCTCAGCACTCAGACATTTGCCGCAAATGTTACTTTTTTCAGGGGGGATTACATGCGTAGTCTCAGCCGCGCTTAAAACAACCCCGCTTTCGAAGCGCAGAGCACGGCGGCAATCTTGTTGTTGACGCCCAGCTTCTTGAAGCAACTGCAAATATGAAAGCCTACCGTGCGTTCGGACAGGCACAGGATGGTAGCGATATCCGCGGCGGTCTTGCCCATGGCCGACCACTTGAGGATTTCGGTTTCCCGTGGGGTCAGTTTGCTCGCAGGGCTGCTGGTTGCGGTGTCGGTGTAGGTCTGTGCTACGACCGTGTGGAGCGCATGGCACAGCCAGAGTACCTGGCCGGCCTTTTCATACAATTCTTCCGGGCTGACCGCACCTTTGCCGCGGCCCAGGGTGAGCATGCTGAACACGCCCTGGAAATCATGCACGGCTTGAGTCCAGCCCAGGTTCACGCCACATGTCTGGGCCAGGGACCAGAGGGAGGGGGAATCCTTGAAGGTTTTTTCCTCCCAGACCAGGGGCAATACACAAGTTTTGCAATGTTTAACGACCGGATCAACTTCAAAGAAGCGGGCCTGGTTATACAGTTTGTTCCATTCCTCCGGATAGTTGTTGATGCAAATGGGCTTCGCCTGAGTGTCAGGTCGTTGCGAAGTCATGGTAAATGAGCAGTACTGAAAGCCGAGTGCGTAGGTGTGATTGACGGCTAGGTCAAAAAGACTGGTGGTTTCGCTCTCGCCTTCCAGCTTGGGAAGTCTTGAATTACGCCAGTTAACCATTGGTGAATCTCCATGAGGTTCTGCGCGACTGGGGATACGTCCTGGACTCCCTACGCCGCAGGAAATGAGTGTAGGACATGGCCTGCAAGGCAAGATGAAAATTTGGTTATTGACGGGCGGTGCTTGAGATTTTTTATTCGATTATTGCAACTCATTCCCAGCGCTGAATAAATTTCTTGCGGTTTTTTAGTGGGTTGAAGATTGTGTCACGCACAAGTTGTGGTGCGTTTGTAACGTCGGGAAAGGGCTTAATAGCCAATTGATTAGTGATGCTATTAGATAGCCATACTTGCGTGCGCATGGGATTCCACTACAAACCACCGGTGTTTCCGCGCGCGACTTTGAGGGACACTAGGGCTCCTGTAGAACGGAGCCTCCCATGACGGCCAGTGCTGAGAAATTTACCCGCCAGACCTTGCTCGACGTGCAATCGCTGACCCCCAGCCTGTTTACGCTGCGCACCACACGCGACCCGGGATTCCGCTTCACGGCGGGTCAGTTCGTACGTCTGGGGGTGACCAAGGCCGACGGCAGCACGGTGTGGCGCGCCTATTCCGTGGTGTCTTCGCCGTTCGATGAGCACCTGGATTTCTTCTCGATTGTGGTGCCTGGCGGGGAATTCACCAGTGAACTGAGCCGCCTGCGAGTGGGCGATACCCTGATGGTCGAGCGCCAGGCCACGGGTTTCCTGACGTTGAACCGTTTTGTCGATGGCCGTGATTTGTGGATGTTGGGGACCGGCACCGGGGTGGCGCCGTTTTTGTCGATCCTGCAGGATTTCGAAGTCTGGGAGAAATTCGAGCGCATCATTCTGGTGTACAGCGCGCGTGAGGCCAAGGAGCTGGCCTATCAGGTGCTGATCTCCGAACTGGGCGAGCGTGAGTACCTCGCCGAGTACGCGCACAAACTGACCTACCTTCCGATCGTGACCCGCGAGCCGCATCCCGGCGCCTTGAACGCGCGCATTACCACGCTGATCGAAAACGGCGAGTTGGAGCGCGCGGCCGGGGTCGAGCTGACGCCTGAGCATTCCCGTGTACTGATTTGCGGCAACCCGCAGATGGTCGATGACACTCGCCAGTTGCTCAAGCAGCGCGACCTGCAATTGAGCTTGAGCCGGCGCCCGGGCCAGGTGGCAGTGGAAAACTACTGGTAATAAAAAAGGCGCCTGCAACAGGCGCCTCTGACACAGCCCTTATCGGTTAAAGCGGCTTGTCGTTCTGTGCCTTGAGCAGGTCACGGATCTCGCCCAGCAAGACCTCTTCCTTGGTAGGCGTCGGCGGCAGGCTTGGTGCCACGGCCTCTTCACGTTTCAGGCGATTGATCGCCTTTACGCCCATGAAGATCGCAAACGCAACGATCAGGAAGTCGACCACGCTCTGGATGAACTTGCCATAGGCCAGTACCACCGCGGGGACGTCACCCTGCGCAGCCTTGAGCGTTATCGCCAGATCACCGAAGTCCACGCCGCCGATCAACAGGCCCAGTGGCGGCATCACCACGTCGCCTACAAACGAGGAAACAATTTTGCCGAAGGCGGCGCCGATGATAATACCGACGGCCATATCGACCACATTACCTTTGACCGCGAAGGCCTTGAACTCACTGATCACGCCCATAGGTTATTCCTTGTTACAGATGAGAAGGGTGGAACCCAGTGTAAGTCAGTCATAGCGGGCTTGCCTGACACAACCGTTAACACTGTTAGTTTTTATCGACACATTAAATCGCAAATAGTTTGCAAAGTGCCACCAATCGCGCGCGAAATACTCGCCAAATCAGTGGCTTACCACACTATTTTTTCAATCGGGTTAGTGCGGCTTTTCTATTTATCTTCTGGTGCTCGGGTCACTAGCCTCTGGCAAGCACAACTGAATGTGCATCAAAAAAACCAGAGGACACCTCGATGAAGAACTCAATGAGCCGCCGGCCTCTATCGGCGCGATATGCGCTGGTAGTCGCGACCGCCAGCCTGCTTTCGCTGTCAGTGCAAGCCGCCAACCTGACCCGCGACAACGGTGCTGCCGTTGGCGACAACCAGAACTCGCAGACCGCCGGCGCCAATGGCCCGGTGCTGCTGCAGGACGTGCAGTTGATCCAGAAGCTGCAACGCTTTGACCGCGAGCGCATCCCCGAGCGCGTCGTGCATGCCCGTGGCACGGGCGCCCACGGCACCTTCACGGTGACCGACAATCTCAGCGACCTGAGCAAGGCCAAGGTCTTCGCCGCTGGCGAAAGCACCCCGGTGTTCGTGCGTTTTTCCTCTGTGGTGCACGGCAACCACTCCCCGGAAACCCTGCGCGACCCGCGCGGTTTCGCCACCAAGTTCTACACCGCCGAGGGCAATTGGGACCTCGTTGGCAATAACTTCCCGACGTTCTTTATCCGCGATGCCATCAAGTTCCCGGACATGGTCCACGCCTTCAAGCCGGACCCGCGCACCAACCTCGATGACGATTCTCGCCGCTTCGACTTCTTCTCCCATGTGCCAGAGTCCACGCGCACGCTGACCGAGCTGTATTCCGACTCGGGCACCCCGGCCAGCTACCGGGAAATGGACGGCAATGGCGTGCACGCCTACAAGCTGATCAACGCCAAGGGCGAAGTGCACTACGTCAAGTTCCACTGGAAGAGCCAGCAGGGCCTCAAGAACCTTGATCCCAAGCAGGTCGTCGACGTGCAGGGCCGTGACTACAGCCACATGACCCATGACCTGGTCACCCATATCAACAAAGGGGATTTCCCCAAGTGGGACCTGTACGTGCAGGTGCTCAAGCCTGAGGACCTGGCCAAGTTCGATTTCGACCCGCTGGATGCCACCAAGATCTGGCCGGGCGTACCGGAGCGCAAAGTCGGGCAGATGGTGCTGAACCGCAACCCGGCCAATGTCTTCCAGGAAACCGAGCAGGTGGCCATGGCCCCGTCCAACCTGGTGCCGGGCATCGAGCCGTCAGAGGACCGCCTGCTGCAAGGCCGGGTGTTCTCCTACGCTGACACACAGATGTACCGCCTGGGCGCCAATGCCCTGCAATTGCCGATCAACGCGCCACGGGTCACCGTCAACAACGGCAACCAGGACGGCGCAATGAATGCCGGCAAGACCTCCACGGGCGTGAACTACCAGCCAAGCCGCCTGCTGCCACGTGAAGAACCGCAAGCCGCGCGCTACAGCCAGTCGGCCCTGTCGGGCAGCACCCAGCAGGCGAAGATCCAGCGTGAGCAGAACTTCAAGCAAGCCGGCGACCTGTATCGCTCCTACAGCAAGAAAGAGCGCCAGGACCTGATCGAGAACTTCGGCGGCTCCCTGGCCACCACCGATGACGAGAGCAAGCACATCATCCTGTCGTTCCTCTACAAGGCCGACCCGGAGTACGGCACGGGTGTGGCCAAAGTTGCCAAGGGTGACCTGGCACGCGTGAAGGCGCTGGCGGAAAAACTCACCGACTAACCACGCACCCCCCCGTAGGCGCCGGCTTGCCGGCGATGGCGTATTCAACGCCGCCATCACCGGCAAGCCGGCGCCTGCAGGGTTACGCAGAGGATTGAATGATGCGTACCTTCTTATGGGCTCTGCTGGCCTGCTGGTCGCTGAACGTGTTGGCCGAGCAGCCCGCCGCCAATGATCCCGTCGCGCTCCAGGCGCAGCTGCAGGATTACTATTTCGACGCTGCCCGCCGTGGCGACCTCGACATGCTCGACACCTTTATCGATTCCGGCTACAGCCTCAACACCCAGGATGAAAAGGGCTACACCGCGCTGATCCTGGCGGCCTACCACGGCGAAAGCGCCTACGTGGAGCGCCTGCTCGCGGCCGGCGCCGATGCCTGCGTGCAGGACAAACGTGGCAATACCGCGTTGATGGGCGCGATCTTCAAGGGTGAGCTGAAAATTGCCCAGCGCCTGCTGGCCACCGACTGCAATCCCGATCAACGCAACGGCGCCGGGCAGACGGCGGCCATGTATGCCGGGCTGTTCAAGCGCGTCGAGCTGCTGGATGCCTTGAAGGCCAAGGGCGCCAACCTCGACGCCGAAGACCCGGCCGGCAACAGTGCTTCACGATTGGCCAGCGGTGAAATCCGGACCCCGGCGTCGCGCTGAGCTATCATCGCGGTTTTTCGGTTGGAGGTTCTCAAATGGCAAAGGCCAAGCGCATGTACGGCTGCACCGAGTGCGGCGCGACCTTTCCCAAGTGGGCCGGCCAGTGCACCGAGTGCGGTGCGTGGAACACCCTGACGGAAACCATGATCGAAAGCGGCGGCGCCGCAGCCCCCACCGGCCGCGCCGGCTGGACTGGGCAGCAGGCACAGATCAAGACCCTGGCCGAAGTCAGCGTCGAGGAAATCCCGCGTTTCTCCACGGCGTCCGGCGAGCTCGACCGCGTACTTGGCGGCGGCCTGGTGGATGGCTCGGTGGTGCTGATCGGCGGTGACCCGGGCATCGGCAAATCCACCATCCTGTTGCAAACCCTGTGCAGCATCGCCAGCCGCATGCCGGCGCTGTACGTCACGGGTGAAGAATCCCAGCAGCAAGTGGCCATGCGCGCCCGCCGCCTTGGGTTGCCCCAGGACCAACTGCGGGTCATGACCGAAACCTGCATCGAAAGCATCATCGCCACGGCCCGCATCGAAAAACCCAAGGTCATGGTGATTGACTCGATCCAGACGATTTTCACCGAGCAACTGCAATCAGCGCCGGGTGGTGTATCCCAGGTGCGCGAAAGTGCGGCGCTGCTGGTGCGTTATGCCAAGCAAAGCGGCACGGCGATCTTCCTGGTCGGCCACGTAACCAAGGAAGGCGCCCTGGCCGGGCCACGGGTGCTGGAGCACATGGTCGATACCGTGCTGTATTTCGAAGGCGAATCCGACGGTCGCCTGCGCTTGCTGCGGGCAGTGAAAAACCGCTTCGGCGCGGTGAATGAGCTGGGCGTGTTCGCCATGACTGACCGCGGGCTGAAAGAAGTCTCCAACCCATCGGCGATTTTTCTGACCCGTGCCCAGGAAGAAGTCCCTGGCAGTGTGGTGATGGCCACGTGGGAAGGCACTCGACCGATGCTGGTCGAAGTCCAGGCCTTGGTGGATGACAGCCACCTGGCCAACCCCCGTCGCGTCACGCTCGGCCTGGACCAGAACCGCCTGGCGATGCTGCTGGCGGTCTTGCACCGTCATGGCGGCATTCCGACCCACGACCAGGACGTGTTCCTCAACGTGGTCGGTGGGGTCAAGGTGCTGGAGACAGCGTCCGACCTGGCGTTGATGGCGGCGGTGATGTCGAGTCTGCGCAATCGGCCATTGCCCCATGACCTGCTGGTGTTTGGTGAAGTCGGGCTGTCGGGCGAGGTTCGCCCGGTGCCCAGTGGCCAGGAGCGTTTGAAGGAGGCCGCCAAGCACGGCTTCAAGCGCGCCATCGTGCCCAAGGGCAATGCCCCGAAGGAGATGCCGCCAGGATTGCAGGTGATCGGCGTGACCCGACTGGAACAGGCGTTGGATGCGTTGTTCGAGTAAGCACTGACCCCACTGGCAACCCTGTTCAATGTAGGAGCTGGCTTGCCTGCGATAGCGGTGCATCAGCTTGCATATCATTAGCAGACACTCCGTTATGCAGGTCTGCACGAACGGTCAGGTTTCCAGCAGTGCCGCCAACTCGCGGTGCAGTTCCTCCTCATCACCGAGGTTCAACTCGATCAGCCGCCGCAGGTGGCTGATCGAATCAAGGTCAATGTGCTCGCACACAAACCCCAACTGCCCGTGATCGTCATGGGCCAGCCTGACCTGCATCTTTATATGCGCCTGTGGATCGAGGCGAATCTCGACGTCGAACGGCTCTGCGCGATTGCCCCGCCAGTCATCAGGGCGTTGCACCAACAAACCTTTGAGCGACAAATCCACCAGTTGCACCGGCCAATTCCAGCCGGCCTGTGCAATGGTGGTCCTGGCATCGAAGGCAATACGCCGGAAACGGCGGCGATCTGACGGCTGTTCACTCATGGTCAAACCCTCTGTGGATAAGGGGATTGTAGCCCTGCGCCATCATTGGGCTTTTATTTGTGCTTTTTTTGCCGTTGCAAGGCTCTAGACCAATGTAGGGGGGTGGTCTTTGAGGCCAACAGCGCTAAACTCGGGATGGCTGTCCTTTCTGTCCACCCTGGCTGGAATATAAAAATGAAAAATAATAATAGCCTGCTACGCCACCTACCCTGGCTGGTGCTGGCAATTGTAGGAGCGTGCGCCCTGGGCGTAGTGGCCTTGCGCCGCGGCGAGGCGATCAACGCCTTGTGGATTGTGGTCGCTGCTGTGGCCATCTACCTGGTTGCATACCGTTACTACAGTCTGTTCATCGCTAACAATGTGATGCAACTCGATCCACGGCGGGCCACCCCCGCAGTGCTCAACAACGACGGTCTGGACTATGTGCCGACCAACAAACACATCCTTTTCGGTCACCACTTTGCGGCGATTGCCGGTGCAGGTCCGCTGGTCGGCCCGGTATTGGCGGCGCAAATGGGCTATCTGCCGGGCACCCTGTGGCTGATTGCCGGGGTGGTGCTGGCCGGTGCGGTGCAGGACTTCATGGTCCTGTTCCTGTCCACCCGTCGCAACGGCCGTTCCCTGGGGGATATGGTTCGCGAAGAGATGGGCCGCATTCCGGGGACTATCGCGCTGTTCGGCTGCTTCCTGATCATGATCATCATCCTCGCGGTGCTGGCGCTGATCGTGGTCAAGGCCCTGGCCGAGAGCCCATGGGGCATCTTCACGGTCATGGCGACCATCCCGATCGCGATGTTCATGGGCGTATACATGCGCTACATCCGCCCGGGCCGCATCGGTGAGATCTCGATCATCGGCGTGCTGTTGCTGCTGGGCTCGATCTGGCTGGGCGGGCAGATTGCCGCTGACCCGACCTGGGCCAAAGCCTTCACCTTCACCGGGATCCAGATCACCTGGATGCTGATCGGCTACGGTTTCGTCGCGGCGGTACTGCCGGTATGGCTGATCCTGGCGCCGCGTGACTACCTCTCCACGTTCCTCAAGATCGGCACCATCATCGCCCTGGCGATCGGCATCCTGGTCACCATGCCAGAGCTGAAAATGCCGGCCCTGACCCAGTTCATCGACGGCACCGGCCCGGTGTGGAAGGGCGGCCTGTTCCCGTTCCTGTTCATCACCATCGCCTGTGGCGCGGTCTCGGGTTTCCACGCGCTGATTTCCTCGGGCACCACGCCCAAGCTGCTGGATAACGAAGTCAACGCCCGTTACATCGGCTACGGCGCGATGCTGATGGAGTCGTTCGTGGCCATCATGGCCATGGTCGCGGCTTCCGTGATTGAGCCTGGCGTGTACTTCGCCATGAACAGCCCGGCCGCTGTGGTCGGCGGTGACGTGATGACCGTGGCGCAAACCGTCAGCAGCTGGGGCTTTGCGATAACGCCTGAGGCGTTGCAGGCCGTGGCCCATGACATCGGCGAGACCACCATCCTGGCGCGTGCCGGCGGTGCACCGACGCTGGCCGTGGGTATCGCGCAGATCCTGCACAGTGTGCTGCCGGGTGAAAACACCATGGCGTTCTGGTACCACTTTGCAATCCTGTTCGAGGCGTTGTTCATCCTCACGGCAGTCGACGCCGGCACCCGTGCCGGTCGCTTCATGCTGCAGGACCTGCTGGGTTCGTTCGTGCCGTCGCTCAAGCGCACCGAGTCGTGGACAGCCAACCTGATTGCCACCGCCGGTTGTGTGGCGATGTGGGGGTACCTGCTGTACCAGGGCGTGATCGACCCACTGGGCGGCATCAACACCTTGTGGCCGCTGTTCGGTATCTCCAACCAGATGCTGGCGGGTATCGCGCTGATGCTGGCGACCGTTGTACTGATCAAAATGAAACGCCAACGCTACATCTGGGTGACCATGCTTCCGGCCGTATGGCTGCTGATCTGCACCACCACCGCGGGCTTCATCAAGCTGTTCGACGCCAACCCGGCGATCGGCTTCCTGTCGCTGGCGAAGAAGTACAGTGATGCGCTGGCCAACGGCCAGATCCTGGCCCCGGCCAAGAGCGTCGACCAGATGCAGCACGTGATCTGGAACGCCTACACCAACGCAACGCTGACAGCACTGTTCCTGTTCGTGGTATTCAGCATCCTGTTCTATGCGCTCAAGGTCGGCGTCGCCGCCTGGGGCAACAAGGAACGTACGGATAAAGAAGCCCCGTTCCAGGCCGTACCGGACGCGTAAACGAGGATTGCAGCCATGTTCAATGACATCAGTCGCCTCGGTAAATACCTCGGTCAGGCCGCGCGCCTGATGGTCGGCATGCCCGACTACGACACCTACGTCGAGCATATGCAAACCAAACACCCGGACAAACCGGTGATGGACTACAAGGCGTTCTTCCGGGAGCGCCAGGAAGCCCGTTACGGTGGCAAGGGTGGGCCTAAGTGCTGCTAACCCGGTACCCGGGTTGGCGGTGACTCCATGTGGGAGCGGGCTTGCTCGCGAAGGCGGTCTGTCAGTTGATGCATACTTCGACTGATACACCGCCTTCGCGAGCAAGCCCGCTCCCACATTTGTTTTGTGTTCTTTCAGTTATCAGGAGAACTGTCTTTGTCCTCTCCCATCCCCGTCACCGTCCTCAGCGGCTTCCTCGGCGCCGGCAAGACCACTTTGCTGCGCCATCTGCTCAAGGCCGAGCACGGCTTGAAAATCGCCGTGATCGAAAACGAATTCAGTGACGCCGGAATCGATACCCAGCTGTTGGGTACAGAACCGGTGCAAGTCATGACCCTGTCCAACGGTTGCGTGTGCTGCACCATCCACACCGACCTGACCAAAGCCCTGTACCTGCTGCTGGAACGCCTGGACAGTGGCGAGATCGTCTTCGACCGCCTGGTGATCGAGTGCACCGGCCTGGCCGATCCGGCGCCGGTGGCGCAGACCTTTTTTATCGATGAAGAACTGCGCGAGCGCTATATCCTCGACGGCATCATCACCCTGGTGGACGCGGCGCATGCCGAGCACCACCTGACCCAGACCATCGCCCAGGCCCAGATCGGTTTTGCCGACCGCCTGCTGGTGAGCAAGCGTGACCTGGTGGACGACGCCACCTTCGAGGCCCTCAGCGAGCGCCTGACCCGCATCAACCGCCGCGCGCCGATTCGTGTGGTGGACCATGGCGCCATCGACCTGGCCGAGTTGCTCGATGTCCGCGGCTTCAACCTCAACGCCGGCATGAGCCTGCGCCCGGTGAGTGCGGCGCCGTCCATCGACCGTATCTCCAGCCTGGTGCTGCGCACCGAGCATCCGCTGGATATCGACCGCCTCAGTGAGTTCATGAATGAGCTGCTGGAAGACCACGGCAAGCAGCTGCTGCGCTACAAGGGCGTGCTGAACATTGCCGGAGAGGACCGGCGCATGGTGTTCCAGGGCGTGCTGAAGCTCTACGGGTTCGATTGGGACACCGAGTGGGCCGAGGGCGAGGTGCGCGAGAGTGTGATTGTGTTTATTGCCGATGAGTTGCCCGAAGACAAAATCCGCGAAGGGTTTGCACGGGTTTACCAATCCTGATCGTTCCCACGCTCTGCGTGGGAATGCGGGTCAGGACGCTCCGCGTCCCAAAGCGTGACGCAGAGCGTCACAAGAGGCATTCCCACGCGGAGCGTGGGAACGATCAGCCACAAAAAAGCCCGGCTCTTGAGCCGGGCTTTTTCATTCAAGCAACTGCAATCAAGCGCCGTAGACCGGCAGCTTCTTGCAGATGGCCTTGACCTTCTCACGGACCGCGTCGATCACGGCTTCGTTGTTCAGGTCTGCCAGGATGTCGCAGATCCAGCCGGCCAGTTCCTTGCACTCTGCTTCTTTAAAGCCACGAGTGGTCACCGCCGGAGTACCGAAGCGCAGGCCGGAGGTGACGAACGGCGAACGTGGGTCGTTCGGCACGGAGTTTTTGTTCACGGTGATGAAGGCTTTGCCCAGGGCAGCGTCAGCATCTTTACCGGAGATGTCCTGCTTGATCAGCGACAGCAGGAACAGGTGGTTCTCAGTACCGCCGGAAACCACGTCGAAGCCGCGTTCGATAAACACGCTGGCCATGGTCTGGGCGTTCTTCACCACTTGTTGCTGGTAAGTCTTGAACTCAGGCTGCAGCGCTTCCTTGAAGCAGATCGCTTTAGCTGCGATCACGTGCTCCAGCGGGCCACCCTGGGCGCCCGGGAATACGGCGGAGTTCAGCTTCTTCTCGATGTCGGCGTTGGCGCGCGCCAGGATCAGGCCGCCACGTGGACCGCGCAGGGTCTTGTGCGTGGTGGTGGTCACGACGTCAGCGTAAGGCACTGGGTTCGGGTAGACGCCAGCGGCGACCAGACCGGCTACGTGAGCCATGTCGACGAACAGGTAGGCGCCGACTTTGTCAGCGATCTCACGGAAGCGTGGGAAATCCAGGATCTGCGAGTAGGCAGAGAAACCGGCCACGATCATTTTTGGCTTGTGCTCGACCGCCAGGCGCTCGACTTCGTCGTAGTCGATCAGGCCGTTGGCATCGATACCGTATTGAACGGCGTTGTACAGCTTGCCCGAGGAGGAAACGCTGGCGCCGTGGGTCAGGTGACCGCCGTGGGCCAGGCTCATGCCCAGGATGGTGTCGCCGCCTTGCAGCAGGGCCAGGTACACGGCGCTGTTGGCCTGGGAGCCGGCGTGTGGCTGGACGTTGGCGTAATCGGCGCCGAACAGTTCCTTGGCACGGTCGATGGCCAATTGCTCAACCACGTCGACGTACTCGCAACCGCCGTAGTAGCGCTTGCCTGGGTAGCCTTCGGCGTACTTGTTGGTCAGAACCGAGCCTTGAGCCTCCATCACCGCAGGGCTGGTGTAGTTTTCCGAAGCGATCAGCTCAATGTGCTCTTCCTGGCGCACGGCTTCTTGCTCCATGGCGGCGAAGAGATCGGCGTCGTACTTGGCAATAGTCAAATCACGGCTGAACATGGCGGTCCTCAAGGATCGGGGGCAGAAAAGGAGGGCATTCTAACCCAATGGGTTTTAGATGGCATATGAAAGGACATCATGTCGCGGACAAGCGGGGCTCATCTGGGGATAGGTGGTGTTTGTTCGGGCGCCTTCGCGAGCAAGCCCGCTCCCACATTCAATCGGGTTCCTTCAGGTGGAATACGGTCGAATGTGGGAGCGGGCTTGCTCGCGAAGAGGCCATCCGCATCACCTGAGGGTTTCAGTCGAACATGAACAGCGCATCATTGCTGAATTGCGCCTCGAACCGATTCGCCGGCATCGGCCGCCCGAACAGGTAGCCCTGCACCTCGTCACAGCCGTGCTCACGCAGGAAATCCAGTTGCTCATGGGTTTCCACGCCTTCGGCGATCACTGCCAGGTTCAGGCTGTGGGCCATGGCAATAATCGCCCGGGCGATCTGTGCGTCCTGCTCGCCGGACGGCAGGCCATCGACGAAGGTACGGTCGATTTTCAACACGTCGATGGGAAATTGCTTGAGGTAGTTGAGCGACGAATAGCCAGTACCGAAGTCGTCTACCGCAATGCTCAGGCCGAGGTTTTTCAGGCTGTCGAGGATGTGCATGGCTTCGTTGACTTCGCGCATCAGGATACTTTCGGTCAGCTCCAGCTCCAGGCACGCCGGCGGCAGGCCGGTGTCCTTGAGGATGGTGGCGATGCGCGTGCCCAGTTGGCCGTCGGAGAACTGCCGCGCGGAGATGTTCACCGAGACTTTCGGCACGCGGACCTTGTTCTGGTGCCAGGTCTTGAGCTGGCGGCACGCCTCGCTGATCACCCAGTCGCCCACGTCGACCACCAGGCCCAATTCCTCCAGCACCGGGATGAAGTCGCCCGGTGGCACCAGCCCGCGACGCGGATGGCGCCAGCGCAGCAGGGCCTCGGCGCCGGTCAGGCGTTTGCCGTCGCCGCTGAACTGCGGCTGGTAATAGAGCACGAATTCGTTCTGGTCCAGCGCATGGCGCAGATCACTTTCCAGCTCCAGGCGCTCCAGGGCGCTGGCGTTCATGTCGGCCTGGTAGAACTGGAAGTTGTTTTTACCGCGCTCCTTGGCGTGATACATCGCCGTGTCGGCGTTCTTCATCAGTTGGCTCAGTTCGTTGCCGTCCTGCGGGCTCAAGGCGATGCCGATACTCGCGGTCACGAAGAACTCGCGGCCTTCCAGCACGAACGGCTTGACCAGGCTGGCGAGGATCTGCTCGGCCACGTGGATCGCGCGGTTCAGCGCCATTTCGCGGTTGACCCGTGGTTGCAGGAGCAAGGTGAACTCGTCGCCGCCCATGCGTGCCACGGTGTCGTCTTCGGCCACGCAGCCGAGCAGGCGGGTCGCCATTTCCTTGAGCATGCGGTCGCCGGCGGCGTGGCCCAGGGAGTCGTTGATCGGTTTGAAGCGGTCGAGGTCGAGGAACATCAACACCACCCACGACTTCTGCCGCTCGGCCGACTGCAGCGCAGTGTGCAGGCGGTCCTGGAACAGCGTGCGGTTGGGCAGGTGGGTCAGGGCGTCGTAGTACGCCAGGCGGTGGATACGCTGTTCGCTGGCCTTGCGCTCGCTGATGTCACTGAAGAAGCACACGTAGCTGGCCAGGTCGCCTTCGTCGTCGAACACCGCCGTGATGCCGACCCAGGCCGGGTAATGCTCGCCGTTACGGCGCTTGAGCCAGACTTCGCCTTCCCAGGTGCTGTGCTGGTGCAGTTGCTTGAGCACGTAGCGCAGGTGGGCTTCCTGTTGCTCGTCGACGGTGAGCATGTTCGGCAACTGATCGAGGACATCCGTCACCGCGTAGCCGCTGACCCGGCTGAACGCCTCGTTGGCCTGCACGATATAGCCGGCCGGGTCGGTGATCAGGATCGCCGAGGTGGAGTGCTCGAATACCGTGGCGGCCATGCGCAGGTCTTTTTCGGCGCGGCGTTGCTGGCTGATATCACGGCCCACGCCGAGGATGCCCTCGAAGGCGCCGTGCTCGTCCCATACCAGCACCAGGCGCAGTTCGATCGGCACTTTGCGACCGTCGGCGCGCAGGCAGTCGAACAGGAACAGCTGGGTCTGTATTTCATCACGCAGCCGGTTCAGCGCCTCGGGATCGCCGAGCGCGCGGCTGACCTGTTCCACCAGGCTGTAGATGCCGGTCAATTGCTGCGGGTTGGCGATGATCGATTGCCAGCCGTTCTTGAACACCCATTCCACGTCGTAACCGAGCACGGCGTTGACCGACGGGCTGATGTAGTTGAGGGCCAATTGGCTGTCGGTGGAGCAGATCACGTCGCTGATGCTTTCGGCCAGCATGCGGTAGCGTTGTTCGCTGTCGCGCAGGGATTCGCTGGCTTCGATCTGGTCGGTGATGTCCTTGGCCACGCCGATGATGCGCGTGACCAGCGCGGTCTTGTCCCGGGCCAGGGCCTGCTCGCGGATATCAAAGCGTCGCCACTGGTTATTGCGATGGCGAAAGCGCAGCTGGCATTGCAGTTGGGTGGTGTAGCCGATCTCGCGTTGTTGCTGGCGCAAGTCGTGGTAATGCTCGGCGTCCTCGGGGTGCAGCAGGATTTCCCAGAAGTACTCGCCCATTTGCTGCAGTTCGGCCTTGTTATAGCCGAGGGTGTGGCCCAGGTGGTGGTTGCTGAAAATCATGCGCTGGCTGATCACATCCTGCACATACAGGTGGTCGGGCACGGTGCGCACCACGTCCGACCAAAAGCTTTCACGCTCCACCAGCGACAATTCGATCAGCTTGCGGCTGGTGATATCGCTGATGCTTAGGATCACTGCCTTGAAATCATCCTGTTGCTCGGGCAGGCGCATCACCAGCCACAGGTATTGCTCGTTGCCGGCCACGTCCTTGAGCTGGATTTCCAGCTCCAGCTGGTGCTGTTGGGTGAGCACGGCCTCGAGTATCTGGTAGCCGATGGAGGTGGCGTTGCGCGGGCAATCATCGACCAGCCGCTCCCAGGCTTCTTCGCAGGAGCCGACATTCAACAGGCGCACCGCGACCTGATTGACCTCGGTGATGCGCAGTTCCTTGAGCAGTTGCTGGCGTTCGAGCGGGTTGTCCTGCAGCCAGGCCTTGAGCTGCTCGCGGGTCTGCAGCTGCGCCCGGTCGAAGCAGGCATTCAGGCCCGACAGGTCCAGCACGCACAAGGCCACGCCGGTGCCTTCGAAAATATCCTGGTAGCGCCGCCGGCCCTCATGCACCTGGCGCTGGCGGCGGCGCATGTTCAGCAGCACGATCACCGGGATCAGGGAAAACGCCAGGCCCAGCAGGCATTTGCCGATGAACGCCGGCAGCAGTTGTTCCAGCACGGCGGTGCGGTCGAACAGCCCGCGCAATTGCCAGTCGCTTTTGCTCAGGGGCGTGACCAGCACGCTTTTATTCAACTCGTCGGGGGTGAGGGCGCTGGCCCACTGGGCCGGCATGCCGCTGTCGCGACTGATGACACGGTGGTTGATGCGGTTCTCGATGGCCCACATGGGGCGCTGGCCCTGGCCGTCCTGGCGCGTGAGGCTGGTCAGGTAATTGGGTGCCAGGCGCAGCACCCAGTACATCCTGGAACCGCCGCTGGGCTGGTGCAGCAATAGATAGATGATGGCGCCGTCGTTGTTGTTGCTCAGGTAGTAGGACTGGGCGTGGCTGCGCTGCACCAGTTCTTCGAGCCAGGGACCGTCCTGGCTGTCATTGGCGCTGTCACTGATCATCGCGCCGCTGGGGGCGAGCAGGGCGATGCTGCGCAGTTCCGGCAGCGAACGTTGCAGGGTGCGCATCAATGCCTGTTGCTGTTCGCTGTCGCGCGGTGGCTCGACCATCGGCAGCAGGTTCAGGGCGATTTTTGCGCTCAGGCCCATATTCAGACTGATCTGCTCAGCCAGGTCGGCGCTGTAGTCGATGGTGTATTGCTGCTGGTTCTTCTGGTTCTGCTGCAACTGGTCCAGCAGTTGCCAGAACAATAATGCGAGCAACATGAGGACAAGCGTCGCCAACGCGCCTTTGAGGGTGCCGTGCAGGGGCGCTCCCGGCGCTATATGAGCGGCGCGCAGGGGAGTGGGCGGCGTGACTTTGGACAAGCTGTGATCCTGCGGTTTGGCTGGACTGGCGCGCGACGTGCACTATAAGCCGGACGCCCGGAGGGCGGCTAGCATGCCTTGACTTGTGGCAAAGTGCCAGCCCCGCCTGGCTGGACTGGCCCAGCGCATTCAGGTAGCTTTGCCGGTTACGCGGGGGCGTTCCAGCCCCAGACATTCAGGCTTTTTCCGCACGCAGGCATTGATTACCGTCAACGGCCCGCGCGGCGCATGGCCTGGCACGGGCTTCGCCCGCTCAATTCATCAGTCACTGACGCTAGGTTCACCATGGCTCAATACGTCTTCACCATGCATCGGCTGGGAAAAGTTGTTCCGCCGAAGCGGGAAATCCTGAAAAACATTTCGCTGTCCTTCTTCCCCGGCGCCAAGATCGGCGTGCTCGGCCTCAACGGTTCGGGTAAGTCCACGCTGTTGAAAATCATGGCCGGCGTCGACACCGAGTTCGAAGGCGAAGCTCGCCCGATGCCCGAACTGAACATCGGCTACCTGCCGCAGGAGCCGCAGCTGGACCCGGCCAAGACCGTGCGTGAAGTGGTCGAAGAGGCCGTCAGCGTGATCAAGGACGCCCAGGCGCGCCTGGATGAGGTCTACGCCGCCTACGCTGAACCGGATGCCGACTTCGACAAGCTCGCCGCCGAACAGGCCAAGCTCGAAGCCATCCTGCAGGCCGGCGACGGTCACAACCTGGAGCGCCAGCTGGAAGTCGCCGCCGATGCGCTGCGCCTGCCGGCGTGGGACGCCAAGGTCGAACACCTGTCCGGTGGTGAGAAGCGCCGTGTGGCCCTGTGCCGCCTGCTGCTGTCGGCTCCCGACATGCTGCTGCTCGACGAACCGACCAACCACCTGGACGCCGATTCCGTCGCCTGGCTGGAACACTTCCTTCACGATTTCCCGGGCACCGTGGTTGCGATCACGCACGACCGGTACTTCCTGGACAACGTCGCCGGCTGGATCCTCGAGCTCGACCGTGGCGCCGGTATCCCTTACGAGGGCAACTACTCCGGTTGGCTGGAAGCCAAGTCCGACCGTCTGGCGGCCGAATCCAAGCAGCAATCGGCCCACGAAAAAGCCATGAAGGAAGAACTGGAGTGGGTGCGCAAAGGCGCCAAGGCCCGCCAGTCCAAATCCAAGGCACGTCTGCAACGCTTCGAAGAAATGCAATCGCAGGAATTCCAGAAGCGCAGCGAAACCAACGAGATCTACATCCCGGCCGGTCCGCGCCTGGGTGACAAGGTCATCGAGTTCAAGAACGTTTCCAAAGGCTATGGCGACCGCGTGCTGATCGACAACCTGTCGTTCTCGATGCCAAAAGGCGCGATCGTCGGCGTTATCGGTGGTAACGGTGCGGGTAAATCTACGCTGTTCCGCATGCTGATGGGCAAGGAAACCCCGGACTCCGGCAGCATCGAGATCGGTGAAACCGTGCAGCTGGCCTGCGTTGACCAGAGCCGCGACGACCTCGACGGCAGCAAGACGGTGTTCCAGCAGATTTCCGACGGTTCCGACCAGATCCGCATCGGCAACTATGAAATCCCGTCGCGTACCTACGTCGGTCGTTTCAACTTCAAGGGCGGCGACCAGCAGAAGTTCGTCAAGGACCTGTCCGGTGGTGAGCGTGGTCGCTTGCACCTGGCCCTGACCCTGAAAGAGGGCGGCAACGTCCTGCTGCTCGACGAACCGTCCAACGACCTCGACGTTGAAACCCTGCGTTCCCTGGAAGAAGCCCTGCTGGACTTCCCGGGCGCCGCCATTGTGATCTCTCACGATCGGTGGTTCCTTGACCGTGTGGCCACTCACATCCTGGCGTACGAAGACGACTCCCAAGCGGTGTTCTTCGAAGGCAACTACACCGAGTACGAAGCCGACCGTAAAAAGCGCTTGGGCGATGCTGCTGCCCAGCCGCACCGTGTACGGCACAAAAAACTGGCCTGATTCGGGTTGGTTTAAAAAAACGGAGCCTTCGGGCTCCGTTTTTTTTGCGTGTTACTCAGGCACACCGAGTTGAATTCATTCGCGAGCAAGCCCGCTCCCACATTCGACCGCATTCCAAAGTGGGAACACATGTCAAATGTGGGAGCTGGCTTGCCTGCGATAGCGGTTTAAAGGCTGGTGCATGCTTCAGGTTGAAATCCCTTTCTTGGTGCAAAAAAGCCGATTTATTTATATCCAATGCACCATTTAAATTCACAAAAGCGACATCTTGCGCTTTTCAGGTGCAGCATGAATTGCTAATGTCCGGCTCAATCTCCCTTAAAAACAATCAATTTGCCGAGACTTCTCCATGATCGAATCTGTCGAATCCTTCCTTTCGCGCCTCAAGAAACGCGACCCCGACCAGCCGGAATTCCACCAGGCGGTAGAAGAAGTCCTACGCAGCTTGTGGCCGTTTCTTGAAGCCAACCCCCACTACCTGACCTCGGGCATCCTGGAGCGCATCTGCGAGCCGGAGCGCGCGATTACCTTCCGGGTCTCGTGGGTGGATGATCATGGCAAGGTCCAGGTCAATCGCGGGTTTCGCATCCAGATGAACAGCGCCATCGGCCCCTACAAGGGCGGCCTGCGCTTCCACCCGTCGGTGAACCTGGGCGTACTCAAATTCCTCGCCTTCGAGCAGACCTTCAAGAATTCCCTGACCTCCTTGCCCATGGGCGGCGGCAAGGGCGGTTCGGACTTCGATCCCAAGGGCAAGAGCGACGCCGAAGTCATGCGCTTTTGCCAGGCCTTCATGAGTGAGTTGTACCGCCATATCGGCGCCGACGTGGACGTGCCGGCCGGCGATATTGGCGTGGGCGCCCGTGAAATCGGTTTTCTGTTTGGGCAGTACAAGCGCCTGAGCAACCAGTTCACCTCGGTACTGACCGGCAAGGGCATGACCTACGGCGGCAGCCTGATCCGCCCGGAAGCCACCGGGTTCGGCTGTGTGTACTTCGCTGAGGAAATGCTCAAGCGCAATGGCCAGCGGGTCGAAGGCAAGCGCGTGGCCGTTTCCGGCTCCGGCAACGTGGCGCAATACGCGGCGCGCAAGGTGATGGATCTGGGCGGCAAGGTGGTTTCGCTGTCCGATTCCGAAGGCACCTTGTACGCCGAAAGCGGTTTGACCGAAGAGCAATGGTCAGCCCTGCTCGAACTGAAAAACGTACAGCGCGGCCGTATCAGCGAGCTGGCCGAGCGTTTTGGCCTGGAGTTCCGCAAAGGCAAGACCCCTTGGGAGCTGGCCTGCGATATCGCGCTGCCCTGCGCCACGCAGAACGAACTCGACGCCGAAGCGGCCCGCACCCTGCTGCGCAACGGCTGCATCTGCGTGGCCGAAGGCGCCAACATGCCGACCACGTTGGCGGCGGTGGATATCTTCATCGAGGCGGGCATTCTGTTCGCGCCGGGCAAGGCGTCCAATGCCGGCGGCGTGGCCGTCAGCGGCCTGGAAATGTCGCAGAACGCCATGCGCCTGCTGTGGACTGCCGGTGAAGTGGACAGCAAGCTGCACAACATCATGCAGTCGATCCACCATGCCTGCGTGCATTACGGCGAGGAAAACGGTCGGATCAACTATGTGAAGGGCGCGAACATCGCGGGCTTCGTCAAAGTCGCCGATGCGATGCTCGCGCAAGGCATCGTCTAGGCCTCGGGTTCGATCACCAGCACTTCGATCAACTGGTCACCGACGGGGCGCTTCCACAGCACTTCGTCGCCGACCTGGGCACCGAGTAACGCGCGGCCCAGCGGCGAGCCCCAGTTGATCAGGTTGGCGGTGGCGTCGGCCTGGTCTTCACCGACTAATTGGATGCGCTGCTGCTCGTCCTGCTCGTTGGCAAAGGTGACCCAATTGCCGATCTGCACCTTGTCGGTAGACTTGGCCGGTGGCACCACTTGGGCGCTCTGCACGCGCTGATTGAAGTAGCGCAGATCGCGCTCGAGATCCGCCTGGCGCTGCTTATCGTCTTTGGCAGATTCGAGGCTGTATTCGTGCTGCAACTGCGCGACTTTGGCCTGTAACTGCGCCAACCCTTGCGCGGTGAGGCGATTGGGTTGCTCGCTGATCTGGCGCTCCACCGGCTGGTCGGCCTGGGCGGCAGCGTTATCTTCGTTTACGAAAGCTCGGCTCATGACATGCTCCTCCTATGGAGTTTGGGCCATGTTCGCCGCACGATCGTTCCCACGCTCTGCGTATCCGCCGGTAAGGTCGACGCAGACCTATTGCGAGCGATACGCCCTGGCTGCGTCTTTGTCTTTCTCCTGCTGCCACGCACGTTCGCGGTCATCCCAGTGATTGTCCTTGTAGTCGCGCAACTCTTCGTTCTCTCGCATGGCCTTGCACTGACGAAAACCATCCTCCCAGCCTTCGGCGTATTGGCGGTCTTTCAAGTAGCGCGGCACATTCTTGCGAAACTCCCCGGTGATCACCCCAGCGGCCTGGCGACCACTGCTGCAGCCATCATCAAAACCGTCGGCAAACGCCGGTGGATAACCCTTGGCCAACAACTCCTGATGAGTGGATTGGCAACCCGCCAGCCACACCACCGCACACAGCATTAGCGCATACCGCCACATGGCGTACTCCCTGGCCGTTTCACGGCTGATAGGGAGAGTCTAGAAGGGGATTTGTCGGGGAGGTGTGAAAGGGAGGTGAGAAAGACGTGGGCGAATCCAAAACGTGCCGGCGATGACGGTGGGTCAGTCAGCCGGGCCGTTGCTGATACACCGCTATCGCGGGCAAGCCCGGCTGCCACATTTTGATCATCGCCAGCTTCTGGTCAGTAGTGATACCACTTCACTTCGAGCATCACTTCATTGACCGGCGTCGACAGGTGGCTGTACTCGCGCTGGGCGCTCAGGCGCAGGCCGAGGTTGCGGGACAGTTCCCACTGCTGGTTTAGGCTGAGGCTGCGGCGCACTTCACCGTTGGTGAAGAAATCGCCCTTGGCTTCCAGGCTCAGGTTGCCCAGCGGGTTTTTCCACAGTACGCCGGTGTTGAAACCGGCTGCCGGGGAGATGGCTTCGCTGAAGTCGTTGTTGTGTTCCACGCGCACGGTGCCGAGGGCGAAGCCGAGCATGTCGTCGCTCAGTTGCCAGGTGCCGCCGGCGCCGCCGTTGACGTGGGCGACCAGGGTTTCGTCGTCGTGCTTGCCGGGGACGCGTTCCAGGCCGCCGGTGACTTGCCATGACCACGGCTGCAGCAAGGCATTGCGCGGTGTCAGCGAGCGAATGGTCGCCAGGTCCAGTTGCTGCAGTTGCCAGTGATTGCCTTCGTACTGGCGCAGTTTCATCTGCAGGATCTCGATCTGCGCGCCAAGGGGGAAGCCCTCGGCGTTGTCATTGAGGTCGTGGTAGGCCATGCGCAGGCCGTATTCACCGAACGCCTTGTCGCCACGGGTGCCGATACCGGCTTGCCAGGTGCGCGATTCATGGCCGTTTTCCGGCAAGCCAGGCGGGACGATTTTCAGGTCGGGCGCGGGGTTCTGGTTGATCGCCCGCAGCAGTTCGAAGCTGCGCTGGGAGCGTTCGGTGTCGCGTTCCAGGCCGTTGGCACGGTAGCGGCCGAGGCGATAGGCGGCGTCGATGATCAAGGCTTGTCGGTCACGGGGCAGGGCTTTGAAGGCGGGCTCCTGCAATTGTTTCTGGTCGTCGCTGACCTTCAATACCCATTGCTGCTCGTCGCTGTCCAGCGGCTTGGCGCGCTCCAGCAGTTCACGTTCACGGGAGGGGCGATAGTCGATTTTCTCGACCAGGCCCGCATCTTTTACCGCTTTGACCGTGTCGGTGGGGATGGCCGTGAGCGGGAATTGCTCGGTCAGGCGCAGGCCAGGGCGCGCCACTTGCAGCAGTTCCAGCAGGCGATAGGAGCAGTTTTCGTCGAAGAAGAAGTAGTCGAACTGGATCTGCTTGAGTTCCCACACATGTTCGACCATGCGCTCGGTCTCGACCTGGGTCAGGTTCAGACGGTACTCCCACAGGTCACGGTTCTCCAGGCTACGGTACTCGGAGAGTTTTTCCTGGTAGGGCACCAGGGCGAACAGGCCGGGGTAGCCGCCCATCAGGCCTTTCCAGGCGTAGAGGATGCTGTTGTCCGAGCCTTCGATGTAGGCGCCGAAGTTGATCGCGTAGCTGAGCAGGGCGGTGTTGTTGCTTTGCACATCCGCCTGGTCGATGCGCAGCAGGGTGTGGCCGAACATCGACGACGGGCTGTTGAGGTACGCCGCCGGAAAGATCATGACCGCGCTGTGGGGCGCGACGTCCTTGAACCATTGCTTGAATTCTTTGCAGTCCACGGCGGGCAGGTCGGTCAGGTGCAATTGATCCTTGAGCCAGCGGGTACGTGCGGGGTAAACGCATTGGGCGTGTTTCTCACCGAGGCTGGCCGGCAGGTACAGCGCTTCGACGGTGGCCTTGAGTTCCGCGTCCGGGTGGTGGGCACCATCGGGGGCGAGGAAGAACTTCTTGTCGCTGACATAGCTGCGCCAGCCGCTGATCTTGCCGGCTTCGTAGTGGCCCAGGGACAACCAGAACGGGTCGTTGGCCAATTGCTGCAAACGTTGATCATCAAGATGCGGGGCCGCGAACAGCGGGGCGCAAGCGAAGAGTGCCAGCCAGGCAAAGCGTTTGAGCATAGGGGCAACTTAAGTCGGATAAAGTGAGACCCAAAGGGGGGCGGGTCCAAAAATTAAAACCCGCGCCTCGAGAGGCGCGGGCGGGTCGAGCTTAAGCCTGAGTTGCGTATTTCGCCAGACGGGCATCGCTTTTCAGTACAGCCAGGGTGTTGTTGTGCACGTCGTCAGCGGTCACGTCAGCTTTGCTGAAGATCTGCTGGAAGTGCTCATGGGTAACGGCCGCGAAGTGCTCGCGATCTTCCGGTGCAACGCCCAGTACCACCGCGTAGGTGGTCAGTGCTTCGCCATTGCCTTTGGCCATGTCTTCGGACAGCTCGTTCATCATGCCATTCATGGCAATCCACGATTTGCCGCCGTAGGTCAGGGCGCTGTTGGTGCTGCAACCGTTGGTGCCCGAGGTCATGCCGAAGGTGGCGTTACCGGAGGTACCGTTGGTGGTGGAAGCCAGGAAGTGCGCTGGAGTACCGCGCTGGCCTTCAAACAGCATGTTGCCCCAACCGCAGTTCGGGCCACCTGGTGCTTCAGCCATGGCATTGAGGGAGACAACGGTGAAGAGAGTACCAAGAAGGATCCGTTTCATAGCTTTGTTCTCTTTGTGTGCAAACCAATGGACAAGGGTTCAGGCACTTCGTAGCGCCCTAGGGATCGGTTATTAGTCCAACCCGCGCAGTTTGGAGTTTAGGCACGTTCCAAGGGTTCCGTGTGTTTTTATAAAACAATCAGCGTTGTCGCGATTTTTTTGTAGGACGCATCCCGCGTCTATGCTTTCCCACAGGCGCGCCTTGCCATAGCGCGTAACCGGGAGCCAGAATGCCGTCATCTGCCCCGCCTGATGTAAGGAAGCCCGATGCCTGATCCTGTTGCTGCCAGCTTGCGTCTAGCGCCCGAAGCGCTGACTCGCCCTTTCTCCGCTGAACAGTTCAGCTTCTCGACCACCAATGATTTGGAGCCCTTTCGCGGTGTGCTTGGCCAGGAACGTGCGGTTGAAGCCTTGCAGTTCGGTGTGGCCATGCCACGCCCCGGTTACAACGTGTTTGTCATGGGCGAGCCGGGCACCGGCCGCTTTTCGTTCGTCAAACGCTACCTGAAAGCCGAAGGCAAGCGCCTGCAGACCCCGGCGGACTGGGTCTACGTGAATAATTTCGATGAGCCGCGCGAACCGCGTGCCCTGGAATTGCCAGGCGGCGCGGCGGCTGCGTTCATTGCCGATATCAATGGCCTGGTGGATAACCTGGTCGCGACCTTCCCGGCGGTGTTCGAGCACCCGACTTATCAACAGCGCAAAAGCGCCATCGACCGTGCCTTCAACCAGCGCTACGACAAGGCCCTGGACGTGATCGAGCGCCTGGCCCTGGAAAAGGACGTGGCGCTGTACCGTGACAGCACCAACATTGCGTTTACCCCGATGCTCGACGGCAAGGCGCTGGACGAGGCGGAGTTTTCGCAGTTGCCGGAAGCCGATCGCGAGCGCTTCCACACGGATATTTCCGAGCTGGAGGAGCGCCTCAACGAAGAACTCGCGAGCCTGCCGCAGTGGAAGCGCGAGTCCAATAACCAGCTGCGCCAGTTCAACGAAGAAACCATCACCCTGGCGCTGCAGCCTTTGCTCGCACCGCTGTCGGAAAAGTACGCGGAAAACGCCGCGGTCTGCGGTTACCTGCAAGCCATGCAGGTGTACCTGCTCAAAACCGTGGTCGAGCAGTTGGTCGACGACGCGAAGACCGACGCCCAGGCGCGCAAACTGCTGGAAGAGCAGTACTGCCCAAGCCTGGTGGTCGGCCATCCGGTCAACGGCGGCGCGCCGGTGGTATTCGAGCCGCACCCGACCTACGACAACCTGTTCGGCCGTATCGAATACAGCACCGACCAGGGCGCGTTGTACACGACTTATCGCCAGCTGCGCCCGGGCGCCTTGCACCGGGCCAACGGCGGCTTCCTGATCCTGGAAGCCGAGAAAATGCTCGGCGAGCCGTTTGTATGGGACGCCCTCAAGCGTTCGCTGCAGTCGCGCAAGCTGAAGATGGAATCGCCGTTGGGCGAGCTGGGGCGCCTGGCCACCGTGACCCTCAACCCGCAAATGATCCCGTTGCAGGTCAAGGTGATCATCATCGGTTCGCGCCAGTTGTACTACGCGCTGCAGGACGCCGATCCGGACTTCCAGGAGATGTTCCGGGTACTGGTGGATTTCGACGAGGACATCCCGATGGTCGACGAGAGCCTGGAGCAGTTTGCCCAGTTGCTCAAGACCCGCACCTCGGAAGAGGGCATGGCGCCGCTGACCTCCGACGCGGTTGCGCGCCTGGCCACCTACAGCGCCCGACTGGCCGAACACCAGGGGCGCTTGTCGGCGCGGATTGGCGACTTGTTCCAGTTGGTCAGCGAGGCGGACTTTATCCGGCACCTGGCCGGCGACGAGATGACGGATGCCGGCCACATCGAACGTGCGCTCAAGGCCAAGGCCACGCGGACGGGACGTGTGTCGGCGCGGATTCTCGACGACATGCTCGCCGGGGTGATCCTGATCGACACCGCTGGCGCGGCGGTCGGCAAGTGCAACGGGCTGACGGTCCTGGAAGTGGGGGATTCGGCATTCGGCGTGCCGGCGCGGATTTCCGCCACGGTGTACCCGGGCGGCAGCGGCATTGTCGACATCGAGCGTGAGGTCAACCTCGGGCAGCCGATCCACTCCAAGGGCGTGATGATCCTCACCGGTTACCTGGGCAGCCGTTATGCCCAGGAATTCCCGCTGGCGATCTCCGCGAGTATCGCGCTGGAGCAGTCCTACGGTTACGTGGACGGTGACAGCGCGTCGCTGGGCGAGGCCTGCACCTTGATTTCGGCGTTGTCGAAGACGCCGCTCAAGCAGTGCTTTGCGATCACCGGCTCGATCAACCAGTTCGGTGAAGTGCAGGCGGTGGGTGGGGTCAACGAGAAGATCGAAGGCTTCTTCCGCCTGTGCGAAGCCCGCGGCTTGACCGGCGAACAGGGCGCGATCATTCCCCAGGCCAACGTCGCCACGCTGATGCTCGACGAGAAGGTCTTGCAGGCCGTGCGCGATGGGCAATTCCACATCTATGCAGTGCGCCAGGCGGATGAAGCGCTGAGCCTGCTGGTGGGCGAGGACGCCGGTGAGCCGGACACAGAAGGCCAGTTCCCGGAAGGTACGGTCAATGCGCGCGTGGTCGAGCGGTTGCGTGCGATTGCCGAGATGATCAGTGAAGACGACTTGAAAGAAGCGGAGAAGGAGTTGGCGCAACAGGCCTTGGCCGAAGCCAAGCCGACCTGATTGTCCTGTTGGCGCGCGATTAATGTGGGGGCTGGCTTGCCTGCGATGGCGGTGTGCCTGGCGAAGAAAATGCTAGCAATGCTGCCGCCTTCGCAGCCTCGCTGGGGCTCGACAACTCCCACACTTGGGCTGCGTCGCGCCGGATATTGCGATCACCCAGGGGATTGAAGTAAGGGCGACACCGCAAATCCCCTGTAGGAGCTGTCGAGCTTTAGCGAGGCTGCGAAAGCGGTGTGCCAGGCGCAGAAAATGCCAGCAATGCCGCCGCCTTCGCAGCCTCGCCGGGGCTCGACAACTCCTACACTTGGGCTGCGTCGCGTCGGATATTGCGATCACACAGGGGATTGAAATAAGGCCGGCACTGCCAATCCCCTGTAGGAGCTGTCGAGCTTTAGCGAGGCTGCGAAAGCGGTGTGCCTGGCGAAGAAAAATGCCAGCAATACCGCCGCCTTTGCAGCCTCGCCGGGGCTCGACAGCTCCTACACTTGGGCTGCGTCGCGCCGGATATTGCGATCACCCAGGGGATTGAAGTAAGAGCGACACCGCCAATCCCCTGTAGGAGCTGTCGAGCTTTAGCGAGGCTGCGAAAGCGGTGTTTCAGGCGCAGAAAATGCCAGCAATGCCGCCGCCTTCGCAGCCTCGCTGGGGCTCGACAACTCCCACACTTGGGCTGCGTCGTGTCGGATATTGCGATCACCCAGTGGATTGAAATCACGCCGACACCGCCAATCCCCTGTAGGAGCTGTCGAGCTTTAGCGAGGCTGCGAAAGCGGTGTGCCTGGCGAAGAAAAATGCCAGCCATGCCGCCGCCTTCGCAGCCTCGCTGGGGCTCGACAGCTCCTACACTTGGGCTGCGTCGCGCCGGATATTGCGATCACCCAGGGGATTGAAATCAGGCCGACACTGCCAATCCCCTGTAGGAGCTGTCGAGCTTTAGCGAGGCTGCGAAAGCGGTGTCTCAGGCGAAGAAAATGTCAGCAATACCGCCGCCTTCGCAGCCTCGCCGGGGCTCGACAGCTCCTACACTTGGGCTTCGTCGCGTCGGATATTGCGATCACACAGGGGATTGAAATCAGGCCGACACCGCCAACCCCCTGTAGGAGCTGTCGAGCTTTAGCGAGGCTGCGAAAGCGATGTCTCAGGCGCAGAAAATGCCAGCAATACCACCGCCTTCGCAGCCTCGCTAAAGCTCGACACTAGCTTCCTCATGGGAACAACGGTGCCTTGGGACACCGATAAAATCGCCACATTTTTGACTCGTCTATAGAGGCCCAACGCCCGTTGGTCCCTACAACCTTGGTTTGCACTGGTTTTATTCTATTCTCTGATCAAGGGATATCCACAGGAGTCGCTGGATAGAAACAGCCTCGCCATCGGCTGAGGTTGAACACCGATCTACCGAGGGTCGCCGCCATGCCGCGCAACCTTTGCCTTACCCGCCAATGCCTGGGCCTGGTCACCCGTATCGAATGCTCCATTCGCCCTCTCGCGGGGGATAACGGGATGTGGATCCTGCTGTTTGCTGCCGGAATGACTGGCGAGCAGCCCTCCACCATCAAGTCCCAGGGCCCGTTTCATGGGCCCTTCGTCGCCGAAACCATTCTGCAATCGATTGTCGAAAGCCTGACCCTGCACGGCTATGAACTGGCGGATGACCCGCAGATCTGGTGCCTGCACCTGCAGGCCCATCTGCGGCAACTCAACGGTGGGCACGAGCGCCTGGCGCTCTAGCCGGGTTACTTGCTCTCGGGCTTGTCCAACTTGACCTCAAAGCCGTACTGCACGGTGCTCAGGTCGGTACGCTGGTAGCTTTCCAGCGCAGTGGGCTGGCCGTAGAAGTAATGCACGTCAAACATCGCCGTGCCGTATTCCTCGGCGCGGTGGCTCACGCCGAGAATTTCCTTGAGGTAGTTGCCGCTCGCGTCCTTGGCGTAGAAACGCCAGCTGTCGGCGGGGAATTCCTTCTGGTCGACAATCAGCGCGTTGTCCTTGAGCGACAGCCCCTTGGGCAGCTTGGCGACGTCAATCTCAGCCTTTTGGATGGTGGCCAAAAACAGCGGAATCGAGCCCACCACGTACGCCGGGTTTTCCGGGAACAGGTTGAGGTCGTAGGTGAGGGTGCCGCGCGCCGGGTTCAGTTCAAACGCTTCGGTAGGCAACTCGATCGGCTCGCCGCGTTCACCTTTGTCGTCAGCGGTGAAGAAAGTTACCGGTGATTCGCTGCTGTTACGCTCGCTGCCGACCAGGTCGTCATTGAACGTGAACGGATGGTCGAACACGATATGTGCGGCGCTGGCGTCTTCGACGGACTGGCTGATGGTGACGCTGTTTTTCAGTTGATCCTCAGTCATGGTCGCGTCCTTGAGCCAGCTGGCGGCACCGTCGTCATACACGGTGACCGGCATGGGCAAGGCTTGGACGGTCTTTTCCAGGCTGTTCTTGTCGAAGCGCTGAACCGGCAGGTCGAGGTCCTTGCGAGTGAGCGTGGCCGTGGAGAAATCCAGCACGTTGATCTGCAGGTTGTCGATCAGGCCGTTGAAATACACCTTGGCGTAATGGCTGGTCTGCTTGTGTTCGAAGGCTTTCTGCTCGTCGGTCAGCTGTTTTTCAAACGCATCCGACCAGGCCTTCTGCTTTTGCATCTCGGCCAGTTGCTTCTCATAGAACTCGACTTGCGCGGCGCTTTCGTTGATTGAGCCGGAGCGTGTGAGGAATTGCCCGGTGCTGTCGCGTGCCTGCACCAGCAGGGGGTTGGGCGACTCGTCGCCGACTTCCGGCGCCAGCGGTTGGCTGTTGGTCAGCTCGATCTCGGCGTAGTTTTTTTCCAGAAGCACCAGGTTGACCGTGATATTGCCTTCGGTGCGCTTGTGGCCCACGTCCTTTTTCGACAGGTCGAACGTCAGCACTTTGCCCGGCGCAACCACTTCCACCGTACCTTTGAGGCGGACCGGCTGCGGCTGACTTTTGTTTTCTGTCTCGATGCCATCGATGAACGGGTAGGTCACCGTCAGGTCATCCGGGTTGGTCAGGTTGGAGCTGCTGGGGCTCAGCTGGATGCCTGGATCGGTTTCCGACCATTCGGGCTGAAACGGCACGACCTTGTTGTTGCTCAAGGTGACCGACTGCCACTCCAGGCCATGGGGAAAGGGGAATTGCTCGGGGGTGTTGAAATTGAACGGGAAGACCGGCTGCAGATCCGTCAGATAGTCGGAGTGCGAGGCCTTGCGCAGCACGAACAGGCCATTGATGTAGGTGTCCACCAGCGCCTGTGGCGTGGGGTAATGCTTGAGCAGGGCCAGGCTGTCTTCGCCGTATTCGGCTTCGATGGGCTTGGTCGCGAGTTTGACCCGCGCCCGTTCCAGCAACAGCAGCGAACCGCCGAGGTCGGCGATGGCATCGCGCAGTTTGGGGTCCTGGATGCTGTCGAGGGAGTGTTCGAATTTTGCGGTTTTCTCTTCGAGGGTGGTCTGCTTCTGCTCATCGCTGGGGGAGCAGCCGCTGGCCAGCAGCAATGCCACGCACAGGCCGAGACTGGCCAAGGGGGATCGCACATCCATCATCTGAATTCTTCCTGTCCGACGTCATGGAGCCGAGTTGATGGGCTCGACACTAGCAGAAAAATTCTCTTACAGATGCCGCACAGGTCAGTTTTCTCGCGGTTACAGGTGTTTGGTAGCGGCTGGTATACTCGCCGCCATTTTTAGCCAAGCTGTGTGAGATCCAATGGAACGCTTTATCGAAAATGCTATGTACGCCTCGCGCTGGCTGCTGGCGCCGATCTATTTCGGCTTGTCCCTCGGGTTGCTGGCGCTGGCGCTGAAATTTTTCCAGGAAGTGATTCACTTGCTGCCGAGCGTGTTCTCGATGGCGGAGTCCGAGCTGATCCTGGTGCTGCTGTCGTTGATCGACATGGCCCTGGTCGGTGGCTTGCTGGTGATGGTGATGATTTCCGGCTACGAGAACTTCGTCTCGCAGCTGGACATCGACGACAACAAGGAAAAGCTCAACTGGCTGGGCACCATGGACTCTTCGTCGCTGAAGATGAAAGTCGCGGCGTCCATCGTGGCGATTTCCTCCATCCACCTGCTGCGCATCTTCATGGACGCCAAGAACGTCGATCCGCAACACCTGATGTGGTACGTGATCATCCACATGACCTTCGTGGTCTCGGCGTTTGCCATGGGTTACCTGGACAAGGTCACCAAGCACTGATGCCCCGCGCCGGCCTTACTGCTCGATGAAGTAGTAAGGCTGGCGGTTGATCGCCATCTCCTTGATGACCGTGACCTTGGTGGTTAAATCGTTGGTGTGGTCCAGCAGCGCAACGTTGCCGGGCCTGGCGGTCAAAAAGCGCTGAAGCTCGGCTTCGGTCTGCAGGATCGGCAGGTAGGCCTGGGTGTAGAACACGCTGGCGCCGGCAATCCGCTCATTGGGCTGAAACAACACCACCTCCTTGCCTTCGGCTTGCAGTGCCTGGATCTGACTGATCAGCGGCACGAACGACTGGCGCACGTCGGCTTTGGGCGCGAACCAGAAGGCGGCTATCAGGTAGCAGGCGACGGCCAGGGTGAACACGCCGCCCACCAGCCTGGTGTGGTGTTTATACAACCCCGGTTTGTGGGTCTTGAGCCATTCCAGCAGGACCCTTGCATATTCTGCCGCCAATACGGCGGCGGCTGGCGTGAGCGCCATCAAGTACACCGTGCGTTTGCTCGACGCGAAGGTCAGCAGGGTGAACTGCGCCACCAGCCACACGCTGAAGAACAGGCGGTAACGGTTGCGCACCAGGCTTTTACGGAAATGCCACAGCCCCAGGTACACCAGGATGTTCCAGGGCAGGAACGCCTCGGGCAGCTTCGCGATGTAGTAGTAAATCGGCTCATAGTGCCCCGCCTCGACAAACGAGCCGCTGAAGCGCCCGACGCTGTTGGTCCACAACACTTCTCCCACCGCCTGCATGCCGCCGCGCTGGAACAGGAACCCCAGCCAGATCATCAACGGTATCAGCGCCAGCAAAGTGAAGAAGGCCGGCTTGAGCCAGTCGCCTATGCGCAGGCGTTTGTCCATCAGGCTGGTGCTGGCCAGGTACACGAAGATCACGATACCCGGCATCGCCAGGCCCAGCACGCCCTTGCTCAAGGTGGCGATGACCATCCCCACGGTAAACAGGGCCCAGGGCCAGGCGTTGCCGCCTTGACGCTCGGATTCGGGCCGCATCGCCTGATAGAACGCCAGCAGCGCGGTGGTGACGCCCAGGGTCAGTAACGAGTCCTCACCCACGCCGCGCACATTGCCCCAGTAACTGGCCATGGTCGCGAGGATCAAGGCGGCACTGAACGCCAGCGTCTTCGGCCGCCCGAACGTGCGCAGCATGCCGTAGAGCAGCATCACGCTGAACAACCCGGCAAAGGCCGAAGCCAGGCGCACCGCCCAGGTGGTCCCGCCAAACAGGCGAATCGCCCCGGCGTCGATCCACAGGCTCAGCGGAGGTTTCTCCAGGAAGGGCTCGCGAAACAACTGCGGCACCACCCAGTTGTTGTCCAGGTGCATGGCCATGGCGATCCCGGCCACACGAGCTTCGGTGGAGCCTTGCAACTCATGGTTGCCCAAGGCAAAGAAGAACAACAGACCAGCAAGCAGCAACAGCAAAGGAGCGGGACGCGTCATGGGTTCTGGCTACCAAGGCAGGAGGACCGTCCGGGGGAACGGTCATTGCAATTGGCTAGTATCCGTCGGCGTTTCTGAATATTTCGTGAACGAGTGTCGGATTTTTTTAAAGTGCACCCAGACCCTCACGGGGCCTTCAAACTGGGGACTGCGGCCTTGCCTTGCGCCGAGAGCACCGGCTCCAGTTGCTCCCAGGTAAAGCTCAGCTCGTTGTCACAGCCGTCGCCTTGGGCGGGTGTCGAGAGTTGCAGGCCCTGGGTGTTGAAGCTCAAATCGAACGTGGAATAGCTGGTCACCGCCGGGCACCCTTCGTCGGTGGTGGTCTGTTTGGCCAGCCACGCGCTGAAGTGGGCAGGCAGTTTGACTTGGCCCGAGTAGGGGTTGTCCCATTGCTCGCGGCCTCCCAGCCACGTCCACGGGTCGACCTTTTCGCCGGTTTGCAGGTTCCAGCTGTGCAGGCCCCAACTGATTCCACCGCGCCCGTAGCCCGCCGACCAGCGATAGAAACGCACAGTGATCCAGTGCGCTGACCAGTACGACGGCTCCACCGTGATCTCGCTGGTCGTGGTGCCGCCATTCTGGTCCAGTGAGTTGCGTCGCTCCCGGTAGAAGTCGGTCTGGCCCTCTGGATTGATGGCCATGCGCGCGAGGTCGCGGTTGATCTTATCGATCGCTTCCCCGTCGCCTTCAAGTTTCAGGATGACCTGCCCACCTTGGGTCTTTACTTGATAGGCATGCTCGGCGAAGGTCTTCTTCTCGACCTTTACCGCAGGCGGCGCGGCTTCAAGAGGAAGGTTGTAGGTGTCGCTCGCGCACCCGTCGGCGTCCGCGCGTTTCAACACCAACGCCAGGCTTTTACCAGCCAGTGATTTGCTCCAGGTGCCGGTCAGCGAGTCGTCTTGCGGGTCGTCCAACTGCCAGAAGCCGGTTTGCCCTTCTTCCACCCACGGCTCACTGGCATTGGCCTGAGTCAGCTGAATGGGCGTGAGAATACGTTGGTAGTAGTAACTGCCATTGGCGCCGTGGGCGCCGTTGAAACAGACGGTGATCGCGGATTTGCCCAAAGTGCCCGTCCAGACGCCAGCGAGGTCGGCGGCGGTTGCAAGCACTGGGGCGCAGGCGAGGGTGAGAACGACGAGGGGCTTCAGCACGGGTATCGGACTTCCGGTTGTCTGATAGAGGCGGTCAGGGTAATGGGAAGTGCGGGCGGATTCCAGACGGACAGCAATAGGCCGAGTCGCTGAACGCGTCTCGGCCTTTTTATTACTGGAATGTTTGTGTGTCTTGGGTGAGGACCAGCACGCGCTCGACCAACAACTCGCCCAGCATGATCAGCTGCTGGGTGGCCAGCAGCTTGTGACGGTGGGCGCCGTCGAGTTCGAAGGCCAGATCGGTGGTCATGGCGTTGAGTGACGCGAGGGTTTCGCTGGCTTGGATCAGCAGGGTTTCGGAGGTGATATCCGGAGCGATTGTGAAGAGGGTTGCGGAGGGGGGATTGGGGGTGATCTTTTTCATGATGAAGCTCCCACACTGTTTAAGGAGCTACCGCCCTCTGCTGTCAAACAGGAATGGGAGGCAGCTGTACGCGGGTTGACAGACCGGAAGTGTAGGAACCCGGCGCACCCGAAGATGCCCCACGCACAGCCGCCATGAACTAGGCGGAATGCGTCAAGCATGCCGTCTTATCAAGCGGGGTGAAAGGTTACACTTTTCGGCCTGTCAAAGCCGGTCGCTGATGAGCAGCGACTCGAGAAAATTAACGTTGTGGCGCGGGTTGCGCCAGTTCATCAATGGCGCGATAGCTTGAAGGAAAATTCCGAAGGTCCGTCCTGTCGGGCTTTCCAAACCCTAGAAACAACAAAACCCGCACTCGGGTTTTGTCGATGCTTCGAATTGGTGGGCCGGGGGGATTTGAACCCCCGTCTAGCTCTCGTATTCCGTAGCTTATAGCGCTAAAGCTGTCATTTTGCTGCCATTACAAAACCGTTCGTAACCTATTCTGATGGCGTTGTTGGAAAGATAGTGCTGGCTGTATGTACAGTATTTTGTTATAATTCTAGGCAGGAACGAGCCATGCTGAAGGTGTCAAGGAGAAATTGACATTCTCGCTTGACTTCGGCAGACTCGCGCCTCATTTTGATATCTAGCTAGACCACAAGGAGGGCAAAACGATGAGTAGAGATGCGCGTGCAGTTGCCCAGCAAATCCTTAACGAATGCCGCGAGGCTGGGGATCCTGCTGTAACGCCTATGCAGCTACTGAAGCTCGTCTACATAGCGCACGGTTATATGCTTGGTAAGCATGGTGTGCCGTTGATAAACGAGCCCGTACAGGCTTGGCAGTACGGCCCAGTAGTGCGCAGCGTTTATCAGGCTGTTAGAGATTTCCGCTCTTCGCCAGTAACGCATGTTCCGTCTGCTCCTGTCGAGAATTTCGATCCGACAGAGCGGGCCATAATGAAACAAGTCGCTGGTATATATGGCCGGGCAGACGGAGTGACATTGTCGGCTGCTACTCATAAACCTGGTACGCCTTGGAGCGTAACTTGGAGTAATCAAGGGCAAAACGCTGTGATCTCTAACGATATGATTGAAGGGTTCTATCGTTGGATCTTGGCTCAGCCAACCCACTCTATGCTATGAGTCAAGACGATACAGGCGGGAGTTCGCCTAAAGTGTCATCGAGCGAATTCCTGCCATCTTCAACATCTTCTGAATCTCCACTGCTTGACCCAAATATTATTGGTGAAGCACTAGCTTTTGCTGAGAACGAAGACCAAGGGAAAAGTGAATTTCTCCCATCTTCTACGCCATCCCAATCCCCACTTCTTGACCCTACTATTGCCGGTGAGGCGCAGGCTTTTGCTAATAACGAAGATCAAGATCAGAAGCGTAAGCATGATGATGATATTCATGGCATGCGGATGTCTCATTCGAAGTTTCTTCTCGCTCTGGCGCTTGCGTGGATTTTTGTTATATTAGCGGTCGTGCTATTGCAGGGATTCGGGCAATGGTTTACTCCTCTTTATGATGGCTATAAATACATACCCTTTAAGCTTTCTGATACTGTTGTTATTGCTTTTATTACCTCCACCACTGCAACGGTTTTGGGGCTATACGGTATTGCTGCATACTGGCTGTACGGCAAGCCTAAGCAGGAAGGAAAAGTAGCTGCCAAGGATAAAAAGAAGCCCAGCTAACTGTGCTGGGCTTCTTTGTTTTGGCCTTTAAACGTTACGATTTCTGAGTTGAATTTTTGAGTCTTCACTTCAGCAGCCGAAATTTTTACTATTCTAGGACCATTGGAGGCACTTGAGGGTCATAGTAATGATCAGAAAGCCCTATGGACCACAAGTTATCAATGTTGGTCAAGTAGGTTTTGATCCGCTCGTTAGACGTATGAATGATCATTCCGGTGTCGCTTTCAATTGTCTCAACATTGAATGCCCAAGAGTCACAGTCAACACTCATGCATATTTTCTCCCATTTGCGGAGAAAGTCTGCACCTTTAGCTTGAGCGTTATTCTTGTCTACAATAATAGTTACGCCACCCTTTCTTTCCCCAATAAATTGCACAGGGGAAAGAATTCCGGTAACTAAGGCGCGCTCTAAAACTTCGATGATTCGTGTGTCGTGATCTTCATCCCAAATCACGCCAATGCGCTGGACTTTGGTTTCGTCCAAAAAGTTGAGGTGTTCGTCACGGAGCTGTAGCGTACTGAGGACTGAGTAGTGAGAGCCGCGCCCAATTTTTCCAACTGGCGCTTGTTCATCATATTCGGTATGGAAGAATTTCGAGTAGTTCATTAAGTTTCTCTTTATGCAGTTTCATTGCAATTGACAGTCCTTTCGGGACCACCATATTCGGCCTTTTACGCTACAGCGTTTATGGTTTGAATGTCAAAATTAATTCACTTTCAGCAGCACTCCACAGTTTTTCTGCTTTGCTTCCTGCTGCTGAGTCAGCCGATGGCATCCATCGCCCGTACACCCGCGCGATCATTGTCCAATCCGTGTGTCCCATCTGCTTGGCCACCCACATCGGATGCTCGCCTGCCGACAACATCATGGACGCGTAGGTGTGGCGGGTTTGATACGGGCGTCGATATCGAACGCCGACCTTCTTCATCGCCGGAACCCACATCGTTTTCCGAATCGGCCCATCGCCGGCCCATCGCTCCAGGGTGCGGGGGTTCTGAAAGACCTCGTTGTCTGCTAGGAATGTGTGTGCCTTTTGCGCTTTCAGCGCCTCCAATGCGGGCCGGAGCAACTTCACGCTTCTGCGTCCGGCGGCAGTCTTGGTGGTCTCGATTTTCCCTTTGCCGGCCTGAGTCATTGCGCGGCTCACCATCACCTCTTCACGCAGCCAGTCGATATCGCCCCAGTCCAGTGCTACCAGTTCGCTAGTGCGAAGGCCGCTCCACAGGGCGAACTGAATCATATTACGCGCCTGTCCGGAGAGGGCGCCCAGCACAGCCTGCTGCTCCTCTGGGCTAAATGGATCGACATCATTGTCTTTCAGTGGTGCGGCCTTGCGTGAGTAGGTCCAACCCGCCAGCGGGTTCAACTCGATCAATTCCTCTTCGGTGGCATCGTTCAGCGCAGAGCGCAGGCAGCTCTGGATATTGCTGAGCGTCTTGTTGCTCACCTCCAGGGTGTCGAGCCAGTCGCGCACGGCCTTTCGCTTCAGATCAACCAGCATCGTGTCGCCAATGGCCGGGATCAGCCGCAGCGTGACCAGCTTCCGATACCCATCGAAGGTGCTGCTGGCGACGTGCTTCTCCTTCGCTGTTAGCCACCTGGTCAAGAAGCCGTTGATAGTCTCGCGGGATGCCTCGGGCGCAAACTTCGCCGCCCGGGGAGATCCCGGAAACGTCACGGAGTAGTCGAATGTGCCGATCGATATTGCGTGCTCAATCGCCGCCTTATGCTGCTCGGCTTTCTTCATGTTAGTGGCGGTGGGCTTGAGCGTGATCCGCTCGCGGCACCTGACGCCCCGATACATGAACGTGATTTCGATACTCGTATCGGAGACCGCCCGAACTCCCCTCCCGCCTCTACCCATGATTCATATCCCTCTACATCGAGAAGCGTCCGGCCATCCGGCGCCTTGATCCATATCTCACCGAGCCGCCAAACACCATCACGGATCTTTGAGCGGATCGCGTCTTCTGTGTAGCCAGACTCGCTGGCGAATTTCCTGACGGTCACGTAGCGCATGTGACGTTATTTCTGACTGGTCAGGGTTTGCGATTGCCGCCAATGGGGCGCAACCGCTCGTCTACTCCGGCTTGCTGGAAAATCGTTGTCTTTCGACTTGTCGGTGAGTTCGTACATGTACACGCAGCGTTTAATTATTTGGTGCTTCATTTTCCGAGTTCCTTTGAGCTACTCGGATAGGCTACGGGTGGTTACTAGCTGTGTGTTTCGCTTTCACGCAACAAAAGCGCCGGAAATCAAAAAGGCGAAAAATCCCTCCCAAGGAGACGGGCATCTTCAATATGATGCGATTCCAGCAGCCCTGAAAAACTTGAGTGTTACCTCAGCGCTGCTGCAGTTTTTTCTGCTCGTATAAAATGCGGTTCATTACGCAAACTGAAATTGCAAATCCTTGGATATTTGTTTTGAGGGTTTCGCAGCCGTCTTCGACGATTCCGCAGGGCGCGCTCCGACGAAAATGCATTTCCCTCCCGATGTAATTCGGCATGATGATTTCCCAGCACTCGTCGTCGTAATAGACGCCCGTAATCGCATCCCAGCTGGCCTTAACGCCTCGCGCAACAATGCCTTCAGATGTCAGGCAGAAAATTTCTACTTGGTTTTCCTGTGTGACAGGTACGGCGTAAGTCCGGCCGTTCGGTGCTATAGGTGGGAACGTAAATCCGTTTTCGAGGTGACGAAATTCCATGGTGGTGCTCCGCATGCATGGGGTTGCATGACACGCTATGCCAGGGCATGGAAATCCCAAGTCGGCATAGCTCGTAGGCTTATGCCATTGGGTTTCCTAAAAGCCTTCGTAAGCTGTGGCAATCAGAACAGGGAGTGGCGCCATGGGTAATAGATCAAAAACGATCCGAGTCGGTTTGCTGGCAGGAGCAGTGGCTTTTCTGGTTGGCTGTTCCAGCACGCCGGAGGCAACGGGCGTGCTCCTTGAACCGAAAGATGTGCCGAGGGATAAGTGGTCGGATGCCATGCACGTTCTGACCGCCATGGGTATTTCTGGTCAGCGTGACGTTCCGCTCAGTTTGTCAGGGGCAGCCCGCGGGGTGAGTCCTGCTGGCAGTCCTAGAGCTGTAGTTGGGGACGCCGGGTTAATCGCTGTTGGCCTCGTGTTACCACCTAAAGGACTGAGTGGTGGCTCAGCAGCGGGAATTGGCATGGGGTTAATGTTGTTGGGTGGGACGAGTAATCCGGCGCGCGCAACCCAGATTGTCGCGTGGGTGCCAGTTGACCAGGCAAGCTCGCCGGAGGAGGCATCTGCTCTCGTATTGCGTAAGGTCGAAGAAGCTCGCAAGAGAGTTTTTGCCAATGGTTTATCGAAGCTGCCAATGCAAACCGGTAAATATCCTGATGGTCATCATCTCGCCTATGCATCCCTGGCAGAGAGCTATGCTGAGCGTCCGATTCCATATAGTGATGAGGTTGCTAAATCGCCGAGCTTTCTGAAATCGCCACTTAGCTTCGGGCCGATCTTCGTACGTGACAACCAGTTCACCCTTGATGCTTACAAGAACGACATGACGACTTCGCAAGCCATGCTGCTTGCATCGCAACACCTGCCTGAGTGGATCTACATCTACCACCCTGGCCAGCGGCTGAGGAAAAACTCGATCCCTGCGGCAATCTTTAATGAGGGCAGGGCGCTCTACTTTGTAGGGAAATAGATCTGCAGGACTGTATCGCCGTGGCAGATCGCTTACCTGCGGCTTTTTTGGGTATGCCTATCCAGATACAGGCTTGTTTTGCCTTTTCCGTGCTTTTCGCTTGATAAGTAACACCCATAGTGCAACAGTATTAGTAGAACGCCCTAACTGATACAGGCACCCATCATGTTTATCCGCGCATACCTCCGAGCCTCCACCGAAGAGCAAGACGCCGGCCGTGCCCGGGCGTCGCTTGAGCAGTTCGCCAGCGACCATAACAAGGTCATTGCAAGTTTGTACCTGGAGAACGCCAGCGGTGCTACAGCCGACCGGCCTGAGCTAATGCGCCTGCTCAAGGATGCCCGCAAGGGTGACGTGTTGCTGGTGGAGTCGATAGACCGTCTCTCCCGCCTCCCGGTGGAGGACTGGCAAAAGCTCAAGGCTGCGATCGATTCAAAGGGCCTGCGCATCGTTGCGCTCGACCTGCCTACCAGCCATCAGGGAATGCAGGACACCAAGGGCGACGAGTTCACCGGGCGGATGCTGGGAGCGATCAACTCGATGCTGGTGGAGATGATGGCCGCGATCGCACGCAAGGACTATGAGCAGCGCCGCGAGCGCCAGGCCCAGGGCATTGAAAAGGCCAAAGCCGCTGGTAAGTATCAAGGCCGTCCGGTTGACGCTGACCTGCACAAGCGCGTGACCGAGCTGCTTGGCGCGGGTCTGGGCATCCGCGCCACAGCAAGGCACGCGAACTGCTCCACCACCACCGTACTTCGCATTCGCGACATCGCCAGCTTGTAGCCACAAAAACATCATGAAAAAGGACGGTTTTTCGATGGACGCAGAGCTGAACGCTGCAGAAAAGATTGAACTCAATAAGCAGTACAACGATTCCCTGAAGAAGTTTGACCTCGCGACGTGTGAAGCCGTTGCTGTCAGCCAGTCGATTGGCGTGCAAATGGCAGAACCGCATTTAGGCCACTCAACCTATGTCTTCGCCAGGCTGTGTAACCATGCGATCGCAATAATTTCGGCCGTCCCCCGCTCAAGATGGGTGCGAGCAGATTTTGAACAATGGGATTTTGGGGTTGCGGCTGGTCATAGCCGAGCAATTATTGAAGGGTATCTCCTATTTCTATACATCGTAGAGGAACCAGAGAGCCGGGAGGAATGGTCGGTACGAATTAACGTCATGTATCTCAACGACTGCATGAGAAGAATAAAAATGCTGAGCAATATCGGAGCCGATGGAGGACTCGAAGGCTTGCAACAGCAAGCAGAGGAGTTGAGAGAAAGATTAAACAGTAATCCGTGGTTCCAAACCCTAACCCCACAGGTTAAGAAACGGTGCTTGTCAGGTGACAACCTAATGATTCCAACCAGAGACGAAATGCTCGTACGTGCTGGCTGGGAAAAGACGACGTTTTACGCATATTGGGATCTCTTGTCTCAATACGCACACGTACTACCAATTTCTTTTTTCCGAATGGAACCGAATGGACGAGGTACGGGATTAGAAAACGACACGGATAAAGGATATTTGTCGACGATGCTAGACCTGTGCGCAGATACCCTAGAGAAAGCCACGGATCTGATGACGGCAGCGTTCCCCGATACTGCAGCGGCACGACAAGGCCTTAAATCAAAATTTGATCCTGGCCCAAGGAGTAACCGCCCAGTCCCGCCGAAACCGAAACGAAAAAAGCGTCGATAAACGCCCAAGCCCCTAGCACTTGCACCCGCCCTGCACCCATGAGTGCTAAGCGAGAAAAACATAAATTGCTGGAGGCCTTGATTTATATGGTGTCCCAGGGCCAGTTCAAACGGCCAACCTTTCCCTTAGGAGGGGTAAAATTTTCCGGTGTTTAAAAAGGTCCGCCTGAAAAGGGCTACATCAGCGCGTTGCTGAACTGCTTGGCGCTGGCCAGGGCAACCGCTCGCCATACAGGGTTCAGTACCACCACTGCGCTTAACCCGCGATGAAGTGACCAAGTAGCGACGAAGTTTTGCGCACTGTCGAGCAGCAGTGACATCCTTTACGAATTCTACCCAGGCTGTATTCGCCGCCTGGGTAGCATTCCGGTCGCCTGGAATGTGCTGGCTCGTCTAACGGCCCAGGCGCCGTAGCAATACCCTGATAATTCTGGCGCGCAGGAGAAAGCTTGCGACTGACACCGCAAGCGTAATGCCGCCCACCAGTTCGCCGAAACGGGCGAACGCAACGATATTCACCAAGGCAAGCACCATTATGCCGTGGAACTCGGCATTGGCTTTGCCGGCAGCCAGAGCCTGATGTTCGGTGAGCATCCACTTCTGCGACAGACAGAAGGGGCATACGGACGACTCCGGGTCACGGCCGCCCACGGGTATTCCATTGATGTAGAACGGCGCGCTAGTGACCACCTTTGGAACCATCATCTTCTTGCAGCACTGGCATTTAACTTTGCTCATGACGTGAACCTGCTGGACTTGGCACATGCCTGAACGTTACCCGAGCATTGGTGAATCCCAAGCCACCACCATGCGCATCTGCCGATGTGCAGCAAAATCAGTCGGTGTGATGCTTCTTATCGAGATGATCTGCGATCTTGTAGCCAATCACCGCAGCCACTCCCAGCGTGCCGACCACGCCGATGACCGCATAAACCAGTAGCTCAATTGAGTCCATGTCTTGCTCCTTCTGGGCTGAAAATTTGCACTGAATATAGCTTCTCATCTGCCGTGCCAATCCCAAGGACTTTATCCTCCTGAAATGCGTTCCGTCGGCTCTTGGGGGACTAAGTTCCAAAGCGACCAGCGCACCGCTCATATCCGCTCCGCGACACGTTTCAAAAAAAACATGCTCACTTCCCATCTATTACTTATGGGAGTCTGACGGTTCACCTCCCATAGAGTGATCTGCCGATCTGAGCGAAGGGGTGTCGTGAAGGGGTGTTGTCTCTGTAACCCGCATGAATACTGGGTTTCAGGTCTTTCACGAGCTTTGTACAAGATAATTGGCGTTGTGAAGGGGTGTCGTGAAGCGGTGTTGTCCCTTTAACCCGCATGAATACTGGGTTTCAGGTCTTTCACGAGCGTTGTACAAGATAATTGGCGTTGTGAAGGGGTGTCGTGAAGGGGTGTTGTCTCTGTAACCCGCATGAATACTGGGTTTCAGGTCTTTCACGAGCTTTGTACAAGATAGTTGGCGTTGTGAAGAGGTGTCGTGAGTAGGTGTCGTCGCTGCCGCTTGATGGGTACAGGGTCTCCACAGTTCATAATGTGCTATGGCGGCAGCGTTAGAACGACAGCAGATGACAACTGAGCACTAGGAGGTATTCGTCAGGCGCGCGCTGTGACAACACATGGTGGGCAATGACGACTCTCCCGGCCAGCGAAAGGGCGCGAGTAATGAATGCGCAACAGATGACGACGATGAGTTGCTTTAGAACTCGCTACTCAAATGGTTAGGCTGGCGAATCAATTTCTTGCTGGCTAACCACTGCATAGGCTGCAAAAAACCGATTTCGAGGCCACGTTGCGCCAGACATGTCGTTGCTTGCGACACGTTCGAGTGCGGTTTGAGCATTTTTGATTGTTGGGAGCAGAGTGAAAATAGGCCGTCGGTTCTGTGACCGGCTGCCAGCACTACGGGGTAAACTTGCGTTTTTGCCCGTACTCCAAGGAGTTATTGCGTGAACACGGAAAATCATTCCCAGACGGCAGCGTTTCTATGGTCCATTGCCGATCTGCTGCGCGGTGACTTCAAACAATCGCAATACGGTCGCATCATCCTGCCATTCACCCTGTTACGGCGCATGGAGTGCGTGCTCGCATCGACCAAGGATGAGGTGATCAAACAAACCTTCGCTCAGGAAGGCCGTCCGGACCAAGTGCGTGAGATGATTCTGCTCCGCGCTGCCGGTCAGCAGTTCTTCAATGGCTCGCCGCTGACCCTTGGGACGCTGTCCGATACCCAGACCGCCGCCGATCTGATGAGCTACGTACAGGCGTTCAGTAAGGATGCTCGCGAGATTTTTGAGCATTTCCACTTTGAAGATTTCGTTCAGCAACTGGAAACCGCCAACCTGCTGTATCAGGTGGTGCAGCGATTCGCCGCCACGGATCTGAGCCCCGAGTTCATCAGCAACTTTGGTATGGGCATCATCTTCGAAGAGCTGATCCGCAAGTTTGCGGAAAGCTCCAACGAAACCGCCGGGGAGCACTTCACCCCGCGCGATATCGTGCACCTCACCACCTCGCTGGTGATCACCGATCAGGACCACAAGCTCGCGCCCAACAGCATCGTCACCATCTATGACCCAACCGCTGGCACCGGCGGCTTTCTGTCTGAGGGTGATGAGTACATCCAGTCCATCAGCGAGAAGGTCAGCGTGTCGCTGCACGGCCAGGAACTCAACCCGGAGTCCTACGCCATCTGCAAGGCGGACATGCTGATCAAGGGCCAGGACGTGGCCAGCATCAAGCTCGGCAACACCCTGTCCAACGACCAGTTGGCCGACAAGCGCTTCGACTTTATGCTCAGCAACCCGCCGTTCGGCGTGGAGTGGAAGAAGGTGCAGAAGCAGATCACCGACGAGCACAGCCACAAAGGCTTCGACGGCCGCTTCGGCCCAGGCCTGCCGCGTGTGTCTGACGGTTCGCTGCTGTTCCTCTTGCACCTGGTCAGCAAGATGCGTGACCCACGCGACGGTGGCTCGCGCGTCGGCATCATCCTCAACGGCTCGCCACTGTTTACCGGCGGTGCGGGTTCGGGTGAGTCGGAGATTCGCCGCTACCTGCTGCAGAACGATCTGGTCGAAGCCATCGTCGCGCTGCCGACTGACATGTTCTACAACACCGGCATCGCCACCTATGTCTGGATACTCAGCAACCACAAGGCCGCTGCGCGCCAGGGGAAAGTGCAGTTGATCGACGGCAGCCAGCACTACGCCAAGATGCGCAAGTCGCTGGGCAGCAAGCGTCAGTACATCACTGAAGATCAAATCATAGATCTGGTACGCCTGTATGGCAGCTTCGAGCAAACCGCGCAGAGCAAAATCTTCCCCATCGATGCCTTCGGCTACCGGCGTATCATCGTCGAGCGTCCGCTGCGCCTGAACTTCCAAACCAGCGCCGAGCGCCTTGCTAAAGTGCTGGAAGAAAAAGCCCTGCAGAAACTCGACACCACCACCCAGCAGCGATTGCTAACAGCCCTGCAAGCGATGGACGCCAGCGTGCTCCACCGCAACCGCGAGCAGTTCAGCAAACAGCTGAAAAAAGCCCTTGCCGCGCATAGCGTCAGCCTCGGCACTTCGGAGCTAAAAGCCGTGCTCAATGCCCTGAGCGAACGCGACCCCGAGGCGGATATCTGCACCACCAAGGGCCAGCCCGAAGCCGACACCGGCCTGCGCGACAACGAGAACGTGCCGCTGGGCGAATCGGTATATGACTACTTCCAGCGCGAAGTTATTCCCCATGTACCGGATGCCTGGATCGACGAAAGTAAGACCGATGCGCTGGACGGCGAAGTCGGCATTGTCGGTTTCGAGATTCCCTTTAATCGCCACTTCTATGTGTTCCAGCCGCCGCGCCCACTGGCCGAGATCGATAGCGAACTGAAAGCCTGCACTGACCGTATCAAGCAGATGATTGAGGGGCTGTCGGCATGACAAATTTGTCGGGAGCACATTTGTACAACGGCGTAGCCGTTGACCCGCGGGGCGAGGGCAGGGAAAGCCTGAGTGCGGTTCTGAAGTATCCGGCGTACAAGGATTCCGGGGTGGAGTGGCTAGGCGAGGTGCCAGAGCATTGGAAGTTGATGCCTATAAAGCATCTCGCATTACTCAATCCGAGGAAATCAGGTTTCGCTGGTGATACTAAGCAGCTATGCAGCTTTGTGCCCATGGAGAAGCTGAAAACTGGTGTTGTTCAGCTGGACGAAGAGCGCCCCATCGAAGAGGTTATTGGCGGCTACACCTATTTCGAGGACGGAGACGTACTTCAGGCCAAGGTCACGCCTTGCTTCGAGAACATGAATGTTGCGATTGCCAAGGGGTTGACCAATGGCATTGGGTTTGGCTCAAGCGAAATCAACGTACTCAGACCCTTTAAGGGTGTTAATACGGAGTATCTTTTTTACCGCGTGCAAGAAGGCAGCTATATGAGCTTTTGCACCTCCAGCATGATCGGTGCTGGGGGGCTTAAGCGGGTGCCCACTGATGTGATTAATAACTTTAAGATCGCAGCGCCCGAGCTATTCGAACAAACTCAAATCGCCCGCTTCCTCGACCATGAAACCGCCCGTATGGATGCGCTGATCGAAGAGCAGCAGCGTTTGATCGAACTGCTCAAGGAAAAGCGCCAGGCCGTGATCTCCCTCGCCGTCATCAAAGGCCTCGACCCGACGGTGCCGATGAAAGATTCCGGCGTGGAGTGGCTGGGCGAGGTGCCGGCGCATTGGGTGGTAAGCAAGTTTGGGTATATTTCTTCTGTTGTTAGGGGAGGCTCACCACGACCAGCCGGTGACCCAGAACTGTTCAATGGTGATTATTCGCCTTGGGTAACGGTTGCAGAAATAACGAAAGACGATGAAATTTATCTGGATGAAACAGAGACGTTTCTGACAAAGAAAGGCAGCGATCAATGCCGGGTTTTTTCTAAGGGCACTTTGTTGCTTTCAAATAGCGGAGCGACCTTGGGTGTTCCGAAAATACTGATGATCGACGCAAATGCTAATGACGGAGTAGTTGGCTTCGAAAATATTTCTCTGGATAAAGAGTATTCATATCTCTATCTGGCAACCTTGACTGAGGGGCTTAGGGATAGGGCTGCTGGCTCGGGGCAGCCGAACTTGAACACTGACATCGTCAAATCAATTGATGTGCCTGTCCCCCCAAGCAACGAGGTGGCTGAGATTGTCGCCGCAGTAAAAAAGCTAAGAGCACAGTTTAATTTCTTAAGCAAAGAAGCTGCTGAGGGCATTAGATTGCTCCAAGAACGCCGCTCCGCCCTAATCTCCGCCGCCGTCACCGGCAAAATCGACGTGCGCGGCTGGCAGCCACCGGCCAGCGTGACAACTCCCGAATTAGTACAAGAGGCCGTGTAATGGCGGACAGCAAGGAAGCTCAGTTTCAACAAGACATCATCGACGCCCTGGCCGCGCAAGGTTGGCTGGTCGGCACAGCCAGCGGTTACGACCGCCGCACAGCGCTGTATACCGAGGATGTGTTGGGCTACTTCATGGACGCCTGGCCGGAGCGTTGGGACAAGTTCGCCAAGGCCAACCCGAACAATCCGGACGATGTGCTGGTGCAAAAGCTGGTGCGTGAGCTGGAGCAGAGCGGTACCCTGGATGTGCTGCGCCATGGTTTCAAGCTGCCGGCGGTGAAGGTGGAACTATGCAGCTTCCAGCCCGACCACGGCATGAACCCGGACACCCTCAAGCGCTACCAGTGCAACCGCCTGCGTGTGGTGCCGGAGGTATCCTACTCACCGCATGCGCGTGATGGGGCTAGCGGCGGGCAGAGCTATAACCCACGGCTGGACCTGGTGCTGTTCGTCAACGGCATCCCCACCGCCACGCTGGAGCTGAAAAGCGAGTTCAAGCAGTCGGTGGAAAACGCCAAACGCCAGTATCGTTACGACCGCCCGGTAAAAGACCCGCTCACGCGCAAGCCCGAGCCGTTGCTGACCTTCAACCGCGGTGCGCTGGTGCACTTTGCCGTGGGCCAGAACGAGGTGGCGATGACCACCAAACTGGCGGGTACTGACACCTTTTTTCTGCCGTTCAATCTCGGCAGCGCCGAAGGCGGCGCGGGCAACCCGATGCCTGAGGATGACAGCCAATACGCTACCAGCTACCTGTGGCAACGGCTGCTGCAGCCGGATGCCTGGCTCAAGGTGCTGGGGCGCTTTCTGCACCTGGAGAAGAAAACCAGCGAAGGCTTCGACGGCACGCCTGTGACCAAGGAGATGATGATCTTCCCGCGTTACCACCAGTGGGAAGTGGTCAACACGCTGATCAACACCACCCGCGCGGAAGGGCCAGGCAGGCGCTACTTGATCCAGCACAGCGCCGGCTCGGGCAAGTCCAACTCCATCGCCTGGACCGCCCATCAATTGGCCTCGCTGTACGACGATGCCGGCCAACGGTTGTTCAACTCGGTGATCGTGATTACCGACCGCACCGTGTTGGATAAACAGCTGCAGGACACCATCTACCAGTTCGAACATGCCCAAGGCGTGGTCAAGCAGATCAATCGTGAAACCAGCAGCCAGAGCAAGTCCGAGCAGTTAGCCGAAGCGCTGGCCGAGCAGACGCGCATCATCATCGTCACTATCCAGACCTTCCCGGCGTTGTTCGATGCGCTGGACAAGTACCCCAAGCTGGCCAGCGGGCGCTATGCGGTAATCGCCGACGAGGCGCATTCCTCGCAAACCGGCTCATCGGCTAGCAAGCTGAAACAGATTCTTGGCAGCGATGCGCTGGATGGTGAAGAAGTCAGCGCCGAAGAGCTGCTCGACGCCGCCGTGCAGGCGCGTCAACCGAATGAGCGCATCAGCTACTACGCCTTTACCGCCACGCCCAAGGCCAAGACCCTGGAGCTGTTCGGGCGCCCGGCCGACCCGACGCTGCCAGCCAGCTCCAGCAACAAGCCCGAGGCGTTCCACCTGTATTCCATGCGTCAGGCCATCGAGGAGGGCTTTATCCTCGACGTGCTGCGTAACTACACCACCTACAGCACCGCCTGGAAGATCGCCCACCCGGATGGCGAAGACGACGAGGTGGACAGCAAGAAAGCGCGCATCAAGCTGGCCCGCTGGGTGCGTCTGCACCCGTACAACATCAGCCAGAAGGTCGAGGTGATCGTCGAGCACTTCCGCGCCAATATCCGTGGCCTGCTGAATGGCCAGGCCAAGGCCATGGTGGTGACCAGCAGCCGCCAGGAAGCGGTGCGCTACCAGTTGGCGGTGAGGGCGTATGTGCAGCAGATGGGTTACAGCGATGTACACCCGCTGGTGGCGTTCTCCGGCAGCGTGTTGCCGGATGAGGTGATCTCCGAAGAGGTGACGGAAAGCAGCAGCCTGCTCAACGCCGGCCTGAATGGCCGTGACCTGGCGCAAGCGTTCGACACCCAGGACTTCAACGTAATGATCGCGGCCAACAAATACCAAACCGGCTTCGATCAGCCCAAGCTGTGCGCCATGTACGTGGACAAGAAGTTGCAAGGCGTGGACTGCGTGCAGACCCTGTCGCGGCTGAATCGCAACTTCGGTGACAGCAAGGAAACCTTTATCCTCGACTTCTTCAACGAGCCGCAGGACATTCTCGACGCCTTCTTGCCGTACTACACCAAGGCCGAGCTGACCGATGTAACCGACCCGCAGATCATCTATGACCTGCAGAAGACGCTGGATGCCGAGGGGATTTATCACTGGCAGGAGGTCGAAGCGTTCGCCATGGCCTTCTTCGACCCCAAGGCGGCTGCTAGCAAGCTCAGCTACTACTGCACCCCGGCTAAAGAGCGCTTTGCCAAGCGTTATGCTTTCTCGATCGAATCGCGCCAGCAGGCGCTGGATTACAAGCGCACCACCGAAGCCAACGGCGACAGCGCCGGCCTGAAAAAAGCCGAGCACGCGCTGAAAGAGGCTGGCGAGCAGATTGATCAGCTCGACCTGTTCCGCAAGAACCTGCAGAGCTTTGTGCGCCTGTACGAGTTCCTCTCGCAGATCGTGCCTTATGAGGACCGCGAACTAGAGCAGCTGTGCGTTTACGCCAAGCACCTACATCCGCTGCTGCGCGTGGATCGTCTGCAACAAGACGACGTGGACGTGGGCGAACTGCAGCTGAGCCACTACCGCCTGAGCAAGCGCGCCGAGCACCAGCTGCGGCTGAGCGAAGAAGACGGCGAATACACTCTCAAGCCCGGCAGCGATGTGGGCAGCGGTAAGCCCCACGACCCGGAGAAAAAGCGCCTATCGGAAATCATCGAAGCGCTGAACGATATCTTCGGTGCCGAGGTGAGCGATGACGACCAACTGCAATTCCTCACCGGCATCGCCCAGCGCATCAGCCGCCAGGAAGATGTGATGGCCCAAGTGAACAATCACTCGGTTGAGCAAGTGATGCACGGCCTGTTCCCCAAGCGCGTGCTGGACACTGTGCTAGATGCCATGACCGACCACGAAAAGCTGTCACTGGAAGTGCTGGATAACGAAACTAAAAGCCGGGCGTTTGCGTTAGTGATTTTGAAGATGCTGAAGACGGCAGCCGGGCTCGATGAGAGTGGCTTGCGCGGCGGCCAACAAGGTTAAGGAGTACTGATGGCAATTCCGGATTTTCAAAGCGTGATGCGGCCGGTGCTGGCCACTGTGCAGAACGGCGTGCCGTTACCGCTCAATGAGTTGCGCGAGCGGGTGGCCGATCAGTTCCAGCTAAGGGAGGATGAGCGCAAGGAACGCCTGCCCTCCGGCCATCAGACGGTGATCAACAACCGTGTGGGCTGGGCTCGCACCTACCTGAATAAGGCCGGGCTGCTGTGCATTCCCGCCAAGGGCATGGTGCAGATCACGCCGCGCGGACTCGATGCCCTGGCCAATGGGCCGGAGCGCATCACGGTGAGCTGGTTAAAGCAGTTCCCCGAGTTCGCTAACTTCCATACCGCCAAGCCTCAAGTAGCTGATTTACCTGCTGCGCTGGAGATTGAGATTTCCGAGACCACGCCGGATGAGCAGTTGGCCGAAGCGCATCAGGCATTAGTGCAGTCACTGGCAGACGAGCTGCTGGCGCAAGTGCGGGCAGCGACACCTAGCTTCTTTGAACAGCTGGTGGTCGATCTGATGATCGCCATGGGCTACGGCGGTTCGCGCAAGGAAGCCGGCAAGGCGACTCAAGCGACCAATGATGGCGGTATCGACGGCATCATCAAAGAAGACAAGCTCGGTCTTGACGTGATCTACCTGCAGGCCAAGCGCTGGACCAACACGGTGCATCGCCCGGAGATCGACAAGTTCATCGGAGCCTTAACCCGTCAGCGAGCGCGAAAGGGCGTGTTTATCACCACTTCGGACTTTTCCGATGGTGCCCGTACTGCAGCGCTGGGGCTGGATATCAAGGTGGTGCTGATCGACGGTGTTGAGCTGGCGCGTCTGATGGTGGAGAACAACCTGGGGGTGAGCGTTAAGCAGGTGTACGAGGTGAAGCAGCTCGACAGCGACTACTTCGCAGAGGAGTGAGTCACAACCCAGGTAGCCGGCTCACCCAAGTAGGTATGAACTCGGAGATCACTGTTGTTGTGGCAGTTTTTATCCCTGCCAGGGGTAAGGGCTACCTACGAAACCTACAGAACTAAGTTTCGTAGGTTTTGTAGGTCGCCCTACCGGTCTTTTTAGTGAAAAGGTTGGGTTGAGCTACGTTTTTCGCCAGACATAGCGAATCGATGGGCGGCCACCTTTTTCTCCGGCCAACTCGTAGCCAACGATGAAGTCATGTTCAGCTAGAACGGCGAGCGCATTATTTACCGCGTCCTGCGAGCCTAATCCTGTCCAATCCTTCTGGCGCACCTCTCGGGCAGTAAATGGCTCGGGCAATTTCTGCTGGCGCTGCAGAATCAGCCGCGCAGCGATTAGTGGTGCGTTGATTGCCGCCCCGTACAGCCGCTGGGCGTGGCTCATTAGGTAGTTCGCCCAGTTGATGGCGCGGTCAGTAGACTCAGCGCCCACGGCTTCCCGTCCGCCTTCAATCAGCTCAAATAGGAGGGCCAAGCCTGCAATGGTTTTCGGCATTTTCAGGTAATGGGATTGCAATGCGGGGTGAAGATGATCGCTCCGGCTTGCTTGCATGTGGGAGGTATACCAGGCGATAAACTTCTCCTGGGCTTCTGGGGTAAATCTTAGGGCGGAGCGAGGCTCCTCAGGTATCTGGTCGAGCTGTTCGATAACCTCCGAGACGCGCTCAGCAGCGATTTTGTTCGGCCAACGGTCGATATAGCGCCACTCTCGAACATCGTCGGGATATACCGCCAGCTGCAGGCGCTGAATCAGGCCGTCATCCAGTTCGCCGCTGACGGCAGCGTTTACAAGGGACGCAATTCGTGAGGGTTGAATCCCGCCGATCAACGATAAACAACATGACTTGATATAAATGGTTCCTCGGCCGATACGGTCATAGGTGAATGAGCCGTTGCCGTCGAAACATTCCAAATAAAATGCTCGCGCAACCGAGCCGTCTTCGCTCTGCATCGTTGCCAGCCAGCCCCCCAGCTCGTCGCGCTCAACTACTAGGCCGTTTGGATTCTCGTTGAGCAGCTCGCCGAGTTTTTCGACCGTTGCGTCGTTGACGATGTAGCGCCGCTGGATTGGGGGTGGGTTCTCGCTTGAGTGACGTTTCAGTTCTGCCTGAGCTGCATTCTCGTCACCACCACTGTATAGCTTTCTGGCTTTTACCCTGGCTGCATTGCGCTTCATGTCGTATAGCTCGCTAGCGGCCTCGTGCTCGGCTTGAGCCTGGCTATAGCGTTCTCGCTTTTTGGCATCTAATGCGCGCAATGGAAGCAGGGCCTGTTTGAGTGCCGGCGTTTTCATCGCAGACGGTCGCCCGATGATGACGCCCCACTGGTTGGGAATGACCATCCAGTCATCGTGTTGTTTCGGGTAGACGGTGAATTTGCGGCCGACTACGGTGCTGACTGCCACGATAAGCGCGACCCCTACAAAATCAGGTGGGCACTGGGTACGCTCAGAAACATCCCGCACGTACTCCTGAAGAGCAGTAGGCAATAGTTCATCAAGCCAGGGCATGACCCTGGCCAACCCGCTCGGGAGTGGCTTTGGCACAATGTTGGGGTTCATGTATGCGGCAAGTGCCGGCGCGGGCATCTCTGCCAAGAACGACGGTATCTGCTCGTATGTAGTCATTGGTCTTCTCGCCCGGCGAGATCCAGAACGACACCATCACGCTCGCTGATCTTGCTCTCCAGCCAGGCCTCCACCTCTGCGACAACGAAGTAAACTCCAGCCTGTTTGCTCGGGCCAAATTTGATGGGGCGAGGGAAGCTGGCATCGGTTTCGCGAAGCTTTTCTAGTCCGGAGCGGCTCTTGTCAAAGCAGTGCTGAAGAGAGGTGTGACTGATCAGGTATTTCTTGGGGGGAAGTGTCGACATGTGTGGGGCTCTGTGTGTAAGTCGACTCCTATTAAATATCCTGTCCGGTCAGTTGGGGGGCGATTTCAAACCAAAAAAGCGCCGGAAAACTTTCTGTCGATTGTTGAAGTAAAGGCGACAGCCGCGGATACCGCTGGCTGAGACTGATTATCACTCGGGCGCCATCAGCACCGCTAGCGTCAGCTTGATGAGCTCTTCATTCTTGTCGATGGTGTCCAGGGCGCCGCGCACATTGTCGGAGACTTCTGACGATCCTTGCTGCTCCACCCAGTTGGACAATCCATAATGGCTGCCTCGAGCGCGAGCTGATTTTCGTTGATCTTGTAAAGCAGAGTGGGGAGCAGGGCTGAGTTGGGCATGGGAGGTCCGATTTTTGAGATGAGAGATGTGCTTTTTTTGGTTGTTCTGCTAAATCCCTAGTTCTCACTCTTTAGCATTTTAGACTTTTTGATTCGAAGATCGCACCACTCGATTACCTCCACCCTAACCCAGGCCACAGCTCGATCACCTAGTTTAACTTGTCGTGGAAATGTGCTCTGACTTACCATTTTGTAGATCGTACTAGTCGACATACCTGTAATTCGCTTTACTTCCGCTAGCCTAATGAAAAGGATCGGTTGTCGACTAAGATCATTTGACTCTCTAGGTTGAGAAAATGTATCAGCCTCAGGTTTTTCGAATTCGCGCGGCTTTTGGCTCAAGGATTTGGTAGCCTGCTTCCTCGTCCGATCAAACTCAAGCTTGGCTCTATCTCGCTGTCGATCAATGTAGTCAGCAAGATCCGACAGATGAACGCCTCGTGCAGTTTTTTCGTTCAGCTCCATGGAGACAATCAGTAGGTCAATCTCACCTGAGGAGACCTTTGTTCGTAGATTTGCTGGTGTCAGATGAGTGAAATAGTCGGCGCATACCCGGCTCAAGGATACAATCGCCTGGCCATGATATTGAGCCATTAAGAGAAAAAGAGTGTTCATCGCTCGACTCCTTCGCATAACGGCGGCATTAATCTACCGGTGCAGTTTGTTCCATCCTTCGGATCCAAGCATTTTGCCACTCTCTCTGCTCAAGTCGACTCACGAAGAATCTCAAAGCGCCGGCACTCATTGCGACGATGATAGTTATATATTCGAAGCGTTCACCGTATACGCCTGCAATCGCCAGCGCGGTCATCGCGGCTAGCCCCGCAGCCGTAGAAGCCAGTATGCAGTCTTTGACTTCGTTCGCTACGGGTCTTGGGCCTTTGGTCGACGTCACGAAAGCCTCGGCTTCCTTCGCGCGTGAATGATAACTGTTAGGTCCTTCTGCATTTTCATTCATCTTTGCACCGCTCCTGATTATCGCCTGAGCTTAGCGCGAATGCAGGAGATGATCATCGCAGATGCTGTCATTAAGCTGGCATATCCGCGCCACGTTTTATGAGATCGCTAACGTGGCGCGCAACGGCCAAAAAGCTGTCTATAACTACCTCTGCCTATTCCGGATTCATTGGTCGAAACAGGCGCTATCTCACTGATAAGTTTTAGACATTGAACCGCTGCAAGCCACGCAGTAAGAGGCGTCCGACCTTCTCCAGCCTATACTGCTGCGATAGCGGATGAGATCCGGCCTACGTTGCAATCATAAACTGCGTCAGGAGCTGAGCTGGTTAAGCAATAGCGCGATGCCGCTTGCAGTTGGCCCTGCCAAAACGACGGCGTTTTGAACGAACTGCACCGAGTCGTTAAGCTTTGAAATGATATCGAAAACCTGAGTCGTGTACGCTTTTGCTTGCGGATCTGAAGAGGCTGCTTTGATCTCTTCATGATGTCGAAATAAAGAGCCAACTGTCCTGTCTAGCTCAGCCTCCAATCCACGCGCGCCCGAAATTTTGTACGCCATCAGCGCATGCCGGAGCGCTTCCAGATTTTTAATGAACAGCTCTTGGAGTTCATGCGGTAGCTCAGAAGCTAGACATTGCTGAAGAAGCTCATTCAGTTGGTCGATGAACTCGGCTATTAAATCTTCACTAAGAGCGTTTTTGCCGTAAAAAGGTATTAATGCAAGGTTACCAAAAGCGAGGCCTGACATTGTGTTGTCATCGAGCTGAGCCTTCGATGGTTGCCAAATCGTATCGAAGTGAACGCGGCTCAGCATGGACTCGATCTTTGGGAAGGGCGCCAAAAACAGCGTCACGTCACCAGGTATAAATTTTACGGTTGCGTCTTTGGCTTCTGCCACTAGCTTGATCAGATCCGCAAGCGATCCCAGAATTTCGCATGTGTTGTCCGGATCGCAGTCGAAAACCGAAGCCCATACCTTTCGAGCTGAGTGGTTATCCGCTTTTGATCTGACGTCCACGAGTATGTCGAGGAGTCTACCAGTAGGATTATTTTTGGTTTCCATCCGATCCACCAATATTTTCGTCAGTAATGTAGAAGTCCTGTGCGACTCGTTAGGCAAGCTGTCATTAAGCTGGCATAACCGAGCCAAACCTGCCCTTTTGGGCACAAAAAAGGCACCTGCGATATTCGCTAAGTGCCTGTTTTGTATAACTTATTTGGTGGGCCGGGGTAATCTGAATTGGTATTTTATGTGATTGATTATTATAATTAATAATGGTTTTTTATTTTGATTGGAATACCAATTGGAATACCTCACAAATAATTTTCAAGTGACCCCCACTCCTGCTTGTAGTCGATCTGGCAACATTGCTTCACATCCATCGTAAGCGGTGGTCTTTTTACAACTGTCGGAACAACAGGTAGCAATCGCGAGTTGCGGCTTGGCTCTAAGTTGCCTTCGCAGTAACTCAACGGCGGAGCGGTGTAGTATCAATTTGCTTTCAAATTTGGTGCCCAAGCTATCAACGTGACCCGTTGCTTGCGAGGGCACGTGTCGACTAGCCAAGGATGACGGTAAATGTCCACGCTGCCTGCAATTGTTTTTGAGGAGCATTATCCGGTAGGGGTTGTTCAACAGCAGATCCTTCCAGCACAGCAGGTCTCGCTGGTCGCCGAAACTTCAATCAATGTGTCGGCGCGAATCAAACAGCTGCTAGATGCTTCGATAACGAGGAACGGGTGATAGTCACCTCTCGCAAGGATATGCAGCTTCCAGGCTGCGACGGGCTTCGTTGATCTGACGGGCGAGCAGATCCTGGGCATCGCACTCGCAAGTGCGGGCCTTCGTGCAGGCCTGCTTCAATCGTGAGGCTGATCTGTTGGGGGCAATAGGTGACGGCTCGATCACTGACCAGATGCTAGGAGGGATGGCCGGTATAGCTTGACTGACTAGGCGTTAAGCACTGTGTCTCGAGCCTCCCTCGCGCTATGATCAAAGCTATCAATTTAACGAGGTGGCAGTGGTATGTCTCGCAAAGCTATTGGCAAAACTGTTGCTCGGATGAGCCGTTCTGATGCTAAAGGTGGTGGGGTTCTCACTGAAAAAAAATTCCGGTTTCTTGAGTCAGTGCGATTCACAAATCTCACGACGATCATGCTACCAGGCGGGGACAAAGCCACTGACTTTGTAGAGTTCACATTCGCCGACTTTAAAAAATTGCTCAAGCTGCACGAAAAAAACAGCGTGGTCAGCAGCCAGCTTTTAGAAGAGCAAAAGGCCTCGTCAAAATATGAGCTGAGTAGTGCATTGGAGAAACTGGGTAAGCGCAATCGCGCCCTAAAGAAGCATAAGCTGATAGCTGAGCAGCAGGTCGAGAAAGTCGAAGCTCTAGAGCTAGCGCTTGGAGTGAGAGAAAACCGGATCGCGGAACTAGAAGCGCAGGTAGCGGAGGAGATCGAAAACTTTTCTATCCTCAAGCGCAATTACGACGCCGTTCTAAGAAACATTGACGAGGAGGAGGGCGGTTCTAGAAGCATGACGCCATCGGCAACTCGCGGATGGGACACAATAACAAGCCGCAGGGCACTGCCAGGTAGCTACGGTACGGGCAAGCGTCGTTGACCTGTGGTGCCTTTAAGCGAAATTTTGTAAGGTGGCGGCATACTGCCAGTCACCGCTAAGATCAAGACTCAAGGGATGAGGACGTACCGGCATATTTGTTCTGCGGAGATGTAGGTCACAGCATCAGCGCTCTTAAGTAGGACTGACAGGCCAGTAGTGCGATCAGCCTGTTAACCCCGTCCGGTGATTGCGACAATTCGCTGAGCATGCGCAGGATCAAGTCAGGCGCAAATGCCGTATGAGCTAGGCCAGATAACTGGTCCTTATCGGACAAAAACAGCCGTCCGCCCTTTCGAAATTCTAAGGCTATTAGCTTCGATGGACGACGATCAGCGATAGTCATAGTTTAGAGAGTCGGGATTCATAACCCTTTCAATGCCACTCTCAACCAATCCTTTCTTCAAGGCCTTTTGTATTAGTAAAAAACTAGGAATTTCGAGCAATGGATTTTTTGAGCAAGTATTTAAAAGTTGTATTCTAGATGCGTTAAAAGGGAAACGATTCGATCTATTATGTCCGTGGCTTATGAGTAGCGTTGAGCGCAACTTTAAAATTCGATGAATAACTGAGAGGAGCCATCCATCAAGCATCGTTAGCTGAATGGCGTCATCGACCAAGGGATAAAAGCTCATCACCCCCTTGAAATATATTCTTTTGGCCCTGCCAGACAAATAATCTTTAATTTGTTTATGGCTGAGGCCTCCATACATATATCTGCGCACCTCCAAAATGGCTGACATCAGATTGACGTCTTTATCATTCGCTGGTATGCGCTGGCCTGCCAGACTTTTCTGCTTGAGAGGCTGAACTAAATTACGATAGAGAATATATGAGATTTGCTTCTGAATTTTTTTAAGTGATGTGTCTTTAATCGAGATCTTGTCAACTGAAAGAGCATATCCTAAGAAGTTTAGACGCGTTTTTGCAACTATTTCAGATGGTAAGCCATCTTTCGTTAGTAGTGATATTCCTTCGGATTTAGTAACGTTGATTTTAACGCCCGCTTGTTTGGAAAAATCATTGATATAACCAAATGCGTTACATATTTTTGAGTATTCTGGAGACCATACAATTGTGTCATCGGCATAGCGCGAAAACTTTACACCTTCTCGTTCCAAATCTTGGTCGAATTTCCAACAGGTCAGATTTGCCAAAAAAAGACTAATGGACGTACCCTGAGGAACACCAACCTTTCTCTCTCTCAAAAACGAATTAACTATGAATTTTTCTTCTGGGCTGATAAAGAATCCATTCTCTAAGAACTGGTCTTTAAGGAATGTATGAGAAATAGATCCGAAAAAGTCCGAAAAATCAAACTCAGCTAAAAATGTTCTTTCGTTTCTTCGAAGGTCAACGGAGATATCTTGTATTGCAAAATGAACATTCCTGTCATTTCGGTAGGCATAAGAAAATGAGCTAAAGCGATGTCGATTTTTAGCCAGAAGTCTATTGAAGAACATCTTTGATATGGCCGCGTCGGGAATTTGGTAGATTGCTACCTTTCTTATACCGCCATCAGGCTTAGGAACAGATTTAATGTATGGGCTGTTCGGAGTGTAGGTACGATCTTCTATTTTTTTTGCAATTGATCGAGCAATACTTTTGTGTTTGCTCCTAACATAGAATGGATTGTACTTTTTATTGATATCCCAATAGTCAGGGGTATATATTTTTTTGGTGGGCGCAGTATCCCCGAGACGTCTTGCATTCCTCTTGGCTTCAAGATGCACTCTATTATGGTATTCATGATAGCGAGTAATTAACTTGTCGGCCTCCTCAAGAATTATAACTTCAAGTTGTTTCTCTAACCTCATAATCTTCCTCCCATAAAAACAAAAAAGCCCAAGTTAGACTCAGGCTTTTCCACGGTATAAACCCAAGTAAAAGTAAGTTATCACATGGTTGGGAAGGCTTTGACGCCTCCCCCCCATCAGTGCGAGTCCTCGCAGCTGAAGACCGGCTATTGCTAACCGGTAGAAGGCAATACCGTTATCCCCATAGGGGAGTCAGAGCATAATAGCGCTTTGCTCGCACCTTTCAAGCTTTTAATTTTCTATACGCTTTTGGCGTTACAGTATAACAATAAGGCGTCGATGGCTTTTCTAACCTCATTTATCAATCGGGCGGTACGTCAGACTACTAAGGATATTTAATGATTAAAATAGGCCCATTTTTGCCTATCATAGAGGTCGCCCTTGGCCGAAAGGTCAATCGCGATCGGTCAAAAACCACCCTAAAACTGCAACATCTCGCTGACCGCTAATTTTCAGTGTCGACTCACAGCCTCTATATTCTTAGCCACGCGGGGAGGCGTGTCTTAATAGTTTCAATGTGACCAAAGCGTATATAGACTTCTGATCCATCCTCTGAAGCTGTCGGCACGTCGCTTTGCAGAGGATCAAAGTTGATTTTATGAGTATCTGCGTTTTCTAGGCTAACGGTATCACTCAGCTTCAAAACCTTCATTGCCAGTTCACGAACGTACTTCTGCTTGCTAAGATCAACGTTGAAAGAGGCCTTGTCATGCCGGGTGCCGTCCACGTTCCACGAAACTTGCATATTCTTGGCTGATTTATTCTTAATCTTGGCTATATGCACATGGCGTAGCTGTGGGATTTTGGGATCAGCTGAATCGACCCGGTACATCCAACCTTTTCCCGCCTCCTTCCAATGACTCTCCAACGAAACCCCGACGCGACTGAGTGCAGTCTCAGTCAGGATTATAGAGATATCGGTAATTTCACCATACGGGCCATCTGGTTCAGAGTCCAGCGGCTTTCTCAAGCTGTCATTAACGCTCATGCTTTTCGATTCCTTTCTTGGGTGGCGATATGTCCGCCTAGTAATGATAATCGCCCTGAAATGTGCAGCCTACGAGATATATTGATTCAGAGTGCAAAACACTGTCGCTATCAGCGCGGGAGACGTATTTCGTCCGGAGTTGAGGCCTGCTCTTTACTCACCGTAGGGGCTCTGGAGTATTGCGGCCCGCCAATGCCCTGCTGGCGGTTCCGAGTGTTAATCGCTTTTAGTTTCATAGACATCGTTGATGTGTCCGCCCGTGGCCTGCTTCCGCCCGTCGCTACCGAGGGCTGCGGAGAGAGTTGGCGATCAGTGAGTCATTGAGATTTTGGATCGCCTGTTAGTTTAAAGCCTATTAACAGCTACCGTATTTTAGGTTTGACACCTCAATCAACATCATCTGGTAGGTTAGGTACTTCTAGAATGGAATGCGGTTTAAAGGAGGTTCACGGGCCGTTTACAGCGACTTGACCGAAATAACTTCCACAAACCTAAATTTTTTCCTCGCTATCCTCCTAGCGTCTTGCTCTGCAACTAGGGAGCTAAGCGTATCGGCCTCATGTACGACCTCTTGCATTTTGCCTTCGAATTCATTCCCAACCCTCAGGGTGACTCTCAATCTGGAAGTAAAGGTTTTTGATAATTTCTTTTTCTTCACTACCTTCGTCGGCTCCTCAATCACTAGTTCCGGTGCAGTGGCCTGAGGCTCACCGAATAGCGCCCGACGCATTTCTTCTTCCGTCAGGTCTGTAGACACAACATTTCTCGAGAGGGTGTCGTGTTTAGCGTTACCGATTCTATCACTGTGGACGGCTTCGGAAATAAGAAGGCATTACATGGTACCTGGCTTGTCATAACCACTAAATTCGGATGTGCGTGAGTTTCTGCTCGGAGCGCTTGTTCGGATGCAGTCGTATTGATACTCATGCTTGTGTTGTCGCGGCTTCGCATTTACGCTTTGTTCCGTCGCGGTCAATCCCGTGGCCGGGTGTCAGAACCTGAATTGTTCGAGGCGCATAGCGCCATAGCCGGCGATTAGGTGCTTACAGAGGCCTAGCTGCTGCTTTTCTATGGCGGTCCGTGCGGGGCAGGCTTCGGCCTGGCCGGTTCCCTCGGACGCCGGTTTCTGACCCCCGTACGGTCCGCCACCCATTTCGTGTCAGAACGGCTGGGTGGACGGCTCCTTAACTGTCCGAGGAGATAAGGAAAATGACCTGTCCCCCTTTTAAGCACGTGCGCCACCCGGGCCAAACGGTTCAAGCTGCAAACTATTTCGGAGGATTCCGCGATGTTTGATCTTTCGCTTCTCATCGGCCTCCCCAAACCTACCAGCATTGATACTTCATCGCTTACCCCTGAAGATGCAGCGATTAAACTGCGGCAGGCTGCCACTCTCCGGCTTAACGGAGCCCAGAGTGTTCTGCTTCATTTTCCGCAAGACGTTGAGCTTGCAGTAGAGTTGTTGGATGACGCCGCCGTGTTGTACGACAAGGCATTCCGGAATTTAACTGGCATTCCGGCTCAAAGCGTCCATCAACAGATCCATGAGTATGTCTCTGTCCCGTCCGCTGAAGGGGCTCCCGCGATCCAAACACCGTGGGGTGATGAGTTGGCGCCGGTAATAAAGGAGGGCGTTCGTTGCGCGGAGACTTGGCTTGAAGGCTCATCACTTCCGTTATGGTGGGCGCTGTCTCAGAACCGAAAGCGTTATCGTCCAGGTGATCCACAAGAGGCATTTGAAGCCGGTTTTTTGCTACGGTTGCAGCAGACGCTGATCATGCGACGTGAGTCCGTCACTTCCCAATCAACCCGCTTTGATGCCTGAGTCTGTAATTGACGTTTGAGATTTGCTTTTCCCGCCAAACCCTCCGATCAAGCGATCTTTGATCGCGCCGATCGGAGGGTTCACTCGCTTTTTCTCTAGACCGCCGCGTTCCACTCTCCCATTTTCAAATTTGATTAACGCCACGCTTGCTTTCACCCGTCAGTAATTCCCTGCAATCTCTATCGAGCGCGGCGCCATTTCAGTGTGTGTGCGAAACTTTTCGCTGGGCATGGATGTAGGCATGGCGACAGCGGCGACGCCGGCGACAACCCATGCAGGACGGGGCCTGGAGCGTGGCGACAGAAGTGGCGACAGTCGCCACTTTCAGAGCGCTTCGGCCGTGACGCTTGACCGCCTTTTCGAGTGGGTATAAAAATTGGCGCACGGATCGCTGTCTTTGACAGCACCTGCCCAGGTAGCCAGAACCCTCAAGGCTACGCCACTTTCATGGTGGTTCTCCCACAGTGCGATTAGCGTCCGGCGGCTCGCACGATCACTCCCCAGGAGTGATGGACGCCTACTCGACTGATCTGCCCACTGCGGCAGACGATGGACCTACCTCGCTGCGCTGCAGCAACCTCACCTCTTGGTACACTTCGCTGCGCCAATCCGCGCCCGTCTCTTTTTCTTGGAAAGAGACGGGCGCTCGTACCACTGCTGCAAGCCACGTTGTACAAGGCAGTGCCGCAACTCTCCTCGCGACAATCGATCTGACAAATCCGATTCGTCGCCATCCGCAATGACACAGGCACCGGTGCCGCAGCCAATGGAAAGGCTGCACCTGACTGACAGTCAGGCATGCCTCAGATGTCTAGATCTTTGCCTTCTCCCACCCATGATCTCCAGGTGCCGAACTCGTCAGTCGGCACAGCCTCCACCCGCCCGCATCTTCGGATGCGTCTAAGGAGGCCAGATTCATGGGTTTATGCCCTTGCTCCCGGTCGTAAGGAGCCGTTCGTTCCGCGTCAGTGAACACCTCACAGGTCGCAGGGGCCTTGATCCCTGATAACACTCAACAGCCGTGGCGGGACTACGTGAGGACAACTAGCAATGATCGAGGAGAGGGCCCATGCAGCAGTTAGATCCGAAGCTTGAACTACCACGACCACCTCGACCGTTGGTTGAGTCGAACCCCGCGCCCCAGCCTTATCCGGTGCAGGCACTGGGTGGGATTCTTGGGCCTGCGGTGGATCGCATCGCCGAGGTCATCGGCGTGCCCCAAGCACTGGCAGCGCAATCGGTGTTGGCCGCCTCGGCCCTGGCCACCCAAGGTCATGCGGGCTTACATCTCGACGGACGCAGTTATCCGCTATTGCTGTACCTAATCACGGTGGCTGCGTCAGGTGATCGTAAGACCGCAGCGGATCGATTTGCACTGCTGCCAGCACGGCAATGGGAGCGTGAACAGTGGCAGTGCTACCGCGAACAACTTGCCCGATACCGCGTTGCACAGCGACAGGCGCAGCGTCTCAATCCCGCCGATCCCGACTCTACAAACGTTGTGGCGCTCGAAGCGGTGCCCTCTGCCCCGCGGCTGATTACAACGGACCCAACTATCGAGGCCCTGGTCAAAGGCCTCTGTCATGACTTGCCGAGCATGGGCCTGTTCTGTGACGAAGGAGGGCAGTTCCTCGGTAGCAGCACCATGAGCCGGGATAACCGTTTGAAAGCGATCACGACCTTGTCGTCGCTCTGGGACGGCAGCCCGATCGATCGTGCTCGCTCCATGGTAGGCGAAAGCCTGCGAGCCTACGATCGACGCCTAAGCCTGCACCTGATGCTGCAGCCGTATTTGGCCATGCAGTTACTCAGTGACCCGTTACTGCAAGGGCAAGGCATCCTCGGCCGCTGCCTAATGACCTGGCCCACGAGCCTGGCTGGACAACGTAGTTATCAGGCTGTCGACTTGTCCAAAGATGCCGCCCTAATGCGCTATCACCATCGCCTTTCGGCGCTGTTTCATCAGCCTTGGTCACTTGCCTCTGACGGTGCCTTGCGGCTCTCACCGCTGAGCCTCAGTCCATTGGCTCGTCGTCGCTGGATTGATCTGCACGATGCCATCGAAGCTCAGTTGGGTGAGTTTGGGGAGCTGGCCAGCGTGCGGCCGAGCGGATCAAAGGCCGCCGACAATCTGCTGCGCGTCGCCGGCATCCTGGCAGTGGTGGAGGAGAGCAGTGTCGTGGACGTCGATCATATCCAACGGGCCTCGACCTTGGTTGGCTACTACCTCACCGAGATCCAGCGCCTGACCGAACAAGAGCCGGTGTGCCGGGTAAAGCAAGAGGCGGACCGGCTGCTGCGCTGGCTCCAGGTTAAGGATTGGAAGACCTTCAGTATTCGGGAGCTAAATCGCAACGGCCCCCGCTTTGCCCGCAAGAGCAGTCGTCATGCTGCCAAGCTGCTGGTCGAGTTGATTGATCATCAGTGGTTGATCACCGACGGCCACACCTTCGAGGTGCGCCATGTTCAATCTTGATGAAGCGCTGCGCAACCATCTGGCTCAGCGCCAAGAGGAGTCGAAAGTGCGTTTTGTCGCCGCTACTGTCGCCACTTTGTCGCCACGCTCAAAGGCAGGCAAGGCAAGGGTTGTCGCCGGTGTCGCCGGTGTCGCCACCCTCCGTAAACCTATCACCTCGACGACAGCCACCATTCAGTGGTTGAAAGAGGAGGGCGCGCATCTGTACGTCTCTGATAACAGGCTGTGTTTTCGTCCAACGGATTGGGCCCAGCTCGCCATCGTGAGTGCGCACTGGCGAGCCCTCTTGCATGATCTCGCTGCAGTCGATCAGGGACAGAAAAATGGCTCGGGTCGGTAAGCGAGCGGGACGTAATTTTGGCTTCGGTCGCCAGCTCAGCTACGCCGGCCCGCAAGCACTGAAAGATCTGTTTGGCGACGGCCATTTTGCTACCGTCAAAGCCCATAGCGATCGCTGGCAGGCCTTCGTGAATTGGTGTCGAGCCGATGAAGGTCCGGGACTCAATGACGCGCGCCAGATCGACCGCGAGATCCTCATGCGGTACGCCGTCCACGTGCGGGAGCAGGTTGATCAGGGAAGCGTCGGCATCGCCACCGCGCAGAACCGACTGTCCAGCGTGAACCGAACGATGGCCGCGCTGCGCGGTGATCAGTACGTCAAAATCCCCAGTCCGAGTAAGGCGCTAGGCCTACAGCGTTCAAGCGTGCGTAGTGAGGCCCCGCAAGGCCAAGACCGTGTCCTGGTCAGGCTGATTGCGCAAATGCTCTCAGAGCGACACCAAGCGAGGGTGAGTGCCATTGTTCTCTTAGCCCGGGAGACGGGCATGCGCCTGCGTGAAGCGATCTTGGCCGACCTGCCGCGGTTGCAACGAGAGGCTCAACGACTGGGCAAGATCAACATCCAGGATGGCACCAAAGGCGGTCGATCAGGAGCCTCGGCACCGCGCTGGATTACGGTGACGGATCAAGTTCGCGATGCCCTGGATTGGGCCAGCGCGACCTCACCCAATGGCAGTCGGAATTTGTTGGCGCCCGACGAAAGCTACAAAGACTTTATGCAGGCAGTTGTGCGACCGGCGCGGGACTTCCTGCATGAGCAGGGGTTGAAAGGTTTTCATGAGCTACGGGCGGCTTACGCCTGTGAGCGCTATGAGCAACTGACTGGCTTGAATACACCCGTCAATGGCGGTCGTGTTCATCGAGAAGATCGAGAGCTTGATCAGCGTGCAAGACAGCAGATCAGCCACGAATTGGGGCACAACCGCATCGATGTGGTGAGTGCCTACATCGGAGGTCGGGGATGAAGTCCGAATTTGATATGGCGTTGTTTCTGAATCCGGCGCTCAGAGGTGCCTACACAACGCGCCAGCGGCACATCAGGCAAGCCGAAAGGATGCACGAGGTTATTCGTGAGCGCTGGGGGTGCGTGACACCCTGGTCTTGGAGAGACAAACACGTGAGATGGTTTCTGGAGCACTACTTGCGATGTTCAGCTCCGGCTACCGTTTACTACTATGAATTAACAGCAGGGTTGATTCGTAGCCGGCGTGAAAGCCTTAAAGCCGAACATCTGCTCAATTTCAATAAGCGCTGCACCGTTAAGGCGAGACAACCTTGCTCGTAAAGTCCTTGGATGCAATGACGTTCGGGTAGATAAGGTTTCCATGGCTTTTAAGCAGACGCATACACTTGCTGTCTCGCAAGAGGCCTTCTCCTTTCAAGCACTTGAACCTCTATGCCAAATTACTCGACATTGGAATCTCAGCCATATTGAACGTCCAAGCGCGTGCATCCGGCGAAGTCATTCAGTTCTAGGTTGCTAAGGTTATGCGTAACAGTACTTATCACGGTGGATACAGTCGTTGGTCTGCGAGACGCATCCTTGACGACAAAACCGTTGGGGCAGTCCAAAATCACAGGATACATTGGCTCGCACATAGTAAAATCCGGCCTCACTCACCACTGCTGATGCATCAATGAAATTACTGAATACCTACGACGACCGCGACGAGGCTGAGGCTGCTGCCGAAAAGATCACAGGCGAGAAGCGTCTGGCAAGTGAGCGCGACTCTACCGTGGTCATCTACAACCTTTTCGGCGAACCTTCCTGGGGCAACTTTCATCGATTGGGCATGTACAACCTAGCTGAGCTAAAAGCTCTCCTGGGCCATCGAGCAAGCTGGCAACCAAATGATGAGCTCCGCCATGCAGAAATCCTTGCCACCCTCACCATTGTGGCGAAGAACTATCAGGTTGAGATTCCTAGTCACTGGCTCTGACAGGCTAAGGCTCGTATGACAAAAAAACGGGGTTAATGAATGCTACACAATCCATTTCATTAAGGGATAATCACGGATTTGATCGACAATATCACCCGTTTGCTGGGTGACGATCCTAAACAAGCCATCCGGCCAAGGACGTAGCTGAAGATCGGGCCTCGAGCTTTGAGTCGCTCCGAAACAGCCTAAAATTTTAGGGACTAAAGAAGTGAGTGACCAGTTTTTCAAGCAGCCTATTCTCAATTCTCCTTATGGCTATCCGTCGCTGCATTGGGAACTCGACGATAAAGGGCATCCCACGCAAGAAATCGTGGAGTCTCGCCGAACTTCCAGCTTCATAAGTCCTATCCCGAAACCACGCCGGTACCATGGCGAGCAAACCACTCTGGCGCTGGATGAAGTTGAGAACCTTGCTGACGATGGGCAGCGCTACCGTCATTCGGAATTGATTAATGCAGTGCGGCGAGAGGTGGATGCCTGGCGGCGGTTGCCACCATCGCAGTGGCGTGTCACGCCCGAGACAGCGCGTTTGCTGGAGCACTGGCGCAACTTTAAGTTCAGCGGTGTGCGCCCATTCTTCTGCCAGGTCGAAGCGGCCGAGACCGCTATCTGGCTGACTGAGGTAGCCCCGCAGCTCGGCAAGAATGGTGAGCTCTACCTCGATCACCTAAAAAAGGTCAGCCAAGATGCCAATCCCGGCCTAATGCGTCTGGCGCTGAAGCTGGCCACTGGTGCTGGCAAGACTACGGTCATGGCAATGCTTATCGCATGGCAGACAGTCAATGCCGTGCGGCATCCGCAGAGCAAGAAATTCACCCGTGGTTTCCTGCTGGTCGCCCCCGGCCTGACTATCAAAGATCGACTTCGCGTACTGCTGCCTAACGATGCAGACAGCTATTACGCCAATCGCGAGATCGTCCCACGTGACATGCTGATGGATCTGGACAAGGCCAAGATCGTCATCACCAACTACCACTCTTTCAAACTGCGTGAGCGCATGGAGTTGTCCAAGGGAGGGCGTCGCTTGCTGCAAGGCCGCATCGGCAGCGAGCTGGACACGCTTGAAACCGAGGGGCAGATGCTCCAACGAGTCATGCCTGAGTTGATGGGACTGAAGAACATCCTTGTCATCAACGATGAGGCACATCATTGCTACAGAGAAAAGCCGCACGCTGCGGAGGACGACGAAGATCTGGATAAAGATAGGAGGGCCGAGGCTGAGGAGAATAATAAAGCCGCACGACTGTGGATTTCTGGGCTGGAAGCAGTGAACCGAAAACTGGGCCTGCAGCGGGTCATGGACCTGTCAGCCACGCCTTTCTTCCTGGCCGGTTCCGGTTACGTGGAAGGTACGTTGTTTCCTTGGACGATGAGCGACTTTTCGCTGATGGATGCGATCGAATGTGGCATCGTCAAATTACCGCGTGTGCCGGTGGCCGACAACATCCCTGGTGCGGAAATGCCCATCTACCGCGAACTTTGGAAGCACATTGGGAAAAAGATGCCTAAGAAGGGGCGCGGCAAGAACGCCTTGCTCGACCCATTGGCTATCCCGGTGGAATTGCAAACCGCGCTGGAGGCCTTGTACGGCCACTACCTCAAAACTTACGAAGCCTGGAATCAAGCAGGCATCAAAGTGCCGCCGTGCTTCATAGTGGTGTGCAACAACACCGCCACTTCCAAACTTGTGTTTGATTACATCTCTGGTTTCGAACGCACGAATGAAGATAGGTCCATCACTCCTGTGCCGGGGCGGCTGGAGCTGTTTCGCAATTTCGACGAGCATGGCGAGCCGCTGGCGCGTCCGAACACACTACTTATCGACAGCGAGCAGCTCGAATCTGGTGAGGCTCTGGACGATAACTTTCGGGCTATGGCCGCTGACGAGATCGAACGCTTCAAGCGCGAGATCATCGAACGCACTGGCGACCGCCGCCAGGCGGAGAACCTGAGTGACAGCGAACTGCTACGAGAGGTGATGAACACCGTTGGCAAGCAGGGCCGCTTGGGCGAACAAATCCGTTGTGTGGTGTCGGTGTCCATGCTCACCGAAGGTTGGGACGCCAACACAGTTACCCACATTCTTGGTGTGCGAGCGTTTGGTACGCAGTTACTGTGCGAACAGGTTATCGGTCGTGCCCTACGACGTCAAAACTACGAATTGAACGAAAACACGGGCCTGTTCGACGTGGAATATGCCGACGTATTCGGCATTCCCTTCGACTTCACGGCCAAGCCGGTTTTAGTCACTCCGTCCAAGCCGCGTGAAACAATCATGGTAAATGCTCTGCGACCGGAGCGCGACCATCTGGAAATCCGGTTCCCGCGCGTGCAAGGCTATCGCGTTGAATTACCGGAAGAGCAACTCGAAGCCGAATTCAATGAAGACCATCACCTCACTCTAACGCCGGAGGACGTCGGCGCGACCAAAACTCATAACGCTGGCATCATCGGCGAAACGGTGGAGCTGGATATTAAGCATCTGGAAGACGTGCGCCAGTCCACTCTACTAATGGAGCTGACCAAACATTTGCTGTTCCAGCATTGGCGTGACCAGGGCCAAGATGCACCGATTGCCTTATTTGGCCAACTCAAGCGCATTGTGCGCCAGTGGCTGGACGAGTGCCTAGAATGCAAGGGCGGTACCTGCCCGGCGCAATTGATGTACCGCGAGCTGGCGGACAGAGCCTGCCAATACATCACAAAGGGCATTACGGCGAAAGAACTGAAAAAAGGGCGGCAGGTTAAGGCTATTCTCGACCCGTTCAACCCGGCTGGTAGCACCGCGCACGTTCGCTTCAACACCTCGCGCCCTGGCATCGAACGCTGGGAAACCGTAGGGGTGGAAAACCAGCCAAAGAACCAAGTCAACTGGGTGATTTTGGATAGCGGCTGGGAGGCTGAGTTCTGCCGTATTGCTGAATCCCATCCCAAGGTGCTGGCCTATACCAAAAACCACAACCTCGGCCTAGAAGTGCCTTACCGCTTCGGCTCGTCCAACCGCATTTATATCCCGGACTTTATTGTGCAAGTGGATGATGGTCGGGGTAAGAGCGATCTACTGAATTTGATCGTTGAGATCAAGGGCTACCGGCGTGAGGACGCGAAGATAAAGAAATCCACGATGGATACCTATTGGATCCCAGGCGTGAACCATCTCGGCAATCACGGCCGCTGGGCCTTTGCAGAATTCGGCGACGTGTACGAAATGCAGGAAGATTTTGCCAACGAAGTCGAGGCGAAGTTTAACCAAATGATTGAAACGGCTGCGCCTGCGGCGGGAAACAAGGAACACTGAGATGGCGACCAAAAGAACGCAGCAGCCCGGCAAGAGTGTTGAACAGATCACGCACACTGAGGCTAAGCGCAAGAACATCCCGACCGTGGAGCATCAGTCGGTGATGCAACACCACGAGCAGGCACCCATAAAGGTGAGATATCCGCGCGGCGACAACGGAATGGGCGACGAAAAGGCCCAGCGGAACCGCGACCTCGACCCGCAACTAATTTGGCGCGGCAAGGATCAACAGGACTGGTCAGATCTGGTCGTCAATGCGCCGCCGCTTTACATCCAAGAAAAGGTCAAGCCCAAGCTGCTGATCGACGATCTACGTCGCCAGACGGAGGGACGTCGCGAAGCTGCAGAGCCCCAAGCCGGCACGCTGGATTTGTTCGGCGACTTCAATGGTTTGCCCGAAGGCGCGGATCGTACGGAGTTCTACCAGCACGAAGGCCATTGGCAGAACCGGATGATCTTGGGAGACAGCCTTCAGGTGATGGCGAGTCTAGCCGAGCGCGAGGGGCTGCGCGGCAAGGTGCAGTGCATCTATTTCGATCCGCCCTATGGGATCAAATTTAATAGCAACTTCCAGTGGTCAACCACCAGCCGCGATGTAAAAGACGGCAACGCTGGGCACATCACCCGCGAGCCGGAGCAGGTAAAGGCGTTCCGGGATACTTGGCGCGACGGCATACACTCCTATCTGACGTACTTGCGTGACCGAATGATAGTGGCCCGGGATTTACTGACAGAATCCGGCTCGATTTTCTTGCAGATCGGTGATGAGAACGTGCATCGCGTGCGTGCCTTGCTTGACGAAATATTTGGGGAAGACAATTTCATCTCGATGATCCAAGTGCAGAAAACCGGCAGCCAATCAGCAAGTCTTCTAGCGAATACCGTGGACTTTGTACTCTGGTACGCCCGCACGAAAGAAAAAGTCAAATATCGACAGCTTTACACCCAGCGAACAGCGGGTCATGTTTCTTCAGACCGCTACGATCAAATCGAACTTGAAGACGGCGAAGAACGTCGGTTGAAGCGTGATGAACTGGAGCGAAAAGTTGAAATTCCCCCAGGACGGATTTTTCGACAAACTAGTCTCATATCATCTGGTCAGGCATCAAGTGAGCAGATTTTTGAGTTTCGGAACAAGTCATATCGTTCAGGCACGTCGAATCACTGGAAAACAACAGTCGCTGGTCTTGGGGTTCTCGCGAAAGCGGGGCGTGTTGCCACAGGCACTTCAACGGTAAGCTATAAGCGTTATCTCAACGATTTCTCGGTCTTGCCTATTACAGATCGTTGGGAATCGCTACAGATCGGCACCGGCTTGATTTACGTTGTGCAAACAGCAACGTCCGTGGTCGAACGATGTTTGTTGATGGCTTCCGATCCAGGCGATCTTGTGCTCGACCCGACCTGCGGCTCCGGCACAACGGCATATGTGGCGGAACAATGGGGGCGCCGCTGGATCACCGTCGACACCTCGCGAGTCGCACTGGCATTGGCAAGAGCTCGCATTATGGGCGCGCGCTACCCGTTCTACTTGTTGGCCGATTCTCCGGAGGGCCAACGGAAGGAAGCTGACGTTACACGGGGCATACCTAGTTCGCACTCCACGTACGGCAACATTGTGCATGGCTTCGTGTATGAGCGAGTGTCGCGTATTACTTTGAAGTCGATTGCGAACAATGCCGAGATCGACGTCATATGGGACAAATTCCAGCAAGTACTGGAACCATTGCGCATAGCCTTAAACAAGGCACTCGGCAAACAATGGCAGGAATGGGAAATCCCGCGCGAGACAGGTGCAAATTGGAGTGACGGGGCGAAGAAACTGCACGGCGACTGGTGGCAGCAACGTATTTCCCGGCAAAAGGAAATCGACGCCTCAATCGACGCCAAAGCCGATTCCGAGTTTCTCTATGACAAACCGTACGCGGACAAAAAGCGTGTACGCGTGGCTGGCCCGTTTACCGTTGAGTCGCTGTCGCCGCACCGCGTGCTGGGTGTGGACGAGGAAGACAACCTGATTGACCATGTGGCCGAAACCCAAGCCGAATACGGCCAGGACTTCGCCAGTCTGATCCTGTCTAACCTGCGTTCTGCCGGTGTGCAGCAGGCGCACAAAGCCGACAAAATCGAATTCACCTCATTGACGCCGTGGCCAGGGGAACTGGTCTGCGCCGAAGGCCACTACCTGGAAAATGGGCACGTGAAGCGTGCGGGCATCTTGGTAGGCCCAGAATTCGGCACCATTAGTCGAGCGGATCTCGTGGATGCTGCACGGGAAGCAGGTGATGCCAACTTTGACGTACTCATCGCCTGTGCTTTCAACTACGACGCACCCGCTAGCGAATTCAGCAAACTGGGTCGCATCAACGTGCTCAAAGCGCGCATGAACGCCGACCTTCACATGGCCGAAGACCTGAAGAACACCGGCAAGGGCAACCTGTTCGTGGTCTTCGGCGAGCCGGATGTAGACGTGCTGGACACGCAAGGCCGCAGCATCCGCTCATACGATGGCAAGCGCGACGTTATCGAGGTCCCTGCCGACGAACAACTGGTGGTGCGCATTAACGGAGTGGATGTGTTTCACCCCAGCACCGGTGAAGTAAGAAGCGACGGTGCGGACGGCATCGCCTGCTGGTTCCTGGACACCGACTACAACGAGGAGTCCTTCTTCGTGCGCCATGCTTACTTCCTAGGCGCGAACGACCCATATAAGGCCCTGAAAACTACTCTCAAGGCTGAAATCGATCGCGACGCTTGGGCGACACTCAACTCCGACACATCGCGCCCTTTCCCGAAACCGAGCAACGGCCGGTTTGCGGTGAAAGTCATCAATCACCTCGGCGATGAGGTGATGAAGGTATTTAAGGTGAACTGATGGAATTCCGCATCGCTGATACGTTTACCACCAGCCTCGCCCGCTTGACCGGCGATGAGCAGAAGGCAACCAAGACCACCGCGTTCGATTTGCAGGTTGATCCGAGCGGCAAAGGCATGAGCTTTCATAAGCTCGAAAGAGCTAAAGACCCGAATTTTTGGTCGGTGCGAGTCAGTCGCGACATACGTGTGATCGTCCATAAGACAACGGGCAGCCTGCTGCTGTGCTACGTCGACCACCACGACAGGGCCTATCAATGGGCCGAGCGACGCAAGCTTGAAGTACATCCGACCACCGGCGCGGCACAGCTTGTCGAAATCCGTGAGCGTGTCGAAGAAATTCTCGTTTCTAAGTACGTAGCGGACAATACGCCGGCAAAGCCTAATAAGCCGAAACTGTTCGCAAAATACAGCGAGGCTAAATTACTAGCCTATGGCGTCCCGCAGGAATGGCTTGTCGACGTGATGGCCACCGACGAGGATTCGCTGCTGGAACTGGCTGACCATCTGCCCGTCGAAGCGGCCGAAGCCCTGCTCGAATTGGCAACGGGTGGCACACCAGCATTGCCGGAAGTGGCGGATAAGGGAGCTGATCCATTCCAACATCCGGATGCACAACGTCGCTTCCGCGTCATGTCCGATATGGAGGAGCTAGCCCGTGCCCTAGAGTACCCCTGGGACAAGTGGACGGTGTTCCTGCACCCGGCACAGCGTCAACTTGTCGATCGAAATTACAACGGTGCGGCGCGCGTGTCCGGCTCAGCCGGCACCGGCAAGACCGTGGTAGCGTTGCACCGTGCAGTTCATCTCGCCCGTAAGGATGAGGACGCGCGCGTGCTGCTTTCCACTTTCTCGGATACGCTGGCCAATGCGCTACGAGGCAATTTGTACCGGCTGATCTGGAATACCCCCAGGCTCGGCGAACGCATCGACGTCGCCGCGATGGACGCCATCGGAATTCGCTTATATGCGGCGGAGTTCGGTAAGCCTACATTCGCTAGCCGCGATGAAATTTCCTCACTGCTTAAAGCTGCTGCTGCGCAGCTCCCTGGTCTGAAAGCCAATGCTACGTTCCTGCTGTCCGAATGGGATGATGTAGTAGACAGCTTGCAGGCCCATGAATGGGAGGCTTACAGGGACGCAAAGCGGCTGGGCCGAAAGACCCGCTTGCCTGAAGCGCAGCGGGCCTTGTATTGGCAAGCGTTCGCTCAGGTGCAGAAGCAGTTGAAACAAGCCGGCAAGATCACTACCGCCGAAATGTTCGCCAAGCTTGCCGAAGTCATGCCCAAGCGCAAACATCCTGTATTTGATTTCATCGTGGTAGATGAGGCTCAGGATATCAGCGTACAGCAATTGCGCTTCCTCGCAGCGATTGCCGGCAACCGCGCCAACTCACTCTTCTTCGCCGGCGACCTTGGCCAACGCATTTTTCAAACGCCATTCTCGTGGAAATCTGTGGGCGTGGATGTACGTGGCCGTTCACGTACGCTCAATATCAATTACCGCACCTCACACCAGATTCGCTCGCAAGCCGACCGCCTGCTCGACCCCGAGGTATCCGACGTAGACGGCAACGTCGAAAGCCGCAAGGGCACGATTTCCGTGTTCAATGGGCCGGAGCCGACCATTCGCGGCTATATCGATGCAGATGCAGAAAGCCAAGCCGTTGGCGTATGGTTGAAGCAATGCAACGGCTGTGGAGTACTGCCGCAGGAAATTGGCATCTTTGTCCGATCTGAAGACGAACTCTCACGTGCACAGGCAGCGGTAAAGGCCGCTGGCCTACAAGGGCGTGTTCTTGGCAAGGATATGGCAACGGAAGAAGGATTTGTAAGCATCACCACCATGCATTTGGCCAAAGGCATGGAATTTCGCGTGGTCGCGGTGATGGCTTGCGATGATGAAATCATTCCTTCACAAATGCGCATCGACACTGCTGCCGACGAGGTCGAGCTGACCGAAATCTATAACACCGAACGCCAGTTGCTATATGTGGCTTGCACCCGTGCCCGCGATCAACTGTATGTTTCGGCTGTCCAGCCGAAGTCGGAGTTTCTGCAGGATTTGATGCAAAAGTAGTTATCCGAGTATTAGGTTTTACCGGTTCTGCTAGGAGCACAGGCATGCCGCGCGCCATAGACACTCCGGTGAGCCCTCAGCGTATAGGCACGACATTACTGTCTCTAATTTGATTGATTGCAGATGCCGACAGACTGCCCGTTGCCGCCTTCTGAATATGCTCACTCCACCAAGCCATCATCGGGCGTCGGCGTTCGATGTAATCTGCCCGGTTATAGGCACTTCGAACTTCATCCTTGTCGACATGGGCAAGGGCAACTTCGATCAGCTCGGGGTCCCAGCCGTGCTCGTTCAGGATGGTGCTGGCCATTGAGCGCATGCCGTGGCTGACCAAGCGGTCCTGGAAGCCCATGCGTTTTAACGCCATGTTGGCAGTCTGGCTGTTGGCGTGGGAGCGTGGGTTTCTGTCTGCCGGGAACACGTATTCCCTGTGCCCGCTATGGGACTTTAGGGCCTCCAGCAGCGCGAGTGCATGGTCGGACAGCGGGATGGTGTGCGGGCGACGCTTTTTCATACGCTCTGGCGGAATGGTCCAAATGCGCTTGTCGAAGTCGATATCTGCCCATCGAGTGGTGGCTGCTTCGGCAGGGCGGGTCATGGTGTGCAACTGCCATTCGATCAGGCAGCGGGTCGTGCGCTTGATGCTGGCGTTCGCGATTTCCATCATGAGCTCGGGAAGCTCCTCAGGTGGTAGCGCAGCCATGTTCTCTTTCTTGGGTTTCTTGAACACCGCTCGAATTCCATTGAGGGGGTTCGCGAATATTAGCCCGGAGTTGACCCCGTAGGTCATGATCTCATTGAGCCGTTGGCTCAATCGCTTCACCGTCTCGAGGCTGCCTTTGGCCTCAATTGGACGGAGGATCTTGATAACCATCGGAGCAGTGATTTGCGAGAGCGGCGTCGTTTTCATGCTCGGAAAAACATGGAGAGTTAGCGAACGCCAGATGTCTTCGGCGTAGGCCTGGGTTACGGAGTCTTTCTTCAACTCGAACCAGGCCGTGGCCACCTTCTCGAACGTGTGTTCAGTTTCAGCGAGCTTGGCTTGCCGTATCTCATCGCGTTGGGTTTTGGGATCAATGCCAAGAGCGAGCAACTCACGTGCCTCTACGGCTTTCTTTCGGGCGTTGGCTAACGAGAGGTCTGGGTACGGACCGAGCGCCATATTGATACGGCTTCTGGTTAACGGCTCCCGGTAATTGAAATTCCACATCATTGAGCCGCTGGCGCGTACTCGAAGCTGCAAGCCATCGCCGTCGCTGAGGACGAAGTCTTTACCAGTTGCCTTGACTGCCTTGAGCTGGCGATCAGAGAGGCGGGTTGCGTTAGTAGGCATGGGGCTACCTCCAGCACCGTTTTGGTATCCTGAAAATAGCACCTGGTAGTCCGGGATACCACCTGGGATACCAAAGCGGCTGGAACTCAGAAAATCTCCAAAGCTCCCATAAGCGCTGAAAACCCTGTATTTACTGGATTTCAGGCACAAAAAAAGACGTCCGTGGACGTCTTTAGATGATGAAGTGGTGGAGCCGGGGGGATTTGAACCCCCGTCCGCCAGTACTCCGCTGTCGGTACTACATGCGTAGCCGTTTCTATTAAGTTAACCCTCAGCGACCCGAAGGGCAGGGTGCTTTGGGCGAGTTGTGTAAGTTTTAGCCGCTTCGTCCACAACGTACTGCACGGCGATTCTGTTCTATATGACAATCACTTTGGGTTTACAGACATCCCCTGGTGATTGCTGGACCCGAAGGTACCAGAAGCTCAGGGCTAAGGCTGCTTACGCAGCGAGAGCGAATTCCTGGCCGTAGTTTTCGTCATTGGCAACTATAAGAAGTTGCAACAGTGGATTTACGAGTTCTGTTACCAACTCGGCATGCACCTAAAGTTTCGCGACCGGCGTCGAATCCTAAACGGCCCCGTGCTTGTAACTCGTTGTTTCTTAGTGAGTGACAAGCCTATGCAGTGTACGCCAAACCCTCACGGAAGGCCAACCCGAAGGTTGGCCATCAACGACGGCGTGTTACTGGTTGCCGCCTTTTTCAGTGTTCTGCAGGTCTTGCAGGGCTTTGGAGGTGATCTCGATGCACTTCTTGTCATCACCTGCAGCGTGGGCTGCTTTCGCCTGGGAGACGGCGGTGTCGATTTCTCCCTTCTTGCCGCTGGTGTCAGTGGCAAGCAAGGCTTGGCCGTTGTTGATTTTGTCCAGATTGATCTTGCACAGATCAGGCTCGCCCGCAGCGAAAACAGGGGAGGCCAGCATCGCAGCGGTAATGAACAAGCCAGCAAGAGCGGAACGCTTCATAGGGTATCTCCTTGCGCAAAAGGGCTCGACGCTGCTGGCGTTCAACGGCTGCCAGCGACATCACTGTTGAGCCTCGTTCGTCGAGGCCTATGCAGATGACTACGCCGGCGCGCAGGGGTTCGTTTTTTTGCAGGATTAATGCGCGCGGGCCTGGGTGACCCGGTCCACGAGATACACCAAGCCGTGATAATCAATGCCTCCGTGCTGGCTCAGGCCGATCTCGCAAGTGCGGCTGGTGGAGAGGCCTTCACTGCAATGTTGCACGGCGTCTTTGAGCGAGCGCAGCGCGTGGGCGTTGAGTTCCGGCGTGGTGAAACCCTTGTCGCCGGCAAAACCACAGCAGTGGATGCCTTCCGGGATCACCACGGTTTTTGAGCAACGTCGGGCCAGGTCGATCAACGCCTGGCTTTCGCCCAAATGCTGGGTACTGCAGGTGACGTGTACCGCAATCGGCGCTTCCTGGGGGGTGAAGTCGAGTCGGTCCATCAGGTGTGTGCGGATAAAACGTACCGGGTCGTAAAGGTCCAGGCGCGTTTCGCCGAGGTCTTGCACCAGGCGCAGGGTGCAGGGGCTGGTGTCGCAGTAGATCGGATCGAGTCCGCCACGGCTCGCATGCAGCAGCGCGCCGATCAGTTCCTGGCGTTTGTGCTCCGCCTGTTCGGCATAGCCCTTGGAGGCAAACGGCTGGCCACAGCACAGGCTGTCTTGATTGTCGGGGAACACCACTTGGTAACCGGCCTTTTCCAACAGGCCACGGGTCTTGTCGTACAGCGACATCTGTTCTTTATCACTGGCGGACGGCCCCATGGCGCGTGAGACGCAAGCCGCCAGGTAGACCACGCGGGGCCGCTCATCGGTCACGGTCGGGCTGAAGCGGATGGCTTTCTCCGGCTGTGGCATGGCGCTGGTCCACTGCGGGATTTGCCCCTTGGACAACCGGGTCACCGTGGCAGACAGTTTCGCCAGGCGAGGGGCGCCCAACAGCATGCGCGCACCGTTGGCGACATGCAGGGTAAAGCGCGCACCTTGCAATGCCGTGGCGAAATGGGTGGCGAGCCATTCGGCGGTTTTCGTACGGTCGGCATCGCGGCTGCGCAGTTTCTTCACCAGGTCGCCGGTATTGATTCCTACAGGGCAGCGTTGCGCACACAGGCCGGTGGCGGCGCAGGTGTCGATACCCTGGTAGTGATAGGCGGCTTCGAGTTCAGTGGTGTCGACGCCTGCGCGTTTTTTCGCCTGGATATCGCGCCAGATCACGATGCGCTGGCGCGGGCTCAACGTCAGGCCTTTGGAAGGACACACCGGCTCGCAGAACCCGCACTCGATGCACTTATCCACAATCTCGTCGGCGGCCGGCAGGGGCTTGAGGTGCTTGAGGTGGATTTGCGGGTCTTCGCTGAGTACTACGTCCGGGTTGAGGATGCCGTTGGGGTCCAGCAGGCGCTTGAGCTGCCACATCAACTGATAGGCATCGCTGCCCCATTCCAGCTCTACGAAAGGCGCCATATTGCGGCCTGTGCCGTGTTCGGCCTTCAGCGAGCCGCCAAACTCCACGGCCACCAATTGCGCGACATCGTCCATGAACGCCTGGTAGCGCGTGACTTCTTCCGCGCTGTTGAAGCCTTGGGTGAACACGAAGTGCAGATTGCCTTCCAGGGCGTGTCCGAAAAGGATGGCTTCGTCGTAGTGATGTTTGTCGAACAGTTCGATCAAGCGGTTCACACCGATCGCCAGTTGCTCGACCGGAAAGGTGACGTCTTCGATGATCACCGTGGTGCCGGTTTTGCGGACGGCACCGACGGCGGGGAAGGTGTCTTTGCGGATCGCCCACAGGCGGGCGTTTTCCACCGGGTCTTCGGTGAAGTCGACTTGCTTCTCTACAGGGAACGCCGCCAGGGACGCCATGATCAGCGCCAATTGTTCGTGCAGCAGTGATGGGGAGGCGGCGCGCGATTCGATCAGCAGCGCGCAGGCATTTTCCGATAAGTGCTGTACGAAAGCCGGCATGCCGGGTTTGTCCTGTACCGAGCGCATGCTGCGCCGGTCCAGCAGCTCCACTGCCGAGACCGGCTGGGTTTTCAGCACGGTCACCGCGTTGCAGCAGGTCTCGACATCCGGGAACACAATCAGCGCCGACGCTTTGTTGGGGTGGTCGATCACTGTGTCGTAGGTCACCGCGCTGATAAAGCCCAGCGTGCCTTCGGAGCCGACCAGCAGATGGCTGAGGATATCCAGCGGTTCATCGAAATCCACCAGGGCATTGAGCGACAGTCCGGTGGTATTTTTCAGACGATACTTGTGGCGGATTTTTGCCGCCAGTTCGGCATTTGCCCGCGTCTCGCGGCCGAGTGTCGCCAGTCGCTCAAGCAGGGCTGCATGGTGTTTTCGAAACGCTGCAACGCTGGCTGCATCCTCGGTGTCCAGTCGACTGCCATCAGCCAGTACCAGACGAATTCCGGCCAGGGTGTGATAGGTGTTCTGCGCGGTGCCGCAGCACATGCCGCTGGCATTATTGGCAACGATGCCGCCGATCTTGCAGGCATTGATCGACGCCGGATCCGGCCCGATCTTGCGCCCGAACGGCGCCAGCCACGCATTGGCCTGGGCGCCGATGACGCCGGGCTGCAGGCGGATCTGCGTGCCTTGCCCGCGAATCTCGCGGCCGTTCCAGTTGTCACCCAGCACGATCAGTACGGAATCGCTGATGGCTTGCCCGGACAGGCTGGTGCCCGCCGCGCGGAAGGTCACCGGCACGCGGTCGCGTTGGGCCAGTTGCAGCAGTGCGACGACTTCGTCTTCCGACTCCACGCGGATCACTAGCTGTGGGATCAGTCGATAAAAGCTGGCGTCGGTACCGAATGCGAGGGTGGAAAGTGGGTCGTCGAAACGCCGATCCTTCGGGATCAGCTGTATGACGTCGGCAAGGAAAGCGGCAGGCAGACTCATCGGTCCTCCAGAAATAGCTGACGCCGGAACCGGTGTCCGGCGTCGATTCTTACCCTATTGCGTGCAGGTCTCAGTGCACCAGCATACCGGTGAACCAGTAGGCCTGCGCCAAGGTGATCAGCCCGACGATCGTGGCAAAGAACAGGCTGTGCTTGAGGGTGAAGCGGAACAGGTCGGACTCCTTGCCCACCAGGCCAGTGGCTGCGCAGGCGACCGCGATTGATTGTGGCGAGATCATCTTGCCGGTCACGCCGCCGCTGGTGTTTGCCGCGACCAGCAGGGTGTCGTTGACGCCGATCTGGTGCGCGGTGGTGGCTTGCAGCGAGCTGAACAGTGCATTGGATGAGGTATCGGAGCCTGTCAGGAAAACCCCCAGCCAGCCGAGGAAAGGCGAGAAGAACGGGAAGGCCGCCCCGGTGCCGGCCAGCACCAGTGCCATGGTCGAGGACATGCCGGAATAGTTGGTGACGAAGGCGAACGCCAGCACCATGCCGATCGACAGGATGGGCCAGCGCAGCTCGTAGAAGGTCTCTTTTAAAGTGGTAAGACCAGTTTTTATATCGATCTTCAGCACCAGCATCGACACCAGTGCCGAGAAGAAAATCGCAGTGCCGGTGGCCGAGATCGGGTCCAGCTTGAACACGGCCGGGATCGCGGTGGGATTGGTGACGATGGGTGCCACCTTGATCACCAGTTGGTCCAGGTGCGGGATCGCGAAGTTGAACACCCAGCTGTACATCGAGCCGCCGGCGGCAAACATTGCCTTGAACGGTTTGAGCGTCCAGATGGTGACCAGCACGGTCAGGATCAGGAACGGCGACCAGGCCTTGAAAATCTGCACCAGGCTGTAGGGCGAAGCAACGGTGTTGCGCGGCAGGCCGAAGCCGCCAGCGCTGGCGGTGACTGCTGCGCTCGACGTGGCGCCGGCAATCTGCGCGCCCGCGGTGCGCTTGGGTTGCCAGACCTTGAGGAACAAGGTCAGGGCAATCAGGCTGGCCAGGGCCGAGGTGATGTCCGGCAGTTCCGGGCCAATGAAGTTGGAGGTGAAGTACTGGGTGACGGCGAAGCTCAAGCCGGCCACCAGCGCCGCCGGCCAGGTTTCGCGCACGCCGCGCAGGCCATCCATCATGAACACCAGCCAGAACGGCACGAACAGCGACAGCAGGGGCAGTTGGCGGCCGGTCATGGCGCCGATCTTGAACGCGTCGATGCCGGTCACTTGGCCGGCCACGATGATCGGGATCCCGAGTGCGCCGAAGGCGACCGGCGCGGTGTTGGCGATCAAGCACAGGCCGGCGGCATACAGCGGGTTGAAGCCCAGGCCTACCAGCAGCGCGGCAGTGATCGCCACGGGGGCGCCGAAACCGGCGGCACCTTCCAGAAATGCGCCGAAGCAGAAGCCAATCAACAGCACTTGCAGGCGTTGATCGTCAGTGATCGACAGCACCGAGCTGCGGATGATTTCGAATTGGCCGCTCTTGACCGTCAGTTTGTACAGGAACACGGCTGCCACGATGATCCAGGCGATAGGCCACAGGCCGTAGGCGAAGCCATAGCCGGCGGCAGCCAGCGCCATGTCTACCGGCATCTGGAAGGCGAAGATCGCGACCAGGATCGAGAGCGCCAGGGTGATGCTCCCGGCAACGTGGCCTTTGAGGCGGAACACCGCCAGGGCCAGGAAGAAGAATACGATCGGGATAACGGCGGCCATTGCGGACAGGCCGAGGCTGCCGAGCGGGCTGTAGAGCTGTTGCCAGGTTTGCATATGGGGTGGCCCCTGATTGTTGTTGTTTAGTCAGCTTGGATAATTGGTAATACCAATTTACAATCGCTGTGGGCTAGGTTAAAAGGCTTCGGGCCGGTGTGTCAATTTGCCGCTTGTGAAACTTTGGTCTCAGGTCTGCGAGGACGGGGAGCTGAGCGGATAAATCCAAGGCGTTCTGATAGGTGCTGCAAGCGCGGCGATAGGCCAGAATAGAGGGCCCGGCGAGTGGTCGGGATGGTGGAGAGTGAGTTATGGGGTTTGATCAGGTGCGTCAGCGCCGTTTGTCTGACGATATTGTCGAGCAGCTCGAGGGCATGATCCTTGAGGGCACGCTGAAGTCGGGTGAGCGCTTGCCGGCCGAGCGGGCCTTGGCTGAGCAATTTGGCGTGTCGCGCCCGTCATTGCGCGAAGCAATCCAGAAGCTGGCGGCCAAGGGCTTGCTGGTGAGTCGTCAGGGCGGTGGCAACTATGTCGCGGAGTCGTTGGGGTCTACGTTCAGTGATCCACTGTTGCACCTGTTGGAGAACAATCCCGAAGCGCAGCGTGACTTGCTGGAGTTTCGCCAGACCCTGGAAGCTTCTTGTGCTTATTACGCCGCATTGCGCGCCACCGAGGTGGATCGCGAGCGGCTGACGGCGGCGTTCGAAGCACTGCAGGATTGCTACACCCGCGCCGATGACGTGAGCCGGGCGGAGGAGGGGGCGGCGGATGCAAGGTTTCACTTGGCGATTGCCGAGGCCAGCCACAATGCGGTGCTGCTGCACACAATTCGCGGCTTGTTCGATCTGCTCAAGCGTAACGTGGTCACCAACATCGGCGGCATGTATCAGCAGCGCACGGAAACCCGTGACATGCTGATCAGTCAGCACCGGGATTTGTACCTGGCGATTATCGAGGGGCGGGCGGAGCAGGCGCGAGAGGTTTCAACACGTCACCTGCTGTATGTGCAGGAAGTGTTGGAAGAGGTGCGTCAGGAGGTTCAGCGCGTGGCGCGTGCCGAGCGGCGCAAGGGGATGTAGCCGCGGGCGTTCCCGAAGCTACACCGCGACAAGGATTATTCTTCCTTGCCCTTGTTGCGTACGGCGCGGTGCAATTCCCGGTTGGAATCGCGCTCGCGCTCGGTATCACGCTTGTCGTATTCCTTCTTGCCCTTGCCCAGCGCGATCTCGCACTTGACCAGGTGCTTGCTCCAATACCAGGACAGGCAGACGCAGGCATAGCCCTTCTGCTGCACGGCGGCGGCGAGTTTGTCGATCTCGCGGGCGTTAAGCAGCAGCTTGCGCGTGCGTACCGGGTCGGCAATCACGTGGGTGCTCGCGGTGGTCAGCGGAGTGATATGACTGCCGAGCAGCCACGCCTCGCCATCCTTGAGCAGCACATAGCTGTCGACCAGTTGCAGCTTGCTGGCACGCAGACTTTTTACTTCCCAGCCGGCCAGGACCAGACCAGCCTCGAAACGATGTTCGATGAAGTAATCGTGTCGCGCCTTTTTATTTTGCGCGATGGTCCCTGTGGGGTGTTTCTTTTGTTTAGCCATAGGGGCGGCATTATAGGGAGTTGCGAGCGTGTCGGCTACGGTCAACCTGCGTGCTTGAGCGTGTTGGACGAATCCCGGACAATGCAGGCAGTTCTTTGGTTTTTTTCTCTCGCGGATCGGGCTGTTCTTTCGCGATGTTTTGCCTCAGCAGTGGAAATGACGCACACATGACGACGCATATTCAACGTTCGGCGTTGCTGCCTTATCCGGCACAGGCGCTCTATGACCTGGTCAACGACGTTGCGCGTTACCCGGAATTCCTGCCTTGGTGCTCGACTGCCGAGGTACTGGAAAGCAGTGATGAGCACATGGTCGCCAGCGTTGGCGTGGCGAAGGGCGGTCTTAGCCAGCATTTTGTTACGCGCAATGTGCTGGTGCCCGGGAAATCCATTGAAATGAACCTGCAGGAGGGGCCGTTCACCCAATTGCATGGTGTGTGGGTGTTCAAGGCGCTGACGGACAAAGCGTGCAAGATCAGCCTGGACCTGTCGTTTGATTACGCAGGGCCTATCGTGCGAGCAACACTGGGGCCACTGTTCAATCAGGCGGCCAATACCCTGGTGGATGCGTTTTGCCAGCGAGCCAAGCAACTGCATGGTTGAGATTGAGGTGGTATACGCCGCAGAAGATCGGCAGGTGTTGCTGGCGGCGGCGGTGCCCGAAGGCACCAGCTTGCGAGCGACAGTGCAGGCTTGCGGGATCGAGGCGCAGTTTCCGGCGCTGGATCTGGCTGATTGCCCTTTGGGGATATTTGGCAAGGTGATTGCGGACCCCGACGTGCGAGTCGTGCAGGCGGGCGATCGTATTGAGATTTACCGGCCTTTGCTGGCCGATCCTAAAGAAGTGCGCCGCTTGCGTGCAGCCAAGGCGGCGCTGGCCAAGCAGCAAAATCCATAGGCTTGCCAAGCAGCAGGCAATAAAAAACCCGGCATGCCGGGTTTTTTATTGGGCGCCGCTCAGTTACTGCGGGCTGGTGTCCAGAGGCTGTGGCGTCGGGACCGGCACAGTTTCCACGCCGTCGACGTCTTTCTGGATCTTGTCGAGCAATGAGCCTGGTTTGGCTGGCACTTCAGACTTCGGCTTCTCGTTTTCCTGCGCAGGGGCAGTCACGTTGGCGCCGTTGTCCTTGCCGAGCAAGGCTTCATCTCGGCTCACGCCGGGCATGAAGTCACCAGACAGGCTGACGAGTTGGTCATTGCCATTGAAAATGACGCTGACGCGCTCCTGCTGGCGTTCACCGCCACCCGGCTGGATGCTGTAGAGATAATCCCAGCGATCAGCATGGAAAGTGTCGGTCAGCAGGGGGTTGCCCATGATAAACCTTACTTGCCGTCGGGTCATTCCCGGGCGTAACTGGTCTATCATGTCCTGCGTGACGACATTGCCCTGCTGGATGTCGATTTTGTAAACCCCGGGGAATGAACAACCGGCGAGTGCGAGCAGTCCCACAAAGGTGAAACTGGTTAGCAAGAGCTTGGTGTTTTGCATCGGTGGGCGACTTCCACTATCTTGGCTGGGACAACGTAAACGCCGATCATACCCGTATTAAGAGAAGCTGCGAAGCAGCATCCGCGAGAAAGCTAACCATGGTTGAAAATAGCGAACTACGCAAAGCCGGTCTTAAAGTGACTCTGCCACGAGTCAAGATTCTACAAATGCTCGATTCTGCTGAGCAGCGCCACATGAGTGCCGAGGATGTTTACAAGGCGCTGATGGAGTCTAACGAGGACGTTGGCCTGGCCACGGTTTACCGTGTGCTGACCCAGTTTGAAGCCGCAGGGCTGGTGGTTCGTCATAATTTCGACGGCGGTCATGCAGTGTTCGAATTGGCTGACGGTGGTCATCACGACCACATGGTTGACCTGGATACCAATGAGGTTATCGAGTTCACCAGCCCTGAGATCGAAGCGCTGCAGCATAAGATTGCTGAGGAGCATGGCTTCGATCTGGTTGACCATAATCTGGTCCTGTACATCCGTAAGAAAAAGTAAAAAAACGACGCAGATTCTCTCTGCGAAACGATCGAAGGCGACCCTAGGGTCGCCTTCGTGCTTTCTATAAGGGAGAAAATGCTGGCTTCAGGCTTTCGCGGCCACCACCATTTTCTTCGCGTGGGCCAGGGACTCTTTGGTCAGGTCGATACCGCCGAGCATCCGAGCCACTTCTTCCACACGTTCCGATTTGTTCAGCTTGGACACGGCTGTGTGTGTCGCTTCATCGCCGCGCACCTTGTGCACAAACAGGTGTTGATGCCCCTGTGCGGCCACCTGTGGCAAGTGAGTGACCGTCAGCACCTGGCCTCTATCCCCCAGGCGTCGCAACAACTGGCCAACAATTTCTGCGGTCGGCCCGCCGATACCGACGTCCACTTCGTCGAATACCAGCGTAGGCACCCGTGACGTTTGGGCTGTAATCACCTGGATCGCCAGGCTGATGCGCGATAATTCGCCGCCGGATGCCACTTTTGCCAGCGCCTTGAGCGGCTGCCCAGGGTTGGCGCTGACCAGCAGTTCTACCTGCTCCAGGCCGTGGGGCTGCAGCTCATTGCTGGCATTGGCGCGCAATTCAATCGTGAAACGCCCGCCCGGCATGCCCAGGCGCTGGATCTCCTGTTCTACGGCACTGGCCAGGCTGGCGGCTGCTTGCTGGCGCAGGTCGCTCAGCTCGCGGGCCTTCTCTTGATAATGACGGGCAAAGGATGCGAGTTCATCGCCTAATCGTTCGATGGATTCGTCGTTGGCATTCAGTGTTTCGATTTCATCCAGCAGCTTTTGCTGCATCGTGGCCACATCGGTGGGCTGGATTCGGTGTTTGCGCGCCAGGGTGTAGATAGTGTCCAGGCGCTCCTCTATTTCCTGCAGGCGGGAGGGGTCGGCATCAAAGTGGTCGAGGAAGCGATTCAACTCGCCCACGGCTTCTTCTACCTGGATCTGCGCACTGGTCAGCAAGGTGGTGGCCTCGCTGAGCGAGCCCGAAGCATTGTTGACGCTGGACAGTCGGTTGAGGCTGGCCGTCAGTGCGTTGAGCACATTGCCGGAATCGCTTTCGCTGCATTGCTCCACCACTTGGCGGCAGATGCCCAACAGGGTTTCGGCATTGGTGAGGTTCTTGTGTTCCTGTTCGAGTTGTTCCAGCTCGGTCTCGCCGAGTGCCAGGCTCTCAAGCTCTTCAAGCTGGTAGCTGAGCAGTTGATGGCGAGCGCGCTGCTCGTCGCCGGAGTTGGAGAGTCGCTCCAATTCCTGGCGGGTCTGGCGCCAGCGTTGAGCGGCAAGCTGCACCTGGCGGGCCAGGTCGGTGGCGCCGGCATATTCGTCGAGCAGGCGGCGGTGGGTGTCGGTTTTCAGCAGGGACTGGTGTTCATGTTGGCTGTGGATATCGATGAGCAACTCGCCCAGGGCTTTCAGGTCGCCAAGCGGGCAGGGCGTGCCATTGATGTAGCCGCGCGAGCGCCCTTCGGCGGTGATCACCCGGCGCAGGATGCACGGCCCCTCATTATTCAGGTCGCGCTCGGCGAGCCAGGCCTCGGCTTCGGGAATGTCTGCCAGGTCGAAGGTAGCCAGGATGTCGGCCTTGTCCGCACCCGGACGCACCACGCCGCTGTCGGCGCGATCGCCCAGGGTCAGGCCGAGCGCGTCGAGCATGATCGATTTGCCGGCGCCGGTTTCGCCTGTGATTACGCTCATCCCGCGATCCAGTTCGAGATCCAGGTGTTCAACGATGGCGTAGTTATGTACGGACAGGTGCACGAGCATGAACGTCGCTCCCAGGCTTTAGGTCTGGTTATTTATACAGTGTTTTATTCAGGGCTGACAATCCTGGCGCTTAGCTCGATTTGCTTGAGTCGTCACTTTTTTTAGCGCAATGAGGAATGATGAGGCAGGAAATGATCCCGGTCATGGGAAAGACTTTTGGTAACGCCTGCGCCCTTGAACCCTGAAATTGTGGCCCCATATACCGGAACAGAAGCGCGAGTTGAGTTCGCGCATGATTTTGAAAGGAGAAATCTATGGCTGACGAACAGACGCAGGATACGCAAACTCCAGACGCTACCCAGGCTGGCTCGGAAGACCTGGCCGTGCGTGTGCAAGTGCTCGAAGAGCAATTGGCCGCTGCGCAGGACCAGTCTTTGCGTGTTGCCGCCGATCTGCAGAACGTCCGCCGCCGTGCCGAGCAGGATGTAGAGAAGGCTCACAAATTCGCGCTGGAAAAATTCGCCGGTGACTTGCTGCCGATCATCGACAGCCTGGAACGTGGCCTTGAGTTGTCCAACCCAGACGACGAAAACATCCGCCCAATGCGCGAAGGGATCGAACTGACCCTGAAAATGTTCCAGGACACCCTGAAGCGTTATCAGTTGGAAGCCATCGATCCAACCGGCGGCGAACCGTTCAACGCTGAGCATCACCAAGCCATGGCCATGCAGGAAAGCCATGACCTGGAGCCTAACAGCGTGTTGAAAGTGTTCCAGAAGGGGTATCAGCTCAATGGTCGCTTGCTGCGCCCGGCGATGGTTGTAGTGAGCAAGGCTCCTGCACCGGTTTCGCCTTCTATTGATGAGCAGGCTTGAAATACGCCGTAAGGCCCCCATCTATAAGTCAAGCGTTTAAGTGCTACCGCAGTTAGCCACCACTGCTGCGGCATCCAAATTCAAGTTTCGGGAGAGTAAATCATGGGCAAAATTATCGGTATCGACCTGGGGACCACCAACTCCTGCGTCTCCGTCATGGAAAACGGCAAAGCCAAAGTTATCGAAAACGCCGAAGGCGCGCGTACCACGCCGTCGATCATTGCTTACGCAAATGATGGCGAGATCCTCGTTGGTCAGTCGGCCAAGCGTCAGGCTGTCACCAACCCGCACAACACCCTGTACGCGGTGAAGCGTCTAATCGGTCGTAAGTTCGACGAAGAAGTCGTACAGAAAGACATCAAGATGGTGCCTTACAAAATCGCCAAGGCTGACAACGGCGACGCCTGGGTTGAAGTCAATGGCAACAAGATGTCTGCACCGCAGATCTCGGCTGAAGTCTTGAAAAAGATGAAGAAGACTGCCGAAGACTACCTCGGTGAAGCAGTGACTGAAGCGGTCATCACCGTTCCGGCCTACTTCAACGACAGCCAGCGCCAGGCGACCAAAGACGCCGGCCGCATCGCGGGCCTGGACGTAAAACGTATCATCAACGAACCTACCGCAGCTGCTCTGGCCTACGGTATGGACAAGGCCAAGGGCGACCACACTGTGATCGTTTATGACCTGGGTGGCGGTACGTTCGACGTCTCGGTCATCGAGATCGCTGAAGTTGACGGCGAGCACCAGTTCGAAGTGTTGGCCACCAACGGCGACACCTTCCTGGGTGGTGAAGACTTTGACATTCGTCTGATCGACTACCTCGTTGACGAATTCAAGAAAGAAAGCGGCATGAACCTCAAGGGTGACCCGCTGGCTATGCAGCGCCTGAAGGAAGCTGCTGAAAAAGCCAAGATCGAGCTGTCCTCGAGCATGTCGACCGACGTCAACCTGCCGTACATCACTGCAGACGCCACCGGTCCTAAGCACTTGAACGTGAAGATTTCTCGCGCCAAGTTGGAAGCACTGGTTGAAGACCTGGTTCAGCGCACCATCGAGCCTTGCCGCATTGCCCTGAAAGACGCAGGTATCGACGTTGGTTCCATCAACGACGTGATCCTGGTGGGCGGTCAGACCCGTATGCCACTGGTACAGCAGAAAGTAACCGAGTTCTTCGGCAAGGAAGCACGTAAAGACGTGAACCCGGACGAAGCGGTTGCCATGGGTGCTGCCATCCAGGGCGCGGTATTGGCCGGCGACGTGAAAGACGTGCTGCTGCTGGACGTCAGCCCGCTGACCCTGGGTATCGAAACCATGGGCGGCGTGATGACTGCGCTGATCGAGAAAAACACCACGATTCCTACCAAGAAATCCCAGGTGTTCTCGACTGCCGATGACAACCAAGGCGCTGTGACCATTCACGTGCTGCAAGGTGAGCGTAAGCAAGCGGCTCAGAACAAGTCCCTGGGCAAGTTCGACCTGGCCGAGATTCCACCAGCACCACGCGGCGTGCCACAAATCGAAGTGACTTTCGACATCGACGCCAACGGCATCTTGCACGTAGGTGCCAAGGACAAGGCCACTGGCAAAGAGCAGAAGATCACTATCAAGGCCAACTCCGGTCTGTCTGATGAAGAAATTCAACAGATGATCCGTGATGCTGAAGCCAACGCCGACGCCGATGCCAAGTTTGCCGAGCTGGCTGGCGCCCGTAACCAGGGTGATGCACTGGTTCACTCGACCCGCAAAATGGTCGCGGATGCTGGCGATAAAGTGACTGCTGAGGAGAAGACCGCAATCGAAGCTGCCGTGGTTGCCCTGGAAGCCGCCATCAAAGGCGACGACAAGGCTGCCATCGAAGCCAAGGTTGAGGAGCTGTCGAAAGTCTCCGCGCCGGTTGCTCAGAAAATGTACGCCGAACAAGGCCAGCCGGCTGATGGTGCTGCACAGCACGCAGAGCCTGAAGCCAAGCACGACGACGTTGTCGATGCCGAGTTCGAAGAAGTCAAAGACCAGAAGTAAGTTGGTCGCCCGGTTGACCGCTATCAAGCGGTGACTGGTAGGATGTCGCCGCGCGGGAGCTTGCTCCCGCGTTGGCGTGTCTGGGGTATGCGAATTTTTACAACATGCGACAACGCTCGGATGTTGGCGGTGTGATCGGGAATGCTCCTGCTTCCCGGGCGACAGTCACCGCGTTTTTGGCCGGGTCCCTGGCTGAAAGCAGTAATGACCAGGATCGTTGAATTGACGTGAGTTGGGTCCGGGCCTGTATTGGGGCTCAACGAGTTTGGCAAGGCTCAGGAGGGTCTGGCCAAACGTCCTTAAGAGTGCAAAGACTTATGGCAAAGCGTGACTATTACGAAGTATTGGGTGTGGAGCGCGGCTCCAGCGATGCGGACCTGAAAAAGGCTTACCGTCGCCTGGCGATGAAGCACCACCCGGACCGTAATCCGGATAGCAAAGAATCCGAAGAAATGTTCAAGGAGGCCAACGAGGCCTACGAATGCCTTTCTGATCCGAACAAGCGTGCGGCTTACGACCAGTATGGTCATGCCGGTGTCGACCCGAGCATGGGCGGCGGTGGTGCAGGTTTCGGCGGTCAGAACTTCTCCGATATCTTCGGCGACGTTTTCAGCGACTTCTTCGGCGGTGGTCGGGGTGGCCAGCGTGGTGGCGCCCAGCGTGGCAGCGACTTGCGCTACACCCTCGAGTTGAACCTGGAAGAGGCTGTGCGCGGTACCAGCGTCAACATCCGCGTGCCGACGCTGGTCAATTGCAAGCCGTGCGATGGCTCGGGCGCCAAGAAAGGCTCCTCGCCGATCACCTGCCCGACCTGTGGCGGTATCGGCCAGGTCCGTATGCAGCAGGGCTTCTTCTCGGTGCAGCAAACCTGCCCGCGCTGCCACGGCCAGGGCAAGATCATTTCCGATCCGTGCGACTCGTGCCACGGCGAAGGTCGCGTCGAAGAGTACAAGACCCTGTCGGTCAAAGTGCCGGCGGGTGTGGATACCGGAGACCGCATCCGTTTGTCGGGTGAGGGAGAGGCGGGCACCCAGGGTGGCCCTACCGGTGACCTGTACGTGGTGATCAATGTGCGTGAGCACTCGATCTTCCAGCGCGACGGCAAGCACCTGTTCTGCGAAGTGCCGATCAGCTTTGTCGATGCAGCCTTGGGCGGCGAGTTGGAGATTCCGACCCTGGATGGTCGGGTCAAGCTGAAGATCCCCGAGGGTACCCAGACCGGCAAGCAGTTCCGTATTCGTGGCAAGGGCGTTGCGCCGGTGCGCGGCGGTGGTGCAGGCGATCTGATGTGCCGCGTAGCGGTCGAGACCCCGGTCAATCTGGGGCGTCGTCAGCGTGAGCTGCTCGAAGAGTTCCGCAGTTCGTTGGAAGGTGACGACTCCCATTCACCGAAAACCACTGGGTTTTTCGATGGCGTGAAGCGCTTCTTCGGCGACCTGTAAGGAGTGGATATGCGACGTATAGCCGTTATGGGCGCTGCCGGGCGCATGGGGAAGACGCTGGTCGAGGCGGTGCAGCAGCGCTCGCCGGCGTCCGGGTTGACCGCAGCCATCGTTCGCCCGGGCAGCACGTTGATTGGTGCAGATGCGGGCGAGTTGGCCTCGCTGGGCCGTATCGGTGTGTCGTTGTCGAGCAGCCTGGAGCAGGTGGCTGAAGAGTTCGACGTGTTGATCGACTTCACCCTGCCTGACGTGATGCTGAAAAACCTGGCGTTCTGCCGCAAGGCGGGCAAGGCCATGGTGATCGGTACTACGGGTTTGAGTGCCGAGCAGAAGCAGTTGCTGGTGGAGGCGGGCAAGGATATCCCGATCGTCTTCGCGGCCAACTTCAGCGTGGGTGTGAACCTGTCGCTCAAGTTACTGGATCTGGCGGCGCGCGTGCTGGGGGATGAGGCGGATATCGAAATCATCGAGACCCATCATCGCCACAAGATCGATGCGCCGTCGGGCACCGCGCTGCGCATGGGTGAAGCCATCGCTGAAGCGTTGGGCCGGGACTTGTCCAAGGTGGCCGTATATGGCCGTGAAGGTCATACCGGTGCGCGTGCGCGTGACACCATCGGCTTTGCGACCGTGCGCGGTGGTGATGTTGTGGGTGATCACACCGTGCTGTTTGCCACTGAAGGTGAGCGCCTGGAGATCACGCACAAGGCCTCCAGTCGCATGACGTTTGCCAAGGGCGCCGTCCGTGCTGCGCTCTGGCTGGAAGGTCGTGAGCCGGGTCTGTATGACATGCGTGACGTGCTGGATCTGCACTAATCAGTAGCTAAAATCGGGCCTCAGGATTATCCTGAGGCCCCGTTTTTACCCGCTAAGCGACGTCCTGTCGCATTCCCCTGCCTTTAAGGCTCATTAGCGGTGGACCAAAAAAGCCTTTTTCTGTAAGCTACAGCTTTAGTGTGTCCACTAAAAGCGCGCAGAATAATTCGGTGAAGAAGCGGGGTGACGTGTCCATACGTCACTCCGCTTTTTTACAACCTGCGATCGCCCTTTCAGGCTTTATTTACGGGAGGTCTTCTTGACTAAGCCAGCCATACTCGCCCTTGCTGATGGCAGCATTTTTCGCGGCGAAGCCATTGGAGCCGACGGTCAAACCGTTGGAGAGGTGGTGTTCAACACCGCCATGACCGGCTATCAGGAAATCCTTACCGATCCTTCCTACGCCCAACAGATCGTTACCCTGACCTATCCGCACATCGGCAACACCGGTACTACACCGGAAGACGTCGAGTCTGATCGTGTCTGGTCGGCGGGTCTGGTAATTCGTGACCTGCCACTGGTCGCGAGCAACTGGCGTAACACGATGTCGCTGTCCGATTACCTGAAAGCCAACAATGTTGTGGCAATCGCCGGTATCGATACGCGTCGCCTGACACGCATCCTGCGTGAAAAAGGCTCGCAGAACGGCTGCATCATGGCCGGTGAGAATATTTCCGAAGAGGCAGCGATCGCTGCTGCGCAAGGCTTCCCTGGCCTGAAAGGCATGGACCTGGCGAAAGTCGTCAGCACCAAGGAAAAGTACGAGTGGCGCTCCACCGTCTGGGACTTGAAGACTGACAGCCACGCGACCATCGAGGCCGCTGAGCTGCCTTACCACGTCGTCGCCTACGACTACGGCATCAAGTACAACATCCTGCGCATGCTGGTCGAGCGCGGTTGCCGCGTAACCGTGGTACCTGCGCAAACCCCGGCCAGCGATGTGCTCGCCCTGCAGCCGGACGGCGTGTTCCTGTCCAATGGCCCCGGTGACCCCGAGCCTTGCGACTACGCCATCCAGGCGATCAAGGATGTGCTGGAAACCGAAATTCCGGTCTTCGGTATCTGCCTGGGTCACCAGTTGCTGGCCCTGGCCTCCGGCGCCAAGACCCTGAAAATGGGGCACGGCCACCACGGTGCCAACCACCCTGTGCAAGACCTGGACACTGGCGTTGTGATGATCACCAGCCAGAACCATGGCTTTGCGGTGGATGAAGCGACCCTGCCGGGCAACGTCCGCGCAATTCACAAGTCGCTGTTCGACGGTTCCCTGCAAGGCATCGAGCGCACTGACAAGAGCGCCTTCAGCTTCCAGGGCCACCCTGAAGCAAGCCCGGGCCCGAACGACGTAGCGCCGCTGTTCGACCGTTTCATCAATGAGATGGCCAAGCGACGCTGACTGAGTGGCCTGCGGGCGGCCCCGACTGTCGGTGGCCCCCGCAGGCTCTTCAAAGAATGTTCAAGACGGCTTGCCGACTGACCTGCGGATTTGAGTGACAAACCCATGCCAAAACGTACAGACATAAAAAGCATCCTGATTCTCGGCGCTGGCCCGATCGTTATCGGCCAGGCCTGCGAATTCGACTACTCCGGCGCCCAGGCTTGTAAAGCCCTGCGCGAGGAGGGCTACCGCGTCATCCTGGTGAACTCCAACCCGGCGACCATCATGACCGACCCGGCCATGGCCGACGCCACCTATATCGAGCCGATCAAGTGGCAGACCGTTGCCAAGATCATCGAGAAAGAGCGTCCGGACGCGCTGCTGCCCACCATGGGCGGCCAGACTGCACTGAACTGCGCCCTGGACCTGGAGCGCGAAGGCGTGCTGGAGAAGTTCGGCGTAGAGATGATCGGCGCGAATGCCGACACCATCGACAAGGCTGAAGACCGTTCGCGTTTCGACAAGGCGATGAAGTCCATCGGCCTGGCGTGCCCGCGCTCCGGTATCGCCCACACCATGGAAGAAGCCAACGCAGTCCTCGAGACCCTCGGCTTCCCGTGCATCATCCGTCCGTCCTTCACCATGGGCGGCACCGGTGGCGGTATCGCCTACAACCGTGAAGAGTTCGAAGAAATCTGCGCCCGTGGTCTGGACCTGTCGCCGACCAAGGAACTGCTGATCGACGAATCGCTGATCGGCTGGAAAGAATATGAAATGGAAGTTGTCCGCGACAAAAAGGACAACTGCATCATTGTCTGCTCCATCGAAAACTTTGACCCGATGGGCGTGCACACCGGTGACTCGATCACCGTTGCTCCGGCACAGACCCTGACCGACAAGGAATACCAGATCCTGCGTAACGCCTCCCTGGCGGTATTGCGCGAGATCGGCGTGGAAACCGGCGGTTCCAACGTTCAGTTCGGTATCTGCCCGAACACTGGCCGCATGGTCGTGATCGAGATGAACCCGCGTGTATCGCGTTCGTCGGCCCTGGCGTCGAAAGCGACCGGCTTCCCGATCGCCAAGGTCGCGGCCAAGCTGGCTGTGGGTTACACCCTCGATGAGCTGTCGAACGACATCACCGGCGGCAAGACCCCGGCGTCCTTCGAGCCGTCCATCGACTACGTCGTCACCAAGCTTCCACGCTTCGCCTTCGAGAAATTCGCCAAGGCTGACGCGCGCTTGACTACTCAGATGAAGTCGGTTGGTGAAGTCATGGCCATCGGCCGTACTTTCCAGGAATCCTTGCAGAAAGCCCTGCGCGGCCTGGAAGTGGGCGTTTGCGGCCTGGACGAGAAGCTCGACCTGAGCAACCCGGAAAGCATGAGCGTGCTCAAGCGCGAGCTGACCGTGCCGGGCGCCGAGCGTATCTGGTACGTGGCTGACGCCTTCCGCGCCGGCATGACTGTCGAAGACATCTTCGGCATGAACATGATCGACCCGTGGTTCCTGGTGCAGATCGAAGATCTGATCAAGGAAGAAGAGAAGGTCAAGACCCTGGGTCTGGCCAGCATCGACCGCGACATGATGTTCCGCCTCAAGCGCAAAGGCTTCTCCGACCAGCGCCTGGCCAAGCTGCTGGGTGTGACCGAGAAGAACCTGCGCACGCATCGCCACAAGCTGGAGATCTTCCCGGTCTACAAGCGCGTTGATACCTGCGCCGCCGAGTTCTCCACCGACACCGCCTACCTGTACTCCACCTATGAGGAAGAGTGCGAAGCCGCCCCGTCGGGTCGCGACAAGATCATGATCCTGGGCGGCGGTCCGAACCGTATCGGCCAGGGTATCGAGTTTGACTACTGCTGCGTACACGCCGCTCTCGCCCTGCGCGAAGACGGGTACGAGACCATCATGGTCAACTGCAACCCGGAAACTGTTTCCACCGACTACGACACCTCTGATCGCCTGTACTTCGAGCCGGTGACCCTGGAAGACGTGCTGGAAATCGTGCGCGTCGAGAAGCCAAAAGGCGTGATCGTCCAGTACGGCGGCCAAACCCCGCTGAAACTGGCGCGTGCCCTTGAAGCGGCCGGCGTGCCGATCATTGGCACCAGCCCAGATGCCATCGACCGTGCGGAAGACCGTGAGCGCTTCCAGCAGATGGTTGAACGCCTGAACCTGCGTCAGCCGCCGAACGCCACCGTGCGCAGCGAAGACGAGGCCATCCGCGCCGCCAGCAAGATCGGCTACCCGCTGGTGGTGCGTCCGTCCTACGTACTGGGCGGTCGGGCGATGGAAATCGTCTACGAAGAAGAAGAGCTCAAGCGTTACCTGCGCGACGCGGTGAAAGTGTCCAACGACAGCCCGGTGCTGCTGGACCACTTCCTCAACTGCGCTATCGAAATGGATGTGGATGCGGTCTGCGACGGCACTGACGTCGTGATCGGCGCGATCATGCAGCACATCGAGCAGGCGGGTGTTCACTCCGGTGACTCGGCGTGCTCGCTGCCACCGTACTCGCTGCCGGCGCACATCCAGGACGAGATGCGCGAACAGGTCAAGAAAATGGCCCTGGAACTGGGCGTGGTCGGCTTGATGAACGTACAGTTGGCGCTGCAAGGCGAAGACATCTACGTCATCGAAGTCAACCCGCGCGCTTCGCGTACCGTGCCATTTGTTTCCAAGTGCATCGGTGTGTCCCTGGCCATGATCGCTGCCCGCGTGATGGCCGGTAAGACCCTGAAGGAAATCGGCTTCACCAAGGAAATCATTCCGAACTTCTACAGTGTGAAAGAGGCGGTGTTCCCATTCGCCAAATTCCCTGGTGTGGACCCGATCCTGGGCCCAGAGATGAAGTCCACCGGTGAAGTGATGGGCGTGGGCGATACCTTCGGTGAAGCGTTCGCCAAGGCCCAGATGGGTGCCAGCGAAGTGCTGCCGACCGGCGGTACTGCGTTTATCAGCGTGCGTGATGATGACAAGCCACTGGTTGCAGGCGTGGCCCGTGATCTGATCAACTTGGGCTTTGAAGTCGTGGCCACCGCCGGGACCGCCAAGCTGATCGAGGCTGCCGGCCTGAAAGTGCGTCGCGTGAACAAGGTGACGGAAGGCCGTCCGCACGTGGTCGACATGATCAAGAATGACGAAGTCACGCTGATCATCAACACCACCGAAGGTCGTCAGTCGATCGCGGACTCCTATTCCATTCGTCGTAACGCCTTGCAGCACAAGATCTACTGCACCACCACCATTGCTGCTGGCGAAGCCATCTGCGAAGCACTCAAGTTCGGTCCGGAAAAGACCGTGCGTCGCTTGCAGGATCTACACGCAGGATTGAAGGCATGACCAAATACCCAATGACCGTCCAGGGCTTCAAGGCCCTGGAAGAGGAGCACGCCCATCTGACCAAGGTCGTACGTCCAAAGCTGAGCCAGGACATCGGTACGGCCCGCGAACTGGGTGACCTTAAGGAAAACGCCGAATACCACGCTGCTCGCGAGCAGCAAGGTATGGTCGAGGCGCGGATCCGTGACATCGAAGGCCGCCTGCAGAACTCGGTGGTCATCGACGTAACGACCATTCCGAAGACCGGCAAGGTGATTTTCGGCACCACCGTGGAAATCGCCAACGTCGAGACTGACGAAAGCGTGGTCTACCACATCGTCGGGGAAGACGAAGCTGACTTCAAACTCGGCAAGATCTCCGTCGGCTCCCCGCTTGCCCGCGCCTTGATTGCCAAGGAAGAGGGTGACGTGGTGGCGGTCAAGACGCCGGGTGGCGTGATCGAGTACGAGATTGTTGAAGTCCGTCACGTCTGAACGGCGGCGCCCGCTTCGTGCGGGCGCCATGCTTTGGCAGCTTGCCCAGATGCTTTGGGTGGGCGGCCTGTGGTTGTTGCACATTGGTGTGTTGCCGGCGCTGGGCCTGATTGGCCTGGCACCGTTGCTGATCGATGAGATCGATGGATTACTGAGTGCGCTGCTGGTGGGTTTTGCGGCGGCGTGCGTGACGCTCCAGGCGTTGGTGCTGGTCAAGGCCGAAGGCTTGGGGAGTTTGTGGCGGGATATTCGCGGCCAACTGCTGTTGATGGCGCTGTATGCATGTGCGATGTACTGCATCGTGCATGTGTGGCTGCCGGAAGCGTTGCGCTGGCAGTTATTCAGCTATCTTGTGCTAGGGTTCTCCGGCCTGGTGCTGGTTATACAGCCTGCACCGGGATGGAGTGGCGGGGCGCGCGAAGCACGCCCGTGACCCTTGTTGTCATTTGAAGCGATGAACGTTCGACAGTTGCTTGTTGACGCTGAAGTTCTTGCGATACAGCAGCGCCATCTTGCCGATGACCTGGACCAGGTCCGCTTTGCCAACCTTGCACAGTTCTGCAATGGCGGCCAGGCGCGCTTCGCGGTCAAGGATATTGACCTTGATCTTGATCAGTTCGTGATCGTTCAGTGCGCGTTCAAATTCGGCTAACACACCTTCAGTCAAACCGTTATCTGCCACAATCAAAACTGGTTTCAGATGGTGGCCAATGGATTTGTACTGTTTCTTCTGCTCTTGAGTGAGCGGCATAATCTGACCCCTGCGTCTGATCTTGTAAAAAGCGGCGGCCAGTTTACCCGAGCGAGTCCGGGACCGCCCAGTTAATCACGACCCGTTTTATTTTTCGAGGTGGCCCGTGGCCCGTTCCAAAACTAGCCTTAAGTGGCTGCAAGAGCATTTCAACGATCCTTACGTCAAAAAGGCGCAGAAGGACGGCTACCGGTCCCGGGCCAGCTACAAGCTGCTGGAGCTCCAGGACAAGGACAAATTGTTTCGCCCCGGCATGAGCGTGATCGACCTGGGTGCAGCACCCGGTGGCTGGTCCCAGGTGGCCAGTCGTCTGATTGGCGGGCAAGGCCGATTGATCGCTTCCGACATCCTCGAGATGGACAGCATCCCGGATGTAACCTTCGTGCACGGCGATTTCACCCAGGACGCCGTACTGGCCGAGATCCTGGAAGCCGTCGGAAATTCGCAGGTAGACCTTGTGATTTCCGACATGGCCCCCAATATGAGTGGATTACCGGCTGTTGATATGCCGCGAGCCATGTTCCTGTGCGAGTTGGCGCTGGATCTGGCGGGGCGGGTATTGCGTCCGGGTGGTGATTTCCTGGTCAAGGTCTTCCAGGGTGAAGGCTTCGACGAGTACCACAAGAACATCCGCAAGCTGTTCGACAAGGTACAGATGCGTAAACCGGACTCTTCCCGGGACCGGTCTCGCGAGCAATATCTGCTGGCGCGGGGGTTCCGCGGCATTGAAGGTGCTGCCAGTGATGAGCGTCTTTGAAGGTTTGAAGGGAGTCGATAGGTTTTTTTATATCGCTTTCGTCACGAAGCTTTACGAATATTGTGTAGTCAAAGTTTCACAAAGGGTTACAGACGGCGCCTGCCAGAGTTGTAGGTAATGTAGTAAGTTAGGCCGGTGAATATCATGCGAAGCGCGCGCCAGTAGCGGAGCTTGCTTCAGAGGGTAGTTAATTGAACGATATGGCAAAGAATCTGATCCTGTGGTTGATCATCGCGGCTGTCCTGGTGACGGTGATGAACAACTTCTCCAGCCCTAACGAGCCGCAGACCCTCAACTATTCCGACTTCATCCAGCAAGTTAAGGATGGCAAGGTCGAGCGCGTGGCGGTTGATGGCTACGTGATCACCGGCAAACGCAACGATGGCGACAGCTTCAAGACCATTCGTCCGGCCATTCAGGACAACGGTCTGATCGGCGACCTGGTGGATAACCATGTGGTTGTCGAGGGCAAGCAGCCTGAGCAGCAGAGCATCTGGACTCAACTCCTGGTGGCGAGCTTCCCGATCCTGGTGATCATCGCCGTGTTCATGTTCTTCATGCGCCAGATGCAAGGCGGTGCGGGAGGCAAGGGCGGGCCGATGAGCTTCGGCAAGAGCAAGGCGCGCCTGCTTTCCGAAGATCAAGTGAAGACCACCCTGGCTGACGTCGCGGGTTGCGACGAGGCAAAGGAAGAAGTCGGTGAGTTGGTTGAATTCCTGCGCGATCCGGGCAAGTTCCAGCGCCTGGGCGGCCGTATTCCTCGCGGTGTGCTGATGGTCGGTCCTCCGGGTACCGGTAAAACCTTGCTGGCCAAGGCGATTGCCGGTGAAGCCAAGGTGCCTTTCTTCACCATTTCCGGTTCTGACTTCGTCGAAATGTTCGTCGGTGTCGGCGCCAGCCGCGTTCGCGATATGTTCGAGCAGGCGAAGAAACACGCACCGTGCATTATCTTCATCGATGAAATCGACGCTGTTGGTCGCCATCGTGGTGCTGGCATGGGCGGTGGTCACGATGAGCGTGAGCAGACCCTCAACCAGTTGCTGGTCGAGATGGATGGTTTCGAGATGAATGACGGCATCATCGTCATCGCTGCGACCAACCGTCCTGACGTGCTGGACCCTGCGCTGCTGCGTCCAGGCCGCTTCGACCGTCAGGTTGTCGTAGGCTTGCCGGATATCCGTGGTCGCGAGCAAATCCTCAAAGTCCACATGCGCAAAGTGCCAATGGGTGACGATGTCGCTCCGGCAGTTATTGCGCGTGGTACGCCGGGTTTCTCCGGTGCCGACCTGGCCAACCTGGTCAACGAAGCTTCGTTGTTCGCGGCTCGTACAGGCAAGCGCATCGTCGAGATGAAAGAGTTCGAACTGGCAAAAGACAAGATCATGATGGGCGCAGAGCGCAAATCCATGGTCATGTCCGAGAAAGAAAAGCAGAACACCGCTTATCACGAAGCCGGCCACGCCATTGTGGGTCGCGTTGTGCCAGAGCATGACCCGGTCTACAAGGTGTCGATCATTCCTCGGGGGCGGGCGCTGGGTGTCACCATGTTCCTGCCGGAAGAGGACCGTTACAGCCTCTCCAAGCGTGCGCTGATCAGCCAGATCTGCTCACTGTACGGCGGTCGAATTGCTGAAGAGATGACCCTGGGCTTTGATGGCGTAACGACCGGTGCTTCCAATGACATCATGCGTGCCAGTCAGATTGCGCGGAACATGGTGACCAAGTGGGGCTTGTCGGAGAAACTCGGTCCGTTGATGTACGCCGAGGAAGAGGGTGAGGTATTCCTGGGTCGTGGGGGTGGTGGTCAGAGTGCCAGCTTCTCCGGCGAGACAGCCAAGCTGATCGACTCCGAAGTGCGCAGCATCATTGACCAGTGCTATGGCACGGCCAAGCAGATCCTGACCGACAACCGTGACAAGTTGGACGCCATGGCTGACGCGTTGATGAAGTACGAGACTATCGATGCTGACCAGATCGACGACATCATGGCGGGCCGTACGCCGCGTGAGCCGCGTGATTGGGAAGGTGGTTCGGGCACCTCTGGCACTCCGCCTGTCGTGCAGAACGAACGCCCTGAAACCCCGATCGGTGGTCCGGCAGCTGACCACTAAGGTTTGAAATGACTTCTGTGTTGTCCTCCACCCGGTTGCCTTGCGGCAACCGGGTTCTTGATTTGGCCCATACGCAAGTGATGGGCATTCTTAATGTCACCCCTGACTCCTTTTCCGACGGCGGCCGCTTCAGCCAGCTCGATGCTGCGTTGCGCCATGCCGAAGCAATGGTGTCGGCGGGGGCGACCCTGATTGATGTCGGCGGTGAGTCGACTCGGCCGGGCGCTCGGGTGGTTTCTCCGTTGGAGGAGCTGGAGCGTGTGGCGCCGATTGTCGAGCGCATTGCTCGCGAGCTGGATGTCATTATCTCGGTCGATACTTCCACCCCGGCAGTCATGCGTGAGACGGCGCGCCTGGGGGCGGGGTTGATCAACGACGTGCGCTCCCTGCGGCGTGACGGCGCCCTGGACGCGGCGGCGGCTACCGGTCTGCCGGTGTGCCTGATGCATATGCTGGGTGAGCCCGGCAATATGCAGGACAACCCGCACTATGATGACCTGGTGGGTGAAGTGAGCAGCTTCCTGGCTGAAAGGGTCGCCCAATGCGCCGCAGTCGGGATTGCGCCTGAAAAGATTATCCTGGATCCAGGGTTTGGCTTCGCCAAGTCCTTGCAGCACAACTTAAGCCTGTTCAAGCACATGGAGTCCCTGCATGCCCTTGGTCGGCCCCTGTTGGTCGGTGTTTCGCGCAAGAGCATGATAGGGATGGCACTGAATCGTCCGGTAGGTGAGCGGTTGTACGGCGGTCTCGCACTCGCGGCGCTTGCTATGACCAAGGGTGCGCGTATCTTGCGCGTGCATGATGTCGCCGAGACGGTGGATGTGGTGCGCATGATTGCCGCGGTAGAATCAGCCGAATAAGAATGATGGAGCACTTATGACTAAAAAATATTTTGGCACCGACGGTATCCGTGGGCGGGTCGGCGAGTTTCCGATTACTCCGGACTTCATGCTCAAGCTGGGGTGGGCGGCAGGTATGGCGTTCCGTAGCATGGGCGCCTGCCGCATCCTAGTGGGTAAGGACACTCGAATTTCCGGGTACATGTTTGAATCCGCACTGGAAGCTGGTTTGTCCGCCGCGGGCGCCGATGTGATGCTGTTGGGGCCGATGCCGACGCCGGCTATCGCCTACCTCACGCGTACCTTCCACGCGGAAGCCGGGATTGTCATCAGTGCTTCTCACAATCCCCATGATGACAACGGCATCAAGTTTTTCTCGGGTCTGGGCACCAAGCTGCCGGATGAGATCGAGTTGATGATCGAAGAGCTCCTGGACGCACCGATGACGGTGGTTGAGTCCAGCAAGCTGGGCAAGGTGTCGCGTATCAACGACGCCTCTGGCCGCTACATCGAATTCTGCAAGAGCAGCGTACCAAGCAGCACCAATTTTGCCGGGCTGAAAATTGTTGTCGACTGCGCCCATGGTGCGACCTACAAGGTGGCCCCGAGCGTATTCAAGGAGCTTGGGGCTGATGTGACAGTGCTGTCGGCCCAGCCTAACGGGTTGAACATCAACGACAACTGTGGCTCGACGCATATGGGCCAACTGCAGGCGGCGGTCCTGGCCGAGCATGCGGACCTGGGCATTGCCTTCGACGGTGACGGCGATCGCGTGCTCATGGTGGATCACACCGGCGCCGTGGTCGACGGGGATGACCTGTTGTTCATCATTGCTCGCGACCTCCATGAGCGTAACAAGCTGCAAGGGGGGGTCGTCGGTACGCTGATGAGTAACCTGGGGTTGGAGTTGGCCCTGGCAGATCTTGGCATTCCATTCGTGCGTGCCAATGTCGGTGACCGCTATGTGATCGCCGAGCTACTTGAGCGTAACTGGCAGATCGGTGGGGAAAACTCGGGGCATGTTGTTTGCTTCCAGCACACCACCACCGGTGACGCGATCATTGCTGCGCTGCAGGTGCTATTGGCCCTGCGTCGCCGTGAAGAGAGCCTGGCCCAGGCGCGCCAGGCCCTGCGCAAGTGCCCACAAGTATTGCTCAACGTGCGTTTTGCCGGTGGCGAAAACCCGATCGAGCATCCCGCTGTCAAAGAGGCGTGCGAGCGTGTGACCCTGGCAATGGCGGGGCGTGGCCGGGTGTTGTTGCGCAAGTCCGGCACAGAGCCTCTGGTGCGTGTCATGGTCGAAGGTGACGACGAAACTCAGGTTCGCGGCCACGCCGAAGACCTGGCAAAACTGGTAACTGAAGTTTGCGCCTGAATTCGGCTTGCCAGTGATGATGTGGTTGGGTAACATCTGCGCCCACTTTGACCGACGAGGTACAGCATGCGTCGCACTATGGTAGCTGGTAACTGGAAGATGCACGGTACCCGCGCCAGTGTCGCTGAGCTGATCAATGGCCTTCGTCACTTGGCCTTGCCTAGCGGTGTTGATGTCGCGGTTTTCCCGCCTTGCTTGCATATCACTCAAGTAGTTGATGGCTTGAAAGGCAAGTCGATTCAGGTCGGCGCGCAGAACTCTGCGGTGGAAGCCATGCAAGGTGCGTTGACCGGTGAGATTGCACCGAGTCAATTGGTCGATGCGGGTTGTTCCTATGTGCTTGTCGGGCACTCCGAGCGCCGTCAGATGATGGGCGAGCGTGATGGGACACTCAATCGCAAGTTCGCAGCGGCACAGGCTTGTGGCTTGATTCCAGTGTTGTGCATAGGGGAGACCCTGGAGCAGCGTGAATCGGGCAAGACTCTTGAAGTTGTCTCGCGTCAGCTGGGCAGCATCATCGAGGAGCTGGGTGTTGGTGCGTTTGCAAAGGCAGTTATTGCTTACGAGCCGGTCTGGGCCATTGGTACCGGGCTGACTGCTACACCGCAACAGGCGCAGGATGTGCACGCAGCCATCCGCGCGCAGTTGGCGGCAGAGAATTCTGAAGTCGCACAAGGTGTGCGTCTTCTATACGGCGGCAGCGTGAAGGCGGCCAATGCGGTCGAACTGTTCGGCATGCCGGATATCGATGGGGGGCTCATTGGTGGAGCTTCCCTGAATGCAGATGAGTTCGGTGCGATCTGTCGCGCCGCGGGAAACTGAAAAAATGCTGGAAACAGTCGTAGTCGTTTTTCATCTGTTGGCTGCCCTGGGCGTAGTTGCCCTGGTTTTGTTGCAACAGGGTAAAGGTGCGGATGCTGGTGCGTCTTTCGGTGCAGGTGCTTCAAATACTGTGTTCGGAAGCCAAGGTTCCTCTACCTTTCTTAGTAAGTTTACTGCTATACTTGCCGCCGGTTTCTTCATAACCAGCTTGGGGTTAGGTTACTTTGCTAAAGAGAAAGCTCATGTGCTGACTCAAGTAGGTCTCCCAAACCCAGCAGTGTTGGAAGTACCAAAAGCAAAACCGGCTTCTGATGATGTCCCGGTGCTTCAAGAGCAAAAGTCGGCTACTCCAGCGACTGACGTACCTCCAGCTCAAGAGCAGAAGTAAGAAGGGTTGTAAACGCTGTATTGCCGAGGTGGTGGAATTGGTAGACACGCAACCTTGAGGTGGTTGTGCCCATAGGGTGTAGGGGTTCGAGTCCCCTTCTCGGTACCAATTATCAGGAGAGCCCGCTGTTGCGGGCTTTCTTGTAGGTGGAAGGTTACATTGACCCTGTAAGGGATCGGTCGTATACTTCCGCCCCAGCTTTGTCGCGGGGTGGAGCAGTCTGGTAGCTCGTCGGGCTCATAACCCGAAGGTCGTCGGTTCAAATCCGGCCCCCGCAACCAGTTTTAGCGGAGCCCCTTTTAAGGGGCTTTTTGTTAGCTGGACACTTTCAACGCCGCTGTTCGACGGCGTTTCAAGGATGGGCGTTTCGCCCATTTTTTTATTTTGCACAGCATGCACATACATGCACGAGGGGGTTCAGGTGTCGAGCAAGCTAGAAGAGTTGCAGGCCTTGTTGGCCCCGGTGGTCGTGGCCCTAGGCTATGAATGCTGGGGTATTGAGTTTTCGGCTCAAGGTCGCCACTCAATGTTGCGCGTTTATATCGATAAAGAGGGCGGCGTGCTGGTGGACGATTGTGCCATTGTCAGCCGTCAGATCAGCGGTGTCCTGGATGTTGAAGATCCGATCTCCGTTGAATACACCCTCGAAGTTTCCTCGCCAGGCATGGAACGCCCACTGTTCACTATTGATCAGTTTGCAAAATTTGCCGGTGAACAAGTGAAGATCAAGCTGCGATCCCCGTTCGAAGGGCGTCGCAACTTTCAGGGCCTTCTGCGCGGTGTAGAAGAACAGGATGTCGTGGTGCAGGTAGAAGACCATGAGTTCCTGTTGCCGATCGATATGATCGACAAGGCCAACATTATTCCCAGTTTTGACTGAGACGCGGATCCCGCGGATCCAATGGCTTGCGAAAGGCGAGGCGTACGATGAGCAAAGAAGTACTGCTGGTTGTTGAGTCGGTATCCAATGAAAAGGGCGTACCGGCAAACGTGATTTTTGAAGCGCTGGAGCTGGCCCTGGCCACTGCAACCAAAAAGCGTTTTGAAGACGAAGTTGATCTGCGTGTGGAAATCAACCGCCACACCGGTGCCTATGAGACTTTCCGTCGCTGGACGGTCGTCGAAGAAGCCGATCTTGATGATCCGGCCATCGAAACCTGGCCAAGCAAGGTTGCTGAAACGCACCCTGGCGCCAAGGTCGGTGATGTCGTCGAAGAAAAGATCGAATCGATCGAATTCGGCCGTATTGCTGCACAGACCGCCAAGCAGGTCATTGTGCAGAAGGTTCGCGAAGCCGAGCGCGCTCAAGTCGTTGACGCTTATCGCGAGCGCCTGGGTGAAATCATCTCCGGCACCGTGAAAAAAGTTACCCGCGACAACGTGATCGTCGACCTGGGCAACAACGCCGAAGCGTTGCTGGCCCGCGAAGACATCATCTCTCGCGAAACTTTCCGTGTTGGCGTGCGTTTGCGTGCGCTGCTCAAGGAAATCCGCACCGAGAACCGCGGCCCTCAGTTGATCCTGTCGCGTACCGCGCCGGAAATGCTGATCGAGCTGTTCCGTATTGAAGTGCCGGAAATTGCCGAAGGCCTGATCGAAGTCATGGCTGCGTCCCGCGACCCGGGTTCGCGCGCCAAGATCGCGGTTCGCTCCAAGGACAAACGCATCGACCCGCAAGGCGCTTGCATTGGTATGCGCGGTTCGCGCGTCCAGGCAGTGTCGGGCGAATTGGGCGGTGAGCGTGTGGACATCGTCCTGTGGGACGATAACCCGGCGCAGTTCGTGATCAACGCCATGTCGCCGGCTGAAGTGGCGGCAATTATCGTTGACGAAGATGCCCATGCAATGGACATCGCCGTTGGCGCAGACAATCTGGCTCAGGCCATTGGTCGTGGTGGTCAGAACGTGCGTCTGGCCAGCCAACTGACCGGCTGGACCCTGAACGTGATGACCGAATCGGACATCCAGGCTAAGCAGCAAGCTGAAACCGGTGACATCCTGCGCAACTTCATCGACGAGTTGGAAGTCGACGAAGACCTGGCGCAGGTGCTGGTAGATGAAGGCTTCACCAGCCTGGAAGAGATTGCCTACGTACCGTTGGAAGAAATGCTCAACATCGACGGCTTTGACGAAGACACCGTCAACGAGCTTCGCGCTCGGGCCAAGGATCGTTTGTTGACTAAAGCCATCGCTACTGAGGAAAAGCTGGCAGACGCCCATCCGGCCGAAGACCTGCTCTCGCTTGAGGGTATGGACAAGGATTTGGCGATGGAACTGGCGGTGCGCGGCGTAATTACCCGCGAAGACCTGGCCGAGCAGTCTATTGACGATCTGCTCGACATCGACGGCATTGACGATGATCGTGCCGGCAAGTTGATCATGGCCGCCCGAGCCCATTGGTTCGAGTAATTAGGCGCGGCCTGAGGAGAGAAGTGCATGACGCAAGTCACGGTGAAACAACTGGCCGATGAGGTCAAAACACCGGTAGAGCGCCTGTTGCAGCAGATGCGTGAGGCAGGTCTGCCGCACACCGCCGCCGATGAAGGTGTGAGCGATAGTGAGAAGCAGTCTTTGCTGACTCACTTGAAGAGCAGCCACAAGGCGAAAGTGGAAGAACCGCGCAAGATTACATTGCAGCGCAAAACCACCAGCACACTGCGTGTTGCTGGTAGCAAGAGCATCAGCGTTGAAGTACGCAAGAAGAAAGTCTTCGTACAGCGCAGCCCGGAAGAAATCGAAGCCGAGCGCAAACGCGAACTGGAAGAACGTCGCGCAGTAGAAAATGCTGCTCGTCAGAAGGCTGAAGAAGAAGCCAAGCGTCGCGCCGAAGAAGAAGCGCGTCGCCAGCCTGCTGCTGCGCAACCTGCTGCCACTGAAGCAGTCGCCGCGCCAAGCGCGCCGGTAGAAGCTGTGCGTGAGGCCGCTCCGGTTGCCGCCGCACCTGCTCCTGCAGCTGACGCCCGCAAGCGCGACGAACCGCGTCGTCCAGACAAGCCACGTGCCGACGATAACAATCGTCGTGGTGGTGGCGGTGATGGCGAGCGCAAAAACGCTCCGCATCGTGCCTCGGTCAAAGAGAAAGCGCCTGCTCCACGCGTTGCCCCACGTACTACCGACGAAGAAAGCGATGGCTTCCGTCGTGGTGGTCGCGGCAAGGCCAAGCTGAAAAAACGCAACGCCCACGGTTTCCAGAGCCCAACCGGCCCTGTCGTGCGTGAAGTGAAGATCGGCGAGACCATCACTGTGGGCGATCTGGCCCAGCAGATGTCGGTCAAGGCTGCTGAAATCATCAAGTTCATGTTCAAGCTGGGTACTCCGGCCACCATCAACCAGGTACTGGATCAGGAAACTGCCCAACTGGTTGCTGAAGAGCTGGGCCACAAAGTGACCCTGGTCAGCGACACCGCCCTGGAAGATTCCCTGGCCGAGTCCCTGAAGTTTGAAGGCGAGGCTGTTTCCCGTGCGCCGGTCGTGACCGTAATGGGCCACGTTGACCACGGTAAGACATCCCTGCTCGACTACATCCGTCGTGCCAAGGTAGCTGCAGGCGAAGCCGGCGGCATTACCCAGCACATCGGCGCTTACCACGTTGAAACCGACCGTGGCATGGTGACGTTCCTCGACACCCCGGGTCACGCCGCGTTTACCGCAATGCGTGCTCGTGGTGCCAAGGCGACCGACATCGTGATCCTGGTGGTTGCAGCGGACGACGGCGTGATGCCACAAACCATCGAAGCTGTTCAGCACGCGAAAGCGGCTGGCGTGCCGCTGGTGGTTGCCGTGAACAAGATCGACAAGCCGGGCGCTGATCTCGATCGCATCCGTAGCGAACTGTCGGTTCACGGCGTGACTTCCGAAGAGTGGGGTGGTGACACTCCATTCGTACCGGTCTCTGCGAAGATGGGTACCGGCGTTGACGAACTGCTCGAAGCCGTTCTGCTGCAAGCCGAAGTTCTGGAACTGACTGCTACCCCATCGGCTCCTGGCCGTGGTGTCGTGGTTGAGTCCCGCCTCGACAAGGGCCGTGGCCCGGTGGCGACCGTCCTGGTTCAAGACGGTACCCTGCGCCAAGGCGACATGGTGCTGGTCGGTTCGAACTACGGCCGTGTACGTGCCATGCTCGACGAGAACGGCAAGCCAATCAAGGAAGCAGGTCCAGCTATCCCGGTCGAGATCCTCGGCCTGGACGGTACGCCGGACGCTGGCGACGAGATGAGCGTGGTTGCCGACGAGAAGAAAGCCCGTGAAGTGGCTCTGTTCCGTCAAGGCAAGTTCCGCGAAGTCAAACTGGCCCGTGCTCACGCTGGCAAGCTGGAAAACATCTTCGAGAACATGGGCCAGGAAGAGAAGAAGACGCTTAACATCGTCCTCAAATCTGACGTCCGTGGTTCCCTCGAAGCGTTGAACGGCGCCCTGAACGGCCTGGGTAACGACGAAGTGCAAGTGCGCGTTGTCGGTGGCGGTGTCGGTGGTATCACCGAATCCGACGCCAACCTGGCACTGGCTTCCAACGCTGTACTGTTCGGCTTCAACGTGCGTGCCGATGCTGGCGCTCGCAAGATCGTCGAGCAGGAAGGCCTGGACATGCGTTACTACAACGTCATCTACGACATCATCGAAGACGTCAAGAAGGCCCTTACCGGCATGCTTGGCAGTGACGTCCGGGAGAACATCCTGGGTATCGCCGAAGTACGTGACGTGTTCCGCTCGCCGAAATTCGGCGCGATCGCCGGCTGCATGGTTGTCGAAGGCACCGTGTACCGTAACCGTCCAATCCGCGTACTGCGTGAAGACATCGTTATCTTCGAAGGCGAGCTGGAATCCCTGCGCCGCTTCAAGGATGACGCTTCTGAAGTACGTGCCGGCATGGAATGCGGTATCGGCGTCAAGAGCTACAACGACGTCAAGGTTGGCGACAAGATCGAAGTCTTCGAGAAGGTTCAGGTTGCTCGCAGCCTCTAACTCGCGCACTTCAGGAGCCACACGGCGTGTGGGCATGCAGATGCCCCGCGCAGTGTCCGGACTCTAAACGCAACGCCCGGTCTGGCTTTTGTCAGGCCGGGCGTTTGCCGCTTTCAGACCCCACGGGTTTCACCGTGTGGCAGTAACAGGTAACAAGACATGGCAAAAGAATACAGCCGTACCCAGCGTATCGGCGATCAGATGCAGCGTGAGCTGGCCCAACTGATCCGTCGCGAAGTCAAAGACCCCCGCGTTGGCCTGGTCACCATCACCGCTGTTGAAGTGAGCCGTGACGTTGGTCACGCGAAGATTTTCATCACCGTGATGGGCCAGGACAGCAGCGAAGAAATCGCGCAAAGCATCAAGGTGCTCAACTCGGCTGCAGGTTTCCTGCGCATGCAGTTGGCCCGTGAGATGAAGCTGCGCAGCGTGCCCCAGTTGCACTTCCACTACGACGAAAGCGTCGTGCGTGGTGCGCACTTGTCGGCACTCATCGAGCGCGCCGTGGCTGAAGACAGCCAGCACCCGTCCACACCTGAAGACGCCAAGGAGTAAGCGGTGGCTCAGGTCAAACGTATTCGTCGCAATGTCAGCGGCATCATTCTGCTCGACAAACCCATTGGCTTTACCTCCAATGCTGCGTTGCAGAAGGTTCGCTGGCTGCTCAATGCCGAGAAGGCCGGGCATACCGGCAGCCTCGATCCCCTGGCCACCGGTGTATTACCGTTGTGCTTTGGCGAGGCCACCAAGTTCTCGCAATACCTGCTCGATTCCGACAAGGGTTATGAAACCCTGATGCAACTGGGCAAGACCACCACCACGGCTGACGCCGAAGGTGATGTTCTGCAGGTTCGCGACGTGACCGTTGGTCGTGCTGATATCGAGGCTGCTTTACCCGCTTTTCGTGGAGAAATCAGTCAGATACCGCCGATGTACTCGGCTCTCAAGCGCGATGGGCAGCCTCTTTACAAGCTGGCACGTGCGGGCGAAGTAGTGGAGCGCGAACCGCGTTCTGTTACTATTGCGCGCTTGGAATTGCTCGCCTGTGAAGGTGACACTGCGCGCCTGGCCGTGGACTGCAGCAAAGGCACCTATATCCGTACCCTGGTGGAAGATATCGGTGAAAAGCTCGGTTGCGGCGCGTACGTTGCAGAGTTGCGACGTACCCAGGCCGGACCTTTCAGCCTGGCCCAGACGGTGACGCTGGAAGAGTTGGAAGCGGTTCACGCCGAAGGCGGCAATGAAGCGGTGGATCGCTTCCTGATGCCATCGGACAGCGGTTTGCTGGATTGGCCATTGCTGCACTTCTCGGAGCACAGCGCGTTCTACTGGCTCAACGGCCAGCCGGTACGTGCCCCGGATGCCCCGAAGTTCGGCATGGTGCGAGTACAGGATCATAACGGTCGCTTTATCGGTATCGGTGAAGTGAGCGAAGACGGGCGCATCGCGCCGCGTCGACTGATTCGGTCAGAATGACCGGAACCAGTTTGTGGTAAAAGCGCAGTAGATTTTACGCAAACTGGAACGAGGGTGGCTGTTAACAGGCACGGTCACTACTCATTTTTAGATACAGGGATTTGTCCCTGGCCTGTTGAGACTGCCCTTTGGGTGGTTTCCTGAAAAAAGGATTGCCTCATGGCTCTCGACGTTCAAGAAAAAGCACAAATCGTAGCTGACTATCAGCAAGCTGTTGGTGACACTGGTTCGCCAGAAGTGCAAGTTGCACTGCTGACCCACAACATCAACAAGCTGCAAGGTCACTTCAAGGCCAACGGTAAAGATCACCACTCCCGTCGTGGTCTGATCCGCATGGTAAACCAGCGCCGTAAGCTGCTGGACTACCTGAAAGGCAAGGATCTGGGTCGTTATCAGGCTCTGATCGGTCGCCTGGGTCTGCGTCGCTAATAAGCGATTGCGCTAGAGGTTGGTTGTCTGCCGTGTGTCAGTGGGATTCCCGCTGGCCCATGGCAGGCTCCCAGCCTCAAGTTTTATCTGGACACACGTTTTACCCTGGACAGCAGTCGGGCCGACTCCCGGCATTGCCCAAGAATTTCGCAAGAAGACAAGTTCCCCAAGAGCCACAAAGAAGGTAGGACACCGTGAACCCGGTTATCAAAAAATTCCAGTTCGGTCAGTCGACCGTTACCATCGAGACAGGCCGTATCGCCCGTCAAGCCTCCGGCGCAGTGCTGGTCACCGTTGACGATGACGTCACCGTACTGGTGACCGTAGTCGGCGCGAAGACCGCTGACCCGAGCAAGGGCTTCTTCCCTCTGTCCGTTCACTACCAGGAAAAGACTTACGCTGCCGGTAAGATCCCTGGCGGTTTCTTCAAGCGCGAAGGCCGTCCTTCCGAGAAAGAAACCCTGACTTCCCGACTGATCGACCGTCCGATCCGTCCGCTGTTCCCAGAAGGCTTCATGAACGAAGTGCAGGTTGTCTGCACCGTCGTTTCCACCAGCAAGAAAACCGATCCGGACATCGCTGCGATGATCGGTACTTCGGCTGCCCTGGCCATCTCCGGTATTCCTTTCGATGGTCCGATCGGCGCAGCCCGCGTTGCTTTCCACGAGAGCACCGGTTACCTGCTGAACCCGACTTACGAACAACTGAAAGCATCGAGCCTGGACATGGTCGTTGCCGGTACCTCGGAAGCCGTTCTGATGGTTGAATCGGAAGCCAAAGAGCTGACCGAAGACCAGATGCTGGGCGCCGTGCTGTTCGCCCACGACGAATTCCAGGCTGTCATCAAGGCTGTCACCGAGCTGGCTGCCGAAGCTGCCAAGCCAACCTGGACCTGGGCTGCTGCCCCGGAAGCCACCGAACTGCTGGGTGCTATCCGCTCCGAGTTCGGCGCTGCTATCTCCGACGCCTACACCATCACCGTCAAGGCCGACCGTTACGCTCGCCTGGGCGAGCTGAAGGATCAGGTTGTGGCCAAGCTGTCCGGCGAAGAAGGCCAGCCTTCCGCCAGCGACGTCAAAGCTGCATTCGGTGAAATCGAATACCGCACCGTTCGCGAAAACATCGTAAACGGCAAGCCACGTATCGACGGTCGCGACACTCGCACCGTGCGTCCGCTGAACATCGAAGTCGGCGTTCTGCCGAAGACTCACGGTTCGGCCCTGTTCACCCGTGGTGAAACCCAGGCCCTGGTAGTCGCGACTCTGGGTACTGCCCGTGACGCACAGCTGCTGGACACCCTGGAAGGCGAGAAAAAAGACCCGTTCATGCTGCACTACAACTTCCCTCCGTTCTCGGTGGGCGAGTGTGGTCGCATGGGTGGCGCTGGTCGCCGCGAAATCGGTCACGGCCGTCTGGCCCGTCGTTCGGTCCAGGCCATGCTGCCGGCTGCTGACGTGTTCCCGTACACCATCCGTGTTGTCTCGGAAATCACCGAGTCCAACGGTTCCAGCTCGATGGCTTCCGTGTGCGGTGCTTCCCTGGCACTGATGGACGCCGGTGTGCCGATGAAGGCACCGGTTGCCGGTATCGCCATGGGCCTGGTTAAAGAAGGCGAGAAGTTCGCCATCCTGACCGACATCCTGGGTGACGAAGACCACCTGGGCGACATGGACTTCAAAGTAGCCGGTACCGCTAAGGGTGTGACCGCGCTGCAGATGGACATCAAGATCAAGGGCATCACCGAAGAGATCATGGAAATCGCTCTGGGCCAAGCCCTGGAAGCGCGCCTGAACATCCTCGGCCAGATGAACCAGATCATTGGTCAGTCGCGTACCGAGCTGTCGGAAAATGCTCCGACCATGATCGCGATGAAAATCGACACCGACAAAATCCGTGATGTCATCGGTAAAGGCGGCGCGACCATCCGTGCGATCTGCGAAGAGACCAAGGCTTCGATCGACATCGAAGACGACGGCTCGATCAAGATCTTTGGCGAAACCAAGGAAGCGGCTGAAGCAGCACGTCAGCGCGTTCTGGGCATCACCGCTGAAGCCGAGATCGGCAAGATCTACGTCGGCAAGGTTGAGCGCATCGTCGACTTCGGCGCATTCGTCAACATCCTGCCTGGCAAGGACGGTCTGGTTCACATCTCCATGCTGAGCGATGCTCGCGTCGAGAAAGTGACCGACATCCTGAAAGAAGGCCAGGAAGTGGAAGTGCTGGTACTGGACGTGGACAACCGCGGCCGTATCAAGCTGTCCATCAAGGACGTAGCAGCAGCCAAGGCTTCGGGCGTTTAAATACCCGCAGGCTTTAAGCTGGAAAAAAGGACCCTTCGGGGTCCTTTTTTTATGTCCGTGAGAAAATGCCGGTAAATCAGGCGCTTAGTAAAACGAAAAAACCGCAACTTGCATGCAGCATCGGTCAGGTTCATGCAAGTTGCACGATTCCGAAAAAAGCGTGTTTTCGTAAAGTATTGTTTTATAAGGATTTATTTGGATGTTGAGACTTGGCACACTGTCTGCAATATCCCTGTTAACGCTGCAGCATCAAGGTTCACACACTGCAGACTTTTAATAAAACAGGAGTTACTCGTATGAAGAAGTTCGCTCTCGCTACTGCTACCGCTCTGACCCTGGCCATGGGTGCTAACGTGGCCTTTGCCCAGACTTCCCAAGCTCCAATGACCATGGCGGCGGGTGAAGCCACCAAGGCAAAAGAAAGCGTTTCGGATACTTGGATCACCACCAAAGTTAAGTCTGATCTGCTGACCGAGAAAGGTATTCCTGGTTCGGACATTAAGGTTGAAACCAACAAAGGTGTGGTTTCCCTCTCGTCGACCGTAGCCATTTCGGATTCGCAAAAAGCGACCGCTGTAGCGATCACCAAGAAAATCAAAGGCGTGACTGCAGTTTCTGCTGATGGCCTGCTGGCTGGCGGCGCTACCAAGGCAGACAACGTCGACAAAACCAAAAGCGCAGCTGCAGGTGCCAAAGAGTCCACCTCGGACACTTGGATCACCACCAAAGTGAAAGCTGACCTGGTAACCGAGAAAGGCATTCCTGGTACCGACATCAAAGTCGAAACCAATAAGGGTGTAGTTTCCCTGTCCTCCTCGGTCGCTGTGACTGAAGCACAGAAAACTACCGCGGTGAACATCACCAAGAAAATCAAAGGCGTTAAAGCTGTATCGGCCGATGGCCTGAAAGCAGAGTAACGCTTACCCATTCGTCTGAACTAGGCGAAGGCGGCAACGAGTGAGCTAGATATCCACTCAATGCACCTCACGAGTTCATGCGACCGGCCACAAGGATGTGGTCATTACAGGCCCCGGCATTCGTGTCGGGGCCTGTTCTATTCTGGGTCGAAACAAAAGCCCAGTGCGACAGCGGTCAAATGTGGCAGCGGGCTTGCCCGCGAATTCGGTGTGTCAGCCCATAGTGACTGACGCACCGCCTTCGCAGGCTACTCGGCATCCAGGTGCATTGGCGTCACCACCCGGCCATCCTTCTCAGCTTGGCCCAGGTTGGCATCGATGAAGTACACCCGGTCATCTTCCAACTGCCCTTTATCCACCAGGTAATCCTTGATGGTACTGGCGCGATCCTGGCCGAGCTGGCGCAGCAGCACATCACTGCTGCTCCAGAACTTGATTACACCGTCTTTCAACTTGGCCGTGCGGTCGTCGCGGCTGAGGTCTTTCCACTCGGCTGGCGGCTGCTGCTTCAGGCGCGTGCGGTAGATGCCTTCCAACAGCGGGGCCTTCTCGCTTTCCGGAACCACCAACAGCGATGCCTGGGCCGGGACCTTGTCGCCGCGGCGCTGGAGCATCTTGTAGTAGTTGTATTGGTATTCACGCTCCAGGCGCTGGGAGGCAAGGAACGGGCCGTCGCTGCTGGCCGCGGCCGTGCCTTCGATTTCCAGGCGCAGGGTAGGGCGTTCCTTGAGTGCCTTGGCCAGTGTATTCAGTGCACCTTCGGCGTCTTTGCTCAATTCGCTGGAGCCGGCGGCGAAGGACACATTACCCAGGTCCTCCGAGCCTCCCCCGGTGATCAGCCCGCCGATGAATTTGAACGGCGCCGTCGCCGCGCGTACCACTAGGTTTCGCAGGGTCTGCCAGACGATCGGCATCACGCTGAATTGCGGGTTGTTCAAGTCGCCGGTGACCGGCAGTTCGATCGAGATCTTGCCGTCGCTGTCCTTGAGCAACGCGATGGCCAGGCGAATCGGCAGGTCCACGGCATCGGCGCTGTCGACTTTCTCACCCAACTGCAGTTGCTCGACCACCACCTTGTTTTCGGCCTTCAGTTGGCCTTTGGTGATCACGTAGTGCAAGTCGAGGTTGAGACGGCCCTTGCGGATACGGAAACCGGCGAACTTGCCCGAGTAAGGCGTCAGGGTGGTCAGCTCGACACGTTTGAAGCTGGTGGCGATATCCAGCGCCGCCATCGGATCAAACGGGTTCACGCTGCCTTTGATGGTGACGGGAGCGTAACGGTCGACCTTGCCCTTGATGTCGACGCTGGCCGGTTTGGCCTGGCGGCTGTCGATGGTGCCGATCTGCCCGTTGAGTTGTTGAATCGCCGTGGCGAAGTTCGGCGTGAGGCTGAAGTCGGCGAAGTTGGCCGAGCCGTCGTTGATCGCGATTTGCCCGACATGAATGCCCAGGGGTTTGTCTTTGCTGGCCGGTTTTGCCGCTGACTTGGCACCACTGTTGGCCGGCTGTGGAATCAGCAGGTCATCCACGTTGGTGGTGCGGTCATCGTTGATCATGAACCGTGCATACGGTTGCAGCAGGTTGACCTTGTCAATCGACAGGCTCTCACCATGCTGGTAGTTCACGCCTTCCAGCACCAGGCGCTGCCACTTCACGAAGTCGCGGGTCTTCAGGGTGTCGAGGGTGTGCAACTGGTCGACTTGCGCCCGGCCCGTTACCTGGAGCTTCAGCGGATCGGCGCTCTTGAGGTTGACGTCCAGATTGCTGCCGAGCATGCCGCTACGCAGTTCCAGGCGAATAAACGGGCTGATATAGGACTGCGCCACCCGAAGGTCGATGTCCTGGGTATTCACTTTCAGCTTGGCGCTGATCGGGTTGAGGTTGACCTCGCCGGTTGCCTGGATCTTGCCCTGCTTGCCCAGGCCGGAGTCGACCTTCAAGGTGAAGGGGCTCTGGTTGAGGCTGTCGAAGTTCTGCATGTCGACGTTCAACGGGCCCAGTTCAAGCGCAACAGCGGGTTTGACCTGGCGGTCGGCCAGGTGCACTTGATAGTTGCGCAGTTGCACATCCTTGAGCAGCACTTGCCAGGGTTTGCTCGGTGCGGCGGGTTCGGGTTTCGGTGAGTCAGCGGTGGCCGGCGCCGTGGCAGGTTCCGGCGCCTTGGCCGGTTTGCTCGGTTGGCTGGCGAACAGTTTCTGCCAGTCAAGTTGGCCGTCGGCTTCACGGGCGGCCCAGGTTTCCAGTTTGTTGCTGCGGATCTTGCCGATGACGACCTGCTGCTTGGCCAGGTCAACCGTGGTCTCACTGACGTCCAGGCGCTCCAGGCGCACCAGCGGGCGACCATCCGGCGCGTTGATGGCAAACGGCGCGACGCTCGCTGCGGTGTTGGTCAGGTTCAGCTCGGTCTCTTTGGCCAGGCTGAATCGGTAGTCGGTACTGAAGTTGAGTACGCCGTCCTCGAGCACCAGTGGCAAGGCGTCGCGCACATAAGGCCACCAGGCTTTCATCTTGCCGTCGGTAACCTTCAGGGTCCCTTCGGAAATGATCGGCACCAGGCTGAAATTGCCTTTCCAGTCGATCCGCCCGCCTTCAGGGCCGGCGGCCACCAAGGTCATGTCGGCGTTGTCTTCGGGCAAGGTGCTGAGGTTCTTCAGTTCAAAGTCGAGCGTGTCATAGAGAAATTCGATAGGTTCGCTGGGGCGCAGGTCCTGAAAGTGCACATAGCCGCCCGCCAGCTTGATGCTGTCGATACGCAATGGAAACGGCTTGGCATTGGGATCGGCCGGGCTAGGCTCGCTGGGCGGCAGCTTGAACAGCTGCGCCAGGTTCAACTGGCCGGACTTGTCGAACAGCAGTTCGGTCTTGGGCTTGTCCAATTGCACATCGGCCAGGTGCAGCGCGCGAGTCCACAGGCTGTCGATCTGCAGGTTGGCGTAGAGACGCTCGAAACCCACTTGCTCCTTGCCCGGCTCGCCGATTTTCAGGCCCCATGCCGTCACTTCCAGGCTGAACGGGTTGAGCTCGATGCGCTCGATCCGGGCCGGCACCGTGGCGTAATGGGCCAGTTGTTGGTTGGCAATGCGAAGGGCGATGCCCGGCAGAATCAGAAAGCCCAGCAAGCTGTACAGGGCAAGGGCGGTCAACAGGGCGCCAGCGGCGCGAATCAATCCTTTGGGCATGGGTGACGCCATCTATGTCGAACAAGAGTGCCTTGGAGTATGGCACGGGATTTCGGTTCCGAAGTACGCGGCTTCTTGGGAAAAGTACTACAGCTGCAGGATCAGGGTCTTCAACGGCGGCTGTTGGTCTTGCGAGGGAAAGTCCGCGCCAGGTGTCATGATCTGCCAGTCGCGTACCGGCCGCCCGGCTTTCTCGGCGCAGCGCAGCACCTGGTCGCGCCAGTCGTCCATGCTGACTTTTGCGAGGTTGTTGCAGCAGATCAGCACGCCGTTGTCGGCGGTGGCGAGCAGCGCCGGCTTGAGCAGGCTCTGGTAGTCGCGCAGCAGGTCGACAGTGCCGAATGCGCTCTTGGCCCAGGCCGGTGGGTCGAGCAATACCAGATCATATTGACGTGGCTCCAGGCGCGGGTAACTCGGCAGCTTCTGCCCACGACGTTGGGTAATCTGCAAGCCGGCCAACTGGCGAATCGCGGGGAAATAATCCGACTGCACAAACTCCATGGTCGGCAATTGCGGGTTGAGCAGGCCGTTCTCACGGCCGACCGCCAGATTGCCTTCGGCGAAGTCCAGGTTGCACACCTCGCGGGCGCCGCCGGCTGCGGCACTCAAACCGACGCCACAGGTGTAGGCAAACAGGTTCAGCACGCTTTTGCCCGCGCTGTGCGCCTTGACCCAGCCACGGGTGTTGCGCAGGTCGAGGAACAGCAACGGGTCCTGCCCGGCATGCCGCCCGCGCACGCGGTAATTGAGACCCCACTCGTGGCCGATCATGTCTTCCAGCGCAGCGGGTTCGGCGCGGTACACCGTGTCTTCGCGGTCGATTCGCGAGTTGCCACGGGAGCGGTCGTTGTACACCAGCAGCAGTTCCAGGCCCAAGTGCTGGTTGATCTGTTGATGCAACGCCAGCAGGTCGCTGGTTTCCAGGCTCTGGTGGAAGCTCTGCACCAGCAGTTGCGGGCCGTAGCGGTCGACGGTCAGGCCGCCGGCGCCTTCCTGGCTGCCATGGAACAACCGATAGCAATCGGTGCCTTGGGCATGCAGCTCGTTGATCAGGTCTTGGCGTTGATCGAGGGCGGCGCGCAGCGCCTGATTCAAGGAAGACATGGAGCGCGCCTTGCTGGGGAAATGAGGGCGCGGAGTTTAACAGTTATGCGCCACGGCCTACATCAACCCCATCCGCCGATGGGCGCGTTGCACCGAACCATTGCGCATCGCCCAACGCAGCAACGGCGCACTGCGCTTGACCCCGGCGCGGATCATCTGGCGCTGCAGCGGGCTCTGCTGTTGGTCGAGCATGGCGCTTGCCCAATCCGGCAGCAGATCAATGCCGGCCTGCATCATCAAGGCACCGAAAGGCTTGGCCAGGTGACTGGGCGCAGGCGCATTGAGCAGCAGGCGCAGCACTTCATGGCTGCGCTCGTCGCACAGCAGTTGAGGACGAATACGCGCCATGTAATCCGCCACTTCCTGCCGCGAGCGAGGCACATGCCGCGCGCCCAGTCGCTCGGCGACCAAGGCAATCTCGCTGTAGTAACGGTCCTGATCCCGGCCTGACAGGCGCGGGTTGCGATAGCGCAGGTGGGCCGCGAGGAAATTGCTCACCTCGGCCACGTGCACCCAGGTCAGCAGCTCCGGATCGCTGGCGGCATAAGGTCGCCCGTCCGGCGCATGGCCGACCACCTGCAGGTGAATGGTGCGGACTTTTTCGATCAGCCATTCGGCATCCTTGCGCGAGCCGAAGGTGGTCCCGGAGATGAACTGCGAAGTCCGTCGCAGCCGCCCGAGCATGTCCTGGCGGAAGTTCGAGTGGTCCCAGACGCCCGCCAGGGCCAGCGGGTGCAAGGCTTGCAGCATCAAGGCGCTGATACCGCCGATCAGCATGCTGCTGAAGTCGCCATGCACCTGCCAACTGACCGAGTCCGGCCCGAACAGGCCTGGGTCGCCCTTGGGGTTTTCCAGGTCCAGCTGGCCCAGTGACAAGCCCGTCAGGCTCATCAACTGGGTTTCGATACGGCTGCGCAGAAATTCCATGGTGTCCTATCGGTTCAGGCGTTTGTCGATCAGGCCGTCGACCACACTCGGATCGGCCAGGGTGGAAGTATCACCGAGGCTGTCGAGTTCGTTACAGGCGATCTTGCGCAGGATCCTGCGCATGATCTTGCCCGAGCGAGTCTTCGGCAAAGCGGGCGCCCATTGGATCAGTTCCGGCTTGGCAAAGCTGCCAATTTCCTTGCTGACCAGCTCCAGCAGGTGCTTTTTCAATGTGTCATCGGGCTCGACGCCATTCATCGGGGTGACGAAGGCATAAATGCCCTGGCCCTTGACGTCATGGGGGTAGCCGACGACGGCCGCTTCGGCCACCTGGTCATGCAGCACCAGGGCGCTCTCCACTTCGGCGGTGCCGATACGGTGGCCGGATACGTTGATCACATCGTCGATGCGCCCGGTGATCCAGTAGTCGCCGTCTTCGTCGCGCCGGGCGCCGTCACCGGTGAAGTAGTAGCCGGGGTAGGGTTTGAAGTAGGTGTCGATCATGCGCTGCGGATCGCCATACACACTGCGGATCTGCCCCGGCCAACTGGCCTTGATCGCCAGCACGCCGCTGCCGGCGCCGCTGATCACCTTGCCGTGCTCATCCAGCAGCACGGGCTGTACGCCAAACATCGGCTGGGTCGCACAACCCGGCTTGATCCGCCGGGCGCTGACCAGCGGGCTGAGCATGATGCCGCCGGTTTCGGTCTGCCACCAGGTATCGACAATCGGGCAGCGCTGTTCGCCGACCGCGTTGAAATACCAGTCCCACGCCTCCGGGTTGATCGGCTCCCCGACACTGCCCAGCAGGCGCAGGCTGGCGCGGGAGGTGCTCTGCAAAGGGCCATGGCCTTCACGCATCAAGGCGCGCAGGGCGGTGGGCGCCGTGTAGAAGATATTGACCTGGTGCTTGTCGATCACCTGCCAGAAGCGCGAGCTGTCCGGGTAGCTCGGTACGCCCTCGAACATCAGCGAGGTGGCGCCATTGGCCAGCGGGCCATACACGATATAGCTGTGGCCGGTGACCCAGCCGACATCGGCGGTGCACCAGAACACCTCGCCGTCGCGGTAATCGAGCACGTACTTGAAGGTCATCGCCGCCTGCAGCAGGTAGCCGCCGGTAGTGTGCAGCACGCCCTTGGGCTTGCCGGTGCTGCCGGAGGTGTAGAGGATGAACAGCGGGTCTTCGGCGTCCATGGGCTCGGGTTGGCAGTCGTCGCTTGCGGCTTCCAGGGATTGCCGATACTTCAGGTCGCGGCCTTCGCTCCAGTTCACAGCGGCGCCGGTGCGCTCGACCACCAGCACCGTACTGACGTCCGGGCAACTGGCCAGGGCCTTGTCGACATTCTGTTTCAATGCCACCGGCTTGCCGCCGCGCACGCCTTCATCGGCGGTGATCACGGTGCGGCAGTCGGCATCGAGGATGCGGTCGCGCAAGGCATCCGGCGAGAAACCCCCAAACACCACCGAGTGCACTGCACCAATGCGCGTGCAGGCGAGCATGGCGTAGGCCGCCTCCGGGATCATCGGCATGTAGATACACACCCGGTCACCTTTCTTCACGCCACGGCTTTTCAGCACGTTGGCGAGGCGACAGACGTTTTGGTGCAGTTGGCGGTAGGTGATTTTGGAAGCGTTTGTCGGATCATCGCCTTCCCAGATGAAGGCCGCCTGATCGGCGCGTTGCGCCAGGTGACGGTCGATACAGTTGTAGCTGACGTTCAGTGTGCCGCCGGCGAACCACTGGGCGGCGCCGGTGTGGATGTCCGACTGCTGGACGGTGTGCCACGGAGTTATCCAGTCGAGAAAGGCCATGGCCTGTTCAGCCCAGAAAGTATCCGGCTGGTCGATGGATTGGCGATAGAGGCGCTGATAGTCCTCTTGACTGAGTTGCGCAGCCCGGCGGACGGCATCGGCGGTGGGGAATTGGCTGAGGTCGAACATGAGCGGTCCTTATTCTTGTTTTAGCGACAAGAGGGGAGCCGTGCGACCCTCGTAGGCGCTGGCCTGCCGGCGATGGCGTCCTGAAGATCGCCATCGCTGGCAAGCCCGCTCCTAAACAGGGTGTGCTCCCGCAGGTTCAGACCGTAAGTGTAGTGCCGATCCCTTTAACCGCGGTGACGACCGCGGAAGTAGTTGATCAGGCCCTGGGTCGAAGCATCCTCGGCGGAGGTTTCTTCGGCGCCGGTCAGGCGGTTGTAGACGCCCTTGCCCAGCTCCTTGCCCAGCTCCACGCCCCATTGGTCGAAGGCGTTGATGCCCCAGATCACGCTCTGCACGAACACCTTGTGCTCATACATCGCCACCAGCGCGCCCAAGCGGCGCGGGCTGATCCGTTCGACCACAAGGGTGTTGCTCGGACGGTTGCCCGGGATCACCTTGTGCGGCGCCAGCTTCTGCACTTCGGCTTCCGGCAGGCCTTTGTCGCGCAGTTCGGCTTCGGCTTCGCTGCGGGTCTTGCCGAGCATCAGCGCCTGGCTTTGGGACAGGCAGTTGGCGTACAGCCACTGATGGTGATCGGACACCGGGTTGAAGCTGACAATCGGCACGATGAAGTCAGCCGGGATCAGTTGGGTCCCCTGGTGCAGCAACTGGTGGTACGCGTGCTGACCGTTGCAGCCGACGCCGCCCCAGATCACCGGGCCGGTATCGGTGGACACCGGCGTGCCATCCTGGCGCACGCTCTTGCCGTTGGATTCCATGTCCAGCTGTTGCAAATGCTTGGTGATGTTACGCAGGTAGTGGTCGTACGGCAGGATCGCATGGCTCTGCGCGCCCCAGAAGTTGCCGTACCACACGCCCAGCAGGCCCAGCAGCACCGGCATGTTCGACTCGAACGGGGCATTCTGGAAGTGCTGGTCCATGGTGTAGGCACCGGACAGCAGCTCCTTGAAGTTGGACATGCCGATGGCCAGGGCGATGGGCAGGCCGATGGCCGACCACAGCGAGTAACGACCGCCGACCCAGTCCCACATCGGGAAGATGTTTTCTTCGCGAATACCGAAGGCCACCGCTGCCGCGTTGTTGCTCGATACGGCGATGAAATGGCGATACAGCTCGGCTTCCGAGCCACCCTGGGCCAGGTACCAGGCGCGGGCGGCCTGGGCATTCTTCAGGGTTTCGAGGGTGTTGAAGGACTTCGACGAGACGATAAACAGCGTGGTCTCGGCGCGCAGCTTCATGGTCAGTTCGTGGAACTCACTGCCGTCGATATTCGCCAGGTAGTGGCAGCGCACGCCTTTATGGGCGTAGGACAACAGCGCTTCGGAGACCAGCTCCGGGCCGAGGAACGAGCCACCGATACCGATGTTCACCACGTCGGTGATCGGTTTCTCGGTGTAGCCACGCCACAGGCCGTCGTGGATGCGGCCGACCAGGTCAGTGATCTGGTTCAGCACCTTGTGCACGTCCGGCATGATGTTCACGCCGTTGACCGACAGCTTGTCGCCCACCGGGCGGCGCAGTGCGGTGTGCAGGGCCGGGCGGCCTTCGGAGGAGTTGACTGGCTCGCCGGCGTACAGGGCGTCGATCGCGCCTTTGAGATTCACTTCCTTGGCCAGGCCCACCAGCAGGTCGCGGGTTTCGCTGGTGATCAGGTTTTTCGAGTAATCGAGGAAAAGTCCGCAGCTGCTCAAGGTGAACTGGGAAAAACGCTGGGGATCGGCAGTGAACGCTTCGCGCATGCTGAAATCCTGCATGGCTTGGCGATGTTGATTGAGCGCTTGCCAGGCGGGCAGAGCGGTAACGTCATGAGGAGTGCGGTAGTACGCCATCGCTGCGGGTTTCCTTTTATTACGGGGACTGCCTTTAGGACACTTCAAAGCCCGGAACGTCCAGTCTTTCATCAAGGGCGGGTTCCGGACAGCGCTAACCATAGCGCAGGGCGATTACATTAAACCTAGCGTGCCGATATGTCTTGGCTTTGTCTGCGCTGTGGCCGGTACTTTTTTATACCGGCACAGCGAGGAGGGCAACTGGCGGGGGGATCAGAGGTTCAGGTGCAGGTTGTCGATGAGGCGGGTAGCGCCCAGATAGGCGGCGACCAGGATCACCACATCGCGGTCCTCGGGCGTGGCCGGGCGCAGGTTCACGCCCTGGCGCACTTCAAGGTAATCCAGGCGCAGCCCGGCGGCTTCAATCTGCCGAACCTGTTCGGCGCGCAGCGTGGCGAAATCGTGGTCACCGCCTTTGATGGCGGCGGCGATCTGGCCGAGGCTGCGGTACAGCACCGGGGCGATGGCGCGTTGCTCATCGCTGAGGTAACCGTTGCGCGATGAGAGCGCCAGGCCGTCGTCGGCACGCACGGTCGGTTCGCCGATGATCTGGATCGGCATGTTCAGGTCATGGACCATGGCGCGAATCACCGCCAGTTGCTGGTAGTCCTTCTGGCCGAACACGGCCATGTCCGGCTGGACCATGTTGAACAGCTTGCTGACCACCGTCGCCACGCCCTCGAAGTGCCCGGGACGACTGGCGCCGCACAGGCCTTCGGACAACTGCGGGACGCTGACGCGGGTCTGGCCGCTCATGCCGCCGGGGTACATTTCCTCGACGGTCGGCGCGAACAGCAGGTTGCAGCCGGCTTGCAGGAGCTTTTCCTGGTCCGCGGCCAAGGTCCGCGGGTATTTGTCCAAGTCTTCGCCAGCGCCGAACTGCAGTGGGTTGACGAAGATGCTCGCGACGACGAAGTCAGCCTGTTGCGCGGCTTTGGTCACCAGGGTGGCGTGGCCGCTGTGCAGGTTGCCCATGGTGGGCACGAAGCCGATGCGTTTGCCGGCTTTACGGGCATGGGCGACGGCAGCCCGCAGTTCGCGGACGGTTTTTACGGTGTTCATGCAGAGAATCCGTGTTCGGCGCCGGGGAAGGTCACGCCTTTGACTTCGGCGACATAGGCGCTCAGCGCGGCGTGGATGCTGTCCTGGCCGGTCATGAAGTTTTTCACGAACTTTGGCACGCGGCCGGTAAGCGACAGGCCGAGCATGTCATGCAGCACCAAGACCTGGCCATCGGTGGCCGAGCCTGCGCCAATACCGATCACCGGCACTTTAACGGCCTGGGTGATTTCTGCTGCCAATTCGCTGGGCACGCATTCGAGCAGGATCATCGCCGCGCCGGCTTGTTCCAGCGCGATGGCATCGGCACGCATCTGGCGCGCCTGGGCTTCATTGCGGCCCTGGACCTTGTAGCCGCCGAGGATATTCACCGACTGTGGCGTGAGCCCCATGTGCACGCACACTGGCACACCACGTTCAGCCAGCAGACGAATCGACTCGGCGAGCCACACGGCGCCTTCCACCTTGATCATATGTGCACCGGCGCGCATCAGTTTGCCAGCGTTGTGGAACGTCTGCTCGACAGTGGCGTAATCCATGAACGGCAGGTCAGCGATGATAAATGCGCCGTCGTTGCCGCGCTTGACGCTGGCGGTGTGATAGGCGAGTTCATCGGTGGTGACGGGCAGCGTGCTGTCATTCCCTTGAAGAACCATGCCCAGGGAGTCACCTACCAGCAACACTTCAACCCCGGCCTGGCAACTGGCTTGGGCGAAGGTGGCGTCATAGCAGGTGAGCATGGTGATTTTTTCACCTTTGAGCTTGAGGCTCTGCAAGGTGGTCAGGGTAATGTCTGGCATGAAAAGGGTCCTCGTTCAGGCGCTTGGAAACAGCGAGTAACGCGCGTGAGTCTTCGTTTATACAGGCGCACTGTCTTGAGAGCAGTGCTTATAAGGCCTGGATTGCGCCCTTCAGCGCCGGGTTGGCGGCAGCGGGACGCCTATAGTCGTGAGGAGGACACGGGAAGTCAATTGGATGTGTTACCGCATTGTTACGATGGCGGTGTTACCGCTGTTACTGACGCGATTCAGCAAGTGGGAAAGGGATTTTGAGGGCGTAGGTGAACAAAATGTGGGAGCTGGCTTGCCTGCGATGCAGGCGCCTCGGTCTTTCAGTGAAACCGAGGTGATGCTATCGCAGGCAAGCCAGCTCCCACATTGATTGAGTCAGTTTTGGGGCAAGCGTTCCAGGCCGACAAACGGGCAGGCGGTCAGCAAGTCGTTGAGCGTTTGACCGTTGGGCATTTGCAGCGATGCGGGCGCTAGCTCGGCCAGCGGGTACAGCACAAACGCGCGCAGGTGCATCTGGTAATGGGGCACCTTGAGGCGCGGCTCGTCGATCAGGCGATCGCCAAACAGCAGGATGTCCAGGTCCAGTGTGCGCGGACCCCAACGCTCGAGGCGCTCGCGGCCCTGATCGTTTTCGATGGCTTGCAGCGCATCCAGCAGCTCAAGGGGCGCCAGGCTGCTGTCCAGGGCCGCCACCGCGTTGGTGTAGCGCGGTTGGCCCGGGAGCAGGGAATCGCTTTGGTAAAACGCCGACACACCGGCGACGGTGGTCCCCGGTAGTTGGGCGAGCGCTTCGATGGCGCTGCGCAATTGCTGATCCGGGGCGGCCAGGTTGCTGCCCATGCCGATGTAGATACGTTCCACGTTTATTCGCCTGCGGCGCCCGAGGCATCGGCGGCGCTGCGCTTGCGCTTGGTACCGCTGCGACGACGTTTCTTCGGCCCTTCGCCGGCGCTCTCGCCCTTGCTGCCAAGGTCGCGAATCATGTCGCGGCGCTGGCTTTCATTGGCGTCCTGGTAGTCGGTCCACCATTCACCCAGGCCATCGGTCTGCTCGCCGGCGCTTTCGCGCAACAGCAGGAAATCGTAGCCGGCACGGAAGCGCGGGTTGTCCAACAGCAGGTCGGCGCGCTTGCCGCTGCGGCGTGGCAGGCGCTCCTGCATGTCCCAGATCTCGCGGATCGGCAGGGTGAAGCGTTTCGGAATGGCGATACGCTGGCACTGCTCGGCGATCAGCTCATGAGCCGCTTCCTGCATGGCCGGAATCGGCGGCATGCCACGCTCTTGCAGGCGCAGTACGCGTTTGGGCAGGGCCGGCCACAACAGCGCGGCAAACAGGAACGCCGGGGTCACCGGTTTGTTCTGCTTGATGCGCAAGTCGGTATTGATCAGCGCTTCGCTGATCAGCGTGTGGGTGTACGTCGGGTTGTATTCCAACGCCTCGGCACTGGCCGGGAACAGCGGATCGAACAGCTGCAGGTCGACGAGCATTTCGAAGGTGTCGGCAGCGTAGCCCGAGAGGAACAGTTTGAGCACTTCCTCGAACAGGCGCGCCGAAGGAATCTCGCGCAGCATCGGTGCCAGGTCGCGGATCGGCGCGGCCGTGTGCTTTTCGATGCCGAAGTTGAGCTTGGCGGCGAAACGCACGGCCCGCAGCATGCGCACCGGGTCTTCCTGGTAGCGCTGCACCGGGTCGCCGATCAGGCGGATCAGGTTGTTGCGGATGTCGTGCACGCCATTGGCGTAATCGAGAATGCGCTCGCTGACCGGGTCGTAATACAGGGCGTTGATGGTGAAGTCGCGGCGCTGCGCATCTTCTTCCAGGGTGCCGTAGACGTTGTCGCGCAGGATGCGCCCGCTTTCGTTGCGGGAAGACTGGTTGGTGTCTTCCTCTTCATCGTTTTGCGGGTGGCCGGCGCGGAAGGTCGCCACTTCGATGATTTCGCGGCCAAAGTGGATATGCACCAGCTTGAAGCGGCGGCCGATGATGCGCGCATTGCGAAACTCGGCACGGACCTGTTCAGGCGTGGCGCTGGTGGCGACGTCGAAATCCTTGGGTGTGATATTGATCAACATGTCGCGTACGCAACCGCCGACCAGATAAGCCTGGTAGCCGGCGTTCTGCAAACGTTCGACGATGTTCACTGCATAACGGCTGAACTGAGCGCGCTGCAGCGAATGCTGGCTGCTATTGAGCACTTCAGGCGTGCTGCGTTTGTGTTGCGTACGACGCAAGGGAGAACGGAATGACTGGAACAACTTCTTCAGCATGGGATGCACTGTTTGAAGGAATGTTCGGCCATAACGAAGAATGACCGCATGATGGGCGGGGATTCTAGCATTTAGTCAGGGGATGGTGTAGGAACAAGCTGCAGGCCTTGCGCCATAAGCCTTAAATCGTCAAATGCTCGAGTTTTCATACGGAAACTACAAGGGGAGCCGAAGCTCCCCCAGAAGTAGTTGCGTGCTCTATTTTTATTATTGATTTCGGGCTTCTTGTTTTTGTTGATCGCCCTCGCCATGAAGCTTCACCTTCATGACACTCCCAATCGGGAGTCAAGAGCAAACGGATTGCTTTGGTCGCTGTGTTGCTGATCTACGATCCAACCAGTTCAGGCTCTGCCTTAGGGCAGTTTTTGTTGTTCTCGGCCTGGTTGCGGGGCAAGCCCCAAATGCAACGCCTCTCCAAAAGAATCAGTTAGCTGCGCCTCCGCCGTGTTGTTTTTATTGTGCGTGAGTCGATTCGTCTTATTTTTATTGTCTTGTACAAAGCTTGTTATTGTTTTTGTACTAAGCATATAGCAGGGTGCGTGCCAACTTTTGTGCCGCCCAGCAAAAGCGGGGGTTTGAGGCGGTTTTGGGTTTTCGACGGGCGAAAAAAAGCCGGGGCTTCGTTACCGTAAGCCCCGGCTTTTGTTACGTGAAAAATCAGCGGTAACAGTTTTTTCACATCTGAGGGTGTTACCTGTGGGGGCGCACCCTCAACTCTCGCTGGCCACCCCGGTCTTGCGCCGTGGGATGCCCAGGCGCTGGCGCCGTTCCCACAGGCACTTGCGGCTCACGCCCAACTTGCGTGCCAGTTCGGTCTCGGTCATGTGGTCCTGGTGCTCAAGGACGAAATGCTGGAAGTAGTCTTCCAGTGACAAATCTTCCGTCGGCTCGTGGCTGGTATTGCTACCGCCGCCCTGTTGTGGGGCCAGGCCGATGAAGTCGTCATCCTCAAGGTCACTGAGCTCGATATCGATGCCCAGCAGCTCGGCGGAAATCTCCGGGCTCTCCGACAGGATCACCGCACGTTCGACCGCATTCTCCAGTTCACGCACGTTACCCGGCCACGAGTAATGCCGAATGGCCTGCTCGGCATCCGGGGCGAACTTGAGGTCGGTACGGTTGATGCGGGCGCTCTGGCGCAGCAGGAACGCGTTGGCGATCTCGTTGACGTCGGCGCCACGCTCGCGCAGGGCCGGCAGCTTGAGGGCGATCACGTGCAAGCGGTAATACAAGTCTTCACGGAACTGGCCGATCTTGGCCAGGCTCTTCAGGTCACGGTGCGTGGCTGCGATCAGGCGCACATCCACCTTTTGCGATTGCACCGAACCGACGCGGCGAATCTCGCCTTCCTGCAGCACGCGCAGCAAACGCGCCTGGGCTTCCAGGGGCAGCTCACCGATTTCATCAAGGAACAATGTGCCGCCGTCCGCCGCTTCGACCAAACCTGCACGGCCGGCACTGGCGCCGGTGAACGCGCCTTTCTCGTGGCCGAACAGCTCGGACTCGATCAGCGATTCGGGGATCGCCGCGCAGTTCACCGAGATCATCGGTGCCTTGGCGCGCTTGGACAGGTTATGCAGGGCTCGGGCTACCAGTTCTTTACCGGTACCCGACTCGCCCTGGATCAGTACATTGGAATCAGTCGGCGCGACCTTGCGGATCTTGCTGTACAGGTCCTGCATCGGTGGGCAGGAGCCGATGATGCCGATCTCGCCGTTACTGTTGTCGACCCCCGGCTTGTCGGCGCCGTTGGCCGCTTTACCGGCGGGGCGCTGTTCGGCAGGTGCGCTGCTGGCCGACTGGCGGTCACGCAGGATGCGGGCCACGGCCTGGAGCATTTCATCGTGGTCGAAAGGCTTGGCGATGTAGTCCACCGCGCCCATCTTCATGGAGTCCACCGCCGAGCGCAGGCTGGCGTAGCTGGTCATGATCAGCACCGGGGTGCCCTGGCCAAGCTTGATCAACTCGGTGCCAGGTGCGCCCGGCAGGCGCAGGTCACTGACAATCAGGTCGAACGTGGGAATGCTGAACCGCTCCTGGGCTTCCTGCACCGAGCCGGCTTCGCTGACCTGGTACTGATTACGTTCAAGCAGGCGACGCAAGGCAGAGCGGATAATGGTTTCGTCTTCGACGATCAAAATGTGCGGCATTGATTCAATTCTCTCGACGGTCTCAGTTCACAGCGGACGTCGCTTCGACATGACGCGGCAAGGTCACCCGAATACGGGTGCCGCGTTGGCTTTCGGTGTCAGCCGGGCTGTCGATGGTGATTTGTCCATAATGCTCTTCAACGATGGAATAGACCAGTGCAAGGCCCAGACCGGTACCTTCACCCGGATCCTTGGTGGTGAAGAAAGGTTCGAACAATCGGTCCATGATGTTCTGTGGAATGCCGCTGCCTTCATCCTCCACGATCAGGTCGACCGTGTGCTCGAAAGCCTCGCTCTTGACGCGTACCGCGCTGTGCGGCGGCGACGCATCACGGGCGTTGGACAGCAGGTTGATCAGCACTTGGGCCAGGCGTTGTGAGTCGCCGTCGACCCAGTGGTCGGGGTCGCACAAGTTGAAGAACTGTACTTCGAAATTACGCCGGTTCAAGGCCAGCAGCCCAATGGCATCCTGCGCCACCTCGGCCAGGCACACGGCCTCGTCCTGATTCTGATGGGCGCCGGCATGGGCAAAGCTCATCAGCGACTGCACGATGCGCGAGACCCGCTTGGTCTGTTCGAGGATTTGCCCGCTGATCTCGGTGATTTCGCCGTCTTCCTCGCGCTCTTCGCGCAGGTTCTGCGCCAGGCAGGCGATACCAGTGATCGGATTGCCGATTTCATGGGCCACGCCTGCGGCCAGGCGACCGATGCTGGCCAGGCGCTCGGAGTGCACCAGCTTGTCTTCGAGCATCTGCGTGTCGGTCAGGTCTTCGACCAGCAGCACCAGGCCGCTGTTGCCGGGGGCCAGCGGCTCGTCGATGGCGGCTTTGTGCAGGTTGAGCCAGCGGGTCTGGCCGTCAAGGGCCAGGTGCTGCTTGTGCAAATGCTCGTCGGGCAGGTTGATAAAGCCTTGCAGCAGTTCTTTCCAGGGCTCGCCCAAGGTGTTGAGGCGCGAGCCGACCACCCGTTGTGCGGCGATGCCGGTGAGCTCTTCCATGGCCTTGTTCCACATCAGGATCTCTTGATCCTTGGCCAGCGAGCACACGCCCATCGGCAGTTCCTGCAGCGTCTGGCGGTGGTAGCGACGCAGGGCATCGAGTTCGGCGGCCAGCCCGGTGAGGCGTGAGTGGTAATCCTCCAGCCGGCTCTCGATGAAATGGATGTCTTCGGTGACGTAGTTTTCGCCGCCGGCCTTGTAGGGCAAAAAGGTTTCGACGATGTCCTGGGACACGCTGGGGCCCATCAGGCCGGACAGGTTGGCTTCAATACGGTCACGCAGGCGGCGCAAGGCATACGGGCGCCGCTCGTCAAACGGCAGGTAAAGGTCGCGCAGCGCCTGCTCGACCTCCTTTTGCGCGGCCTTGGCGCCCAGCGGCTTGGCCAGTTGCGTGGCGAACTCCTGGGGCGAGGCGGCGTGCAGTTCGCGGCGCTGCGGGCGGCGCACGTTGTCTACTGCGCAGGCTTCGGCGGCGCTGGTTTCTTCGGGGCTGGCGTTGGTGAACAGCGAAATCAGGGTGAACATCAGCACGTTGGCCGCCAGCGAGGCAATCGCCGCCATGTGCCAGCTGGTGTCGTCCAGCACGTAGATCATGTTCAGCAGCGGGATGTAGAAGCCCTGCAGATTGCCGACCAGCGGCAGCAGCATGGTCACGAGCCACACCAGGATCCCGGCCAGCAGCCCGGCGATGAAGCCACGTCGATTGGCCGTCGGCCAGTACAGCACCGACAGCACTCCCGGCAGGAACTGCAAGGTCGCGACAAACGCGACGATGCCCAGGTTGGCGAGGTCTTGTCCGGCGCCGAGCAACAGGTAGAACCCGTAGCCGGCCATAATGATGGCGACAATCAGCGCGCGGCGCGTCCACTTCAGCCAGCGGTAGATATTGCCTTCGGCCGGTGGCTGGTACAGCGGCAGCACCAGGTGATTGAGCGCCATGCCCGACAGCGCCAGCGTGGTGACAATGATCAGCCCGCTGGCTGCCGACAAGCCGCCGACATACGCCAGCAGCGCCAGGGCCGGGCTGTTGGCGGCGATGCCGATGCCGAGGGTGAAGTATTCCGGATTGGTCGTTGCCCCGAGTTTGAGGCCGGCCCACAGGATCAGCGGCACCGCCAGGCTCATCAGCAGCAGGAACAGCGGCAAGCCCCAACTGGCGCTGACCAGCGAGCGCGGGTTGAGGTTCTCGGTGAAAGTCATGTGATACATGTGCGGCATCACGATGGCCGACGCGAAGAACACCAGCAGCAGCGTGCGCCATGGACCTTCCTGCAGCGGCGTGTGCAGGGCGGCGAGGGCCGTCTGGTTTTGCAGCAGCCACAGTTCCAGCTGTTGCGGGCCATCGAACACGCCGTAGAGCGCATAAAGGCCGACACCGCCGATGGCGATCAGCTTGATCACCGACTCGAACGCAATCGCAAACACCAGGCCTTCATGCTTCTCGCGGGTGGCGATATGGCGTGAGCCGAAGAAAATCGTGAACAGCGTGATCAGCGCGCAGAAGGCCAGGGCGACGCGGTGCTGCACGGGCTCGCGGGTGAGGATGCTGATGGAGTCGGCCACTGCTTGAATCTGCAGGGCCAGCAAGGGCAGTACGCCGATCAGCATGAAAACGGTGGTCAGCGCGCCGGCCCAGGTGCTGCGAAAACGGAAGGCGAACAGGTCGGCCAAAGACGACAGTTGGTAGGTGCGGGTGATCTTCAGGATCGGGTAGAGCAGCACCGGCGCGAGCAAAAATGCGCCGGACACGCCGAGGTAGCTGGACAGGAAGCCGTAGCCATACTGATAGGCCAGGCCCACCGTGCCATAGAACGCCCAGGCGCTGGCGTAGACGCCCAGGGACAAGGTGTAGGTCAGCGGATGGCGAATGATCGCCCGCGGAATCATTCCGCGCTCACTGATCCAGGCGACCCCGAACAGCGCCGCCAGGTAGGTGGCGCTGATCAGCAGCATCTGGGTGAGGCTAAAGCTCATCGGCATCTTTTTGGCTCTGCAGGATAAAGGTCACGACGATCAGGATCAGCCACAGCAGATATGGGCGGTACCAGGCGCCCGTGGCGTCGATCCACCAATCCATGATGGCGGGGGAAAACAGGTAGATCCCGACGACCAGCAGCAGGACCAATCGATAGATGTACATGTTGGCCTCTGATTGAAAAACTGCGGCGATGGTAACGGATGGTGGGCAAGCTGCAAGCGCCTTCAGCTCAATTGCGCTTCGGCCAACGTGAGTGTGCGCGGGATGCGGCTGGCATCCCACTGCGCAATGCCCCAATCCAGTAGCTCCCGTGGGCTGGCGTGGAGCAACTCGCTGCCGGGTTGCTGGCCGAGGGCGCGCAGGGCTCTCAATAGCAAAGGCGTGGCCTGGTCAGGTGTCAACGGCGGGGAGCGATAGGATTTGCCCAATTTGTTACCGTCCGGCTGGACGATCAACGGTACGTGAAGATAGCGCGGTTGGCGCAGGCCCAGCAGCTCCTGCAGATACAACTGGCGCGGTGTAGAGTCGAGCAGGTCAGCGCCGCGCACGATATCGGTCACCCCTTGCCAGGCATCGTCGAGGACCACGGCCAATTGGTAGGCGTACAGGCCGTCGCGGCGGCGGATGATGAAATCGCCTACATCGCGGCCCAAGTGCTGTCGGAATTCACCCTGAACGCGGTCAGTAAAGTGGTATTCCAGCTCAGGAACGCGCAGGCGAATGGCGGCATCTTGCTGGTCATGCCCGGCATTGCGGCACAGCCCCGGATAAATCCCGTTGTAGCCCTCCAGCTGTTTGCGCGAGCAGGTGCACGCGTAGGCCAGGCCGTGGTTGAACATATCGTTCAGCACTTTGGCGTAGGCATCATGCCGCTCGCTTTGTCGGACCAATTCACCGTCCCACTCAAAGCCGTAGCTTTCCAGGGCGTGCAGGATCGCCGTTTGGGCGCCGGGCTCTTCACGTGGCGGGTCGAGGTCTTCCATGCGCATCAGCCAGCGGCCGTGGTTGGCGCGGGCGTCGAGGTAGGAGGCGAGGGCGGCGACCAGCGAGCCGAAGTGCAAATGGCCGCTGGGCGTGGGGGCGAAACGCCCGATATAAGTAGAGGCTGTCATGGGCCGGATACTACTGGAAAAGCAGTAAATTCCAGAAACAAAAATGGGGCGTTCGCACGCCCCATTTCTTTCAGCTCGGCGGGATTACTTGCCGACCTGTTTTTCCTTGATTTCAGCCAAGGTCTTGCAGTCTACGCAGAGGTCCGCGGTAGGGCGGGCTTCCAGGCGACGAATGCCGATCTCGACGCCGCAGGATTCGCACCAGCCGTATTCTTCGTCTTCGATCAGTTGCAACGTCTTGTCGATTTTCTTGATCAGCTTGCGCTCGCGATCACGGGCGCGCAGTTCGAGGGCGAACTCCTCTTCCTGGCTGGCACGGTCGGCCGGGTCCGGGAAGTTGGCGGCTTCGTCCTTCATATGGTCAACCGTGCGGTCGACTTCCTGCATCAAGTCCTGCTTCCACTTCTTCAGGATATTGGAGAAGTGCTTGCGCATGGGCTCGCTCATGTACTCCTCACCCTTCGCCTCAACATAGGGTGTGAAGCCGCTGAGGCCTGAGGATTGTTGTTGCTTTGCTTGGGTGGACATGAATAGACCGCCTCTCACTCTTCTAATCCATTGCGCAGGATTGCAACGTCACCGACACCTGCCGGCCCTGCGGCTGCAAGCGGGCGAACTTACCAGATAGATTCAGGGTGCGCCACTCCCGGTTGTCGAGGGCCATCACGCCAGGGTTGCTGACAGCAGCAGCCCGCTATGGCTGGGTATGGATCGCCCTGCGTGTTGATTTTAGTCGTTTTACAAGCGCTTGCTGGCCCATCTTGAGCGGCCGAGCAGGCAATAGAACATGTTTTACGCCAGGGGTTCGGTAGAATCCTTATTTTGTCCTCACCGTTAAGGAAGGCTAATGGCTCAGCCCTACAGTGCGCGCAGTCGCGCCATCGAACCTTTTCATGTCATGGCGTTGCTGGCACGAGCCAATGAGCTGCAGGCGGCCGGCCATGATGTGATTCACCTGGAAATCGGCGAACCGGATTTCACCACCGCCGATCCGATCATCCAGGCCGGCCAGGCAGCATTGGCCAACGGCAAAACCCGCTATACGGCGGCCCGTGGCTTGCCGGAGCTGCGCGAGGCCATCAGTGGCTTCTACCAGCAGCGCTACCGCCTGGACATCGACCCCGAGCGCATCTTGATTACCCCGGGCGGTTCCGGCGCCTTGCTGCTGGCCAGCAGTCTGTTGGTGGACCCCGGCAAACATTGGCTGCTGGCTGACCCGGGTTACCCGTGCAACCGGCATTTCCTGCGACTGGTGGAAGGGGCCGCGCAGTTGGTGCCGGTGGGCCCCGATGTCCGTTATCAACTGACCGCCGACCTGGTTGCCAGGCATTGGGACCAGGACAGTGTGGGGGCTCTGGTGGCCTCGCCGGCCAACCCCACCGGCACAATCCTCACGCGGGATGAATTGGCAGGGCTGTCCAGTGCCATCAAGGCCCGTAACGGCCATTTGGTCGTGGACGAGATTTATCACGGCCTCACCTACGGCACCGACGCCGCCAGCGTGCTGGAGGTCGATGATGAAGCGTTTGTCCTGAATAGTTTTTCGAAGTATTTCGGCATGACCGGCTGGCGCCTGGGGTGGCTGGTGGCACCACCGGCAGCCGTCGGTGAGTTGGAGAAGTTGGCGCAGAACCTGTACATCAGCGCGCCCAGCATGGCCCAGCATGCGGCACTGGCCTGCTTTACCCCGCAAACCTTGAGCATTCTGGAAGAGCGCCGCGCCGAATTCGGCCGTCGACGTGACTTCCTGCTGCCAGCGCTGCGCGAACTGGGCTTCGGCATCGCCGTCGAGCCGGAAGGGGCGTTCTACCTGTACGCCGACATCAGCGCCTTCGGCGGTGATGCCTTCGCGTTCTGCCGACACTTCCTCGAAACCGAGCATGTCGCGTTTACGCCCGGCCTGGACTTCGGCCGTTATCAAGCCGGTCACCATGTGCGCTTTGCCTACACGCAAAACCTTGATCGGCTACAAGAAGCGGTGGAGCGGATCGCCCGTGGCCTGCGGAGTTGGCAAGGCTGATGCGTTTTTATCCTCCCCTCGAAGAAGCGCGCCTGATTCGCCGATACAAGCGTTTTCTCACCGATATCGAGACCGTTACCGGCGAATTGCTGACCATTCACTGCCCCAATACCGGTTCGATGCTCAATTGCATGGTCGAGGGCGGGCAGGTCTGGTTCAGCCGTTCCAATGACCCCAAGCGCAAATTGCCGGGCACCTGGGAAATCGCCGAAACGCCCCAGGGCCGCCTGGCCTGTGTCAACACCGCGCGCGCCAATCAGTTGGTCGAAGAGGCGTTGCTGGCCGGGGTGATTGTCGAGCTCAATGGCCTTACTGCATTGAAGCGCGAAGTGCCTTACGGCCAGGAGAAAAGCCGCATCGACTTTCGCCTGGATTACCCGGATGGCGCGGCCTATGTCGAGGTCAAGAGTGTGACCCTGGGTTTCGATGACACTCCCGTTGCCGCCTTCCCCGATGCAGTCACCCAGCGCGGCGCCAAGCATTTGCGCGAATTGGCGCACCTGGCGCGTGACGGCGTGCGCGCGGTGCAGCTGTATTGCGTCAATCTCTCCGGCATTCACGCAGTGCGCCCGGCGGTGGAGATCGATGCCGCCTATGCCGCGGCCTTGCGTGAGGCAAAGGCGGCGGGCGTCGAGGTGCTGGCGTATGGCGTGAAGGTTACGCCTGAGGAAATCTTCGTTGACCGTCGACTGGAGGTGCTGCTCGACTAGAGTTGCACCCACAGCCCCTGTTCGTCTTCGCGGCCGGGCAGGGCGGTAAGGCTTGCGCCTGCGCAGGGTCCGGCGATGCACTCGCCGCTTTCGATCAGGAACAGCGCACCGTGGGTCGCGCACTGGATCATGCTGGCACTGGCGTCGAGGAAGCGGTCGGGCTGCCATTCCAGCGGAATTCCGCGATGGGGGCAGCGGTTGATATAGAAGTAGGCAACGCCGTCGCGGCGCACTGCCAGCAGCTTGCAGCCGTCCAGATCAAACCCCAGGCTGGAGTTGGGGGCGAGGGCGTCGGAGGGGCAGAGAAACTTCATTTCAATCCTTAAGTGCCTTGACGTGCAAATGCAAACAATTATCAAATGCCGGCTTCGCCCGTCAGCTGACTGGGTGCTTGGTTCGATGTTCGGCAGGGGTTACCTGTCACATCACTGAGTGCTCGAAAGGCCCTGCCCTTGGAAGGAAACCCTGTTATGCGCCTGAGTGCCAGCGCTATTGCGCTTGTTGTCGGACTGCTGGTCAACCACGGGGCGCAAGCCTCTGAACTGCCTCAACGCTGGGTGAGTGCCGGTGGGGCGCTGTCGGAGTGGGTGACGGCCCTAGGCGGTGAGTCGAAGCTGGTGGGGGTGGACACCACCAGCCAGCATCCGGAATCGCTCAAGGCGTTGCCGAGCATTGGCTATCAGCGCCAGTTGTCGGCTGAAGGGATTCTCAGCCTGCGTCCACAGGTGCTGGTAGGGACCGACGAAATGGGGCCGCCGCCGGTGCTGGCGCAAATCCGCAGCGCGGGCGTGCAGGTGGAGATGTTCTCGGCGGAACCGGACCTCCCGGCCCTCAAAGGCAATCTCCAGCACCTCGGCAAGTTGCTGGGCAACCCGGCCAAGGCCGATGAGTTGTTTACTGGATATGAACAAGCCCTCGATCAACAGAAACGCTGGGTTGCCAAGGCCCAGGCCACGCAAAAGGCGCCGGGTGTGTTGGTGCTGATCGGCCACGCCGGCGGTAAATCGCTGATTGCGGGCAAGGACACTGCCGCCGACTGGGTGTTGCAGCAGGCGGGCGGGCACAACCTGGCGACTCATAATGGTTACAAGCCGTTTTCGCTGGAGTCGCTGGCGGGGTTGAGCCCTGATGTGTTGGTGTTCGCTGATCGTGCCCTGACCGGCGACGCGGCACGCGCGGCGTTGTTCAAGGAGAATCCGATCCTTGCCTCGACGCCGGCGGCCAAGAATGGGCGAGTGTTTGAGCTGGACCCGACCTTGCTGGTCGGCGGCCTGGGGCCGCGTCTGCCGCAAAGCCTGGTAGAGCTGTCCGCCGGGTTCTATCCCGCCCAGGCTAAAGCCGCCCCATGACCACTCTGGTTAAACCGCGAACGTTATTTATCGGGCTGACGATACTGTGCGCCCTTGCGACTTGGCTATCCCTGGCGCTGGGGCCTGTGAGCCTGCCCTTGCTGGATACGCTCAAGGCGGCGCTGCGACTGATCGGGGTGCCGATCCAGGCGCAAGGGTTGGAGCAGGCTGAGCTGATCCTGGGGCAGATTCGTCTGCCGCGAACCTTGCTGGGGCTGGCTGTCGGCGGTGTATTGGCATTGTCGGGCGTGGCCATGCAGGGACTGTTTCGCAACCCGCTGGCGGATCCGGGATTGGTGGGCGTTTCCAGTGGTGCGGCGCTGGGCGCAGCAGTGGCGATTGTCGGGGGTTCGTTTTTCGGCGGCTTGCCGGATGCCTTCGGGCCTTACCTGTTGTCGTTGTGTGCATTCCTCGGTGGCCTGGGGGTGACCGCGCTGGTCTATCGACTGGGTCGGCGTAACGGCCAGACCAATGTCGCCACGATGCTGCTCGCCGGTATCGCGCTGACGGCCCTCGCGACCTCGGTGGTCGGCTTGTTCACTTACCTGGCCGAGGACGCGACCCTGCGCACCCTTACGTTCTGGAACCTGGGCAGCCTCAATGGCGCCAGTTATTCGCGGCTGTGGCCTCTGTTGCTGGTGAGCGCCGGCGTAGCACTGTGGTTGCCGCGCCGAGCGAAGGCGCTGAATGCCTTGCTGCTGGGCGAGTCGGAAGCGAGCCACCTCGGAATCAATGTCGAACGGCTCAAGCGCGAGTTGGTGTTCTGCACCGCGTTAGGAGTAGGCGCAGCGGTGGCCGCGGCGGGCATGATCGGCTTCGTGGGGTTGGTGGTGCCGCACCTGGTGCGCCTGTTGGCGGGGCCGGATCATCGCGTGCTGTTGCCGGCTTCGGTGTTGGCGGGCGCCAGCCTGCTGCTGTTTGCCGACCTGGTCGCGCGCCTTGCCTTGGCGCCGGCTGAATTGCCGATCGGTATTGTTACTGCATTTATCGGCGCGCCGTTTTTTCTGTACCTGTTGTTGCGGGGGCGTGCCTGATGCTGCGTGTGGAAGACCTGCATATCCGTCGCGGCAGCAAGACGGTGTTGGCGGATATCACTCTCGAACTGTTGCCGGGCCAGGTGCTCGGCGTACTCGGCCCCAACGGTGCGGGCAAGAGTACGTTGCTCGGCGCATTGTGCGGTGAGCTGCATCCCGACCAGGGCAAGGTGTGGCTGGACCAGCAGGCACTCAAAGACTGGACCGGCGCACAGCGCGCGCAGCGCTTGGCGGTATTGCCGCAAAGCTCGACCCTGGACTTTGCTTTTCGCGTGGAGGAAGTCGTCGGCATGGGTCGCTTGCCGCATCAGACGGGCCGCACGCGCGATGACGAGATTATCGACGCGGCGCTACAGGCTGCGGATGTCGGCCACTTGAGCGGTCGCAGTTACCTGGCGTTGTCCGGTGGCGAGCGTCAGCGCGTCCACCTGGCGCGGGTGCTGGCGCAGCTATGGCCGGGCGAGACGGGGCAGACGTTGCTGCTGGATGAGCCCACTTCAATGCTGGACCCGTTACATCAACACACCACGTTGCAGGCGATTCGCACCTTTGCTGATCGCGGCGCGGCGGTGCTGGTGATTCTGCATGACCTGAATCTGGCGGCACGTTATTGCGACCGGATTTTGCTGCTGGAGCAGGGCCGACCGCATGCGCTGGACACGCCGGAACAGGTGATGCGTCCGGAGCCGCTGAAAGCCGTGTTCGGCCTGGATGTGTTGGTGCAGCCCCATCCTGAGCGGGGGCATCCCCTGATCATCGCTCGCTGAACGGTATGGCAGGCAGCTTTCTGCAGGCAAAAAAAGACCCGGCAAGAGCCGGGTCAAATAACCGTGATTAGCCTGATGAGGAGATAATCTGAGAGTCCGAACCAATGGTCTTTCAGTTATCGGCTGATCTCGCGACCAGTTGTGATAATCATAACGATTCTCATTTGAGAGTCAATGCTTGTTTTTGGTCGCTTCGAATTTTTCCTCAAACAATCGTTCGAAATGCCTGTAATTGTTGGGCTTGCTGACTGATCTAATTTCTCTGCCGTGCCGAGAGGGCGTCCAGCTGGCGGTTCAACGCTTCCTTGCGTTCGGCCGGAATGTCGTTCCAGTGCACATCCATCAAGGCCCCTTCGATTGCATACAGCAGCACTTTCGAAGCCCGGAACCCGCGCGTTCTCACTGCTCGATAGGCATCCACAGCCCCCAGGCGGCGCAAGTCGGACGCACTGTGGATGCCCACCGCATGCAGCCACTGTGCAGACGTCTTGCCGAGGTTTTTCAGGTGTTGCAGCTCATCATTCATCAAGCCTCCTTGCGACGGCCGAATGGTGCGGTGGGTATCGTGACCAGGCAAGCCTGAAAAGGAGTGTAGCGCTCAGTAGGAAAAGCGTAGTTCTTTGGTCAGGAACGGCCTAAAAGCTTATAAGAATGACGCGGGGATTTTGACGGCGGGCAGGTGCAAGGTCCTTGGTACGTGGGCGCGTACCAAGGCCCGGGGGGACAATGTCTACTTGGTGCGGTAGCGCAGGCGAGTGCCGAAATTGACCGACATGAGGATCTCGTCGGCGGTCAGTTCAGGTGGGAAGTAGGTGCCCGAGATTTGCGCATGCGCCAGGCTGGCGCCTTCCAATGAGCAGTCACGCAAATCCAGGCCGCGCAGGTCGGCGGAGCGGAAGTACGCGTCGGTGAAATCCACGCCGACGGCATTCAGCTCGCGCAGGTCCAAGCCACGGAAATCGCCGCCACGCATGTCGATCGCCCCTTCTTTTGGGCGTTCCTGATTGAAGCCGCGGATATCGTCTTTATGCAGGAGCGAGTAGAGCGGTGTATCGAGAAGCTTGGGCTGACTCATGACGGCGACTCCTGTTGGATTTATGACGCCATTATAGTGCCACTATTGCTTGGTCGTGCGCCCAAGTAGACGACACGACCAAGAAATTTTTCTTACAGGCCCGGCAAGCGCTGACGAATATGCGCGACCAAGGCATCCAGTGTCCCGCTTTCATTGGTCTCGACGCGTTTGCTCAGCAGCAGTTCTTCGGCCGTCAGTGGGTCACGATTGGCCTGCTGTTCTTCGATTACCGCCAGCGTTGCGTCAGACGGATCGTTTTTGTCTGCCTGACGTTGTGCCAGCCAGGCGCTGATAACGGCTTGAGGTGCGTTGCAATCCAGGATCAGGAAAGGCGCGCCGGTGGCCTCGGCAACCTTGGCCGCTGCGTCGCGCTGTTCGCGTTTGAGGAAGGTCGCATCCAGCACTACCGGGTAGCCAGCACGCAATACGATGTCAGCGATTTCATTCAGGCGTGCGTAAGTGGCGGCGCTGGCATCCGCGGCATAAATGCCGGCCTGTGGCGTGTTTTCCACGTGTTGCTCGCCGAACAGGCGCTTGCGCTCCACATCCGAACGCAGGCGCACCGCCCCCAGTGCTTCGACCAGGCGCATGGCGACGTGGCTTTTGCCGACCGCCGAAACACCGTGGGTGATCGCCAGGAAACGCGATGGAATGGTGCTGTAGCTTTCGGCCAGGTTGGCGTAGTTACGGTACTGGCGCAGGGTAGTGGCGCGCTGCACCGGGCTTGCCTCGCTCGGCATGCTGAACAGCGAGATCTTGGCGCGAACGAGCGCACGGTAGGCTTTGTAGAAGTTAAGGACTTCGAGGCCCTGATAGTCGCCGGTCAGTTCCAGGTACTGGCTGATAAAGCGCCGCGCCAGCGACTTGAGGCCACGGTCTTCCAGGTCCATCGCCAGGAAGCCGGTGTCGGCGTACACGTCGGTGAAACGGAACGGTTCGTTGAACTCGATGCAGTCGAAAATAACCACGTGGCCATCGATCAAGGTGGCGTTGCCCAGGTGGATATCACCGTGACATTCGCGGGTGAAGCCTTCCAGCTTGCGCTGTGCCAGCAATGGCTTGAGGCGCTCGAAGCTGCTTTCAGCCCAGGCTTGCAGTGCTTCGAGTTGGTCCAGGTCGGCCTTGTCGCTGAGGAACGGGCGGATCTGGTCGAAGTTCTGCCGGACCGGTGCCATCACTTCGTCCGGCGTGCCGGCAGGGTGATCCTGCGGGACTTTCGGCGCGGTAAGGTGAAAGTGCGCGATCTGTTTGGCCATTTCATCGATGTGTGCGCTGGTCAGTTCGCCATTGGCCTGCAGGGTGCTGAGCAGTTGGCTTTGCGGGAACTGACGCATTTTCAATGCGTATTCGATGACCGGGCCGTCGCCGCCCAATTGCGGGGCTTCGGCCGTGCCGGTGATTGGCAATACTTCAAGATACAAATCTTCGGTCAGGCGCTGGTTGAGGCGCAGTTCTTCCTTGCAGAAGTGACCCCGGTCGTCCAACTGGGTGAAGTCCAGGAAGCCGAAGTTCATCGGCTTCTTCAATTTATACGCATAAGGACCGGTCAGGATGACCCATGAAATATGGGTCTCGATGACGTGGAACGCTTCTACCGGATGGGGGTATAAAGCCGGGTTTTGCAGGGCGGCGATCAGGGACTGGCTCACGGGCGATCCTTCAGAGTCTGGAGAAAAACATGGCGGGCATTATGGCTGCTGCGGCCGGTCGTGCAAACCGCTGTCCGACTCATGTTGATCAGCAATAAAGTGCGTATAATCCGCCGCCATGACTCGAACCCGATCTCCCCGTTCCCGTAAAAAACCTCCTTCGCGTGGCCTGCGCCCATGGCTGGGCTGGGCGCTCAAGCTCGGCCTGGTGGGCCTTGTGGTGCTTGCCGGCTTCGCCGTTTACCTCGACGCCGTGGTCCAGGAGAAGTTCTCCGGCAAGCGCTGGACCATTCCGGCCAAGGTGTACGCACGCCCGCTGGAATTATTCACCGGCCAGAAGCTGAGCAAGGATGACTTCCTCACCGAACTCGATGCCCTGGGCTACCGCCGTGAACCCGTGAGCAATGGTCCGGGCGCTGCGGCTGTCAGCGGCAATACCGTCGACCTCAATACCCGTGGCTTCCAGTTCTATGAAGGCCTGGAAAAAGCCCAGCCGGTGCGCGTGCGTTTTTCCGGTGACTATGTAGCCGAGCTGTCATCGCTCAATGGCTCGAAGCTGCCGGTGGTGCGCCTCGAACCGCTGATGATCGGCGGGATTTACCCGAAGAATCTTGAAGATCGCATCCTGATCAAGCTGGATCAGGTGCCGCCGTATCTGCTCGAAACCCTGGTTGCTGTCGAGGACCGCGATTTCTACAGCCACTGGGGCGTGTCGCCGAAGTCGATTGCCCGCGCCATCTGGGTCAACACGTCTGGCGGCAAGATGACTCAGGGCGGCAGTACGCTGACCCAGCAGTTGGTGAAGAACTTCTACCTCACCAACGAGCGCAGCCTGACCCGTAAGCTCACGGAAGCCATGATGGCGATGCTGCTTGAATTGCATTACAGCAAGCAGGAAATCCTCGAGGCTTACCTCAATGAGGTCTTCGTCGGCCAGGACGGCCAGCGTGCAGTGCACGGTTTCGGTCTGGCCAGCCAGTTCTTCTTTGGCCAGCCGCTGTCCGAGCTGAAGCTGCATCAGGTCGCGTTGCTGGTGGGCATGGTCAAGGGGCCTTCCTACTACAACCCGCGTCGCAATCCTGAGCGTGCGCTGGAGCGCCGCAACCTGGTGCTCGATGTGCTTGAGCAGCAGGGCGTGGCCACTGCGGAACAAGTCGCTGCAGCCAAGAAAATGCCACTGGGTGTGACTACCCGCGGCAAACTGGCAGACAGCTCCTTCCCGGGCTTTATCGACCTGGTCAAGCGCCAGTTGCGTGAAGACTACCGTGACGAAGACTTGACCGAAGAAGGCCTGCGGATCTTCACCAGTTTCGACCCGATCCTGCAGATGAAGGCCGAAGCCTCGGTCAACGACACCTTCAAGCGCCTGACCGGCCGCAAAGGCTCCGACGAAGTCGAGGCCGCCATGGTCGTGACCAACCCGGAAACCGGTGAAGTCCAGGCCATGATCGGCAGCCGCCAAGCCAGTTTTGCCGGTTTCAACCGTGCACTGGATGCGGTACGGCCGATCGGCTCGCTGGTCAAGCCGGCCGTCTACCTGACCGCGCTGGAAAAACCGAGCAAATACTCGCTGACCAGTTGGCTGTCGGATGACCCGCTGTCGGTCAAAGGAGCCGATGGCCAGGTGTGGACGCCGCAGAACTTCGACCGTCGCTCCCACGGTACGGTGTTCCTGTACCAGGGGCTGGCGCATTCCTACAACATCTCTACCTCCCGGCTCGGCCTGGAAGTGGGCGTGCCGAACGTCCTCAAGACGCTGGCGCGCCTGGGCATCACCCGCGAGTTCCCGGCTTTCCCGTCGATCCTGCTGGGCGCTGGCGCAATGACGCCGATGGAAGTGGCGACCATGTACCAGACCCTCGCCAACGGTGGCTTCAATACGCCGATGCGCGGGATCCGCAGTGTGCTGACCGCCGAGGGCGAGCCGCTCAAGCGCTATCCCTTCCAGATCCAGCAGCGGTTCGACGCAGGCTCCATCTACCTGATCCAGAACGCCATGCAGCGCGTGATGCGCGAAGGTACCGGCAGCTCTGTCTATAAAGTGCTGCCGTCCAACCTGACGTTGGCGGGCAAGACGGGTACCAGTAACGACTCGCGCGACAGTTGGTTCGCAGGCTTCGGCCAGGACGTGCTGGCAGTGGTGTGGTTGGGGCGCGACGACAATGGCAAGACGCCGTTTACCGGTGCGACCGGTGCGCTGCAGGTCTGGACCAGTTTCATGCGCAAGGCCGACCCGCTGCCGCTGAACATGCCGCAGCCGGACAATATCGTGCAGGCCTGGATTGATCCGCACACCGGCCAGGGCTCTGACGCCAACTGTCCGGGCGCGGTGCAGATGCCGTATATTCGCGGCAGCGAACCACCACCCGGTGCCGCATGCGGTGGCAGTGCCCCTGCTGACGCGGAATCGGTGATGGATTGGGTCAAGGGCTGGATGAATTAAGCAAAGAGGGTTTCAAGTGAACAAGTGGTGGATTCCAGCTATTACAGCTCTGGCTTTGCTCAATGGTTGCGCCAGCGTGCAGCGCGGCTCCATTCCCGTGGTGGACTCGAGCACCGCTGTCTCCAATAACGACCGGATTTCGGCTAACGGCGGGTTCCGCCAGACCGTGACCACGCGTCCTGCCCAGGCCGCCACCCAGGCTGTGCCGCAGGATTCGGGCGTGGTGGTGATGGTGCCGGGCGCCGGGGCGGCTACCTCCGCGCCGATCAGCGCCGAGCCGTGGACCCCGGGGCCGAGCACTTCGGGCCCGATCGACACCGCGCCGGTCCAGACGGCGCCGATCAATCAGGGCACCTACAACATGCCGTCGACACCCAGCGGCATCCCGTCATCGTCCAGCGCTGGCGGCCTGTCGGCTGACGAGCAACTGGATGGTCCGGTACTGGCCTTGCTGACCACCGCCCAGCAACAACAGGCCGGTGGCGACTTGAACGGTGCATCATCGAGCCTGGAGCGCGCCCAGCGTGTGGCGCCGCGCGAGCCGCAAGTGCTGTATCGCCTGGCTCAGGTACGCATGGCCCAGGGCGACGCACCGCAAGCCGAACAGTTCGCCCGTCGTGGCCTGACCCTGGCCAATGGGCGTCCCGACCTGCAAGCCAGCCTGTGGGCCCTGATCGGCGATGCACGGGCTGCGCAGGGCGACGCTGCCGGTGCTGCCCAGGCACGTCAGAAAGCCAAGGTCAGCCTCTGATGGATGCACGTTTTCCAGCGATTGCCGAACAGTTATTGCTGATCGAGCGCGAATTGCGCGTGCAAGGCTGGTGGGATGAAGTGCCCCCCAGCCCCGAGGCGCTCAGCAGCGTCGAGCCGTTCTCGGTGGACACCCTGGACTTTCATCAGTGGCTGCAGTGGATCTTCCTCGTGCGCATGAAGCAGATCCTCGAGCAGGACCTGCCACTACCCAGTGCGTCCGGGATCCTGGAGATGGCCGAGATGGTCTATGCCGACCGTCCGTTGCAGAGCCTCGGATTGCGCAATGCGCTGAAAAAGTTCGACCAATTGATCGTCGACGCTCGTTAATTGCCTGACTGTCGGGTTTTCCGGCAGTCTTGCGCACATTTCTACCGCTTGACGACATTCAGGCGAGTTTTATCCCTCCTCAAAGCCCTTTCTTCTACGTTCTCATGCGCTTAGTTGGAAAAAAGCGCAATTATTGCTTGACTTGAAGGGGCTGAAACAGAAGAATCCAAAGTCCGCTGTATCGGGACTGCCAGAAGCAGACCCGCTCAGCAGATCATGAGGCGCACATCCGCGCCGACCTGTTACACCCGCAACGCGTTACCTCGCGCTGGGTGGGAAAAGCCCGCAACACTTGGGACGATCCCAATACTTGCTCAGTCAGTGCTGACGTAGTCGGCGACCACCGTCGCTCATGCTCTGTTGAGAAGTAAACCTATTAAGACCCGTCGGTTTTCAACGGACGGTATTCTGGCGTTTTAGAGGTGAACAACGTGGAGCTTTTATCTGGCGGTGAGATGCTCGTCCGCTTTTTGCGTGACGAAGGCGTCGACTATATCTACGGGTACCCAGGTGGTGCTCTGCTGCATGTCTACGACGCACTGTTCAAGGAACCGGCTGTTACCCACATCCTGGTTCGCCACGAACAAGCTGCTACCCATATGGCTGACGGTTATGCCCGTGCCACCGGTAAAGCCGGTGTGGTACTGGTAACGTCCGGCCCAGGCGCGACCAATGCCATTACCGGCATCGCGACTGCTTATATGGACTCCATCCCGATGGTGATCATTTCCGGCCAGGTCGCCAGCACCATGGTGGGTACCGATGCATTCCAGGAAACCGACATGATCGGTATCTCCCGGCCGATCGTGAAACACAGCTTCATGATCAAGCATGCGTCGGAAATCCCGGAAGTCATGAAGAAGGCCTTCTACCTCGCTCAGTCCGGTCGCCCGGGTCCTGTGGTGGTCGATATCCCGAAGGACATGACCAACCCTGCGGAAAAATTCGAATACGTGTTCCCCAAGAAAGCCAAGCTGCGCTCCTACAGCCCGGCTGTTCGTGGGCACTCGGGCCAAATCCGCAAGGCGGCAGAAATGCTCCTGGCGGCCAAGCGCCCGGTGCTGTACTCGGGCGGTGGCGTGATTCTGGGCGGTGGTTCTGCACCACTGACCGAACTCGCCAAGCTGCTTAACCTGCCGGTGACCAACACCTTGATGGGCCTCGGCGCGTTCCCGGGCACGGACCGTCAGTTTGTCGGCATGCTTGGCATGCACGGCAGCTACACCGCCAACCTGGCCATGCACCACGCCGACGTGATCCTGGCAGTCGGCGCACGGTTCGATGATCGGGTGATCAACGGCGCGAGCAAATTCTGCCCGAATGCCAAGATCATCCATATCGACATCGACCCGGCGTCCATCTCCAAGACCATCAAGGCCGACGTGCCGATCGTGGGTCCTGTTGAAAGCGTGCTGACCGAAATGGTTGCTGCGCTCAAGGACATCGGCGAGACGCCGAACAAGGAATCCGTTGCCAGTTGGTGGAAGCAGATCGACGAATGGCGCGGTGATCGCGGCCTGTTCCCTTACGACAAGGGCGACGGCAGCATCATCAAGCCACAAACCGTGATCGAAACCCTGTGCGAAGTGACCAAGGGCGACGCCTTTGTGACCTCCGACGTGGGCCAGCACCAGATGTTCGCGGCGCAGTACTACAAGTTCGACAAGCCTAACCGCTGGATCAACTCCGGTGGCCTGGGCACGATGGGCTTTGGTTTCCCTGCGGCGATGGGTGTGAAGCTGAGCTTCCCGGACACTGACGTTGCGTGCGTCACCGGTGAAGGCAGTATCCAGATGAACATCCAGGAGCTGTCGACATGCCTGCAATACGGCCTTCCGGTGAAGATCGTCTGCCTGAACAACGGCGTGCTCGGCATGGTTCGTCAATGGCAGGACATGAGCTACAACAGCCGTCACTCCCATTCCTATATGGAATCGTTGCCGGATTTCGTCAAATTGGTTGAAGCCTATGGCCACGTCGGCATTCGCATCACCGATCTGAAAGATCTGAAGCCGAAGATGGAAGAGGCGTTCGCCATGAAGGATCGCCTGGTGTTCATCGATATTCAGGTGGATACCAGCGAGCACGTCTACCCGATGCAGATCAAAGACGGCTCTATGCGCGACATGTGGCTGAACAAGACGGAGCGTACTTAATCATGCGGCACATTATCTCCCTGCTTCTGGAGAACGAACCCGGCGCTCTGTCTCGTGTTGTCGGCCTGTTTTCGCAACGCAACTACAACATCGAAAGCCTGACCGTGGCCCCGACCGAAGACCCGACCCTGTCGCGCCTGACGTTGACTACTGTTGGCCACGATGAGGTGATCGAGCAGATCACCAAAAACCTCAACAAGCTGATCGAAGTGGTCAAGCTGGTCGACTTGTCGGAAAGTGCCCACATCGAGCGCGAGCTGATGCTGGTTAAGGTCAAGGCCACGGGCGCCCAACGTGCCGAGATCAAGCGTACTACCGACATCTATCGCGGGCAGATCGTCGATGTGAGCGCCAGCGTTTATACCGTTCAATTGACCGGTACGAGCGACAAACTGGACAGCTTCATCCAGTCGATCGGGACGGCCTCGATTCTGGAAACTGTACGCAGTGGTGTCACCGGGATTGCCCGTGGCGACAAAGTACTCAGCATCTAACCCAATTAGTGAATGGCCTCACGGCCTGGATATATAGAGGAACCTCATGAAAGTTTATTACGATAAAGATTGTGACCTGTCGATCATCCAGGGCAAGAAAGTCGCCATCATCGGCTACGGCTCCCAGGGTCACGCGCAAGCTTGCAACCTGAAAGATTCCGGCGTTGACGTGACTGTTGGCCTGCGTAAAGGCTCGGCCACCGTTGCCAAGGCTGAGGCCCATGGCCTGAAAGTGACTGACGTTGCTTCCGCCGTTGCTGCTGCCGACCTGGTCATGATCCTCACCCCGGACGAGTTCCAGTCCGCGCTGTACAAGAACGAAATCGAGCCAAACATCAAGAAGGGCGCCACCCTGGCCTTCTCCCACGGCTTCGCGATCCACTACAACCAGGTAGTGCCACGCGCTGACCTCGACGTGATCATGATCGCGCCGAAAGCACCGGGCCACACCGTGCGTTCCGAGTTCGTCAAGGGCGGCGGTATCCCTGACCTGATCGCGATCTACCAGGACGCTTCGGGCAACGCCAAGAACGTTGCGCTGTCCTACGCTGCTGGCGTGGGTGGCGGCCGTACCGGCATCATCGAAACCACCTTCAAGGACGAGACTGAAACCGACCTGTTCGGTGAACAAGCCGTTCTGTGCGGCGGTACTGTCGAGCTGGTCAAGGCCGGTTTCGAAACCCTGGTTGAAGCTGGCTACGCGCCGGAAATGGCCTACTTCGAGTGCCTGCACGAACTGAAACTGATCGTTGACCTCATGTACGAAGGCGGTATCGCCAACATGAACTATTCGATCTCCAACAACGCTGAATACGGCGAGTACGTGACGGGTCCGGAAGTGATCAACGCCGAATCCCGCCAGGCTATGCGCAACGCCCTGAAACGTATTCAGGACGGCGAATACGCCAAAATGTTCATCAGCGAAGGCGCTACCGGCTACCCTTCGATGACCGCCAAGCGTCGTAACAACGCCGCTCACGGTATCGAAGTCATCGGCGAGCAACTGCGCTCCATGATGCCGTGGATCGGTGCCAACAAGATCGTCGACAAAGCCAAGAACTAAGTCGCACGCATCAAGAGAAAACGCGGCTTAGGCCGCGTTTTTTCGTTTGGGGGGCCGGTTCTGGTATAAAGCTGCATCGTTTGCGGGCGAACACTCGCCGCACGTATTTGTCGAATTTTTTCAAACCGTTGCAAGGTAAAGTCCATGAGCGAACGTCCCGAAGAGCCAAGCCAGGCTTCTGACGCCGAAAGCCTGCTACCGATCGATGAACATGTCGAGGAAGGGCATGACGCTGAAGGCCGCAAGGTCCGGCATCGTGGCATCTATCTGCTGCCCAATCTGTTCACCACGGCGAACCTGTTCGCCGGGTTCTATTCCATCATCAACTCCATGAGTGCCCAGAGTGCGCTGGCGGCAGGTGATGCGGCGAGTGCCAGCAAGTATTTCGGCTTTGCCGCGATTGCGATCTTCGTGGCCATGGTGCTCGACGGCCTTGATGGTCGGGTGGCGCGCATGACCAATACCCAAAGCGCCTTCGGTGCCGAGTATGACTCGCTGTCCGACATGGTCGCCTTCGGTGTCGCGCCGGCATTGCTGGCGTTTGCCTGGGCGCTGGGTGATATGGGCAAGGTCGGCTGGATGGTTGCCTTCATCTATGTGGCGGGCGCCGCTTTGCGTCTGGCGCGCTTCAATACCCAGGTGGGGACTGCCGACAAGCGCTACTTCATTGGTCTGGCCAGCCCTGCGGCTGCCGGGGTGGTGGCGGGTATTGTCTGGGCGTTCAGTGACTACGGCATCCAGGGTTCCAAGATGTCGTTCCTGGTGGCATTGATGGTGGCTGCTGCCGGCATGCTGATGGTCAGCAACATCAAGTACAACAGCTTCAAGGAGCTGGACTTGAAGGGGCGCGTGCCTTTCGTGGCAATTCTGGCGGTGGTGCTGGTATTCGCCGTGGTGTTCAGTGATCCGCCGCGCATTCTGTTGCTGGCGTTCCTGGTCTACGCCGCTTCGGGGCCGGTTCAGTACTTGTTGCATATGCGCCGGGACAAAACATTGCCTTAATGTAATTTCCCCCATACTCCGCAGTCTATTGGTGCATCAGTTCTCCAATGCTGCGGAGTTGCCATGTTAATCAAATTCCCCAAAGCGTCCGATTGCAATGAATCGGATGTCACGCCTGAATCCCTCTACTTTTCTCGCCGTGCGTTGCTCGGCGGTGCGCTTGCCGGTATGGCTGCCAGCAGTCTGCCGCGTTGGGCCAGTGCGGATGATGCTGCGCGTTACGCCGACGTCGAGCCAGGAAAGGCCCCGGGATGGTTTGCTGAAAAGCTGCCAGGCACCCAATGGCAGGCGGTGACGGTAAAAAACGAAGCCATCACCCCCTTCAAGGATGCTACTCACTACAACAACTTCTATGAGTTCGGTACCGGCAAGGGCGATCCAGCGGTGAATGCGGGCTCGCTCAAGACCGAGCCGTGGAGCGTGGTGATTGATGGTGAAGTCGCCAAGCCTGGGCGTTACGCCCTGGAAGACTTCATGAAGCCGTATCAGTTGGAAGAGCGCATCTACCGTTTGCGCTGTGTCGAGGCGTGGTCGATGGTCATTCCCTGGATAGGCTTCCCTATAGCAGCCTTGCTTAAACAGGTCGAACCCACCTCCAAGGCCAAGTACATCCGCTTTGAAACCCTTCAGGACCCCAAGAGCATGCCGGGGCAGCGCTCGAGCTTCGGTTTGATCGACTGGCCTTATGTAGAAGGCCTGCGCCTGGATGAGGCGATGAACCCTTTGGCGATCCTTGCCGTGGGTATGTATGGGCGCGAGTTGCCGAACCAGAATGGGGCGCCGCTGCGTTTGGTCGTGCCGTGGAAGTATGGCTTCAAAAGCGTGAAGTCAATCGTGCGGATCAGCCTGGTGAGTGAGCAGCCGAAAACGACTTGGCAGAGTATCGCGGCGGATGAGTATGGGTTCTATGCGAACGTGAACCCTACGGTTGATCACCCGCGCTGGACCCAGGCCCGCGAGCGCCGTTTACCGAGTGGTTTGTTCAGCCCCAATGTGCGCGAGACGCAGATGTTCAATGGTTACTCGGACGAGGTTGCCTCTCTTTATACCGACCTCGATTTACGGAAGAACTATTGATGCGCTATCCGATCTGGCGTGCCAGCGTCTTTATCGCGGCGGGAGTCTGGCCGTTGTACTGGTTGTATGAGGCCTGGAGCTCCGCCCTGGGCCCAGATCCCGGAAAGGTGCTGGTTGACCGTTTGGGGTTGGGGACCCTGATCCTGTTGCTGGTCACCCTTGGGATGACACCGTTGCAGAAGCTGAGCGGGTGGGCAGGGTGGATAGCTGTACGTCGGCAGTTGGGGTTGTGGTGTTTTGCTTACGTGGTGCTGCACATGGCGGCGTATTGCGTGTTTGTCCTGGGGTTGGATTGGTCGCAGTTGGGGGTTGAGCTGCGCAAGAGGCCGTACATTATTGTGGGGACGCTGGGTTTCTTGTGCTTGCTGATATTGGCGGTGACGTCCAATCGCTACAGTCAGCGTCGGCTGGGTGTTCGTTGGAAGAAGCTGCATCGCCTGGTATATGTGATTCTCGGCCTTGGGTTACTGCATATGTTGTGGATTGTGCGGGCGGACCTGAAGGAGTGGGCTATCTATGCTTCTATAGGGGCGCTGCTGTTAGTCCTTCGAATCCCTCCTGTAATGCGCAGGATTCCCCGCCTTATCGCGAAAAAATCACTTTCTGCAACAAAAGCGTAATTAGTGCTTGACGGCAGATTCTGGAAGTCTATAATTCGCCCCACTTCCGGCGCAGTCGAAACGGAAAACTCTTTGGTAAACAAAGAGTTACGCGAGATTCGACAGCGACTTGCTTCAGTTCATCGAAGCCCAGAAGGAGTTGGTAGAGCAGAGTTGTTTGGCTCTATTAACGTTTCGATCTTCTCGGTCGAAAGCGGAGAAAAAGAGGTGTTGACAGCAGCGTGTAACGCTGTAGAATTCGCCTCCCGCTAACGAGAGATCGGAAGCGCAAGTGGTTGAAGTTGTTGAAGAAATCTTCGAAAACTTCTGAAAATAATCACTTGACAGCAAATGAGGCTGCTGTAGAATGCGCGCCTCGGTTGAGACGAAAGATCTTAACCAACCGCTCTTTAACAACTGAATCAAGCAATTCGTGTGGGTGCTTGTGGAGTCAGACTGATAGTCAACAAGATTATCAGCATCACAAGTTACTCCGCGAGAAATCAAAGATGTAACCAACGATTGCTGAGCCAAGTTTAGGGTTTCTTAAAAACCCAAAGATGTTTTAATTGAAGAGTTTGATCATGGCTCAGATTGAACGCTGGCGGCAGGCCTAACACATGCAAGTCGAACGGTAGCACAGAGAGCTTGCTCTCGGGTGACGAGTGGCGGACGGGTGAGTAATGTCTGGGAAACTGCCTGATGGAGGGGGATAACTACTGGAAACGGTAGCTAATACCGCATAACGTCTTCGGACCAAAGTGGGGGACCTTCGGGCCTCACACCATCGGATGTGCCCAGATGGGATTAGCTAGTAGGTGGGGTAATGGCTCACCTAGGCGACGATCCCTAGCTGGTCTGAGAGGATGACCAGCCACACTGGAACTGAGACACGGTCCAGACTCCTACGGGAGGCAGCAGTGGGGAATATTGCACAATGGGCGCAAGCCTGATGCAGCCATGCCGCGTGTATGAAGAAGGCCTTCGGGTTGTAAAGTACTTTCAGCGGGGAGGAAGGCGATAAGGTTAATAACCTTGTCGATTGACGTTACCCGCAGAAGAAGCACCGGCTAACTCCGTGCCAGCAGCCGCGGTAATACGGAGGGTGCAAGCGTTAATCGGAATTACTGGGCGTAAAGCGCACGCAGGCGGTCTGTCAAGTCAGATGTGAAATCCCCGGGCTTAACCTGGGAACTGCATTTGAAACTGGCAGGCTAGAGTCTTGTAGAGGGGGGTAGAATTCCAGGTGTAGCGGTGAAATGCGTAGAGATCTGGAGGAATACCGGTGGCGAAGGCGGCCCCCTGGACAAAGACTGACGCTCAGGTGCGAAAGCGTGGGGAGCAAACAGGATTAGATACCCTGGTAGTCCACGCCGTAAACGATGTCGACTTGGAGGTTGTGCCCTTGAGGCGTGGCTTCCGGAGCTAACGCGTTAAGTCGACCGCCTGGGGAGTACGGCCGCAAGGTTAAAACTCAAATGAATTGACGGGGGCCCGCACAAGCGGTGGAGCATGTGGTTTAATTCGATGCAACGCGAAGAACCTTACCTGGCCTTGACATCCACGGAATTCGGCAGAGATGCCTTAGTGCCTTCGGGAACCGTGAGACAGGTGCTGCATGGCTGTCGTCAGCTCGTGTTGTGAAATGTTGGGTTAAGTCCCGCAACGAGCGCAACCCTTATCCTTTGTTGCCAGCGAGTAATGTCGGGAACTCAAAGGAGACTGCCGGTGACAAACCGGAGGAAGGTGGGGATGACGTCAAGTCATCATGGCCCTTACGGCCAGGGCTACACACGTGCTACAATGGCGCATACAAAGAGAAGCGAACTCGCGAGAGCAAGCGGACCTCACAAAGTGCGTCGTAGTCCGGATCGGAGTCTGCAACTCGACTCCGTGAAGTCGGAATCGCTAGTAATCGTAGATCAGAATGCTACGGTGAATACGTTCCCGGGCCTTGTACACACCGCCCGTCACACCATGGGAGTGGGTTGCAAAAGAAGTAGGTAGCTTAACCTTCGGGAGGGCGCTTACCACTTTGTGATTCATGACTGGGGTGAAGTCGTAACAAGGTAACCGTAGGGGAACCTGCGGTTGGATCACCTCCTTAATCGACGACATCAGCTGCTCCATAAGTTCCCACACGAATTGCTTGATTCATTGAAAAAGACGATAGAAGCAGCTTTAAGCTCCAAGCTGATAGCTCTTAGCTAATCAGTTACGCGCTCGAAATTGGGTCTGTAGCTCAGTTGGTTAGAGCGCACCCCTGATAAGGGTGAGGTCGGCAGTTCGAATCTGCCCAGACCCACCAATTTTGTTATGGGGCCATAGCTCAGCTGGGAGAGCGCCTGCCTTGCACGCAGGAGGTCAACGGTTCGATCCCGTTTGGCTCCACCATTAACTGCTTCTGCTGTTAGAGTTTAGAAATGAATATTCACTAATGAATATTGATTTCTAGTCTTTGATTAGATCGTTCTTTAAAAATTTGGGTATGTGATAGAAAGATAGACTGAACGTTACTTTCACTGGTAACGGATCAGGCTAAGGTAAAATTTGTGAGTTCTCTTAATTGAGAAATTCGAATTTTCGGCGAATGTCGTCTTCACAGTATAACCAGATTGCTTGGGGTTATATGGTCAAGTGAAGAAGCGCATACGGTGGATGCCTTGGCAGTCAGAGGCGATGAAAGACGTGGTAGCCTGCGAAAAGCTTCGGGGAGTCGGCAAACAGACTTTGATCCGGAGATGTCTGAATGGGGGAACCCAGCCATCATAAGATGGTTATCTTGTACTGAATACATAGTGTTGCAAGGCGAACCTGGGGAACTGAAACATCTAAGTACCCAGAGGAAAAGAAATCAACCGAGATTCCCCCAGTAGCGGCGAGCGAACGGGGAACAGCCCAGAACCTGAATCAGTTTGTGCATTAGTGGAAGCGTCTGGAAAGTCGCAGGGTACAGGGTGATACTCCCGTACACAAAAATGCACTTGCTGTGAGTTCGATGAGTAGGGCGGGACACGTGACATCCTGTCTGAATATGGGGGGACCATCCTCCAAGGCTAAATACTCCTGACTGACCGATAGTGAACCAGTACCGTGAGGGAAAGGCGAAAAGAACCCCGGCGAGGGGAGTGAAACAGAACCTGAAACCGTGTACGTACAAGCAGTGGGAGCACCTTCGTGGTGTGACTGCGTACCTTTTGTATAATGGGTCAGCGACTTATATTCTGTAGCAAGGTTAACCGTATAGGGGAGCCGAAGGGAAACCGAGTCTTAACTGGGCGTTAAGTTGCAGGGTATAGACCCGAAACCCGGTGATCTAGCCATGGGCAGGTTGAAGGTTGGGTAACACTAACTGGAGGACCGAACCGACTAATGTTGAAAAATTAGCGGATGACTTGTGGCTGGGGGTGAAAGGCCAATCAAACCGGGAGATAGCTGGTTCTCCCCGAAAGCTATTTAGGTAGCGCCTCGTGAACTCATCTTCGGGGGTAGAGCACTGTTTCGGCTAGGGGGCCATCCCGGCTTACCAACCCGATGCAAACTGCGAATACCGAAGAATGTTATCACGGGAGACACACGGCGGGTGCTAACGTCCGTCGTGAAGAGGGAAACAACCCAGACCGCCAGCTAAGGTCCCAAAGTCATGGTTAAGTGGGAAACGATGTGGGAAGGCACAGACAGCCAGGATGTTGGCTTAGAAGCAGCCATCATTTAAAGAAAGCGTAATAGCTCACTGGTCGAGTCGGCCTGCGCGGAAGATGTAACGGGGCTAAACCATGCACCGAAGCTGCGGCAGCGACGCTTATGCGTTGTTGGGTAGGGGAGCGTTCTGTAAGCCGTCGAAGGTGGACTGTGAGGTCTGCTGGAGGTATCAGAAGTGCGAATGCTGACATAAGTAACGATAAAGCGGGTGAAAAGCCCGCTCGCCGGAAGACCAAGGGTTCCTGTCCAACGTTAATCGGGGCAGGGTGAGTCGACCCCTAAGGCGAGGCCGAAAGGCGTAGTCGATGGGAAACAGGTTAATATTCCTGTACTCGGTGTTACTGCGAAGGGGGGACGGAGAAGGCTATGTTAGCCGGGCGACGGTTGTCCCGGTTTAAGCATGTAGGCGGAGAGTTTAGGTAAATCCGGACTCTTTTAACGCTGAGGTGTGATGACGAGGCACTACGGTGCTGAAGTAACAAATGCCCTGCTTCCAGGAAAAGCCTCTAAGCATCAGGTAACACGGAATCGTACCCCAAACCGACACAGGTGGTCAGGTAGAGAATACCAAGGCGCTTGAGAGAACTCGGGTGAAGGAACTAGGCAAAATGGTGCCGTAACTTCGGGAGAAGGCACGCTGGCGCGTAGGTGAAGGGACTTGCTCCCGGAGCTGAAGCCAGTCGAAGATACCAGCTGGCTGCAACTGTTTATTAAAAACACAGCACTGTGCAAACACGAAAGTGGACGTATACGGTGTGACGCCTGCCCGGTGCCGGAAGGTTAATTGATGGGGTTATCCGCAAGGAGAAGCTCTTGATCGAAGCCCCGGTAAACGGCGGCCGTAACTATAACGGTCCTAAGGTAGCGAAATTCCTTGTCGGGTAAGTTCCGACCTGCACGAATGGCGTAATGATGGCCAGGCTGTCTCCACCCGAGACTCAGTGAAATTGAACTCGCTGTGAAGATGCAGTGTACCCGCGGCAAGACGGAAAGACCCCGTGAACCTTTACTATAGCTTGACACTGAATATTGAACCTTGATGTGTAGGATAGGTGGGAGGCTTTGAAGCGTGGACGCCAGTCTGCGTGGAGCCAACCTTGAAATACCACCCTTTAACGTTTGATGTTCTAACCTGGCGCCGTTACCCGGCGTGGGGACAGTGTCTGGTGGGTAGTTTGACTGGGGCGGTCTCCTCCTAAAGAGTAACGGAGGAGCACGAAGGTTAGCTAATCACGGTCGGACATCGTGAGGTTAGTGCAATGGCATAAGCTAGCTTGACTGCGAGAGTGACGGCTCGAGCAGGTGCGAAAGCAGGTCATAGTGATCCGGTGGTTCTGAATGGAAGGGCCATCGCTCAACGGATAAAAGGTACTCCGGGGATAACAGGCTGATACCGCCCAAGAGTTCATATCGACGGCGGTGTTTGGCACCTCGATGTCGGCTCATCACATCCTGGGGCTGAAGTAGGTCCCAAGGGTACGGCTGTTCGCCGTTTAAAGTGGTACGCGAGCTGGGTTTAGAACGTCGTGAGACAGTTCGGTCCCTATCTGCCGTGGGCGCTGGAAGATTGAGAGGGGTTGCTCCTAGTACGAGAGGACCGGAGTGAACGCACCACTGGTGTTCGGGTTGTCATGCCAATGGCATTGCCCGGTAGCTAAGTGCGGAAAAGATAAGCGCTGAAAGCATCTAAGCGCGAAACTTGCCTCGAGATGAATCTTCCCTGGGCCTTTAAGGCCCCTGAAGGGACGTTGAAGACTACGACGTTGATAGGCCGGGTGTGTAAGCGCAGCGATGCGTTGAGCTAACCGGTACTAATGACCCGTGAGGCTTAACCTTACAACACCCAAGCAATTTGCTTGCTTCGAGCTGAAAGGCAAAAGAGCACCAGATTGCGGTGTGTGAAGACGAAATGAACCGAAAGTTCGACGTTCACAAAACACCGAAAGCTATCACATACCCAATTTGCTGAAGCGAGACCACATGGTCGCGACTCAGTACCCGAATTTCTTGACGACCATAGAGCATTGGAACCACCTGATCCCATCCCGAACTCAGCAGTGAAACGATGCATCGCCGATGGTAGTGTGGGGTTTCCCCATGTGAGAGTAGGTCATCGTCAAGATTAAATTCCAGAACCCCTGTTTGCTAACGCAGACAGGGGTTTTGTTTTGGGCGGTCGAAAATGCGCAGATGCCGTCGCGTAGTGCTAATCCTCCGCTGTTCTATTTGATACACGCGATGCGCGTTAACCGTAGCGTCCCGAGCCTGATACTGTCGCGACAGCCAAAATCTCCCCATATCCTGCATCCCAAGACCGCCAATACCGCCTTCAATGCTAAAGTCGCTCCCTCGATTTTGCTTTTCCCAAGGAAGCCGTTATGCCGGATGCGACGTCCCTCAGCGCTGGATTCATGGTGGTTCACGGCAACCGCCTGGATGAACTGCGCAGCCTGGTTGTCAGCTGGATGCGTCGATATCCGCTTGCGCCCCTGGAAAACGAAATCGCCCTGGTCCAAAGCAACGGCATTGCCCAGTGGCTCAAATTGGCCCTGGCCGAAGACCCGGAAGAGGACGATATGGGCGGCTGTGGAATCGCGGCTGCCATTGATGTGCAACTCCCCGGCAGTTTCATGTGGCAGCTCTACCGCATGGTCCTGGGCCGTGACGAAATCCCGCAAAAATCCCTGCTCGATAAAGCCCCGCTGACATGGCGCCTGATGCGCCTGCTCCCGGAGTTGATCGATCAACCGTACTTCGAACCTCTGCAGCGTTTCCTCACTCACGACGCCGATCTGCGCAAACGCTACCAACTCGCTGAGCGCCTGGCCGATCTCTTCGACCAATACCAGGTCTATCGTGCCGACTGGCTGGAAGATTGGGCTGCCGGCCGCCATCAGTTGCGTAACGGCCGCGGTGAAACCAAGCCCCTGGACCCAGCCAACTGCTGGCAAGCTGAGTTATGGCGCGCGCTGTTGCTGGATGTAGGCGAGGAGGGCATGGCCCAAAGCCGTGCCGGTGTACACCAGCGCTTTATCGAACGCATCAATACCCTTGAGAAAGCCCCACCAGGCTTGCCCTCCCGAGTGATTGTCTTCGGTATTTCCTCGTTGCCCGCCCAGGCTCTTGAAGCCCTCGCCGGCCTGGCGCGGTTCAGCCAAGTGTTGTTGTGCGTGCACAATCCATGTCGCCACCATTGGTCCGACATCGTTGCCGACAAAGACCTGCTACGTAACGAATACAAGCGCCAGGCGCGTAAAGCCGGCATGCCCGTCACCATCGATCCGCAGACCCTTCACCAGCACGCCCATCCGCTGCTGGCAGCCTGGGGCAAACAAGGGCGTGACTACATCAGCCTGCTGGACAGTTACGACGACCCCAATAGCTACCGCGCGGCCTTCCGTGACGGCCGCATCGACCTGTTCAGCGAGAGCGAACCCAGTACCTTGCTCAACCAGCTCCAGGACGACATCCTCGAACTGCGCCCGCTCAACGAAACCCGTGAGCTATGGCCCGCTGTCGACCTGCAGCGTGATACTTCAATACGCTTTCATGTCGCCCACAGTGCCCAGCGTGAGGTCGAAATCCTCCACGACCAACTGCTCCAACGCTTCAGCGCGGACCCTGCGCTGCGCCCGCGTGACATCATCGTCATGGTTCCCGACGTCGACAGCTACGCGCCGCACATCCGTGCCGTATTCGGCCAGTTGGAGCGAACTGATCCACGCTTCATTCCCTTTACCCTCACTGACCAGGGCCAACGTGGCCGCGATCCGCTGCTGATCGCCGTCGAGCACCTGCTGAAGCTACCCGACAGCCGCTTTCCCGTCAGCGAAATCCTTGACCTGCTGGACGTTCCCGCGCTGCGCGAACGCTTCGCCATCAAGGAGCGCGACCTGCCCACATTGCATCGCTGGATCGAGGGTGCCGGGATCCGCTGGGGTCTCAATGCCGAGCAACGTGCCGGCCTCGGCCTGCCCAATGAGCTGGAGCAAAACAGTTGGCGATTCGGCCTGCGCCGCATGTTGCTGGGCTATGCCGTCGGCACGGGTCTCGCCTGCGACGGTATTGAGCCATACGATGAGATTGGTGGCCTCGACGCCGCGCTGATCGGTCCCTTGGTCGCTCTGCTCGATGCGCTTAATGACGCGCATCAAGCACTGTCGCAACCGGCCGCCCCGCACGAATGGGGCGAACGCCTGCAACGCTTGATTCAGTTGTTCTTCCTGCCCAGCAGCGAACACGATGACTTCCTGCTGGGCCAACTCGAACAACTGCGAGAAACCTGGCTGGAAACCTGCGAGTCGGTCGGCCTGTATGACGAGTTACCCCTGACCGTAGTACGTGAGGCCTGGTTGGCCGGTCTGGATGAAGGCCGTTTGTCCCAACGCTTCCTCGCCGGAGCTGTCAATTTTTGCACCCTGATGCCCATGCGCGCGATCCCGTTCAAGTTGGTCTGCCTGCTTGGCATGAACGACGGCGATTACCCGCGTGCGCAACCGCCGCTGGATTTCGACCTGATGGGCAGCGACTACCGCCCCGGCGACCGTTCACGCCGTGAAGATGACCGTTACCTGCTGCTGGAGGCGCTGCTGTCTGCCCGGGACCAGCTCTACATCAGTTGGGTCGGCCGCAGCATCCGTGACAACAGTGATCGCCCGGCCTCGGTGCTGATCGGCCAATTGCGCGATCATCTCGCCAGCGGCTGGCATAACGCACATACACAAGAGCCGTTGCTCGAAGCGATGACCCAGGAGCATCCGCTCCAACCCTTCAGCGCCCGCTACTTCCATGAAGGCGATCCATTGTTCAGCTATGCCCGTGAATGGCAGTTGCTGCACGCCGCAGTCGAGGCCATTGCCGTAGAGGACGAACTGGCGCCGCACCAGCAAGAAGAACCCTTGAGTCTCGGCCAGCTGCAGGACTTCCTGCGCAACCCGGTCAAACATTTCTTCAGCCAACGTCTGAAGGTGTTCTTTGAAGCCGCTGAGGTGCCGTTGGCCGATGAAGAGCCCTTCGTCCTCGACGCGTTACAACGCTACAGCCTGAGCGACAGTCTCTTGAGTGCGGCGCTGAGCCATCCCGATCACCTCGACCAGGCCCTGAATGCCCAAGCCCTGCGCTTGCAAGGCAGTGGCCTGCTGCCAATGGTCGGTTTCGGCGAGTGCCTGCGCAACGAGCTGATTGAGCCATTGCCCGACCTGCTGCAGCGCTATCAGCAGCTTCTGGCGCTTTGGCCGCAGCCCCACACTACCGCCGAACCGATCAGTTTTGAGCATCAAGGTATCCAGCTGGAAGGCTGGATCAGCGGCCTGCATCGACGCAGTGATGGCGGCCTGCTAAGCGTGACCACCATCCCCAACAGCATCGGCTCGATCAAGACGCGCAAATGGCACCGCCTGATTCGGCCCTGGGTCAATCACGTGGTTGCCTGCGCCTGCGGCCTGCCGTTGAGTACAGGGTTGGTGGCCAGCGACGACACCTTGTTGCTGGCCCCATTGGATCCGACCACTGCCCGGGAGATCCTCGCCAACCTGCTCTTGGCCTGGCACCACGGCATGAGCAAGCCTTTGCCCGTGGCGGTTAAAACCGCGTTCGCCTGGCTTGGCCAGACCGATCCGGCCAAGGCCCAGGCCGCTGCCAGCAAGGCCTATGAAGGTGATGGCATGACCACTGATGGCGAACGCCGTGAAACCCCGGCACTCACACGACAATTCCCCGACTACGCCGCGTTGGTCGCCAGTGAAGAGTTCGAAGGCTGGTGCGAAACCTTGTACCGCCCACTGATCAACGCCGCATGGCGATCTCTCACCCGCGAGGAGGCCGGCGCATGAGCAGCAAACCCTTGGCCCTGGCCTTCCCGCTGCAAGGCAGCCAACTGATCGAAGCCAGCGCCGGCACCGGCAAGACTTTCACTATTTCCGCGCTGTACTTGCGCCTGGTCCTCGGCCACGGTGGTGATGAATCCGGTTTTGGCCGCGAACTGCTGCCCCCACAAATTCTGGTAGTGACCTTCACCGACGCTGCCACCAAGGAGTTGCGCGAACGCATTCGCATCCGCCTGGCAGAGGCGGCACGTTTCTTTCGCGATGAAATACCGCAACCTGATGCCCTGATTGCCGAGTTGCGAGATCAATACCCGCCTGAGCAGTGGCCCGCCTGCGCCAATCGCCTGGACATCGCCGCCCAGTGGATGGATGAAGCTGCTGTTTCGACCATCCACAGTTGGTGCCAGCGCATGCTGCGCGAGCACGCGTTCGACAGCGGCAGCCTGTTCACTCAAACCCTGGAAACTGACCACAGTGATCTGCTTGGCGAAGTCTTGCGCGATTACTGGCGGTTGTTCTGTTACCCGATGCATGACGACGCGCTCAATTGGGTGCGCAACAACTGGGGCGGCCCTGCTGCCTTGATGCCACGGGTACGCGCCTTGTTCGGCAGTGAACGACCCACGGATGAAGCCCGTGAACCTGCCGAGCTGATCAACGCCTGCCTGCAAGAGCGTCGAGCAGCGCTGATACACCTCAAGGCGCCTTGGCAGCAATGGGCCGCCGAGCTGCGTGACATCTGCCTGCAGGCCGTGGCCGCCAAAGCCGTCGACGGCCGCAAGATGCAGGCACGTTACTTCGAACCCTGGTTCGAAAAGATCAGCGCCTGGGCCGCTGACGAAACCCTTGAGCAATTGGACATCGGCACTGGCTTCACCCGCCTGACGCCCGAAGGCATGGCCGAAGCCTGGAAGGGCGACCCGCCGCAGCACCCCGGTATCGACGCCATGGCTGGCCTCAAAGCTGCGCTCGACGCACTGCCAACGCCTGACGCGGCGGTGTTGCAGCATGCTGCCGGTTGGGTGGGTAAACGCTTCGAAGAAGAAAAACGCCGTCGCGCCGAAATGGGCTTCGACGACATGCTGATCCGTCTCAACGCCGCCCTGCAGGCCGACGGTGGCGAGCGCCTGGCCAGCGTGATCCGCGAGCAGTTCCCGGTGGCGCTGATCGACGAATTCCAGGACACCGATCCGGTGCAATACAGCATCTTCGACAGTATCTACCGCATCGAAGAAAACCACCTCGACAGTGGCTTGTTCCTGATCGGCGACCCCAAGCAGGCGATCTATGCCTTTCGTGGTGCCGACATCTACACCTACCTGCGTGCGCGCCAATCCACCACCGGCCGCCATCACACCCTGGGCACCAACTTCCGCTCCAGCCACGCGATGGTCGAGGCGGTGAACCACGTGTTTCAACGTGCGGAAACTGGCCGTGGCGCGTTCCTGTTCCGCGAGCCGGACGGCCAGAACCCGGTACCGTTCCACTCGGTGCTGTCCCAAGGCCGCAAGGAGCAATTGCAGGTCGACGGCCAAGCAGTGCCAGCGATGAACCTCTGGCACCTGCCCACCGATCAGCCGGTTTCCAACGCGGTGTACCGCCAGCAACTGGCCGCAGCCTGTGCCACGCAGATTGTTGAACTGCTCAATGGCGGTCAGCAAGGCACAGCCGGTTTCCTACATCCGGAGGCGGGTTTTAAAGGCGTGCTGCCGTCAGACATCGCCATCCTGGTGCGCGATGGCAAGGAGGCCCAAGCCGTGCGCGCCGAGCTGGCCGCCCGGGGCGTGCGCAGTGTGTACCTCTCGGACAAGGACTCAGTGTTCGCCGCCCAGGAAGCCCACGACCTGCTGGCCTGGCTCAAGGCCTGTGCCGAGCCGGACGTCGAGCGCCCGCTGCGAGCTGCCTTGGCGTGTGTCACCTTGAACCTATCGCTGCCGGAGTTGGAGCGTCTGAATCAGGACGAGCTGGCGTGGGAATCCCGTGTCATGCAGTTCCGTGGTTACCGCGCCATCTGGCGCACCCAGGGCGTGCTGCCGATGCTGCGTCGCCTGCTGCACGATTTCAAACTGCCGCAAACCCTGATCGCCCGCAGCGACGGCGAGCGGGTGCTGACCAACCTGCTGCACCTCAGCGAATTGTTGCAACAAGCCGCTGCGGAACTGGATGGCGAACAGGCGCTGATTCGCCATCTGGCCGAACACCTCGCCTTGTCGGGCCAGGCCGGCGAAGAACAGATCCTGCGCCTGGAAAGTGATGAACAACTGGTCAAGGTCGTGACCATCCACAAGTCCAAGGGGCTGGAGTACGACCTGGTTTTCCTGCCCTTCATCTGCTCGGCCAAGCCCGTGGACGGCAGCCGCTTGCCGCTTCACTACCACGACGAGCAGGGTAAATCCCACGTGAGCCTGCGGCCGACCGCCGAGTTGATTGCCCTGGCTGACGACGAGCGCCTGGCCGAAGACCTGCGTTTGTTCTACGTCGCCTTGACCCGCGCCAAACACGCCTGCTGGCTGGGTGTCGCCGACCTCAAACGTGGCAACAGCAGCAGTTCGGTGCTGCACTTGTCGGCGCTGGGCTATTTGCTCGGCGCGGGTTCGTTGCTGGGCGAATCTGCCGGCCTGGCGCGCTGGTTGCTGGACCTGCAGGAAGGCTGTCCCGCGATTCACTACGGCCACGTGCCCGAAGCTCAAGCCATCCTGTTCCACCCGCCGCGTAACGAAGCCACGCTGCTTGCGCCGTTGCTGCCCAAACGCAAGGCCGCGGAAAACTGGTGGATCGCTTCCTACAGCGCCTTGCGTATTGGCGACAGCATGAGCGCCGCCAGCCTCGAAGCGCCGGAAAGCCCACAAGCCCAGAAGCTGTTTGATGACGAGCGCCTCGACCCCGACGCACCGCGCGAAGTGGCGGCATCCGGCGGTGATATTCACCGTTTCCCACGTGGCCCGAACCCAGGCACCTTCCTCCATGGCCTGTTGGAGTGGGCCGGCGAAGATGGTTTCAACGTAACGCCCGAGGCGATCGAAAAAGCCGTGGGCGCGCGTTGCAATCGGCGCAACTGGGAGGGCTGGATCGTCACCCTCAGCGACTGGCTCGGTCACTTGCTGCAAACCCCGTTGCCCGTGGATAACGGCCAGGTCAGCCTCAGTGGCTTGCAGCACTACCAGATCGAAATGGAGTTCTGGTTCGCCAGCCACAAGGTAGACGTACTCGCCCTCGACAAGCTGGTGTGCCAGTACACCCACAACGGCGTGTCTCGCGTTGCCGCCGAACCGGTGTTGCTCAACGGTATGTTCAAGGGGTTTATCGACCTGACTTTCGAACACGATGGCCGCTATTACGTGGCTGACTACAAATCCAACTGGCTCGGTCCTGACGATTCGGCCTACACCCAAGCCGCCATGGAACAGTCGATCCTCGAGCATCGATACGACCTGCAATATGTCCTTTACCTGCTGGCCCTGCATCGCCAGCTCAAGGCGCGCCTGCCGGACTACGACTACGACCGCCATGTCGGCGGCGCCCTCTACCTGTTCCTGCGCGGTACGCAGGCCGCCAGCCAGGGCGCGTATTTCACTCGGCCACCGCGTGAATTGATCGAAGGCCTGGATCTGTTGTTCCAGGGCAAGCCCATCCCGCCCAAGGTTGAGCCCGCCTGGGAACAAGGAGTGTTGTTATGAGCCTGTCGCCATTGCCGTTGGAGGAACTGGCGCCCCTCAGCCGCGCCGCCGACCTGCTGCAACTCTTGGAACGTTGGGTGGCGCGTGGCTGGTTGCGCGCCCTCGACAAAGCCTTCGTCGGCTTCCTGCATGAACTCGACCCGCAGGCCGACCCCCTGGTGCTGCTGGCGGCCGCGCTGACCAGCCACCAATTGGGCCACGGCCATGTCTGCCTGGACCTGTTCGAGACCCTGAAAGCGCCGGACTTCGCCTTGTCCTTGCCGCCCGAGGGCGATCTGCAGACCACTGCCATGCTGCTGCCGTCGCAGTTGCTCGACGGTCTGGACGGCGCCCATTGGTGCCATGCCCTGGCTGCCAGCGGCCTGGTCGCGTTGGCCGTCGATGGCAGTGAATCAGCCCAAAGCCGCCCGTTAGTACTGTCCGGCAAGCGCCTGTATTTGCGCCGCTACTGGACCTATGAACGACGTATCGACACGGCACTGCGCCAGCGCCTCGCCACCCAGGAAAGCGTCGCTGCCGATTTGCCCCAGCGTTTGAATGGCTTGTTCGACCAACCCGCACCCGAGGGTGTGATCGACTGGCAAAAACTCGCCTGCGCCCTGGCGACTCGCGGGGCATTCAGCATCGTCACCGGTGGTCCCGGTACCGGCAAGACCACCACCGTGGTGCGCCTGCTCGCGTTGTTGCAGGCGCCTGCGGTGGAAGTCGGCACACCGTTGCGCATCCGCCTGGCCGCACCCACCGGTAAAGCCGCCGCGCGGCTTACCGAGTCCATCAGCCAGCAAGTACTGTCGCTGAAAGTGCCCGAAAGCGTGCGGGAAAAAATCCCGACCCAGGTGACCACGGTTCACCGCCTGCTGGGTAGCCGCCCGGGTACTCGGCATTTCCGCCATCACCTAGGTAATCCACTGCCGTTGGATGTGCTGGTGGTGGACGAGGCGTCGATGATCGACCTGGAGATGATGGCCAACCTGCTCGACGCCTTGCCGCCCCATGCGCGGCTGGTGCTGCTGGGGGACAAGGACCAGCTGGCGTCGGTGGAGGCGGGCGCCGTACTCGGCGATTTGTGCCGCGACGCCGAGGCCGGTTGGTACAGCCCCGAGACGCGTCAGTGGCTGCAGGCGGTCAGCGGCGAAGACCTTGACGCCAGCGGCCTGCAGGAAGACCTCGATGGCAGCCACCCGCTGGCCCAGCAAGTGGTGATGTTGCGTTACTCGCGGCGTTTCGGCGAGGGCAGTGGCATCGGCCAATTGGCGCGCTGGGTCAACCAGCAGAATGCCGAAGAAGCGCGCAAGTTGCTGGCCGCGCGCAGCCATCGCGACCTGTTCTGCGTCAGCCTCAAGGGCGAACACGACCACGCCCTGGAGCGGCTGGTACTGGACGGGCAGGGCGATGGCGCCGAAGGTTATCGCTATTACCTCAACCTGCTGCACAGCGCGCGCCCGTCGCTGGATACTCCACGCGAGGACGCCGCCTGGACCCACTGGGCGCAACAACTGTTGCAAGCCTTCGACGCCTTCCAGTTGCTTTGTGCCGTGCGCAAGGGACCGTGGGGGGTGGAAGGCCTCAACCTGCGCATCACCGCGGCCTTGCGCAAGGTGCGGCTGATCGAAGGTGACGAGCAATGGTACGAAGGCCGCCCGGTGCTGATGACCCGCAACGATTACGGCCTGGGCTTGATGAACGGCGATATCGGCATCGCTCTCAAACTGCCCGAAAGCGACGGGGGGCCGCAGGTATTGCGCGTGGCCTTCCCGCGCAATGATGGTCAGGGCGGTGTGCGTTTTGTACTGCCCAGCCGCCTGAATGATGTCGAAACCGTGTACGCCATGACCGTGCACAAGTCCCAAGGCTCGGAATTCACCCACACGGCGCTGATCCTGCCGGACGCATTGAACCCGGTGCTCACTAAAGAGCTGATCTATACCGGGATCACCCGCGCCAAGCGCTGGTTCAGCCTGATCGAACCCCGTGGCGGCGTGTTTGAAGAAGCGGTACGACGCAAGGTCAAGCGCTTGAGCGGGTTGATGCTGGAACTGGGTCAGGAGACGGAAAAAACTGACTGACAGGTCATGCGATATTTCTGATTCAGTCGCCTGATTTTTCTGAAAAAATAGCGGCCCCCGCGAAAGCCTCGCTTCGCGGGGTTTTCCGTTGCTGTGCTATCGTTGCGGCATCACTTTGTACACACCTGAGAGAAATCGCTGCATGAACGTGGCTGTCTCGCCCACAGAGCGCCGTATGAGCTGGGGACGCCTGTTGCTGGTGGCGGTTCTGTGCCTGCTCGCGCCCGGCGCCTTTGCCCAGGCGTCCAGCCCCGCCGACTCCCGCGCCCAGGCGGTGACCCAAGTGGTGCTGGGTATCCTCAGTTACGCGCGTTGGCCGGTGGAGCCTGCGCAATTGCGCCTGTGCATCGTCGGGCCGACCCAATACACCGACGACCTGGTCAAGGGCACCACCCAAGCCACCGGCCGCCCGGTGGTGGTGCAGCGCCTGCTCGCCGACCATCCTGATATCGTCAATAGTTGTGACGCCGTTTACATCGGCAAGCTCAGCGGCGATGAGCGCAGCCGTCTGTTCGCTTCGTTGATCGGGCACCCGGTGCTGAGCATCAGCGAAGGCGGCGACCAGTGCACGGTCGGCAGCTTGTTCTGCCTGCGGGTCGGCGATGATCAGGTGTCGTTCGAGGTCAATCTCGACTCCGTGGCGCGCAGCGGCGTGCGCATTCACCCCAGCGTGCTGCAATTGTCCCGCCGTCGAGCGCTTGCGCCATGAAGGTCGATAAGGTGCGACCGACGCTGCGCTCGGTCATCGGCCGGGGGCACCTGATCCTCGCGCTGGTGGCGGTGAGCCTGGCCAGTGTGTCGCTGACCCTGCTCGGCGTGCTGGCGCTGCGCGTGTACGCCGAGCACAACCTGCATTTGATCGCACGCTCGATCAACTACACCGTAGAAGCGGCGGTGGTGTTCAACGACAGCGCGGCGGCCACCGAGGCCCTCAGCCTGATCGCCTCCACCGAAGAGGTGGCCCAGGCCGAAGTGCTTGATGTCAACGGCAAGCTGTTGGCGCAGTGGACACGTCCGGAAACCGGCATGCTCTCACGGCTTGAACTGGAGCTGGCGCACACCCTGCTCGAACAGCCCATCAGCCAGCCGATCCTGCACCAGGGGCGCACCATCGGCAGCATTCATGTCACTGGCCATGGCGGCAGCCTGTTGCGCTTCCTGCTGAGTGGGCTGGCGGGGATCCTGATCTGTACCGCCCTCAGTGCGTGGGTGGCCTTGCACTTGGCGCGGCGTCTGTTGCGCGGCATTACCGAGCCGCTGCAACGCCTCGCAGCCGTGGCCCATGCCGCCCGCAGCGAGCGCGACTTCGACCGCCGCGTGCCGCCCGCGCGGATCGCCGAACTCGACAGCCTGGGCAGCGACTTCAATGCGTTGCTCGGTGAAATGGAAGCCTGGCAAAGCCACCTGCAAAGCGAGAACGAAACCCTTGCGCACCAGGCCAACCACGACAGTCTCACTGGCTTGCCCAACCGGGCGTTTTTCGAAGGTCGGCTGATTCGTGCCTTGCGCAGCGCGGCCAAGGTCAAGGAGCAGGTCGCGGTGCTTTACCTCGACAGCGACCGCTTCAAGGAAATCAATGACAGCTTTGGCCATGCCGCAGGCGATGCCGTCCTCGTGGCCGTCGCTGAACGGGTGCGGGCACAACTGCGCGAAGATGACCTGGTCGCGCGCCTGGGCGGCGATGAGTTCGCCATCCTGCTGGCGCCGTTGCATAAAGTGGAAGACGCCCAGCGCATCGCCGACAAGATTATCGCCAGCATGGACGTGCCGATTGCCGTGCCCGGGAATACCCAGGTGTTGACCTCCCTCAGTATCGGCATCGCCATCTACCCCGATCATGGCGCCACGCCCGGCACCTTGCTCAATGCCGCCGATGCAGCGATGTACCAGGCCAAACGGCAGGCCCAAGGCGGCCAGCAAACGGCGGAGTCGGAGAGCCCTGCCGTCAATGTTCAACACAGGAGTTGATCCCTTGTTTTCGACCGCGCGTTTTATCTTCCTCACCGTGCTGGTGTCACTGCTGGCTCTCAGCGGTTGCCAGACCGCCCCACCCAAAGGCTTGACCCCGGCCCAGGTCGCCGTGCTCAAGCAACAAGGCTTTGAGCTGACCGACGAGGGTTGGGCGTTCGGCCTGTCCGGCAAAGTGTTGTTTGGCAGCGACGTCGAAACCCTCAACAAGCCCAGTACCGAGATCGTCCAGCGTATCGGCAAGGCCCTGCTCGGCGTGGGCATCGAGCGCGTGCGCGTCGACGGCCATACCGACGCTTCGGGCAAGGAAACCTACAACCAGCAACTGTCCTTGCGCCGCGCCAAGAGCGTGGCCACGGTGCTGATCGGTGTGGGCATGAAGGAAGAAAACATCCAGCTGCGCGGGTTGGGCAGCAGCGAGCCGGTGGCGTCGAACGCGACGGCGGCGGGACGTACGGAGAATCGGCGGGTGTCGATTGTGGTGAGTGCGGACTAAGCGGGTTTTCCACCTGCCATGCATTCAAAATGTGGGAGCCGGGCTTGCCTGCGATGGCGGTGTATCAGTCAAGGTTAAGCTGGCTGACCCACCGCCTTCGCAGGCAAGCCAGCTCCCACATATATTTGCGTCTGACCAAAATCTTGCACCCGCCGCAGATTCCACACTATTTGTGTTTAACCAAAATCTTGCATCCGCCGCAGTTCAAATGTGGGAGCTGGCTTGCCTGCGAAGGCGGTGTATCAGTCAAGGCTAAGCTGGCTGATACACCGCTATCGCAGGCAAGCCAGCCCCCCCATTTATTTTGCAGTGCGCTCACGGCAACACCGCGCGCCCCCCTTAATCTGCAAACTTGATCTCCCGCGTCTCCCCCATCAATAAGCCCTGGTTCTGTTCCGTCACCTCGCGGATGTAATCCCACAGCAAGGTGATGCGTTTCAACTTGCGCAAGTCTTCCCGGCAATACATCCAGAACTGCCGAGTCAGTGTGATCTGCTCCCCCAGCACCGGCAGCAACCGAGGGTCCTGCGCCGCCAGGAAGCACGGCAATATCGCCATCGACCGGCCTTGCTGCGCTGCCACGTACTGGGCAATCACGCTGGTACTGCGCAGGCTGGCGCTGGCGCCGGGCACCACGTTCGCCAGGTAGAGCAGCTCGGAGCTGAACGCCAGGTCATCCACATAGCTGATAAACGGGTGCTCGGCCAAATCCGTGGGTTTGCGGATCGGGGGGTGCTGGTCGAGGTATTCCTGGGTCGCATACAGCTGCAGTTTGTAGTCACACAGTTTGCAGCACACGTAGGGCCCGTGTTCCGGGCGTTCCAGGGCGATGACAATGTCGGCTTCGCGCTTGGACAGGCTGATGAAGTGGGGCAGGGGCAGGATGTCCACCGAGATCGCCGGGTAAGTGTCGACGAAATGGCTGAGCTGCGGGGTGACAAAAAAACTGCCGAAGCCTTCGGTACAGCCCATGCGCACATGCCCGGACAGTGCCACGCCGGAGCCGGACACCTGCTCGCAAGCCATGTGCAGGGTGCTCTCGATGGACTCGGCGTACCCCAGCAAACGTTGGCCCTCGGTGGTGAGGACGAAGCCGTTGGTCCGAGATTTTTCGAAGAGCAATGTACCCAGCGACACTTCCAGTGAGCTGATGCGCCGCGACACCGTGGTGTAGTCCACCGCCAGGCGCTTGGCCGCGACGCTGGCCTTGCGGGTGCGGGCCACTTCGAGGAAAAACTTCAGGTCGTCCCAGTTCAGGGAGCCCAATGATGTGATGTTTTTTTGCATATTGGACCGGCTTTTATGTGCGTTCTTATTAGAGATTTGCACATCTATACTCCAAAAACGCCTCATTCCCAAGGCGATTCACGCGCCTTGTCTCTGCATAACTACAAGATTGGAGACCACATGAACGCATCTGCCGATATTTCCGTGCAACAGGTCAAGCTGCTGATCAACGGTGAATGGGTCGAGTCCAAGACCACCGAGTGGCACGACATCGTCAACCCGGCCACCCAGCAAGTGCTGGCCAAAGTGCCGTTTGCCACTGCCGATGAAGTAAATGCCGCCATCGACGCTGCCCATCGCGCCTTCCAGACCTGGAAGTTGACCCCGATCGGCGCGCGCATGCGCATCATGCTCAAGCTGCAAGCCTTGATCCGCGAACATTCCAAGCGCATCGCCGCAGTCCTCAGCGCCGAGCAGGGCAAGACCATTGCCGATGCCGAGGGCGATATTTTCCGTGGCCTGGAAGTGGTGGAGCACGCGTGCTCCATCGGCACCCTGCAAATGGGCGAATTCGCTGAAAACGTCGCCGGTGGCGTCGACACCTATACCCTGCGCCAACCCATCGGCGTGTGTGCCGGCATTACCCCATTCAACTTCCCGGCGATGATTCCACTGTGGATGTTCCCGATGGCGATCGCCTGCGGTAACACCTTCGTCCTCAAACCGTCCGAGCAGGACCCGCTGTCGACCGTGCTGTTGGTGGAGCTGGCGCTGGAAGCCGGCGTACCGGCCGGCGTGCTCAACGTGGTGCACGGCGGCAAGGACGTGGTGGATGCGCTGTGCACCCATAAAGACATCAAGGCCGTGTCCTTCGTCGGTTCGACCGCCGTCGGCACGCATGTTTATGATCTGGCCGGCAAACACGGCAAGCGCGTGCAGTCGATGATGGGCGCCAAGAACCACGCCGTGGTGCTGCCGGATGCCAACCGCGAACACACCCTCAATGCGCTGGTCGGTGCCGGTTTCGGCGCAGCGGGCCAGCGTTGCATGGCCACCTCTGTGGTGGTGTTGGTCGGTGCCTCCAAACAATGGCTGCCGGACCTCAAGGCGCTGGCGCAAAAACTCAAGGTCAATGCCGGCAGCGAGGCCGGTACCGATGTCGGCCCGGTGATTTCCAAACGCGCCAAGGCGCGCATCCTCGAGCTGATCGAAAGCGGTGTGAAAGAAGGCGCCAAGCTCGAGCTGGACGGCCGCGACATCAAGGTGCCGGGCTTTGAGCAAGGCAACTTTGTCGGCCCGACCCTGTTCTCGGGCGTGACCACGGACATGCAGATCTACACCCAGGAAATCTTCGGCCCGGTGCTGGTGGTGCTCGAAGTCGCGACCCTCGACGAGGCCATCGCGCTCGTCAACGCCAACCCGTTCGGCAACGGTACCGGCCTGTTTACCCAGAGTGGTGCGGCGGCGCGTAAATTCCAGAGCGAAATCGACGTGGGCCAGGTCGGCATCAACATCCCGATCCCGGTGCCGGTGCCGTTTTTCAGCTTCACCGGTTCGCGTGGCTCCAAGCTCGGCGACCTCGGCCCGTACGGCAAGCAAGTGGTGCAGTTCTACACCCAGACCAAAACCGTCACCAGCCGCTGGTTCGACGACGACACGGTCAACGATGGCGTCAATACCACCATCAACCTGCGCTGATTCCGGGAGACGACCATGAAGATTGCATTTATCGGCTTGGGCAACATGGGCGCGCCCATGGCCCGCAACCTGATCAAGGCCGGCCACGCGCTGAACCTGTTTGACCTGAACCAGGCCGTGCTCAAGGAATTGGCCGAGCTGGGCGGCACTATCAGCGATTCACCCCGCGATGCGGCGAAAGACGCCGAGCTTGTGATCACCATGCTGCCGGCGGCCGCGCATGTGCGTAGCGTGTGGCTGAATGAAGACGGCGTACTCGCCGGTATCGGCCAAGGCGTGCCGGCGGTGGATTGCAGCACCATCGACCCGCAGACGATCCGCGACGTAGCGGCTGCGGCGGCCAAGCAAGGTGTGGTCGTGGCTGACGCCCCAGTCTCCGGTGGCACCGGCGGCGCCAGTGCCGGCACCCTGACCTTTATGGTCGGCGGCACCCCTGAACTGTTCGCCACCCTGCAACCGGTGCTGGCGCAGATGGGGCGTAACATCGTGCATTGCGGTGAGGTCGGCACCGGGCAAATCGCCAAGATCTGCAACAACCTGCTGCTCGGAATCAGTATGGTCGGCGTCAGCGAAGCTATGGCGCTGGGCGATGCGCTGGGGATCGACACCCAAGTGCTGGCCGGCATCATCAACAGCTCCACCGGACGTTGCTGGAGTTCCGACACCTACAACCCATGGCCGGGCGTGATTGAAACCGCGCCGTCATCGCGCGGCTACACCGGTGGCTTTGGCGCTGACCTGATGCTCAAGGACCTTGGCCTGGCCACCGAGGCTGCGCGCCAAGCCAAGCAGCCCGTCATCCTGGGCGCCGTGGCCCAGCAGTTGTATCAATCGATGAGCCAGCGCGGGGAAGGCGGCAAGGACTTCTCGGCGATTATCAACAGCTACCGCAAACCCAAATAACCTTGTAAGGGGACCTCCTGTGGCGAGCGGGCTTGCCCGCGTTGGGCTGCGAAGCAGCCCTAAAGGAAAACGCCGCGATCTTCCTGGAAGATCGCGGCGTCTGGATCAGGGCTGCTGCGCAGCCCAACGCGGGGCAAGCCCGCTCGCCACAACAATGTCAAAGTTGCCCGCTTTGGAAGCGATTTAAGCAAACACAAAATACTTACGCACCGTCTCGACCACTTCCCACGTCCCCTTCATTCCCGGTTCCACCACAAAGATATCCCCAGCCCGCAAATGGATCGGTTCCAGGCCTTCTGGGGTGATCACGCAGTAGCCTTCCTGGAAATGGCAGTATTCCCACTTCACGTATTCCACGTACCACTTGCCTGGTGTGCAGATCCAGGTGCCCATGATCTTGCTGCCGTCTTCGCTGGTGTAGGCGTTGAGGTTGACGGTGTGCGGGTCGCCTTCGAGTTTTTCCCATTTGCAGGCATCCAGGACCGGCAGGGGGTGGGTGTCGCGCAGTACGGTGATGGGCTTGGACATGATGACTCCGAGGCAGTGAATGCAAAGATGCACCCTAAGGCCTTGGGCGTCGTGCCAGTGGTCTGAACTCGACATCGGGATGCCCAGAAGCGCAAGTCCCGCGCAATACAAAACCCTGTAGGCGCCGGCTTGCCAGCGACGGGCCTCGTAGGAACGCCATCGCCGGCAAGCTGGCGCCTACATTTGAAATATCCAATCACAAATAAGGCAATTCCTCGCAGTAAGTACGAAAGAAATCCCGCCTGGCGCTGGAATTCGCAAGAAAATTCACAGCTGGCCCTCGTATCATTCACCCCAGTAACCGCCGAGAGCCTTGAAATGAATCCAATAAAAACGTGGTGGGACATCAGCCCCCCCTTGAGTACGGCGACCCCGACCTGGCCGGGCGATACGCCGTTCCAGGAAGAGCGCGTCTGGCAGTTCGGTCCGGAATGCCCGGTGAATGTCGGGCGCATTACCTTGTCGCCGCACACCGGTGCGCACGTCGATGCGCCGCTGCATTACAGCGCGGACGGCGCGCCGATTGGCGAGGTGTCGCTGGATGTCTACATGGGGCCGTGCCGGGTCCTGCATTGTCTGGACAGCGGCGCGCTGGTGCAGCCGCATCAGTTGGAAGGGCGTGTGGATAACCTGCCAGAGCGCGTGCTCTTGCGTACTTATCCACACGCGCCGCTGACCGAATGGGATTCGAATTTCACCGCCATCGCCCCGCAGACCATCGAGTTGCTGGCGAGCCTCGGCGTGCGGCTGGTCGGGATCGACACGCCGTCCCTCGATCCGCAGCAATCCAAGACCATGGATTCGCACAACGCCGTGGCCCGTCATGGCATGGCGATTCTTGAAGGCATCGTGCTCGATGACGTACCGGAGGGCGACTATGAATTGATCGCGCTGCCGTTGCGCTTTGCCAACCTCGACGCGAGCCCGGTCCGCGCCATTCTCCGCCCGCTCAAGGAGCCCACGCGATGAGCCAATGTCCCTTCTCTGCTGATTACCAACCGCCGGAAGAATGGCATAACGCCGAGCTGAATTTTTCCGAGTCCATGAGCTATGGCGACTACCTGGACCTGGGCAAAGTCCTCAGCGCCCAGCACCCGCTGTCGCCGGACCACAACGAAATGCTGTTCATCATCCAGCACCAGACGTCTGAGCTGTGGATGAAACTGATGCTCCACGAACTCAAGGCCGCCCGCGAACATGTGCGCCTTGGCGAGTTGCCGCCGGCGTTCAAGATGCTGGCGCGAGTGTCGCGCATCTTTGATCAACTGGTGCACGCCTGGGCCGTGCTGGCGACGATGACGCCGTCGGAGTACAAGGCGATCCGTCCGTTCCTGGGGCAGTCGTCGGGGTTCCAGTCGTTCCAGTACCGCGAGATCGAATTTATCCTCGGCAATAAAAGCGCGGCGCTGTTGCGTCCTCACGCGCATCGGCCGGAGTTGTTGAACGAGTTGAAAGTGGCGATTGCCACGCCGTCGCTGTATGACGAGGCAGTCAACCTGATGGCCAAGGCGGGCCTGGCGATTGACCCCAAACGCGCCGAACGCGACCCGACGGCGGCCACGGTTCACGATGAATCGGTGGAAGCCGCGTGGCGTGAGGTGTACCGCGATCCGAGCCGGTATTGGGACTTGTATCAGTTGGCCGAGAAGTTCATCGACCTGGAGGATTCGTTCCGCCAGTGGCGCTTCAGGCATGTGACGACGGTGGAACGGATTATCGGCTTCCAGCCCGGTACTGGTGGTACTGAAGGCGTGGGGTATCTGCGCAAGATGCTCGACACCGTGCTGTTCCCCGAGCTGTGGCGAGTGCGTTCCACGCTATGAAAAAAGCCCCGGATAACCGGGGCTTTTTCATTTGGAATGCAATCAACAGTGGGAGCTGGCTTGCCTGCGATGCGGTGTGTCAGCCACCACAGCCATCGGCTGACCCACCGCCATCGCGGGCAAGCCCGGCTCCCACAGGTATCACTGTGCGTTGACTGGCGCGTTACTTCTGCGCACCCGCATCCGATACGCGATGTAGATAATCCCCACCCACACCGGCATCGCATACACCGACTCACGAATGCCCGGGATCGCCAGCATCACGCTGACGATCATCAGCATGAACGCCAGGCACAGGTAGTTGCTGAAGGGGAACCAGAAGGTCTTGAACGACGGCACCACGCCTTGCTCGCCCATGGCCTTGCGGAACTTGATATGGGTGATGCTGATCAGCGCCCAGTTGATCATCAGCGAGGCAACCACCAGCGCAAACAGTAACTCCAGCGCACTCTGGGGCGCCACGTAGTTGACCACCACGCACAGCATCGTCACCAACGCCGAAATGGCCAGGGCACGCAACGGCACGCCTTGTTTGTTGAGCTTCATCAGCGCCTTGGGTGCATCCCCCTGCTCGGCCAGGCCGAACAGCATGCGGCTGCTGCAGTACACGCCGCTGTTGTACACCGACAGCGCCGCGGTCAGGACCACGAAGTTGAGGATGTGCGCCGCGGTGTCGTTGCCGATCAGCGAGAAGATCTGCACAAACGGGCTGCCGCTGTAGGCATCGCCCGACGCGCCGAGGGTTTGCAGCAATTGGTCCCAGGGGTACAGCGACAACAGCACAGTCAGTGCGCCGACGTAGAAAATCAGGATCCGGTACACCACCTGGTTGATCGCCTTGGGGATCACCTTGCGCGGCTCGCTGGCCTCGGCGGCGGTGATGCCCACCAACTCCAGGCCACCGAACGAGAACATGATGAACGCCATGGACATCAACAGCCCCATGCCGCCATTCGGGAAGAACCCGCCGTGGCTCCACAGGTTAGTGATCGAGGCCTGCGGGCCGCCGGTGCCGCTGAACAGCAGGTAGCAGCCGAGCACGATCATGCCGACGATCGCCACCACCTTGATGATCGCGAACCAGAACTCGGCTTCACCGAAGAACTTCACGTTGAGGGTGTTGATCAGGTTCACCGCGACAAAGAACACCAGCGCACTGACCCAGGTCGGAATCTCCGGCCACCAGAACTGGATGTACTTGCCCACGGCCGTGAGTTCGGCCATGCCTACCAGTACGTAGAGCACCCAGTAGTTCCAGCCCGCCAGGAAGCCTGCGTAACCGCCCCAGTATTTGTGCGCGAAGTGGCTGAAGGATCCGGCCACCGGCTCTTCGACGATCATTTCGCCGAGTTGGCGCATGATCAGGAACGCGATGAAACCGGCAATCGCATAGCCGAGGATCATCGACGGTCCCGCCGACTTGAGCACGCCTGCCGAGCCGAGGAACAGCCCCGTGCCAATCGCCCCTCCCAAGGCGATCAGCTGAATATGCCGGTTCTTCAAGCCCCGCTTGAGGCCTACCGGGTTAACCATGTCATCCGCCATTAACATTCCCTTCTACTTGTTTTTCTCAGGGTTGATTGCACGCCGCACCAGCCCCTCAGAAGTGCTGAGGGTCAGATATTACTCTGCGTGAACTTTTCGTAATACAGCTGAACGCCATCAAGTGCCTGATCTGCCAGCCATTGCTGGATGGATTCGACCATTGGAGGGGGGCCGCACACGTACATATCTGCCGATCTGTCCCGCAATTCGGCCAGGTCGAAATGTTCGGTGAGGTAACCGCGCTTGCCGGGCCACGCCGGCGATGGGTTGCTCAGCACTTCGGTGTAGCGAAAATCGAGGGTGGAGGCGTATTGGTCGATACGTTCGGCCTCGCACAGATCCTCGGCACCGCGTACGCCGTAATACAGGTGTACCGGTTGGTCACAGCCGCTGGCAACCAGTTCATCGAGCATGCCCAGCAAGGCCGACAACCCGGTGCCGCCAGCGACCAGCACCAGCGGCTTGGTCACCTGACGCAGGTAAAAAGCGCCCAGCGGCGCTTCCATCAAGAGGCGGTCGCCTACCTGGCAGCGCTCACGCAGGTAGTTGCTCATCACGCCGTCGGGCAACAGGCGAACCAGGAACTGCAGCTGATTGCCGGGCCGGTTGGCGAAGGAATACGAGCGCCAGCTGTCGGTGCCGGGAACGGACAGGCGCGCGTACTGGCCGGGCAGAAAATCCAGCGACGCGTCCAGCTGAACCTGCAGGATCGCCGTGCTGGCGGACACCAACTGCACCGCGCTCACTGTGCCTTGCAGCTGTACCGGGCCGGGCGCATTGCACAGGCTCGAATCAAAGTCGAAGTAGAACGTCGCGTCGGATTGCACCCGGGTCTGGCAACTGAGCATCTTGCGTTGCTGCAGGTCGAGGCTGGAGAGGGCTTCCTCGTCCACATAATCCTGGGTGTACTCGCCGGACTCGCAACGGCCCTGGCACGTGCCGCATACGCCTTCGCGGCAATCCAGGGGGATCTTGATGCCGTTGCGCAGCGCCGCATCCAACAGGATCTCGTGGGCGCCCACCGGGAAAAACAGGGTCTTGCCATCGGCGAAGCTGAAGGCCACTTTGTGATTCATGTGTTGGTCTCCGCAGAGTCATGAGTGTGTCGAGTGCGCCTGTCGTGGCGAGCGGGCTTGTCCTGCGAGCGGGCCCTGGTCCAGGCACCGTTGTTTGACTGAAGAGATGCGGTGACTGTATTGGGGCCGCTGCGCGGCCCAACGCGGGGCAAGCCCGCTCGCCACAACAAGCCCGCTCGCTACAACAATCCTGCTCAGCACAACAATCCTGCTCGCCACAACAAGCGCGTTTAGAGGTGATAGAAATCCAGCACCGAGTTGATGGTGTCGTTGAGCAGCAACGCGTGCTTGCGGGTGATCAGCCAACTGTCGCCATGGGGTTTCAGGCGGTAGGTGGCGTGCCCGTAGAACTGCTCCGAGGTGGCCAGGCGATAGAACAGCGTGTGCCAGTTCAGGCGCACTTCCAGCGTGCCGTCCGCCTGCTCGTTGATGCGCACGTTATTGATCAGGTGCAAGGTGCGCGGCATCGGCGTGGCGGATGCCGCCTTGCCGGTACGCAGGCGGAAGACGCGGTCCTCCAGGCCCGAACGGTTGGCGTAGTAGATCAGCGACATCTCGCGCTTGGGGTCGCGGGTGTAGACGTGTTCGGAGTCCCATTGCGGCAGATGGAATTCACTCTGGGGGTCGAACAGCTCTACATAGGCGTCCCAGTCCTGGGCATCGCAGAGCTCGGATTTACGGTAGAAAAACTGCTCGATCTGGTACTGCAATGGCGCGCTCATCATTTCACCTCCCGCAGTTTCAACGCGTGTCGATCAAGGCCGTCGAGCAGGAACTGCTGCCAGTTGCGGTGCTGGTTGACGTACAAGCCTTCGTGGGTGAATTCGGTGCCGGTCATGGCCGGCTGGATGCCGATAGCCTCGCTGTTCGGCGTCGGGCCGGTCTCCCAGCGGTGGCTGCCGCGCGAGATGTCGCTCCAGCGCTCCAGGCGGCCCTGGAAGCCACGCTGGGCTTCGCGGAACTCCACGAGGTCGTCCGGTGTGCCCATGCCGGACACGTTGAAGAAATCCTCGAACTGGCGGATGCGGTTCTCGCGGTCGGCGTCGGACTCGCCCTTCACCCCCAGGCACTGGCTGATGATCTCGGTCTTGTTCCACGCCACCGGGCGGATGATGCGCAGCTGTGAGCTGATCTGGTCGAGGAAGAACAGGCTCGGGTAGATGTTCAGGTTGCGCAGGCGGTGCATCATCCACTCGGCTTTTTGCTGGCCGTGCTCTTCGACCAGGCGCGGCATGATCGTGGCGTAGCCGGAGCGCACGCTGGGGTTGGGCATGTCGCTGAACAGCACGCTGTGCCCGTTGTTGAAAGCGAACCAGCCGTCATCGGTATTCGCGTCGCCGGAACCGAGCTTGCTGTAGTCCAGGGTGCTGGCGGAGCCGCTGCCGTTCTCGGTATTGACCTGCTGGCGATGCTGCACCGTGGCCACGTAGTTATAGTGCACGGTGCTGACGTGGTAGCCGTCCAGGCCGTTTTCGTTTTGCAGCTTCCAGTTGCCGTCATAGGTGTAGGCGGACTTGCCCGGCAGCACTTCCAACTCACCGGTGGCGGACTGCGCGACCATCATGTCGAAGAACACTTTGGCATCGCCCAGGAACGCTTCCAGGCTGTCCGTGCCGTGCACGTCCAGGCTGATGAATACGAAGCCCTTGTAGCTGTCGATGCGTGCCTTTTTCAAACCGCGCGTGGCCTTGTCGAAACCTTCCGGGTATTCCCCCGGTGCCTTGACCTTCACCAGCCGGCCGTCACTCTTGTAGCACCAGGCGTGGAACGGGCAGGTGAAGGTGGACTGGTTGCCCTTGCCAACCCGGGTAAGGGTGGTACCGCGATGCTGGCAGGCGTTGATCAGCGCGTTCAGTTGGCCTTCGCCGTCGCGGGTGATGATCATCGGCTGGCGCCCGGCGCGCATCGTCACAAAGTCGTGGTTATTCGCCAGTTCGCTTTCGTGGCAGGCGTAGATCCAGTTCTTCTCGAAGATCAGTTCCATCTCCAGGTCGAACAGCTCCGGCTCGGTGAACATGTCGCGGGCGATACGGAACACGGCATCGGCCGGGCGAAAATCCAGGCAGCTTTCGATAAAGCTTTTCCATTGCTCGACGCTTCTTGCACCACTCATGGGAGGCACCTTTTGATAATGGCTAAACAGGTGGGCCATTAAGAGGCTGCGACGCGGCGCGGGGCTATCCGGTTAATGGGCAAAGGCAGGCCGCAAAGTTGGGCAGCAAATACCCACGGCGGTGCAGGGCGGTGACGTGATGCGCTACTGTCTTGCAAGGTGAGGGTCGAAAAAGCCGGCGGCTTATCCACTTAGTCGACGCTTGCTATCCACCCAGTGGCAATACGGCTGGCGTGGCGTAAAACTTGCTGTCGATCAACCAGGACGCGCCGTCAGAGCGCGCCGGCCACAATTGCCGTGGGTGCCCCGTGATGAGTAGCAATACACGCGATATACGTATCGAGCGTTTCGACCTTGAAGGCGCCTGCAGCTGGATGTCCGGCATCTGCGGGCCGCACCGGCTGCAAACCGCGACGCCGGAGCGCATCCGCTTTCACCACAGTGCCAATGTGTTCAAGTCCCGCGCCACGACGCTGGGGATTATCGAATACGGCACCGATGTCACCATCGATATCGAGGACGCCGAGCACTTCAGCAGCTACAGCCTGACCCTGCCGCTGGTGGGCGAGCAGGAGCTGAGCAAGAACGGCAAACGGCTCATGTCCAACCGTGACCAGGGCGTGATCATCTCGCCCAACGAACATCAGGTGCTGGAAATCTCGGGCGACTGCCGCAAGCTGCAGGTGGTGATCACCCGCGCGGCCATGAGCGAGTCGCTGGAAGGCTTGCTGCAACGGCCGATTGAGGCGCCGCTGCGCTTCGAAGCGGTGATGGATGCAGTCGACGGCGCTTCTGCGTCGTGGTGGCGCATGGCGCGATATTTCATCGCCGAGCTGGAGCGCAGCAGTGAGCTGTATGACCAGGCGGCGTTTACCCGGGACCTGGAAAGTTCGCTGATCAAGGGCTTGATCCTGGCCCAGCCGAACAACTACTCCGAAGAGCTGCGGGACATGCTGGGCGTGAAGCTGCCGCACTATTTGATCCGCGCCCGTCAGTACATCCACGACAACGCCCGCGAAGCGGTGCACCTGGAGGATCTGGAAGCGGCGGCCGGGGTGTCGCGTTTCAAGCTGTTCGACGCCTTTCGCAAATACTTCGCCCTGTCGCCCATGGCCTACCTGAAGAAATACCGCCTGGGCGCCGTGCGCCAGCAAATCCTCGAACACGGCTCAACCCACACCATCTCCGAAATCGCCCTGGGCTGGGGGTTTACCCACCTGGGCCGATTCTCGGCCGAGTACCGCAAGCTGTTCGACGAATCCCCCAGCCAGACGTTGCAACGCAACGACGCCCGGCGCATGCGTGGATGAATACCTTACTCAAAAACAACGGAGATCAACTGTGGGAGCGGGCTTGCTCGCGAATGCGGTGCATCAGCCAACTCATTCGGTGACTGACACTGCGCATTCGCGAGCAAGCCCGCTCCCACATTGGATGTGTGGTGTTCTTTTAGATCAACTCTTCCACCAGTTGCAGGCAATGACTCAGCCCCGGCGACTGATCATTCACCCGCCGGCTGAGGATGATCGGCGACGTCGCGGTGGCTTCCACAATCGGCGTGTAGCCGATGTCCGCGCGGTGCAGCACCTGCACCGAGGCCGGTACCAGCGTCACGCCCATGCCCGCGCCGACCAGGCCGATGGCGGTCTGCAATTCGTTGGTCCACTGCGCCACCTTGAGGCTCAAGCCGTGCGCATCGAACAACGCAATCACATGGTCGGCATAGCTGGGGCGCGGGTTGCCGGGGTACAGCACGATTGGCTCGGCGGCCAGTTGGGCAAGGGTGGCGGGCGCCTCGAGCAGAGGATGGCCGGCGGGCAGTACGGCCACCAGGCGGTCCTCCACCAGCACGCGCTGGACGATGGCCGGGTCGTCGATGCGGATACGCCCGAAACCCACATCAATGCGCCCGGCCTTGAGCGCTTCGACCTGCTGCAGGGTGGTCATCTCCGACAAGCCCAACTCCAGCTCCAGCGCGTCATGGTTGCGCAGGCGCCGGATCAGTTCGGGCAGCACGCCATACAGCGTCGACGGGGCAAAGCCGATGCCCAGCCAGGTCTTCTCACCCTGGCCAATGCGCCGGGTGTTGTCGCAGACCTTGCCCAATTGTTCGAGCAACACATTGGCGTGCTCATAGAAAAACCGCCCGGCTTCGGTCAGCCGCAGGGGCCGGCCGCGTTCAAGCAGGACCACGCCCAACTCATCCTCCAGTTGCTGGATCTGCCGGCTCAACGGCGGCTGGGCGATGTGCAGGCGTTCGGCGGCGCGGGTGAAGTTGAGGGTTTCCCCCAACACCTGGAAATAGCGCAGGTGACGCAGTTCCATGACGGCTCCTTTCATACCTTGAGGGTATTGTGCGAGACCCATTCTATATTGGAAGCCTCGAAAAATAGGGTACAGAATCGGCCAAAACCAATAAAGAACCCAACGGGTATTGCCATGCCGATTTGCGCCATCGAGTCGATCGACACCGTCATCGTCGACCTTCCTACCATCCGCCCGCACAAGCTGGCGATGCACACCATGCAAAACCAGACCCTGGTGATCATCCGCGTGCGCTGCGCCGACGGCATCGAGGGCATCGGTGAAGCCACCACCATTGGCGGCCTGAGCTACGGCAACGAGAGCCCCGACAGCATCAAGGTCAACATCGACCGCCATTTCGCACCGCTGCTGATCGGCCAGGACGCGAGCAATATCAACGCGGCGATGCTGCGCCTGGAGCGCAGTATTCGCGGCAACACCTTTGCCAAGTCAGGTATCGAAAGCGCCTTGCTCGACGCCCTGGGCAAGCGCCTGGACCTGCCGGTGAGCGAGCTGCTCGGGGGCCGCGTGCGTGATGCCTTGCCGGTAGCCTGGACCCTGGCCAGCGGCAACACCGAACAGGACATTGCCGAGGCCGAAAAGATGCTCGACCTGCGTCGCCACCGCATCTTCAAGTTGAAGATCGGTGCCGGTGAAGTCGGGCGCGACCTGGCCCATGTCATCGCGATCAAGAAAGCGTTGGGCGAGCGCGCCAGTGTGCGCGTCGACGTCAACCAGGCGTGGGACGAAGCCGTGGCTCTGCGCGCGTGCAAGGTGCTCGGCGACCACGGTATCGACCTGATCGAACAGCCGATCTCGCGCAACAACCGTAGCGGCATGGCCCGGCTCAACCTGTCCAGCCCGACGCCGATCATGGCGGATGAATCCATCGAGTGCGTGGAGGATGCCTTCAACCTGGCCCGCGAAGGCGCGGCGTCGGTGTTCGCGCTGAAGATCGCCAAGAACGGCGGCCCCCGCGCGGTGTTGCGCACGGCGGCGATTGCCGAGGCCGCGGGGATCGGCCTCTACGGCGGCACCATGCTCGAAGGCGGCATTGGCACCCTGGCCTCGGCGCATGCCTTCCTGACCTTGAACACGCTGGCGTGGGACACCGAACTGTTCGGCCCCTTGTTGCTCACCGAAGACATCCTGGTCGAGCCGCCGGTGTACCGCGATTTCCAGTTGCATGTCTCCACCGCTCCGGGCCTGGGCCTGGCCATCGATGAAGAACGCCTGGCGTTCTTCCGTCGTGACAAACACTAAGAGGCGCCTGCCATGCTGTTCCACGTAAAAATGACCGTGAACCTGCCCGTCGACATGAATCCCGAGCGGGCCGCCAGCCTCAAGGCCGACGAAAAAGCCCTGGCGCAGCGCCTGCAACAACAGGGCAAATGGCGCCACCTGTGGCGCATCGCCGGGCACTACGCCAACTACAGCGTGTTTGATGTCGACAGCGTGCAAGAGCTGCACGACCTGCTGATGCAACTACCGCTCTACCCCTACATGGCCATCGAAGTGAATGCCCTGTGCCGGCACCCTTCGTCGATCCATGAGGACGACCGCTGAGCCTGTTCTGCACCCAATAATTACAAGATGAGGATTGCACCATGTCCATCCGACTGTCCCAGACTGCCCACGCCCAACAGTTCCTCGAGGAAGCCAGCGGCAACCTCAATGACGGCGGCAGCCCGCGCACCAAGGCGCTGATCTACCGGATCCTGCGCGATACGGTAAACATCATCGAAGACCTCGAAGTGACCCCGGAAGAGTTCTGGAAGGCGGTCAACTACCTGAATGAGCTGGGCAAGAACCAGGAGGCGGGACTGCTCGCCGCCGGGCTCGGCCTGGAGCACTACCTGGACTTGCTGATGGACGCCGCTGACGAGCAAGCCGGTAAATCCGGCGGCACTCCGCGCACCATCGAGGGCCCGCTGTATGTGGCCGGTGCGCCGCTGTCCAAGTACGAGGCGCGGCTGGACGATGGCACGGACGCCGCGGTGCCGCTGTTCATGCGCGGGCAAGTGCGTGACACCGATGGCAAACCGTTGGCGGGGGCGATCGTGGATGTGTGGCAGGCCAATACCGGCGGCACCTATTCGTGGTTTGACCCGACGCAATCAGCGTTCAACCTGCGTCGGCGCATCGAGACCGACGCCCAGGGCAACTACCGGTTTCGCAGCATCGTGCCGTCCGGCTACGGCTGCCCGCCGACCGGGCCGACCCAACAGTTGCTTGATCAACTGGGGCGTCACGGGCAGCGGCCGGCGCACATCCACTTCTTTATCTCGGCCCCGGGCCATCGGCACCTGACCACGCAGATCAACCTGTCGGATGATCCGTACCTGCATGACGATTTTGCCTACGCCACGCGGGATGAATTGATCGCCGAAATTCGCTTCAGCGACGATCCGCAACTGGCCCGGGAATTCGGCGTGGAAGGGCGGTTTGCGCAGATTGATTTTGACTTCGAGCTGCAGGTGGCTGACGCACCGGTAGAGCAGAAACGCATGCAGCGCGTGCGCGCCCTCGAAGACTGAACGCGGTAAAAAATGTGGGAGCTGGCTTGCCTGCGATAGCGGTGGTGAATGACACACCGCCATCGCAGGCAAGCCAGCTCCCACAGCTGATGTGGTGTGTCCGTGCTATTTGCGCACTACCAGATCCAGCACTTCATCCCGGTCCTTGATCTTCTGCAACACGATCTCCGAGCGAATATCCATCACCCCCGCCGTGCGGTTCAGGTGGTTCACGATGAAGTCCGAAAAATGCTTGAGGTTGCGTGCCTGCACCCGCAGCACATAGTTGCTGGCGCCGGTGATCACATAGGCACTGGCGACCTCCGGCCAGCCTTGCACCTTCTTGATGAACGTCTCGTGCCAATCCTCCACATCCTGGCGCAATGACAGGTGGACGATGGCCTCCAGCTCAATCCCCAACTGCTCGGCATTCAGGACCGCGCGGTAGCCGCTGATGATTCCCTCGCTCTCCAGCAGGCGCAACCGGCGCAGGCAGGCGGAGGGCGACAGGGCGACCTTTTCCGCCAGTTCCTGGTTGCTGATACGCCCATCCTGTTGCAGGAAATGCAGGAGGCGAAGGTCGGTGGCGTCAAGAATCATGGTTAGAATAAATCCGCGTATTTGGAGGTTAAATTCGAATTTCCTACAGCTTAATTAGCCTGTTACCTACCACTTTGCACGAAAATTCTCTAAAGCTTCGTTCATTATTTGGTCCATATTCCTTATAAAAACCAGGACAGCCCATGACCCTTCGAAGCCATTGCCAAGCCCTAGACGCCCAGGACCCCCTGGCGCCGCTGCGTCAACAGTTCGCCTTGCCGGCGGGCGTGATCTACCTCGACGGCAACTCCCTTGGTGCACGCCCGGTAACCGCGTTGGCGCGGGCGCAGGCGGTGATCGCCGAAGAGTGGGGCAACGGCTTGATTCGCAGTTGGAACAGCGCGGGCTGGGCGGATCTGTCGCAGCGCCTGGGCAATCGCCTGGCACCACTGATCGGTGCGCGCGACGGCGAAGTGGTGATCACCGATACCACCTCGATCAACCTGTTCAAAGTGCTCAGCGCGGCGTTGAGCGTGCAGCGCCAGCGCACGCCGGCGCGCAAGGTAATTGTCAGCGAAGCGAGCAACTTTCCCACCGACCTGTATATCGCCGAAGGCCTTGCCGAACTGCTGCAACAAGGCTATTCCCTGCGGCTGGTCAACAGCCCCGACGAGTTGCCCGAAGCCATCGACCAGGACGTGGCAGTGGTGATGCTCACCCACGTCAACTACAAGACCGGCTACATGTACGACATGCAGGCACTCACCGCCTTGAGCCATGAGTGCGGCGCGTTGAGTATCTGGGACCTGGCCCACTCGGCGGGCGCGGTGCCCATCGACCTGCACGCGGCGGGGGCTGATTACGCGATTGGCTGCACCTACAAATACCTGAACGGCGGGCCGGGCTCCCAGGCGTTTGTGTGGGTGAATCCGGAGTTGGTGGATGTGGTGCGCCAGCCATTGTCGGGCTGGTTCGGGCACACTCGGCAGTTCGCCATGGAGTCGACCTACGCGCCCAGCAGCGGCATTGCACGCTACCTGTGCGGCACGCAGCCGATCACTTCGTTGGCCATGGTCGAATGCGGCCTGGAAATTTTTGCCCAGACCGACATGGCCAGCTTGCGCGCCAAGTCGCTGGCCCTGACCGACCTGTTTATCGACTTGGTCGAAGCCCGTTGCGCCGCCCACGACCTGGTGCTGATCACCCCGCGTGACCACGCCCGGCGAGGCAGCCATGTGAGCTTCGAACACCCTGAAGGCTACGCGGTGATCCAGGCGTTGATCGCCCGTGGCGTGATCGGCGATTACCGCGAGCCGCGCATCATGCGCTTTGGCTTTACCCCGCTGTACACCAGCTTTACCGAGGTGTGGGACGCCGTGGAGATTCTCGGTGAAATCCTCGACAACGCCACGTGGGACCAGGCGCAATTCAAAGTGCGCAACAGCGTTACTTAAGGGCAACACCTTTCACATGTGGGAGCGGGCTTGCCTGCGATGGCGATGGCGAATTCACCGACATCATCGCAGGCCAGCCAGCTCCCACAGGGTCCAACACCGGCAACAACCATCACAATAATAAAGGGGCACCCCACGTGACCACGCCAGACAACGGCTTTGCAGAGATTACCCACCGCGAACTGGGCCTCAGGCGCCAGCTCACTTCCGGCCAGATGAGCATGATCGCCATCGGTGGCGCGATCGGTACCGGGCTGTTCATGGGCAGCGCCTATGCCATCGGCTATGCCGGGCCGAGTGTGCTGATCAGCTATGCCATCGGCGCGCTGATCACCTTGCTGCTGATGGGCTGCCTGGCCGAGATGACGGTGGCCCATTCCACCTCCGGCTCGTTTGGCGCCTACGCCGAGTTCTACATCAGCCCACTGGCCGGATTCCTGGTGCGTTATGCCTACTGGGCGGCGATCGTGCTGGCGGTGGGCGCCGAGGTCACGGCGGTGGCGATGTACATGAAGTACTGGTTCGCCAACGTACCGGAGTGGGTATGGATCGTGTCGTTTTCCAGCGTGCTGATCCTGCTCAATGCGATCAGCGTGAAGACCTTCGGCACCTTCGAATACTGGTTCTCGACCATCAAGATCAGCGCCATCGTCGCCTTCATCCTCCTCGCCGTCTACGTGGTGTTCGGCTCTGGCAACCCGGAATATGGCGTACAGAACTACACGGCCCACGACGGCTTTTTCCCACATGGCCTGAGCGGCATGTGGATCGCGGTGATCGTGTCGATCTTCAGCTACCTCAGCGTGGAGATGATCGCCGTCGCCGCCGGTGAAGCGGCTGACCCGGAACAAGCGGTGAAAAAGGCCTTTCGCGCGACCATCGTGCGGCTGGTGGTGTTCTACCTGCTGACCTTGGCGCTGATGCTCGCCATCGTGCCGTGGAACCAGGCGGGCCAGACCCAGAGCCCGTTCGTCACGGTGATGCAGACCATCGGCATTCCCGGGGCGACCGGGGTGATGAATTTCGTGATCCTGATCGCGGCGCTGTCGGCGATGAACAGCCAGCTCTACATCACCACGCGGATGATGTTCAGCCTGTCTCGCGCAGGTTTTGCGCCCAAGTCCATGGGCGCCCTGAGCAAGAGCGGCATCCCGTTGAATGCGCTGTTGCTGTCCAGCTCGGGCATCGCGCTGGCAACCTTGCTTAACGTGGTGTACCCGGAAAGCTCGTTCACCCTGATGATGGCGATCTCGATGTTTGGCGCGATCTTCACCTGGTTCATGATCTTCCTCACGCACCTGTTCTTCCGGCGCTATCGCCAGCGCCATGGCGGCGCGAAGCTGTCGTTCGAACTGCGCCTGTTTCCCTACAGCACCTTGCTCGGCCTGGTGCTGATGGGCGCGGTGATGATCACCACGTACTTCACTGACGCATTCAAGATGACCCTGGTGTTTGGCGTGCCGTTCCTGCTGATCCTGTCGGCGGTGTATTACGGGTTTTTCCGCAAGGGCAGGGCCAAGGCATCGAACAAGGCCCTGGCGTAACCCGGCAGTTGTTCGAACGAGCGCGCGCATAACAGCAATCGGCGACAGGCCCAGTCCTCCTTGAGCGGCAGGGCCTTGAAGCGGTGCTCCAGCGGCCAGCGTTCCAGCGCAGCCTGGGGCACGATGCCCAGCCCGGCGCCGCCGGCGACCATGCGAATCAGCCCATCAAAGCCATCGGCGCGAATGCGCGTCTGCAAGCGAAAGCCCGCGTGCAGCGCCTGCTCCTCCAGGTACACCGCGAGTGCGCTGTTGGCGGCCAGGCCTACGTAGTCGTATTGCAGGCTGTCGATGAAACTCGCCGTGGTCAACGGATGATCAAGGGGCATGATCAGCACCAGCGGGTCGTCGCGAAACGCCAGCGTCTGCAAACCGTGGGTGTCGACCGCATCAGAGATGATTCCCAGGTCGGCCGTGCCTTGGCGCAAGGCCTGGGTGATGCGCAGGCTCGGCAGCTCCTGCAGGTCGATATCCAGGTTGGCGTGTTCGCGCAGGAAATCCGCCAGCAGTTCCGGCAGGTATTCGCTGAGCGCGGTGGTGTTGCACAACAGGCGCACCTGGCCTTTGACGCCATTGGCGTATTCCGCGAGGTCCTGTTGCAGGTGGTCGGCCTGTTGCAACAGCAGGCGCGCGTGGCGGGCCAGGGCTTTGCCGGCCGGCGTTGGGGTGACGCCACGGCGGCCGCGCTCGAGAAAGGCGATGCCCAGCGAGGCCTCCATCGCCCGGATGCGCGCGCTGGCCGCCGCCAGGGACAGATGACTGCGCGTGGCGCCGGCGGTGATGTTGCCGGTGTCGAGTATGTGCAGGTAGAGGCGCAGGTCGATCAAATCAAAGTGCATGGCGGCTGTTCCCGGGTGATTGGCTTGCCAGCGATGGCGTCATCAGCCTCCCGCAAAACAAGAGGCTGCCTCAGTATATGGCGAATTTCCCGCCGGATCGAAACCCCTCACAATCGCCCCATGAATACCTTCCTGACCTTTTACCAAAACCTCGGCCCAGCCCTGACGCTGCTGGTGATTGGCACCTTCCTGCTGGCCGGCACCGTCAAGGGGGTGATCGGCCTCGGACTGCCCACCGTCGCCATGGGCATGCTCGGCCTGGCTATGCTGCCGGCGCAGGCTGCGGCGTTGCTGATCATTCCCTCGACAGTCACCAATCTCTGGCAACTGGCCTTCGGCGGGCACCTGAGCGCCTTGTTCAAGCGCCTGTGGCCGCTGCTGTTGCTGATTTTTCTCGGCACCGGGCTCGGCAGCGTGTGGCTGGGCATGGACGGCGGCCATTGGGTGGTGCGTGCGCTCGGCGGAGCCTTGCTGGTGTACGCATTGAGCGGGCTGTTTTTGCCCACGCTCAAGGTAAAGCCCGAGACCGAACGCTGGCTCGGCCCGCTGTGTGGGCTGATCACGGGGGTGATCACCTCGGCCACCGGTGTGTTTGTGATTCCGGCTGTGCCGTACCTGCAGGCATTGGGCTTGAACCGCGATGAGTTGGTGCAGGCGCTGGGCCTGTCGTTCACGGTTTCGACGCTGGCGCTGGCCGCCGGTTTGGCCTGGCGCGGCAACCTCGGCGGTGGCGAAATCAACGCCTCGATGTTGGCGTTGGTCCCGGCGCTGCTGGGGATGTGGCTGGGCCAGACGCTGCGCCAGCGCATCAGCGCGGTGGTGTTCAAACGCGTATTTTTCATCGGCATGGCGCTGTTGGGGGGTCACCTACTGATTGGCGGATAATTCACGAGTGCGTAGTTATTCGTGCGTATGGGTCAAATGCATTTTGCTGCATCACCGCTTATTCCCAGGGTTGCGAGTCGCTAGTCTGCCGCCAGACATTTCTAACCCCTTGGATCCCTACGATGAAAAAAGTCCTCCTGCTCAACGGCGGTAAAAAGTTCGCCCACTCCGATGGTCGCTACAACGCCACCCTGCACGACGCCGCCGTGGCCGTGCTGGACCGTGGCGGTATCGACGTCAAAGTCACCCACATTGACGAAGGCTACGATGTCGCCGAAGAAGTGGCCAAATTCCTCTGGGCTGACGTGATCATCTACCAGATGCCCGGCTGGTGGATGGGCGCACCGTGGATCGTCAAAAAGTACATCGACGAGGTCTTCACCGAAGGCCACGGCAGCCTGTACGCCAGCGACGGCCGCACCCGTTCCGATTCGTCGCAGAAATACGGCAGCGGCGGCCTGATCCAGGGCAAGCAGTACATGCTCTCGCTGACCTGGAACGCGCCGCAGCAAGCCTTCGACGACCCGAGCGATTTCTTTGAGGCCAAGGGTGTCGACGCGGTGTACTTTGCGTTCCACAAGGCCAACGAGTTCCTCGGCATGACCGGCCTGCCGACCTTCCTGTGCGTGGACGTGATGAAACGCCCGGCCATTGAGGCCGACGTGGCGCGCTACGAGCAGCACCTGGCGCAGGTGTTCAACCTCTCGGTGTAAGCTGGCAGGAATCGATAAAGAGGACAGCCTGTGAAAGCCCGATCCGATGAGCTCCAGATCTTCGTCAGCGTGATTGAGTGCGGTTCGATTTCCGCCGCAGCGGAGCAGGTCGGGCAGACGCCCTCGGCGGTCAGCCGCACCCTGTCGCGCCTGGAAGCCAAGCTCGACACCACGTTGATCAACCGCACCACGCGGCGCATGGACCTGACCGAGGAAGGTAAGTATTTCTTCGAGCAGGCCAAGGTGATCCTGGCGCAGATGGAGGAGCTGGAAGAACGCTTGTCGTCGCGTCAGAAAAATCCGGCCGGGCGCCTGCGCATCAATGCTGCCGTACCGTTCATGCTGCATGGGATCGTGCCGTACATCGACGAGTTTCGCCGTTTGTACCCGGATATCCAGCTGGAGCTGAACAGCGATGACTTGATCATCGACCTGCTGGAACAGAGCACCGACATCGCCATTCGCATCGGCGTGCTGGCCGATTCGACCCTGCATGCGCGCGCCCTCGGCTGGTCGCCGCTGCATATCCTCGCCAGCCCTGAATACCTCAAGCAGCACGGCGCCCCGGCAACGGTGGCCGAGCTGGCCGACCACACGTTGCTGGGGTTTACCCAGACCGAAACCCTCAACCACTGGCCATTGCGCCATGTGGAGGGCGACCGCTGGCTGATCCAGCCGGGGATTGCTGCGTCGAGTGGCGAAACCCTGCGTCACCTGGCGTTGGCAGGGCAGGGGATTTGCTGCCTGTCGAATTTCATGACCCTGGAAGACATCAGCGCCGGGCGCCTGGTGCCGGTGCTGGAAGCGTTCAATACCGGTTATCGCCAGCCGATCCACGCGGTGTTCTACCGCAACTCGCAACTGGCGCTGCGCATCCAGTGCTTCCTGGACTTCATCCAGGCCAAATTGGCGCGCTATGCCCGTTGATTCGTGACCTGCGCGCAAGAGTGAATTGGGCACCAGGGGCTTATTCGCCAGGGAGGGGTCCGTAACAATGGGCCCATCACTTACCCAGTCAGGAGCACACTCCATGAACGTATTCGTCACCGGCGCTGCAGGTTTTATCGGCGGCTCCATCGCCACGGGCCTGGTCAAGGCCGGCCATCACGTTACCGGCCTGGTGCGCAGCGCCGAGCAAGCGGCTGAAATGAGCGCCCTGGGCATTACCCCAGTCATCGGCACCCTGGATGACTCCGGCGTATTGACCGAGCAGGCCAAGCGCGCCGATGCGGTGATCAACGCTGCGAGCAGCGACCATCGTGCTGCCGTGGAAACCTTGCTGGCCGCGTTGAAAGGTTCGAACAAGCCATTCCTGCACACCAGCGGTTCGAGCATTGTTGGTGATGCATCCGGCGGCAAGGCCAGTGATGTCATCTACTTTGAAGACAACCTGCCGGCGCCGACGGTCGACAAGGCTGCGCGCGTGGCCATCGACAACCTGATCCTGGCGGCCGCCAACGACGGCGTGAACTCGGCGGTGATCTGCAACACCTTGATCTACGGGCACAGCCTGGGTGTGAAGCGTGACAGCGTGCAATTGCCGCGCTTGCTCAAGCAGGCCCGCAAGAGCGGCGTGGTGCACCACGTGGGGACCGGGCAGAACATCTGGTCCAACGTGCACATTGACGACGTGGTGGCCCTGTATCTGCTGGCGCTGACCAGGAACGTGCCGGGCACCTTCTACTTTGTGGAAAGCGGCGAGGCGGCGTTTATCGACATGACCACCGCGATTGCCGCCGCCCTGAACCTGGGCCAGCCGCAGGATTGGCCATTGGCTGAGGCTGAAGCCGAGTGGGGCTATGAAATGGCCAACTATGGCCTGGGCTCCAACAGCCGCGTGCGCGGCAAACACGCGCGTGAACTGCTGGGCTGGGCGCCGAAGCGTACGTCGGTGGTGGAGTGGATTCGCCACGAGATGGTCTGATTTTTCTGCCGCTCAACTTGTGGCTGTAGCTGTAGCTATGGCTGTAGTTGTAGCTGTAGCTGTGGCTCTGGCTGCAGTTGTAGTTGTAGTTGGGCGGGCGGGCTTTTTGTGGCGAGCGGGCTTGCCCCGCGTTGGGCTGCGAAGCAGCCCCATCCCAGCCACCGCCTATATTCCGACAGATATGCGCTGAATGGTTTGGGGGGGCTGCTTCGCAGCCCAACGCGGGGCAAGCCCGCTCGCCACATGGAACGCGTCCGCCACACACAATTGCCTATCACACCAAGCCCGTCTGCCACACACAATTGCCTATCACAACAAGCCCGTCCGCCACACACGCGTGCCTGTCAGAACGACTCCGTTTGTCACAACCGGCCCGTTCCCCACCGGGGATTGCCTGCCTGAAAAATCTGGTTCTGCCGCGTTCAATTCCGTACCATTCCCGGCCTTATCCCCGCAATGCCCTGGTACCTCATGAACCTCACCCGCCTGCGCGCCGATGCCCTGGCCGGCCTCACCACGTCTTTTGCGTTGCTGCCCGAATGCATCGCCTTTGCCCTGGTCGCCCACCTCAACCCGCTGATGGGCCTCTACGGCGCCTTTATCATCTGTACCCTCACGGCGCTGTTTGGCGGCCGGCCCGGCATGGTGTCGGGGGCGGCGGGCTCGATGGCGGTGGTGATCGTCGCGCTCGTGGTACAGCACGGCGTGGAGTACCTGCTGGCGACGGTGCTGCTGGGCGGGCTGATCATGGTCGCGTTCGGCCTGTTGCGCCTGGGCAAGCTGGTGCGCATGGTGCCGCACCCGGTGATGCTGGGGTTCGTCAACGGCCTGGCGATCATTATTGCGCTGGCGCAACTGGAACACTTCAAAAGCGGTGACACCTGGCTCAGCGGTACGCCGTTGTATGTGATGACCGGCCTGGTGCTGGTGACCATGGCCATCGTCTACCTGCTGCCGCGCATAACGCGCGCCGTGCCGCCGGCCCTGGTGGCGATTCTCGGCGTGGGCCTGGCGGTGTACCTGCTCGGCCTGCCGACCCGCACCCTCGGCGACATGGCCCACATCGCCGGCGGCCTGCCGACCTTTGCCCTGCCGCAGATCCCCTGGACCCTGGAAACCCTCGGCATCATCGCGCCCTACGCGTTCCTGATGGCCATGGTCGGCCTGCTGGAAACCCTGCTGACCTTGAACCTCACCGACGAAATCACCGAAAGCCGGGGCTACCCCGACCGCGAAAGCGTGGCCCTGGGGGCGGCGAATATGGTCTCGGGCCTGTTCGGTGGCATGGGCGGTTGCGCGATGATCGGGCAAACCGTGATCAACCTCAGTTCTGGCGGGCGCGGGCGTTTTTCCGGGGTGTTTGCCGGGGTGATGATCCTGTTGTTCATTCTGTTTCTGTCGCCGCTGATCGAGCGGATCCCGCTGGCGGCGCTGGTGGGGGTGATGTTTGTGGTGTCCCAGCAGACCTTCGCCTGGGCGTCGCTGCGGGTCATCAACAAAGTGCCGTTCAATGACGTGCTGGTGATTCTCGCGGTGACGGTGATCACCGTGTTCACCGACCTGGCCACCGCCGTGCTGTGCGGCATCGTGATTGCTGCGCTGAATTTTGCCTGGCAACAGGCGCGGGAATTGTATGCCGATGAGCACCTGGAGGCCGACGGCAGCAAGCTCTATCGCCTGCACGGCACCTTGTTCTTCGCCTCGACTACGCCATTCCTGAACCAATTCGATCCAGCCAACGACCCGGCCCAGGTGACGCTGGACTGCCGTCACCTGAGCTTTGTCGACTATTCAGCGATTGCCGCGCTGATGACCCTGCGCGAGCGCTACACCAAGGCCGGCAAGCACCTGCGGGTGCTGCATTTGTCCGAGCGCTGCAAGAAGCTGCTCAAGCGCGCCAAGGTCCATCACGATTAACCTGCGGGCTTCTACAAGGGGAGTTATGGCCCGACCAGGTCTTCGAGTTCCTGGGCGCGGGTCTGGGTCATGTCCAGCACGCAGCCGGAGCCATTGACCTGGTCGATCGTGCCGCCGGTGGCACTGCCGGCGAAGGCACAATTGGCGTCGCGGTATTTTATCCACAGGCGCTGCACGTCCTGCAGCTGCTGTTTGCGCGCGCCTTCCTGGGCGGCGAGGGCGGTCTTGTAGGCGCGGTTCAGGCGATCGTCCTGCACCTTGGCTTCCTTGGCGTTGCAACCGACCATGTCGGCGGTCGTGTTGGCGCCGTCCATGCATTTTTTCAGCGCCGCGTTATCGGCGGCCGAGGCAGCGCCGCACAAGGTCAGAAACAGCGCGCCGGCGGCGAGGGAGGTGCGAATCATGGTCGATTTTCCTGGGCATGAGTGGATGCGCATTCTATGACTCAACGCCCGCCCCTGAGTTTCCGGCAGTTGCTGATCTTCATGTAAGAACACACCTTGAATTTTCATGCGTGCGTGTCGGGCATATCCCAACGCGACAGCACGTGTCTGTGGGCGAAAATTACTTTCATAAAATTTGAAAATACTCCTCGGTAATGATTTATGAGTTTCACAACCAATTCGACGTGACCCTTTCCGAGGAGTACCGCATGGCCGCATTACCGGGCTTCGGGCTATTGGCATACGCTGCCATTGCCATCATTGCATTGATCGTGCTGATTGCACGTTACCGACTCAACCCGTTTATCGTCATCACCCTGGTGTCCATCGGCCTCGCGCTGATGGCCGGGATGCCGGCGGACACCATCATGGGGTCTTATGAGGCGGGTGTCGGCAAGACGCTGGGGCACATCGCCCTGGTGGTGGCGCTGGGCACCATGCTCGGCAAGATGATGGCCGAATCCGGCGGCGCCGAGCAGGTGGCGCGCACGCTGATCAACCGCTTCGGCGAGCGCAATGCCCACTGGGCCATGGTGTGCATCGCCTTCCTGGTGGGGTTGCCGCTGTTTTTCGAGGTCGGTTTTGTGTTGCTGGTGCCGATCGCCTTTACCGTGGCACGGCGCGTGGGCGTGTCGATCCTGATGGTCGGGCTGCCGATGGTCGCCGGCTTGTCGGTGGTGCATGCGCTGGTGCCGCCGCACCCGGCGGCGATGATGGCGGTGCTGGCCTATAACGCATCGGTGGGGCAGACCGTGCTCTACGCGATCCTCATCGGCATCCCGACGGCGATCATCGCCGGTCCTGTGTATGCCAAATTCATCGTGCCGCGTATTCACCTGCCGGCGGAAAACCCGCTGGAACGCCAGTTCATCGAGCGCGAGCCTCGCGAGCGCTTGCCGAGCTTTGCGCTGACCATGGGTACCATCCTGTTGCCGGTGGTGCTGATGATGATCGGCGGTTGGGCCAACGTCATTTCCACCCCGGGCACCGGGTTCAACCAATTCCTGTTGTTTATCGGCAACTCGGTGATCGCCCTGCTGGTGGCGACCCTGGTGAGCTTCTGGACCCTGGGCCTGGCGCAAGGCTTCAACCGCGAGTCGATCCTCAAGTTCACCAATGAATGCCTGGCGCCGACCGCGAGCATCACCTTGCTGGTGGGCGCGGGCGGTGGCCTGAACCGGATCCTCGTGGATGCAGGCGTCACCAATGAAATCCTTGGCCTGGCCCATGCGTTCCAGTTGTCGCCGCTGGTGATGGGGTGGCTGTTTGCAGCCCTGATGCGCATTGCCACGGGTTCGGCCACGGTGGCCATGACCACCGCATCCGGCGTGGTAGCGCCGGTTGCCCTGGGAATGGGTTATCCACACCCTGAATTGCTGGTGCTGGCCACCGGTGCGGGCTCGGTAATCTTTTCCCACGTCAACGACGGCGGCTTCTGGCTGATCAAGGAATACTTCAATATGACGGTGATCCAGACCTTCAAGACCTGGACCGTATTGGAGACCCTGATTTCGGTGGTCGCCTTCGGTCTCACGTATGGTCTGTCCTGCATTTTGTAACCCGGAGACCCCATGGACATCCTCTACCAGATCCGCGCCCGCCAGGATTCCTTCAGCGCCGGCGAAGGGCGTATCGCCAGGCTGATGCTTGAGGATGTGGCATTTGCCGCGTCGGCCAGCCTGGAAGAGTTGTCCCAGCGGGCCGAAGTCAGCACCGCAACCTTGTCGCGGTTTGCGCGCAGTGTCGGCTGTCGCGACTTGCGCGATCTGCGCCTGCAACTGGCCCAGGCCAGTGGTGTCGGCAGTCGCTTCCTGGACCCGGCGGGGCTGCCCGAGCAGTCGGCGTTTCATCGGCAGATACTCGGCGATATCGAAACGACGTTGCGTCAGCATTTGTCGGGGTTCAACCAGGCGAGTTTTGTCGATGCGGTCAACCTGCTCGGCAAGGCGCGGATGATTCACGCCTTCGGCATGGGCGGCCCGTCGAGCCTGTGCAGCGACGAGTTGCAGGTGCGCCTGGTGCGCCTGGGGTACCCGATTGCTGCCAGCCACGACCCGGTGATGATGCGGGTCACGGCCGCGACGCTGGGGCCCGAACAGGCACTGATCGTCTGCTCGCTGACCGGCCTCACGCCCGAGTTGCTGGAGGTGGTGAAGCTGGCGCGCAACTACGACGCGCGCATTGTCGCTATCACCCTGGCCGATTCTCCGCTGGCCGAATTGGCGGATGTCCTGCTGCCGCTGCAACCGGCCGAAACCAGTTTTATCTACAAACCTACGGCGGCGCGCTACGGAATGCTGCTGGCCATCGACCTGCTCGCCACCGAGCTGGCGCTGGCCATGCCGGACGACAACCAGGAACGCCTGCGCCGGATCAAGCTGGCCCTGGACGATTATCGCGGCGGCCCTGACAGCCTGCCGCTTGGAGACTGATATGAAGTACGACACGCTGATTCGCCAGGCGCTGATCATCGATGGCAGCAACACCGAAGGCTATGTTGCCGATGTGGGGCTGCGCGACGGGCGCATCGAAACGATCGGCGATTTGTCGGCAGCACACGCCGAGCATGAAATCGAGGCCGCGGGCCGGGTGCTGGCACCGGGTTTCATCGACGTGCACACCCACGATGACACGGTGGTGATCCGCCATCCGCAGATGCTGCCCAAGCTCAGCCAGGGTGTGACCACGGTGATCGTCGGCAACTGTGGCATCAGTGCGTCGCCGGTGAGCCTGCGCGGCGCCCCGCCGGACCCGATGAACCTGTTGGGCACGCGTGAAGCCTTCGCCTATCCGCGTTTTATCGATTACCGCCTGGCGGTCGAAAACGCTCACCCGGCCGTCAACGTCGCCGCGCTGATCGGCCACACGGCGCTGCGCAGCAACCATATGGACGATCTGCACCGCACCGCCACGCCCGGTGAAATCGCGCACATGCGGGCGCAGTTGCAGGAAAGTCTCGAAGCCGGCGCGCTGGGCTTATCCACAGGCCTGGCCTACGCCAGTGCGTTCGATGCCGAGACCGATGAAGTGCTGCAACTGAGTGAAGAACTGACGGCCTTCGGTGCGGTGTACACCACCCATCTGCGCAGCGAATTCGAGCCGGTGCTGGAGGCGATGGACGAGGCTTTCCTGATCGGCCGGCATGCCAAGGCGCCGGTGATCATTTCCCACCTCAAATGCGCCGGTGCCGGTAACTGGGGGCGTAGTCCACAGCTGTTGGCGGCGCTGGAGTTGGCGGCGAAAACCCACCCGGTCGGCTGTGATTGTTATCCCTATGCGGCGAGTTCTTCGACCCTGGACCTCAAGCAAGTCACCGATGCGTTTCGCATCACCATCACCTGGTCCACGCCGCATCCGGAGATGGGCGGGCGTGACTTGCAGGACATCGCTGCCGAGTGGGACGTTTCGCTGATGGACGCGGCGCGTCGCCTGCAACCGGCAGGGGCGGTGTACTACGGGATGGATGAAGCGGATGTACGACGCATCCTTGCGCATCCGCTGTCGATGGTGGGGTCGGACGGCTTGCCCGAAGACCCGTTTCCGCACCCGCGTTTATGGGGCGCGTTTCCACGGGTGCTGGGGCATTTCAGCCGTGACGTGGGGTTGTTTCCACTGCACACGGCGGTGCACAAAATGACCGGGTTGTCGGCGGCGCGTTTTGGCCTGGCTGAGCGCGGTGAAATCCGTGAAGGGTATTGGGCTGACCTGGTGTTGTTCGATCCCCTGCGGGTGCGCGATGTGGCGGACTTCAAAGCCCCGCAACGTGCCGCCGAGGGCATTGACGGTGTGTGGGTCAATGGCGTGCTGAGCTACAGCGACGGGCAGGCCAATGGTCAGCGGCCGGGACGGTTTTTGGCGCGCAGCGGGGATTTGCGCGGCGGGTTTTCGTCTCTATAGTGGGCGATCTCATACACGGAGCGAGCGCAATGCACTTAGGAAAAGTCACCCCCATCCTGCGGATCTTCGACGAGGCCAAGGCGTTGGAGTTTTACGTCGATTTCCTCGGGTTCAAGGTGGATTGGCAGCATCGCTTCGAAGCGAATTTCCCGCTGTATTTGCAGGTGTCGTTGGGCGACTGCGTGCTGCATCTGTCCGAACACCACGGCGATGCTTCGCCCGGCTCGGCGGTGCGGATTCAGGCGCAGGGCGTGGACGCGTACCAGCAGCAATTGCTGGCCAAGGGTTATCGGTATGCCAAGCCTGGGGTTGAAGCAACGCCTTGGGGCTCGCGGGAGATGAGCATCGGCGACCCATTTGGCAATCGGCTGGTGTTTGTCGAGGAAGGCGAGGGCTGATCGGTCAATCGCAGGCAATAAAAAACCGCCTGGGTAGGCGGTTTTTTTTGCAATCCCAGTGAGTGGCTGGGGGTGCTATCTAAAAAGACGCAATCGACCCGCAGACGGATACTAGGCCGGTTATGTAATCACGCCACTAATCACGTGTGGACATTCCTGCGGGACAGCTTCGATGACCTGTAAGGTCTGAGAAGTGGAGCCGCCTCGGCTTAAACCGGGGGCGGCTTTTTGTTGCTTAAACCCGGAAGTGACTGACCATCTGCTGCAATTGGCTGCCCAAACGCGCCAGCTCAACGCTGGACTTGGCCGTCTCGTCGCTCGCCGTTGCAGTCTGCTCCGACACATCACGCACGTTGACAATGCTGCGGCTGATCTCTTCCGCAACGGCGCTCTGCTGTTCGGCGGCGGCGGCGATCTGCTGGTTCATCGACTGGATATTCGACACCGTGCGGGTGATGTTCTCCAGCGACACACCGGCCTTGCGCGTCAGCTCGACGCTGCTGTCGGTGAGGCTGCGGCTGTTGTTCATCACATTGGCGACTTGCTGGGTGCCGTTCTGCAAACCGGCCACCAGGCCTTCGATTTCCTCGGTGGATTTCTGTGTGCGCTGGGCCAGGCCACGCACTTCATCGGCCACCACGGCAAAGCCGCGACCGGCTTCACCGGCACGCGCCGCTTCAATCGCGGCGTTGAGGGCGAGCAGGTTGGTCTGTTCGGCTACGGCCTTGATCACGTCCATTACGCTGCCAATCTTGTTGCTCTCTTGCTGCAGGTGCGTCATCGCGTCGGTGGAGCGCGCTACTTCGGTGGCCAGGCGCTCGATCTGGGCGATGGCTTCCGCCACGACCTTGTCGCCTTCGCGGGCCTGGCCGTCGGCTTCGGAAGCCGCCTGGGAGGCTTGCTCGGCGTTGCGCGCCACTTCCTGCACGGTGGCGGTCATTTCATGCATCGCGGTGGCGACCTGGTCGGTCTCGATCTTCTGGCTGTTGACGCCGGCGCTGGTCTGCTCGGTTACGGCCGACAGCTCTTCGGCGGCGCTGGCGATCTGGGTGACGCCATCACGAATGCCGCTGATCAGCTCGCGCAGGGTCGTGCCCATGCGCTGGATGCCTTGTTGCAACACGCCGAGTTCATCGCGGCGGGTCACCTGGATGTTGTGGCTCAGGTCGCCGGAAGCGATGCGCTCCACCACGGCCAGGGTTTCCTGCAAGGGGCGGGTGATCTGGCGGGTGATCACCAGGGCGGCAATGACACCGACCAGCAGCGCCAGCAACGTGCTGATCAATTGCAGGCTGCGGGCCTGGGCGCTTTCGGCGTCACGGCGATCCAGCTGGATGTCGTACAGCTTGTCGCTGATGGTGACAATGTCGGCGCCTTGGGTGGTCATTTCGGCGCGGGCGGCGACGATGTTGGCGTTGGCAGCCTTGTAGTTCTGCACGGCGCTGCGGTAGTCGCCCAGGGCGGTTTCCAGCGCGCTCAACGCGCTTTGCTGGCCGGCACCGAAAACAGCGCTGAGGCCCTTCAGGCCGTTGATGGCTTTTTCGATTTGTGCGGCGGCGCGGGCTTCGGTCTCCGCGTTGACGTTGCCGGTATAGCCGCGCACTTCATAGCGGGCCAACTGGAATTGCATCTTGGCATCGGCGACGGCCTGGAACTGTGCAAGGTGCTCGGAGCTGTCCGGGGCTTGCTTCACGCTGGTTTCCAGCGCGTTGATTTGTGCATTGGCGATGTCGGCCTTTTCGCCCATCAGCTGGCGAGAGGCATTGCCGTTTCGGTAGGCCTCGCGCATTTTGTTCAACGACTGCTGGTAGGCGGTGATGATGTTTTTCTGCTCGGTGAGCAGCTTGCGGTTTTCCGGGCTCTTGAAGCTGTCCAGCAGTTTCTGCTGTTGAGCCGTGAACGCGTCCAGGTTGGTCTGTACGTTCTGGGCCACGGCTTCGTCGCCGTTGGCGAGCATGTACTGCAGGCGCACGATCCGCAGCTTGGTCAGCGACGCATTGAGCTGGGTGATGTCGCTCATCCAGTTGCTGCGGTCGATCAGGCCGCCCAGGCTGGTCCAGCCGGTCAGGGCCAGGATTGACGTGAGGACCAGCACCAGGCCGAAGCCCAGGCCGAGTTTGAGATTGACGCTAATGTTGCCGAACCAGCTGTTCATCGAATGCTCCGCAAAAATTGATGTCTGTCTGCTGGACGGTGTTGTTCTTTGAGCCAGCCAAGTTGTGTAGGGCTGTATCGGCGGGGGGCAAGGAATCTGAACCTTTATTCGTAAGCCGATAGGCACCGCCGCCGCATAACCGACCAGCGGCGCTCGGTCGGCGGGCTGCGCGCGGCTGATCCCGGACTGACATTCTGTGCTAGTCTGCTGGCCCTTTTAGTTTCGGGCAGTGCAGGAAAACAGTGTTTTCAGCCCTGCCCTACAGCGGAGCCTCTTCATGTCCGAAGTTAATCTGTCCACCGACGAAACCCGCGTCAGCTACGGTATCGGCCGTCAGTTGGGCGACCAACTGCGCGACAACCCGCCACCGGGCGTCAGCCTGGACGCAATCCTGGCTGGCCTGACCGACGCGTTCGCCGGCAAGCCAAGCCGCGTTGACCAGGAGCAAATGGCTGCGAGCTTCAAAGTCATCCGCGAAATCATGCAAGCCGAAGCCGCTGCCAAGGCTGAAGCCGCTGCAGGTGCCGGCCTGGCATTCCTGGCGGAAAACGCCAAGCGTGACGGCATCACCACCCTGGCTTCCGGCCTGCAATTTGAAGTGTTGACCCAAGGTGACGGCGCCAAGCCGACCCGTGAAGACCAAGTGCGTACTCACTACCACGGCACGTTGATCGACGGCACGGTGTTCGACAGCTCCTACGAGCGCGGCCAGCCTGCAGAATTCCCGGTGGGTGGCGTGATCGCCGGCTGGACCGAAGCCCTGCAACTGATGAATGCCGGCAGCAAATGGCGCCTGTACGTGCCGAGCGAACTGGCTTACGGCGCTCAAGGCGTTGGCAGCATCCCGCCGCACAGCGTTCTGGTGTTCGACGTCGAGCTGCTCGACGTTCTGTAAGACCTGCTTCATGTGGGAGCCGGGCTTGCCCGCGATGCAGACGACTCGATCCGAGCTGTTATCGAGTGGAAGACATCGCCGGCAAGCCAGCTGCCACACAGGGCCTGTGTGTTGGCTGGTTCATGGATGGAACTTGCCATTGAGTTCCGTGGCCGGGCGCAATGCTCGGGCATAGCAGAACAGAAACAGATTGCGCACCACTTCCTTGAGTACACCGGGTTCACTCGAACTCAGGCCATTCACGTCCAGGTCGCCCTGGTCCTGCAGTTCATTGAGTGCCTCTTCTTCCAGCACTGCACAGACTTCGCCGGTTTCCCGATGCAGGATCCGCAGGTAAGGGTGTGGACGATCCAGCCAGGCATCTATCAAATAAGTCATGGTCGTTCTCCTTGATGAGTTTCAATGAGAATAATTCTTATTCGTAGAATAGCAAGTGCCTATTGGCGGTTTCCGGGTTTTTCTGTGTGGATATTGCGTTCGATCAACGCAGAGGGCGAAACGCCATCCCGCGGCGGGCGCGGGATGGGGGCAGCAGATTCAGACTTTGCGCACGAACTCGGACTTGAGTTTCATCGGGCCAATGCCGTCGATCTTGCAATCGATATCGTGGTCGCCGTCGCACAGGCGGATGTTCTTGACCTTGGTGCCGACCTTGACCACCAGGGACGTGCCCTTGACCTTGAGGTCCTTGATCACGGTGATGGTGTCGCCGTCCTGCAGGACGTTGCCCACAGAGTCTTTCTTCACGGTTTCATCGCCCGCCACTTCGGCCTCGCCATTGGCGGACCACTCATGGGCGCATTCCGGGCAGACCAGCTGGGCGCCGTCTTCGTAGGTGTATTCGGAATTGCATTTCGGGCAGGGTGGCAACGTGCTCACTAAAGCTCCTTGAAAGTCAGGGATGGCTAAAAGTCGCACATTATATAGGGATTTGTAGGGGGAGGGGGCGATGTGGTCTTAATGTGGGAGCAGGCAAGCCGGCTCCCACATCAAGTGCGGCGCAATCAGTGCGTCCGCGCGACCGCAAACTCACTCAGCTCAACCAGGGCATCCCGGTATTCGCTGGCCGGAAGGGCTTCCAGGCATTTGATCGCACGGGCCACGTAGTCACGCGCCAATTGCGCGGTGTACTCGAGGGAACCGGAGGCCTCCACGGCGACGCGGATGGCCTCCAGGTCCTCGATCCCGCCTTTCTGGATCGCTTTGCGCACCAGGGCGGCCTGTTCCGGCGTGCCTTCGCGCATGGTGTAGATCAGCGGCAAGGTCGGCTTGCCCTCGGCCAGGTCGTCACCGACGTTCTTGCCCAGGGTCTCGGCGTCGCCCTTGTAGTCGAGCAGGTCGTCGACCAGCTGGAACGCCACGCCCAGGTGATCCCCGAAGGTGCGCAGGGCTTCGGCCTGTTCGGCCGTCGCGCCACACAGGGCGGCGGCGCTGTGGGTCGAGGCTTCGAAGAGCATCGCGGTCTTGCCGCGAATCACTTCCATATAGGTTTCTTCGGTGGTGCTGGCGTCGCGGACCTTGGACAGCTGCAACACTTCGCCTTCGGCGATGATGCGCGTGGCCTGTGAAAGAATCTTCATCACCGGCATCGAGCCCAGCTCGACCATCATTTCGAACGAGCGCGAGTACAGGAAGTCGCCCACCAGCACGCTCGGGGCGTTGCCCCACATCGCATTGGCGGTCTCACGGCCACGGCGCATGCCGGACATGTCGACCACGTCGTCATGCAGCAGGGTGGCGGTGTGCAGGAACTCGATAGTGGCGGCCAGCAGGCGCACGTCATCGCCTTCGCGACCCAGGGCCTTGCCGCACAGCAACACTAATAAAGGACGCAGGCGCTTACCGCCCGCCGACGTAATATAGTCGCCAATTTTGGAGACCAGCGGCACTTTAGACGTCAGCTGCTGCTTGATGATGCCGTCGACGGCGCTAAAATCGTCCGCGACCGCGCGGTAGAAAGCTTGGGGTTGCATCAGCGACAGTCGCTCCAGAAGGGTTGCGCGGCATGCTAGGACCCTGACCCCCGGGTGTCAAGGCGCGATAGGCGGCCACTTGCAACGTATCAAAGCCTTGCGTACAATCGCGCACCCTGAACTTCCTGGGCAGCACCTGCCTTACGCAATTGCATTCGGGACGTCCATCCCATGCAGCCATGCCAGCCAATACCTCTTCTTATAAAGCGCTGGGTGAGCAGGATTATCGGAGAAATACCATGTCGTACGCAGTAATTGTTACTGGTGGCAAGCAATACAAGGTCGCCCCAGGTGAATACCTGAAGATCGAAAAACTGGAAGTCGCTACCGGCGAATCCGTTACTTTTGATCGCGTTCTGTTGGTCGCCAATGGCGATGACGTGAACATCGGCGCTCCAGTTGTTGCTGGCGCTACCGTTGTGGCTGAAGTGATCTCCCAAGGTCGTCACGATAAAGTCCGCATCATCAAGTTCCGTCGTCGTAAGCACCACATGAAGCGTATGGGCCACCGCCAGTGGTACACCGAGATCAAAATCACCGGTATTCAGGCTTAATTTCAGCCTAATTCCTCACTAGGAGAATTGACTCATGGCACACAAAAAAGCTGGTGGTAGTACCCGTAACGGTCGCGACTCAGAAGCCAAACGCCTTGGCGTGAAGATGTATGGCGGCCAGGCTATCAAAGCGGGCAACATCATCGTGCGTCAGCGCGGCACCCAATTCCACGCTGGCTACGGCGTTGGTATGGGTAAAGATCACACCCTCTTCGCTAAAGTCGAAGGCGTGATCAAGTTCGAAGTAAAAGGCGCCTTCGGTCGTCGTTACGTAAGCGTTATCGCAGCTTAATTGCGAGACCGCTGGAAAAGCCCTGTCTTGCGACGGGGCTTTTTCGTTTGTGGGGTGAGTCTCTTGCAAAGCTGTTTGTAATGGGCGAGAGCAGCTGGATGTGTGGTCGTTGCTTGAGGTCGCTGCGCTCATTTTTGCAAGAGTCTTATGTCTTGGTTTTTTAAGCTCGTCCGTGCGGCGAGAGGCGTTTTGTTATGAAGTTCGTTGATGAAGTTTCCATCCGAGTAAAAGCAGGCGACGGCGGTAACGGTTGCATGAGTTTCCGTCGCGAAAAATTCATCGAAAACGGTGGTCCAAACGGCGGTGACGGCGGTGACGGCGGTTCCATCTACATGATGGCCGACGAAAACCTCAACACCCTGGTCGACTACCGTTACACCCGGCACTTCGATGCCGAGCGTGGCTCCAACGGCGGCAGCACCGACTGCACCGGCAAGAAAGGCGAAGACCTGGTACTGCGCGTACCGGTCGGCACCACCATTATCGACTCCGCGACCCAGGAAGTGATTGGCGACCTGACCAAGGCCGGCCAGAAGTTGATGGTAGTGCAGGGCGGCTGGCACGGTCTGGGTAACACCCGATTCAAGTCCAGTACCAACCGTGCACCGCGCCAGACCACGCCAGGCAAGCCAGGCGAGCAGCGTGACCTCAAGCTGGAAATGAAAGTACTCGCCGACGTGGGCCTGCTGGGCCTGCCGAATGCCGGCAAGAGTACCTTCATCCGCTCGGTCTCGGCCGCCAAGCCGAAAGTCGCCGACTACCCGTTCACCACCCTGGTGCCGAACCTGGGTGTGGTCAGCGTCGACCGCTGGAAAAGCTTCGTGATCGCCGACATTCCCGGCCTGATCGAAGGCGCTTCCGATGGTGCTGGCCTGGGGATTCGCTTCCTCAAGCACTTGTCGCGTACCCGTTTGCTGCTGCACCTCGTCGACATGGCGCCGCTGGATGACACCAGCGCACCGGACGCCGCCGAAGTGATCGTCAGCGAGCTGACCAAGTTCAGCCCGTCCCTGGCTGAGCGTGATCGCTGGCTGGTGCTGAACAAGTGCGACCAGATCCTCGAAGAAGAACACGAGGAGCGCGTCAAGGAAATCGTCGATCGCCTGGAGTGGGAAGGTCCGGTCTACGTGATCTCGGCCATCGCCAAAGAAGGCACCGAGCGCCTGACCCGCGACATCATGCGCTACCTCGAAGACCGTGCCGACCGCCTGGCGGCCGATCCGGTGTTCAAGGCCGAACTGGCCGAACTCGACCAGCGCATCGAAGACGAAGCCCGCGCCCAGCTGCAGGCCCTGGATGACCAGCGTGCCCTGCGCCGCAGTGGCGTGAAGTCGGTCCATGACATCGGCGACGATGATTGGGACGAAGAAGACGTGGATGATGAAGACGGTCCGGAAATCATTTACGTGCGTGACTGATCCGTTGCGATAAACTTGAACGCCGCTCCCTGGAGCGGCGTTTTGGTATCCGGGTATAACGTTATGGGCGGCGCTGGGTCGCGTGCAGCCCTCACTCTAAGGTTGAAGAAGATGCGGAGCAAAGTGACAGGTGCGCAGCGCTGGGTCGTAAAGATCGGAAGTGCGCTGCTGACGGCAGACGGCAAGGGGCTGGATCGCGCAGCCATGAGCGTCTGGGTCGAGCAGATGGTGGCCTTGCATGAGGCGGGCGTGGAGTTGGTGCTGGTGTCGTCCGGGGCGGTTGCCGCCGGGATGAGCCGCCTCGGCTGGACCGCGCGACCCAGCGCGATGCACGAACTGCAAGCCGCCGCCGCCATCGGCCAGATGGGCCTGGTGCAAGCCTGGGAGTCCAGCTTTGCCGAGCACGGCCGCCACACGGCGCAGATCCTGCTGACCCACGACGACCTGTCCGACCGCAAGCGCTATCTCAATGCCCGCAGCACCTTGCGCGCGCTGGTGGAGCTCAAGGTCATCCCGGTGATCAACGAAAACGACACCGTGGTCACCGACGAAATCCGTTTCGGCGACAACGACACCCTGGCCGCCCTGGTGGCCAACCTGGTGGAAGCCGACCTGCTGGTGATCCTCACCGACCGCGACGGCATGTTCGACGCCGACCCACGCAACAACCCCGATGCCCAGCTTATTTATGAAGCGCGTGCCGATGACCCGGCCCTGGACGCCGTGGCCGGCAGCGTCGGCGGTGCATTGGGCCGTGGCGGCATGCAGACCAAGCTGCGCGCAGCCCGTTTGGCCGCACGCTCCGGCGCCCACACGATCATCGTTGGCGGGCGCCTGGAGCGCGTGCTGGATCGCCTCAAGGCCGGTGAGCGCATCGGTACGCTGCTGTCGCCGGAACGCGGCATGCTGGCGGCGCGCAAACAGTGGCTGGCCGGTCATCTGCAAACCCGTGGCACCCTGGTGCTGGATGAAGGCGCGGTATCGGCGTTGTCCCAAGGCAACAAGAGCCTGCTGCCAGTCGGCGTCAAGTTGGTCCAGGGCAGCTTCCGCCGTGGCGAAATGGTGGTGTGCGTGGCGCCGGATGGTCGTGAGATCGCCCGTGGCCTGGCCAACTACAGCGCCCTGGAAGCGCAGAAAATTATCGGACAATCGTCTGATGCGATTGTCGGACTCCTGGGTTACATGGCGGAACCGGAACTGGTGCACCGCGATAACCTGATCCTGGTTTAACCAAAGGAATACACGATGCGTTTAATGAAGGGATTGCTCGGCCTGCTGCTGGCCATGCCGTTGCTGGCTTCGGCTGAAGAGATCGGCCAGGTGTCGACGGTGTTCAAGTTTGTCGGCCCCAACGATCGGATCGTGGTCGAAGCGTTTGATGACCCCAAGGTCGACGGCGTGACCTGCTACCTGTCGCGTGCCAAGACCGGCGGCGTCAAGGGCGGCCTGGGCCTGGCCGAAGACCGCGCCGAAGCTTCGATTGCCTGCCGCCAGGTCGGCCCGATCCGCTTCAAGGGCGAACTCAAGGACGGCGACGAGGTCTTCAAGGAACGCACCTCGTTGGTGTTCAAGACCATGCAGGTCGTGCGCTTTCTCGACAAGAAGCGCAACACCCTGGTGTACCTGGTCTACAGCGACCGCCTGATCGAAGGCAGCCCGCAGAACGCGGTCACGGCGATTCCAATTTTGCCGTGGCCGACCGCTCAGTAATCCGCAGGCGAGTTTTGTAATCGGCGTCTATGATTGCAGGCTTGCGGGTTGTAATCTCGATACGTCGCAATGCGAAGAACATGGGATATCTGGAGTTCGTCATGAGTGCTTTCCACGACCTGAAACTCAAAGCGTTGGACGGACAAGAGCTGCCGCTGGCGCCCTTCAAGGGGCAAGTCGTGCTGGTGGTCAACGTCGCCTCCAAATGTGGCTTGACCCCGCAATACGCGGCGTTGGAGAACCTCTACCAGCAGTACAAGGACCAGGGGTTCACCGTGCTGGGCTTGCCTTGCAACCAGTTTGCAGGCCAGGAACCGGGCACCGAGGATGAAATCCGCGAGTTCTGCAGCCTCAACTATGGCGTGACGTTCCCGCTGGGCAGCAAGCTCGATGTGAACGGCCCTGAGCGTCACCAGCTGTACCGCCTGCTGGCGGGTGAGGGCGCCGAGTTTCCTGGGGATATCACCTGGAATTTCGAGAAATTCCTGCTCGGTAAAGACGGTCGGGTCCTGGCGCGTTTCTCGCCACGTACCCCCCCGGAAGACCCGTCGATCATCCAGGCCATCGAAAAAGCCCTGGCTTGAACACCGGGCTGGCTTCGAAGAGCGGCTTTTTGTGGTGAGTGGGCTTATTGTGGCTAGCAGGCTTGATGGGTGAGCAGGCTTGTTGTGGCTAGCAGGCTTGATGGGGTGAGCAGGCTTGTTGTGGCTAGCATGCTTTATGTGGCGAGCGGGCTTGCCCCGCGTTGGGCTGCGCAGCAGCCCCAAAACCCTCCACCTCGGAGTCTCTGAAAAACTGCGCTGACTTGATTGGGGCTGCTGCGCAGCCCAACGCGGGGCAAGCCCGCTCGCCACAAGGTGCCTGCGCAATAAGCGCGCTCACCCCAGCCCAACAGCTACCACGCTCCCCTGCTTTTACCCTTTCATCACCCCCATCAATTTTGTGGTGAGCCGGCTTGTTGTGGCTAGCAGGCTTGATGGGCTGAGCAGGCTTGTTGTGGCTAGCATGCTTCATGTGGCAAGCCCGCTCGCCACAAGGTGCCTGTGCAATAAGCGCGCTCACCCCAGCCCAACAGCTACCACGCTCCCCTGCTTTTACTTCTTAGTCACCCCCATCAATTTTGTGGTGAGCCGGCTTGTTGTGACTAGCAGGCTTGATGGGCTGAGCCGGCTTGTTGTGACTAGCATGCTTCATGTGGTGAGCGGGCTTGCCACAAGGTGCCTGCGCAATAAACGCGCTCACCCCAGCCCAACAGCTACCACGCTCCCCTGCTTTTACCCCTTAATCACCCCCATCAATAGTGCTACCCAGCGCGGGGCACTGCTCATATTATCCGCATCATAAACCCCGTCTTTCGTGGAGTGCCCCCATGCCTGTCCAAGCCTTGTTCAAACCGTTCCAGCTCGGCGCACTGCAGCTGTCGACCCGCGTGGTCATGGCGCCGATGACCCGCTCGTTTTCCCCGGGTGGCGTGCCCAATTCCAAAGTGATCGAGTACTACCGTCGCCGTGCCGCTGCCGGCGTCGGCCTGATCATCACCGAGGGCACTGTGGTCGGCCACAAGGCTTCCAATGGCTATCCCAATGTCCCGCATTTCTATGGAGAAGCGGCGCTCGCCGGCTGGAAGAAAGTGGTCGATGCCGTGCACGCCGAGGGCGGCAAGATCGTCCCGCAGCTGTGGCACGTGGGCAGCGTACGTCGCATCGGCACCGAGCCTGACGCCAGCGTGCCGGCTTACGGCCCGATGGAAAAACTCAAGGACGGCAACGTGGTCGTGCATGGCATGACCGTCGAGGACATCCAGGATGTCATTGCCGCCTTCGCCCAAGCCGCCAAGGATGCCCAGGGCATCGGCATGGACGGCGTGGAAATCCACGGCGCCCACGGTTACCTGGTCGACCAGTTCTTCTGGGAAGGCAGCAATCAGCGCACTGACGAATACGGTGGCAGCCTGGCCAACCGTTCGCGCTTTGCCATCGAGCTGATCCAGGCCACCCGCGCCGCCGTGGGCCCGGACTTCCCGATCATCTTCCGTTTCTCGCAGTGGAAGCAGCAGGACTACACCGCGCGCCTGGTGCAAACCCCCGAAGCATTGGGGGCGTTCCTCAAGCCTTTGTCTGACGCCGGCGTGGATATTTTCCACTGCTCTACCCGCCGTTTCTGGGAGCCGGAGTTCGAAGGTTCCGACCTCAACCTGGCCGGCTGGACGCGCAAGCTGACCGGCAAGCCAACCATCACCGTCGGCAGCGTCGGCCTGGATGGCGAGTTCCTGCAGTTCATGGTCAATACCGACAAGGTCGCGCAACCGGCGAGCCTGGAAAAGCTGCTGGAACGCCTGAACAACGACGAGTTCGACCTGGTGGCCGTCGGCCGTGCATTGCTGGTCGATCCGGATTGGGCGCTGAAAGTGCGCGAAGGTCGTGAAGGCGACATCCTGCCGTTCAGTCGTGAGGCGCTAACGACGCTGGTGTAAGCCATCAGGGGCAAGGGTGACCGGCGGATGTATCCGCCGGTCGTGTTTCAACTCACGGCGTCTAAATCGTCCGGCCAATCTTTTGTAGCGTGCTGGAAGTTCTGATTTTGCTTCTGGCTGATGTCCTCATAATTGATGCTCTGAGAGCCTTGCCCTTGCGATCCGTACTCAATGCTGGACGCTGCTGACGTTTGGGCTGGCTCGTCAGAGGGCGCAGCTTGATCGTTTTGAGGATAGTTCCAGGCTGCAGCCTGTGTATTGCCAATTGCGCCTACGCCCATTGGTATCTCCATGTGTTATTGATTTGATAGGGGGGCTCGAAACCATCTCTCGGTTCCAAGACCTCTTTATGTGGGATGCAGGTGGGATAGGGTTCCAGGCCCGCGTGGTCTTTTTGGACGGGAGGAGGCAGGCAAGGCGTTGTGGTGGGCCAGGACGATGTCACGGCGGCCAGGTTCTGCGTCAGATCAGGCGTGAAGTCGCCGCTATCGACACGTCCTCGCCACAGGCGCTGCGCAGTTGTCCTTCAAACTGCTCGATAATCGCCGGCCAGCCCTGGCGGCTCGCATGTTGGCGCGCATTCAGTCGGGCCCTGCGCAAGGTCTCGCGTTCTTCCAGCAGCCAGATCGCGGCATCGCAAAATGCATCCTCATCCCCGGGCATCGCCAGCACGCCGTTGTAGCCATGGCGGATATGCTGGGTGGCGGCCGCCTGGTCGTAGGCGACCACGCCGAGCCCGGAGGCCATGGCTTCCAGCACCACGTTGCCGAAGGTTTCGGTCAGGCTGGGGAACAGGAACAGATCCCCTGAGGCGTAATGCCGGGCCAACTCTTCGCCACACTGGGTGCCGCAGAACACGGCGTCAGGGAGCTCTCGCTCGAGCAGCGCGCGTTGCGGACCGTCACCGACGATGACCAGCTTCAAGCGGCGCCACGAGTAGGTCGCCTGCACTGCATCAAAGCAGCGCTTGAGCAGGCCGAGGTTTTTCTCCTGGGCCAGGCGCCCGACGTGCAGCACTGCGATATCGTCGTTTTCCAGGCCCCAGCTTTCGCGCAGGGCACTGTCGCGCCTGGCCGGATGGAACAGCTGGCTGTCGACGCCGCGCGACAACATCCCCAGCCGCTCGAAATGCCGGCGCTCCAGTTCCAGGCGCTGGCTGGCGCTGGGGACCAGGGTCAGGGTCGAACGGTTATGAAACCAGCGCAGGTAGTGAGTGACCATGCGGCTCAGCAGGCTCAAGCCGTACTGGTTCGAGTACTGCTGGAAATTGGTGTGAAAGCCGCTGACCACGCTGATCCCCAGGCGCCGCGCGGCACGCAATGCCGACAGTCCCAGCGGGCCTTCGGTGGCGATGTACAGCACGTCCGGGCGCTGGCGCGTCCAGCGGCGCAGCAATTTGTGCATCGACGACTGGCCCCATTGCAGCCCTGGATACCCCGGCAACGGCCAGCCGCGGCACAGCAGCAGGCCATCGTCGCTGGGACGGCTCTGGTCCGCGCCCTGGCGCGGGCGCACCAGTTCGACCTGATGGCCGCGCGCGCGCAAACCGTCGCACAGGCGGCCAAGGGTATTGGCCACCCCGTTGATCTCTGGCGGGAAGGTTTCGGTGATCAGGGTGATGTGGAGCGAGGCTGTCGTCATGACCCACAGTGTCGCCGTGGGCCATGTCGTCATTGTGTCATCCAGATGATGGATTTATGACTTGGCGATCTGCTGCGCCGCCATTGCCTCGGCGCCTTGCTCACGCACCCAGAACAACGTGGCGCCGGCCACCGCCGCCGGCATCATCAGCAGGTTGACCACCGGCACCAGCAGCACCAGGTAGACGATGCCGCCGAAGCTCATGCTCTGCCAGCGTTTCTGGCGCAGCCAGGCGAGCATTTCGTTCCAACCCAGCTTGTGGTTGTCGGCCGGGTAGTCGATGTACTGGATCGCCATCATCCACACGCCGAACAGCAGCCACAGCGGCGCCGCGATCAGGTTGACCACCGGGATGAACGACAGGATAAACAGGCCGATGGCCCGTGGCAGGAAATAGCCCAGCTTGCGCATTTCCCGGGCCAGGGTACGTGGGACCATCGCCACCAGCTCGCCCCAACTGAACGGGGGGAAGTCATCGGTACCGCGCACCACCACCTCGACCTTCTCGGCCAGGAAGCCGTTGAACGGCGCGGCGATGATATTGGCGAGCATGGTGAAGGTGAAGAACACCATCAGCACCACCAGCACCACGAACAGCGGCCACAGGATATAGCTGAGGAAGCTCAGCCAGCCGGGCAGCGTCGGCATCAGCGTGTCGACCCACAGGCTGAACTGATGGCCGGCAAAATAGATCAGGCCGACGAACAGCACCAGGTTGATCGCCAGGGGCAGCAGTACAAACAGGCGCAGGCCGGGGCTCAGGACCAGTTTGAGGCCTTCTCGCAGGTATTGCGGGCCGGAAAGAGCGGGGGCGGGCATGGAGAACTCCGAGCAGGATGACGAACGCGCCGACCTTACCGGCTTTGCATCGACGGCGAAAGCGTGGTCGGTGTGACGACATCAACGGTAACAAAGGCGTCGATTAATCGATCTGACTGCATAGAGACCCGCTATGAGCTGGATTGTTATTGCGTATTTCCTTAATCTTGCCCCCCTCGATACGCTGCACCCATTATTTTTCAGGGCCTGCGAGTTCAAGCCTTCCCCAAGTGCTTCGTGGTCCCTTTTTTATTCCAGCCGCCTTGTTGTCCGGGCGGTCGACAGGAGTGAGTCATGTCTGATACCCGTCATTCGCGAGTGATTATTCTCGGTTCCGGCCCTGCCGGTTACAGCGCTGCCGTCTACGCTGCCCGCGCCAACCTCAAGCCGCTGCTGATCACCGGCATGCAGGCGGGCGGTCAGTTGACCACCACCACCGAAGTCGACAACTGGCCGGGCGATGTCCACGGCCTGACCGGCCCGGTGCTGATGGAGCGGATGAAAGAGCACGCCGAGCGTTTTGAGACCGAGATCGTCTTCGATCACATCAACCAGGTCGATTTCTCGAAAAAGCCTTACAGCCTGACCGGCGACAGCGGCGTGTACACCTGTGACGCACTGATCATCGCCACCGGTGCCAGCGCCCGTTACCTGGGCCTGCCGTCGGAAGAAGCGTTCATGGGCAAGGGCGTTTCCGCCTGCGCGACCTGCGACGGTTTCTTCTACCGCAACAAGCCGGTCGCCGTGGTCGGTGGCGGCAACACTGCCGTGGAAGAGGCGCTGTACCTGGCCAACATCGCCAGCACCGTGACCCTGGTTCACCGTCGCGAGACCTTCCGCGCCGAGAAGATCCTGATCGACAAGCTGCACGCCCGTGTCGCTGAAGGCAAGATCATCCTCAAGCTCAACGCCACCCTGGACGAAGTCCTCGGCGACAACATGGGCGTGACCGGTGCTCGCCTGAAAAACAACGACGGCAGCTTCGACGAGCTGAAAGTCGACGGCGTGTTCATCGCCATCGGCCACACCCCGAACACCTCGCTGTTCGAAGGCGTGCTGGAGGCCAAGGACGGTTACCTGGTCGTGCAGGGCGGCCGTGAAGGCAACGCCACGGCGACCAACATCGAAGGCATCTTCGCCGCCGGTGACGTGGCTGACCACGTGTACCGCCAGGCCATCACCTCGGCTGGCGCCGGTTGCATGGCCGCCCTGGACGCCGAGCGTTACCTCGACGGCCTGAAAAACGCTTCGTTCTGAACCCGTTGAAATGAAAAAACCGGCTGCGAGGCCGGTTTTTTTATGCGCGGGATTTGACGATCCAGCGCTATCTCAACGTGGTAATCCAATCACTGTGGGAGCTGGCTTGCCTGCGATAGCGGTGTGTCAGTCACCGACGTCATCGCAGGCAAGCCCGCTCCCAGATTAAATCGGGTTGGCAAATTGAATCAGCGGCGCGTCAATGGCTGCTGAGTGAACTTCACGCCGGCCAATCCATGCTCGATCAGTGCACGAATGTTGCCGTGGTCACTGCCCTCTGGCGTGGCCAGTACCGAGCGGTAATGCTCGCCAAACGCCAGCAGCGCTTCCTGATCGCTCAAGCCTTCCAGCAGGGCCAGACCCAGGGTCTTGCACGAGCCTTCGTTCTGGCCGGCGGCGTTTTCCACCGGGCCGTTGGTGAAGGCCTGCGGTTGGTAGTCGTAGCCAGCGGCCACAAATGCCAGGGTATCGGCGAAGACGTGTTCGCCACTGTTGAGGCTGGCGCGCAGGGTGTTCAGGTCAGTCATGGGTTTTTCCTTTGGCGAACGCCGCCTGTTGGTCGGCGCTGGCTTCTTTCTGGTATTGGGCTTTCCACTCGGCGTACGGCATGCCGTACACCACTTCACGCGCGTCATCGAGGCTCAGCTCGATGTGGCGCTCATCGGCCTCGGCCTTGTACCACTTGGACAAGCAGTTGCGGCAGAAACCGGAGAGGTTCATCAGGTCGATGTTCTGCACATCCTTGCGGCTGTCCAGGTGCGCCACCAGCCGGCGGAAGGCGGCGGCTTCGAGTTCGAGGCGTTGTTGGTCGTTCATGACGGTCTCTTCGAGACAGCTTCAAGCGGGTAAGCTTCAAGCTGCAAGTGGGAATGAGGTTGGCTTTAACGTGTGGCTTGAAGCTTATCGCTCGAGGCTGGGCGGCTCGCCGCGAGCGTTATCGAAACCGACTCGGCAAAGCGCAGCGCATGCGGCTTGTCGACTTCGACTTCGGCGTACAACACCGATTCGTTGCTCATCACCAGGTCCAGCAGCTCCTGGGTCAGGCGCTCCAGCAGGGCAAAACGATTGCCTTCGACGTGGGCAATGATCGCCTTGGTGATGGTGCGGTAGTTCAGGGCATGGTCGATGTCGTTGTCGCGCACGGCTTCCTGGGCGGCATACAGGATGGTGAGGTTGATCAGCACGTCCTGCTTGTTGAGGATTTCGTCCTCGTTGATGCCGATGAAAGTGCGCAGGCACAGGTCCTTGACCCGGATGCGCGCCATGCCTGGTTGAAGTTGTGGCATTGCTACTTGCTCCGTCCAATCAGTTGCAGGAACTCCATGCGCGTGGTGTTCGACTCGCGGAACGCGCCGAGCATCACCGAGGTGTTCATGGTTGAATTCTGTTTTTCCACGCCGCGCATCATCATGCACATGTGCTTGGCCTCGATGACCACGGCCACGCCGGCGGCCTGGGTCACGTCCTGGATGGCGTCGGCGATCTGCCGCGTGAGGTTTTCCTGGATCTGCAGGCGCCGGGCGAACATGTCGACGATGCGCGCCAGCTTCGACAGGCCGAGCACCTTGCCGGTCGGAATGTAGGCCACGTGGGCCTTGCCGATAAAGGGCAGCAAGTGATGCTCGCACAGCGAGTACAACTCGATGTCCTTGAGGATCACCATCTCGTCGTTGTCGGAGGCGAACAGGGCGCCGTTGACGATTTCTTCCAGGTTCTGCTCGTAGCCATGACACAGGTACTGCATGGCTTTGGCGGCACGCTTGGGGGTGTCGAGCAAGCCTTCGCGTTCCGGGTCTTCGCCCAGGCCCTTGAGGATCTCGCGGTAGTGGTGGGGCAGGGACAAGGTCATACAACATCCTCACAAACGGCTTACTTGATATGCCGCCCGCCGTTGACGGTCAGGGTGGTACCGGTGACATAGGGGTTGTCCAGCAGGTAACGCAGGCTCTGGTAAATCACTTCCGGCCCGGGCTCGATGCCCAGCGCCGACTTGGCCAGGACCTTGGCGCGGTAGGCCGCGTCGTCGTGCTCGTTGAACATCACCATCGCCGGGGCGATGCCGTTGACCTTGATCAGCGGCGCGAACTGCGCGGCAAACGACAGCGTAAGGCTGTCGAGCCCGGCCTTGGTGGCGCAATAGGCGATGTGCTGGCGGCTGCCCTTGCGCACCACATCGTCGCTGATGTGCACGATGTCGGCGGGCGAAGAGCGTTGCAGCAAAGGTGAACAATGAAGGTTGATCAGGTACGGCGCAAGCATGTGCACGCTGAACATGTCGGTAAAGGCGCGGCTTTCGTCGCCGGGTGTTTCCGCGACCCAGGCCGAGGCGTTATGCACGATCGCACGCAGGCACTGGGTATGCGTGTTCAATTCATCGATGAACGCCAGGATCCCCGCTTCGCTGGAGAAGTCGGCAAACACGCCGATCGCACCGCGTTCGCGCAAGGCCTGCACGCCGGGACGTTCGCTGCGGTAGCTGAAAATCACCGCATGGCCTTCGTCCAGCAGGCGCTGGGCACAATGCAGGCCGACACGCTGGCCGGCGCCGGTGATCAGGATCGGGGCGGGGGTGGATGTCATGGGAGGCTCGAGTCGCTGGCAGAGTGAAACTATACCAGCGACCGGCCGCCCCTGTACTCACGCGGCGGCTTCAGTCGCCTTGCGCGGAGTGGGCGCAGGATGCAGCCAGTTAGCCAGCAGATGCGTGGACAACGGGATGAACCAGTAAACCATCAGTGGCGTCAGCGCCATAGTGCTCACCAGTACGCGCGGCACCAGCTCCAGCTCGCTGAGCAACGGCCCGAGCACGAAGTTGAACAGCAGCGACACCGGGAAAAACGCCAGCCAGATCGCCACCGCCTGTTTCCAGCGCGGCGGTCGTGCGCCGACCGCACCGAACCAGCCATCGATACCGCTGACGCGATGTTCGGACGGGTCGGCAAACAGTTCGCTGCCACGGCTCAGCCAGGCACTGCGCGAGGCGGAAAACTCCCAGGCATGCAGGGTTTTCTCGTCGGCGAAGCGGAAAATAATCTGGAATTCATCGTCATTGGGCGGCGGTGCGAGCACGCCGGAACCCAGGTAACCGGGGAAGTCGGTCGCCAATTGCTCGCCTTCGCGCAGCCAGGCCATCAATTCTTCATAGCGACCTTTGGCCACGCGGCGCGCAACCATCAGGGTGACGGGTGAGGTAGACATTGTGTATCTCCAAGTAATCAGGTGCGCTGGGCCGGGTAGGCGGCGCACAAACGTAGCGCCCGGGTAGGGCGGCTACGTAAAACAGGCAAGGATTATTCCTGTTTCCGCGAAATACGCCAGATACTTTGGTCGGCTCGCGGCACAGCTTGAATCAGAGGCTTGAATCAGCGTTAAATGAGGTCCACATCGACACGGATGTTTTTCAACGCTGATGCCCGAAATTACTGCTCCTCACGCCGAAATGGCGCACGCCAGCGTCATCGATCCCGCTGATCTTTTTCCGATTCGCGAAGTCGCCCGGCTGACCGGCGTCAACCCGGTCACCCTGCGTGCCTGGGAACGTCGCTACGGTCTTATCCAGCCAACCCGCACTGAAAGCGGGCATCGGCTGTACTCAAGCACCGATATCGACACCGTGCACCGCATTCTCGATTGGATCGAGCGCGGCGTCGCCGTGAGCAAAGTGGGCAAGATCCTCGCCCGTGACACCCTGTGCAGCGAACACGCCACGTCTTCGCGCGTCGATACCGAACGCGAATGGAGCCAATGGCAGGTGCAGCTGCGCCTGGCCATCAGCGCTTTTGACGACCGCCAGCTCGACCGCCTGTACGGCCAGATTTTCGCAGCCTACCCGGTCGCGGTGGTGTTCCAGAGCATCATCATGCCGCTGTGGCAGCAATTGCTGCGGCATCAGGGGCACTTCGGCCAAGCCAGTGAGTGGCTGTTCTTCGACGCCTTCCTGCGCGCCCGTGTCGCGCAACGCCTGCACCTGGCCAGCGCCTCGGCAACGCCGCGGATCCTGCTGTCGGCGATTGTCGGTGAATGTCGGGAGCTGGAGCTGTTGGTGGCTGGGGTATTGATCGGCTCCGATGACCTGGCGGTAAAGGTGTTTGCCGTTGGCCAGCCGTTCGACGAGTTGACCCTGGTTTGCGAGAAGACCCGGCCGCAGGCGTTGGTGCTGTTTTCCAATCGCGCGCCCGGCGCCGATTTGCCGCTGCGGCTGCAGCGCCTGGCGCTGACCCTCGATTGCCCGTTGCTGCTTGCCGGTGACGCCTCGGACCTGGCCGAAGCCAGCCTGGCGGGCTCTTCCATCGGCTGCCTGGGCAATGAAGGGCGCACGATGCAGCACCGCCTGCAGCAATTTCTGCGTGGCAGCCTGGACACCTGATCTCAGGCGTGGACTTCGGGGTGGATCAAGCGATGCTGGTGCAGGATGAACTGGCGCAGGCGCTCGGTTTCACTCACGTCGCTCTGGTCCAGGCGGTAGGCAAACAGGCCACGCGCGGTTTCGCGTTCCAGCGTGCCGCGCAGTGCGATTCGCTCATAACCCGAAGGGCTGAACCACAGGGAAAAGGTTTTCGGCGGCTTGATCCGCCCGCGGATCTCCACCAGCACGCCTTTGAATGACACTTCATGCACCCACAAGGCGCTCAGGTTGCCCCTGATGTTCTCCAGCGCCACCGGAGTTTCCAGGGCCAGGCGCCAAGGCCGGATCATCGGCCCGTCCTCGAAAATCGTCGGCACGCCCAGGCGCAGATGCAGCGCATGAAACTCGTCTTCCACCAGGTGCAGGGGGAAGGTGAGTTGCTGGTTGTCGAACTGCGCTTGAATGGTCAGTTGATCATGGGCGGCCAGTCGCGTGAGCAAGTCGCGAATCTGCGCGCCGCCGTTGACGGTCAGGCTCGACGACGCGTCCCGCAGGTTGAGCTGCGGGTTGTGTTGCATCATCTGAATAAAATCCAGCTCGTCCTGCGTCAGAAGTGTGTCGCGGTGCATGAGGCGTGCTCACGGGGAGGTATTAAAACGCCATTATCCTCTTAATGGCCGGTTTTTCTAAGTTTTGTTCGATCCGCTCGTCGCTTTGAGCGCCGCCAGCTCGGCCTTGACCTGGGCCAGCTCGGCTTCCAACTGGGAAACCCGCTGCTGCGCCTTGACCTGCACGGTGACGTCCTTTTGAACGCCGACAAAATAGGTCTGCTTGTCCGCCTGGTTGCGCACTGTGGACACTGACAGCTCGTTCCAGAAGTGGCTGCCATCCTTGCGGTAATTGCGCAGGGTTTCACGGCACGAACCGCCGCTCTCCAAGGCCTCGCGGATGGCCATCAGTGCCGGCTGGTCACGGTCGCCCGATTGCAGGAAGCGGCAATCCTGGTAGAGGATTTCATCGAGGGTATAGCCGGTCATCCGCTCAAATGCCGGATTGACGTAGATCAGCGGCTTGTCCTTGCCTTCGCGTTCGGCGACGACGATGCCGTCGTTGGAAGCGTTGATCACCATTTGCATCAGGTGGGCGTTGATCATTGAGCGGTCCATGGTGTGTGGGGGTGCTGGCAGTTTATGACAGGCGCCGAATGTTGCACGGTGTGCACCGAAATATTTGCCACAGCTGCTAATATCCCACGCTTTCGCTCAACTACAGGATCAGATTGATGAAAGTCGCCATCCTTTCCGGCTCGGTGTACGGCACGGCTGAAGAAGTCGCCCGCCACGCCGCAGGCATCCTCAACGCGGCCGGTTTTGACGCCTGGCACAATCCACGCGCGAGCCTGGCGGACGTGCAGGCGTTTGCCCCCGAGGCGTTCCTGGCGGTGACCTCGACCACCGGCATGGGTGAGTTGCCGGACAACCTGCAACCATTGTATTCGACCATTCGCGACCAATTGCCTGCTGCCTGGCGCGGCCTGCCCGGTGCGGTGATCGGCCTGGGCGACGCCAGCTACGGCGACACCTTCTGTGGCGGCGGTGAGCAAATGCGCGAGCTGTTCGCTGAGCTGGGCGTGCGCGAAGTGCTGCCGATGCTGCGCCTGGACGCCAGTGAAAGCGTGACCCCCGAAGCCGACGCCGAGCCGTGGCTGGCCGAGCTGGTCACAGCACTGCGCGCTTGACCGGAAACTCACGCAGCAACGCCAGCCAGGCTTGTGCGGCTCTCGACAGATAGGCGCCTTCACGCCAGATAAAGGCAATGTCCCAGCGCAGGAAGTCGGGCGCCTTCAGTGTCAGGCGCACGACGCCGGGTCGCACCAGCCCACGGGCGACCACGCTGGGTAACAGCACCACGCCCTGGCCTGCCGCGACCAGCGCCGCAAGAAAGTCGGCCTGGCCGCTGCGCCCGATTTCCTTCGGGGTAAAGCCCAACTGGTGACACGCCTGCATCAGCCGGTCGTTGAGGACGAAGCTGCGTTGGTACATCAGGAACGGCGTGTCGGCCAATTCCTCCAGGCGCACCTGGGCGTTGTCCGCCAGTGGGTGATCAATCGGCAGCAGTGCATCCAGCGGCTCATCGCAGAAGGCTTGCCAGGCGAACGCCGGGTCGCTGGGCTTCAAGCTGCCGCCGACTTCCAGTTCACCGCTGAGAATCGCCTGCTCGATATTGCGGCTGCCGCCCTCCAGCAACTGGATGGTGACGTTCGGGTAGCGCCGCCGATACTCGGCAAACAGCCCGGCAAACAACGTATCCCCCGCCAGCAGCGGCAGGCCCAGGCGCAACTCGCCGCGGGTGAGCTGGTGCATATCGTCCAGCTCGCTCAGCAGTTCGGTCTGCAGGCGCAGCATGGCCTCGGCGCGTTGCAGCACCACCTGGCCGGCGGCGGTCAGGCGCACCTGCGAGCCGATGCGGTCGAGCAGCGGCGTACCGAGGCTTTGCTCCAGCTGCGCCACTTGCTTGCTGACGGCGGACTGACTGATGTGCAGGGTTTTCCCGGCCTGGGTAAACCCGCCACGGTGGATCACTTCGACAAAGCTGCGCAGCTGTTTGAATTCCATGGGTGTGCATCCCGCTCGCTATTCCAGGGTGGAATAGCTGGCAGTCTAACAATTCGCTGTGGGGATGGAAGGCGGCTCTCTAAAATGGGCGTACTGCGAGGATCCAAAGCCCATGAAACGTTTCACCTTCAAACACCTTGGCCGTTTGTTGACCGAACTGGTTGTGTTGTTGGCTATCTACCTGCTCGGCACTCAACTGGCGGTGTGGCTGGCCTGGCCGATCCCCGGTGGCGTGGTGGGGCTCGGGCTGTTGCTGGCGACCTTCGCCAGTGGCCTGGTCAAGCCGGCAGCCCTGCAACTGGGCGCCGGGGTGTTGATGGCGGAAATGCTGCTGTTCTTCATTCCGGCGCTGATGAGCCTGCTCGATTACGGCGGCCTGCTGCGCAACGACGGCTGGCGCATCCTGCTGGTGATCGGCTTCAGCACGCTGGCGGTGATGCTGGTGACGGCCTTTACGGTGGAAGCCGTGTGTCGCTGGAGGCTGCGCCATGAAGCTTGAGCTGATGCCGGTGTTCTGGCTCGCGCTGACCCTTGGCGCGTATGTGTTCAGCCGCTGGATCTATCGGCGTACCGGTCGCTACCTGTTGTCGCCGCTGATCCTGGTCCCGGTGCTGTTGCTGGCGGTGGCCGTGCCGATGAAGACCGCCTACGCCGAATACGCCGCCGACACCCACTGGCTGATGCTGGTGCTGGGCCCGGTGACCGTGGCGTTCGCCGTGCCGATCTGGCAACAGCGGCGCTTGCTGGCGCGGCACTGGTCGGCGTTGCTGCTGGGGATGGTGGCAGGCAGCGCGGCCTCCATCGGCACCTCGTTCGGGTTGGCCAAGGCGCTGGCGCTGGACAGCTCGGTGACGATGTCGCTGGTGCCGCGCTCGATCACGACGCCGTTCGCCATGCCGGTGTCGTCCGACCTGGGCGGCGTACCGGAGCTTACCGCCGTGTTTGTGATGTTCACCGGTGTCTTCGGCGCAATGCTCGGCGGCGTGCTGCTCAAGTGGCTGCCGCTGCGCACGCCGCTGGCGCGTGGTGCGTTGTTTGGCGTGGGTGCCCACGGCGCCGGCGTGAGCCGCGCCCATGAAGTGGGCGGTGAAGAAGGCTCGGTGGCGGGCCTGGTGATGGTGTTGACGGGCTTGCTCAACCTGTTCGCCGTGCCTTTGTTGGCGGCACTTCTCTGACGCGACACGGGCTACTTTCAACTATTCTGCGTAGTGACTCGCTCGGTCATCAAGCTGGCTGCGAAGGCAACTACGCCTGCCATGAGGTCTGACTAGACTGGCCCTTCACCCAAAAAAACAATAATAAAGCGCGCCAAGGAGGTCATTGCCGTGAGCCTAGCCCCCGTTCTATCGCCACAGAATGTCAAAGACCAGGTCAGTGCTGCCGAATGGCAAGCGCGTGTCGACCTGGCCGCCTGCTATCGCCTGGTGGCGCTGCATGGCTGGGATGACCTGATCTTCACCCATATCTCGGCCAAGGTGCCGGGCACCTATGATTTCCTGATCAACCCGTACGGGCTGATGTTCCACGAAATCACGGCGTCGAGCCTGGTCAAGGTCGACCAGGCCGGCAACAAGCTGATGGACAGCCCCTACGAGATCAACCCGGCGGGCTACACGATCCACAGTGCCATCCATGAAGTTCGCCACGATGTCACCTGCGTGCTGCACACCCATACCGCCGCCGGTGTAGCGGTGGCCGCGCAGAAACAGGGCGTGCTGCCGATCAGCCAGCAATCGATCTTCGTGCTGTCGAGCCTGGCCTATCACGCTTACGAAGGCGTGGCGCTGAACCACGAAGAGAAGGCCCGCCTGCAGGCCGACCTTGGCGACAACAATTTCCTGATGCTGCACAACCACGGCCTGCTGACCTGTGGCAGTACCATCGCCGACACTTTCCTGATGATGTTCACCTTCCAGCGCGCCTGCGATATCCAGGTGCTGGCGCAAAACGGTGGCGCCGAGTTGATCCCTATCGGGCCGCAGATTCTCGCCGGTGCCAAGGCGATGGTGGCTGCTGTCACCAAGAGTGCACTAGGTATGGGGGGCGCGCTGGCCTGGCCGGCGCTGCTGCGTAAGTTGGATGCTCAAGACCCTGGATATAAAAGCTGATGCCACTCGCCGAGATCCCGCTGAGAGCCTGGCGCAAGCGCGGGCAGGAATTCGTCTTTCGTGGCCGCACCATCCGTTACTGGGTGGCGGGGCAGGGCGAGCCGCTGCTGCTGATCCATGGCTTCCCCACCGCCAGTTGGGACTGGCATTACCTGTGGCAACCGCTGGCCCAGCGCAACCTAGTGATCGCCTGCGACATGCTCGGCTTCGGCGACTCGGCCAAGCCTTTGAACCATACCTATTGCCTGCTCGAGCAGGCTGACGTGCAACAGGCCTTGCTCGAACACCTGCGGGTGGAGCAGCCGGTTCACGTGCTGGCCCACGACTACGGGGACAGCGTGGCCCAGGAACTCCTGGCACGGCACTATGAAGGTCGGTTTCACATGGCCAGCTGCGTGTTCCTCAACGGTGGGCTGTTCCCCGAAACCCATCGTCCGGCGCTGGTGCAAAAACTCTTGCTCAGCCCCCTGGGCTGGATGATCGGCCGCGCCTTCGGGCGCAACGCCTTGTCCGACAGCTTCAGCCAGATCTTCGGCCCCGATACGCGCCCCAGTGAAAGCGCCCTGGATGATTTCTGGAGCCTGATCAACTGCAACGACGGCACGCGCATCCTGCACAAACTGATTGCCTACATCCCCCAGCGCCGACGCCTGCGTGAGCGTTGGGTGGATGCCATGCAGCGCGGCGAAGTGCCGCTGCGTGTGATCGATGGCGAGGTAGACCCGATCTCCGGCGCGCACATGGTCGAGCGCTACCACCAATTGGTGCCCCACGCCGACACCGTGCTGCTGGCCAATATCGGCCACTACCCGCAGATCGAGGCGCCCGTGCAGGTGCTCAAGCATTACCAGGCGTTTCGGGACCAGGTTGGGCATCCGGTGTTGGAACTGGCTTGCCTGCGCTAGCGGCATTGTCCCAGGCCAGTCATCGCCCAGAACCCGCAATCATCCCGCTGCCTTATCGAGCACCATTCAGCCCTGGCCGTATTTATTGTGACCAGGCGCGCCTTGCCGGACACTCGACCCATTCCCATTGTCGCCTTTGGAGTTCGGTATGAGTGAGTCAGTGCAGTTCCAGGATAAGATCGTGATCGTCACCGGCGCCGGCGGCGGATTGGGTCGCGCCCATGCGCTGCTGTTCGCCCGGCACGGGGCCAAGGTGCTGGTCAACGACCTGGGCGGTTCGACCCAGGGCGAGGGCGCCAATGCCTCCGCTGCCGATCGCGTGGTCGCCGAAATCCGCGCCGCCGGCGGTGTCGCCGAGGCCAACCATGACTCTGTCACCGAAGGTGACAAGATCGTACAGAACGCCCTCGACGCCTTTGGCCGCATCGATGTGGTGGTCAACAACGCCGGCATCCTGCGTGACAAAACCTTCCATAAAATGGACGACAGCGACTGGGACCTGGTTTACCGGGTACATGTCGAAGGCGCCTACAAAGTCACCCGCGCCGCCTGGCCGCACCTGCGTGAGCAAGGCTATGGCCGGGTGATCTTCACTGCGTCCACCTCGGGCATCTACGGCAACTTCGGCCAGTCCAACTACGGCATGGCCAAGCTCGGGCTGTATGGCCTCACCCGTACCCTGGCCTTGGAAGGGCGCAAGAACAATATCCTGGTCAATGCCATCGCTCCCACCGGTGGCACGCGCATGACTGAAGGCCTGATCCCGCCGCAGGTGTTCGAGCGCCTCAAGCCTGAATTGGTCAGCCCGCTGGTGGTGTACCTGGGCAGCGAGGCGTGCCAGGAAACCTCGGGGCTGTTTGAAGTGGGCGGCGGCTGGATCGGCAAGACTCGCTGGGAGCGCAGCCTGGGTGTGGGCTTTGATCCCGAAGCCGGTTTTTCGCCGGATGATGTGGCGGCGCATTGGGCGCAGATCTGCGACTTCGAAGGTGCGGCCCACCCCAAGGACAATATCGAGGCCTTGAAGGAGATGATGGCCAATTTGCAGAAGTACAGCCTCTGATCGTTGCCTGAAAAAGATTGAATCCCACGGGGCGCTGATGGCGCCCCGTTTTATTTCGGGCAAAAAAAAGCCGCTGCAAACGCAGCGGCTGAAGTCAGACGTTGGATCAAGGAGCGACAAATCAACGTCAGTGAACACGGGTAACGGATTGAAAACAGGCATCAATCCATTTAAAGCTGGCTGTTCTTCCTGTCGAGGAAGCGGGCCGTTTGCCCTGAAAGCCCGGTAAGAATAGTCGCTTGTTACAAAATGAGTAATGCCGGTTCATGACAAGGACTGTTACCGAAGTGGCAATAATCAGTGCCCATGCCATCCATGCGCCTGATAAGCCGCCATCCACCGCGATCATGGCCCGGCCAGGAGCCCGGCCAGAGCGCCTCGTCATCCTTTCGAGCGACAACACGAATCCCTCCTTGGTGCGCTTATCGCTCCTGACAGGCGGCAGTAGGGTGGGGCCTTCTGTCACTCACCGGGGAAGACGCATGACAAGAACAACAATGCGCGCCATCTTCAGGCCACAGGCGCTGGCCGCTGCGGTTGCGTTGGGGTGCTGTGCCCAGGCACAGGCTGTTTCATTCAACATTGGCGAGATCGAAGGGCAATTCGATTCCTCGCTGTCGGTCGGCGCGAGCTGGGGCATGCGCGATGCCGACAAGAAGCTGGTAGGCGTGGCCAACGGCGGTACGGGCCAGGCGTCGACCGGGGATGACGGGCGGCTGAACTTCAAGAAGGGCGAGACCTTCTCGAAAATCTTCAAGGGCATCCACGACCTTGAACTCAAATACGGTGACAGCGGCGTGTTCGTGCGTGGCAAGTACTGGTACGACTTCGAACTGCAGGACGAAGACCGCGAGTTCAAGCAGATCAGCAATCACCATCGCGACGAGGGCGCGCGCTCCTCCGGCTACGAATTGCTCGATGCCTTCGTCTATCACAACTATTCCATCGCCGACCTGCCGGGCAACGTGCGGGTGGGCAAGCAGGTGGTCAGCTGGGGCGAAAGCACCTTTATCGGTAACTCCATCAACAGCATCAACCCGATCGACGTTTCCGCCTTCCGCCGCCCCGGCGCGGAGATCAAGGAAGGCCTGATCCCGGTGAACATGCTCTTCGCCTCGCAGAGCCTGACCAACCAGCTGACGGTGGAAGGTTTCTACCAGTTGAACTGGGAAAACACCGTGGTGGATAACTGCGGCACGTTCTTTGGCAACGATGTGGTCGCGCACGGGTGCAACAATAACTACACCGTGGGCAGCGCGGCGGCGGCGGGCTTTCAGCCGGCGGCCAATCTGGTCGGGCAGGGTTTTGAAGTCACCCGGGAAGGGATCGTGGTGCAGCGCGGCAAGGACCGTGAAGCCCGCGACGGCGGCCAGTTTGGTGCAGCGTTGCGCTGGCTGGGGGACGACACCGAGTACGCGTTGTACTTCATGAACTACCACAGCCGTACGCCCACCGTGGGCACCACCAGCGCCGGGCAGGCCACGCTCAATGGCTTGGGCGCGTTGCTGCCCGGCACGCCGGCAGCCCTGCGTCCGTCACTGGTTTCCGCGCTGATGCTCGGCCGCGGCCAGTACTACCTCGATTACCCGGAAGACATTCGCCTGTACGGCGCCAGCTTCTCCACCACCCTGCCCACCGGCACGGCCTGGAGCGGCGAGATCAGCTACCGGCCCAATGCGCCGGTGCAGTTGAACACCACCGACCTGACCCTGGCGCTGGTCAACCCCGCCGTGCCGGGTACCTCGGTGATCAGCTCTTCGGCCGGCGCCGACAACAAAGGTTATCGCCGCAAGCAAGTCACCCAGGCGCAGACCACCTTCACGCAGTTTTTCGACCAGGTCATGGGCGCCGACCGCCTGACCCTGGTGGGCGAGGCGGGCGTCACCTACGTGGCGGGCCTGGAGTCCAAGAGCAAACTGCGCTACGGGCGTGATTCGGTCTATGGCGTCTACGGCTACCAGGGCGATACCGATGGGTTTGTGACAGCGACCTCGTGGGGCTACCGCGCCCGGGCGATCCTCGACTACAACAACGTGTTCGCCGGGGTCAACCTCAAGCCCAACCTGTCCTGGTCCCATGACGTGAAGGGCTACGGCCCCAATGGCCTGTTCAACGAAGGCGCCAAGGCGGTGAGCATCGGCGTCGATGCCGACTACCGCAACACCTACACCGCCAGCCTCAGCTACACCGACTTTTTCGGCGGCCATTACAACACCCTGACCGACCGCGACTTCCTCGCCTTCAGCGTCGGCGCGAACTTCTGATCACGGCTTGAAAAGGATGCTTTTATGCGCAAGATGATTCTGCAATGCGGCGTGTTGGCCCTCAGCCTGCTGGCCGCCAACGTGATGGCGGCGGTGTCGCCGGAAGAAGCGGCGAAGCTCGGTACCACCCTGACCCCGGTCGGTGCCGAAAAGGCCGGGAATGCCGATGGCTCGATTCCGGCCTGGACCGGCGGCATCCCGAAAAACGCCGGCGCGGTGGACAGCAAGGGCTTTCTCGCCGACCCGTTTGCCAGTGAAAAACCGCTGTTCGTGATCACCGCCGCCACCGTCGACAAGTACAAGGACAAGCTCTCCGACGGCCAGGTCGCGATGTTCAAGCGCTACCCCGACACCTACAAGATCCCGGTGTACCCGAGCCACCGCACGGTCAACCTGCCGCCGGAGATCTACGAGTCGATCAAGCGCAGCGCGTTGAACGTGCATGCGATCAACGACGGCAACGGCCTGGAAGGTTTTACCGGCAACCGCTACTACGCGTTCCCGATCCCCAAGAATGGCGTGGAGGTGCTGTGGAACCACATCACTCGCTACCACGGCGGCAACCTGCGCCGCATCATCACCCAGGCCACCCCGCAGACCAACGGCAGCTACACGCCGATCCGCTTCGAGGAAGAAGTGGCGGTGCCGCAACTGATCCCGGACATGGACCCGGCCAAGGGCGCCAACGTGCTGACCTTCTTCAAGCAGTCGGTCACGGCGCCGGCGCGCCTGGCGGGTAACGTGCTGCTGGTGCATGAAACCCTCGACCAGGTGAAGGAGCCGCGCCTGGCCTGGATCTACAACGCCGGCCAGCGCCGAGTGCGCCGCGCGCCGCAAGTGGCCTACGACGGGCCGGGCACTGCCGCCGACGGTTTGCGCACCTCCGACAACTTCGACATGTTCTCCGGCGCGCCCGACCGCTACGACTGGAAACTGGTGGGCAAGAAGGAGATGTACATCCCCTACAACAGCTACAAGCTCGATTCGCCGTCACTCAAGTACGACGACATCATCAAGGCCGGGCACATCAACCAGGACCTGACCCGCTATGAGCTGCACCGCGTGTGGGAAGTGGTCGGCACCGTCAAGCCGAGCGAGCGACACATCTACGCCAAGCGCCACATGTACATCGATGAAGACAGCTGGCAGGTGGCGCTGGTCGATCACTACGACGGTCGCGGCCAGCTATGGCGTGTCGCCGAAGGCCATGCGCAGTTCTACTACAACCACCAGACCCCGGCCTACACCGTCGAAACCCTGTACGACATCATTGCCGGGCGCTACATCGCCCTGGGCATGAAGAACGAGGAGAAGAGCAGCTTCGTGTTCGGCTTCGATGCCAAGGCGGCGGATTACACGCCAGCGGCGTTGCGCGCCTCAGGCGTGCGCTGACCGACACCTTCATCTGCAGGAGCCGGCTTGCCGGCGATAGCGGTCTGTCAGCTGCCGATGGGGTGGCTGATCTGCCGCAATCGCCGGCACACCGGCTCCTGCAGGTTTTCGGCGCTTTTTTATGCTTGCCAATCACCCTGCTGAATACTTCTTCAACAACCGCCGGCCACAGGACTAGGGTAGGCGCCAGGTTGCACAACAATAAAAACGCAGGATGCAGCTATGACCGCCATGACACGCTGCCTGGACCGTCCTGGATTCATGCCTCGGCTGTCCGCCCACCATCTGCTCCGCCCCCGCCTGGCCGAGCCTTTGCTGGCGGCGCAGGCCCGGGTCAGATTGCTTTGCGCGCCGGGCGGCAGCGGCAAGAGCGCGCTGCTCGGCGAGTGCGCATTGCAGGCACCACCGGGGTGTCAGGTGTATTGGCTGCCGCTCAATGGCGCGGCCCTCAGCCCATTCGAGTTGTGCCAGCGCCTGGCACAAAACCTCGGCCTGGCGTTCAGCGATGAAGCCACGTTGCTGCTGGACCTCAGCCGCTGGCAATCCCCTGCGTGGTTGTTCCTCGATGATTTCTGCCGCCTGCCCACACCCGACACCGACGCCTTGCTCGACCGCCTGCTCACGGCCAGCAGCCCCGCGCTGACCTGGTGGCTGGGCGCGCGACGTCGCCCAGTGTGCAACTGGCCGCGCCTGCTGCTCGACGATGAGTTGCTGGAGTGTGGCGGTGAGCTGGCGTTCAGTGCGGCGGAAATCCAGCAACTGCTCTGCCAGGCGTCCGGGCAGTCGGTCGACAGCGTGCTGCAGTTCAGCGCCGGTTGGTGCGCCGGGGTGCGTATCGCCTTGCTTGGCGATGGCCACCCCGACAAGACCTTGCTCGACTACCTGCAACACGAACTCTTCAGCACCCTGCCGCCGGAACTCGCCGAAGCCTGGCGGGTGCTGGCCCATTTGCCGCGCTTCAATGCGGGGCTGTGCGAACACCTGTTCGGCTTTGGCGATGGGGTTCAGTACCTGCGGGATCTGCAGGCCCTCGGTGCCTTCATCCAGCCGTGGGAGGACACCGATTGGCTGCAGGTTTTCCCGCCGCTGGCGCAACTGCTGCGCGCCGAACCCTGGGCGGCGAAGCGCTCCTGGCATCGGCGCGCCTGCCAGTGGTTCACCGCCGAGCAGGACTGGCAGGCCGCCTTCGAACAGGCGCTGCTGGCCGAAGAATATGAAGTCGCCGTCAGCCTGTTGCAGCACTTCAGCTTCGAGGACCTGTTCCGCCAGCAGAACGCTGCGTTGTTGCTGCGCCTGCATGAACAGCATGGCGAAGAATTGATGCTGGGCTCGGCGCAGCTGGTGGGCCTGGTCACGGCGGCGTTGCTGTTCGCCGGGCGCTTCGACCAGGCTGCGCAGTGCATCGACCAATTGGCCCGCTTCGCCCCGCAACCGACGGCGGCGCAGCAGCGCTATCTGCTCGCGCGCTGGCAGGCGCAGTGGGGCTGGCTGCTGCATTTGGGCGGCGATGCCGAACGCTCGCGCGTGCATTTTCTCGAAGCCCTGCAAGCCTTGCCCGACAGCGCTTGGACCTCGCGGCTGATGTGCCTGTCGGGCCTGACCCAGCAAGCGCTGCTGCGCGGTGAGTTGGACGTGGCCCAGGCGCTGAGCCGCGAAGCCTTGTGCCTGGCACGCGCCCACGGTTCGTTATTGCTGGAGGCGCTGCTCGAACTGGATCACGCGCAATTGCTCGAACAGCGCGGCGCGCCCTATCGCGCGCAAAGCCTGCTGGAGAATGTGCAGGCGATGTTACTCCAGCAGCGGCTCACGGCTGGGCCCCTGGTGGGGCGTATCGCCCTGCGACGCGGGCACCTGGCGCTGCGCCAAGGGCAAGACACGCTGGCCGCCGAGTGCTTTGAAACCGGCCTGACAATGTGCCTGCACAGTCACGACAAACGCGTGCTCTACGGTTTTCTCGGCCTGGCGCTGTTGGCCGCCAACCGCGGCGATTACGCCCAGGCATTTTTCCAGCTGCGCGAGGCCGAGCGGCTGATGCAGCGGCGCCTGGTGCCGGACACGGTGTACCGCGCGGTGCTGTTGTTGGTCAGCGGGCATTTCTGGTTGCAGCAGGGCCGTGCGGAATTGACCGTCGAAGCGGTGCGCCGCGTGCTCCGTCATTTCCGAGGGCCGCAGGCCAAACAGGCGCCGCCGGCCACCCTCGAACTGATCCCGCGTCTTGAATACCTGCTGGTGCTGGCGGAGGTGAAGCTGGGGTGCTGCGACCAGCCGGTGGCGCGGCTGACGGCCCTGCTGGACACTACGCACCGGCGCGGCATGCTTTGCCTGGAAACCGAACTGCACCTGGTGCTGGGCGAGGTCGCGTGGCAGGTCGGTGATCCGGTCCTGGCGCGCCGCTCACTGCAGACCGGGTTGGAACTGGCCGCGCGTTGCCAGGTGCAGCAGGCGATTCGCGAGCTGCGTTTGCGCTCGCCGGGGCTGCTCAGCGAACTGGGTATGGAGCCGCAGGCCTCCACGCCGGGCGCGCTGGAAAATCCGCTGAGCCAACGGGAGCTGGAAGTGCTGCAGTTAATTGCCCTGGGCAACTCCAACCTGGAAATTGCCGACCGGCTGTTTATCTCGCTGCACACGGTCAAGACCCACGCGCGGCGTATCCACAGCAAGCTCGGCGTGGAGCGGCGCACTCAGGCAGTGGCCAAGGCAAAAACGTTGGGCTTGATGGTTTAGGCGCAGAACGCCAGGCGGTATTCACCCGGCGTGGCGCCCATGGCCTGGCGAAAGCGATGGGTGAAGTGGCTGGCGCTGGAAAAACCGCACATCAAGGCAATCTCGCCCAAGGGCAGGGCGCCGCTGCGCAGCAAGGCCTGTGCACGGGTCAGGCGCCGCGCCAGCAGGTATTGATGTGGCGGCAGGCCGAAGCTCTGGCGGAACATCCGCGCGAAGTGGTATTCGGACAGCGCGCACATTCCAGCCAGTTGTCCCAGGCTGATCGGGTCTTCGAGGTGCTGGTCGATGTACTCCACCAGCCGCCGCCGCTGGTACGCCGCCAAGCCGCCTTTCAAACGCAATCCGTCGCGCGCGCCGACCTGGCTGAGCAGCGTGTGGCTGAGCATTTCACGCGCCAGGCTGCTGGTCAGCAGGCGCTCGGCGGGCTCGTGCCAGTTGAGCGCGATCAACTGGTGAAAGCGCCGGGCCTGGCTGGCGTCTTCCAGGAAGGTGCTTTCGCGCAGTTGCAAGGTGCGCGGCTCGCGGTCGAGCAGGGTGACGCAGCCCAAGGCAAACTGCTCCGGGCTGAAATACACATGGGCCAGGCGGATCTCGCCGTTGATCACCCATGCCGACTGGTGTTCGGCGGGCAGGATGCAGAGCTTGTCGGGCCCGCCCTTGGTGCCCGGTTGATCGCGCCGGAATGTACCGGTGCCGCCGCCGATGTAGCACGACAAGGTGTGATGGCTGGGCGCCTGGTAATCCTGGGCGTCGTGGTGGTTGCTCCACAAGGCCGCGGACAAGCCGTCACCGAGCTCGGCGCAGGCTTCCAGGCGTGCGTTGGGCGAGCGGTTAAGGGCTTGAAAGACTTGCAGGGATTCCAGGTCAGGCATGGTGAGTACTCTTGGATGCCTTGCATCCTACTCCGGGAGGCTGGCGCTGTGATCCCACCGCCCGACAAAAGCGCAAGAATCTGCAAGAGCGCGACACCGGTTGAAGGCGACACTGTGGCTCAACCGATGGAGCCCGCTATGAACCTTTTCCTGTATTTACTCACCGTGCTGATCTGGGGCACCACCTGGATCGCCCTCAAGTGGCAGCTGGGCGTGGTGGCGATTCCCGTGTCGATCGTCTACCGCTTCGGTTTGGCCGCGCTGTTGTTGTTTGCGTTGTTGCTGCTCAGCCGCAAGTTGCAGGTGATGAACCGGCGCGGGCATCTGATCTGCCTGGCCCAGGGACTGTGCCTGTTTTGCGTCAACTTCATGTGCTTTCTTACGGCCAGCCAGTGGATCCCCAGCGGGCTGGTGGCGGTGGTGTTTTCCACGGCGACATTGTGGAACGCGCTGAATGCCCGAGTGTTTTTCGGTCAGCGGGTGGCGCGCAATGTATTGATGGGCGGCGGCCTCGGCTTGCTGGGCTTGGGTCTGTTGTTCTGGCCGGAGCTGGTGGGCCACACCGCCAGCCCGCAGACCTTGCTGGGGTTGGGCCTGGCGTTGCTGGGGACCCTGTGTTTCTCGGCCGGCAATATGTTGTCGAGCCTGCAGCAGAAAGCCGGGCTCAAGCCGCTGACCACCAATGCCTGGGGCATGGCGTACGGGGCGACGATGCTGGCGACTTACTGTGCGGTGCGCGGGATTCCCTTCGACATGGACTGGAGTGCGCGGTACATCGGCGCGCTGTGGTACCTGGTGATTCCGGGGTCGGTGATTGGCTTTACCGCCTACCTGACACTCGTGGGACGCATGGGCCCGGAGCGTGCGGCGTATTGCACGGTGCTGTTTCCCGTGGTGGCGTTGAATGTGTCGGCATTTGCCGAGGGCTACCAATGGACGGCGCCGGCACTGGCGGGGTTGGTGCTGGTGATGTTGGGGAATGTGTTGGTGTTTCGTAAGCCCAAGCCTGTGAGTCCGGTTCTGAAGCCAGCGCAGGTGTAGGCGCCGGCAAGCCAGCGCCTACCGTGGGAGTGCAGTGTTATTTGAGGTTGAGGCGCTTGGCCAGGCGGCCGAGGTTGGCGCGGTCGAGGCCGAGTTCGCGGGCGGCGCTGGCCCAATTGTGCTGGTGGCGTTCCAGGCAGGCAGTGATCAGTTCACGCTGATAGTGCTCGGTCGCCTGGCGCAGGTCGCTCGTGAGGGCGGCAGGCACCGGCGCCGGTGCTTCGATCACCGCTGCGCTGACGTCCGGCAAATCGAGGTCGTGGGCGCTGAGGCTGAGAATCTTCGGGCGCTCGTGACAGTTACCCAGGGCTTTGAGTGCGCTGCGTCCGATCAAATGTTCCAGCTCGCGCACATTGCCCGGCCAGTTATAGGCCAGCAGCGCCGCCTGGGCATCGCTGGTCAGGCGCAGGCTGCCCAGGCCCATGCGTGAACGGTTCTGTTCGAGGAAAAAACCGGCCAACAACAGTACATCGCGTCCGCGTTCGCGCAGTGCCGGCACTTGCAGCGGGTACACACTCAGGCGGTGATAGAAGTCGGCGCGGTAGCGGCCGTTGCGCACTTCGTCAGCCAGGTCGCGGTTGGTGGCGGCGATCAGGCGCACATCCACCTGATGCTCCTTGTCCGAGCCCAGGCGCTGCAACTGCCCGCTTTGCAGCACGCGCAGCAGCTTGGCTTGTACCGTCAGCGACAGCTCGCCGACTTCATCGAGGAACAACGTGCCGCCGTTCGCCAGTTCAAACTTGCCGCGCCGCTCGTTCAGCGCGCCGGTAAAGGCCCCGCGCACGTGCCCGAACAGTTCGCTTTCGACCAGGGTTTCCGGCAGGGCCGCGCAGTTGAGGCTGATCAGCGGTTTGTCTGCACGCGATGAAGCGGCGTGGATCGCCTGGGCCACTAATTCCTTGCCCACCCCGGTTTCGCCGGTGATCAGCACGGTCAGGTCGCTGCCGCCGACCAGCTTGATTTCTTCGACCAGGCGCTTGTGGGTCTTGCTCTGGCCGATCATCTCCTTGTGCTGCTGGCCGCTGGCCTGGCGATAGATCTCGGCGCGCTGGTGTGCGTCTTCGGCGCGCAAGGCCAGGCGTTCGATGCGTTCGGCCACGTTGACGGTGGCGGCGGCGAGGCTGGCAAAGGCCTGCAGGGCGTCCAGCTCCACGCGTTCGAAGCGTTCGGTGTCGAGCGCATCCAGTGTCAGCAGGCCCCACGGCTGGTCGTCGACAAACAGCGGGCAGCCCATGCAGTCATGCACTTGCAGGTGCCCGTGCAGGCCATCGACCAGGCCGTCATAGGGGTCGGGCAGCTCGCTGTCACTGTCAAACCGCGTCGGACCGGGGCTGCCCAGCAGCACGGCGAAGCGCGGATGCTCGCTGACCTTGAAGCGCCGACCGAGGGTGTCGGCGCTCAAGCCGTCGACCGCCAGCGGCACCAGCCAGTCGCCATCCAGGCGCAGCAACGCAGCGGCATCGCAGGGCAGCAGTGCGCGCATGGCTTGCAACAGGCGGCGGTAACGCTCGCCTTCGGGCAGCTCGCGAGACAGGTCGGCGACCAGGGGGAGCAGGGTGGTGAGCAGTGATTGCGCAGTCATAATGACTCCTTGTAGTCCTTATGACTATAAGGCGTAGGAGGTCAAACTGACTACAAATTCTTTAAGTGATTGAAAAATAACGATTAATAAGTTGGCATGAATACTGAGTAGAGAAGGGTAATCAGTAAAGAAGCCCAGGAGGCTCCCATGCTTAGTGCCCAAGACCGTGCCATCGTCAAATCCACCGTGCCTCTGCTGGAAAGCGGCGGTGAAGCGCTGATCACCCATTTCTACCGCATGATGCTGTCCGAGTACCCCGAGGTCCGTCCGCTGTTCAACCAGGCCCACCAGGCCAGCGGCGACCAGCCTCGGGCGCTGGCCAACGGCGTGTTGATGTACGCGCGGCATATCGACCAGCTGGACCAGCTGGGCGACCTGGTGGCGAAGATCATCAACAAGCACGTGGCGTTGCAGATCCTGCCGGAACACTACCCGATTGTCGGCGCTTGCTTGCTGCGGGCGATCAGCGAGGTGCTCGGCAGCGAGATCGCCACCCCCGAGGTGATGAGTGCCTGGGGCGCGGCCTACGGCCAGCTGGCGGACATCCTGATCGGCGCCGAGGCGGCGATCTACGAGGAAAAAGCCCAGGCCCCGGGTGGCTGGCGCGGCGCGCGGCCGTTCACGCTGGTCAAGCGCGTGGAGGAGAGCGCCGAGATCATCTCGTTCTATTTTGCCCCTGTGGATAACGGCCCGATCCTCAAGGCTGCGCCAGGCCAGTACATTGGCATGAAGCTGCTGCTGGACGGTGAAGAAGTGCGCCGCAACTACTCCTTGTCGGCCCTGAGCGATGCCGGCCAGTACCGCATCAGCGTCAAGCGCGAGGCCGGTGGCCGGGTCTCCAACTACCTGCACGATCAACTGCAGGTCGGTGCGACCCTCGACCTGTTCCCGCCGTCGGGTGAGTTCACCCTGGCGGCCGGCGACAAACCGCTGGTGCTGATCAGCGGCGGTGTCGGCATCACGCCGACCTTGCCGATGCTCGAAGCCGCCCTGGCCACCCGGCGCCCGGTGCATTTTATCCACTGCGCGCGCAACGGCTCGGTGCATGCGTTCCGCGACTGGGTCGACGGCCTGGCTGCCCAGCACCCGCAGCTCCAGCGCTTTTACTGCTACGCCGAGGACGACGGCGTCAGCCCGGCGGCGGATAAAGTCGGCCTGCTGAGCCAGGAACAATTGGCTGCGTGGCTGCCCGAGCAGCGCGACCTCGACGCCTACTTCCTCGGCCCCAAGGGCTTCATGGCGGCCATCAAGCGCCACTTGAAGGCCCTGGGTGTGCCTGAGAAGCAGGCGCGCTATGAGTTCTTCGGGCCGGCGGCGGCGCTGGAATAAAGGTAGGACGCTGCACCGAGTCGGCACCTTCGCGGGCAAGCCCGGCTCCCACAGGGAATTGCGATCTCCTGTGGGAGCCGGGCTTGCCCGCGATGGGGTCCCTGCACGCACAACATTTATCCCGATTAATCCCCCGTTAACCCCCCTCTGTTTAAACCACTCTCTGTGTGTAAACTTGCGGCCATTGGCACAACCAAACAAAGGGAAACGGGGATGAGTGACGAATTGCGTTTAGGCAGGGAGCGGCGCTTTCTGGTGTTGCTGGGCATCATCTGCCTGGCGCTGATCGGCGGTGCGCTGTACATGCAGGTGGTGCTGGGCGAGGCGCCGTGCCCGCTGTGCATCCTGCAACGCTATGCGCTGCTGTTGATCGCGATCTTCGCGTTCATCGGCGCGGCCATGCGCACCAAGGGGGCGATCACGTTGTTTGAAGGCCTGGTGATCCTCAGCGCCCTCGGCGGCGTCGCGGCTGCCGGCCATCACGTGTACACCCAGTTCTTTCCACAGGTCAGCTGCGGCATCGACGTGCTGCAACCGATCGTCGACGACCTGCCGCTGGCCAAGGTGTTCCCCCTGGGCTTCCAGGTGGACGGCTTCTGCAGCACCCCGTACCCGCCGATCCTCGGCCTGTCCCTGGCGCAATGGGCGCTGGTAGCGTTCGTGCTGACCGTGATCCTGGTGCCCCTGGGCATCTATCGGAATCGTCAGCGCCAGGGCTGAACCGTTACACAAACGCCCCGGTCCTTCTTGAAGGAAGGCCGGGGCGTTTTCGTATGTAGGGATTTGTGAAAGGGCTGTGACGAGGGGCAAGTTTAGGTGCGCGCAGTGTGCGACATGTTGTCACACGGACGCTGTCGCAGGACGTTTCTGACCCGCCGATCGGCCGCTTAAATTTGCACCGAGCGGTCAATTTGTGCTGTCAGTTCGTCGTTTGCAGCGGCCTCGCAAGCTTCGGTTGTTCGAGGCTCGCGGTGATGTCTGAATGCCTTGTTTTATGGGGGCTTGCATCGGTTTGCCTTGCCCTTACGACCTGTAGGGGATGCGACTCACTGACGAATAACACGGCAATTTTTGTGGTTTTTGTTGAGAATCGAACGCGATAAGATCGCGAACCGTTGCAATAATGGTGAAGGATTATTGCTGTAATCGATAAAAATTATTTCTTTATAAGACATGGTTTATACATCGCTAGCTAACTACAATCGCCCGCACTGAATGTCCGGTGCTGTTCAATATTTGAGCATTGGAGCGGTCGAGGGGCAGATGGATGGCTCTGTGCGACCCCAGGTTCCGGCAGCCTTTCAACTATCCGCACCAAATGGAATTGGTCTGTAACAAGGCCTTTAACCACGAAATCGAATAAGAACTCACCGCAGGTCCGTGAAACGTAGAGTTATGACGTGATGGGCAGGCTCTTATTCAATCGAAGAGAAATGCCAACCCTTGGCAGGGTGAAGTGTTGGCGATCAAAACCCAACTGCATTGCGCAAGCTGCTTTAGAGGTCGTGAGATGAGTAAAAACAGGTACCCCCGATTACTAGGCTTTTTGCCGCTGCTTGGCATGATGTTAATGCTGGGAGGCTGCAAGTGGACCTTGATGGACCCAAAAGGACAGATCGGTCTGGATCAACGCAACCTGATCATCACCGCGACCCTGCTGATGCTGTTGGTCGTGGTGCCTGTGATCATCATGACGTTCGCCTTCGCCTGGAAATACCGCGCGTCGAACACCAGCGCGACCTACGCGCCGAAGTGGTCGCACTCCACCAAGATTGAAATCGCGGTGTGGCTGGTTCCGATCCTCATCATCATCGCCCTGGGTTACATCACCTATAAGTCGACCCACGAGCTGGACCCGTACCGTCCGCTGGAGTCCGACGTCAAGCCGATCAACATCGAAGTGGTCGCGCTGGACTGGAAGTGGCTGTTCATCTACCCGGACCTGGGTATCGCCACGGTTAACCAGATCCGTTTCCCGGAGAACACCCCGCTTAACTTCCGGATCACCTCCGACGCCGTGATGAACTCGTTCTTCATCCCTGCCCTGGGCGGTCAGATCTACGCGATGGCAGGCATGCAGACCCGACTGCACCTGATCGCCAACGAAAAAGCTGAAATGGAAGGCATCTCCGCGAACTACAGCGGCGCTGGCTTCACCGGCATGAAATTCAAAGCGATCTCGACGAGCCAGGAAGATTTCAACGCCTGGGTAGCCGAAGTCAAGGCCGCACCTAAACAGCTTGATCAAGCTGAATACGATGCCCTGACCAAACCGAGCCAGAACAACCCAGTCGCCCTGTACTCCACGTATGAGCCGAACCTGTTTCAGAAAATCGTCGACAAGTACGAAGGTATGAAGCCAGGCAAGCCGGTCAAGCACGAGAAGAAAGAAGTGGCCGCGGTTGAAGGTTCTGACACGGGCTCGCATTCAACTGCTGGGGCAGAGGAGTAAACGATGTTTGGTAAATTAAGTTGGGATGCGGTCCCGTTCCACGAGCCGATCGTAATGGTGACTATCGCCATGATCGCGCTGGGTGGTCTGGCACTGTTTGCAGCAATCACTTATTTCAAGAAGTGGACCTACCTGTGGACCGAGTGGCTGACTTCGGTCGACCACAAGAAAATCGGCGTCATGTACGTCATCGTTGCCATGGTCATGCTGCTGCGTGGTTTTGCCGACGCCATCATGATGCGTACCCAGTTGGCCATGGCCACCGAGGGTTCGCCTGGCTACCTGCCACCTGAACACTATGACCAGATCTTCACCGCCCACGGTGTGATCATGATCATCTTCATGGCGATGCCATTCTTCACCGGCCTGATGAACCTTGCCTTGCCGCTGCAGATTGGTGCCCGTGACGTTGCCTACCCGTTCCTGAACTCCCTGAGCTTCTGGCTGCTGGTTTCCGGCGTGGTGCTGATCAACGTGTCCCTGGGCGTCGGCGAATTCGCCAAGACCGGTTGGGTTGCGTATCCGCCATTGTCGGGCATCCAGTACAGCCCTGGCGTGGGTGTGGACTACTACATCTGGGCGCTACAGTTATCAGGGCTCGGGACGACATTGACGGGGGTCAACTTCCTGGCCACCGTCCTGAAGATGCGCGCTCCTGGCATGAAACTGATGGACATGCCGATCTTCACCTGGACCTGCACCTGGGCCAACGTCCTGATCGTGGCTTCGTTCCCGATCCTGGCCGCTACCATGGCGCTGCTGTCGCTTGACCGTTACCTGGATTTCCACATTTTCACCAACGAACTTGGTGGCAATCCAATGATGTACGTGAACCTGTTCTGGGCATGGGGTCACCCTGAGGTGTACATCCTGATCCTGCCAGCGTTCGGTATCTTCTCTGAAGTGATCTCGACCTTTACCGGCAAGCGCCTGTTCGGTCACCACTCGATGGTCTACGCCTCCGGCGCGATCTCGGTACTGGGCTTCATGGTGTGGCTGCACCACTTCTTCACCATGGGTTCGGGGGCCAGCGTCAACGCCTTCTTCGGCCTGGCGACGATGCTGATTTCGATCCCGACGGGGGTGAAGCTATTCAACTGGCTGTTCACCATCTATCACGGCCGTCTGCGTATCACCAGCCAGGTCCTGTGGACCCTGGGCTTCATGGTGACCTTCGCCATCGGCGGCATGACCGGCGTACTGCTGGCCATCCCGGGTGCTGACTTCGTGCTGCACAACAGCTTGTTCGTGATCGCTCACTTCCACAACGTGATCATCGGTGGTGCGGTATTCGGCTACATCGCTGGTTTCAGCTTCTACTTCCCGAAAGCGTTCGGCTTCAAGCTGCACGAAGGTTGGGGCAAGGCTGCATTCTGGTTCTGGATCTCGGGCTTCTTCGTCGCGTTCATGCCGCTCTATGCACTGGGCTTCATGGGCATGACCCGTCGTCTGAACGCCACTACCAACCCTGAGTGGGTGCCGTACCTGTACGTCGCCATGTTCGGTGCGGTGATGATTGCTGTCGGTATCGCCTGCCAGCTGATCCAGCTGTACGTGAGTATCCGTGACCGTAAGCAGAACGCTTGCGAATCCGGCGACCCATGGAATGGCCACACCCTGGAATGGTCGACTTCGTCGCCACCACCGTTCTACAACTTCGCCGTGATCCCTACTGCGAACACCATTGATGCGTTCACCGAAGCCAAGGAAGACGGTACTGCGTACCAGCAACCGAAGCACTACGAGCCGATCCACATGCCAAACAACACCGCCACTGGCGTGGTGATGGGCGGCCTGCTGACCGTGTTCGGTTTCGCGATGATCTGGCACATCTGGTGGCTGGCAATCGTGAGCCTGGTAGGCACTATCGGTTACTTCATCATCCACGCTGCCCGTGATGATCAAGGCTACATGGTGCCGGTCGAAACGATCGAACGCATCGAAGCCGAGCAGCACGCTCGCCTGGTAGCCGAGAAGAAAATCCCGGCCAACCGTGTAGAAACTTCGTTGGAACAGGCTTAAATCATGTCGAACTTAGTGACCAATGCTGGACACGCCCATGTCGATGACCATGGGCACGATGACCATCACCACGACTCGGGGCCGATGACCGTTTTCGGTTTCTGGCTCTACCTGATGACCGACTGCATCTTGTTTGCGTCGATCTTCGCGGTGTACGCGGTACTGGTAAACAACGTAGCGGGTGGCCCGTCGGGCCACGACATCTTCGAACTGCCTTACGTGCTCGGCGAAACCGCCTTGCTGTTGTTCAGTTCGATCACCTACGGCTTCGCCATGTTGGCCTTCTACAAGGGCAACAAGAAGGGCGTACTGAGCTGGTTGGCACTGACCTTCCTGTTCGGCCTGGGCTTCATCGGCATGGAGATCAACGAGTTCCACCTGCTGATCTCCGAAGGCTACGGTCCGCACCGTTCCGGTTTCCTGTCGGCGTTCTTCACGCTGGTCGGCACCCACGGTCTGCACGTAACTGCCGGCCTGCTGTGGATGGCGGTGATGATGTATCAGGTCAATAAGCACGGCCTGACCAACACCAACAAGACTCGCCTGAGCTGCCTGAGCCTGTTCTGGCACTTCCTGGACGTGGTCTGGATCTGCGTCTTCACCGTTGTTTACCTGATGGGGACTCTGTAATGGCTAATGCACACTCCCATGACCATGACAGCCATGATGCGAGCCACGGCAGCGTAAAGTCTTACGCTATCGGCTTCATCCTGTCGGTAATCCTGACGCTCATCCCGTTTGGTCTGGTGATGTACCCGACTCTGCCGAAGTCGATCACCTTGATGATCGTATTGGCGTTCGCGGTGATTCAGGTTCTGGTTCACCTGGTGTACTTCCTGCACCTGGATCGTTCCAAAGAGCAGCGCGATAACGTGATCGCGTTCGTGTTCGCAGGCCTGGTAATCCTGCTGCTGGTTGGTCTGTCGATATGGATCATGTTCAGCATCCATACGTTCATGATGGCGAAGTGAGGTAAGACCCGATGTCGCTTAAGCACTTTATCCAAATCACCAAACCGGGGATCATTTTCGGTAACGTGCTTTCTGTGGCGGGCGGCTTCTTCCTGGCCTCCAAGGGACATGTCGATCTGGCCATCTTCCTGGCTGCAATGATCGGTACGTCCCTGGTGGTAGCTTCCGGTTGTGTCTTCAACAACTGCATCGACCGTGACATCGATATCAAGATGGAGCGCACCAAGAATCGCGTGCTGGTCCAGGGCCTTATCTCCCTGAAGCTGGCACTGATCTACGCGACCGTCCTGGGTGTTGCCGGTGTGGCACTGTTGTACAAGGTGGCTAACCCGTTGGCGGCGCTGTTTGCCGTGATCGGCTTTGTCATCTACGTCGGCCTCTACAGCCTGTACCTCAAGCGCAAGTCGGTTCACGGCACGCTGGTGGGCAGTCTGTCGGGGGCGATGCCGCCGGTGATTGGTTATGTAGCTGTGACCAATAGCTTCGACATGGCCGCGCTGACGCTACTGGTGATGTTCAGCCTGTGGCAGATGCCGCATTCCTACGCCATCGCGATCTTTCGCTTCAATGACTACCTGGCTGCGTCGATTCCGGTCCTGCCGGTCAAGCGTGGCATCCAGGTGGCCAAGAAACACATCCTGCTGTACATCCTGGCCTTCCTCGTGGCGACCTTGATGTTGACCTTCAGTGGCTACGCCGGCATGAGCTACCTCGCCGTCGCTGCCGCCATGGGCATGTACTGGTTGTACATGGCCTGGACCGGCTACAAGGCGGTGGATGACACCGTCTGGGCGCGCAAGCTGTTCGTGTTCTCGATCTTCACCATCACCGCGCTCAGCGTGATGATGTCCCTGGATTTCCAAGTGCCGAAAGAGCTGTTGCTGACCTACGCTCACTGAGTGTCGCAGCGTTGAAAAAGCCCCGCCTTCGAGAGAAGCGCGGGGCTTTTTCTTGGGCGCCGGTTTAAATTCGTCCAGAATTATCTCGTCATACCTCTCTGTACGAGCTGTGCGAATCCATCCCCGGTCTACAAGGAGTAGTTACCATGGTCAGCGTTAGTCGTCGGTCCCTTCTTGCCTTTGGCGCTGCGTTACCCTGGCTGGGGCGCCTGGAGTGGGCGGTGGCGGCCCCGTCGAAACCGACTGACGCGGTGCTGCTCAACTACAACGAAAGCCCCTACGGCCCCTCACAGGCGGCGCGCGAAGCCATGGCGCGTGGTATCGCCACCTCCGGGCGCTATCCCTACCCGCACATGTACGCGCTCGCCGCATTGTTTGCCCAGCAGCAGGGCCTCGCCGCAGAGCAGGTGGCGGTGTTTTCGGGCTCCATGGCCGCCCTGCGCTACGCCGTGTTGGCGTTCACCAGCGCCTCTCGTGGCCTGGTGATGGCTACGCCGTCCTACGAAGTGCCGCGCCAGGCCGCCGAGTCGAACAAGGCGCCGGTGCATGAAGTGAACCTTGGCGCCGACCACGCCCACGATATCCCCGCCATGCTCGCCGCCGATCCCCAGGCCGGCATGCTCTACCTGTGCAACCCCAACAACCCTACCGGCACCATCACCCCGCTTGATGCCATCCGCCTGGCGCTGGCGAACAAACCCTCCGGCAGCGTGCTGGTGGTGGACGAGGCCTACATCGACTTTGCCGACGTGCCCAGCGTTGTCAATTGGGTCAAGGACCACGACGACCTGCTGGTGCTGCGCACCTTCTCGAAAATCTACGGCCTGGCCGGCGCCCGCCTGGGCCTGGCGATCGGCCATCCGGCGCTGCTGGAACGGTTGGCGGTGTTTGGCGGCGACAACGTCCCGGCGGGCACCACCTTGCTCGGCGGGCTGGCGAGCCTCGAAGACATCAAGCTGCTGCCCCAGCGCAAGGCGCTCAACACGCAACTGCGCGACGAGACCGTCAACTGGCTCAAGGCCCGTGGCTTTACCTGCACCGCGTCGCAGAGCAACTGCTTCATGATCGACGTGAAGCAACCAGCGGAGCAGGTCATCGAGACGCTGGCGGCGCACGGCGTGATGATCGGAAGGGTGTGGAAGAATTGGCCGCAGTGGGTGCGGGTGACGGTGGGGAACAAGCGGGAGATGGCGCGGTTTCGCGAGGTGTTTGCGCAGGTTGAACGGGGCAGTTGAGCCTGCATTGTTCAACATGTGCGCGCTGCTATTTGAGCGACACAAATCAAATGTGGGAGCGGGCTTGCTCGCGAATACGGTGTGTCAGCCAGAACCTTTCTCGCTGATCCACCGCCTTCGCGAGCAAGCCCGCTCCCACATTTCTAGCCCCGCAGTGTTGCGGATAATGCGTTACTGCTGCGCGATGCTGTACCCATCGAACGCGGTCTGCTGTTGCAGCGCAGTGATCACGCTCTTGCGGCTCAACGGCTGTTCAGCCCCGGCGTTATCCACAAAGCTCTCGACCTCAAGCTCCGCCTCATCGCCTTCGCCGACAAAGCTGAAGCCCAGGAACTCGAACGCCTCGCGGTCGACATTGAGCTTCGAGCGCGGGGTGCGCAGGGGCAGGGTGACGCTGATGCCGTCCTTGCTGATCACAAACACTTCGGCTTCTTTCTTGGGCCGCGATGCCTTGCTCTTGCCGGCGCTTGGGTTGCTGATCGCCTGGTGGCTCTGGTTCAGCACTTTCAGCGCCAGCCCGTAGACCAGCTCCTGGAACTCGGGGTCGTCCTTGAAGCTGGACAGGATGCGGCTGATCGAGAATTTGCTGCTCAGGTCTTCCAGGGCGGCGCTGTCAGCGGCCTCGGCGTCCTTGAGTTGCTTGAGCTGGCCCATCAGGTCATAGGCCTTGTCGTCGTCGAAGGCATCGTGGGCCTGGCGGATGGCGACGCGCAGCTCGCGGATCTGGTCGCTTTCCTTGGAGGTGTGAAACGCGTCCAGCACCATCTCGCTGATGATCTTGGCCGCCGGCACATGCTGTGAAAGATTGATGGCGTTTTCGTATTCCGCTTTGGATTGCAAGGCGACTACGGATTCTTCGGTGGTGTAGGAATCGGACATTGAAATTTCACTACTTCAGTAAACGGGGGACAAAAAAGCGTCGGGCATTTTCAGCGGGGAGGGGGATCAGGTCAAGGCGGCACTCTGCCCCACGGTTGTGCTGATCCATATCAACAGGCGCCCCGGGGAAATTCGCTACAACAACACGGGGGCCGAACCCGCCCCGGGTTATCTGCCTGATGACGTATAAAAATAATTGCAGACCTGCGCCGAGGAGACCGCTCCAGGCCAGGTTTTTAAAGGAATATTGCGATGACGCTTCCCCTGTCACGTCTTGGCCTTGTGGGGGTGATGTTCTGTCTGTCCCTTCCCCTGCACGCCAACACCCTCGACCCCGCACTGATCGAACACGGCCAATACGTTGCACAACTGGGCGACTGCATCGCCTGCCATACCGCCAAAGATGGCAAGGTCATGGCCGGCGGCCTCGAACTGAGCACGCCGATGGGCACGATCTTTTCGAGCAATATCACCCCGGACCGCGAGACCGGTATCGGTCACTACACCTTCGAACAATTCGACCGGGTCATGCGCGAAGGCGTCACGCCTGCGGGTATGAATCTGTACCCGGCGATGCCGTATCCGTCCTACGCGAAGATGAGCGAGGCGGATATGCGCGCCTTGTACGCCTACCTGATGCAGGGGGTGGAGCCCGTGCCCCAGGTCAACCGCGACGCCGACATGGGCTTCCCCTTCAACCAGCGCTGGGGCCTGGCGCTGTGGAACTTCGCCTTTCTCGACAAGCAGCCGTTCCAGCCAGACCCGGGCCGCGACGAGGTGCTCAACCGTGGCGCCTATCTGGTCCAGGGCCTCGGCCACTGCGGTTCGTGCCACACGCCGCGCGGCATTGCCTTCCAGGAAAAGGCCCTGAGCGATGCCGGCCGCAGCGGCCAGCATTACCTCGCCGGCGAAACTGTCGAGCATTGGCGCGCGCTGAGCCTGCGCAACCTGTGGACCGTGGACGACACCGTGCAATTGCTCAAGACCGGGCAGAACCGCTTTGCCACCGTCTCCGGCAATATGGCCGATGTGATTCACCACAGCACCCAGCATTTCAGTGACGATGACCTGACTGCCATCGCCAGCTACCTCAAATCCCTGCCGCCGGGCAAAGACGACCTGCCGATGCCGTCCGTGGCCCAGGCACCCGCCGCGCCGCCTGCCGACCTGTTCACCAGCCGCGGCGGCCTGGGCTATATGCAGTTCTGCAGCGATTGCCACCGCAGTGACGGCGCCGGCGTGAAAGGCCTGTTCCCGCCCCTGGCCGGCAACCCGAGCATCGCCGCGAGCAACCCGACGTCGCTGCTGCACATCACTCTGACCGGCTGGGAAACCGCGCAAACGGCGACTCACCCACGGGTCTACACCATGCCCGGTTTCGCCCGGCTGGCGGACCCGGAAATCGCCGAGATCCTCAGTTTCGTGCGCACGCGCTGGGGCAACCAGGGCACCCCGATCGACGCCGCCCAAGTGAAAAAGCTGCGCGCCCAGCTCAACCCGGCCACCACCGATTCGTCCGCCTTCGAAACCCCGCGCCTGGCCGATCTGCTGGCCGCCCCCAACGCCGATCAAGTCATGCGCGGCATGCGCCTGCACTTGCAAACCAAGGCGCTGCTGCCTGACAACGTCGGCAACTCGCTCAATTGCACCAGTTGCCATCTCAACGCCGGCACTGTGGCAGACGGCTCGCCCTTTGTCGGTGTGTCGGCGTTTTTCCCCAGCTACGCACCGCGTGCGGGCAAGGTGGTGACCCTGGAGGAACGCATCAACGGCTGCTTCCGGCGCTCCATGAACGGCAAGCCGTTGCCGCCGCAGTCAGCCGATATGCAGGCGATGGTCGCCTACTTTGACTGGATGAAAAACAACACACGGCCTGAAGACAAAGTCGCCGGGCGTGGCGTGGGCAAGGTCGACCCGGCGATCAAGCCCGACCTGGCCAATGGCAAGGCGGTCTATGCCAAGCAATGCGCGGTCTGCCATGGCGACAACGGCCAGGGGTTGGCGCGGGCCGATGGCGAGCTGATCTACCCGCCGCTGTGGGGCGAGCAGTCGTTCAACATCGGCGCGGGAATGGCGCGCACCTACACCGCGGCGGCGTTCGTCAAACGCAACATGCCGATTGGCTTCCACGAGAAATTCCCGTTGGGGCAGGGCGGTTTGTCCGACCAGGACGCGGTGGACGTGGCGGCGTATTTTGCCGGGCAACCGCGTCCGGACTTCCCGGACAAGGTCAAGGATTGGCCGAACGGCGGCAAGCCGGTGGATGCGCGGTACTAGTCCAGTTGCTTGAGGCAGGCCTCGAGGATGTCCAGGCCTTCCTCGAGCACCGCTGGCTCAATGGTCAGCGGTGCGAGCAAACGGATGATGTGCCGTGACTTGCCGCTGGGCATCAGCAGCAGGCCGGCCTCGCGGGCCAGGCTCAGCAACTGGGCGAGTTGTTTCGGCGCGGGCGTGCCGTCGGCGTGGGCCAGTTCCATGCCGCGCATGGCGCCGACGCCGGTCAGGCGGCCGAGGTAGGGCGACAGGCGCTGTGCACGCCAGGCTTCATAGCGGCTGACAATCGCTGTTTGCTGCTGCGAACCCCAGGCCTGCAAATGCTCATCGGTCATCGCGTCCAGGGTGGCCAATGCCGCCGCGCAGGCAATCGGGTTGCCGGAATAGGTGCCGCCGAGACCGCCTTTGGGCAGGTTGTCCATCAGCGCCTTGCGCCCGACCACCGCCCCCAGCGGTACACCGCCGGCGATGCTTTTGCCGAGCAGGATCAAATCCGGTTCGATGCCCAGGCGCGAGAAGGCGAAGCGCTGGCCGGTACGCCCGAAGCCCGACTGGATTTCATCGGCGATCAGCAGGATGTTTTTTTCATCACAGAAACGCCGCAGCGCCTGGGCGAATTCAATGTCGAGGGCCAGGAAACCGCCTTCGCCCTGCACCGGTTCGAGGATGAAACAGGCGACGTCGTCGACGTCGATTTCCACGCTGAACAGGCGGTCCATGGCCTTCAGCGCTTCGGCACAGGTCACGCCGTTGTCGGCGCTGGGGTAGGGCAGGTGATAGACCGGGCCGGGCAGGACGCCGACCTTTTGCTTGTAGGGCGCGACCTTGCCATTGAGGTTCAAGGTGGCCAGGGTGCGGCCATGAAAGGCCCCGTCGAACGCGATCACCGCCGTGCGGCCGGTGGCCCCGCGCACGATCTTCAGGGCATTTTCCGCCGCTTCGGCGCCGCTGTTGGTGAGCATGCCGCTGACCGGATAGTCCACCGGGATGAACGCGGTCAGGCGATCCATCAGCTCGATATAGGGCGCGTGAGGCGCAGCGTTGAAGGCGTAGTGGGTCAGTTTCGTCGCCTGTTCGCGAATCGCGTCCACGACCCCCGGGTGGCAATGGCCAAGGTTGAGCACGCCGATGCCGCCGACAAAATCGATATAGCGTTTGCCCGCAGTGTCCCAGACTTCGGCGTTTTTACCGTGGCTGAGGCTGATCGGGTGGACGATGGAAATCGACTGGCTGATGGTTTCGCGGCTCATGAATCTCGGACTCGGCAATGGCGGACGTGTTTTTATCTAAGCCGTGCGCCCACCCTGGCCGCAAACGAAATAAAGTCGCCGGGTCATTATTAAAAGTCGCGATGTGCACTCACGTAGTCGACCATCCAGTTCAGGAAGGCTTTGACTTTGGGGATCTCGCCGGCGTGTTCGGCATGCGCGATAAAGTGCGCGCCGCTGCTGGGCATGGCGTAGTCCCACGGGATCGTCAGGCTGCCTTGAGCAAGTTCTTCGGCCACCAGGTAATGCGGCACCAGCGCCACGCCATAGCCTGACTGCGCCGCGCGAATGCACATGTAGAACGTGTCGAAACGCGGCCCGTGGTAACTGTTCTGCGAGTGCAGGCCTTGTTCTAGGAACCATTCGTGCCAGGCCTCCGGGCGCGAGGTGCATTGCAGCAAGGTGTGGCGCGACGACGCGTCGCTGCCCTCGGCAACAAACCCCGGCGCACAGACCGGCACCACGGCTTCACGAAACAGCTCGATGCAGGTCGCGCCCGGCCATGAGCCCTGGCCGAAGAAAAATGCGATATCGGCCTTGGCCTGCAGCACGTCGAAGGGCTCCAGCTCGTTGCGCACGTCCAGGTGGATATTCGGGTGTTTCGCCGCGAAGTCCTTGAGCTTGGGCACCAGCCAGCGATCGCCGAAGGTCGGCTGGGTGGCGATGCGTAGCACCTCGGTTTCACCGCCGTAGGTGAGGATGTAGCGGCTGGAGATGTCCACCTGGGTGAGGATCTTGTGCACCTCGGCCAGGTACAACGACCCGGCCGGCGACAAGTACAGGCGCTGGCGAACCCGCTCGAACAGGTTGTGGCAGAGCATCTCTTCCAACTGCGCCACCTGCTTGCTGACCGCACTCTGGGTCAGGTGCAGCTCTTCGGCGGCGCGGGTGAAACTCAGGTGGCGGGCGGCGGCTTCGAAGCATTGCAATGCCGTCATCGAAGGGGTCAAGCGTTTTGAAATCATGCAGTTCATTCCAAATCGGAAGGAGCCTTTGCCTAAAGGTCGTTTGTGGCAGCGCCGTAAAGCCGTGGATACTGCCCGGCAGCACTATAAACCGGCGCGGGCTGTGCAGCGCCGAATAATAAGGAATGACAGGGAGCGCCTTGCATGAACCGATTCAAAACCACGTTGACCGCACTGGGCGCCACCGCCGTATTCGGCCTCGCCGGCACGGCGCACGCCGGGGCGACCCTGGATGCGATCCAGAAAAAAGGCTTTATCCAATGCGGCGTCAGCGACGGCTTGCCCGGTTTTGGCGTGCCCGACAGCAAGGGCAAGATGACCGGCCTCGATGTCGACGTGTGCCACGCCGTGGCGGCGGCAGTGTTCGGCGATGCGTCGAAAGTGAAGTTCACCCAATTGACCGCCAAGGAGCGCTTCACCGCGTTGCAGTCCGGCGAAATCGACCTGATCTCGCGCAACACCACCTGGACCAGCTCGCGTGATTCGGCGATGGGCCTGGTGTTCACGGGCATCACCTACTACGACGGCATCGGCTTTCTGGTGAACAACAAACTGGGAGTGACCGGTGCCAGTCAACTGGACGGCGCGACCGTGTGCATCCAGGCCGGCACCACCACTGAACTGAATGTCTCCGACTATTTCCGCACCCACGGCATGAAGTACACGCCCATCACCTTCGACACCGCCGACGAGAGCGCCAAGGGCCTGGAGGCCGGGCGTTGTGATGTGCTGACCACCGACCAGTCGGGACTGTATGCACAGCGGATCAAAATGGCTCACCCGGATGAGTTCGTGGTGCTGCCGGAGGTGATCTCCAAGGAACCGCTGGGGCCACTGGTGCGCAAGGGCGATGACGAGTGGTTCAGCATCGTCAAGTGGACGCTGTTCGCGATGCTCAATGCCGAGGAAATGGGCATCACCTCGCAGAACGTCGAGGAACAGGCCAAGACCAGCAAGAACCCGGATGTCGCGCGGCTGCTGGGCGCCGACGGTGAGTACGGCAAGGACCTCAAGCTGCGCAAGGACTGGGTCGTGCAGATCGTCAAGCAGGTGGGCAACTACGGCGAAGTGTTCGAGCGCAATATCGGCCAGGGCAGCGTGTTGAAGATCAAGCGCGGGCTCAATGCGCTGTGGAACAACGGCGGTATCCAGTACGCGCCGCCGGTGCGATAACGCCGGGGCTCAGTCGGCGACCCCACCTTTCCCCGCCGCCTTGGCGCGATACAACGCCTGGTCGGCACGTGCCATCAAGGCGGCGGGGGTATCACCCGATTGGCTCGCCGCCACGCCCACGCTGAGGGTGACGTGGAAGTCGTCGCTCACCGGGTTATCCCTCAACGCCTCGCAGATGCTTTCGGCGATTGCCTTGGCCGTCTCCAGCGACGTGTTGGGCAGCAGTACCATAAACTCATCGCCGCCCCATCGAGCCAGCAGGTCATCGGCGCGTATACAGCCTTTCAAACGCTCGACCACCCGCACCAGCGTCTCGTCACCTGCGCTGTGGCCGTACTGATCGTTGATCGGCTTGAAGTCATCGATATCCATCGCGATCAATGCCAGCGGCAAGCGAAAGCGTTGGGCGCGTTCGCATTCTTCCAGCAAGGCTTTTTCCATGCGATAGCGGTTGGCGACCAGCGTCAGGGTGTCGCGTTCGGCGAGGGAGCGATTTTCATCCAGCTGCAATTGCAGTTGCTGGTTGACCCGTGACAGCTCGCGCGTGCGCTCGGCCACCAGCACTTCAAGGGATTGATTGCGCTGTTCCAGTTGCTCGACGGAGCTTTTGCGTGAATGGATATCACGGTGGGCGCCCACCATCCGCGCCACCGAACCGTCAGCGTTGCGGGCAATCACGTAGCCACGGTCTTCGATCCACAGGTAGCTGCCATCTTTTTTGCGGCAGCGGTATTCGGCCTGGTAGTAGGGGGCACGACGCTGGATGTAGTCATCAAACAGCGTCATCACCTGGGGGTAGTCGTCCGGGTGGATCACGTTTTCCCAGGTGAACACGCTGTTTTCCAGGGCGTGCCGAGGGTAGCCAAGCATTTCATACCAACCCGGGTTGCGGTACACGAATCCGGTATTGGCGTTCCAATCCCAGATGCCGTCGCTGACCAACTCCAGAACGGTGTGCAGCATGTCGGCGTTGAAGTGAGAGAAATCAGTGCCCGGTGGGCTGTTGCCGGGAGTATCGTTCATTGCGCGATCCTTGCGTGGGCTGGCATCCAAGGCCTGCCGATATTGATGCCGGTACTCCGTGGCTGGCGCTACTGTACAACGGGATTTGAGTGCTTTGAATAGGGCGAATGTACGCCTTTGGCAGGATGGCAATAGGCTATCTATCTGGGGCGCCCGACGATTTCCCCGCGTCTGGGCGATGCGCAGCGCTTCAAGCCAGCGTCGAACCGCAGGCACCCCTCGTGGCCATCCGAGCTGGACGGCCTTGTTGTCGATGAAGAAAAGTTACTTGGGGGCCAGCATTCTCGTCCTGGCCTTCCCATCCGCGTTGTGTTGGTAAATCTCTTCAGGTTGGCCCTGTTCGTTGAAAAACACCTGGCCGATCCCCGCCGAGTTCCATAGCCGCTCGCCCGCTTCGGCATGTTCCGGAATATGCGGAACCACCTGCATGGTGCGGCGGCGGGTGAACCAGTTGAGGGGCGAGCGGGGCGAGTAGAGCCAGCGGTTGAGCCGGTCGAACCATTCCAGCAGGCGCGGCGGGAATTCGTTCTTGATGCCGCTGCTGGTGATCTGCCAGATCTTCGGGCCGGCATTGCGATGGCGGATCAGTACTTCGTAGACGAACGAATAGTGCACATCACCCGACAGGATCACGTAGTTCCCCGGTGTCCGTGAGTGACGGAAGATATTCAGGATCACCTGGGCGGCGCCGCGATGGGCCATCCAGTTTTCCGCGTCCACCAGCAAGGGGTGGCCGCACCAGCTGAACACTTTTTGCACGGTCTCGATCAGCTTGACGCCAAAGATCGGCGCGGGCGAGACGATGATGGCCGAGGGGTGATCAAGCAGTTCCTGCTGCAGTTCGCTCAAGGCTTCCCAATCCAGCAGGCCGGAAGGTTGCTTGAGGGTGAACTCACTGCGCCAGCGACGGGTGCGGGTGTCCAGCACCACCAGCGCAGGCGTGGTGGGCAGTACGTAGTGCCATTGCTGGAATTTCAGCAGGGCCTCGAGCAATGCATCCTGGGCGCTGGCGTCCAGGTGGTTGGCCCGGGGCTGGGTGGTCAGCGCCTGGACCTGGCTGACCAGCGGACCAAAGACATCCGGCTGGTTGCCCCAGCCCTGGCACAGCAAATAGGCCAGCAGGGCATTGCCGATGATGCGTTTGGAGAAGGGGTGGCCGTAGGCGGTTTCTTCCCATTGGGCGCTGAGGTTCCAGTCGTCGGTGATGTCGTGATCGTCAAAGATCATCAGCGTGGACAGGTGGGCGAATACCCGCGCGACGCCCGGCAGGCCCTGGCGAAAGCGCTCGATCTGTACCCGCTCGCGGGCGTAGCGCTGCTGTTCTTCGGCGCTCAAGCGGGGAGGCTCCTCCAGCGTGAGCAGGTTCCAGGGCGTGGGCGACCAGACCAGCAGGTACATCGCCATGACTTCGGCGAAGGTGACCAAGTGGTTATCGGCGGTGCTGCTGGTGAATATCGGCTTTTTCACCCCGCCGAAAAATCGCTCGCGCAGGGTTTCATTGCTGTCCAGCGCCGGGAGCAGGTCGGCACGGTGGTAGTAGCTGGCGCGATGCCCGTAGAGGCTGGCGCTGTCGTCTATCACCGCTCCCGCCAGGTATTCATCGAACAGGCCCAGGCGCGCGATCAACCCATGGATCGCCCGCAGCATGGGCCCGGCGACATCGTCCGCGTACACCTGGTCGCCGCTCATCATCAGCAGGGCCGGGCGCTGCTCGGGCAGGTGGGCTTCGGCCAGCAGACGGTCGACGCACAGCAGGCCTTCGGCCGCGTGATGGTGTGGTTTGCGGCACGAGCCATGGACCAACTGATGAATACGGCTGTGCAGCACAAAACTGGGGTATTGGGCGTCGGCATACAACAGGTGTGGCGCCCACTCGGCGATGCCGAGGCTGTCGATCAATAGGTCATAGCCAATGACCTCATCCTGGGGCAAGGCGTCATCCAGCGGCACGTCGATCAAGTGGATGACGGCGTCACGCCCCACCGCAACGGTTTGGCATTGGCCCTGATCCAGCACGATGCTACGGGTCTGCCCGGCGATGTGCAGCGTCAGGGTCAGTACCAGCTCCCGGGTGCCCATCAGCCACAGCACTAACCGCTGGGGTTCCAGGCGGCGTAGCAGGGGGCCGGCGAGTACGGCGGGCAATGTGTCGGGTGGCAGCATGCAGGGAAGGGCTCCAGGCGGGGTCGGCCGAAAACTCTAGCGCATTGAATGTCAGTGTTTTGTTAAGGCGAGGGTATGAAGGGCCGTGCACAGCCCTTCACATGCCCGGTTAGAGCAGTCGACCGCCGCCCAGGCTGTCCAGCGTGCCGGTGCTCCTGCGCCTGTCGTTCGCGGCCGGGCGATCGGATGCAATGGAGGAGGCGTGTTCGTGGGACTGCTCGATGCTGCGCTTGTTGCGAGAGCGCGTGACTTCATCCTGCTGAGCCACAGATGCAATAGGCATGTTCAACGAGTGATTGAGGGTACTTATCATGGAGGTGGTCCTCTGTCAGTGGTAAGCCTCACCGCTTAGTGAAGCTGAGCCAAACCTACAGAGGGGGGCGGCAACCGCGCTATAAACGCCTCGCCGCAACATGTGACGGGGCGCGGCTGGAAATCATCGACGCGGCCTTCGGCGCAGCCGCCCGCTTCGGGCGAAGTCGCGGCCTCCCTGGCGTGCAGCCCAAACGCCGCGCAGTTGTGTGCGACGCCGTTACGTAACGCGCTGTAGTAATCCGCGCGGCACCCTGACCCTGGCAGAGCGCCAGGACGGGAGGCGTGTCAGGTATGCGACTCTTCCATTACCTTTGGCACGGTGAAGCGGAACTCACTGCCACGCCCCAATTCACTCTCGGCGACGATCTTGCCGCCATGGGCCTGCACGATACCTTGGGTGATGTACAGCCCCAGGCCGCTGCCGGTGGGGTTGTTTTCCGCCTGGGTCCAGTAGCGATCGAACACGTGGGGCAGTTGTTCCGGCGCAATGCCTTCGCCCGAGTCACGCACCGAAAACACGATTTCCTCGCCATTGCTCATGGCGCTGATACCGATATTGCCCTGGCGCGGGGTGAACTTGATGGCATTGCCAATCAGGTTCGACAGGACCTGGAACAGCCGCTCCGGGTCGGCATTGATCTGCAGGCCGGGCTCGGTGTTGAACGACAGGTCGATGCCTTTCTCCATCGCCAGCGGGGCAAGCAGGGAGTAGGCCTCTTCGAACATCTGGCTGACATCCAGCGCCACCGGCTTGACCACGTAGCGCCCGGCCTCGATTTTCGAGGTGTCGAGCAAGTCTTCCAGCAGCACATTCATGCGCCCGGCGGCCTGTTGCATGGTGTCGATGGCCGAGGAAATGCGCCGTGAAGTGTGTGGGCCATCGGAGCTGAAGGCCTTTTGCATCATGCCGCATAGCATCGAGATTACGGTCATCGGGTTACGCAGGTCGTGGGACACCACCGCCACCAGTTCATCGCGGGCGCGCACGGCTTGTTGCTCGCGCAGTACCTGGCGGGCCAGGTCGTTTTCCAGGGCCGAGCGGCGCAGGTCGTTGGCGGCGAAGCGGTCGCCATGGCTCCACTTGGTGGAGATGCCGGCCATTTCGACTTTCCAGATTTCAAATGAAGTACGTGGGCGAAGGCGCAGGCCGGCGTCGGAATTTTCCAGGTCGAGGGGCTTTTTCGGGTCGCCGCTCCAGTTGATGTTTTCCTTCACCTCCGGGCGGAACCACATCACGCCATTGTCCACCGGCTTGGGCAGGCTCATGGCCAACACGCCGCTGGCGACCTGCTGGAACTCGGCAGCCGGCGGGTACACCGACACCAGGTTATGACTGGAAAATACCGCCTCGCCGCTGTCCTGCAGCCACTTGTGCAAGGCACGGATCTGCGCCGGTTCCGGGCAGTTGCCGTAGCGGTGCAATTGTTTGTCTTCGATGATCGCCACGCCGCCGGCGAGGGTCAGGTCCATCAGCAACTGGCCGCGTTGGGCGAGGCCGTCGAACACGTTGTCTTGCGAAGCTTTCATCGCCTGGTCCAGCAGCGCCAGGGCCTCGACTTTCTCTTCTCGCTGACGGCTCAGGTCCAGGGCTTCCATGGCGCTGATCTGCAACGACAAGACTTGGCCGATGGTCTGGCAGGCGGTGCGCAGGTCATTGGGCACCAGCAGTGGCTCGCGGTTGCCGCAGCTGATCAGGCCCCACAGCTTGTCACCCTTCATCAGCGAGATGCTCATGGACGACAGCACGCCCATGTTCTGCATGTACTGGCAGTGAATCGGCGACACGCTGCGCAGGGTGGCGAAGCTCAAGTCCAGCGGTTGGCCGGTGTCCGGGCGCAGTTTGGGCAACAACGGCACCGGCTCGTAGGCCGCGTTCGGGATGATGCGCAGCCAGTTGGTGCGGTACAGCTCGCGGGCCTGCTCGGGGATGTCGGACGCGGGGAAGAACAGCCCGTTGAACAGCTCCATGGACGGTGCCGACGCTTCGGCAATCACCTGGCCGTGGCCTTCGTCTTCGAAGCGATAGATCAGCACGCGGTCGTAACCGGTCATGGCCTGGATTTCGGTCACGCTGATTTCGTACAGCGCCTGCAGGGTTTTCGCCGACTGCAAACGTTGCAGCATTTTGCCCAGGTCACTGGTGCGACCATTCAGCGCGCGTGGGCGGAAGTCTTTGAGCCGCGGTTCGAACTCCAGCACCAGCACGTCCTGATGGCGGTGCAGCAGGCCTTCGAACTCGGCGCCGTTGAGGCTGACATGCAGCGGCGGTGCGTCGACAAAGCTGTTTTGCGCAGCCACGGTTTGCACGGCCTGGGCGTGTTCGGCCCCAATCAGCGTGTGCAGCGGCTGGCCCAGCAGTACTTCGGGTGCGTGGCCGAACAGGGCGGCGACGTTGGCGCTGACCTGGATGATGCGCAGGTCCGGCTCCGACAAGGTCAGCAGCACACCATGGGGCTGGATCGCGCCCGGAAAACGGATCGGCTCGTCGGCACAGTTGGCAAGCAGCTCTTCAAAATCTTCGGGTTTCATAGCAGTACCTCCTGGCTGTCGAGCCATTGCTCAAAGCAGCTGAACGTCGAACGGGCCGCATCCACCGCGTGCTGTCTGGCCTTGGCGTCCAGCGGCATGTGGCCCAGGTAATCGAGGAAATCCCTCCAGCGTCGACCGGTGTCGGCACCGTACACATTGAGAAACGCACCGCCGTTGTCGGCATTCACGTCCAGGCGCTGGGCCATTTCGCGGCGCAATACCTGGCCGCCCAAGGTCGCGCCTTCCAGCACATAGAGGGCACCGAGGCAGGCGGCGGGCGTGTCGAGGCGGGGCAGATGGGCACAGCGGGGCAGGGCATCGATAGCGGCATCACTTACGCCGAGGGCGCGAAGATCGCTCACCAGTGTCGGCGTTTTCACACGCAAGGCCTGGTCGTAGCCCACGGGAATCAAATCTCGGTCGTACAGCGACGCTTCGATCGGCGCATAAAAACCGTAATACGCCCGGACCAGGCGCTGATACCAGCCGGCATCCAGGCGCTCGGAGAAAAACGGCAGGCGTTTTTCCAGCGCCACGTGCAACAGGCCGGTGCCTTCACGCAACGCTTCCAGCAATGAGGGCGCACTAACGTCATGGGCCGGTGAATGCATTCAATGAGCTCGAAGTGTGGGCCTCTCGGCCATGAATGACGCTTGGAAATGGGCGACGATTCTACACAACTCATGGCGATCAACTGAACGCACAAGGCGAAAAGGCTGACCAGCGGATCAGAAAAGTCGCTCCCTGCTCTTCAATGACCACACGGACCCATGTGAAGTTCGGTCCGGGTGATATCGCCATGCTATCAATGCAAGGACGAGCCCTGCTGGGTCAACGCGGTTTGCACACACTCCAGCAGATGCTCAGTGCTCCACGGCTTGGGCAGGAACCGCACGGAACCACCCAACTGCTCGGCCAGTTTGGTATTTCCAGACGTCAGCAGCACCGGCACGCTTGGCCAGCGGTGCGCGACAACGCGGCTCAGGTCGTAGCCATTGAGTAGCCCCGGCATTTGCACATCGCTGACGATCAGGTCCACCGGATCATCGCCCCGTTCCAGGTAAATCATCCCCTCATCCGCCGAAGGAAACGACGTTACCACCGCCCCGAAATCCTCCAGCACATCCACCATTAACGAACGAATGATCTCGTCGTCTTCCAGCACTAAAATCGATGGCTGAGCCATGATCCTTACTCCACCATCAGGGTCCAGTAAGGTGGAGTGGGGCAGGCGCGGATAGGTTCGATTGGATGTTTATAAGGCGATGGGTGGTCACTTGGAGGGTCTGGCTTGCGCATTTGAGTGGGTGTGCTGCACGATACCGGCGCTCTGCCATCCTGACCGGTCCGGTTCTCACCGGCGCACACACAAGGCCGTCAACCGTGAACGCTCCCGCTGCCTCCTTGATCGACCCGGACCTGGGCAACCGCATGATCAAAGTCGACCACGCCGGCGAGCATGGCGCGATCTGTATCTACAGCGGCCAATTGTTCATGGCCCGCGTGTTCGCGCCCGGCATGGTGGCCGAGTTGCAAGCGTTTCTTTCTCACGAGCGTCGCCACCGCGCGGTGTTCCAGGCCGAGTTGCAGCGGCGCGGCTATCGTCGCTGCCGCAGTTACTGGCTGTGTGGGCTGGGCGGGCTGGCGTTGGGGTTGATCACCGGCGTCTGTGGGCGCAAGGCTATTGTCGCCACGACGGTCGCCGTCGAAAGTGTCGTGCTCAAGCACCTGGCGCACCAACTGCACACGCTGCGTGACATTGATCCGCTGGCCGTGGCCGCCATTGCCTCGATTGTCGAGGAGGAACAGCACCACCACGACCACTCGGCCGCGCAGATTGATGCGCAGGACCCATGGTTCCGTGCGCTGGCGCCGGTGGTCACGGCATGGACCGAAGCGGTGATCTGGATGGGCATGCGTTCCTGACAAACAGGCATAATTGCCGTTATCACCCGCTGTGGAGTCCACCATGAAGTACGCCTTGTTCATCCTCGCCCTGATCCTCAACAGCGGCTCGGCCCTTGCCGCAGGCGATGCCGAGGCGGGTGGCAAGCTCTTCAGCAAGACCTGCGGCGGCTGCCACAGCATAGGCGAAGGTGCGCGCGGTGGCTTCGGGCCGGAACTCAACGGCATCATCGGCCGACCCGCCGGCACCACCACCGATTACCAGTACTCCGACGCGATGAAAAACTCCGGCGTGGTCTGGACCCGCGACAAGCTCGCCGCCTACATCGAGGCACCGAAGAAGGTGGTGAGTGGCACGCGGATGATCTTCTGGGGCATCAGCGACCCGGAAAAAATCGAAAACATCCTCGCCTACCTGGAAACCTTCCAGGATAAATAGTCATTCCCGCACATTCCGGAACAGCATCAACCGCGCGCTCTCATGCAGCCCCTGCGTGAGCGTCCGCAGGCGTTGAAACTCCTGGGGATGCTGCGCGGCGACGTCCTCGCGCGGTGTGGGTGAAGCCAGGTCATGCAGGGTCGGTGAGCTGCCGTCATGCTGCATCTGCAGTAAAAGTCCTTGGTCACGCCGCCGATGATCGGGAACGTGCCCTCCTGCAAGACCAGCGGCACCACGCGCTCGCCTTCCGGCGCCGGTTGCTGGATGTCCCGGCCCATGGCGCCGTTGCGAAAGGGTATGCCCGCCATGCCGGCCACCGTCGGCAGCAGGTCCGCCAGGCCCACCGCCTCTTCTATGACGCGCGGTTGCAGGCCGGGGGCGTGGATCAGCAGCGGCACGTTGTTGCTTTCCAGGCCCAGTTGTTCGAAGGCCGGGGCCATGTGTGGGATCTGGCTGATGCGCGTGTTGTGGTCGCCGAAGAACACGAAAATGCTGTTGTCGTACCAACCGCCGGCCTTGGCGATTTCCATCAAGCGGCCGATGTTGTAGTCCAGCAGGCGCACCGCATTGTATTGCTCGACGCTGCGCGAACCGGCGGCCTGCACCTGTTCCAGGGTCACGTCCTTGACCTGGAAACCGTCGTTGAGGCGGGGAATGGTGAACGGCCGATGATTGCCGGAGGTTTGCACATAGGCAAAGAACGGCTGGTCCTTGGGCACGCTGCGCAACAGCTGGTCGCCTTCCTTGAACAGGTCCAGGTCGGAGATGCCCCACACGTCCACCCGCGGCGAACGCCAGTGGCTTTCGTCATAGAGTTGCACGCCGTCGATGCTCTGGCGGATCAGCGCGTTGATATTCGCCCAACCGGCATTGCCGCCGATCAGGTAGAACTTCTGGTAGCCCTGGAACGCGTTGATCACAGTGTGTTGGCGCGTGATCAGCGGGTTGCGGGTGGCCGTTTCCTGGCGGGTCACATCCGGCACGCCGGTGATGCTCGCCCACACGGTCTTGGCGGTGCCTGTGACGGGCACATAGAAGTGCTTGAAGAACCAGCTTTGCGTGGCCAACTGGTCCAGGTTCGGCGTCGGGTTGAGCGGGTTGCCGTAGGCTCCTACGGCGCTGGTGCCGAGGGATTCGAGCATCACGAAGATCACGTTCGGCGCGCGCTCGCCGGCCAGTCGATACGGCTGCACGGGTTGCTCGCGGATGAAGTTCAGTTGCTGCGCATCCGGCTGGTCAACACCAAAGTACGCGGCGACTTGCGGGTAATGTTCGCGCACCTGGGCTTCATCGAACTGTGACTGGCCGACCTTGAGCGTGTCATACAAAAACAGCACCGGGTTCAGGCCCACGGCGGCCACCTGGCTGTTGCCGGAAAAGAATGCATCGCTCCAGCGCAACGGCACCGGGTTCTCCAGGTTGAGGTTGGCGACGCGGCCGAGCAGGGCCAGCAGCACGGCGACCAGGCCGATCACCGAGACCGAGGCCAGCGCCCATTTGCGCGTGGGCGTGGGCTGGCGATCCAGGGTCAGCCGCTCCAGGCAGATCAACGCCCACACCCACAGTGCTACCGCCGCCAGCCAGCAGGCGGTTATCCACAGCACCGGGTAGGTTTCCCACACCATCTGTTGTGAAATCTGCGCGTCTTGCAGGTAACGCAACACCGTCGCGTTGATGCGCACGCCCAGGTAGGCGTAGTGGCCGAAGTCGATGATGTACACCAGGCCGACCCCGGCCAGTGCGATCACCAGGTAACCCCGCGCGAGCCAGCGCAGGGCCGGCAGGGTGGTGAGGTTCCAGCGCGGCAGCCAGGCCAGCACCGCCAGCGGCAGCAGCAACAGCACCGCCAGGCGCAGGTCGAACCGCAGGCCGATGCCAACGGTTTCCAGCAGCGCCGGGGTGTCCAGGGCGAGGCCGGAAAACGCCAGCACGAATATCAGCCGCAAGGCGGCCAGCAACGCAAATACCAACCCAATCGCGCCCACGCCGTAGCGCAGGCGGCGTGATTGCAACGCACCCATTAGTTTCCCTCTTCTCAACAACACCACAGATCAAATGTGGGAGTGGGCGTGCTCGCGAACGCGGTGGTTCAGTGCCAGAGATGCTGCCTGACACTGCGCATTCGCGAGCACGCCCGCTCCCACAGGTTGAGTTGCCTTAATCCAGCCACGACGCAGTAGACCGCCAAGAGCGGATCCACCAGATAATCCCAGTAGTTTTCCGAAGCCTTGAGCCGCAGCGCGAACGCCAGGGTGCCCACCGCCAACATCCACACCGCCAGCGCATTGCGCAGCCACAGCATCAACAGCGCGGCCGCGCCCACCAGCACAATCATCGGCCGTGGATTGAAGCCCCAGCGGTAGGGGTCGAAATACGTCAGGCCCAGCGTGGCCGGGTACAGCACCAGGCTCAGCAGGCCAAACAGCAGCAACATTTGCACGTGGTGCTGCCGGTTGAGCGGCTGTACCACACCCACGCGACTCAAGCCCACCCACGCCAACAACACCAGGGTGCTGATCGCCAGGTCATCGGTAAAACTGCGCACGTAAGCCGCCAACGGCAGCTCGTTGATAGGGATAAAACTCACCGCCACCAGCACCGGCAGCAGCCACGGACGCCAGGGTGCGGTGAAGCGCAGCGCGCACAGCAACACAAAGCCCAGCAGTACAAAACTCAAATGCGCCTGCCACATCGAAACCATCAGAGACGCTCCGCCAGCCAGGCTTCGTTGAAGCTGACATGTTTGATAAAGGTGTTATTCCACGAATACACCAGGTGGTACACGCCGTCCGGGCTGCGGCTGAAGTACGGGTATTCGTATTCGAAATCGCAGCCTTGGGGTTTGCACACGCGGTAGTCGAGGTTGCTGAGAAAGCGCTGCTCCAGCGGCAGGCGCCGGGCGCCGCTGGAGGCGCGGAAGCCTTCGCCGATGATCGCCTTATAGGCTTCGGGGGAGAACGGTTGGCCGAGCGGGTCCGGCGACTCATCCAGTTGCACCACGGTGCGCCATTGGCTGAGCTGGGCGTCGGTGCCGTAGAGGCTGAGTTTGAAACGGCCATCCTCCAGGTCGTTCAGGGCCACCAGCAACCCATCGTCCACCGTGCCCACCGCAGCCAGCGACGAGTTGGGATTGGCCGGCTCCAGCGGGTACGGCTCGCTCCAGGTCTGGCCGGCGTCTTCGGTGCGGCTGGCCAGAACCCGGTGATGGGTGTCGCCGGCGTAGCGCAACATCGCTACGGCGCGCTTGCCGTCCAGCGGCACGATGGTCGGTTGCAGCGAGTGTTTGCCGCGACTGATGCGAAATTTGTCGATCACTGCGCCATCGGCACTCAAGTACAGGTACTCGGCAAACTTGCCCATGAACTCGTGGTACACCGGCAGACCGATCGAGCCGTCGGCATGGAACACCGGGGCGGCGCGCACCAGGGTGCTGATATTGAAGAACGGTGAGGTCACCAACTGCCTTGGCGCCGACCAACTGGCGCCGAAGTCCTCCGAGACCATCAGATTGATCGCACTGGCGGCCCAGCCACCGACTGACACCGATACGTAAAACATCCACAGGCGTTTATCCGGCCCGAGGGCGATGACCGGGTTGCCCAGCTTGCGGATATAGCGCTGGGTGCCGTCGCGAGTGCTTTCCCGCGTGGCCAGCACCTGCTCGGCACCCCACTCGCCGCTGCGCGCATCAAAGCGCGCGGTGCGCACCTGCACATCGGCCGCGCCTTCGCGGGAGCCGGCAAACCACACTGCCATCAAATCGCCGCCGGGCAGGGCGGTGACGGACGAGGAATGCACAAAGTCAGTGAGTTGGGTGGACACGAAGCGGCTGGTGTATTGCGCCGGCGCCGCCACTTTTGCGGGGTTCGGGCTAGTCTCGGCAAACGGTGCCAGCACATGGGGCGGATGGCTTTGCCAGGCCGCGAGGAATACGGCCAGCAGGCTGCAAATCAATAAGGCGGAGCGCATAGGGGACCTGTCGGCAAAAGGATTACTGCGCACGTTCATCCGGCAGGCGCTTCCTGCGACCGGTGAGCATCGATAACGGCAGGTTGTCCCGCACCTGGATACTTTCAAACAGCGCGGCCAGCACATGCACGCAGACCAGGCCAAGAAGCACATTGGCGGCAGTCTCGTGGATTTGCTGGGGCCAATCGGCGCCCCATAGCGCATCGACTTCCTGCATCAGGAAGCCGCTGACGCCGAGGGTCAGCAAGGCCAGCAACATCAACAGCATCACCAGCGCACCAATGGGCGAATGGCCCAACCGGTGCAGCGGGCGGCGGTTGAGCAGCGAGCGCGCGTGGGCACCCAGTCGTTTCGGCGTAGGCCAAAAGTCCGCCCAACGTGCACTGCGCGGTCCGACAAATCCCCACGCCAGCCGTACCAGCAGCCAGGCCATGGCGTAGTAGCCCAGCCAGACATGCCAGTCATCGCCCGCTTCATTGAAGAAGTAATTGGCGACAAAGACCCCGGCGATCGACACATGAAACAGCCTCACCAACGGGTCCCACAGGCGCAGGGATTCGCCTGGCATCAGCCTTTGATCTCAGTCTTCACGGCTTTGCCGGTGACCGGGTCGTGGTAGATCTCGACTTTGCGCTTGTCTTTGTCGAAACCGTAGATCTCGTAGCAGTTGCCGTCGGTGACCTTGAACTTGCTGATTGTGTAGCCTTCGGTCTTGAGCTTGTCCTGGAAGGCTTTTTCGTCTTGCCATTGCGAGCGCTCGGCGGTGGTGCACTGCGGGCCGGCGATGGCCAGGGGGCTGGCGATAATCAGGGACAGCAGGAGAATTTTGCGCATGGAAAAGCTCTCAGCAGAAGTGGGAGGTTTCACAGTGCAAAACCAACCTTAGCGCAACCTTAGTTGGCAACGAGCCGTAACATCTTTGCCGAAATGCCCCGTGTCATAACCCGGCATGATGCCGCCGATTCCTACAGAGATTCTGCTATGCGCCTGCTCCTTGTCGAAGATGATCGTGCCCTCGGCCAGGGGATTCGGGTGGCGTTGGGCGCCGAGGGCTATACCCTCGATTGGCTGCAGGATGGCGTCGCGGCCCTGCATGCGCTGCGCACGGAAAACTTCGATTTGCTGCTGCTCGACCTCGGCCTGCCGCGCCTCGACGGCCTCGACCTGTTGCAGCAACTGCGCGCCGAGCAGCACGACGTGCCGGTGCTGATCCTCACTGCCCGCGACGGCACCGCCGAGCGCATCGCCGGGCTGGACGCCGGCGCCGACGACTACCTGGTCAAACCCTTCGACGTAGAAGAACTCAAGGCTCGCGTACGTGCCCTGCTGCGCCGCAGCCAGGGGCGTGCGCAACCGATGCTGGAGCATGCTGGCATCCACCTCGACCCGGCCACCCAGCAAGTGCGCTACCTGGACGAAGACATCATCGTCACACCGATGGAATACCAACTGCTGCACCAACTGATGGTGCGCCCCGGCAAGGTGGTGACGCGCGAGCGGCTGTCCCGCGCGCTGTATGGCTGGCAGGACCGCGTCGAGAGCAACACCCTGGAAGTGCTGATTCACAACCTGCGCAAAAAGCTCTCCACCGAACTGATCCGCACTGTGCGCGGTGTCGGCTATGTGCTGGTGCTCAAACCATGAGCTCGGTTCGCGCGCGCATCCTCATCCCCGTCTTGCTGCTGATATTGGCGGGTGACGCCCTGATCAGTTGGCTGGTATTGCGCGATAGCCACCACGAAATCGAAGAAGTCTACGACGCCCAGCTCGCCCAGAGTGCGCGCCTGCTGCAAGGTGTCTTGCGCCAGCGCGATCCCGGCGAAGCGGACTGGGACCGGTTGTACGAGGCGTTTGACCAGGCCATGAGCCGCGTCGGCGTGGAGGGCGTCGCCCATCCTTATGAAACCCGGTTGACCTTCCAGGTATGGCGCACTGACGGCCAGTTGCTGGTGCGCTCCGCCGAAGCGCCGATCCTTGCAGCGCCGCCGACCACATTCGGTTCCCACGACATCCTCGACAACGGCAACGACTGGTGCGCTTTCCTGCTCGCCGATCCGCAACAGGGCTTACTGATCTGGGTGGGCGAGCGCGACGACATTCGCCAGGACCTGATCCAGCGCATCGTGCGCCACACGCTGTGGCCCACATTGATCGGCGTGCCGCTGCTGACGTTGTTGATCTGGCTGGTGATCGGCTGGGGCCTGAAACCGCTGCGTGCGATGGTCTTGTCGATTCGTGGACGCAATACCGACACCTTGCAACCGCTGCACCTCAAGCCCCTGCCGACTGACCTTGAGCCCATGCAAACCGCACTCAACCGACTGCTGGTCCAAGTGGACGACCTGCTCGAGCGCGAGCGCCGCTTCATCGCCGATGCCGCCCATGAACTGCGTACACCCTTGGCGATCCTGCGTATCCACGCCCAGAACGCGCAAAGCGCCGCGACCCCGGAGCAACAGCGCGAGGCCCTGGATTTCCTGGTCAATGGCGTCGACCGCGCCACCCGTATTGGCAGCCAGCTGCTGACCATGGCGCGCATCGAACCGCAACTGAACAACCCCAAGCGCATCCCCGTGCAACTCACCGAACTGGTGCGCGAAGAACTCGCCGAACTGACCCCGCTGGCCATGGAGCGCGGCGTGGAACTGGTGCTCGAAGGCAATGAAGAGTGCTGGGTCGAAACCGAGCCGGTGGCACTGGCCATCGCCCTGCAAAACCTGGTGACCAACGCGCTGAACTTTTCCCCTGCGGGCAGCGAAGTAAAAGTGGTGATTGGCGCCGATTGCCTGAGCGTGGAGGATGAGGGGCCAGGGATCGACGAGGCGGAGTTGGCGCGCCTGTTCGAACGCTTTTACAGCCGCGGCAATGCCAACGGCGCGGGGCTGGGACTGGCGATTGTCGAGATGATCGTCGGCAAGATCGGCTGCCGCCTGGCGTTGCATAACCTGGAGCAAGGCGGGTTATGTGCGCGGCTGGTGTTCAGCGTGCGCTGATGCACCGCTTTCGCAGCCTCGCTGAGGCTCGACAACTCCCACAGGTGAGCTTCATCGCGTCGGATATTGCGATCACACAGGGGATTGAAATAAGGGTGACACCGCCAATCCCCTGTGGGAGTTGTCGAGCTTTAGCGAGGCTGCGAAAGGATCACCTCGGTATGCCTGCCAGACCTGCGCATTTGCATCGCCGCCTTCCCGAAGTGTGACGGCTCGCCGTTTCAATGCGGAACAATCCGTTTAAACTCGGGTCCAGTCATCACTCACTCTCACCTTGATAAGGACATCCTCCCGTGAAGCGAATCGCGCTGCTCTCCCTCGCCCTAGCCTTGGGCGCCTGCCAATCCAACCAACGCGACTCATCGCCCAGCCTGCTCAAGGACGGTATCCAACTGCGCCAGAAAACCGTGGCCGTGGATGCGGATCATGCCAAGGTCATCATGAAGGCCAGCGGTGGCACCAACCCTGTCGAATTCGCCGTGCGCCGCGAAGGCGACCCCGACCAGCGCCTGGAAACCCTCGGCACCGTCATGGACACCGGCGAAGGCAAAGTCTTCAACTGGATCGCCAAGCTCAACCAGACCGTCGCCAGCGCCGGGTTCAAGCGTTTTCCGCAGCTGGAACTCCAAGCGGATCCAGGCAAGAAACTCACCGTCTCCAGTTCAGCGAGAAGCCAGGGCAACGGCGCTTACTACAGCTGCGGCCCGGTGATGAGCACGTTCAGCCCGGAAAAGGCCAAGGTGTATCTGGTTGAGTTCCAGTTCAGGCTCAATAGTGCGGCGTGTGCCCAGCAGGTGTTTGATATTACGGATCCGGCGAATCGGGTGTTGATTGGAGGGGAAGGGAGTGAGGCGAAAGAGGGCTAAGCGAAGTTGATTAAACGGTGGGTTTTGCCCACCGTTTGCGTGCTGAAGACTGTGCGAATACCACACCGTTGAAGGTGTGGGTGTCGTAGTCGGAGAAGGGCCCCATCTGCTCGGGCGTCAGCATTGGATTGACCTTTTGCAGCAGGCCCGCTTCGTCGACCCACAAGCCGCTGTAGTAGCTGTTTTCATCCGTTCTCACGGACTCCTCCTTGTCGCTTTCATGCATCGCAACCATCCAGAAGATGGGCTCTGGGCGATCCAAGCGGGCTTTGGCTTCACTGAAAACCTCATCCCACGGGTGGCCCACTTTGGATAGGAGAAACCGGAACAGCGGAGTGTAATCAAAACCGTGTCGTTGATGGCTGTGCATCGAACCGCGGTTTGATCGTTTGTCTTTTTCGCTTTTAGTGTGCCGCTCGTACCGGTAGGCGCGACAACTGCCGTGGCGCACGCCGTGGGTTCGGGTGTTGACTGAGCGGTAGAGGAGGAGCTTTTGCAGTGTGGGTTTCATCGCATTAGGACGCCTTTTGGCGTTGCTTTGGGGGCGGTGGCCAGGCGCCTTGGTACCGGAAGGAAATTTGGTAGTCGAAGCGGTCGGGTTCGATCATGTGCTGGAAGTACGGCTGAATAATCGTTACCCAGTTAGGTTGAACGTTGAATACGTCGGCGTATATCGCGGTTTCTTCGCCTAAACCTAATGCTTCAAAAACACTGTCTGGATCTGCGATATCCGCTGAATACTCATCCGCCTTCAAGTCATTGCTGTGTTTTTCGTACCATCGCAGTCTGATTTTCATTAGCATTTTCCGAGTTCCTTTTTATCTGTAAATACGACGTTTCGGGTCCGCCGGTCCGCGACGCTCGGCGGTGTAAGGATCAAATGCGCCGAGGTGTGTTAAATCGCTATTTCGATAGACTTCCAGCTCGCCTTTTTTAGAATCCCACTCAAATATTTTTCTTCCTTTTGCGTCTTTCCAACGTTCACGTAAGCCGGCTCCGCCTTTTCTCGGTGTTAAAGGCTTTTGGGGAATCAGACCGGGAAAGCCTGTTATGTCCTCCGTTTCGGGTGGAGAGAAGTAATCATGGTGTGGGTTTCTGAGCCCTTTCCTTGGCTGGTTTACCACCACATACAGCGGCCGAACCCCCGAATCCACCGGGAACACCAGAATAAAATCCCGATACTCCGGCGGATAAATCGGGTTCACCAGAATTTGTGCGGCCTTCTGCGTCGGCGGATAAATCCAGATTACCGGCGCTTGCGGCGCAGCCTCCAAGGCTGGAATACCCAGCGTGTCACTTGGATCAACGGCGGGCGTCCAGATCAGCTCCACGCCCTCGTCCAAGTCCGCCACAAACTGATCGCCACGGGTTTGAAACTGCACGACATCAATCATCTGCCAATCGGCATGGTTACCCGTGTAAAACCCATACCCCTTGAGCGTACCGTCCTCGCGTTGCTCAATATGCAACCGCATCTGCGACCGCGCCCGTTGCATCGAACGCAACTGCTCCTCGCTGTAGAGCGCGCTATCACCCAGCTCCGACGGCCAGGCCAGCGCCACCAACCCCGTCAACAAGCCTCCGGCGACGGACCCGACAGCAGTGGCTGCCGACTCCAAAACCGCCGAACGCAACGCTAACTGCCCGAGGCCAACGGGCAATGTGCTGCCGCTGATCTTGCGCAAGGCAACTGCGCCGCGGCTGTCCACCTCACGCCCACCCAGCAGGCTTAAATGGCCATACTCCTTGACCAACTCCAACGGGACATACCCCGCAGGGTTGAAGTAATGGGTGACGCCGTCAGGCAGTTGGCAGGGCTTGATGAAAACGCAGCCGCGAGGTTTGGCCAGCGTGGGTACCGGGGCAGGGGATGGCTCGAAAAAATCAACCGTCGGCGAATACGGCATTCGCAATGGCTGCGGAATCAGGATGCGCTGTTTGAGTTGCTCTGCTTCGGTAGGGGGATAAAAGCGTTCTGACATGAGCGGCTCACTTCCTTGTGCGAGGAAGTGAGCCTACGGAGGCGAATCAGCGCCTGATATGCGCTTTGTTCGATGAGTTGCGTGGGAAAGTTCAGCGGCTTACCAGCGGCCTTCAGCACTGATACTTGAGCCCACCATCAGATGGCATGGGTCACCGCTGAAGTAGGTATTTTACCGCCCATACCCGCTGTAATACTGGCGGTCGAACATGTTATTCAGTGACCGATGCACTCAGGTGCTTGTCGATGTCATAGCGCGCCAGCAGGCCCACCACTGCGTAGCTGCCTTCCTTGGCGTGAGCAATGAAGAAGACCTTGGGACGCCAAGGTCTTTTTTGTCCGCGGATCAGCCCAGCAGATGCTTGGAAATCAACCGCGAGATTTCCACGATCGACGTCTTCCCCGTGAACTCAAACCTCACTTTCCCCAGCGACGAAAAGTAAATCTCCAACTCCGAATCCAGGTCAAACGTCCCGGATGTCTCCACCGAATACGCGACGATGTTTTTATACGGCAGCGACGTGAAGTCCTTCTTGCTGCCGGTAATCCCCTGCACGTTGACCGCAATAATCCGCTTGGTGGTGAACACCACGCCGTCGCGCATGGCCTTGTAGGCGTCGATCACCTCTTCACCGTCGAGCAGCAGGGCCGAGACGCGTTCGGCGTATTCGTTGTTTTGCTTGAGCTTGAAGAAGCCTTTGTTGTTGAAGTCGATCATGGGCCGGTCCTTAGATAAGTAGTGCCGTGGGTGTATGACGTTTTGCTCGCGGATCTGTATCTAACGCGCGCATTTTGAACGCCCTACCATGGCGTCCAACCCTGCAACGTTGGCCAAATGTTTCACGTCGACAGAACAATACCCCAGGAGCCGAAGAATGCCTGAACTGTCCAGCTGGCTGGCCTATGCGCTGATTTCACTCGGCATGGTGCTGACGCCCGGCCCGAACATGATTTACCTGATTTCTCGATCGATCTGCCAGGGACGAACGGCGGGGTTTATCTCGTTGGGCGGCGTGGCGCTGGGGTTTGTGGTGTACATGTTGTGCGCGGCATTGGGGATAACGGCCTTGGTGATGGCAGTGCCTTTTGCCTACGACGCCCTGCGCTTCGGCGGTGCGCTTTACCTGGTTTACCTGGCCTGGCAGGCGATCAAACCGGGTGGTCGTTCGCCGTTCCAAGTGCAGAGCCTGCCCCAGGACAGCCCGCGCAAGCTGTTCACCATGGGCCTGGTGACCAACCTGCTGAACCCCAAGGTAGCGGTGATGTATCTCTCGCTGCTGCCGCAGTTCATCGACCCGAACGGCCATGGCAGTGTGCTGGCGCAATCCCTGGTGCTGGGCTTTACGCAGATCTTCATCAGCGTGAGTGTCAACGCGGCGATTGCCACCATGGCGGGCTCCATCGCGGTGTTTTTCGTCACCCGGCCGGGTTGGCAGGTGGGGCAGCGCTGGCTGATGGGCTCGGTGCTGATGGGGCTGGCGGTGCGGATGGCGGTTGAAGGGCGGCGCTAGGTTGCTTTATTGGATGTCCTTAAGGTAATCCTTGAGGGCATTCAGCGGTGCCGGCAGTTCATCAAGCTGACCCACGCTTTGCACATCAGCTGCCAACCGTTGCAGTTCGCGACCCATCACCGTATTGGCGCCGCCCAATGCCTCAAGTGCCTGATCAACACAGTCCGCTATCTTGGATTGAATAGCCGCCAGGTTCCCCTGGCGCACCAGCAGCCCAAACACTTCGCGTTCATACCCATCCATCACCAGGTCATCCCGCAAAACCGGGCTGCCGCCGTCCGTCTCGTGCACCAGTTTCAGTGCAAAGAGCGCAACCGCTTCCAGCGTCAATTCCATGGTTTCGGTGCCTCTGTTTTTTGGGGGAGGGCGATGATCACTGTTCTGTGCGTGAAAAAAAAGACGGAGCGCCGCGAATTTTGTGAACCCGTGCCCATTAACCCGCATGCACAAGGAACGATATTAATTAGCCATGCTCCAACCGCCGTGCCACGCCCACCCCGATGGGCGCACGGCTCATCGGCTCCCCCATTACAAGGACGCAATCCCCATGCCGCCATCCCCCTCACAAGCGCCTTCCGTCACCGGCGAGCTGATTGCCAGTTTCCGCCACGGCAAGGGCTTTCTGATTTTCAGCTTGATATTCGCAGTTGTATTGCTGGGGCTCGCCGTATTTGTGTTGTATCTGGGCACGATCCTGCCGCCGGGCAATGAGGGGCCAGTCAGTCTCCAGACGTCCCGTGGCATGGCCCTCAGCTTCAGTAACCCACACACGTTGATTTACGCCACCAGTGCTTTACTGGTGGTTCTCGGGATCGGGGTATTTGCTGCCTACGCCTGGCACAAGAAACTGCGTGCGCCGCGTTACGAGGTGTATGAGCGCGGCATCGAGCGCATCATCAACGATCAGCGTGAATACACCGCTTTCGCGGAGATTGACGACCTGTATCTGTTCGGCTCCGGGCAGACCGTGCTGACCGGCTTGATCACTAACGTTGCCTACCGTCGTAATGCTTCCGAGCCGTTTCATCGAGTGATCGAGACCCTCAAGGGATTTCACGACTTCCAGCAATTGGTTCGTGAACTGCACGTGCGAGCACGCCTGCCGGCGGTGATGGCGACGCTGGCATCGGGCGGGGCGGTCACGTTCAACTGCATCGGTTCTGGGCAGGTCTGGGGCAAGCGTGTTTCCGGAAACTTCCTCAAAGTCACTACGACGCCGATTGTGGTGAGCCAGGATTTCCTCGAATACCAGGGGCGTAAAGTGCCGATGTCGTCGCTGCGCACTGTCGACCTCAACGCCTGGACCGAAAAGGTGGTGATCAAGGACGAAAGCGGCAAACCCGTCCTGTCGACCATCGCCACCGGCATCCTGAGCCACGACGTGTTCCTCAACACACTCGATGCAGTGTTTACGGCTGAAGAGCAGGCACGCGAGTCGGCTTGAGCCACTGGCATCATTAATAAGGAATAAAGATGATCTATCGCGGCGCAGGCTGGTTGACGTTATTTACACCGGTGGCCATGGTGCTGCTGTTGATGTGGCTGTGGCCGGATCCCAGCGTCAAACCCGGCGACACCTCGCTGATGCAGGTGTTGATCGGCTTTGGAGCGGGCTCAGCGATCAACACTATGCTGGGTTTTGTACTGAACCGAGAGCCACATGCCGACGGGGTGCGTCACCACTTCTTTTTCATGCCGATGCAATGGCCGGCGCTGGTGATCACCGTCGTCTGCGCGGTGATTGCCTTGCTCAAGTAAGGCTACCGACCGCTGCATTCAGGTGGGCTGAAGGATGTCGGTGTGTCAGTGGCAGTCCTGATAGGCGCCCAACGTGGCGCAATGGCGACATCTGAAGAGGTACGCAGTAGGACCGTGGTCTTTATCCAGCGCCTCGAAGAACGCCTGCCACTGCGGACCGTCTTCCAATCCGGTGGCGTCCTGAACCGCAGCGATCGCTTCGGCGCCCAGCGCCAGCAATTCTGCACGACCAGCCTTGCCGATGAATTGGCCTGCGTCGTTACAGTGGGTGAACCACGCTTCCTGCTGCCAGCCGCTGAAACCCGGCGTACGCTGGCTGACTTCGGCGACCTGCGCGTCGCTTAGCCCGGCGTCGCCGTCCAGGCCGATACTGTCCTCGTCGACAAATGTCGCACCGAGGCGCTCGTGGGCACTGCCATCGACAATGCACCACGGGCATATGCAGGCCTCGTACTCTTCGATGGCATACACCGGACCCACGTATATGTAGCCCCGCGTCTGATTGCAACAGACGCAGACGGTGCTAGACGGTTGCACCGAGCCGCTGCCGACCGGGTCGGGGTGGTAAGTAAACTGTGGCAATGTCATGGGCATCTCCTTTGTCTTGATTGGTTCAGTCGCCCGCGACGACCGCTGCTACCAATTCTTCCAGCGACGAGTACACCTCGGCATCGTCGATGGAGGGGCATCCGGCGTCCAGCAGATAAAAGCGCGGGCTCGTGGTGCGCTCCAGTAAAATCAGGCGCCCTCCGGAGTCGTCGCCCACCAGTACATGGTCGGGAAAGTACTCGGCGATTTCATACGTTTGCTGACGTTCGAGTATCTCGTGGGTTGCATGGATTTTCACCAGGTCCGCCAGCATTGCGCCGTCACTGAATGCCCAGAACGTGCGGATCCAAGCGTCGGTAGGCAAGGCCAGGTGCCCAGCGGTCGTGTCGATTTGCGCTGCGCTGGCGGGTGGGGTTTTCTCGCTGTAGTGCATGTTCACAGTGCCTGCGTCAGCCAGGTGCCAGGTCGATAAAGCTGCACATAGGCGATGACACCGATCATCCCGATGCAGAACATCCATTGCAGCCAACTGAGGCCGGCAATCCGCTGGATCGCCTGCCATGGCCGTTGCCAGCGATACGCGTGTTCGCGAGCGACGGCACGCGCGGGTCGCAACAAGCCGATCAATCCAGTGCCCACATACGTGACCAGCCCGAGCAACCCCAGCCAATTCCAGATCACCAAGGCCAGTGCCAGCAGCGGACCGCTGTTACGGATCACCAAGTGGCGACGGTCTGAGAGGAGCCGGTGGCGGACGCACCAGCGGCTGACGCGTTGATCGAGGTCATGCAGGCTTTCCGACAGGGCGGCCCAGTAGTCCAGCAGCCATTTGCCGACTTGCGCCATCAGGTAACCACCCAATGCATACAACGGCAACATCAAAAGCCAAGGACCCCAATCGGTCACGCTGGCAAGTTGCCTGAGCGCGAGGCAGGCGGTGAGTACGCTGGCTGCCCGTGTTACCCCATGGCGCACCGGACGACACCCGATCATGGCCTGCCAGAACCAAGGATCATGATTGGGGAACAACCCCAGCAGATCGGCGAAACGTGTGGAAAATTCAGCCGACAACTGCTCGCACGCCTGCCAGTCTGCCTCGCCGAACGTGGCGGTCAGCGTTGCCTGCTGCGCGGGCTTCGTACACATCAGGAACAACGCCGCTGCATTGGCCGTGGGACTGGGCGCCTGCGCACGCTGTCGCGCCAGTTCACCCAACTCATCCAGCCAGGCGTGCTGCTCGCAACGCCGGTTCAATGCCTGCCACTGCGCCGGCTCGATGGGCACACACGCCCCTTCAGCATCCCAGCCGAACAGTCGGCACACCTGGCGAAACAATTGCGCTGACCAGTGCTGATGCACTGTGAACAGGTTGAGCACATGCACCTGCAAAGCCTGGCGATGGATAAAATCCAGCAACCAGCCCTGCCGGCAGGCCCGCTCCAGGTGCGTGAAAAAGAAGGCTTGCTCGCCGGGTTTCATCAACTGCTCAAGGTCGGCGTACAGCGCAGTGGTAAGGGCCAGGACCAATCGCTGGTGCGCAAACCCGCCGCTGTTGATCTGTTGCCAAGGCGTCAGCCATTGACGCTCTTCCGCGCCCCAGGTCAGCAGCGCCAAGTGCTCATCCGGCGCATTGACACAAAGCTGGAACAGCAACTGTTCGAACTCGGCGGCGCACCCATGGGCCAAGGCTTTGGCCCAATATTCAGCTGCACGCGAGTCATCGAATTCGGACAGCAGCGCATAGGCTTGCTCCAGGGCGGAACGCGCCAGGCTAGGCGCCACATACTCTGCCTGATCAGGTGTGTCTGCTACGTTGCGCACGCTATGCAGCACCTGCTCGTAGGCTTCGCGCAGGCGTTGGAAAGCAACGGGATCATCGTCCGGGCGCGTGACCTTGAGTAGCTTGGCGTATTGGCGTTTGAGAGTACGCTCGTCAGCGTGCACGGGGAGGTTGAGGACCTTCCAGCAGTCGAGGGTGGGGGCCATGATCAGTTATCGGCCGGCAACAGGGGAGCGAGTTTGTGTTGAGGTGGGAGATGCACGCGTTCTTCCTTGAGGCTGGGTGCACGATCATAGCGGTAGAGGGGGGCGTTCATGTTATCGATTGACCGCGTCATCGTTGAGATCGTTCGCGGCGTTGTGCGAGGCGGTTTTTTCGGTGTTTACGGGGGCGGAGAGGGGGAGTGCACTTTTCTACAGACGAAAAAAAAGACCTTGAATTTCAAGGTCTTTTTTTAAGATGGTGCCCCGAGGGAGACTCGAACTCCCACTCCTTTCGAAAACGGATTTTGAATCCGCCGCGTCTACCAATTCCGCCATCAGGGCTCAATGGCGGCGAAGTATAGAGAGGTGATTACCGTTGGTCAATCACGTTTCATGGTCAATTTTGACTATTTCCGCTAGACTTCCCGGCCCTGCTAGACGAACCCCATCATGCGCGTTGCTGACTTTACTTTTGAGCTCCCTGATTCGCTGATCGCTCGCCATCCTTTGGCCGAGCGTCGCGCCAGTCGACTGCTGACCCTGGACGGGGTGAGCGGTGCCCTCGCACACCGTCAATTCACTGATTTGCTTGAGCATTTGCGCCCTGGCGATCTGATGGTGTTCAACAATACCCGGGTGATTCCGGCACGGTTGTTTGGCCAGAAAGCGTCCGGCGGCAAGCTGGAAATTCTGGTGGAGCGGGTGCTGGATAGCCATCGCGTGCTGGCCCATGTGCGCTCCAGCAAGTCGCCGAAACCGGGCTCGAGCATCCTCATCGATGGTGGTGGCGAAGCCGAGATGGTCGCGCGTCATGATGCGCTGTTCGAGCTCAAGTTCGCCGAAGAGGTGTTGCCGTTGCTGGAGCGCGTCGGCCATATGCCGTTGCCTCCTTATATAGACCGCCCCGACGAAGACTCGGACCGCGAGCGCTATCAGACGGTGTATTCCCAGCGCCTCGGCGCCGTCGCTGCACCGACTGCCGGGCTGCATTTCGACCAGCCGCTGCTGGATGCGATCGCCGCCAAGGGCGTCGAGACCGCCTATGTGACCCTGCACGTGGGGGCCGGCACGTTTCAGCCGGTGCGTGTGGATAAAATCGAAGATCACCATATGCACAGCGAATGGCTGGAAGTCAGCCAGGAAGTCGTGGACGCGGTTGACGCGTGCAAGGCACGCGGCGGGCGGGTGATTGCGGTAGGCACTACCAGCGTGCGTTCCCTGGAGAGTGCAGCGCGTGATGGCGTGCTCAAGCCGTTCAGTGGCGACACCGATATCTTCATTTACCCGGGCCGGCCGTTCCATGTGGTCGATTGCCTGGTCACCAACTTCCATTTGCCGGAATCCACGCTGTTGATGCTGGTGTCGGCATTTGCCGGTTATCCCGAGACCATGGCCGCTTATCAAGCCGCCATCGATAACGGATACCGTTTTTTCAGCTACGGTGATGCGATGTTTATCACCCGTAATCCGGCGCCGCGCGGCCCAGAGGAACAACTATGAGTCGTATGTCGTTTGAACTGCTCGCCACCGACGGCAAAGCCCGTCGGGGTCGCCTGACTTTCCCGCGCGGCACCGTCGAGACCCCGGCGTTCATGCCCGTGGGCACCTACGGCACCGTCAAGGGCATGCTGCCGCGTGACATCGTCGCCACCGGCGCCGAGATCATCCTTGGCAACACCTTCCACCTGTGGCTGCGCCCGGGCACGGAAGTGATCAAGAAGCACGGCGACCTGCATGACTTCATGAAGTGGCAAGGCCCGATCCTGACCGACTCGGGTGGTTTCCAGGTGTTCAGCCTGGGCGCCATGCGCAAGATCAAGGAGGAGGGCGTGACCTTCGCCTCGCCGGTGGACGGTTCCAAGGTGTTCATGGGCCCGGAAGAGTCGATGCAGGTGCAGCGTGACCTGGGCTCCGACATCGTGATGATTTTCGACGAGTGCACCCCGTACCCGGCCGATGAAGACGTCGCGCGGATTTCCATGGAGCTGTCCCTGCGTTGGGCCCAGCGCTCGAAGAATGCGCATGGCGACAACACTGCCGCACTGTTCGGTATCGTCCAGGGTGGCATGCACGAAAGCCTGCGCAAACGCTCGCTCGAAGGCTTGGACAAGATTGGCTTTGACGGCCTGGCCATCGGCGGTTTGTCGGTGGGCGAGCCCAAGCACGAAATGATCAAGGTGCTGGATTACCTGCCGGGCCTGATGCCGGCTGACAAACCTCGTTACCTTATGGGCGTTGGCAAACCCGAGGATCTCGTAGAGGGTGTGCGCCGCGGTGTGGACATGTTCGATTGCGTGATGCCAACCCGTAATGCCCGCAATGGGCATCTGTTCATCGATACAGGCGTGCTGAAGATCCGTAACGCGTTCCATCGCCATGATGATTCGCCGCTGGATCCCACCTGTGATTGCTACACCTGCCAGAACTTCTCCCGTGCTTATCTGCACCATCTGGACAAGTGTGGGGAAATGCTGGGTAGCATGTTGAATACCATCCACAATTTGCGTCACTACCAAGTCCTGATGGCTGGTTTGCGCGAGGCTATTCAACAGGGTACATTGGCCGCCTTCGTCGATGCCTTCTATGCCAAGCGCGGGCTCCCTGTGCCGCCCTTGGACTGAGTTTTCCGACCCTAAGATTCACTATTTGCAACTGGAGTGCTAAATGAGCTTTTTTATCTCTAACGCCATGGCTGATGCCGCTGCGCCTGCCGCTGCCGGTCCTATGGGCGGTGGTTTCGAGTGGATTTTCCTGGTCGGCTTCCTGGTCATCTTCTACCTGATGATCTGGCGTCCACAGGCCAAGCGCGCCAAAGAGCAGAAGAACCTGCTCGGCAGCCTGCAGAAAGGTGATGAAGTTGTGACCACCGGCGGCATCGCTGGCAAGATCACCAAGGTTTCCGACGCTTTCGTGGTTCTGGAAGTCTCCGACACCGTAGAAATGAAGTTCCAGAAGGGCGCCATCGCCGCCACGCTGCCTAAAGGCACGCTCAAAGCGATCTGAGTAACAACCTTTACCAATCGACGGGGCGCGCAAGGCGCCCCGCGTTATAAGCGGGCGGCGTGATGCTGAACAAATACCCTCTGTGGAAATACGTACTGATCCTGGCGGTGCTGGCGATCGGTTTTATTTATTCCGCTCCCAATCTCTATCCTGATGACCCGGCGATCCAGATCACTGGCGCCAGCACTTCGCTGCAAGTCAATCAGGCTGACCTGGAACGCGCGAGCAAGGCACTGACCGACGCTGGCATCCAGGTTAAAGCGGCAACGTTGGCGGCTGATGCGAAGGGCGGCTTGCTGCGCCTGACCAAGGCAGAAGACCAATTGCCGGCCAAAGACGTTGTGCGCAAGGTCATGGGTGATGACTACGTCGTCGCGCTCAACCTGGCACAGACCACGCCGACCTGGTTGCGCAAGATCGGCGCGCACCCGATGAAGCTGGGCCTGGACTTGTCCGGTGGTGTGCACTTCCTGCTGGAAGTCGACATGGACAAAGCCCTCGACGCTCGCCTGAAAGTCTACGAAGGCGACGTGAAGAGCCTGCTGCGCAAAGAGAAGTTGCGTTATCGCAGCCTGCCGCAGCTCAACGGTGCCATCCAGCTGGGCTTCTCTGACGAAGCTTCGCGCGAACAGGCCCGTGCGCTGATCCGCAAGAATTTCAACGATTTCGACATCGTGCCGGCTGACCTCAATGGCCAGGCTGTACTGCGTCTGGCGATGACCCCAGCCAAGCTGGCGGAAATCCGCGAATACTCCATCAAGCAGAACTTGACCACGGTACGTAACCGCGTCAACGAGCTGGGTGTGGCCGAGCCGATCGTTCAGCGCCAGGGTGCCAACCGCATCGTGGTTGAGCTGCCGGGCGTGCAGGACACTGCTGAAGCCAAGCGTATCCTGGGCAAGACTGCCAACCTGGAATTCCGTCTGGCGGCTGAGCCAGGTGCTACCCGCGCGACTGCCGAAGAGTTCGAGTTCCGCGAAGGCAACCGTCCTCCAGCGCTGATCGAGCGTGGCTTGATCATCACCGGTGACCAGGTGACTGACGCCAAGGCCGGTTTCGGCGAGCACGGTACCCCTGAAGTGAACATCCGTCTGGATGGCCACGGCGGCGAACTGATGAGCCGCGCCACGCGCAGCAACGTCGGTCGCAGCATGGCGGTGATCTTCATCGAGCAACGCCCGGTGACCACCTACACCAAGCAGATCGTCAACGGCGTCGAGAAAGACGTGCCGGTACAGACCTTCAAGGAAGAGAAGAAGATCATCAGCCTGGCGACCATCCAGTCGCCGCTGGGTGCTCAATTCCGTATCACTGGCCTGAACGGCCAGGGTGAGTCCTCGGAGCTGGCCCTGTTGCTGCGTGCCGGTGGCCTGGCTGCACCGATGTACTTCGCTGAAGAACGTACCATCGGTCCGAGCCTGGGTGCCGACAACATCACCAAGGGTATCGACGCGGCCTTGTGGGGCATGCTGTTCGTGTCGCTGTTCATCATCGCCATCTACCGCTTCTTCGGGATCATCGCCACCGTGGCCCTGGCGGGCAACATGGTGATGCTGCTGGCCCTGATGTCGCTGCTGGGCGCTACACTGACCCTGCCAGGTATCGCCGGTATCGTACTCACCATGGGTATGGCGGTAGACGCCAACGTGCTGATCTTCTCGCGGATCCGTGAAGAGATCGCCGCCGGCATGACCGTGCAGCGTGCAATCAACGAAGGCTTCGGCCGGGCATTTACCGCGATTCTCGACTCCAACCTGACCACCTTGCTGGTCGGCGGGATTCTCTTTGCCATGGGCACCGGCCCGGTCAAAGGTTTTGCGGTGACCATGTCCCTCGGTATCTTTACCTCGATGTTCACGGCCATCATGGTGACCCGCGCAATGGTCAACCTGATCTTTGGCGGGCGTGACTTCAAGAAGTTGTGGATTTAAGGGGCTGCCATGTTACGTACAATCAACTTCATGGGCGTTCGCAACGTTGCGTTCGGCGTCACCGTGCTCCTTACCGTTCTGGCGTTGTTCAGCTGGTTCCATAAGGGTCTGAACTACGGTCTGGACTTCACCGGCGGTACGCTCATCGAGCTGACCTACGAGAAGCCGGCCGACGTCACCCTGGTGCGCAACGAGCTGGTCAAGGCCGGCTATCACGAAGCCATCGTGCAGAGCTTCGGTGCCACCACCGACCTGCTGGTGCGTATGCCGGGCGAAGACCCGCAACTGGGTCACCAGGTCGCCGAGGCCTTGCAGAAGGTCGGCGGTGACAACCCGGCGTCGGTCAAGCGCGTCGAGTTCGTGGGCCCGCAGGTCGGTGAAGAGCTGCGCGACCAGGGCGGCCTCGGCATGCTGATGGCGCTGGTCGGCATCATGATCTACCTGGCATTCCGCTTTCAGTGGAAATTCGGTGTCGGCGCCATTGTGTCGCTGATCCACGACGTGATCGTGACCGTGGGCATCCTGGCGTACTTCCAGATCACCTTCGACCTGACCGTGCTCGCGGCGGTACTGGCGATCATTGGTTACTCCCTCAACGACACCATCGTGGTATTCGACCGGGTTCGTGAGAACTTCCGGGTACTGCGCAAGGCGTCGTTGATCGAGAACATCAACGTTTCCACCACCCAGACCCTGTTGCGGACCATGGCGACGTCGATCTCCACCTTGCTGGCGATCGCGGCACTGATGATCTTCGGCGGCGACAACCTGTGGGGCTTCTCCCTGGCGCTGTTCATCGGCGTTCTGGCGGGTACCTACTCGTCGATCTACATCGCCAACGTGGTGCTGATCTGGCTGAACCTCAACAGCGAAGACCTGATCCCTCCTGCTGCGACTGGCAAGGAGGTCGACGACCGCCCTTGATGGGCGCTTGTTGATCTGCTGTTACAAAGAAGGCACGAGTATTGAACTCGTGCCTTTTTTTTTGCTCCAAGGCTGGGTATAGCGCGGATCTTTCGGTCCGTTTGTGATGGTCAGGAGGTTCACGTGAACAAGTCGTTGCTGGTTGGTGCGGTATTGGGTGCTGTCGGTGTGACTGCCGGGGGTGCTGTTGCCACCTACAGCCTGGTGAAAAGCGGCCCTGAGTATGCGCAAGTGCTGGCGGTGCAGCCGGTAAAAACCCAGATCAAAACCCCGCGCGAGGTCTGCAAGGACGTCGCAGTGACCCGGCAGAAGCCGGTTCAGGATCAACATCAGATCGTCGGCACGGTAGTCGGCGCACTGGCCGGTGGCCTGTTGGGCAACCAGGTCGGTGGCGGTAATGGCAAGAAGCTGGCTACTGTAGCCGGCGCGGTCGGTGGCGGTTACGCCGGTAACAAGGTTCAGGAAGGCATGCAGAACCGCGATACCTACACCACCACTCAAACCCGTTGTAACACCGTCAATGACATCAGCGACAAGGTGGTCGGTTATGACGTGCGTTACAACCTGGATGGCAAGGAAGGTTCTGTACGCATGGACCGTGATCCGGGTGGCCAGATTCCAGTCGATAAAGAAGGTCGGCTTATCCTGGGTCAGAACCAGCAGTAATTCATAAGCCTGGCACTGGTCTAGGATGTAGGAGCTGGCTTGCCTTCGATTGCGCTGGGTCAGCAGCTGATTAGCTGGCTGACCGCAATCGGAGGCAAGCCAGCTCCTGCATTGGATTGTGGTTGAGTCAGTGGTACTGGGTTTGCCCCAAATCCCAGGCATAAAAAAGCACCCCTCGGGGTGCTTTTTTGTGCCCGCTCGCTTAGCGTTTCAGCGAAGCCGGCAGGTGCGGCTGGATCGCCGTCAGTACTGCCTTGAAGCATTTGGTGTTGCCGGCAACCACATGGCCTTTCTCAAGGAAGTCGTGACCGCCGGTGAAGTCGCTCACCAGGCCGCCTGCTTCCTGGATCAGCAGGGCGCCTGCAGCCATGTCCCACTCGGACAGGCCCGATTCCCAGAACGCATCAAAACGACCTGCGGCCACATAGGCCAGGTCCAGGCTGGCGGCACCGGCGCGGCGGATGCCGGCGGTCTGGCCAACCAGGGCGCGGAACATGCCCAGGTAGTTTTCCAGGTTGTCCATCTGGTCGTCACGGAACGGGAAGCCGGTGCCGAGCAGGGCGCCGTCCAGGCTGGTACGGCCGCTGACACGCAGGCGACGACCATTCAACTGGGCGCCACGGCCACGGCTGGCGGTGAATTCTTCCTGGCGAACCGGGTCGAGTACGACGGCGTGTTCCAGGCGGCCACGGTATTTGCAGGCAATGCTCACAGCAAAGTGTGGGATGCCGCGCAGGAAGTTGGTGGTGCCATCCAGTGGGTCGATGATCCACAGGTAGTCTTCGCCTTCGCCGCTACCTTTGTGCAGGCCGGTTTCTTCACCGAGGATGCCGTGGGTAGGGTAGGCCTTGCGCAGGGCGTCGATGATTTTCTGTTCGGCGGCGCGATCCACCTCGGATACATAATCCTTGGCGTCTTTTTCGTCGACCTTGATGGTATCCAGGCGCTCGATGGAGCGGAAGATCAATTCACTGGCGCTGCGGGCGGCGCGCAGCGCGATATTCAGCATGGGCTGCATGGATGTGTCACCTAAGGTTGTTAAAGAAAGCCGGGCATTCTAGCAGAAACTTTCTTCAGGTGAAGGACGACGTTAGCTTTCATGGCATAACCTTAGGCTGTTCTGTAAGATTTGCTCCCCTTTCCCGTGTCCGAGAGCGCCTCCCTTGCTGCAAAACATTCGTGTCGTCTTGGTCAATACCAGTCATCCCGGCAACATCGGCGGGGTGGCGCGAGCCATGAAAAACATGGGGCTGACGCGCCTGGTGCTGGTCGAACCGCGCGTGTTCCCCCATCACGAGGCTGATGCCCGTGCGTCCGGCGCCAATGACATCCTCGAAAAGGCCCAGGTCGTCGCCACCTTGGAAGATGCCCTGGTCGGTTGCAACCTGGTGCTCGGCACCAGTGCTCGCGATCGCCGCATTCCCTGGCCGCTGCTGGATCCGCGCGAGTGCGGGACCAAGGTCGTGGAAGAGGCGGCTGGCGGCGCTGAGATCGCGCTGGTGTTTGGCCGTGAAGATTCCGGCCTCACCAATGAAGAGCTGCAGCGATGTCATTACCACGTGCACATTCCATCAGACCCCGAGTTCAGCTCGCTGAACCTCGGGGCAGCGGTGCAGGTGTTGAGTTATGAAGTGCGCATGGCCTGGCTGGCCGCAGAAGGGCAGCCGAGCAAGGTCGAGAAGGACGAAGTGGCGTCGACCAAGAGTGGCGAGTTGGCCACCATGGACGAGCTGGAGCGATTCTATGAACACCTGGAGCAAACCCTGGTGGCCATTGAGTTCCTCGATCCGGAAAAGCCACGGCACTTGATGGCGCGCCTGCGTCGGTTGTACGGACGCAGCTCGGTCAGCCGGGCGGAAATGAATATATTGCGTGGCATCCTCACGGAAACCCAGAAAGCGGCCCGTGGCGAGCTTCTTAAGCGGAAGGATTAAAAATGTTCGAGCGTTTGCGAGAAGATATCCAGAGTGTTTTCCACCGTGACCCGGCGGCGCGCAACGCCTTTGAAGTGCTGACGTGCTACCCGGGCATGCATGCAATCTGGATCCATCGCCTGTCCGGCGCCCTGTGGGGCATGGGCTGGAAATGGCTGGCGCGGCTGGTGTCGAACTTCGGTCGCTGGCTGACCGGGATCGAAATCCACCCGGGGGCCAAGGTCGGGCGTCGCTTCTTTATCGACCATGGCATGGGCATTGTGATCGGCGAGACGGCTGAAATTGGGGATGACGTAACCCTCTACCAGGGCGTGACCCTCGGTGGTACCAGCTGGAACAAAGGCAAGCGCCACCCAACCCTCGAAGATGGCGTGGTGGTCGGAGCGGGCGCCAAGGTGCTGGGCCCGTTCACGGTCGGCGCGGGCGCCAAGGTCGGCTCCAATGCGGTGGTGACCAAGGCGGTACCGGCCGGCGCAACCGTGGTCGGCATTCCGGGGCGGATCATCGTCAAGCCGGAAGTCGGTGACGAGCAGGAAGCCAAGCGCAAGGCCATGGCCGAGAAGATCGGCTTCGATGCCTACGGCGTCAGCGAAGACATGCCGGACCCGGTGGCGCGCGCTATCGGCCAGTTGCTCGATCATCTGCAGGCCGTAGATGGCAAGCTGGAGGGCATGTGCGGTGCGCTGAAGGATCTGGGCAGCCCTTACTGTGCGAAAGATCTGCCTGAGTTGCGCGAAGAAGACTTCGCCGAGATCAAAGACGAAGCGTCGGCCACCAAGGCAGGCTAGATATTACGGTTGATAGAACTCTCCTGTGGGAGCTGGCTTGCCGGTGATAGCGGTCTGCCAGCTACCCCTTGAGCTGCTGATCCACCGCCAATCGCAGGCAAGCCAGCTCCCACATTTGATCTCCATTGGTCATGAGGTCGGGCGTTGACCTTGTTCCTGCTGGTCGTCCCCACCCCATCCTGCTATGATTCGCGCGCCCTTTTTACGGGTAATCCTGACTAAAGTACTAGGTCTTATAGTTGACTTAAATACTCGGGAATCGCATACTTGCTCCCATTCTGAAACACCTTGGTACTTGTCCATGAGACTGACTACAAAAGGCCGATACGCGGTGACCGCCATGCTTGACCTGGCCTTGCACGCGCAAACTGGGCCGGTGTCCCTGGCCGATATCTCCGAGCGCCAAGGCATTTCCCTGTCCTACCTCGAGCAACTGTTCGCCAAGTTGCGCCGCAGCAACCTGGTTTCCAGCGTGCGTGGGCCGGGCGGCGGCTATCAACTGTCCCGCGACATGCAGGGCATCCAGGTAGCCCAGGTCATCGACGCGGTGAACGAATCCGTCGATGCAACCAAATGCCAGGGTCTGGGTGATTGCCACGCCGGCGACACCTGCCTGACGCACCACCTGTGGTGCGACTTGAGCCTGCAGATCCATGAGTTTTTGAGTGGTATCAGCTTGGCTGATCTTGTGACTCGCCGTGAGGTGCAAGAAGTAGCCCAGCGTCAGGACCAGCGCCGTTGCAACACCAAGGCGCCGCGTCTGGACAAGATTGAAGCGTCCGCCGTCGAGTGACAGCCGAAGAGCTAACGGCACGCCAGCCAGCCTGATTTAGGAGAAAGTCCATGAAATTGCCGATTTACCTTGATTACTCAGCGACCACCCCGGTTGATCCGCGTGTCGCGCAAAAGATGAGTGAATGCCTGCTGGTTGACGGAAACTTCGGCAACCCGGCCTCCCGTTCCCACGTATTCGGCTGGAAAGCCGAGGAAGCGGTCGAGAACGCTCGTCGCCAGGTCGCCGACCTGGTGGGTGCAGACCCGCGTGAAATCGTCTGGACCTCCGGTGCCACCGAGTCCGACAACCTGGCAATCAAGGGCGCGGCGCATTTCTATGCGACCAAGGGCAAGCACCTGATCACCACCAAGATTGAGCACAAGGCTGTCCTCGACACCATGCGCCAACTGGAGCGTGAGGGTTTCGAGGTGACCTACCTCGAGCCAACCACCGACGGTATCGTCACCCCGGCCATGATCGAGGCCGCGCTGCGTGAAGACACCATCCTGGTTTCCGTGATCCACGTGAACAACGAAATCGGCACCATCAACGACATCGCGGCCATTGGCGAGCTGACCCGTTCCAAGGGCATCCTGCTGCACGTCGACGCTGCCCAGTCCACCGGCAAGGTCGACATCGACCTGTCGAAACTGAAAGTCGACCTGATGTCGTTCTCTGCCCACAAGACCTACGGCCCTAAAGGCATCGGCGCGCTCTACGTGAGCCGCAAGCCTCGTGTGCGTATCGAAGCCACCATGCACGGCGGCGGTCACGAGCGCGGCATGCGTTCGGGCACCCTGGCGACCCACCAGATCGTCGGCATGGGCGAAGCTTTCCGCGTAGCCAAGGAAGACATGGCTGCCGAAAACGTGCGCATCAAGGCCCTCAGCGATCGCTTCTACAAGCAGGTCGAGAACCTTGAAGAGCTGTACATCAACGGCAGCATGACCGCCCGTGTACCGCACAACCTGAATTTGAGCTTCAACTACGTCGAAGGCGAGTCGCTGATCATGGCACTCAAGGACCTGGCGGTTTCGTCCGGTTCGGCCTGCACCTCGGCCTCGCTTGAGCCTTCGTATGTCCTGCGCGCCCTGGGCCGCAACGACGAACTGGCACATAGCTCGATCCGCTTTACGTTCGGCCGCTTCACCACCGAAGAACAAGTCGACTACGCCGCGCAGAAAGTCTGCGAGGCCGTCAACAAGCTGCGCGTTTTGTCGCCGCTGTGGGACATGTACAAAGACGGTGTCGATATTTCCAAGATCGAGTGGGCGGCACACTAAATATAGAAGCCGCCACCCAAGCTCTGTAGGAACGTGGCGGAAAACGCAGGCGTTTTTACAGGGTTCCAGAGCGGCCCTGATGAGTGAGGATTCAGTACCATGGCTTACAGCGAAAAGGTCATCGACCACTACGAAAACCCGCGCAACGTCGGCAAGATGAACGCGGAAGACCCTGATGTCGGCACCGGCATGGTCGGCGCTCCGGCGTGCGGCGATGTGATGCGCCTGCAAATCAAGGTTAACGAAGCTGGCGTTATCGAAGACGCCAAATTCAAGACATATGGCTGCGGTTCCGCCATTGCCTCCAGCTCCCTCGCTACCGAGTGGATGAAAGGCAAGACCCTGGATGAGGCTGTCACCATCAGCAACACCCAGCTGGCCGAAGAACTGGCCCTGCCGCCGGTGAAAATTCACTGCTCGGTACTCGCTGAAGACGCCATCAAGGCGGCTGTTCGCGACTACAAGCAGAAGAAAGGCTTGATCTAAGCATTTGGCGACGAGTAAGGAGTCAACGATGGCTATCAGCATGACAGAAGCGGCTGCGCAGCACATTCGCCGCTCCCTGAATGGGCGCGGTAAAGGTGAGGGGATTCGTCTGGGTGTTCGCACCACGGGCTGTTCCGGCCTTGCCTACGTGCTGGAGTTTGTCGACGAGGTGGTTGCGGAAGACCAGGTGTTCGAAAGTCACGGCGAGAAAGTGATTATCGACCCCAAGAGCCTGACCTACCTGGACGGCACCGAACTCGATTTCGTCAAGGAAGGGTTGAACGAAGGCTTCAAGTTCAACAACCCCAACGTGCGCGGTGAATGTGGCTGCGGCGAAAGCTTCAACATCTGAGGCTATTCGTGGGTACTCCTTGTCATTTCGCTTTATTCGAGCTGCAGCCGAGTTTCCGGCTGGACCTCGAACAGCTGGCCACGCGCTACCGTGAATTGGCGCGTGGCGTGCACCCGGACCGCTTCGCTGACGCTTCCGAGCGTGAGCAACGCCAGGCCCTGGAGCAATCGGCCAGCCTCAACGAAGCCTATCAGACGCTCAAAAGCCCTCCGAAACGCGCGCGTTACCTGCTCGCGATGAACGGTGGCGAGTTGCCGCTGGAAGTCACGGTGCACGACCCGGACTTCCTGATGCAGCAGATGCAGTGGCGCGAAGAGCTTGAAGACTTGCAGGACGAAGCCGATCTGGCGGGTGTCGCGGTCTTCAAGCGTCGTCTGAAAACGGCCCAGGATGAGCTCAACGAAAGCTTCGCAGCCTGTTGGAACGATGCTGCGCAACGCGAACAGGCCGAACGCCTGATGCGGCGCATGCAGTTCCTCGACAAGCTCACCTACGAAGTGCGCCAGTTAGAAGAGCGCCTCGACGATTAACCCAGTGCTGCCCGTGATGCACGCCTGATAGACAGATAAGACCTGATTACCATGGCTCTACTGCAAATCGCCGAACCCGGCCAAAGCCCTCAACCGCACCAGCGTCGCCTGGCGGTGGGGATTGACCTGGGCACCACCAATTCCCTGGTTGCTGCCTTGCGCAGCGGCCTGTCCGAGCCGCTGCCCGACGCCGATGGCCAGGTGATCCTGCCGTCCGCCGTGCGCTATCACGCTGATCGCACCGAAGTGGGCGAGTCGGCCAAGCTGGCCGCGTCGACCGATCCCTTGAACACCGTGCTGTCGGTCAAGCGCTTGATGGGTCGTGGTCTGTCCGACGTCAAGCAATTGGGCGACCAGTTGCCGTACCGCTTTGTCGGTGGCGAATCCCATATGCCGTTCATCGACACTGTCCAGGGGCCGAAGAGCCCGGTGGAAGTGTCGGCCGATATCCTCAAGGTGCTGCGCCAGCGTGCGGAATCCACCTTGGGCGGCGAACTGGTGGGTGCGGTGATCACCGTTCCGGCGTATTTCGATGATGCTCAGCGTCAAGCCACCAAGGACGCGGCGAAACTCGCCGGCCTCAACGTGCTGCGCCTGCTCAACGAGCCGACTGCGGCGGCCGTGGCCTATGGCCTGGATCAGCACGCAGAAGGCCTGGTCGCTATTTATGACCTGGGCGGCGGCACCTTTGATATTTCGATCCTGCGCCTGACCGGCGGTGTCTTCGAAGTGCTGGCCACCGGCGGCGACAGCGCCCTGGGCGGCGATGACTTCGACCACGCCATTGCGGGCTGGATCATCACCAGCGCCGGCTTGTCGGCTGACCTGGATCCGGGCGCGCAACGCAACCTGTTGCAAACCGCCTGTGCGGCCAAGGAAGCGCTGACTGATGCCGCCTCCGTTGAAGTGTCCTACGGCACTTGGTCGGCGCAACTGACCCGCGAAGCCTTCGATGCGTTGATCGAACCGATGGTCGCCCGCAGCCTCAAGGCTTGCCGTCGCGCCGTGCGTGATTCCGGCATTGAGCTGGAAGACGTCGGTGCCGTGGTCATGGTGGGTGGTTCCACCCGTGTGCCGCGCGTTCGCGAGGCCGTGGCCGAAGCCTTTGGTCGCCAGCCGCTGACTGAAATCGACCCGGATCAGGTAGTCGCCATTGGTGCTGCGATCCAGGCCGATACCCTGGCTGGGAACAAGCGCGATGGTGGCGAATTGCTGCTGCTCGACGTGATTCCGCTGTCCCTAGGCCTGGAAACCATGGGCGGCCTGATGGAGAAGGTGATTCCACGTAATACCACCATCCCCGTTGCCCGCGCCCAGGACTTCACTACTTACAAAGATGGCCAGACGGCCATGATGATTCATGTGCTGCAAGGCGAGCGCGAGTTGATCAGCGATTGCCGCTCCCTCGCGCGCTTTGAATTGCGCGGCATTCCGGCGATGGTGGCCGGTGCGGCGAAGATTCGCGTGACCTTCCAGGTCGACGCCGATGGCCTGCTCAGTGTCGCTGCGCGCGAACTCGCGTCCGGCGTCGAAGCCAGCATCCAGGTCAAGCCGTCCTACGGCCTGACCGACGGCGAAATCGCCAAGATGCTTAAGGACTCGTTCCAATATGCCGGTGACGACAAGGTCGCCCGCGTATTGCGTGAGCAGCAAGTGGATGCCCAGCGCCTGCTCGAAGCGGTGCAGGGCGCCCTTGAGGCGGATGGCGAGCGCCTGTTGGATGCCGAAGAGCGCATGGTCATCGACCTGCAAATGCAGGAGCTGGCTGAACTGATGAAAGGCAACGATGGTTACGCCATCGAGCAGCAGACCAAGCGCTTGTCGCAGGTCACGGATGCGTTTGCCGCCCGGCGCATGGATCAGACGGTGAAAGCCGCACTGGCCGGGCGCAACCTGAATGAAATCGAGGAATAATTAATGCCGCAGGTCATTTTTCTGCCACACGCCGAGCATTGCCCGGACGGTATGGTCGTGGAGGCTGAGACCGGCAAGTCCATCCTCGAAGTTGCCCATGACAACCACATCGAGATCGAAAGCGCCTGTGGCGGTGTGTGCGCCTGCACCACCTGCCACTGCGTGATTCGCGAGGGCTTCAACTCCCTGGAAGAAGCGGATGAGCTCGAAGAGGACTTTCTGGACCGCGCCTGGGGCCTGGAGGCGACTTCTCGCCTAAGCTGTCAGGCAAAGGTCGGAACTGAAGACATCACCGTCGAAATCCCGAAATATTCCCTCAACCATGCAGCCGAAGCGCCGCATTGATTCAAGGAAATGTCATGAGCCTGAAATGGGTTGATGTACAAGAGATCGCTATACAACTTGCGCAAGCTCACCCGGAGGTCAATCCTCTGACGGTCAACTTCGTCAAGCTGCGCAATCTGGTGATGGAGCTGCCGGACTTCGACGACATCCCCGACCGGGGTGGCGAAAAGGTTCTGGAGGCGATTCAAGGCCTGTGGATCGAAGAAGCAGACTGAACCGCCTTTTTACGCAGTTAGGCAATACCCAATAACCCGCGTATAATTCGCGGGTTTAATTTTTCGTAAATTACCGTTTCTGGAGTTACACCATGGCTGTTCAACGTACTTTCTCCATCATCAAGCCTGACGCTGTTGCAAAAAACGTCATCGGCGAGATCACCACTCGTTTCGAAAAAGCCGGCCTGAAGGTTGTAGCTTCGAAACTCAAGCAACTGTCCAAAGCTGAAGCTGAAGGCTTCTACGCTGAGCACAGCGCTCGTGGCTTCTTCGGCGACCTGGTTGCCTTCATGATCTCCGGTCCTGTTGTTGTTCAGGTCCTGGAAGGCGAAAACGCTATCGCTCTGAACCGTGAGCTGATGGGCGCTACCAACCCTAAAGAAGCAGCTGCCGGCACCATCCGTGCTGATTTCGCTGAGTCCATCGACGCCAACGCTGTACACGGTTCGGACTCCGAAGCCGCTGCTGCTCGCGAAATCGCTTACTTTTTCGCTGCTACTGAAGTAACCGCTCGCTAAGCATCGGCTTAAAGAGTGAGGGTGAATCCATGACTACATCGACTGTTAAAACCAACCTGCTGGGTCTGACTCAACAGGAAATGGAAAAATTCTTCGACTCAATCGGGGAGAAGCGTTTCCGTGCCGGTCAGGTAATGAAGTGGATTCACCACTTTGGCGTCGACGATTTCGACGCCATGACGAACGTCAGCAAGGCTTTGCGCGACAAGCTCAAGGCTATTGCTGAAGTGCGTGGTCCGGAAGTGGTCAGCGAGGACATCTCCAGCGACGGCACCCGTAAATGGGTGGTCCGCGTGGCGTCCGGCAGCTGTGTCGAGACCGTGTACATTCCCCAGGGCAAACGCGGCACCTTGTGCGTTTCGTCCCAGGCAGGCTGTGCCCTGGACTGCAGTTTCTGCTCCACCGGCAAGCAAGGCTTCAATAGCAACCTCACCGCCGCCGAAGTCATCGGCCAGGTGTGGATTGCCAACAAATCTTTCGGCAGCGTCCCGGCAACCGTCGACCGTGCCATCACCAACGTGGTGATGATGGGCATGGGTGAGCCGCTGCTGAACTTCGACAACGTCGTTTCGGCCATGCATCTGATGATGGACGACCTGGGCTACGGCATCTCCAAGCGCCGTGTGACCCTGTCGACCTCCGGCGTGGTGCCGATGATCGATGAGTTGTCCAAGCACATCGACGTCTCCCTGGCGTTGTCGCTGCACGCACCCAATGACGCATTGCGTAACCAATTGGTGCCGATCAACAAGAAGTATCCGCTTAAGATGCTGCTCGAGTCTTGCCAGCGCTACATGTCGTCCCTGGGCGAAAAGCGCGTGCTGACCATTGAGTACACCCTGCTCAAGGACATCAACGACAAGGTCGAACACGCGGTCGAGATGATCGAGTTGCTCAAGAACATCCCGTGCAAGATCAACCTGATTCCGTTCAACCCGTTTCCACATTCTGGCTACGAGCGGCCGAGCAACAACGCCATCCGCCGTTTCCAGGATCAACTGCACCAGGCCGGCTACAACGTCACCGTACGCACCACCCGTGGTGAAGACATCGACGCCGCCTGTGGCCAATTGGTAGGACAGGTGCTGGATCGCACCCGTCGCAGCGAACGTTATATCGCGGTGCGCGAACTGAGCGCCGCCGACGATATGCCACAAAGCGCTGCGAATCGAAACTGAGAGAGGATCTCTATGCCCTTGCGCCTTGCGCTGCTTTTACTGGTGACCGGCCTTGCGGCCGGATGTGTTTCATCGGGACATGAAAGCCCGTTGCAAACCGGTAAAGGCCGTGACGCGGCGCGAGTTGCCTATGTGCAACTGGGGTTGGGGTACCTGCAGCAAGGCATGAGCGAACAGGCCAAGGTGCCATTGAAAAAGGCCCTGGCGCTGGACAGCGACGATGCCGACGTCAACGCGGCATTGGCCCTGGTATTCCAGGCCCAGGCCGAGCCTGAACTGGCCGATCAGTATTTCAACAAAGCCCTGGCCGTCCGGCCTGCCGATCCGAGGTTGCTGAACAATTACGGCAGCTTCCTGTTCGCGCAGCAACGTTATGACCAGGCAGCCGTTAATTTCCAGCAAGCCAGCGCCGATACCCTCTATCCTGAACGCTCGCGGGTGTTCGAGAACCTTGGGGTGACCTCGATGCGCCTCGGCCAGCGCGACAGCGCACGCCAGCAACTGGAAAAAGCCCTGCACTTGAACGGTCGTCAGCCACGCGCGTTGCTCGAAATGGCTGAGTTGTCCTACGAAGACAGGCATTATGTGCCGGCACGTGACTATTACGAGCGTTTTAGCCTGCTCAGCGGGCAAAATGCACGTAGTCTATTGCTCGGTGTGCGCCTGGCGACGGTTCATGAAGAACGCGACACGGCCGCACGTTTTGGCCAGCAACTCGAACGACTCTATCCCGGTACGCCGGAATATCAGCAATACCTGTCGGAGCAATGATGAAAGCGGCGCACCCGGAAGTTGTAGCAGCTAATCGCGTAAACCCAGGCGACACCTTGCGTCAGGCCCGCGAAAGCAATGGTTGGTCGTTGGCGGAAGTGGCCCTCAAGCTCAATTTGACCACCACCTCCCTGGGCAACCTGGAAGCCGGCGCGTTCGACAAGCTGCCTGGGCATACCTTCGCCCGCGGCTACATCCGCGCCTACGCCAAGCTGCTGGGGATCGACCAAGCCGTATTGGTCCAGGAATTCGACCAGTTCACCGGCACCGACTCCCAGGGCAGCAATGTCCACGGCCTGGGCCGCATCGAAGAGCCGGTGCGGGTTTCCCACACGATTTTACGCATTGTCAGCCTGTTGCTGCTGATCGCTGTCATTGGCGGCGGGTTTGTCTGGTGGCAAGACCAGACTTCCCAGCGCTCCAAGGACCTGACCAGCAACGCCATGGAGCACGTCGAAGTCGAAAGCGCCGACGGCACCACCCAGATTCACCCGCTCGATGAGCCAGAGGACCAGGCTGTGGCTGAGAGCCAGGCCGCGCCTGAAGCGCCGGTTGCCACTGAGCCGCCAGCAGCAGAAACCGCACCTGCCGCAACCGCTGCCGTACCAGCACCTGCGACGCCGTCTGCACCCGCTCACACGCCGGCAGCTCCGGCCGCCCAGGCGCACACTCCAGCGACTCCGGCGCAGGCGCCAGCGGCCCCAACGCCGGCCACTCCGGCAGCGCCTGCGATTTCACCGCCTACCGCCCCGGCATTGATCGCGGGTGATGGGCGCGTACAGATCACCTTCATCGCTGACTGCTGGACGCAGGTCACCGATGGCAATGGCAAAGTGCTGTTTAGCGGTCTGAAGCGTAAGGGAGATACTCTTGACCAAGGCGGCAAGCCTCCTTTGACGCTGCGTCTGGGCTTTGCCCGTGGCGCGCAAGTGGCCTACAACGGCCAGCCTGTGGACGTGGCGCCGTTCACCAGTGGCGAGACCGCTCGCCTCAAGTTGGGACAATAGTCATGCACGGCGAATCTCCAATCAAACGTCGCGTATCGCGCAAGATCTGGGTCGGCTCGGTGCCGGTGGGCGGCGATGCCCCCATCGCGGTACAGAGCATGACCAACAGCGACACCAATGACGTGGCCGCCACCGTCGCCCAGATCAACCGTCTGGAAGCGGCCGGCGTGGACATCGTGCGGGTATCCGTGCCGGACATGGACGCTGCCGAAGCCTTCGGTCGTATCAAGCAACTGGTCAAGGTGCCGTTGGTGGCCGACATTCACTTCGACTACAAGATCGCACTGCGCGTAGCCGAACTGGGTGTGGACTGCCTGCGTATCAACCCGGGCAACATCGGTCGCGAAGACCGTGTGCGTGCCGTGGTGGATGCGGCGCGTGATCGCGGCATTCCGATCCGCATCGGCGTCAACGCCGGCTCCCTGGAAAAAGACCTGCAAAAGAAATACGGCGAGCCGACCCCGGCGGCGCTGGTTGAATCGGCGCTGCGCCATGTTGAACACCTTGAACGCCTGAATTTCCAGGACTTCAAGGTCAGCGTAAAGGCCTCCGACGTGTTCATGGCCGTAGAAGCCTACCGCCTGCTGGCCAAGGAAATCGTGCAGCCGCTGCACCTGGGTATCACCGAAGCCGGTGGTTTACGTTCAGGCACAGTGAAATCTGCGGTGGGTCTCGGTATGCTGCTCGCCGAAGGGATTGGCGATACTATCCGCATCTCCCTCGCGGCAGACCCGGTAGAGGAAGTGAAGGTCGGTTACGACATTCTCAAATCCCTGCATTTGCGTTCCCGTGGCATCAACTTCATTGCCTGCCCGAGCTGCTCGCGGCAGAACTTCGACGTGGTGAAAACCATGAACGAACTGGAAGGGCGCCTCGAAGACCTGCTGGTGCCGCTGGATGTCGCGGTAATCGGTTGTGTGGTCAACGGCCCGGGTGAAGCCAAAGAGGCGCACATCGGCTTGACCGGCGGCACACCGAACCTGATCTACATCGACGGCAAGCCGTCGCAGAAGTTGACGAATGACAATCTGGTGGATGAGCTCGAAAGACTGATCCGCGAGAAAGCGGCCGAAAAGGTCGCGGCTGACGCAGCGCTGATCGCGCGCGGCTGATTGAACGAATTTAAGGATTTGATGTGAGCAAGTCTCTGCAAGCCATTCGTGGCATGAACGACATCCTGCCTGAGCAGACGCCCCTGTGGCGTTACTTCGAGAGCACTGTCGCGCGCCTGCTGGATAACTACGGTTACAAGCAGATCCGCATGCCGATCGTCGAGTTCACCGAGCTGTTCAAGCGCTCGATCGGTGAAGTGACCGACATCGTCGAAAAAGAGATGTACACCTTTGAGGACCGCAACGGCGACTCCCTGACCCTGCGTCCGGAAGGCACAGCCGCGTGCGTGCGCGCCGTGCTCGAGCATGGCCTCACCGGTGGCGGCCAGCCACAGAAACTCTGGTACATCGGCCCGATGTTCCGCCACGAGCGCCCGCAGAAAGGCCGTTATCGCCAGTTCCACCAGATCGGCCTGGAGGTGTTCAACCTCGACGGTCCCGACATCGACGCCGAGCTGATCGTGCTGACCTGGCGCCTGTGGGGCCTGCTGGGCATCCGCGATGCGGTCAAGCTTGAGCTCAACAGCCTGGGCACCAGCGAGTCGCGCGGTCGCTATCGCGAGGCCCTGGTCGAATACCTGTCCGCCCACCTGGACAAACTGGATGAAGACAGCCAGCGCCGTCTGAAAACCAACCCGTTGCGCGTCCTTGATACCAAGAACGCCGACACCCAGGCCGTGCTGGTTGATGCGCCGAAAATGGCCGACTACCTGGACGACGAATCCCGACTCCACTTCGAGGGCCTCAAGGCTCGCCTGGAGGCGGCCGGGATTCCGTACGTGATCAACCCGAAGCTGGTACGCGGCCTCGATTACTACAGCAAGACCGTGTTCGAGTGGGTCACCGACAAGCTCGGCGCCCAGGGCACCGTGTGTGCCGGTGGGCGTTACGACGGCCTGGTTGAACAGATGGGCGGCAAGCCGACCGCGGGTGTAGGTTTTGCCATGGGTATCGAGCGGCTGATCCTGCTGCTGGAAACCCTGGAGCAGGTCCCGGAAGAAATCTCCCGTCAGGTGGATGTGTACCTGTGCGCGTTCGGCGAGGCGGCCGAACTGGCAGCCCTGGCCCTGAGCGAAAAGGTTCGCGACCAACTGCCGAACCTGCGCCTGCAGATCAATGCCGGCGCCGGCAGCTTCAAGAGCCAGTTCAAGAAGGCCGACAAGAGCGGTGCGCTGTATGCACTGATCCTCGGCGATGACGAGCTGGCCCAGCAAGTGATAGGTTTCAAACCCCTGCGTGGCCAGGGCGAGCAACAGAACATTGCCTTTGATGCGCTCGCCGCGCACTTGGCCACCTGCGTCGTGCAGGGTTGAAGCTGTCGAACAGCCGAATTTAGCGATTAAGGAGTATTGGGGTGTCGAGTACTGATGATGAGCAACTGGCCGAGTTCAAGGACTGGTGGCAGCGTAACGGCAAGCCCCTGGTTACTGGCGGCCTGCTGGCTTTAGTGGTGGTGTTCGGCTGGCAAGCCTGGACCAAGTATCAGGCCAACCAATCCCAGGGCGCCTCGATCCTCTATCAGCAATTGCTGGAAACCACGTTGACGCCTGACGGCAAGCCCGACCCTGCGCAAGTAGCGGATCTGGCCGGCAAGCTGAAGAACGAATTTGGCGGTACCACCTACGCCCAATACGGCAGCCTGTTCGTCGCGAAAGTCGCGGTCGACACCGGCAAGCTGGATGACGCCGCCACCGAGCTGAAGGCCATCGCCGACAAACCGACCAACCCGACCCTGGGTGAAATCGCACGTCAGCGCCTGGCTCAGGTATTGGCGGCACAGAACAAGGCTGACGAAGCACTCAAACTGCTCGACGGCGATGCTGACAAGGCATTTGTAGCCACTCGCGAAGAGCTCAAGGGCGACCTGTTGGTCCAATTGGGTCGTACCGACGAAGCCAATGCTGCGTACCAAAAAGCCAAGGCGGCGCTGTCTGATGAAGCAGCGGTCGGTGGCTTACAAATCAAGCTGGACGACTTGGCCAAAGGGGATGCGTGACGTGATCCGTTGGAAACATGCAGCATTGCTGGCTCTGGCCGTTCTGGCCGCGGGTTGCAGCAGCAACAGTAAAAAAGAACTGCCTCCGGCCGAGCTGACCAGCTTCAAGGAAGAAGTGGTCCTGCAAAAGCAGTGGAGCCGCTCCATCGGTGACGGTCAGGGCGACACCTACAACATGTTGGTACCGGCAATCGACGGTGACAACATTGTGGCCGCTGACGTGACCGGCGTCGTGATCTCCATGGATCGCATGAACGGCGACGTGAAGTGGAAGAAAGACCTCGAATTGCCTGTGTCCGGCGCCGTTGGCGTGGGTTATGGCCTGGTGATGCTCGGCACGCTCAAGGGCGAAGTCGTGGCGCTGGATTCCAGCACCGGTGAAGAGAAATGGCGCGCTCGCGTGACCAGTGAGGTTCTCGCACCGCCTGCCACCAACGGCGATATCGTCGTGGTGCAGACCCAGGACGACCGTGTGATCGGCCTCGACGCCAGCACCGGTGAACAGCGCTGGTTGTACGACAGCACCCCGGCGGTACTGACGTTGCGCGGTACCAGTGGTCCGATTGTGACCAACAATCTGGCCGTTGCAGGCCTGTCGACCGGTAAAGTGGTCGCCCTCGATACCCAGAACGGCGTGCCGGCCTGGGAAACCCGTGTGGCCATCCCGCAAGGTCGTTCGGAACTCGATCGCGTGGTCGACATCGATGGTGGCTTGCTGCTGTCGGGTGAAACGATCTACGTCGCCACTTACCAGGGCCGTGTAGCGGCGCTGGACCTGCAGAGCGGTCGCGTCAACTGGCAGCGTGATGCTTCCAGCTACGCGGGTGTCGCCCAAGGGTTTGGCAGCGTCTACGTCAGCCTGGCATCCGGCACCGTTGAAAGTGTGGATGAGCGCACCACTACTGCGCTGTGGAGCAACGACTCGCTGGCCCGCCGTCAACTGTCGGCACCGGAAGTGTTCTCCAGCTACGTGGCTGTTGGCGACTTCGAAGGCTACCTGCACCTGCTGAGCCAGGTAGACGGTCGCTTTGTAGGTCGTGAGCGTATCGACAGCGACGGCCTGCGTGCCCGTCCGCTGGTCGTGGGTAACATGCTTTATGTGTTTGGCAACAGCGGCAAGCTGGAAGCCCTGACCATCAAGTAAGAACTATGCTTGGGGTAACCCCCAGGCGGCCCCGTTTCGGCGGGGCATGCGGCATTTGAATATGCTGCCCCGAGCACCAGCCGCTGCCTTGCAGCGGCTTTTGTATTTTCTGAAATAACGAAGTGGAGAGCCGCATGGTTCCCGTAATCGCCCTGGTGGGCCGACCTAACGTCGGCAAGTCCACCTTGTTCAACCGCCTGACCAGGACTCGCGACGCCATCGTCGGCGACTTGTCCGGTCTGACCCGTGATCGCCAATACGGTGAGGCAAAGTGGCAAGGGCGCTCCTACATTATTGTCGACACCGGTGGTATCTCCGGTGACGAGCATGGCATGGACGAAAAAATGGCCGAGCAGTCGCTGCTGGCCATTGAAGAAGCCGATGTCGTGTTGTTCCTGGTGGACGCCCGTGCGGGCTACACCGCTGCCGACCAGATGATTGGCGAGCACCTGCGCAAGCGCAACAAGCGTTCATACGTGGTCGCCAACAAGATCGACAACATCGATCCTGAATTGGCCCGTGCCGAATTCAGCCCGATGGGCCTGGGCGACGCGATCCCGATCGCCGGTGCACACGGTCGCGGCATCACCCAGATGCTGGAAATTGCCCTGAGCAGCTTCCCCAAGGATGACGCTGAGGAAGAAGAGGGCGAGGAAGAGATCGTCGCCGAGGGTGAGGAAGCCAAGCGCATTCCTGGCCCGAGCGAAAAAGACGGTATCAAGATCGCCATCATCGGCCGTCCGAACGTGGGCAAGTCGACCCTGGTCAACCGCATGCTCGGTGAAGACCGGGTTATCGTGTATGACCAACCCGGCACCACGCGCGACAGTATCTACATCCCGTTCGAGCGTAACGACGAGAAGTACACGCTGATCGACACCGCCGGTGTGCGCAAGCGCGGCAAGATCCACGAGGAAGTTGAAAAGTTCTCCGTGGTGAAAACCCTGCAGGCGATCAAAGACGCCAACGTGGTGATCTTCGTGATGGACGCTCGCGAAGGCGTGGTGGACCACGACCTCAACTTGCTGGGCTTTGCCCTGGAAGCCGGTCGCGCCTTGGTAATCGCGATCAACAAGTGGGACGGCATGACGCCGAGCGAGCGCGATTTCGTCAAGATCGAGCTGCAGCGCCGACTGTTCTTCGTCGAGTTCGCCGACATCCACTTCATCTCGGCACTGCACGGTACCGGCGTGGGCAACCTCTACGCATCCGTACAGAACTCGTTCAAGTCTGCGGTCACCCGCTGGCCGACCAACCGCCTGACCCAGATCCTCGAAGACGCGGTGGGCGAACACGCGCCACCGATGGTCAACAATCGCCGGATCAAACTGCGTTACGCGCACTTGGGTGGTGCCAACCCGCCGATTATCGTGATCCACGGTAACCAGATCGAGAAGGTGCCAAAGTCCTATGTGCGTTACCTGGAGAACACCTACCGCCGTGTCCTGAAGCTGGTCGGTACGCCGATCCGCATCGAGTTCAAGGGCGGCGAGAACCCATACGAAGGCAACAAGAACACACTGACTGACCGTCAGGTGAACAAGAAGCGTCGTTTGATGACTCACCACAAGAAGGCCGACAAGAAGCGCCGCGACAAGCGATAGCAGCAGCTTCAAGTCGTCAGCTACAGGCTGCAAGAGAGGGCTCCTTTGGAGCCCTTTTTTGTGCCTGGCAGTTTGTCGCTTGACCTGCTTGCAGCTTGCAGCTTAAAACTTGGGGCTCACCTGCAGGGGCCTCCGATGATCACCAGTAAGCTGCCAAATGTCGGCACGACCATTTTCACCACCATGTCGCAACTCGCTGCCGAAACCGGCGCGCTCAACCTGTCCCAGGGCTTTCCCGATTTCAATGGCCCCCAGGGTTTGCTCGACGCGGTAGGCAAGCATATCGCCCTTGGCCATAACCAATATGCGCCGATGACCGGGCTGCCCGTGTTGCGTCAGCAAGTAGCCGCCAAGATCGCCCGCAGCTACGGCGCCACGGTGAATGCGGACACTGAAGTGACCATCACCCCAGGCGCCACCGAGGCGATCTTCTGCGCGATCCAGGCGGTGATTCGCAGTGGTGACGAAGTCATCGTCTTCGATCCCTGCTACGACAGCTACGAGCCCTCGGTCGAACTGGCTGGTGGCCGTTGCGTGCATGTGCAACTGAGCCTGCAAGGCTTTGCGCTCGACTTCGAAAAGATCAAGGCCGCGCTTTCATCGCGCACGCGCATGATCATCCTCAACACCCCGCACAACCCCACCGGCGCGCTGATCAGCCGCGCCGAGCTGGACCAGTTGGCCGAATTGATCCGCGACCGCGATATCTATCTGGTCAGCGATGAAGTCTACGAGCACCTGGTATTCGATGGTGTGCCCCACGTCAGCGTGCTGGCCCATGAAGAGCTGTACCAGCGCGCCTTTGTGGTCAGCTCCTTCGGCAAGACCTATCACGTCACCGGCTGGAAAACCGGCTACGTGGTCGCGCCACCGGCCCTTAGCGCCGAACTGCGCAAGGTGCATCAATATGTCAACTTTTGCGGCGTAACGCCTTTGCAGTACGCTCTGGCGGACTTCATGGCCGAACACCCGGAGCACGTCGAGGAACTGCCGGCCTTTTATCAGGCCAAGCGCGACCTGTTCTGTGATCTGCTGGCGCCGTCGCGTTTGAGCTTTACCCGGGTGACCGGCACCTACTTCCAACTGGTGGATTACTCACAGATTCGCTCGGACCTGGATGACGTCGCCATGTCGCTGTGGATGACCCGCGAACACGGTGTGGCGACCATTCCGGTCTCGGTGTTCTATCAGGATCCACCCCAAGGCCAGCGCCTGGTGCGCCTGTGCTTTGCCAAACGCGAGGAGACGCTGCAGCAGGCAGCGGAAAAACTATGCGCGATCTGAGTGCACTGCCCGACCTGAACATTGCCTTGGTCCAGACCAGCCTGGTGTGGCATGACCGTCAGGCCAACCTCGAGCATTTCGAGCTGTTGCTGGAGCAGGCGCGCGGCGCCGACCTGATCGTGTTGCCGGAGATGTTCACTACCGGCTTCTCCATGGAGTCGGCCACCCTCGCCGAACCGGAAAACGGCCCTACCCATCATTGGCTCCAGGCCCAGGCGAAGAAGTACAACGCGGTAATTACCGGCAGCGTAATCATCCAGGCCGCCGACGGCAGCCATCGCAATCGCCTGCTGTGGGCGCGGCCGGATGGCGAGGTGTTGCACTACGACAAGCGTCATCTGTTTCGTATGGCCGGCGAGCACGATCACTACACCCCCGGCGAGCGCCAGGTGCAGTTCGAATTGAAAGGCTGGCGCATTCGCCCGCTGATTTGCTACGACCTGCGTTTCCCGGTGTGGAGCCGTGACGCCCAGGACACCGACTTGCTGCTGTACACCGCCAATTGGCCGGGGGCGCGGCGCCAGCACTGGAACCGGTTGTTGCCGGCGCGGGCTATCGAAAACCTGTGTTATGTGGCGGCAGTGAATCGGGTTGGTACCGACGGCAAGGGTTTTGCCTACACCGGTGACAGCCAGGTGCTGGATTTCCAGGGCGAGACCGTGCTGAGTGCGGGGGAGGCGGATGGGGTTTTTCAAGTTCGTCTTGAGGCCGGGGAGCTGGCGGATTATCGCACTCGGTTTCCTGCCAATTTGGACGCCGACACGTTTCACTTGGGCTGATGGGGCGATGTTGAGTACGGGTACCTCGACCTTCCAGTCGAGGTACCAGGGGATTAGCTTTTAGAGGGCAAATTCGCTGCTTCGAATGGCCGCGTAGTAGTTCTTGCTTTGCTGGGCGATGTCTTTGGCTTCTGTGCTGTTGGGATCAAGTGTTCGATATTGCTCATAAAACTTGTGTCCCAAACCTCCTTTTTGTCCGGACGTTTCTTCCAGCTGCTTGCAATAATCCTCTCCCAACATGGATTTGGCGGTACTTGGATTCATCTTTCCAAAGATCATTGCAGGTGTGATGACTTGCATTTCACAATTGCCGCCGGCCTCAGATTTATAGGTGGCATTGATGCCGCTGTAACCGAGTGGGTCTACATCTCCATCAATTCTTTTTATATTGATGCCGCCTTTTTTTTCCAGGTCGGCAACCACGTTGTCTACTTTTTCGCTATTGATAATGACGGTCGTGCGGGTGAGGTCTTTGATTTTGCCCATGTCGCCGCCGTAGTCATTATTTATTTTGGTCAATGCTCGATCAATTGTTTTCATCGGGGCGGTAATTAACTTGCCGCCATAATCTTTAGCTATTTTTTTGGAAAAATCATCGTTTTCCGATTTCGAGGTGTACATCTTTTCGTAGATGAACGTTCCCAGCTTGGTATGCCCTTTTTTTATACCCAAACGTTCAGGGTCACTATTGTTTGTAGGCGGGAGGGTTTCTTTATTGTCCGTTGACCATTCGTTTGGCCTTTGCTGTCGGGGGCTTGCTTGTTGTGCAGGCGTGTGCGCGATAAAGGGGTTGCTGGCTGGATGAGAAGGAGCGGTCGTAATCATGAGCGAGTGCTCTCACTGTGATTATTATCTTGCGGATCAATACGGAAGATTTCATCAGAGAGATTTTTGCAGTGATAATGCTGTTTCATGTGATTCCTCAATACTTACCTCAAATGCATTCCCTTAGAGATTAATGCAGGGCGCTCCTCACCTTGCAGGCGGTTATTGGGTGGTTGCATCTAAGTTTAAAGTTCCATCCATGCCGTAAGGTCTATGTCTGGAGCAGGTAGGCAGGGAGGCGTTAAGTCTCTCGAAAAGTATTTGGTATGATTTTGAATACTTAATAAAAAAGCCCCTGAGTTTTAACTCAGGGGCTTTTTGCATTGCCGCGATCAGGTTTACGCCGCTTTCGCTTCCAACTGGCTCAACGAGCGGTTCAGCGCACTGAACAGTGCCTTGAAGCTCGCCGTAGTGATGTTTTCATCAATGCCCACGCCGTGCACCGGACGCTCGCCGTTCACGCGCAGTTCGATGTAGGCCGCAGCCTTGGCGTTGGTGCCCGCGCCGATTGCGTGTTCGTTGTAGTCCATGATCTCGACCGCTACCGGCAAGCCGGCTACCAGGGCTTCCAGTGCACCGTTGCCTTTGCCTTTCCAGTGCAGGTTGGTTTCGCCCTGGCCTTTGCCCGACACTTCCACCTCGACAAAGCTGTTGCCATTCTCTTCCTGCAGGCGGTGGCTGACCAGCGCGTACGGGGTGTTGGCCTGCAAGTATTCACGCTGCAGCAATGCGTAGATCTGCGGGGCGGTCATCTCCAGGCCCACGCGGTCGGTTTCAGCCTGGACCACCTGGCTGAACTCGATCTGCATGCGGCGTGGCAAGCTGATGTCGTATTCCTGCTCCAGCAGGTAGGCGATACCGCCTTTGCCCGACTGGCTGTTCACACGGATCACCGCTTCGTAGCTGCGGCCGATGTCCGCCGGGTCGATCGGCAAGTACGGCACTTCCCACAGGGCGTCGTCTTTCTGCTGGGCAAAACCCTTGCGGATCGCATCCTGGTGGGAGCCGGAGAACGCGGTGTGCACCAGGTCGCCGACATAGGGGTGACGTGGGTGCACCTGGATCTGGTTGCACTCCTCAACGACCTTGCGCACGCCGTCGATGTCGGAGAAGTCCAGCTGCGGGTCGAGGCCCTGGGTGTACATGTTCAAGGCCACGGTGACCAGGTCGACGTTGCCGGTACGCTCGCCGTTGCCGAACAGGCAGCCTTCGACACGATCGGCGCCGGCCATCAGGCCCAGCTCGGTGGCGGCAACGCCGGTGCCACGGTCGTTGTGGGTGTGCAGGCTGATGATCACGCTGTCACGACGGTTGATATGGCGACCGAACCATTCGATCTGGTCGGCATAGATGTTCGGCGTGGCGCACTCGACGGTGGCGGGCAGGTTGAGAATCACCTTGTGCTCAGGCGTTGGGTTCCACACCTCGATCACTGCGTCACATACTTCCTTGGCGAATTCCAGTTCGGTGGCGCTGAAGGTTTCCGGGGAGTATTCGAAGGTCCACTGGGTGTCTGGCTGTTGGGCCGCGTATTTGACAAACAGCTTGGCTGCGTTGACCGCGATGGCCTTGATGCCTTCCTTGTCCTGGTTGAACACGATGCGGCGGAACGACGGCGACGTGGCGTTGTAAAGGTGCACGATGGCCTTCTTGGCGCCGCGCAGCGATTCGAAGGTGCGTGCGATCAAGTCTTCACGGCCCTGGGTCAGCACCTGGATGGTGGTGTCCTCGGGGATGTGGTTGTCTTCGATCAGGGTGCGCACGAAGTCGAAGTCGGTCTGCGAGGCGGCCGGGAACGACGCTTCGATTTCTTTCACACCCACCGCGACCAGGGTCTTCCAGAAACGCAGCTTCTTCACCGCGTCCATCGGCTCGATCAGCGACTGGTTGCCATCACGCAGGTCGGAGCTGCACCAGATCGGCGCTTCGGTGATGGTTTTCGACGGCCAGGTGCGATCCGGGATATCGATGGTCGGGAACGCGCGGTATTTCGAAGACGGGTCTTTGAGCATGCTCATCGGGAAATCCTTTGTTGTAGGGGCCGAGAAAAGGCGGCCTGCCGTAGAACTGTTTTTAGGGATAAAACGTAAAGACGAGGCAGATCGATTCAGCCTGGCAGTCGTGCGCTGACAAGGCACAGGCTGCGGTGCTGGCGGAGCTGAATGAGGGTGTGAGAGGTTTTCATAAGCTCAACCCTAACCGCCGGGGTGAAAGATGGCAAGCAGTCGAGAAAAATTGAGATAAGTTCTGCTATTGGCGTAGGAAACGAGAGTTTATGCCTGAGAATGAGTCAGCGGCTGTTTTTAATTGCGCACCCATTATCGGGTGCGCAATTCCACGTTTCAGGGCTGGAACGCGCCGATGAAGATCGCCGGGTCGACCCGTGCATCGTTCAGACTGACATTCCAATGCATGTGCGGCCCCGTTGCGCGGCCCGTCGAACCGACCTTGCCGACCACCGCCCCGCGCGCCAGTTGCTGGCCGACTTTCACGTCGATCTTCGACATATGGCAGAACATGCTGATGAAGCCCTGGCCATGGTCGACGAACACGGTGTTGCCATTGAAGAAGTAGTTGCCGACCAGAATCACCTTGCCGTTGGCTGGCGTCTTGATCGGCGTGCCGGCTGGCACGGCGAAGTCCAGGCCCGAATGAGGGTTGCGTTCTTCACCGTTGAAGAAACGGCGTACGCCGAACTTGCTCGACAGGGGCCCGTTCACCGGTTTATCCAGCACCAGGTTGCTTGGCAGGTTCGGGCTGAAACTGCGGTACGCCTTGATCTGCACCGCCAGTTCCGCCTCGATGCGCTTGAGCTGCGCGGGATCGGGGTTGACCTGGCTTTTGTTTTTCAGGGTGATGCGCTGTTCCGGGTACTTTTTGTAGCCGACGATAAACGGCAGGTTGCGCCCACCGCTGCTGATGCGCTCATTGCCGGGCTTGACGGTCAGTGGAATGCCGACAATCGCCAGCCAGTTGTCCGCCTCCTTTACCACCAGCACCGGTTTACCTTGATACGTCGCTTTCGGCGCGGCGGCCGAAGGGCCCAGTTCGACCACGGCCACGCCGCCCGGCACGGGTTTGTTCAGGGTGCGGGTGATGTAGCTGTCGGCGTGGGCATTGAAGGCGAGGCACAGCAGCATCAATACACTTAAAAAACGTGGCATCAATCAATCCAATAACGAAAGGGTGACGGGTGTCAGGTGGTTGTCTTCCACCCGCACTTGCAGTTGGCCTTCACCGAGACGCGCGGTGAGGCGCTGGCCGGTGTGGGTCTGTGCGGCATTGCGAATGGCCTGGCCACGCTCGTCGAGCAGAATGCTGTAGCCACGGCCCAGGGTCGCCAGCGGGCTGACCACTTGCAGCGTCTGTACCTGGCTTTGCAGTTGCAGGCGGCGCGCCTTGAGGCCCTCGCGCATGGCGCGGGGCAGACGTTCGGCGAGGCTGTCCAGGCGTTGGCGCAACAGCGCCAGTTGACGGCCCGGGTGCTGACCGGCAAGGCGGGTTTCCAGGCGGATCAGGCGTTCGCGCCGGGTGTTGAGGCTGCGTTCGAAGGCGCGGCGCAGGCGCATGTCCAGGTCATCCAGGCGCTGGGCCTGCTGGCGCAGGCGCTCACCGGGATGGCGCAGGCGCCGGGCCATGCCTTCCAGGCGCAGACGGTCGTGGCGCAGGCGGTTGCGCATCAGCATCACCAGGCGGCGGTGCAGGTTTTCGACCTGGCGCACCAGGTGGCTGGCGTCGGGCGCGAGCAGTTCGGCGGCGGCGGAGGGCGTGGGCGCGCGCACGTCGGCGACGAAGTCACTGATCGATACATCCGTTTCATGGCCGACGGCACTCACGATCGGCGTGACGCACGCATCCACCGCGCGGGCCACGGCCTCTTCGTTGAAGCACCTGAGGTCTTCCAGCGAGCCGCCGCCACGCGCCAGGATCAACGCATCGAAGCCACGCGCATCTGCCAGTTTCAGCGCTCGCACAATCTGCGGTATGGCTTCGCGGCCCTGCACGGCGGTGGGGATCAATGTCAGTTCGACGTTCGGGGCCCGGCGGCGGAACACGCTGATGATGTCGCGGATCACCGCGCCCGTCGGCGAACTGATAATGCCAATGCGTCGAGGGTGCGCCGGCAGCGGCACCTTGCGTTCGGCACTGAACAGGCCTTCGGCGCTGAGCTTTTCCTTCAAGGCATCAAAGGCCAGGCGCAGCGCGCCATCACCGGCCGGCTCCACGGTGTCGAGGATCAACTGGTAGTCGCCGCGGCCCTCGAACAGCGAGACCTTGCCACGCACCTTGACCGCCAGGCCGTCCTTCAACGCCTGGCGCACCCGCGCAGCGTTGTTGCGAAACAACGCGCAACGCACTTGGGCGCCGCTGTCCTTGAGGGTGAAATACACATGGCCGGAGGCCGGGCGCGCGAGGTTGGAGATCTCGCCCTCGACCCAGATATTGGTGAACACGTCTTCCAGCAACACCCGCGCGCGGCCGTTGAGCTGGCTGACAGTCAGGACTTCGCGGTCCAGGCCCAGACGGGCAAAGGGATCTTTAATCATGGGCGGCAGTTTATAGGCATTCGTGCAGGGTTTGACAGAACTGCTCCACCAGCGCACTCGGCGACTGCGGGCAGGCCAGGGCCACGGTGCTCAGGCAGTCCGGGTCGGCCAGGGGCAAAAAGTGCACGTTGGCGGGCGCGATGTCCTGCATGGATTTTGGTAACAAGGCAATACCGAAGCCGGCCTGGATCAGCTGCAGCTGGGTGGTCTTGCGCGACATCACCCGCGCGGCCTTGGGGAAAAATCCTGCGCGCATGCACAACTCGGCTGACAGATAACTCAATCCGCCGCGCTGCGGATGCGGGATCGAGATAAACGCCTGATCCTTGAGTTGGGCCAATTCGACCGGCGCCTGACTGCGCGCCAAGGGATGGTTCGGCGGTACCGCCAGCAGCAGTTGTTCACTGTATAAAGGCACTACTCGCACGCCTTCGCGCTGGCGCAGCACGGGCAGGCGCAACAGGCCCACTTCCAGGCGACCGTCGGCGATTTCTTCCAGCTGCGCTTCGGAGGACAGTTTGACGATGTCCATCGACACGCCGGGGCAGCGGGCGAGCCAAGTACTGATGCCCTGAAGCAAAGGCCCGCTCATCGGCACGGTGCTCGAATGGCTCAGGCGCAGCGTGCCGAGTTGGCCGTTGCCCACCTGCGTCGCCATTTCGCTGGCTTTGAGCAACTCGCTCAGCAGGTTGCGTGCACGCGGATAGAAGGCCTCACCGGCGGCCGTCAAGCGCGGCTGGCGCGCCGTGCGTTCGAACAGCGGGGTTTGCAGCTGGGTCTCCAGCTCCTTGATCTACCGGCTCAGTGCCGATTGCGCGACAAACAGGCGCTCGGCGGCAGCGCTGAAACTGCCACTGTCGGCGATTTCGACGAAGTAGCGCAGTTGGCGGGTAGAGATCACGCGTCATGCCTTTTCGAGATGGGTGGAGGGCTTTGAAGATATTAGTCGCAACCCTCGCGAATGGCTAAAGTGATGACCATCTCTTACAAGGAATCATCATGGGCCCGGTTGAACTGATGAGTCAGTGGTCGTTTGGCGGTGTGGATTGGCTGGTGATCGGCCTGGGCATTGTCGTGGCCTACATCGTGTTTGGCATCGCCGGCTTCGGCACGGCGCTGGTGGCGGGGCCGATCCTGATCGTGTTCATGCCGCTGTCGAAGATCATCCCGTTGCTGGTGCTGCTGGATTTTGTCGCGGCGTTTGGCAACCTGCTGCAGTCGCGCCGGGATGTGAACAAGCCGGAGTTGCTGCGATTGCTGCCCTGCATGGCGATTGGCTGCACCCTGGGCGTGGTGTTCTTGCTCAACCTGCATTCGGATCTGTTGCTGCTGTTGATGGGGCTGTTTATCAGCGCCTACGCGATTTACAGCCTGGCGGTAAAGGCGCGGCCGACCCAACTGGCGGCGGGCTGGTCGATCCCGATGGGTACGGTCGGCGGGCTGTTTGGTGCGTTGTTCGGCAGTGGTGGCTTCTTATATGCCATCTACCTCAACAGTCGCTTGCCCAAGGACGCGGCCCGCGCCACGCAAAGCGCGCTGATCAGTTGCAGCACGGTGGTGCGCTTGACTCTGTTCCTGATTGCCGGGGTCTATGCGGATCTGCCGTTGCTGATGTTGGCGCTGTGCCTGTTGCCGGCGATGGCCCTGGGATTGTGGTGTGGGCGCAGGCTGACGATGCGCATGTCTCGCGAGGCGTTCGTGCGCTTGGTGACATGGCTGGTGCTGGCGAGTGGGATTGCGTTGATCGGGCGGTATTTGAGTACTTGACCTGTGTGGGGCAGGGATTAAGCTGCCAGCCTCTAGGGCCCCATCGCGGGCAAGCCCGGCTCCCACATAGGTAAGCGATCACTGTGGGAGCCGGGCTTGCCCGCGATGAGGCCAGAAGCCACACCGCAGGACTCTCATGAACTCGCAAAGCATCCTTGTCCCGAAAATCTCCACCTTGCCCGTCCACGAACCCCGCGCCCGGGCGATCGTGCGTTGGCTGGTGCGCAAGAACATCATCAAGGAAGAGCTGACCACCTGCGGGCGCACCGGCAATCGCATGGGCTACGCCCTGGCCGATGGCGCGCGTGCCGTGGTGCTGCACCCCGAGGCATTGCCGTTCAACGAGCCGATCAACGGCCTGGAGATCATCTACAAGCGCTGCATCTACACGCCGGCCAAGGGTTTCCTCGAAGAAGCCGGCTGCCCGGAGTGCCTCAAGGAAGTCGGCGAGGCGCTGTTCGAAAGCCTCGAAGACTGGATGCCCGGCCACACCGACAACTTCACCTGCCCGCTGTGTGGGCATGAGGACGACATCAACGGGTTTCTTTTCCTGCAGGAATGCGGGTTTTCCAACCTGGGATTCATCTTCAACAACTGGGCCGAGGCGGGGTTCAAGCAGAGCTTTATCGACGAATTTGCCGATTGGCTCGATCAGAAGATGAGTTGGGTCAAGGTCGAGCTCTAAACCACCGCCGCGCAACGCTGTAGGAGCCCGGCTTGCCGGCGATGGCGCCCGAGGGTCGAGCGCAAGGCTCAAGGACTTCATCGCCGGCAAGCCGGCTCCTGCAGTGGCTGTTTTTCTCCATCTATCAGTATTACCAAGTTTGTCAGAGTTTTACATTGAGCCTGACAGGGTGCATGTATATAATGGCGCGCTTCCATTTTCCCGCTCGGGAGCCCCCGCGATGCTGCGTATCAGCCAAGAAGCTCTGACATTCGACGACATTCTCCTAGTGCCCGGTTATTCCGAGGTGCTTCCTAACGAAGTCAGTCTCAAGACCCGCCTAACCCGTGGCATCGAGCTGAATATTCCCCTGGTTTCCGCTGCCATGGACACCGTCACCGAAGCCCGTCTGGCCATCGCCATGGCTCAGGAAGGCGGCATCGGCATCATCCACAAGAACATGACTATCGAGCAGCAAGCTGCCGAAGTGCGCAAGGTCAAGCGTTACGAAGCCGGTGTGGTGAAAGATCCCATCACTATCGAAGCCGACGCCACCGTGCGTGACCTGTTCGACCTGACCCGCCTGCACAACATCTCCGGCGTTCCGGTGCTGCACGATGGCGACCTGGTCGGCATCGTCACTTCCCGTGACGTGCGTTTCGAGAACCGTCTTGAAGTTACCGTCCGCGAAGTGATGACGCCCAAAGAGCGTCTGGTCACGGTCAAGGAAGGCGCCGACAAGAACGATGTGCGCGAACTGCTGCACAAGCACCGCATCGAGCGCGTGCTGATCGTCGACGACAAATTCGCCCTCAAGGGCATGATGACCGTCAACGACATCGAAAAAGCCAAGGCCTACCCGCTGGCCAGCAAGGATGACCAAGGTCGTCTGCGCGTGGGGGCTGCAGTCGGTACCGGTAAAGACACCGGCGACCGTGTTTCGGCCCTGGTGGCTGCCGGTGTTGACGTGGTGGTAGTCGACACGGCTCACGGTCACTCCAAAGGTGTGATCGACCGCGTTCGCTGGGTCAAGCAGAATTTCCCTGAAGTACAGGTGATCGGCGGCAACATCGCCACCGGCGCTGCTGCCAAGGCCCTGGCCGAAGCCGGCGCCGACGCTGTCAAGGTCGGTATCGGCCCTGGCTCGATCTGCACCACGCGTATCGTCGCCGGTGTAGGCGTGCCGCAAATCAGCGCCATCGCCAACGTCGCCGCGGCCCTTGAAGGCACCGGCGTACCGTTGATCGCCGACGGCGGCATCCGTTTCTCCGGTGACCTGTCCAAGGCCATCGTTGCCGGTGCTTCCTGCGTGATGATGGGCTCGATGTTCGCCGGTACCGAAGAAGCGCCAGGCGAGATCGAACTGTTCCAGGGCCGTTCGTACAAGGCATACCGCGGCATGGGTTCGCTGGGCGCCATGTCCCAGGCGCAAGGTTCCTCCGACCGCTACTTCCAGGACTCTTCGGCAGGCGCCGAGAAGCTCGTACCGGAAGGCATCGAAGGCCGTGTTCCGTACAAGGGCACCCTGAGCGCGATCATCCATCAACTGATGGGCGGCCTGCGTTCCTCGATGGGCTACACCGGCAGCGCCGACATCGAAGAAATGCGCACCAAGCCTGAGTTCGTGCGGATCACCGGTGCTGGCATGGCCGAGTCCCACGTCCACGACGTACAGATCACCAAGGAAGCGCCAAACTACCGCGTAGGTTGAGGCTTCCAGCAAATAGTTAAGTAACCGGGGCTGTCTTATTCAGCCCCGAGTTGTTTCTGATTCATTAGACGAGACTGATCTCATGGCCCTCGACATTCACGCCCACCGCATCCTGATCCTCGACTTCGGTTCCCAGTACACCCAGCTGATCGCCCGCCGCGTGCGCGAAATCGGCGTGTACTGCGAACTGCATCCGTTCGACATGGATGACGAAGCGATTCGCGAATTCGCTCCAAAAGGCGTCATTCTCGCCGGCGGCCCCGAGTCCGTGCACGAAGCCAACAGCCCGCGTTGCCCACAGGCAGTGTTCGACCTGGGCGTGCCGGTCTTCGGTATCTGCTACGGCATGCAGACCATGGCCGAGCAACTGGGCGGCAAGGTCGAAGGTTCCGAGCTGCGTGAGTTCGGTTACGCGCGTGTCGACGTGGTCGGCAAGAGCCGCCTGCTGGACGGCATCGAAGACCACATCGACGCCGACGGCCTGTTCGGCCTCGACGTATGGATGAGCCACGGTGACAAGGTCACCAAGATGCCGGAAGACTTCCACATCCTGGCCAGCACCCCGAGCTGCCCGATCGCCGGCATGTTCAGCGACGAGCGTCGTTACTACGGCGTGCAGTTCCACCCGGAAGTGACCCACACCAAGCAAGGCGGGCGCATCCTGTCGCGCTTCATCCTCGACATCTGCGAGTGTGAAGCCCTGTGGACTCCGTCGAAAATCGCTGAAGACGCCATTGCCCAGGTGCGCGCCCAGGTCGGCACCGACAACGTGTTGCTCGGCCTGTCCGGCGGCGTTGACTCCTCCGTGGTTGCCGCGCTGCTGCACAAAGCCATCGGCGACCAACTGACGTGCGTGTTCGTCGACAACGGCCTGCTGCGCCTGCACGAAGGTGAGCAAGTGATGGCCATGTTCGCCGAGAACATGGGCGTCAAGGTGATCCGCGCCAACGCTGAGGACCAGTTCCTCGACAACCTGGCCGGCGAGTCCGACCCTGAGAAGAAGCGCAAGATCATCGGTCGCACCTTCATCGACGTCTTCGATGCCCAGTCCAACAAGCTGGACAACATCAAGTTCCTCGCCCAGGGCACCATCTACCCTGACGTGATCGAGTCGGCCGGCGCCAAGAGTGGCAAGGCCCACGTGATCAAGTCCCACCACAACGTGGGTGGCCTGCCTGAGGAAATGAACCTCAAGCTGGTAGAACCGCTGCGCGAGCTGTTCAAGGACGAAGTCCGCCGTCTCGGCCTGGAACTCGGCCTGCCGTACGACATGGTCTACCGCCACCCATTCCCGGGCCCGGGCCTGGGCGTGCGGATCCTCGGTGAAGTGAAGAAGGAATACGCCGACCTGCTGCGTCGCGCCGACCACATCTTCATCGAAGAACTGCGCAAGGCTGACTGGTACCACAAGGTCAGCCAGGCTTTCGTGGTGTTCCAGCCGGTCAAATCGGTTGGCGTTGTCGGCGATGGCCGTCGCTACGCATGGGTCGTGGCCCTGCGTGCGGTGGAAACCATCGACTTCATGACCGCCCGTTGGGCACACCTGCCGTACGAACTGCTGGAAACCGTCAGCGGCCGTATCATCAATGAAATCGAAGGTATTTCGCGCGTGACTTACGACGTGTCGAGCAAGCCGCCGGCGACCATTGAGTGGGAATAAGCAAGGCGGGCCTGAATGGCCTGCGTTGAGTGAGTAAAAAACCTGGCCTCGGCCAGGTTTTTTATTGCCTATCAGGCAGGAACCCGACTTTGCAGGCTCATGCCCATATTGGTAAGGGCGCTGGAGAGTTTTTCCAGGGTGGGGAAGTGCACCTCATGCACGCCTACCCAGGCGGGACGTTCGATGTAGAAGCTGCCGTCGACCAGCCGATTGATGGGCGTGGAGACGATCCCCCTGTCGCGGCTGTGGTGCAGCAAGGTGTAGTTGCCCTGGTTTTCGTCGATCACGTACATGCCCTTGCGAAACAGCAGTCGCTGGTTTTGCTCCAACGTCCGGTGCACCCGTGGGGCTTCCACTTGTACGCGCAGGTCGGCATGCAGGGTGTCGAAGCTGTCGCCGACGCTTTCATGGCTGGGGGCGCTGTCGCGATCAATGGCGATGCCGGGGTCGATACGCACGTCGTGACCCTGCCCCGGCATCACCTCTTCTATACGCAGCCCGATCCCCCCTTCCAGCTCGCTGATACCGGCGAAGCCGTTGAAGGTGTTGATGTTTTTCGCGTCGGTGAGGACCAGCCATTTGCCGCCGCCGTTCAGGGCTCTGTCGGTTTGCATGACGGTGTGGGCGAGGTAGTTGCTCATCGCTTGTTCTGAAAGGTCGGCGATAGGGTTGGGGTATTTGTAGTGCGCTGCGCAGTCGAAGGCCTGCACGCGTATGCCGTTGGCCCTGGCTGCCTTGACCAGTTCCCGTTCATTGAATTGCCCGGCCGGGTCGGTGCCCAGTCGGCTCAGGTAGTTGTCGAGGTCTTCGGACATTTCCCCTGTGTGCCAATATTGGTTCAAGTCATCCTGGACGAAGTCGTTGAGCAGGCGGCGCATGTACAGGGTTTTCACGCCTTTGCGTGCAAAAAACGCGAGCTTTTCGATCACCAGGCGGGTGCTGGTAATACGGTCGAGGGTTTCACCGATGGCGTAGCCCGGTATGGCGTCAGGCAGGCGTTCAAGCACTTCATCGAGGGTGGCGGTGGGTTCGAAAGCCGCCATAGCCGGACGAGGTGGTAATGGGGTCCAGGACAGCTCGTTGTAGAAGTCTTTCGCCGCTTGCAGCAGTTTGTTGTGTGTTGCGCTGAAGTAGTGGGTGAAGCGATCAATGTGGCTGAAGCGGCTGTGAACATGGGTTTCAGGCAGGCCCAATGCCCAGCGTTTGACCTCGGCACGGGTGGAGGGTGGGGTGTCGAATGGAGTGGTCACCCTGCGCAGTGGGTTGGCGGGCACAATCGTCGGCTCCGGGGGCGCTGTGATCGGCGTGGGGGCCGGCACCCGAGCGGCTTTGCTGGAATTGCCGCCGCCGCCTTTCAAACCGTTGACGGGCACCCGTTCCCATTTATCCAGTTGATTGAGCCGCACTGGCAGCGAGCCGGAAAAACCGTGGGGATTGTCCGGGTCGACGACGGCCCAATAACCACGACCATTGGGGTCAGCCTGGTAGCGCACGTAATAGGCCTCATCGTTCAGCAGGATCGCGTGCTGTGCCATGTCGTCGGAGGACCTGAGGGTGTAGACCTGGTGAAACTTTCCCGGGGCAGTGTTGAGGGTTTCGCCTTCCAGTATGAGGTTGGTCTGGTAGGTGGCGGGCACTGCGGGTTCATAGGCGGCAGGGACGACGGCAGGCTTTGCGGGTTCGGTCGCTGCAATCGGTTCAACTGCCCGAGTGTCGGCCACTTCGATGATATCCGGCATGACCCCGTCGGCTTTCAGCAGGCTCAGGTTGAATAAGGTGTCGATGGCGCTGAGTATCGCGCCCAGTTCTCCGGCGCGGCGTTCAGCCGGGGTTTTGCCGTTGATTGCCTGGTCGAGATTCAAGCCAAGATTGGCCATGCTGGCGCCCATGACCACCAGCGCCACTGGCCAGCCCGCCACGGCCATCGGGCCGAAGGTTTTGCCGAATGCATTCAGGTAACCGATCCACAGTTTCTTGCGCAGGTCGCCATTACTGCGCAGGGAAAAGTCGGCATCGTTGCGCATGCGCGCTTGGCTGGAGTGTGCCAGCCACGTGAATGCATCACCCGTAATCGTCTGGTCGATCTGATTGATCAGGTGGTGATCCCAGGTGCCCCAGTCGATAAACAGTTGGTCGAGTTGGTGGTACAGGCCCTTGTCCACCCAGTCTGGCGGCAGGGTGCCCGCCAGGGCTTGGCCGGTGTGATAGATCAGCACCGGCGTGAGCAGCATTTGCTTCCAGGTGACGGCGTCGGTGTCGTCCTGCTGGACCTGGGCCGACAGGGGGAAGTGGGCCATGAAGCGTGCGCGTTTATCCGGGTGATTGGTCTGGTTCAGCAGCCAGAAATGCAGGTCGGCCGGTGTCTCGAAACAGTGGAAGGTCTGCGTCTCGCCGGGGATATAAAGAATTTGCCGGCCGTTGGCATCGATGATGCGCAGCAGGTCCGTGGCGATATGCCCGCCGATATCCAGCGCCGCCACGCGCAGCCCGTGTGCCGAAGGTGCTTCGGTTTGCAGGTTGGGCAGCGTCGGCGGCCAGCACAGGTTGCCAGCGCACGCGCTGATGACGGTCTGCAACTGTGACGCGCTGAGCTGTCCGGCCTGCCGGGCTTGCAGGGCCTCGGCCAGGCAGTTGACCTTGGCAAGGGTGCGGAAGTGATCGAAGTGTGTGCGCCAGAAGGTCTCCGTGCGCGTGGTGTAGCGGTCGCAGAAGTTGATTGCCCAGAAGTCATTGAGCACTGCGCGAGCCGACAGTCGCACTTCGTTGTGGTGGTCGAACAGCCGCGCCTCGGCACCCTCGCGATAAAAACCGCCGTCGCCATCGAGCAGGTCGGCGTTGTCCTGGTCGTGCACATTGAAACGGTGAATGACCAACTGCGTGAGGGTCATCGACTCTTGCGGTTTCTCGTTATGGCCCCAGCCGGTGAAGGTGGCAGGGTCGCTGTAGCCGCCCTTGAAGCGGTGCCAGTACAGGTGATCGGGATCCAGGGTTGCCAGGTCATGCCTGGCGAGAATTTCACACGCGGCCTCGCGGGCCATCGTCTGCATGTTCGGGCAGGCATCCAGCACCACGGGGGCCAGGGCCCGGAGTTGGTGCTGGGCGGCGGGGGAGGTGTCGGCAAGTGGCATGGTGCTCTCCTTGAAGGGGGAGAGCGGAGCATGCCCAGCCCTTCAGAAGGGCAGCAGGTAGATAATTAACGCCGCGCAATATCCGAAAAATAAAACTTATCCAGCGTATGCCGCGACTCGGTGTATTCGAACTGCCGCCCATCCTGCAAAAACGTCTGGTTGCTCACCACGATCACATGGCTCTGTCCTTCGAGGTCCAGGTGCGTCTGATCGTCCTTGCCACGCGGCAGGGCTTCGATCGTGCGTTGGGCGTAGCTGATCTGCAGTTGCAGGGTCTGTTCGATGAAGGCGTAGATCGACTGCTCGGCAATCGAGCGGTCGAGGCCTGGGATCAGGTCGGCGACGAAGTGGTTGATGTCGAGAATCACCCGTTTGCCGCCGATGCGCCGCACGCGTTTGATACGCGTAATCAGCGTGCCCGGCTCGGCCTCGATGTGTTGCAACAGTGGGCCGTCGAGGGGCAGTTGGGTGAATTCGACGACTTCGGTGCGGACGTCGTCGCCCAGGTCGGCGTGGGTTTCGTGGAAGCTGACGATGCCGCCCAGTTGGAATTCAATCGGGTTGGGCGACAGCACAAACGTGCCCTTGCCGTGGATTTTTTGCGCGAACCCGCGCTCCTGCAACTGCTCGATAGCCCGACGCACGGTGCCACGGCTGGCCTGGTAGGCGTCCATCAATTCGGTTTCGGAGGGAAGGCGCGTGCCGCGTTGCAAACGTTCAGTGGTGATGCTGGCAAGCAGATCCGTATAGATCTGGTTGTATTTGCTCATGGGGATGGCTCTGTGCCCGACTTGATGAAAGTGAACGGTGCGTTCACGGCAGGAACCTTAGTGGCAGAGGTGGGGTTTGTCCATCAGACCCTTGGATATCTGCGGCCTCCAGCGATATGACAGCCTACAAGATATAAACATTTTGTAACTCGTACAGACGAGTTGTTGCTTTAACTCGTACAGACGAGTACTTTTGCCCTCGGCGTGCTGCCAATGACTGCCCCCAAATAAAAAAATCAAAGTGGAAACCAAGCATGAGCCACGACTATTCGACGATTGCCCGCGAGATTCTCGAGAACCTCGGTGGCAGCGATAACCTTGAACAAGCTGCCCATTGCGTGACCCGCCTGCGCCTGGCGCTCAAGGACCCGAGCCTGGTCAACAGCAGCGCGCTGAACCAGGTCGACCTGGTCAAGGGCTCGTTCTTCACCGGCGGCCTGTTCCAGGTCGTGATCGGCCCCGGTGAAGTGGAAAAGGTCTACGCCGCCCTGCGCGAACAGACCGGCCTCGCCGCTGCCACCATCGCCGACGTGAAGAAGAAGGGCGCCGACAAGACCAACGCCATGCAGCGTCTGGTACGGGTCTTTTCCGATGTGTTCATGCCGATCCTGCCCGCGCTGATCATCGCCGGCCTGCTGATGGGGGTGAACAACCTGATGGGCGCCAAGGGCATGTTCATCGACGGCAAGACGCTGCTCGAGGCCTACCCGAACCTGGATGGGCTGTGGAGCCTGATCAACCTGATGGCCAACACCTCGTTCGTGTTCCTGCCGGCGCTGGTCGGCTGGTCGGCGGCCAAGCGTTTTGGTGGCAGCGAAATCCTCGGCATCGTGCTTGGCCTGATGCTGGTGCACCCGGACCTGCTCAACGCCTGGAACTACGGCAAGGCGGTCGCCGGGCTCGACGGCCAGAGCCTGCCGTACTTCGATATTTTCGGCTGGTTCAAGATCGAAAAAGTCGGCTACCAGGGGCAGATCCTGCCGATCCTGATGGCGGCCTACGTGATGAGCGTGATCGAGAAGTGGCTGCGCGCTCGCGTGCCCAACGCGATTCAACTGCTGGTCGTGCCGATCACCACCATCGTCGTCACCGGTGTGCTGGCGCTGGCGATCATCGGCCCGGTCACGCGTCACCTCGGGATCCTGATCACCGAAGGCGTGGTCACCCTGTTTGACCTCGCGCCGATGGTCGGCGGGGCGATTTTCGGCCTGTTGTATGCGCCGCTGGTGATCACCGGCATGCACCACATGTTCCTCGCCGTGGACCTGCAGCTGATCTCCACCCAGGGCGGCACGTTTATCTGGCCAATGATTGTGATGTCCAACCTGGCCCAGGGCAGCGCAGCACTCGCGGTGTTCTACACCACCCGCAATGCGCGGGATAAAAGCATGGCCTCGACCTCGGCGATTTCCGCGTACTTCGGCATCACTGAGCCGGCGATGTTCGGCGTGAACCTGCGCTTCAAATTTCCGTTCTATGCCGCGCTGCTCGGCTCGGCACTGGGCAGTATTTTCCTCTCGCTGAACAAGGTGCAGGCCTCGGCCATCGGTGTCGGCGGCTTGCCCGGATTCATCTCGATCATTCCGCAGTACATCCCAAGCTTTGTGATTGGGATGGTGGTGGCGATGGTCGTGCCGTTTGTTCTGACCTGTGCATTGAGCATGAAGATCGTTCGGCCTGGTTATCGCGTCGCCTGACCGACCGCTATCGCCGGCAAGGCCCGCACACATTTCAAAGGAGTCCACCATGCAAGACTGGCAACACTCGGTGATCTACCAGATCTACCCCAAAAGCTTCCACAGCCACGCGGGTAACGCCACCGGTGACCTGCTCGGCATCGTGGACAAGCTCGATTACCTCAAATGGCTGGGCGTGGATTACCTGTGGGTCACCCCGTTCCTGCGCTCGCCGCAACGTGACAACGGCTACGACATCAGCGACTACTACGCCATCGACCCCAGCTACGGGACCATGGCCGATTGCGAATTGCTGATCAGCGAAGCGGCCAAGCGCGGCATCAAGCTGATGCTCGACATTGTGGTCAACCACACCTCCATCGAGCATGCGTGGTTCCAGCAGGCGCGCAGCAGCCTCGACAACCCGTACCGCGACTTCTACATCTGGCGCGACCAGCCGAACAACTGGGAATCCAAGTTCGGTGGCTCGGCCTGGGAATACGAGGCGCAAACCGGCCAGTATTTCCTGCACCTGTTCGATCACACCCAGGCCGACCTCAACTGGGACAACCCCCAGGTGCGCGCCGAGGTGTTCAAGTTGATGCGCTTCTGGCGCGACAAGGGCGTGGGCGGCTTCCGCCTGGACGTGATCAACCTGATCTCCAAGCCAGCGGACTTTCCCGAAGACCACAGCGACGGCCGCCGTTTCTACACCGACGGCCCGAACGTGCATGAATACCTGCAGGAAATGCACCGCGAAGTCTTCGAGGGCCATGACCTGATCAACGTCGGCGAGATGTCATCCACCAGCCTGGAACACTGCATCCGCTACTCGAATCCGGCGTCGAAAGAATTGTCGATGACGTTTAACTTTCATCACCTGAAAGTTGATTACCCGAACCTGCAGAAGTGGGTGAGGGCGGACTTCGACTTTCTGCAACTCAAGCAGATTCTGTCCGACTGGCAGCTCGGCATGCAGGCCGGTGGCGGCTGGAACGCGCTGTTCTGGTGTAACCACGACCAGCCGCGGGTGGTCTCGCGTTTCGGTGACGACGGTGAGCACCGCGTGGTCTCGGCGAAGATGCTTGGCACCGCGTTGCACTTCCTGCAGGGCACGCCGTTTGTGTATCAGGGCGAAGAGCTGGGCATGACCAATCCGGGGTTCGACCGGATCGAGCAATACCGCGATGTCGAGACCCTGAACATCTTCCGTCTCAAGCGCGATGCCGGTGAGTCCGAGGCGTCGAGCATGGCGGCGATCATGCAGAAGTCCCGCGACAACAGCCGCACGCCGATGCAGTGGGACACCCAGGCGAATGCCGGTTTCAGTCGCGGCGAACCGTGGATCGGGATCCCGGCCAATGCAGCGCAGATCAATGCGCAGAGCCAACTGGATGACCTGGATTCGGTGCTGCATCACTACCGTGCGCTGATCGACTTGCGTCGCCACGAACCGCTGATCCAGACCGGCGTTTACCGCCAACTGCTGCAGGACCATCTGCAGGTCTGGGCGTACCTGCGCGAGGGGGAGGGCGAGCGCTTGCTGGTGCTGAACAACTTCTATGGCACGCCGTGCGAAATCCAGCTGCCGGATGACGTGATCAACCCTGCCAGCGAACAGCGCCTACTGATCAGCAACTACCCCGATTGCCCGCAGCGCACCGGCACGGTCGCACTGCGCCCCTATGAATCGTTCGTCCTGCACCTGAAAGACTGAAACACCACCATTCCCTGTAGGCGCCGGCTTGCCGGCGATAGCGCCCTCCAGACCGCTATCGCTCGGCGGACCGCTATCGCCAGCAAGCTGGCTCCTGCAAGGGATCGTGTCGGGTAAAAAAAAGTAAGAAAACAATAAAAATAAAAGGAGCGCTGCATGAAAACAACAATAAAACTGGGCCTTGTCGCATCCTGCCTGACCCTTCCACTGGGCGCTCAGGCGCTGGAATTTGCCGGTTACTTGCGTAGCGGCGCGGGGACTTCCACGGGCAGTGGCAAACAGCAATGTTTCCAGTTGCCGGGGGCGCAAACCAAATACCGCCTGGGCAACGAATGTGAGCAATATGCAGAGCTGGAATTGCGCCAGGACCTGCTGACCCTCGACGACGGCTCTGTACTCAGCGTCGACGCCATGGCCTCGCTGTACAACAAGTACGACCGCGCGCTTAAATTCCAGGGCGAGGACAACGGCTCGGCGCGCATGCCGCAGATGTATGCGCAATGGTCGAACCTGCCCGCGCTCAACGGCGGTTCGGTGTGGGCCGGTCGGCGTTACTACAAGCGTAATGACATCCATATCTCCGATTTCTACTACTGGAACCAGAGCGCCACGGGCGGTGGCATCGAGGACGTGCTGATCGGCGACCTGAAATACAGCTACGCCATTTCGCGCAAGGACAACCTGTACCAGAAGGAATACGCCACCCGTCACGACTTCAACGTCGCGGGTTTCAAGACCAACCCCGGCGGCGAGCTGGAGCTGGGCTTGAGCTACATCGAAAAGGCCGGTGGGCGCGACACCAACAGCGGCTGGGCAATCACCGCGCAACACGTGCAGAAGCCTTTCCTCGGCGGCAAGAACAAGTTCGCCCTGCAGTACGGCGAAGGCCCCGGCACCGGCCTGGGCTACACCGGTAATACCTTCCTGGATAACAGCAGCAAAAGTTATCGCGCCGTCGAGTTTTTCGACTGGCAAGTGACCCCGCGTTTTGGCGGGCAGATCGAGGCGGTGTACCAGAAGGACATTCGCCCAGGCAGCCAGGACCAGACCTGGATGTCGGTCGGCGTGCGCCCGGCGTATGCCATCAGCGAGCAGTTCAAGCTGGTCACCGAACTCGGCCATGATCAGGTCGAGGCCAGCGGCGGCACGCGCAAGCTGAGCAAATTTACCTTCGCCCCGACCTGGTCGCCCAACGGCCCGGATTTCTGGGCGCGGCCGGAAGTGCGGTTGTATTACACCTATGCGAGCTGGAACGAAGCGGCCAAGCGTGCGGCGAATGAACTGGCGGCGGGCTCGGCGTTGTCCGATACCGGCGCCTATGGCACGGCGCGGCATGGGTCGAATGTGGGTGTGCAAGTCGAATATTGGTGGAAATAGCTCGGATTCAAGTGAGCGAGCTTTATGTGGGAACTGGCTTGCCTGCGATAGCAACACCTCGGTCTTACTGAGAAACCGAGTCGCCGGCATCGCAGGTAAGCCAGCTCCCACATTGGACCGTCGTTCGCCCTATGATTTTTACAGAACAAAATAGCAGGTGAAGTCATGACCACAACGCAACCCTTGGAACTGCTGGCGCCCCTGTCCGGGGTGCTGCTGGCCCTGGACCGGGTACCCGACCCGGTGTTCTCCAGCCGTCTGATCGGCGACGGCCTGTGCATCGACCCGACCTCGCAGACGCTCTGCGCACCGTTGGCGGGCGTGATCAGCAATATCCAGGACAGTGGTCATGCCGTCAGCATCACCGACGACAATGGCGTCCAGGTGCTCATGCACATCGGCCTGGACACCGTGAACCTGGCGGGCCAGGGCTTCACGCGGCGGGTCGTGGAAGGCCAGCGGGTGGAGGCCGGGCAAGTGCTGATCGAGTTCGATGCCGACTATGTGGCACTCAATGCCCGCAGTCTGCTGACCTTGATGCTGGTGGTCAGCGGCGAGCCGTTTACGCTGCTGGCGGCGGACAACGGCGTGGTGGCGGTGGGGCAGCCGCTGTTGCAGGTGTCCCCAGGCGAGGCGGCTGAAGGTGCGGAGGAAGAAGAGGGCGACGCGCTGTTCTCCAAGCCGCTGACCTTGCCCAATGCCAACGGCTTGCATGCGCGCCCGGCAGCCGTGTTTGCCCAGGCGGCGAAAGGTTTTAGCGCGAGCATTTACCTGCACAAGCAGACCCAGAGTGCCAACGCCAAGTCGCTGGTCGCGATCATGGCGCTGCAGACCGTGCAGGGCGATACCTTGCAGGTCAGTGCGGCGGGGGCGGACGCCGAGGCGGCGATCACGGCCTTGGTCGAGTTGTTGGCCCAAGGCTGTGGCGAGCGCGTGACGGCGCCGGCTGAAGAGGCCGAGGTGGTTGCGCCAGTGTCGTCGGCGAGTGTCTTGCGCGGCGTGTGTGCGTCACCGGGTTCGGCGTTCGGCCAGGTGGTTCAAGTGGCTGAGCCCGAACTGAGCATCACTGAGCAGGGCAGCACGCAAGCTGCCGAGCGCGCCGCGTTGGCGCGGGGCCTGCAGGCGGCAACCGACGCCTTGCAAACCCTGCAAGCCAAGGCTGCCGGCAGTGCCCAGGCGCAGATCTTCGCTGCCCATCAGGAACTGCTCGAAGACCCGACCTTGCTGGAGCAAGCCCACCGCCTGCTGGACGAGGGCAAGAGCGCTGCGTTCGCCTGGAACAGCGCCACGGTGGCCACCGCCAAATTGTTCCAGGGCCTGGGCAATGCGTTGCTCGCCGAACGTGCGGCAGACCTGGCGGATGTGGGCCAGCGTGTGCTGAAACTGATCCTCGGGATCCAGGACAGTGCCTGGGACTTGCCTGAGCGCGCGATCCTGATCGCCGAGCAACTGACGCCGTCGCAAACCGCCAGTCTCGACACCCACAAGGTGCTGGGGTTTGTCACCGTCGGTGGCGGTGCGACGAGCCACGTGGCAATCCTCGCCCGCGCCCTTGGCTTGCCGGCGATCTGTGGAGTGCCCGCACAGGTACTGGCGCTGGCAAATGGCAAGCAGGTCCTGCTGGATGCCGACAAAGGCGAGTTGCACCTGGACCCCAACCTGGCCGAGATCGAACAGCTGGAAACGACGCGCAAGCAGCACGTCCTGCGACGCCAGCGTGAAGTGGCGCAGGCCTCGTTGCCCGCGATCACCCGCGATGGCCATCATGTTGAAGTCACTGCCAACGTCGCCTCGCTGCAGGAAGTGGAGCAGTCCCTGACCCTGGGGGGCGAAGGCGTCGGCCTGCTGCGTTCGGAATTCCTCTACCTGGATCGCAATCGCGCGCCCAGCCCGGATGAGCAGGCGGCGACCTACAGCGCCATCGCCCGCGCCTTGGGCCCGCAACGCAACCTGGTGGTGCGCACCCTGGATGTCGGCGGCGACAAACCGCTGGCGTATGTACCGATGGACAGCGAGACCAACCCGTTCCTCGGCCTGCGCGGGATTCGCCTGTGCCTGGAGCGCCCGGAGCTGTTGCGCGAGCAGTTTCGCGCGATCCTCGCGAGTGCCGGGCTGACACGCCTGCATATCATGTTGCCGATGGTCAGCCTGCTGTCGGAGCTGCAGGCGGCACGCCGCATTCTTGAAGAAGAAGCGCTGGCGCTGGGGCTCAGCGAGTTGCCGAAGCTGGGCATCATGATCGAAGTACCGTCGGCGGCGCTGATGGCGGACGTGTTTGCGCCGCACGTGGATTTTTTCTCGATCGGCACCAATGACCTGACCCAGTACAGCCTGGCCATGGACCGCGATCACCCACGCCTGGCCAGCCAGGCCGACAGCTTTCACCCGGCGGTGCTGCGCCTGATCGCGACCACCGTCACGGCGGCGCATGCCCACGGCAAGTGGGTCGGGGTGTGTGGCGCGCTGGCGTCCGAGGCACTGGCGGTGCCGGTGTTGATCGGGCTTGGCGTGGATGAGTTGTCGGTCAGCGTGCCGCTGATCCCGACCATCAAGGCCGGCGTGCGTGAGCTGGACCTGGACGGCTGCCAGACCCTCGCCCGCCACGTGCTGGGCCTGGAGGAAGCCAGCCAGGTGCGCGAGGCTGTGCGCCGGTATCGCGCGGCCACTGTTGAAACCTCACCTGTCGTGGAGCACTGAGCATGTTCGAGAAATTGCAGCGGGCGTTCTGGAAAGCCCTGACCCCGGATCTGATCGCCGAAACCGTGGTGGCGCCAGCACCGAGTGGGTTGTCGGCCGAGGTGCTGAGTGCACTGGGCGGCGCGGATAACCTCAAGTCGCAACAGCGCGTGGCACTGACGCGCGTGCGCGTGCAGCTGCAGGACGCGGGACGGTTGGATGAGTCGGCGTTGAAGGCGGCGGGTGTGCCGGCAGTGATGGTATTGACCGGCGGCGTCGTGCATCTGCTCACTGGCCTCTGAAGCCAGGCGCAGATCAAAAATGTGGGAGCTGGCTTGCCTGCGATAGCGGTGGGTCAGCCACTACCTTCAGCGACTGACACACCGCTTTCGCGAGCAAGCCCGCTCCCACAGTTTTGATCGTTGTTCGGGCTTGTGATTCGGGGCGCCGCACCGGCATTTGAGCGGTCTGATCTACCCGGTTCCAACCTTGGAATACATTGCAAAATGTGGGAGCTGGCTTGCCTGCGATAGCGGTGGGTCAGCCACTACCTTCAGTGACTGGCACACCGCTTTCGCGAGCAAGCCCGCTCCCACAGTTTTGATCGTTGTTCGGGCTTGTGGTTCGGGGCGCCGCACCGGCATTTGAGCGGTCTGATCAACCCGGTTCCAACCTTGGAATACATTGCAAAATGTGGGAGCTGGCTTGCCTGCGATAGCGGTGGGTCAGCCACTACCTTCAGTGACTGGCACACCGCTTTCGCGGGCAAGCCCGCTCCCACAGTTTTGATCGTTGTTCGGGCTTGTGATTCGGGGCGCCGCACCGGCATTTGAGCGGTCTGATCAACCCGGTTCCAACCTTGGAATACATTGCAAAATGTGGGAGCTGGCTTGCCTGCGATAGCGGCGGGTCAGCCACTACCTTCAGTGACTGGCACACCGCTTTCGCGGGCAAGCCAGCTCCCACAGTTTTGATCGTTGTTCGGGCTTGTGATTCGGGGCGCCGCACCGGGATTTGAGCGGTCTGATCAACCCGGTTCCAACCTTGGAATACCTGCAAAATGTGGGAGCTGGCTTGCCTGCGATAGCGGTGGGTCAGCCACTACCTTCAGCGACTGACACACCGCTTTCGCGAGCAAGCCCGCTCCCACATTGGTTTTCTGGTGTCTGGGGGAGTGGCTTACAGCTGCGGGGTGTCTTCCGGCGGCTTGGTCTTGTCGACGCCCGGTACATGCAGGTTGCCTTCGACCACCTGGTTGCCTTCCAGCTGCGGCTGGGTCACCCAGGTGAGGATGTCGTAGTAGCGCCGGATGTTCGCCACGAAGTGCACCGGCTCGCCGCCCCGGGCATAGCCGTAGCGCGTCTTGCTGTACCACTGCTTCTGCGCCAGGCGCGGCAGCATCTTCTTCACGTCCAGCCATTTGTTCGGGTTCAGGCCTTCTTTCTTCGCCAGCAGGCGCGCGTCGTCCAGGTGCCCGGTGCCGACGTTATAGGCGGCGAGGGCGAACCAGGTGCGATCCGGCTCGGCGATGCTGTCGTCCAGCTCATCCTTGATCTTGGCCAGGTACTTGGCGCCGCCCATGATGCTTTGCTTGGCGTCCAGGCGGTTGGACACGCCCATCGCCTGGGCGGTGTTCTGGGTCAGCATCATCAGGCCACGCACGCCGGTCTTGGAGGTGACCGCCGGTTGCCACAGGGATTCCTGATAGCCGATGGCGGCCAACAGGCGCCAGTCGACCTTTTCTTCCTTGGCGTAGGTACGAAAATGCTTTTCGTACTTGGGCAGGCGCTGCTGCAAATGCTGGGCGAAGGTGTAGGCGCCTACATAGCCGAGTACATCGACGTGCCCGTAATAGCGGTCTTTCAGGCGCTGCAGGGTGCCGTTCTTCTCGACCTTGTCCAGGTAGCTGTTGATCTCGTTGAGCAGGCTGTTGTCGTCGCCGGCGGCCACGGCCCAGCTCTGGTTGCTGGCATTGCCGAGGTCGAATGCCACGCGCACGTTGGGGAAGTACACCTGGTTCATCGCGACTTCGTTGGAGTCCACCAGGGTCAGGTCGATTTGCCCCTCGTCGACCATGCGCAGCAGGTCGACTACTTCAACGGCGTCGGATTCTTCGTATTCAATCGCAGGATTCTGCTTTTTCAGCTCCGCCAGTTGTTCGGCGTGGGTGCTGCCCTTGAGCACCATGATTTTCTTGCCCACCAGGTCCGCCGCGTTGGTCGGGCGTGACTGGCCGTTGCGGTAGATGATCTGCGGGGTGACTTCCAGGTAAGGGTGGGAGAAACGCACCTGCTGCTGGCGCTGCTCGCTGCTGACCAGGCCGGCGGCGGCGAGCACCGGACCGTTGGGCTTGCCCAACTGGCCGAACAGGTCATCGAGGTTGTCGGCGGTCTCGATCTCCAGTTTCACGCCCAGGTCATCGGCAAAGCGCTTGACCAGTTCGTATTCGAAACCGGTTTCACCGTTGCGGTCCTGGAAATAAGTCGCCGGGCTGTTCCGGGTGATCACCCGCAATACGCCATCCTCCTTGATTCGCTCGAGCGTGCTGGGTTTATCAACACAGGCGCTGAGCATCAGGAAGAGTCCGGTTGCGATGAGCCATTTGGCGCATCGCGGGCGCAAAGCAGTAGGGGAGAACATCTGCGCAGTATACGCAAACGGCCCACGGCGCCATATCTCGACAGCATGGGACTTGTCTGCTAGCGCCGGCAAAACTGTGCTGCAGCCCGCAGAAACGTGGCCTGGCAGCCGATTGTGACGGTTAAAATAACTGCTCCGAATAGCCGGGAAAACGCCCCGATACCGTGCAAACCGTGCCAACTGACGTCCGGCAGCGGCCACTGGTGCCGTTTCGGGTGCCGTTGGCGATGGTTTACGCTAGAATGCACGGCCTCAAAGCACACCCCCCTTCCCGAGGCTGTCCCGAAGATGTTGATCCTGCGCGGCGCTCCTGCCCTTTCTGCCTTTCGCCACAGCAAACTCCTTGAGCAACTGAGCCAGAAGGTTCCAGCTGTTACAGGCTTGTATGCTGAATTTGCTCACTTCGCCGACGTTACCGGCGTCTTGACCGCCGACGAACAGCAAGTGCTCGCACGCCTTCTGAAGTACGGCCCCAGCGTTCCCGTTCAAGAGCCGACCGGCCGCTTGTTCCTGGTTCTGCCACGGTTCGGCACCATCTCGCCCTGGTCGAGCAAGGCCAGCGACATCGCCCGCAACTGCGGCCTGGAGAAAATCCAGCGCCTGGAACGCGGTATTGCCTTCTATGTAGCCGGGCAGTTCAGCGATGCCGAGGCCGAGCTGATCGCCAGCAGCCTGCACGACCGCATGACCCAGATCATCGTCAGCCAGCTGGAACAGGCCGCCGGTCTGTTCAGCCACGCCGAGCCCAAGCCGCTGACCGCGATTGACGTGCTTGGCGGTGGCCGCGCCGCCCTCGAGAAGGCCAACACCGAACTCGGCCTGGCCCTGGCCGAAGACGAGATCGACTACCTGGTCAACGCCTTCAACGGCTTGAAGCGCAACCCGCACGACATCGAACTGATGATGTTCGCCCAGGCCAACTCCGAGCATTGCCGTCACAAGATCTTCAACGCCAGTTGGGATATCGACGGCGAGAGCCAGGAAAAAAGCCTGTTCGGCATGATCAAGAACACCTACGTGATGCACAGCGAAGGCGTTCTGTCGGCTTACAAGGACAACGCCTCGGTGATCGTCGGCTCCGTTGCCGGCCGTTTCTTCCCGGACCCTGAGACCCGCCAGTACGGCGCGGTGCAAGAGCCGGTGCACATCCTGATGAAGGTTGAAACCCACAACCACCCGACCGCGATTGCCCCGTTCCCGGGCGCAGCCACCGGTTCCGGCGGCGAGATCCGTGACGAAGGTGCAACCGGCCGTGGCGCCAAGCCCAAGGCTGGCCTGACCGGCTTCACCGTGTCCAACCTGCAGATCCCGGGCTTCGAACAGCCGTGGGAAGTGCCGTACGGCAAGCCTGAGCGCATCGTTACCGCGCTGGACATCATGATCGAAGGCCCGTTGGGCGGCGCCGCGTTCAACAACGAATTCGGGCGTCCGGCGCTGACCGGTTACTTCCGTACCTTCGAACAATCCATCACCACCCCGCGTGGCGATGAAGTGCGCGGCTACCACAAGCCGATCATGTTGGCCGGCGGCATGGGCAACATCCGTGAAGAACACGTCAAGAAAGGCGAGATCCTGGTCGGCTCCAAGCTGATCGTGCTCGGCGGCCCGGCGATGCTGATCGGCCTGGGCGGCGGCGCCGCTTCCTCCATGGCCACCGGCACCAGCTCGGCAGACCTGGATTTTGCTTCCGTGCAGCGTGAAAACCCTGAGATGGAGCGTCGCTGCCAGGAAGTCATCGACCGTTGCTGGCAGTTGGGTGACAAGAACCCGATCAGCTTCATCCATGACGTCGGCGCCGGCGGTTTGTCCAACGCCTTCCCGGAACTGGTCAACGATGGCGACCGCGGCGGCCGTTTCGAACTGCGCAACATTCCAAACGACGAGCCGGGCATGGCCCCGCACGAAATCTGGAGCAACGAATCCCAGGAACGCTACGTGCTGGCCGTCGGCGCCGAAGACTTCGCACGCTTCCAGGCCATCTGCGAACGCGAGCGCTGCCCGTTTGCCGTGGTCGGCGAAGCCACTGCCGAGCCGCAACTGACCGTCACCGACAGCCACTTCGGCAACAGCCCGGTCGACATGCCGCTCGAAGTGCTGCTGGGCAAGGCCCCGCGCATGCACCGTTCGGCGGTACGTGAAGCCGAGCTGGGCGATGATTTCGACCCAAGCACCCTCGACCTGGCCGACAGCATTGAACGTGTGCTGCACCACCCGGCCGTGGCGAGCAAAAGCTTCCTGATCACCATCGGCGACCGCACCATCACCGGCCTGGTGGCCCGTGACCAAATGGTCGGCCCGTGGCAGGTTCCCGTGGCCGACGTTGCCGTCACCGCCACCAGTTTCGACGTCTACACCGGCGAAGCCATGGCCATGGGCGAGCGTACGCCGCTGGCCCTGCTGGACGCCCCGGCGTCGGGCCGCATGGCCATTGGTGAAACCCTCACCAACATCGCAGCCTCGCGCATCGGCAAGCTGTCCGACATCAAATTGTCGGCCAACTGGATGTCCGCTGCTGGTCACCCGGGTGAAGACGCGCGTCTTTACGACACCGTAAAAGCGGTCGGCATGGAGCTGTGCCCTGAGCTGGGCATCACCATCCCGGTGGGCAAGGACTCGATGTCCATGGCCACCCGTTGGAACGATGAAGGCGTGGACAAGAGCGTCACCTCGCCGCTGTCGCTGATCGTCACCGGTTTCGCCCCGGTCACCGACATTCGCCAGACCCTGACCCCGCAACTGCGCATGGACAAGGGCACCACCGACCTGATCCTGATCGACCTCGGTCGCGGCCAGAACCGCATGGGCGCCTCGATCCTCGCACAAACCCACGGCAAGCTCGGCAAGCAGGCGCCGGACGTCGACGATGCCGAAGACCTCAAGGCCTTCTTCGCCGTGATCCAGGGCCTCAACGCCGATGGCCACCTGCTGGCTTACCACGACCGTTCCGACGGCGGCCTGCTGACCAGCGTTGTCGAGATGGCGTTTGCCGGTCACTGCGGCCTGAACATCGTGCTCGACAGCGTTGCCGAGGATGCTGCCGAAATCAACGGCATCCTGTTCAACGAAGAGTTGGGTGCGGTGATCCAGGTGCGCCAGGACGCAACCCCGGACGTACTCGCACAGTTCAGCGCCGCTGGCCTGGACGACTGCGTGGCGGTGATCGGCCAGCCGATCAACAACGGCGAGATCAACATCTCGTTCAATGGCGACACCGTGTTTGCCGGCCAGCGCCGCTTGCTGCAACGCCAGTGGTCCGAGACCAGCTACCAGATCCAACGCCTGCGTGACAACGCCGACTGCGCCGAGCAGGAATTCGACGTGATCCTGGAAGAAGACAACCCGGGCCTGAGCACCAAGCTCAGCTTCGACGTCAACCAGGACATCGCCGCGCCGTACATCAAGAAAGGTATTCGCCCACAAGTTGCCGTACTGCGTGAGCAGGGCGTCAACGGCCAGGTGGAAATGGCGGCCGCGTTCGACCGTGCCGGCTTCAATGCGATCGACGTGCACATGAGCGACATCCTCGCCGGTCGCGTTGATCTCAACGAGTTCAAAGGCCTGGTGGCCTGCGGCGGTTTCTCCTACGGCGACGTGCTGGGTGCCGGCGAAGGCTGGGCCAAGTCGGCCCTGTTCAATAGCCGTGCCCGCGACGCCTTCCAGGGCTTCTTCGAACGCAACGACAGCTTCACCCTGGGTGTGTGCAACGGTTGCCAGATGATGTCCAACCTCCACGAGCTGATCCCGGGCAGCGAGTTCTGGCCGCACTTCGTGCGTAACCGTTCCGAGCAGTTCGAAGCCCGTGTTGCGATGGTGCAGGTGCAGGAATCCAACTCGATCTTCCTGCAAGGCATGGCCGGTTCGCGTATGCCAATCGCCATCGCCCACGGTGAAGGTCATGCCGAGTTCGAAAGCGAAGAAGCCTTGCTCGAAGCCGACCTGTCCGGTTGCGTGGCCATGCGTTTTGTCGACAACCACGGCAAGGTCACCGAAACCTACCCGGCCAACCCGAACGGCTCGCCGCGCGGGATCACCGGTCTCACCAGCCGTGACGGTCGCGTGACCATCATGATGCCGCACCCTGAGCGTGTGTTCCGTGCCGTGCAGAACTCGTGGCGCCCGGAAGAGTGGAACGAAGATGGCGCCTGGATGCGCATGTTCCGCAACGCGCGCGTGTGGGTGAACTAAGGCGGTGTACAAGCTTGCCTTCTTTGTGCCCGACAGCCATGTAGAGACGGTGAAAACCGCCGTCTTCGCAGCCGGCGGCGGGCGCATCGGCGACTACGACAGCTGCGCCTGGCAAGTGCTGGGCCAGGGCCAATTTCGCGCGTTGGACGGCAGCCAGCCGTTTATCGGGCAAGTCGGCCAGGTGGAAGTGGTTGAGGAATGGAAGGTTGAGCTGGTGGTGGCGGATGAGCTGATTGTGGCTGTTGTGGCCGCGCTGAAACTCAGCCACCCCTATGAAACACCGGCTTATGAAGTGTGGCAGTTGGCGGATTTCTGACCCGCAAGCTGTCATCAAGAAACCCGCTGGGCCAGGTTGGCCAGCGGGTTTTTTGTGGGCTGTCATCCAGCCGCAGCTGACACTTTACGGTGCGGGGACTAACCTCACTTCAACATGCAACGCGTCGATCAATATCTTTTCGTGGCTGAAGCGCTGGCCTTGCATCTGCGCCCAGCGGTCGACATAAAACAGCCCATCCTTATCGATCTTGATCGGTGTCGAGACGATCTCCCCGCTGCGGGAGTGATGCACCAGGTTGCTCTGTGACGGCGACGGGCGTTCGATCAGGTACAAGCCGGGTCGGTTCAAGCGCGACCTGTCCGCAGGCACAAAGGGGGCTGGAGCCTGGGTTCCGGCAACGCCGGCGTCGAGTATGAAATCGCCGCGCAAGGCCCTCGGGCTAATGCCCTCGTGCAGGGTCTCCCAGCCACCCGGACGAATGTTCTTGGCCAATGCCGGCGCCGTATCCCTGACATGCAGGCTGACCGCGCCTTGCAGTTCCGCCAGGCCCGGAACGCCCAGGTTCATGTTGGTGTGAGTGCTGCCAACGAAGGCGATCCATTTGTGAGGCCCGTGCGCCGCCTGGTCGGCCGCGATGACCTTGGAGGCGAAGTAGCTGAACATCCGGTTGCGGGCCAGGTCTTTCTCCGCCAGCCCCTTGATGTTGTAACTGGCGATGCAGTCCAGGGCGCGGATGCGCAGGCCGTGCCTGGCCGCCGCCTGGACAACCTCGGTATAGGTGTCGCTGCCTTTGTAATTGGGCATGTAACCCCGATCCAGTTGTTTGAGGTAGCGCTTGAGGTCGTCCGGAAGCCGTTGCGTGGTCAAGAACAGATCCAGCTGGGCCTGATGCATATCGGTCAGCAGGTGCTCCACGTAAAGCGTCTTGAATCCCAGCGTCTTGAGTTTCCCCATCGACTCGCGCAGCCACCGCTTGCTGGATCGTGCAGTTTGACCCTCACCGATTACGAGCCCTGCGAAGTCGCTCTGGCGCAGGTTGTCCAGGAACGCCTCCGCAGGCTTGGGCGAAGCCAGGATGGCGGGATCTGGCCGGGTTGGCGGTACGTGGGTGTCCAGGTAGTTTTTTGCATCTGTACTCAAGCGATGCCTGGCGTCCTTGAAGGCCTGGAATGCTTCGTGATGGGCCGGATTCTGCGGAACATAGATGGGATTGAGCCCATGCGGCACCTCGGCCTGGCGGGTGATGCTGCCATGTAGTGCGGGGGCAATGTCGTAGTCGCTGTAATGCGTCACCGCATCCGCCACCGCGCTGGACGCCGCTGCAGCCTTGGGCGCTGTGTACGGGGTCTGCAGGGTCAGGCGGTAATCGCCCTTGGCCAGCGAGTCACCGGCGATGGCGCCCGGCGCGTCGAGCCACACGCCGACAGGCTGATCCGCGGCCACATCCACCACGCGCAGTGCGACGGCGTCCTGCAGGTCTGCCAGGCCTGGGGTGCCCTCGAACGTGCGCACGCGGGAATGATCCACCAAGGCTATCCAGCGCTCATCCAGCTCGTTGAGCGCATCGGCCTCAATGGCCTTGTGGGAGTAGAAATTCCTCACACTGTTGCTGCGTGGCAGAGTCGGCGGGGTGTCGCCCATCAGCAGGGCATCGTCCAGCAGGTAAGACGTGGATGCGTCCAGGGCGTTGACCTTCATGCCCTTTTCCTGGGCCTTGCGCACCAGGCTGACGTAGGAATACTCGGCGTTTTCGGCAAAGCCCAAGGCTTTATCCACAGCCTTGAGGTGCTTTTCAATGTGTAGCCAGGATTTGCCGCTGTTGAGCTTCTGCAGTTTCGAGCGGAAGACATCGGTGGGCAGGTACTCGATGTAGAGGTGTTTGAAGCCTTTGCTGATCAAGGTGTCCATCTGGGTGATCAGCAGTTGTTTGCTGGCGATGGAGTCGGGTATCGCGCCGATCACCAGGTTCTTGTTGGCGCTGAAGGCGTCGCTGGCGAGCAGTTGCGAGAACGGCATGCTGGCATCGATCGCCGGTGGATCAGCGCGAACGGGCAGCGGGTCGAGGTTCTTGAAAAAATCCTCGGCGTCCGTGGCCAGGCGTTCGGCCTGTTGCAGGTACGCGGTGCGCAGGGGTTTGAGTTCCACCGCAGCACTGCCCAGAACCACGTTCGGCGAGTCGAAATTCCATTCAGACCAGCGCATCATCCCTTCGCGCACCTGCGGGTTGAGGACCGGCTCCAGTTTGCTCGCGTACTTTGCCGGCATCTCATAGGGTGTGAGCTGCTGCGGTGTGTCGGGTAGCCTTTCATATTTGGGCGCGCCACCGACGACCCCGGTACGGCGCCACACGCCTTGCGCGTCAGGGGCTGCCACGCGGGTGGTGGAAACCAGCTTGCCGGTGGCCGGGTCGAGCCGGTAGAGCAAATAGCGACCGATCGGGTCCGGGGTGTTTTTCGCCCACAGGGCTTCACCGTCAAACAGCACGGGTTGCATGTTCTGCGGCGCCGGCGGCTTGGGTTGCAGCGGCTCGACCAGGTTCAACCGCTCGCTCGACAGCGCGCTGCTTTTGGCGACTTGGCGTACGCCAGGACGTGCAAGCTGCTTGAGCGAAACCAGCGCCGGGCGCAGGTCGGTGAACGCTGCGCCGGCGCTGTTGAGCACGTAACCGATCAAGTGCTCCACGGCCGCTTCGTTGTCACCCTGCTGATAAGCGTGCAGGGCCAGCATGCCGTCCTTGAATGCCAACAGCATGCCCAGGCTCAGGCTGAGAGTCGGGAATGGCGCAGTGGCGATGGCGGTGACCCACTCCACGCAGGTCCACAGGATGCCGGTGACCATTCGGGTGCGGTTGTTCGTGGTGCCTTCAATGTCGTCGATCTTGCGCTGCAGCGGCATGTCATACAGGGCCCGGCGCAGATCCTGCAGCGGTGTTTGCTCGCGGGTCGAGTCATAGCGTGGCAGGCTGATGTCGGTGCGGTTCAGGCCCTCGGGCAGTTGTGCCTTGGCGGCATCCAGGAAGGCACGCACCCTGACCTGGGATCGGGTACCCACCCGCTGGGTGAAGTAACCGAGCATGGCGGGCATTTTTTTCAGCAGGTAGTTGAACTGCCGAGCCTCGCGAAAGCTGATGCCATCCGGTGCATTGGGGGTGTAGAGCACTGTCGGGAAACCGGGATGGCTGAAGAGGAAATTTCCCATTACCCATTCGCCATCCAGTAGCAGGCGATGGATCGCATACGTGGTGCGCGTGGCGGGGGCGGTCTCGCCCATGCTGGCGATACTGCGCTCCAGCCATGCCCAATCACTTCCGGCGATCTCCCCCTGCAGGCGGCATTCAAGGCCGGCGTTCTGCATCTGGCGCTGAGTGATGGCCAGGGTCGCATTGCGTCGCAGGTCATAGTCGGCACTGCCGACGTTCAGCAGTTGAGCCTTGACCTTGTTGATGTAGCGTTGGCCGACCCAGGTGCCCGTCACCGAGCGCGCCACCGTGAGCGCGCCCGTAGGCCCCGTGATCGGGCTCAGGTCAACACCCTTCGGGCCTCTGAACCGCGCTGAGCGGGAGAATTTCTCGTCGAGAAAACCCACGCCATCGGCGTAACCGTCGCGGTACAGCTGTGTGTAGGTCATGGGCGCAGGGGTCGATGAGCCAATCAATGCCGGGGGCGAGAAGGCCCACACGGTGTCGGGGTCCACATCGTTGCCGTTACGTCCCAACAGCAGGTTCAGGCGCTGTCTGGCCTGTTCATGCAGATAGTCATTGAAGCTTGGGAACTTCGCGTCAGACAGCGGAAACTCGTTATAGGTGAGCAGCGCGCCCTCGCCGTCTTCCACCAGCTTCAATAGCTTCTGGCGGGTGTCGATGCTGGTGGAGCGGAACCAGTTCGGGGTGCTGAATTCATAGTCATCGACCCGTGTGGCCAGCACATGCGCCGCCATGGCCTTGAGGCACGCGGCGTGGCTGCCGATGTGGCCGAAGCTGATTTCTATGGATTCATGCGCACTTGGCTCGATGCTCATGCTGGTCAATACGTGTGTCATTGCTGCGCGAAAACGCAGCGCAACCCGCTTGATCAGGTAGTCGGTGAGCGTGCCTGGCGGATGCCGCGTGCCGTTGTCCAGGCTCCAGCCAAGAATATGGCTTCGGCACTCGCCCTCACTGTTGAACACCAGGAACTGCTGGTCCCGAGGCGCTTGCGGCGTGCACAGCAGCAGGCGGATTACAGCGCCGCTGGCGTCGGTTTTGCGCAACACCCACAGGTCCTGCAACTGCGCTTCATGCAGCGACAGCGTGGCGGCGCTGAGGTGGGGGGCGTTGCCCTGGCGCAGGTCGGTGATCAACCCGTAGTCCTCGTCACTGAGATGCCCCTGCAACACGGCGGTGTACGCCAGTGCGTTGATGCGTTGGTCGAGCATCCGTTCGATCGCCTGGCTGACGGCCGGTTTGGCATGCATCTGTTGTTGCAGGTCGGCGAACTCGATACGCGGTTGCAACGTGCCCAGCGTCTCCACCAGCCAGGCAGGTGTCAGGTCCCGGTAGGCCTTGGGCAGGAGGGCATCCTGGTAGGTCAGGGTGGTTTTGGTGAGGAAGTCCGAGCCCGCCAGCGCGTCGCCGGTTTGCAGCCCGCGCAGGGCCAGGTCGATCAGGCTGCGCTCGTGTTCATATTCGCCGATGGGATCGACGTAGCGCCGGGTGCTGATCATCAGGTCCTGTGGCGCCAGGTCGTGGATGTCCAGTTCATCGCTCAAGCGTTCGAGCCATTGGTAGTGCGCCAGGTCTTCAGGTGTGGTGACCGGGCCCAGCAGGTCGAGCAGTTGTTCGCGGGCCTCGTTGTAACTTGCCAGGTGGGTGGCGAGCGTGGCGCGGCGGGTGTCGCTGGCGCTGCGATACCAATCCGGCGCGCTCTGGCGCAGGTAGCGCTCCAGTAGCTGTCGGGCGCGCCAGCCCAGGCGTGCGTTGAAGTCCGGTAACGCTGCGGTGATGGCACGGTCCAGTGCATCGGTCAGTTGGGCGGCGTCGTGCGTCGGGTTGTCCTCCAGGCTCAAGGCGCGCTCGATGTCCTGGGTGCGCTTGTCGATCAGCGCGTCATAGGTATGTTCAAACAGCGGTTTGTCACTGATCGGCGTCAGCGCCAGCGGCCAGATCGCCCCCGGCGTGATATCGCCATAGCGCGCGGGCAGCAGGTGCATGAAGGCGCGCCGTTGCTCGGCATCGTCCATCGCCTGCAGCCATTGGCTGTTCAACTGCGCCAGTGAGCCGAAGCACTCGATGCCGCGCGCAGGGGTGTACAGCATCACTTCCCCAACCGGCGGCGCAGATGTCAGGTCGGCGACCTGCGGGCTGGATTTTTCCGTCAGCACAAAGGCGCCCGCCAGTTCGACGGTGCGTTGCTGGTAGCTGAAGCTCAACGCATACAAGCCTGGGCGCAACGTGATACCCAGCGGCACACGCTCAAGCATGGCCCGTTGCTGCGGATGCAGCAGGCGGTCCTCGGCACTCAGCGCGGTTTCGTTGGCCAGCGCCGTGTACCCGGCGTCAAACGTCATGAAGGATTTAAGGGGCTTGCCATCGATTTGCTCATAGCGATCGAGGTGCAGCAGGTGAGCGTTCAGTGTGGTCTTGAGCGCCGTCACTTGGGTGGGCAGATTGCTTGACGTCAGTCCTTGATAGAGGGGCCGGCTCTTGGCCAGGAATTGCTGGCGGTAATTCGTCAGGATCCGATTGATGCGCTCCAGATAAGCCAGGGCTACGGACGGCGTGTGTTCGGGGACTAACGGCGACTCGACCTGGAGCAAGTGATGCCCGATCTGGTTGAGGTGGCCCTTGATGCCTTCAAAGGTCTGGGGTGTGGTGCTCACAGGCACGCTCTCCATGCTGGGGGTAAGAACCCTCAGCATGCGCAGGCGGGAAGTTGACCAGGCGGTAGATAACTAGCGCAGGCAGGTGCCGACACATCCTGGTGACTTGCCCGGCGTTCATGGATAGCGCGGCGGGTTGAACACAGCGAGTCTCGGAGATTTCCCACAAACCTTTCGGGTTGTCCCTCGGAACTCTGCTGAATAGCCTTTGTTGGTCACTGACCATTCAGTGATCGGGATTTGAGTTCAAGGCCCGTTCAGCAGTGTTGCACTGGCTTGAGATTCAAGAAATGGAAACTCCTTATGTTGTCGCTCCGCGCCTCAATACGAGTAGCTCACTCGGACAAGCACTGATTTCAATGTTCAAATCCATTGAAGTGGAATTGATCCTTGAGGGAGCAAAGCCAGGAGCAGTCAAGGTCATCGTGTTCGGTGGCTGTGCTGTCCACCTATATACCCACCACCGTGTATCCACGGACGTTGATGCGGAGATTTATTGCACGAATATTCACCACAAGTTGCGCCTGCAGACGTTACTGGCAGAGTTTCCAGAGCAATTTTTCGACGAGCAGTCTGGCCGTGTCATGGAGCTCAATTACGACCTTCAATACAACACTGGCTTTGGTCCTCTTCACGAGGATTATTGGGAGCGAAGTATTCCCCTGGCAGAGTTTACTGCTGAGTCTGCACTGCATCTGCATATTGCTGCACCTATCGACATTGCGATCTCCAAGCTGGGTCGAGCTACTGATCAGGATGTAGGCGACATCATGGCCCTGCTCAGGGCTGGGTTCATTGTGACCACTGAGTTCCGTCGGCTGGCATTGCAGGCAATTGATATGTATGTTGGCAACAAGGAACCACCTGCCTCTGTACTGACCAATATCTTGCACGATTACCTGGAAACTGAAGTTGATGAAGCCTATTAACGGTCCTGTCCTCTCCGATGCCTTGGATATGCTGGTCAAAAGTCCGCTGAATCAGGCTGATGACAGTGCCCTTGTCTGCGCGGCAAAAGCGGTTTGGTATTCAGACACTAGTCTTGTGGGAGAGGTAAAGGCGTTTCTGGAAGTACACTCCAGTGAGGTGGAGCTTCGTCGCGCAGGTTATTTGCTGGAGCGTTTCACGCGCTTTTCGTGTGCGACAGACAGTCGGGTAGTCGAAGTGCTGAAGGTGCTTGAGCTTTTTCAGGCTGCTGCGTCCAAACAAGAGGTAAAACGGCAGGGTACTGTTGCGCTTGGCAGTCGCCGCGATGAGTTGGCGGTGTCGTGGGGTTTGAGTGAAGGGCTGGGATTGAAGGCTCAAGCGTTAATGCCTTTTCAGACCCGCCATTACGAAGCCGAGCAACGTTCGGTATCTGCTTAGGCATGAATCGCTATCAAAGAACCCGACTTAAGTCGGGTTTTTGCCGTCTGTGATATCTCCAGTTTTCGGAGATTTTCCACGAACCTTTCGGGTTGTCCGTCGGAGCCCGCCTCACGAATCTTCTGCAGTCGCTGCACATTCAGCGACCGCGACTGCAAGCCCGCTCCGACCGCATTGCCTGGTCGGGCACCGATCAACTGTGGGACCGGCTTGCCCGCGAATGGCCCGCACTGCCACCGCTGCGCTATACCTTGGCGCCGACCTCGCGGGCATTGACCAACCGTTCAAGCGCCTCGCTCAAGCCCGACGCCTTGTCGCCAATCAGCAGGTGCCACACACCGCTGTCCAGCTGGCTCACCCCCTGGCACCCGAGCGCCGTCAGTTGAGCTTCGGACAACCCCGAATCATCGCCCAGTTCCACCCGCAGCCGGGTCATCGCCACCGCTTCCAGCTGGCGCACATTCGCGCGACCGCCGAGTGCGCTCAGCCATTGCTCGGCTTCCTGCACATTCACGGCGACAGACTTATCCACAGGTGCCCCTGCCACCGGTGCGCTGGCCACAAACGATGGCATGGCCAGCCGAATTTCATCGGCAATGCTGTCAGCCAGTGGCCCGACCACCACTTGCAGGCTGCCCCCATTGCCAGGCCGCACGACGGCCATCGCCCCCAGGGCTTTCAACTCGGCATCCACGGCTTTGTTGCGGTCGACCATGTCCAATCGCAGGCGCGTGGTGCAGGCCCCGACACTGAGCAAGTTCGCCGCGCCGCCCAAGGCCTGGATATAAGCCGTGGCGCGCTGGTTATCAGTCATCGCTTCAGCCTGCGCCACCTGGATATCCTCGCGGCCCGGCGTTTTCAGGTTGAAGCGGCGGATGCAGTAACTGAAGACGCTGTAGTAGATCGCGGCATATGCCAGGCCAACCGGGACCACCAGCCAGCCATTGGTGGATTTGCCCCAGCCCAGCACCATGTCGATAAACCCTCCGGAAAATGTGAAGCCCAGGTGGATATTCAACATATTGGTCAGCGCCATCGACAGGCCGGTGAGCAGCGCGTGGATCAGGTACAGGAACGGCGCCAGGAACATGAAGGCGAATTCAATCGGCTCGGTCACGCCGGTGAGGAACGAGGTCAGCGCCATCGACAGGAAAATCCCGCCCATCACTTTGCGCCGCTCCGGCAGGGCGTTGCGGTACATCGCCAGGCACGCGGCGGGCAGGCCGAACAGCATCACCGGGAACATGCCGGTCATGAACTGGCCGCCTTTGGGGTCGCCGGCAAAGTAGCGGGTCAGGTCGCCGGTGACCACCGCGCCGGTTACCGGGTCGGTAAAGCTGCCGAACACAAACCACGCCATGTTGTTGAGGATATGGTGCAGGCCGGTGACGATCAGCAGGCGGTTGAACACGCCAAACACAAACGCGCCGAAACTGCCGCTTTCCATCAGCAGCACGCCGAAGCTGTTGATGCCGTGCTGGATCGGCGGCCAGATCAGGCCAAAGATCACTCCCAGGGCCACCGCCGAAAACCCGGTGACAATCGGCACGAACCGTCGCCCGCCGAAGAACGCCAGGTACTCCGGCAGCTTGATGTCCTTGAAGCGGTTATACAGCGCACCGGCCATCAGCCCGCTGGCGATACCGGCGAGCATGCCCATGTTGATGGTCGAGTCCATCACCTTGAGCGTGGAGACCATCACCAGGTAGCCAATGGCTCCGGCCAGCCCGGCGGTGCCGTTGTTGTCGCGGGCAAAGCCCACGGCGATGCCGATGGCGAAGATCAGCGCGAGGTTGGCGAAGATTGCCTGCCCGGCATCGTGCATGACGGCGATGTTCAACAGGTCGGTGTCACCCAGGCGCAGCAGCAGGCCGGCAATCGGCAAGATCGCGATGGGCAGCATCAGCGCGCGGCCCAGGCGTTGCAGCCCTTCGATGAATAATTGGTACATGGCGGGTCTCCTTTTTCTTGTTGTTGTCAGCTCAGCGGCCAATGGTGTTGACAGGCTTGGCGAACCGCCCTGGCACTGCTCAGGTCGAGCAGCCCTTGGCTCAGTTGCCGGCATTGCGCCGCGTCCAGGTGACGGACACGGTCCTTGATTTCTCCGATTTGCGGCGCACTCACCGACAGCTCGCTGACCCCCAGGCCGACCAGGACCGGCGTCGCCAGCGGGTCGGATGCCAGGGCGCCACATACCCCAACCCAACGCCCATGCTTGGCGGCGCCAACGCACGTCTGGTGGATCAACCGCAGCAAGGCCGGGTGCAAGGCATCGACCCGCGCGGCGAGGCCGGCGTGGTCGCGGTCCATGGCCAGGGTGTACTGGGACAGGTCATTGGTGCCGATGGACAGAAAGTCCGCATGCTTGGCCAACTGCTCGGCCATCAGCGCGGCGGCGGGCACTTCGATCATGACCCCCAGCTCCGGGCGTTGGGTCAGTTCCAGCTCAGCGCACAGCTCATCCAGGCGCTGGCGGATCTGCAGCAGTTCGTCGACCTCGCTGACCATCGGCAGCAGGATGCGGCAGCGCTCCAGCGGGCTGACTTGCAGCAACGCGCGCAGCTGCTGGTCGAGCAATTCCGGGCGCAGCTGGGCCATGCGAATCCCGCGCAGGCCCAGCACCGGGTTGGCCTCGACAGGCAGCGGCAGGTAGTCGAGCTGCTTGTCACCGCCGACGTCGATGGTGCGGATGATCACCGACTTGTCGCCCATCGCATCCAGCACGGCTTGATAGGCCTGGCGCTGTTCCTGTTCATCCGGCGCAGTGCGGCGGTCGACGAAGAGGAATTCGGTGCGCAGCAGGCCGACGCCGTCGGCGCCGTTCGCAAAGGCCAGTTGGGCCTCGGCGCTGGAGGCGACATTGGCCGCTACCTCGATGCTCACGCCGTCGAGGGTGTGCGCCGGTTGCCCGGCCTGGGCTTGTTGCTGCTGGCGACGGCGTTGCTGCACGTCGCGAATCTGGTGCACTTCGGCGTGACGCGCTTCACTGGGCGCCAGTTCCAGGCGACCGTTGCCGGCGTCGAGCACCACGCGCTGGCCTTGCGGCACATTGAGCACTTCTGCGCCCAACGCGACCACACACGGCAGGCCTTTGCCCCGCGCAAGGATCGCCACGTGGGAGGTGGCGCCACCTTCGGCCATGCAGATACCGGCCGCGTTTTGCGCGCTCAGTTGCAGCAAGTCCGACGGTGTCAGTTCGTGCGCGCTGACAATCGCCCCGGCGGGCAATTCGACATGCCAGGCTTCGCCGAGCAGCGCGCGCAGGACCCGCTGCTGCAGGTCGCGCAGGTCATTGGCGCGCTCGGCGAACAGCGGTTTGCCCAAGGCCAGCAACACTGCGCATTGCGCCTGGATTGCATCACGCCAGGCATGGGTGGCGGCGCTGCCCTGTTCGATGGCTGCGGTGGCGGCTTCCAGCAGGGTCGGGTCTTCCAGCAGGGCGAGGTGGGCGGCGAAGATCTCTTCTTCCTCGACGGCCTGGCGTTGCCGGGCGTGGTCCAGGGTCTTGCGGATTTCGCCGCGCACCTGCTCCAGTGCCGCGTCCAGGCGTTGCAGTTGTTCGTCGGCGCGATGCTGGCCGAGGTCTGCCGGCAGCTCGATACCCGCCAGGCGGAACAGTGGGCCACAGACCAGCCCGGGTGCCGCGCACACGCCTTGCAATACACCGGCTTCGGTATTCGCCCGCCGTGGCGCCGCGACGAGCGGCGCTGTGGGCGCTGGGGGCCTCCTTGACCGCGACTGACAGCGCCGCGACCAGCGCCTGCAACGCGGCCTCGGCGTCTTTGCCGCGGCACGTCACGCGCACCTCGTCGCCTTCGCCGACCCCCAGGCCCAGCACGCCGATCAAACTGTTGCAGGCGGCCGACTTGGCGCCGAAATGCAACTGCGCCTGGCTGCTGAAGCCCTCGGCGGTTTTGCGGATCAGCGCCGCCGGCCGTGCGTGCAGGCCGCCGCGATGGGTGATGCGCACGCTCGCGCTGGCTTCAGTCAATGAGTTATCCACAGCGGTTTGGCCCGGCGCGGTTGAGCGCGGTAGCACGTGCAGCAAAGGTTCACCGACTTTGACGCTTTGCGCGGCTACCGGACGCAGTTCGAAGCGCTCGCCATTGGTCAGGATAATCAAGCTGACCAGGCTCTTGCACTGGCGCGCAATGCGGTCCAGGTCGAACTGCACCAAAGCCTGGCCACTGCTGACCCGTGCCCCTTGCTTGACCAGCAAGGCAAAACCTTCGCCGTTGAGTTCCACGGTGTCGATGCCCACGTGCATCAGCAACTCGGCACCGTTTTGCGCGCGGATCGTCAGCGCGTGCCCGGTGCGGGCGACATGAATGATCTCGCCATCGCAGGGCGCGTGCAGGCAATCATTGAGCGGATCGATGGCGATACCGTCGCCCATGGCGCCGCTGGCGAACACTTCGTCGGGAACGTTGCCCAGGGTCAGCAGCGGACCACTGAGTGGGGCGCTAAGGGTCAATTCATTATTGTTGTAGGACATGGGCACGGTACTCATCAGGAAAACGCGACTCAGTGAGTGCGGGTAACTTTGCTCAGGTGACGCGGCTGGTCCGGGTCCATGCCCCGCGCTTCAGCCAGGCCGGCGGCCATCACGTAAAAGCTCTGGATCGCCAGGATCGGGTCCAGGCTCGGGTGTTCGGCGCGGCTCAAGGTCAGGTCACGCTCGGCGATATCGTCCGGTGCGGCCAACAGCACGCGGGCGCCGCGCTGGCGCATGTCGACGGCCAGGCTCAACAGGCCGGCCTGCTCGGCGCCGCGTGGGGCGAATACCAGCAAGGGGTAGTCTTCATCGATCAAGGCCATCGGCCCGTGGCGCACTTCGGCGCTGCTGAAGGCTTCGGCCTGGATCGCCGAGGTTTCCTTGAGCTTGAGCGCGGCCTCCTGCGCGATGGCAAACCCGGCGCCACGGCCGATCACCATCAATTGCTGGCAGTCGCGCAGGGCGTCGATGGCGGGGCGCCAATCCTGCCCGGCGGCTTCGCTCAGGCCTTCGGGCAGGGCACGGCAGGCCTGGAGCAAATCGGCTTCCTGGTTCCAGTGGCCAATCAACTGCGCGCTGGCGCTGAGGGTGGCGATAAAGCTTTTGGTCGCGGCGACACTCAGTTCCGGCCCGGCGCACAGCGGCACGTGGAATTCACACGCAGCCTCCAGCGGCGAGTCTTCGGCGTTCACCAGCGAAATGCTCAAGGCTCCCCGCTTGCGCAGCAGGCGCAGGCTGTTGACCAGGTCCGGACTTTGCCCCGATTGCGAGAAGCCGAACGCCACCTGGCCGCTGACTTTCAAGGGCGCCTGCAACAGGGTCACCACCGACATCGGCAACGATGCCACCGGGATGCCCACGTGCTGCATGGCCAGGTAGGCGAAGTAACTGGCGGCGTGGTCCGAACTGCCGCGCGCGATGGTCATCGCCACTTGCGGCGGCTGGCGACGCAGGCGGCCGGCGATTTCTTCCAGCAGCGGGTCCAGGCGTTGCAGTTGCGCCGCAACGGCATCGCGGGAGGCCAGGGCCTCTTCAAGCATTTTTGAAGACAATGGTTTCTCCTTCGACCATGACGTCGGTGAGGTGCAGGGAGCGGTCCAGGCGTACGCAGTCGGCGAAGCTGCCGGGTTGCAGGCGGCCGCGTTCTTCCAGGCCCAGGTAGTCCGCAGGAAATTGCGACAGGCGTTGTGAGGCTTCGCTGATAGGCAGGCCGATCTTCACCAGGTTGCGCAGCGCCTGGTCCATGGTCAGGGTGCTCCCGGCCAGGGTGCCGTCGGCCAGGCGTACGCCGCCCAGGCACTTGGTCACGGTGTGGCTGCCCAGCTTGTATTCGCCATCTGGCATGCCGGCGGCGGCGGTGGAGTCGGTGACGCAGTACAGGCATGGGATCGAACGCAGGGCGACGCGCATGGCACCGGGGTGCACGTGCAGCAAGTCCGGGATCAGTTCGGCATATTGCGCGTGTGCCAGCGCGGCGCCGACGATGCCCGGCTCGCGGTGATGCAGCGGGCTCATGGCGTTATACAGATGCGTGAAACTGGTGGCGCCGGCGGCGAGGGCGGCGACGCCTTCTTCGTAGCTGCCCAGCGTGTGGCCGATCTGCATGCGCACCCCGCGTTGGCTGAGGGCACGGATCAGGCCGTCATGCCCGGCGATTTCCGGGGCGATGGTGATCACCCGGATCGGCGCCAGGCGCAGGTAGGCTTCCACTTCTTCCATCAATGCGGTGTGGGCGAAGTTGGGTTGTGCGCCGAGTTTTCCGGGATTGATGTAGGGCCCTTCCAGGTGCACACCGAGGACACGGGCGCTGCCTGTAGGACGCTGCTCGCAGAAGGTGCCGAGCTGACCGAGCACGCTGGAGATTTCATCCACCGGTGCGGTCATGGTGGTGGCCAGCAGCGAGGTGGTGCCAAAGCGCACGTGGGTGCGGGTGATGGTCTCGAAGGCGTCGGCACCTTCCATGATGTCCTTGCCGCCACCGCCGTGCACATGCAGGTCGATAAAGCCCGGCAGCAGGTAGGGCAGTTCGTTGTCGGCAGGGTCGCAAGGCACGCCTTCAATGGCGGTGACCTTGCCGTGCTCGTGCACCAGGCGGCCGCGCATCCAGCCGTGGGGCGTGAGGATATTGTCTTCGGACATGGGCAGTTCTCTAAGGCCGCAGCTCGGCGGCGAAGTCATAGCGGCGCAGCTCTGCGACAAAGTCGTAGTAGTCATTGCGGCAGTAGGTGTCGGTGATTTCGATCGGCGTGTTGTCGGCGGTGTAGCCGACCCGGGTCATCAGCAGCATGGCGGTGCCGGGGGCGATGCCCACCAGCTTGGCGAACTCGTCCGAGGCGTTGATCGCCTGGATGTGTTGCAAGGCGCGGACGACGGGTTTGCCGATGCCTTCGAGGTATTCGTACAACGAGTTGCCGATGGCCTGCGGCTGCGGCAGCACGGAGGCGGGCATTGTCGTCATTTCGATTGCCATGACCGTATCATCGGCCTTGCGCAGGCGTTTGAGCCGCGCGACCTTGTCGGTCGGCGACAGGCCCAGGCGGATCAGTTCTTCGTGGGTCGGCGGGGTGATGTCGCGCTCCAGCCACTGTGAGGTGGGCACAAACCCCTTGAGGCGCAACATCTCGCTGAAGCCCGACAGGCGCGACAGCGGCTGTTCCAGGCGTGGCGTGATAAATGTGCCGGAGCCCTGGCTGCGGCGAATCAGGCCTTGGGTAAACAGCACTTCCAGCGCCTTGCGGGCGGTGACCCGCGAAATGCTCAACTGCTCGCTGAGGGCACGCTCCGAGGGCAACGCCTGCTCGGATTTCCACTGGCCGGTGTGAATCGCCGCTTCCAGCTTGCGCGCCAGTTGCAGGTACAGCGGCGTGGATTGTTTGTCGTCGGGACGCAGCGTCAGGATGGGGTTCATCGTTAAGGTTTCCGATGCGGTTATTGGAGTGTTGTCGCCCGGTATTGGCCGGAAGCTAATACCACTTAAATACCATGTCAATGCTGCCAAACCGGTGCAAGTGCCGGTTTCAGGGCGCCTTAAGGGTGCGTTGTATCAAGTGGTATTAGAGAGGTCTTTAGGGCGCGCAGAAGTGCACAGCCCGCGCGGTGAACTGGTATTCACCGGCAGGGGGCTGCGCAGGGCAGGAATTATTTTCGAATTATTTTACCGGCGGTCGAGGATTACGGCCGAATCTCGATCATGGTGCCGTCCTTGACCAGGTTCCAGACTTCGCGCATGTCGACGTTGCGCATGCCGATGCAGCCGTCGGTCCAGTCCAGGGTGTGGAACCACTGCTCGGGGTAGTCTTCGCTGTCGGGCGTGCCGTGGATCATGATCATGCTGCCGGGCTTCACGCCCTCGCGGCGGGCGCGGGCCGAGTCGCTGATATTGGGATAGGAAATGTGCATGGCCAGGTTGAAGCGGTCGCTGGTCTTGCGCCAGTCGATCCAGTAGAAGCCTTCGGGCGTGCGGCGGTCGCCTTCGAACAACTTGGTGCCCTTGGGGTTTTTGCCGAGCGAGATGCGGTAGGTCTTGAGGGGCTTGCCGTCGTTGATCAGTTGCAACTGATGGGCGGATTTGAGCACCAGGACTTTTTCGACAGGTTTGCCGCCCAGGGTTTCCAGGGTGGAGGCGCAGCACAGCGTAGCGAACGACAGGCAGATCAGAGCAAGCAACCAACGCATTGAAACGGTATCCCTTGGGCGACGATCTGCCGGATGGTTATTGGGCGGGCTTTGACAGCGGTGGCACAGACTCGCTGCGCACCGGGAACGCCTGTTGGCGGCGGTCAGCGAAAAAGCATTCTAAGGTACGCCCGACCGTGCGGAAAGCCAGCTCGGACCAAGGGATGTCGGCTTCGTCGAACAACTGCACTTCAAGGCTTTCGGGGCCGGCGGCGAAGTCCAGGTCAACCAGTTCGGCGCGGTAGAAGATATGCACCTGGCTGATGTGCGGCACGTCGATCAGCGTGTAGATACTCAGGTTGCGCACACGCGCGCAGGCTTCTTCGAGGGTTTCGCGCATGGCCGCCTGTTCCACGGTCTCGCCGTTTTCCATGAAGCCGGCCGGCAGGGTCCAGTACCCCAGGCGCGGCTCGATGGCGCGGCGGCACAGCAGCACCTTATCGCCCCACACCGGTACGGTGCCGGCGACGATATTGGGGTTCTGGTAGTGAATGGTCGAGCAGTGATCACACACAAAACGCAGGCGTGCGTCGCCTTCGGGAATGCGTTGGGTAACCGGTTTACCGCACTGGCTGCAGAAGTTCATGCTGGGGTTCCTGGAAAGTGCGTCTATCTTGGCGTGGCCGGCAGGGCCCTGCAAGTTGTCGTTTAGCGACACCGCGCGGGTTTTGGGGTTGGGCACCCGCACGCTTTGGTGCATGATGCAAGGTAGCCAACAGACCGAGATGACTCATGCTGGACGAGCTACTTCGCCGGGTAAGCAATCACACACCCCATACGCTGGAGACTGACGGGCGTTTCCCCGAGGCCGCCGTGCTGGTGCCGATTACCCGCAGTGACGAACCTGAGCTGATCCTGACCCTGCGCGCCAGCGGCCTGTCGACCCACGGTGGCGAAGTGGCCTTTCCCGGCGGGCGTCGCGACCCCGAAGACCCGGACCTGATCTTCACCGCCCTGCGTGAAGCCGAAGAAGAAATCGGCCTGCCGCCCGGCCTGGTCGAGGTGATCGGCCCGCTGAGCCCGCTGATTTCCCTGCATGGCATTCGGGTCACGCCCTATGTAGGGGTTATCCCCGATTACGTTGAATACTTGGCCAACGATGCCGAGATTGCTGCCGTTTTCAGCGTGCCGTTGGACTTTTTCCGACAGGACCCGCGCGAACATACCCACAGAATCGATTACCAGGGCCGCAGTTGGTATGTGCCCAGCTATCGGTTCGGCGAATACAAGATCTGGGGGCTGACGGCGATCATGATCGTGGAGCTGATCAATCTGCTCTATGACGACGCCAAGATCAGCCTGCACCAGCCACCCAAGAGCTTCATCAATATCTAAGCCATCGCTTGAATGGCCAGCCGTGAGGACACACCATGAAATACCGCCTGGGCGATGCCCGCGTCGAGACGCATCCACACAGCTGGGTGGCCCCGAATGCCACGCTGGTGGGCAAGGTCAAGCTGGAGGAGGGCGCCAACGTCTGGTTCAACGCGGTATTGCGTGGCGACAACGAACTGATCCTGATCGGCAAGAACAGCAACGTGCAGGACGGCAGCGTGATGCACACCGACATGGGCTACCCGTTGACCCTGGGCACCGGCGTGACCATTGGCCATAACGCCATGCTGCACGGCTGCACCGTCGACGACTACAGCCTGATCGGCATCAATGCGGTGATCCTCAACGGCGCCAAGATCGGCAAGCACTGCATCATCGGCGCCAATTCGCTGATCGGCGAAGGCAAGGAAATTCCCGATGGCTCGCTGGTGATGGGCTCGCCGGGCAAGGTGGTGCGTGAACTCACCGACGCCCAGAAGCGCATGCTCGAAGCCAGCGCCGCGCACTATGTGCATAACGCGCAGCGTTACGCGCGGGACCTGGCCGAGCAGGACGCATGAACCCGATAGAACGCCCCGTCGCCTCGCCGTGCGTGAGCATTTGCGCGCTGGATGACGACGACATCTGCACCGGCTGCCAGCGCACCGTGGATGAAATCACGCGCTGGAGCCGCATGGACAACGCCGAGCGCCGGGTGGTGCTGGGGTTGTGCCATGAGCGGGCGAAGGCGAGTGGGTTGGTGTGGATGCTCCCGGGGCAGTCCGGCGGCTGAAGTGTTTGCGGTGGCCTCTGCGCTGTGGGCTGTTGTGACGAGCGAGCTTCTTGTGGCGAGCGGGCTTGCCCCGCGTTGGGCTGCGCAGCAGCCCCAATAGGCGCGCCGCGTTACATCAGACGAACCGCGGTGCAGGTTTCAGGGCTGCTGCGCACCCCAACGCGGGGCAAGCCCGCTCGCCACAGGAGACCCTTCACCACCACGGCCCCGCTCGCCACAAAGGGTGTGGTGCATTACCCTGTGCGCATTATTTACAGGTCCCGCGCCCCATGTTCTTCCTGATCGCCTACATCAGCAGCGTCGTGCTGATCAACTTCGCCTTCTCCACCGCCCCACACCTGGACGTCATCTGGTCGGCCTGGGGTGGCCTGGTGTTTGTCCTGCGCGACATGGTGCAGACCCGCTTCGGCCATGGTGCGATCATCGCCATGCTGGCGGCGCTGGTACTGTCGTATATCACCTCCGATCCCTCCATCGCCCTGGCCAGCGCCACGGCGTTCGCGGTGTCGGAGTGCATCGACTGGCTGGTATTCAGCATCACCAAGCGCCCGCTGCATGACCGCCTGTGGATAAGTTCGGCGCTGAGCATTCCCCTCGATACGTTTATCTTCTTCGGCCTGATCGGCGCGCTCACACCCGCCGTGGCAGGCACCGCGCTGGTGTCGAAGTTCGCCGGAGTCACGGCGGTGTGGTTGATCATGGCCTGGCGTGTGCGCAAGCGGGCCGTCGCCAACTGAGGCCAATTTTTACAGTTCATGTAAAATGCCGGCCTTTCTCCAAATGATCCGCTCCCCTGAGGACCTGAGATGACCCGAATCGGAACTCCATTGTCGCCAACCGCGACCCGCGTTTTGCTGTGTGGCTGCGGTGAGCTGGGCAAGGAAGTGGTAATCGAACTGCAACGCCTGGGCGTTGAAGTGATTGCCGTGGATCGCTACGCCAACGCGCCGGCCATGCAGGTGGCGCATCGCAGCCACGTGATCAACATGCTCGACGGCGCGGCCCTGCGTGCGGTGATCGAAGCGGAAAAACCGCACTTCATCGTGCCGGAAATCGAAGCCATTGCCACCGCCACCCTGGTGGAATTGGAGGCCGAAGGCTTCACCGTGATCCCGACCGCACGGGCTACCTCGCTGACCATGAACCGCGAAGGCATCCGTCGCCTGGCCGCCGAAGAGCTGGACCTGCCGACCTCGCCGTATCACTTCGCCGACACGTTCGAAGACTACAGCAAGGCCGTCCAGGACCTGGGCTTCCCGTGCGTGGTCAAGCCGGTGATGAGTTCGTCGGGCAAGGGGCAGAGCCTGTTGCGCAGCGTCGACGACGTGCAGAAAGCCTGGGACTACGCCCAGGAAGGCGGGCGTGCCGGTAAAGGCCGGGTGATCATCGAGGGCTTTATCGACTTCGACTACGAAATCACTCTGCTGACCGTGCGTCACGTCGGTGGCACCACCTTCTGCGCGCCGGTCGGTCACCGTCAGGAGAAGGGCGACTACCAGGAATCCTGGCAGCCACAAGCCATGAGCCCGATTGCCCTGGCGGAATCCGAGCGGGTTGCCAAAGCCGTGACCGAGGCGCTGGGTGGCCGTGGTCTGTTTGGCGTGGAATTGTTCATCAAGGGCGACCAGGTATGGTTCAGCGAAGTTTCGCCGCGCCCGCATGACACTGGCCTGGTGACCCTGATTTCCCAGGACCTGTCGCAGTTCGCCCTGCACGCGCGCGCCATTCTTGGCCTGCCGATTCCATTGATCCGTCAGTTCGGCCCTTCGGCGTCGGCAGTGATCCTGGTGGAAGGGCAATCGACCCAGACGGCATTTGCCAACCTGGGCGCAGCCTTGAGCGAGCCGGACACGGCGTTGCGTCTGTTTGGCAAGCCGGAAGTAAATGGTCAGCGCCGCATGGGCGTGGCGTTGGCGCGAGATGAGTCGATTGAGGCGGCCCGGGCTAAAGCTACCCGTGCTTCGAAGGCTGTTGTTGTAGAGCTGTAATCCCACGCTGAGCGTTCCCGCGCTCTGCGTGGGAACGCCGCGCTGGAAGCCCCGCGTGCGCTCTTAAGGGCATGACGCAGGGCGTCAGCGGATGCATTCCCACGCAGAGCGTGGGAATGATCGTCATCAGGCGACCTTGTTCAAATCATTGTGACGCGTCTCTTTCAGGCACAGCACAGCAATCAGGCTGAGCAACGCTGCCGCCGACACATACCCACCGACATAACTCAGCCCACCCATCGCCACCAGCTTGGTCGCGAAGAACGGTGCGGCCGACGCTCCGACAATCCCACCCAGGTTGTACGCCGCCGAAGCACCGGTATAACGCACGCGCGTCGGGAACAATTCCGGCAGCATCGCGCCCATCGGGGCGAAGGTCACACCCATGAGGAACAGCTCCAACGCCAGGAACAGCGCAACCGCCCAGGTCGAGCCGTGGGTGAGCAGCGGCTCCATGGTAAAGCCCGACAGAATCGCCAGGATCGCGCCGACGATCAGCACCGGCTTGCGCCCGTAGCGGTCACTGGCCAAGGCTGCCAACGGTGTGGCCAGGCCCATGAACAGCACGGCAAAACACAGCAGGCCCAGGAACGTCTCGCGGCTGTAGCCCAGGGTGGATACGCCGTAGCTGAGGGAAAACGCCGTGGTGATGTAGAACAGCGCATAGCACACCACCATCGAGGCGGCGCCCAGCAGGACCGGCAGCCAGTGCTGGCTCAACAGTTCCACCAACGGCACTTTCACCGGCGCTTCCTTGGCGACGGCATTGGCGAATACCGGGGTTTCATGCAGCTTCAGGCGCGCGTACAGGCCAACCATCACCAGCGCGGCGCTGAGGATGAACGGGATCCGCCAGCCCCAACTGCGGAACTGCTCGTCGCTGAGGTTCATGGCCAGGATCAGGAACAAGCCGTTGGCCGCGAGAAAACCAATCGACGGGCCCAGTTGCGGAAACATGCCGAACCAGGCGCGCTTGCCTTTCGGTGCGTTTTCAGTCGCCAGCAACGCCGCACCGCCCCATTCTCCGCCGAGCCCCAGGCCCTGGCCGAAACGCAGCACACACAACAGGATCGGTGCCCAGGCGCCGATGCTGTCATAGCCGGGCAACAAACCGATCAACGTGGTGCACACGCCCATGAGCAGAAGCGAGGCAACCAACGTGGATTTGCGCCCGATACGGTCGCCAAAGTGTCCGAACAGCGCCGAGCCCAGCGGGCGGGCGATGAAGGCAATGCCGAAGGTCAGGAACGACGCCAGCATCTGCGCGGTGCCGGAGCTCTGCGGAAAGAATACCGGGCCGATCACCAGCGCGGCGGCGGTGGCGTAAATATAGAAATCGTAGAACTCGATGGCCGTGCCGACGATGCTCGCGGTAGCGACGCGGGCGGTCGAGTTGGTCGGGGCGGCGGTTGCGGCCTCGTTATAGGCGGTGCTCATTGAAGTATCCCTGATGGTCATTGCGCGTTTGGACGCGGATTATTATTGGTCGAACACCCATGGATCAGGGCAGTGCGCGGGGCGGCTCGGGATGGGAGCGAACACCGGTCAGACACGATAGAACGGTGCCTGGACGCGCTGTGTGCGGGTAGCACGCGGTCGGGCAGGGCTTGGGTAAGCCGCACCGATTATAGGAAGGGGTTTGCGGATCCAACAAGAGGCTCAGTCACGATCTATCAAACGCTGCAAATCAACTGTGGGAGCGGGCTTGCTCGCGAAAGCGGTGGGTCAGTTAAAGATGGGCTGACTGATCCACCGCTTTCGCGAGCAAGCCCGCTCCCACATTGGAATGCGCAGTGCCGAAAAGCTAGGCGGCGACGGGCACGCGGCTGGTGTGCCAGATCAGCACTTTGCTCACACGGTTGTCCTCGGTCTCGAGGATTTCCAGGCGGTAGCGCCCGATTTTCAGGCACACCGCGCAATCCGGGATGGTCTCCAGCGCTTCGGTCACCAGGCCGTTGAGGGTCTTGGGGCCATCGCTGGGCAGGTGCCAGCCCAGGCTCTTGTTCAGCTCGCGGATCGAGGCGGCGCCGTCGATGATGTAGCGGCCATCGGGCTGCGCTTCGATGTGCGGGTTGTCTGCGGCCTGATCGCTTTCGAATTCGCCGACGATTTCTTCAAGGATATCTTCCAGGGTGACGATCCCCAGCACTTCGCCGTATTCATCCACGACCATGCCCAGGCGTCGCTGCTGTTTGTGGAAGTTCAGCAGTTGCAGCTGCAGCGGCGTGCTTTCAGGGACGAAGTAGGGCTCGTGGCAGGCGGCGAGCAGGGCTTCCTTGGTCAGGCTGGCGTCGGGCAGCAGGTGCTGGATCTGCCGGGTATTGAGCACCGCTTCGACCTGGTTGATATCACTGTGGAAAACCGGCAGGCGGGTGCGCTGCGAAGTGCGCAGTTGTTCGATGATGGCTTCGATCGAGTCATCCAGGTTGATGCCGTCCACTTCGCTGCGCGGCACCAGGATGTCATTGACGGTAATGTTGTCCAGGGCGTGGATGCCTGGCATGCCGGGGGTACGGCTTGCGTCGGCGTCCGGTTCCGGCTCGTCGTCGTGGTCGGGCAGCGGTTCGTCGCTTTTTTTCACCACGCCGGTCTTGCGCGCGAACGGGCGCAGCAGCAACAGGCTGATGCCATTGAGCAACCAGGCCAGCGGATAGAGGATTTTCAACGGTATGCCCAGCAGCGTGTTGCCAAAGCCCAGCACCGCTTGCGGATGGCGGGTGGCGAGCGCGCGCGGCAGGTAGTCGGCGAGGATCAGCAACAGGGCGCAGGAGATCAGCCAGCCGAGCCACGGGCCGTTCTGCGCCCAGGCATAGATCGCCAGCAGGGTGCACAGAATCACCACGGCGGCGCGGCACAGGCTGTTGCACAGGATCAGGCTATGACGGGGGAAACTCAGGCGGGCGGCGGCCTTGTCACCCTGGCGTGTGCCGGGGCGCAGGGCCAGCAGGTGCTGTTGCGCGGCTTCGATGGCGGTAAACAGTGCCGCCCATAACACCAGCAGGGCGATTACCGCGAACATCGGCTCCAGGGGCAAGTTGTCCATGATTGCAGCCCGTCAGATATGCAGGATGTATTCGCGGACCAGCTTGCTGCCGAAATAGGCCAGCATCAGCAGGCAGAAACCGGCCAGGGTCCAGCGAATCGCTTTGTGCCCACGCCAGCCGAGGCGGTTGCGGCCCCACAGCAACACGCTGAACACCACCCAGGCCAGGCACGCCAGCAGGGTCTTGTGCACCAGGTGCTGGGCGAACAGGTTTTCGACAAACAGCCAGCCGGAAATCAGCGACAGCGACAGCAGCGTCCAGCCAGCCCAGAGAAAGCCGAACAACAGGCTTTCCATGGTCTGCAGCGGCGGGAAGTTCTTGATCAGCCCGGACGGGTGCTTGTGCTTGAGCTGGTGGTCCTGCAGCAGCAGGAGCAGGGCCTGGAACACCGCAATGGTGAACATGCCGTAGGCGAGGATCGACAGCAGGATATGCGCGAGGATGCCCGGTTCTTCATCGATCACCTGCACAGTGCCGGTGGGGGCGAATTGCGCCAGCAGCACAGTCAGCACGCCCAGCGGGAATAACAGCACCAGCAGGTTTTCGACGGGGATCCGATAGCAGGCCATCAAGGTCAGCGCGATCACCGCAGCAGCGATCAGGCTGGCGGCGCTGAAAAAATCCAGGCCCAGGCCGACCGGCGTCATCAGGTGGGTGAACAGGCTCGCGGCATGGGCCAGCAGGGCGAGGACGCCCAGGCCGACCAGCAGGCGTTTGTCGGCCTTGGTGCCTTGGGCGAGGCGAGTGCCCTGATAGAGGGTCGCAGCGGCATACAAGAGGGCGGCGGCGAGGCTGGGTAGCAAACTGGGTGACAAGGGGACCATAAATCCTGATAGACAAGCCCGAAAGGCGCTGAGTTTGGCATACACCTGCGTTCCACGAAAGACTCCCGGGCCAGACAGCGGGTGTGCATGGACGCAGTCTTCGCTATAATCCGCGACCTGCCCACGCCGCAGGCTCGCCGAGCGCTGTTTTTAATAGCGATTTACCACAGCCTGGGCTGCCATTACCTCGGTCTACCAATGCATTTCGATGAATAGGGCCTGAAAGGATCGCGCATGTTTGAAAACCTGACTGACCGTCTCTCGCAGACGCTGCGCCACGTTACCGGCAAGGCCAAGCTGACCGAGGACAATATTAAAGACACCCTGCGTGAAGTGCGCATGGCGTTGCTGGAAGCCGACGTGGCCTTGCCGGTGGTGAAGGACTTCGTCAACTCGGTCAAGGAACGTGCGGTCGGCACCGAAGTGTCCCGCAGCCTGACGCCGGGCCAGGCCTTCGTGAAGATTGTCCAGGCCGAACTCGAAAGCCTGATGGGCGCGGCCAACGAAGACCTGAACCTCAGCGCCGTGCCGCCGGCCGTCGTATTGATGGCCGGTCTGCAGGGTGCGGGTAAAACCACCACCGCCGGCAAGCTGGCGCGCTTCCTTAAAGAGCGCAAGAAGAAGTCGGTGATGGTGGTGTCGGCCGACGTGTACCGTCCGGCGGCCATCAAGCAGCTGGAAATGCTCGCAGGCGAAGTGGGCGTGACCTTCTTCCCGTCCGACCTGAGCCAGAAGCCGGTCGACATTGCGAACGCGGCAATTAAAGAAGCCAAGCTGAAGTTCATCGACGTGGTCATCGTCGATACCGCCGGTCGCCTGCACATCGATGAAGAGATGATGGGCGAGATCAAGGCGCTGCATGCCGCGATCAACCCGGTCGAGACGCTGTTCGTGGTCGACGCCATGACCGGCCAGGACGCGGCCAACACCGCCAAGGCCTTTGGCGACGCACTGCCGCTGACCGGCGTGATCCTGACCAAGGTCGACGGCGACGCGCGTGGCGGTGCCGCGCTGTCGGTGCGTGCCATCACCGGCAAGCCGATCAAGTTCATCGGTATGGGCGAGAAGAGCGAAGCGCTCGAGCCGTTCCACCCTGAGCGTATCGCCTCGCGCATCCTCGGCATGGGTGACGTGCTCAGCCTGATCGAACAGGCCGAAGCCACGCTCGACAAGGACAAGGCCGACAAACTGGCCAAAAAGCTGAAGAAGGGCAAGGGCTTCGACCTCGAAGACTTCCGCGACCAGCTGCAACAAATGAAGAACATGGGCGGCCTCGGCGGCCTGATGGACAAACTGCCGAACATCGGCGGCGTGAACCTGGCGCAAATGGGCAATGCCCAGGGTGCGGCAGAAAAGCAGTTCAAGCAGATGGAAGCCATCATCAACTCCATGACCCCGGCCGAGCGCCGCGACCCTGAGCTGATCAGCGGTTCGCGCAAGCGTCGGATCGCCATGGGCTCCGGCACCCAGGTGCAGGACATCGGTCGCTTGATCAAGCAGCACAAGCAGATGCAGAAGATGATGAAGAAATTCTCCGCGAAAGGCGGAATGGCCAAGATGATGCGCGGCATGGGCGGTATGTTGCCCGGTGGCGGCATGCCAAAGATGTAAAGAATTCGCGCGGGAGCCCAGCTCCTGCTCCGACCCACAGGGATGTGGGATCTCCAGCAAACCCGCCATTGGCGGATGCTGACTCGCCGTTTTAACCGACGGCTCTATAGCAGATCTGAGTGGCACGCTGATAGGCGCCAGAAAAAGACATTTGCAAAAGTCCGGATATTCCTTAGAATATGCGGCCTTTCGGGCACCTATGCCCGCTGTGCATTTAGATTTGCAGCACCGACTACAGGAACGATGTTCACATGCTAACAATCCGTCTTGCCCTTGGCGGCTCCAAAAAGCGCCCGTTTTACCACTTGACCGTAACTGACAGCCGCAACCCACGTGACGGCTCTCACAAGGAACAAGTTGGCTTCTACAACCCGATCGCTCGTGGTCAAGAAGTCCGCCTGTCCGTGAACCAAGAGCGCGTAGCCTACTGGCTGAGCGTTGGTGCACAGCCTTCTGAGCGTGTTGCCAAGTTGTTGAAGGACTCGGCTAAGGCCGCAGCCTGAGCAATATGAACGCGACGCCAGCTGTTGCTGATGATTTGATCGTTATCGGCAAGATTTATTCGGTTCATGGCGTTCGCGGCGAAGTGAAGGTGTATTCCTTTACTGATCCGACTGAAAACCTGCTTCAGTACAAAACCTGGACGCTCAAGCGCGAAGGGAGTGTGAAACAGGTCGAGCTGGTCAGTGGACGCGGGAGCGACAAGTTCCTGGTCGCAAAGCTCAAGGGTCTTGATGATCGTGAAGAAGCTCGTCTTCTGGCTGGTTATGAGATCTGCGTGCCGCGCAACCTGTTCCCTGAATTGACCGACGGCGAGTACTACTGGTACCAGCTGGAAGGTCTGAAGGTCATCGATCAACTGGGGCAATTGCTCGGGAAAATCGATCATCTTCTGGAAACCGGCGCCAATGATGTAATGGTGGTCAAGCCTTGCGCTGGCAGCCTGGATGATCGCGAACGCCTGTTGCCGTATACCGAGCAATGCGTGTTGGCCGTCGACCTGGCAGCGGGCGAGATGAAGGTGGAATGGGACGCGGACTTCTAAGCGTGGCTAATTTGCGCATTGAAGTGATCAGTTTGTTTCCCGAGATGTTTTCCGCCATCAGCGAGTACGGCATCACCAGTCGGGCGGTGAAACAGGGGCTGTTGCAGCTTACCTGTTGGAACCCGCGAGACTACACGACGGATCGACATCACACTGTGGACGATCGCCCATTTGGCGGTGGCCCGGGCATGGTGATGAAGATCAAGCCCCTGGAAGACGCGTTGGTTGAGGCCAAGGCAGCTGCCGGGGAGAAGGCGAAGGTAATTTACCTGTCCCCTCAAGGCCGCCAGCTGAAACAGGCTGCGGTACGCGAACTGGCGAATGAGGAAGCACTGATCCTGATTGCCGGTCGCTATGAAGGCATTGACGAGCGGTTTATTGAAGCTCATGTCGATGAAGAGTGGTCGATTGGGGACTATGTCCTGTCTGGCGGCGAGCTGCCGGCGATGGTCCTGATAGATGCGGTTACACGACTGCTGCCTGGAGCTTTAGGGCATGCGGACTCCGCGGAGGAAGATTCCTTCACGGATGGTTTGCTGGATTGCCCGCACTACACCCGACCGGAGGTGTATGCGGATCAGCGTGTTCCCGACGTATTGCTAAGTGGCAATCACGCACACATCCGGCGTTGGCGTTTACAGCAGTCCCTTGGTCGGACCTATGAACGACGCGCCGATCTTCTGGAAAGCCGCTCGCTTTCTGGAGAAGAGAAGAAGCTGCTCGAGGAATACATCCTCGCGCGGGACGATAGTTAACAACGTATCGATGGTAGGTCCATTGACTTACCTTAGGAGCACAGCATGACTAACAAAATCATCCTTGCACTCGAAGCAGAGCAGATGACCAAAGAGATCCCTACCTTTGCCCCGGGCGACACCATTGTCGTTCAGGTGAAAGTGAAGGAAGGCGACCGTTCGCGTCTGCAAGCGTTCGAAGGCGTGGTAATCGCCAAGCGTAACCGTGGTGTGAACAGTGCTTTCACTGTTCGTAAAATCTCCAACGGTGTTGGCGTAGAGCGTACTTTCCAGACCTACAGCCCGCAAATCGACAGCATGGCCGTCAAGCGTCGCGGTGACGTACGTAAAGCCAAGCTGTACTACCTGCGTGACCTGTCCGGTAAAGCAGCTCGCATCAAGGAAAAACTGGCTTAAGTCCAGCTTCCCGATGCAGAAAAAAGCAGCCTACGGGCTGCTTTTTTGTGCCTGAAATTTGTCCATCTGCCGGTACTTTCCATGACCACTCGCCTTGAAGAAATCCAGCGCCGCACCGACCTGTCCGTCACCCACGTGACCAAGGCCGTGTTCCCGCCGACCACCAACCACCACAACACGCTGTTCGGCGGCACCGCCCTGGCCTGGATGGATGAAGTCTCGTTCATCACCGCAACGCGCTTCTGCCGCCTGCCGCTGGTCACGGTTTCCACCGACCGCATCGACTTCAATCACGCCATCCCGGCCGGCTCCATCGTGGAGCTGATCGGCCGCGTGATCAAAGTCGGCAACACCAGCCTCAAGGTTGAAGTCGAAGTGTTCGTCGAGAGCATGAGTGCCGATGGCCGTGAGAAGGCGATCCAGGGCGTGTTCAGCTTTGTGGCGATTGACGCCGACAAGCGCCCGGTGCCGGTACTTCCAGGTTTCGTGGACTGAAACACTCCCTGTGGGGCCGGCTTGCCGGCACTGGCGGCCTGCGGGCCTCATCGCCGGCAAGCCGGCTCCTACAGAGCGCGCAGCTAGGGTAGCATCTACCTACTTTTTCAGCGTCCGAGCCCTCATGCCCGCCATTGACCACCCCCTGATCGACCGCTTCCTCGACGCCCTGTGGCTGGAAAAAGGCCTGTCCGACAACACGCGCCAGGCTTATCGCAGCGATCTCGCGCTGTTCAATGGCTGGCTGCAGGACAAAAACCTCGAACTGATCAACGCCGGCCGCGAGCTGATCCTCGATCACCTGGCCTGGCGCCTTGAGCAGAACTACAAGCCGCGCTCCACCGCGCGATTTCTTTCCGGCGTGCGTGGCTTTTATCGTTATTTGCTGCGGGAAAAACTGATTGCCGTCGACCCGACCCTGCAGATCGATATGCCACAGCTCGGCAGGCCATTGCCCAAATCCCTGTCGGAAGCGGACGTGGATGCCTTGCTCGCCGCCCCCGACTTGAGCGAAGCCATCGGCCAGCGCGACCGCGCCATGCTGGAGGTGCTGTACGCCTGCGGCCTGCGGGTGACCGAGTTGATCAGCCTGACCCTGGAGCAGGTCAACCTGCGCCAGGGCGTGCTGCGCGTGATGGGCAAGGGCAGCAAGGAGCGGCTGGTGCCGATGGGCGAAGAGGCGATCGTATGGGTCGAGCGCTACATGCGCGATGGGCGCAGTGAATTGCTTGGCGGGCGCCCCAGCGATGTGCTGTTTCCCAGTCAGCGGGGCGAGCAGATGACCCGCCAGACCTTCTGGCACCGCATCAAGCACCAGGCCAAGGTGGCCGGGATCGGCAAGGCGCTTTCGCCGCACACCCTGCGCCATGCGTTCGCCACGCATTTGCTCAATCACGGCGCGGATTTACGCGTGGTGCAAATGTTGCTCGGGCACAGTGACCTGTCCACCACCCAGATCTACACCCACGTGGCGCGTGCACGCTTGCAGGATATGCACGCCAAGCACCACCCGCGCGGTTGAAAACCGCCAATTTATCCTGCCACGGGCTGCCCTGCGGCCCAACTGTGGTAGGCTTTGCCGGTTAGCAAAGGGGACGGCCACAGCCCGAGTTTCCATATCGGTGTTCTGCTCCCGTCCCTGCATCTGCCTTCAGGAGTTCCCATGCGCTTGACCCAGATTATTGCCGCCGCAGCCATTGCGTTGGTTTCCACTTTTGTTGTCGCCGATGACGCTGCCGAGCAAACGATTCGCAAGAGCCTGGCCAACCTGCAGCTCGACACCCCGATCGAAAGCATCAGCGCCAGCCCGATGGCCGGCCTGTACGAAGTCAAGCTCAAGGGCAGCCGTGTGCTGTACGCCAGCGCCGACGGCCAGTACATCGTCCAGGGCTACCTGTTCCAGTTGAAGGACGGCAAGCCGGTCAACCTGACCGAGAAGGCCGAGCGCCTGGGCGTGTCCAAGCTGATCAACGGCATTCCGGTGGCTGAAACCGTGGTTTACCCGGCCATCGGCGAGACCAAGACCCATATCACCGTGTTCACCGACACCACATGCCCTTACTGCCACAAGCTGCACGCCGAAGTGCCGGCGCTGAACAAGCTCGGTGTGGAAGTGCGCTATGTAGCGTTCCCGCGCCAGGGCCTCGGCTCGCCGGGTGACGAGCAGCTGCAAGCCGTGTGGTGCTCGGCCGACAAGAAAGCGGCCATGGACAAGATGGTCGATGGCAAGGAAATCAAGGCGGCCAAATGCGCCAACCCGGTTTCCAAGCAGTTCGCTCTTGGCCAGTCCATTGGCGTGAACGGTACACCGGCCATCGTTTTGGCAGACGGCCAGGTAATTCCGGGCTACCAGCCGGCGCCACAAGTTGCCAAACTGGCGCTGAGTGCCAAATAAACCTGCATCGTCGAACCTTTGACGAGCAAGGCCCTTCGACCAGTCGACGGGTCGTTAATTGAAAGCCGCAGTTGTGCGGCTGTTTTCCACGGCCGACCTAGCGTCGGCCGTTTCATGGGGAGTTCTTCAGTGAAACCGGTCAAAGTAGGCATCTGTGGGTTAGGGACCGTCGGTGGCGGCACCTTTAACGTACTTCAGCGTAACGCTGAGGAAATTTCCCGCCGTGCAGGTCGCGGGATTGAAGTGGCGCAAATTGCCACGCGTTCGCCAAAGCCTCAGTTCCAAACGACCGGTATTGCGATTACCAACGATGTCTTCGCCGTGGCCACCAACCCTGAAATCGATATCGTCATCGAGCTGGTAGGCGGCTACACCGTGGCCCGCGAGCTGGTGCTCAAGGCCATCGAGAACGGCAAGCATGTGGTCACCGCCAACAAGGCGCTGATCGCCGTGCACGGCAACGAGATCTTCGCCAAGGCGCGCGAGAAGGGCGTGATCGTGGCGTTCGAAGCCGCCGTGGCCGGTGGTATCCCGGTGATCAAGGCGATCCGTGAAGGCCTGTCCGCCAACCGCATCAACTGGGTGGCCGGCATCATCAACGGCACTGGCAACTTCATCCTGACCGAGATGCGCGAGAAGGGCCGTACCTTCGAAGACGTGCTGGTCGAGGCCCAGGCCCTGGGTTATGCCGAAGCCGACCCGACCTTTGACGTGGAAGGCATCGACGCGGCGCACAAGCTGACCATCCTGGCGTCCATCGCCTTTGGTATCCCGCTGCAGTTCGACAAGGCCTACACCGAAGGCATCACCCAGCTGACGACTGCCGACGTGAACTACGCCGAAGCCCTGGGCTATCGCATCAAGCACCTGGGCGTGGCGCGCAGCACTCCGGCCGGTATCGAGCTGCGTGTGCACCCGACGCTGATCCCGGCTGACCGCCTGATCGCCAACGTCAATGGCGTGATGAACGCCGTGATGGTCAACGGTGACGCCGCCGGTTCGACGCTGTTCTACGGTGCCGGTGCCGGCATGGAGCCAACCGCTTCGTCGGTGATCGCCGACCTGGTGGACGTAGTTCGCGCCATGACCAGTGACCCGGAAAACCGCGTGCCGCACCTGGCCTTCCAGCCGGATTCGCTGTCGGCCCATCCGATCCTGCCGATCGAGGCGTGCGAAAGCGCCTACTACCTGCGGATCCAGGCCAAGGATCATCCGGGTGTGTTGGCCCAGGTGGCCAGCATCCTGTCGGAGCGCGGTATCAACATCGAGTCGATCATGCAGAAGGAAGTCGAGGAACAGGATGGCCTGGTGCCGATGATCCTGCTGACCCACCGCGTGCTCGAGCAGCACATCAACGATGCCATCCGGGCTCTCGAAGCTCTTCAGGGCGTGGTTGGGCCGGTCGTTCGTATTCGCGTCGAACATCTAAATTAATTCAGCTGCACGCGCCAAGCTGCAAGCTGCAAGTAAAAGCAGATCTGCTGTTACTTGCAGCTTGTCACTTGAAGCTTGCAGCCCAAACCGAAGGTTTGCCCCTATGCGTTACATCAGCACCCGCGGCCAGGCACCGGCCCTGAATTTCGAAGACGTCCTGCTGGCAGGCCTTGCCACCGACGGCGGCCTGTACGTGCCGGAAAACCTGCCACGCTTCACCCAGGAAGAAATCGCTTCGTGGGCCGGCCTGCCGTACCACGAGCTGGCGTTCCGGGTGATGCGCCCGTTCGTCACCGGCAGCATTCCGGATGCCGATTTCAAGAAGATCCTGGAAGAGACCTACGGCGTGTTTTCCCACAGCGCCATCGCGCCGTTGCGTCAACTGAACGGCAACGAGTGGGTGCTGGAGCTGTTCCACGGCCCGACCCTGGCGTTCAAGGACTTCGCCCTGCAACTGCTCGGTCGCCTGCTGGACTACGTGCTGGAGAAGCGTGGCGAGCGCGTGGTGATCATCGGCGCCACCTCTGGTGATACCGGCTCGGCCGCCATCGAAGGTTGCAAACACTGCGAAAACGTCGACATCTTCATCCTGCACCCGCACAAGCGTGTGTCGGAAGTACAGCGCCGGCAGATGACCACCATCTTCGGTGAGAACATCCACAACATCGCCATCGAAGGCAACTTCGATGACTGCCAGGAAATGGTCAAGAACAGCTTCGCCGACCAGAGCTTCCTCAAGGGCACGCGCCTGGTCGCCGTGAACTCGATCAACTGGGCGCGGATCATGGCCCAGATCGTCTACTACTTCCACGCTGCCCTGCAGCTGGGCGGCCCAGCGCGCTCGGTGTCGTTCTCGGTGCCGACCGGCAACTTCGGCGATATCTTCGCCGGCTACCTGGCCCGCAACATGGGCCTGCCGATCAACCAGTTGATCGTCGCCACCAACCGCAACGACATCCTGCACCGCTTCATGAGCGGCAACCAGTACGTCAAGGAAACCCTGCACGCGACCCTGTCGCCGTCCATGGACATCATGGTTTCGTCGAACTTCGAACGCTTGCTGTTCGATATGCACGGTCGCAATGGCGCGGCCCTGGCCGAGTTGATGAACAGCTTCAAGCAAGGTGGCGGTTTCAGCGTCGAGCAAGAGCGCTGGACCGAAACCCGCAAGCTGTTCGACTCCCTAGCGGTGGATGATGAACAAACCTGCGAGACCATTGCCGAAGTCTACGCCCAGACCGGCGAGGTGCTTGACCCGCACACCGCCATCGGCGTGAAGGCCGCCCGCGAATGCCGTCGCAGCCTGGACATCCCGATGGTGATCCTCGGCACTGCGCACCCGGTCAAATTCCCCGAAGCGGTGGAAAAGGCGGGTGTCGGCAAGGCGCTGGAGCTGCCGGAGCACTTGGCTAGCCTGTTCGAGCGTGAAGAGCGTTGCACCGTATTGGCCAATGACCTGAAGGCTGTGCAGGCGTTTGTCAGCCAGCATGGCAATCGCGGCAAGCCTTTGTAAGGCGAACTGCGCAGACAAAAACGCCGCTTTCCCATCCTTGGGTCAGCGGCGTTTTTTTATGGCAGGCCCGACAGCGTGCTGGCTATATAAGTAATTTAATCGCCGCTCCGGTGATCGACGCGATCGTCGCAACGACTGCCATGGCGACACCCATTGGGTACCAGAAAGTCTCGCAGTTTATCTTCAGGGATTCTGATTTGAGCTTGTCTTGCTCAGCCTGCATGCGTGATATTTCGGCATAGATGCGCCGGACATCGGCATGCATTCTCTCCATTGCTGCCTGCTGTTCATTGTTTTCCATCATCGTCTTCATCCTTCGCAATAAGGGCCTTTACATGCGCTTTTACCCGCGTGGCAGAGTGACCAGCGCTCACCGAGTATAGGATTCACCCCCGACCTGCGCGCCCGGCGAACCCCAAAACGGCAGCCCATTGCGTAAGCACTTATGTGCCGCCGTTTTTTCGTTGTCATGTTGCTGGCGCATGCTGGTCCTCGTCACTCCCTGACGGCCCCATAAAGACGAAAAAGCGAACTTTCCTACGTCACAACCAGTCACTTAGGATAGATGCAGCTCCCGTTGAAACGATTGTTCCCGAACTATTGAGTGGTGATCGAGATGGAAAGTATCAGCCTATTGCTCGAAGAAGCACTGAGCCCTTATCTGGTTACGCTGACCACCTCTGGCGTGCAGGGGGAATGCCTGGTGACGGTGAAAAACCCTGCTGGCGCGATTGTGGTCGAGCGTGAAGTCGACCAGGCGCAATTGATGGATAAACGCGTGCTGGTGGATGTTGTGGATTGCCTGCTGCGCGACCTCAAGATCGCCGAAGGGCGTCTGGAGCCCTCGGTTATCGCGGCCTTGCGCAATGCTGCCCAAACCCGCAGCGCTGCTGTCGCATGAAGAATTGTTTATACGCGGAAACTTCCGACTGCAGGGCCTGTCAGATTTTGTAACAGCAAGAGCAAACATTGTGCTCCGGTGTTTGTGCCTTGTTGTACTGGTCTTTGTAAGGCCACGTTTAACCCCGAAGTGTCTCCCCACTCTTCGGGGTTTCTTTTTGCCCGCGATTTGTCACGGCACGGGTGAATCCTGGAAAAACCGTGGGTTGTCGCGCAGGTACTGCTCGCGCATGAGCGGATCCAGCCACGCGGCGTAGGACTGCTGCACGCGTTCCTGAGGGATGTCGAGCAGCACCTGGTCGATCCGTTCGATGGCCTGGCGCCCCTGGGGCGTATCCGAGCACGCGATATGCGTACGTTGGTAGGGCGCTGTGCCTTTGATCGGATAGAAACTCAGGTCGCTGGACGCAATCCCCTGTTGCAGTGCGTGATAGCGGATTTCCGGCCAATAACCCAATACCGCTTCCAACCGTCCGAGGCGCTGCATTTGCAACAAGCTGCCGAGGGCGTCGTTGCCGTAGTGGAGGGCGAGTTTGTGCGCGTCGACGTGTTTGAGTTGCTCATCGATGACTGGCCCGTAGCTGCGCTCCGCCGTGGCGCCCACCCGCGTCCTGTGAGCATCGAGAAATGCTTGCAGGTCGAACTGGCCGTCCACGATAAACGACGCCATGGCGTCCTGCTGGCTGCGCCGGATCGTCACGCCGTTGCTGGGCACTGCAAACGCCTGGCGAGAAAACACCACGTACTTGGCCCGCTCCGGCGTCCACAGCAACGAGGGGTCACAGGTGAACGAGGGTTCGCGCAACATTTGCGTGCCGCGCGCGCGGTTGACGTGCAGCACCTGGTGACGATACTCCGGCAGGCGCACGGCCAGGATTGGCAGCAACTGGTCCAATGCGCCCTGGCCTTTGCTCGGTCCTTCGAAAATGGTCAGCGGCGGCAAATCGCGCAGCAGCCAGATCAGCGTGTCTTCGGCCCGTGCTGACGAGAGCCAGCCGCCGGCCATCAGGGTGGCGACGCCCAGTTTCAAGAGCCAGCGTTTGCACCGGGACGCCATTAGATTGCGCCTTCCTCACGCAAGCGGACGATGGCAGCGGCGTCGTATCCCAACTCACCCAGCACTACGCCGTTGTGTTCGCCCAACTGTGGCCCTACCCATTCGCAACTACCCGGCGTGTCCGACAGCTTGGGCACGATCCCGGGCATCTTGAAGTCCTTGCCGCCCGGGAGCTGGGCCTTGAGGAACATCTCCCGGGCCAGGAATTGCGGGTCGCCGAGCATGTCTTCGGCACTGTAGATACGGCTGGCGGGCACCTCGGCCTGATTCAACTGCTCCACCACCTGCTCCAGGGGCAGCGCGTTGACCCAGCGGTCGATCACGCCATACAACTCGTCGCGGCGGCTGTCCCGCCCGTCGTTGCTGGCAAGTGCAGGATCGTTGGCCAGGTCTTCGCGACCGATGGCCGACATGAAGCGCTTGAAGATCGCATCGCCGTTGGCGCCAATCTGCACGTGCTTGCCGTCCGCGCTGGTGTGGATCGACGATGGGGTGATGCCGGGCATGATGTTGCCGGTACGTTCGCGAATAAAGCCGAACACATCGAACTCGGGGATCATGCTTTCCATCATCGCGAAGATGGCTTCGTACAGCGCCACGTCGACCACCTGGCCCAGGCCGCCGTTGACTTCGCGATGACGCAGCGCCATCAGCGCTCCGATCACGGCCCACAGCGCAGCGATGGAGTCGCCGATGGAGATCCCGGTGCGCACCGGTGGGCGGTCCTCGAAACCAGTGATGTAGCGCAGCCCGCCCATGGATTCGCCCACCGCGCCGAAACCCGGCTGGTCCTTCATCGGTCCGGTCTGGCCAAAGCCCGAGAGACGCACCATGACCAGCTTGGGGTTGAGCGCATGCAGGGTTTCCCAGCCCAGGCCGAGTTTTTCCAGCACGCCGGGGCGAAAATTCTCGATCAGGATGTCGGCATCGGCCAGCAGCTGCTTCAGGATCGCCAGGCCGTCCGGGTGCTTGAGGTTCAGCGTCAGCGACTTCTTGTTGCGCGCCTGCACAAACCACCACAGTGACGTGCCTTCATACAGCTTGCGCCACTTGCGCAGCGGGTCACCGCCATCCGGCGATTCCACCTTGATCACCTCGGCACCGAATTCGGCGCAGATGCGTGAGGCGAACGGGCCGGCGATCAGGGTGCCGAGTTCGATGACTTTCAGGCCGGCAAGCGGTTTGGCATTAAACGACATGAGGATCCTTTTCTGCGCGGGGCGGTGGTGTGAAGCCTTTTAACATAGGCGAGCGGCCCAGGGATAAGGATGATGCTGCGCAGGATTCGTTGAATGGCCTCGCCATCGGTTAGACTGGCCGCCTTTTCCTGTCTCTAGAAGTCCGTTCATGGCCCAGCCGTCCACGACCTACAAATTCGAACTCAACCTCACCGACCTCGACCGCTCGGTGTACCAGAGCGTCAAGCAGACCATCGCCCGCCACCCTTCGGAAACCGAAGAGCGCATGACCGTGCGTCTGCTGGCCTACGCCCTCTGGTACAACGAGCAGTTGTCGTTCGGGCGTGGCCTGTCAGATGTAGACGAGCCAGCCCTGTGGGAAAAAAGCCTGGATGACCGGGTCCTGCACTGGATCGAAGTCGGCCAGCCGGATGCCGACCGCCTGACCTGGTGCTCGCGTCGCACCGAGCGCACCAGCCTGCTGGCCTACGGCAGCTTGCGTGTGTGGGAAGGCAAAGTGGTGCCCGTGGCCAACAACCTCAAGAACGTGCACATCGCTGCGGTGCCGCAGGACGTCCTCGAGACCCTGGCCAAGGACATGCCGCGCGTGATCAAGTGGGACGTGATGATCAGCGAAGGCACCATTTTTGTGACTGACGACCGTGGCCAACATGAAGTGCAATTGCAGTGGCTGGTCGGCGAGCGCGGCTGAAACTGTGGGCGCTGGGTTGTGTGGGAGCGGGCTTGCTCGCGAATGCATCACCTCGGTATAGCTGAAAGACCGAGGTGATGCATTCGCAGGCAAGCCAGCTCCCACATATGCCCGCTCCCACAGAAGCCGGCTCCTACAGTTGATCCATGTTGCTTTCAGCATTGTTGTTTAACCGTTGTACTAGAAGAGAAGCTTCCGTCACCCCATGCGTATCGATCCTCGCCCGTTGCCTGCTGTCCTGCCGTTTCTCGGTGAATTGCCACCGCTGTTGACGCGTCTCTACGCCGCGCGCGGGGTGCAGTCCGAGGCTGAACTGGACAAAAGTCTGGCGCGGTTGATTCCCTACCAGCAGCTCAAGGGCATCGACGCGGCAGTGGACCTGCTGGTGACCGCATTGGAGCAGCGCCAGCGCATCCTGATCGTGGGCGACTTCGACGCCGATGGCGCCACCGCCAGCACCGTGGGCACCCTTGGCTTGCGTCTGCTCGGGGCGGCGCATGTCGACTACCTGGTGCCCAACCGGTTTGAATATGGCTATGGCCTGACCCCGGAAATCGTCGCGGTGGCCCTGCAGCGGGAGCCGCAGTTGCTGATCACCGTGGACAACGGCATCTCCAGCGTCGAAGGCGTGGCGGCGGCGAAGGCGGCGGGGTTGCAGGTACTGGTCACCGACCACCACTTGCCGGGGGATCAATTGCCGGCTGCAGACGCCATCGTCAACCCGAACCAGCCGGGCTGCGAGTTCCCGAGCAAGGCATTGGCCGGCGTGGGCGTGATCTTCTATGTGCTGATGGCCCTGCGCGCGCGTTTGCGCAGCCTGGGCTGGTACGACAACAAGCCCCAGCCGAACATCGGCGAACTGCTCGACCTGGTGGCCCTGGGCAGCGTGGCCGACGTGGTGCCCCTGGATGCCAACAACCGCATCCTCGTGCATCAGGGCCTGGAGCGTATTCGCGCCGGTCGCGCGCGGCCGGGGATCAAGGCGATCCTCGAAGTGGCCAAGCGCGATGCTGCGCGGATTACCTCCACCGACCTCGGCTTTATCCTCGGGCCACGCCTGAACGCCGCCGGACGCCTGGATGACATGAGCCTGGGCATCGAATGCCTGCTCACCACTGATTTCGCGGCGGCGCGGGAAATGGCCGCGCAATTGGACGGCATGAACCAGGACCGCAAATCCATCGAACAAGGCATGCAGCGCGAGGCCCTGGCCCAGCTCAAAGACCTGCCGGTGGAGTCGATGCCCTATGGGTTGTGCCTGTTCGACCCGGAGTGGCACCAGGGCGTGATCGGGATTCTGGCGTCGCGCATGAAGGAGCGTTACTTCCGCCCGACCATCGCCTTCGCCGACGCCGGTGATGGCCTGCTCAAGGGCTCTGGGCGCTCGGTGCCGGGTTTCCACATCCGTGATGCCCTGGCGGTGGTCGCAAGCCAGCATCCCAACCTGATCGCCAAATACGGCGGTCACGCCATGGCGGCGGGTCTGACATTGCCCGAGGCGAATTTCCCACTGTTTGCCGAAGCCTTTGATGCTGAAGTGCGTCGGCAACTGCGCGAAGAAGACCTTACCGGGCGCCTGCTGTCCGACGGCACCCTGGCGGTTGAAGAGTTTCACCTCGAACTGGCGCGCGCCTTGCGACATGCCGGGCCGTGGGGGCAGCACTTTCCCGAGCCGTTGTTCCATGGGGTGTTTCAGCTGGTAGAACAGCGCGTGGTGGGGGAGCGGCACCTGAAGGTGGTGCTCAAGAGCGAATGCGGCTCGGTGAAGCTCGATGGCATTGCGTTTGGGGTGGACCGTGAGGTCTGGCCGAACCCGACAGTGCGTTGGGTGGAATTGGCCTACAAGCTGGACGTGAACGAGTTCCGTGGGCAGGAAACCGTGCAGTTGATGATCGCGCATATCGAGCCGCGCTAGCGGTCGCCCACACTGTAAAGCAAATATGGGAGCTGGCGTGCCTGCGATAGCATCACCCTGATGTGTCCGTCACATCGCGGCGCCCCTATCGCAGGCAAGCCAGCTCCCACATAACCCCGCCGACATTGGGGCCTGAGTACAGCCTGAAGCTACTCGGTTTTGTCCTTGGCCTGGTGCTTCACAATGATGTCCACCAAGCGCTGAGCCAGCGCCGGGTAGTTCTCATCGAAGTGATGCCCACCCGGCAGTTTCACTGCCTCGCCCACCGCAGTCTTGTCGGTGCAGCCGCTCTCGTCGACTTCTTCGGCGCCGTAGATGCACACCACTTTATCCGCCGGCAGCTTGGCCATTTCCGGGCCGGTCGCGGCTTCTTTGCCGGCATTGCCCAGCCAGCCTTCCACTTCGATTTCAAAGCTGCCCGTACGGGCGAATGCCAGCAGGATGATTGCGTCCACACGCTGCTGCTCGTTTTCCGGCAGGCGGTTGTAGATCGCCGGCAGCACGTCGGCGCCGAACGAGTAACCGGTCAGCACGAAGCGCTTGGTGCCCCACTTCTGACGGTAGTGCTGCATCAGCTCGGTGAGGTCCTTGGCGCTTTGTTCCGGGGTCTTGTGCTGCCAGTAGTAGCGCAGGGTGTCGATGCCTACCACCGGGTAGCCGATCTTGGCCATTTCGCCGGCCACATCGCGGTCCAGGTCACGCCAGCCGCCGTCACCGGAGAGGAACAGCGTCACCGTGTCCTTGGCCTGGCCCGCGGGTACTTCCACCACGGGAATCGCCAGGCCGCCGTTGTCCGAACCCACCAACTGCTTGCGCAACTCGTTGTTCAGCACTTGCGGGTAATGGATGTCGTAGTCGCTGATGCTGGTAGTGGCGCGCGGTGTGTCGCGTACGAAACTGGCCGCATCGTCGTCAGGGTTGTCGTTCCAGGCCACCAGCCAACTGCCGTGTGCGGACGTTTTCGGCAGCGGGTCCTTGCAGCCTTCCTGGGTCATGGCAAAGCCAACGGAGATGGCGTTGGCCTTGTCGTCGTTCTGTGCCGCCAGCCAGCGCCAGGCCAGGCTGGCACCCGGGCCGATCCCGCTGACCAGGGTCGCCGGGCCCTTGAGCTGGGCCAGGGCGCCTTGCAGCGCTTGTTCCTGCAGCGTGCAGTCATCCTTGGGCAGGATTACCTGGACGATCTGCGCCTTGCCGCCCTGGCTCAGGGCGATCAGTTGGCTGTCAGTCAGGGTTGAATCGGCCAGCACCGCCACGGCCACACGGGCCTTTGCCGTGCCGGCGGGGGTTACGCGGGTCATGACCGAACCGTCGGCCTGGGGCAGTTGCTCCAGGGTCGGCTGTGGGGCAGGGCGGTTCCAGTACCAATAGCCACCACCCAGGATCAGGGCGAGCAGCACAACAAAGGCCAATACATACCGCCAGGAGCGTCGAATCATCAGCGTTTCACCAATCCAGTCAAGCCGCCCGCGATCAGGGCGGCGGTATCGGCCAGTGCCACCAGCGGATCGAGTCCTGCGGGCACGGCCATATAACGGGGTTCCCAGTCAGGCTGGAACTTGTCTTTGAAGCGGCGCAAGCCTTGGAAGTTATACAGTTGCTCGCCGCGGCGGAACACCATTGAGCCCAATCGTTGGGTCAGCGGGGCGCCCCGGCGCGGTTGCAAGCCCGACAACGGCACCATGCCGAGGCTGAAGCGGGCGTAGCCGTGACTCTTATAATGTTGAATCAGGCCGACCATCATGAACTCCATGGTCAGCTTGGGCGCTTCCGGGTGGGCGCGCATCAGGTCGAGACTGGCCAGGTCGTGGTTGTAGGTCTCGAGCAGGTTGGCGAAGGCTACCGGGCGCCCTTCGAAGCGAATGATCGCGATGCGAAAGTGCTTGAGATAGTCGTCGCTGAAGCGTCCCAGGGAAAAGCCTTTTTCCCGCACGTTCTTGCCGGTCAGCCAGGCATCGGAGATGACCTTGAGTTCATCCATGGGGGCCGTGCCGGGTTCATGGATCTCCAGGGACAGGCCGTCACGGCTGCCACGGTTCCAGGTGTAGCGCAGGTCCTTCATCTCTTTGCCCTTGGCTTCCAGGTCAAAGCGCTTGAGGTCGACACGCGCTTCTTCACCCAGCTTGATCGCGGTCAGGCCGATGTCCATGTAGTACGGCAGGTTCTCGGCGCGGACCTGGTAGAACACCGGGCGCGCGTGGTGGATGTCGCACAGGTCGCGGAACTGCCAGATCATTTCGGCGCGCGGCTGGGTCGGGCCGATCGGGTCGTACAGGGCCACCAGGCTACGCCCGCGACGGGCATACATCAGGAAAGCCTCGTCGTTGGGGTGAAACAGCAGCGCCTTGTCACCGGTCAGTGCCAGGCCGCCATCGGGCTGCGAGGAGGCCATCAGGATCTTGGTGGCGCGCTCCAGCTCGTCAGGGGTCGGCAGGTGGATCACCGGGCGCGCGGTGCGCAGCAGCCAGGTCAACGATACGATCACCAACAGGACAGCGGCGCCGAGCAGCGAACGCAGGCCGCGCGGGGCGTTGGCATCCAGAGTGAACTGCCACCACAGTTGGTGGCTGTAAGGCACATCCTGATAGGCAAACAGCAGCAGCCAGATCGAGGCCCCCAGCACGCAGACGCTGGCCACCAGGTACAGCGGCGAGAACGGCAGTTCGGTCAGGCGGCTGGCGCGGTAGAACGAGCGCCGGAAGATCGCCAGCAGCACCGCCGTCATGATCATCAAGCTGGCTTCTTCCCAGTCGAAGCCTTTGAGCAGCGAGAGCAGGGCGCCCGTCAGCAGCAGCACCATGGTCAGCATCCAGGCGGCCGACAAGCGACGACGCAAGCCTTGGGCGAGCAGCAGGCACAGCACGCCGATCAGGCTGGCACCAAAGTGCGAGGCATCAATCAGGCGATGAGGAATCAGGAAGCCGATGTTTTCCAGGCGTGAGTCGATTTCCGGCGTGGCGCCGGAAAACAGCAGGACCACGCCGGACAAAAAAACCAGTACGGCCAGTACCGGTGCCGCCAGGCCCGAGGCCACCCGCAGGCTTTGTTGCGTCTGGAACAGGCGCTGCGCTTCATTGACCAGCAGGAACACGCAGGCGATCAGCAGCGGCAGCACCACATAGATCATGCGATACAGCAGCAGTGCGGCAGCCAATGGCGCTGCGCCCAGCTTGTCGGCAAAGGCCGCGAGCAGGATCGCTTCGAACACCCCCACGCCACCCGGTACATGGCTGAGCACGCCGGCAGCCAGGGCCAGCAGGTACACCAGCAGGAAGGGCCCGAAGGGCGGTGCTTCAGGCAGCAGCATATAAAGGACGGTGGCAGCAGCGGCCACATCCAGTGCGGTAATGATCAGTTGCAGGAAGGTCAGGCGCCGCCCAGGCAGGCGCAGGGTACGACGGCCGGCTTTCACCAGCAGGTTGTCGGGGTAGGGCTGTTCCGGCAGGCGGCGACGATAAATGCCGATGCACAGCACGGCCGACAGCAGCAGCACGGCGCCGGCAATACCGCCGAGCAGGGTTTGCGGCAGGTGCAGATAGGTCGACGCGGCCGGCAGGTTACTCAAGGTGGCCAATGCCGCCAACGGTGGCAGGGCGCAGCCCAGCGCCAGGCTGGCGAACACGGTCATGTGGGCGACTTCCGACGCGCCGATGCCATGACGTGCATATAAACGGTAGCGCACCGAACCGCCCGAGAGCATCGACAGGCCGATGGCGTTGCCGATGGCAAACGCAGTGAAGCCGCCCAGGGCCAGGGTCTTGGCGGGCAGTTTCACCCCGGCGTAGCGCGCGCCGGAAAACTCATAGCCCAACAGAATGATGAAACCCACGACGGCCGCTGCAAATGCGCCGAGCAATGCGGGCCTGGGCACTTCCAGGATCGAATCGTGGAGGGCGTAAAGGTCCAGCTCCAGCAGCAAGTGGCGGCAGGCGATCAAGGCAATTGCGAACAGCAACAGGGTGACAGCCAACCCAATGGGTTGCCGGTATTTGCTCAACAGATCCAGCCAGCGCAAACGGGTGGGAGCGATCGGTTGTTCTGCTGTGACGGTGTCTTGTGGTTCAGACGAGTTGGCGCGCATCAATCACCTCGTGGATTGTGCGCGACAGGATGGAGGTATCCAGCCAAGTTACCAATCCCTATGGACAAAATAATTACAAATATTAACGCGTATCACCGGGTGGGGCGACTGCGGCCATTGGTCGTAGAGGGTAGTACCTGCGTCTTAGCATAGCTTGCAATGAGATGGACTCTACAAACCGTGTACGGTTTCATGAAAGATGCCATGCCATTGTTTCAGAAGAACTTTTTCACCGGATACAAAAAAGGCCACTCTTTCGAGTAGCCTTTTTTGATGTTTGGTTGCGGGAGCCGGATTTGAACCGACGACCTTCGGGTTATGAGCCCGACGAGCTACCAGACTGCTCCATCCCGCGTCTGTGGGCGGCATTCTACAGCCCAACGGCGAGGTGTCAACCGTTAATGGGCCGACGGGTCAAATAAGTGTGAATCAGCCGCTCAAGCCACCTAAGTTCGCGATAGAAAACGAATTTTGTGGCGAGCAGGCTTGACCTGTGCCGGACTGCCAAGCCGTTCGTGGTGAAGCGCATGCGATCGCAGGCATGAAAAACTGACGCGCACAAAAAAGGCCACTCTTTCGAGTAGCCTTTCTTGATGTTTGGTTGCGGGAGCCGGATTTGAACCGACGACCTTCGGGTTATGAGCCCGACGAGCTACCAGACTGCTCCATCCCGCGTCTGTGTGTCGGCATTCTACAGAGGAACGCCAGTGTGTCAACCTGTGAATCGAAGAAAAGCGCTTGTGGTTCAATCGGTTAGCTCTCCATTCAGGCCGGCAGGGCCGCTCCGGGCCAGTCTGGCCGAGGGTTTCAGCTCTATCGGCAGGCGAAATTCGATTGAGAAAATAAATTCATCTGGGAAATTTCCTACCGCTCAAGCGGAAGATTCAAACTACTGGTGCTATATACAGGGGTGAATGCGATACTGGCCATCCGTTGAATCAACCCTCTGTTTATATGACGCAACGCAAAATCATCCACGTCGACTGTGATTGCTTCTACGCCGCCATCGAGATGCGCGATGACCCGAGCCTGGCGCAAAAGCCCCTGGCCGTCGGCGGCTCGGCAGACCGGCGTGGGGTGATCGCTACCTGCAACTACGAGGCGCGGGCCTACGGCGTGCGTTCGGCCATGTCGTCCCGCCATGCCTTGAAGCTGTGCCCGGACCTGACCATCGTCAAGCCGCGCATGGAGGCCTATAAAGAAGCCTCGAAGGAAATCCAGACGATCTTTCGTGACTACACCGACCTGATCGAGCCGTTGTCGCTGGACGAGGCCTACCTGGATGTTTCCGAATGCCCTCACTTCGGCGGCAGCGCCACGCGTATCGCCCAGGATATTCGTCGGCGGGTGTCCAACCAATTGCACATCACCGTGTCTGCCGGCGTGGCACCGAACAAGTTCCTGGCGAAGATTGCCAGCGATTGGAAAAAGCCCAACGGCCTGTTTGTGATTACCCCGGACCAGGTCGAAGATTTTGTCTCGCAATTGCCGGTGAGCAAGCTGCATGGCGTGGGCAAGGTCACCGCCGACAAGCTGGCGCGCCTGGGTATCGAAGACTGCCTGCAGTTACGTGACTGGAACAAGCTGGCGTTGGTGCGCGAATTCGGCAGTTTTGGCGAGCGACTGTGGAGCCTGGCCCGTGGGATTGATGATCGCGCGGTGCAGAATGACAGCCGACGGCAATCGATCAGTGTCGAAAACACCTACGATGTGGATCTACCGGACCTTTCAAGCTGCCTGGCGAAACTGCCCGAACTGATGGAAACCCTGACCGGGCGTATGGCGCGCATCGACAGCAGCTACCGGGCGGGCAAGCCATTTGTGAAGGTGAAGTTTCATGACTTTACCCAGACGACCCTGGAGCAGGCCGGGGCAGGGCGGGACCTGGAAAGTTATCAACAGCTGTTGACCCAGGCGTTCAATCGCGGTGCAAAGCCGGTGCGGTTGCTGGGGATTGGCGTGCGGTTGCTGGACCTGAGCGGCGGCAACGAACAGCTCGAACTGTTTACCCGTTAATCCTGTAGGAGACCGGCAAGCCGTTCTCCTACAGGGCGGTGTTCAGCGTGCGCCCGGATCTGCGACGAGTCGCCCCGCATCCTTGGTCAGCGCCTGCAGAAACTCCTGCTGCAACTCCGGATCATTGCGTGTCAGTTCGATCAGGCTTTGTTCCAGTTCGCTGGCTTCTTCTTCCAGGCCCAACTCCGACAGGCGTTTGACGCGGTGCACCCACTGGCTCACTTCGTCATCTTCCAGGTCGTCGTAGATCAGGCCATGGGCTTCGAGCAACTTGCCGCGCAGGGTGTTGCTGATCGCCAGGGTCGAGTCGGAATGCACGTCGTCCTGGCCATCTTCCACGCTGATCTTCAAGGTCGTGACACGGTTCAGGTCCTGCTCGGCAAACGGGCTGTCCAACAGGTTCAGGCGCAGCACGCCATTACGGTCGGTGGTCAGCTCATGGATCTGCTTGCCGGCAGTCACCTGTACCGGGCGTTCGCTCCAGGGCAGGCTCGAATACTCCACGCGCTTGTCGCGCTGGACTTCATCGATGCCTGCAAGGTTCTGTTGCGCACGGCCATGGGATTGCACGTTCATGAACGGGTTGAGGCCGTCCACGCCGTAGGTCAGCCAGTCGTGGGTCATGCTGGTCGGCAGGTTGCCAAGGGCGAAGATATTCACCACGTTGGCGCCCGCGCCGGCGACCAGGGCAACCGCGCCCAGAGGCATCTCGTAGAGTTTGCGCCAGGGCTGGTAGGGGGTGTAGCGGTCGTAACGACGGGTGACTTCGAACTCGGTGACCTCGAAGGTCTTCTGCTCGTGAATGCGGACCCGGCGTTGCGGCAGCTCCAGCACTTTGGGTTCGCCGACATCGATCTGCAGGCTATGGTCGAGCAATTTACGCTCGACCCGCTCCTCGTGCTCACTGCGTTGCGACATCTGGTTGGCGCAGCCGCTGACCAGCAGGGCGCCGCACAAGGCGGCGCCCCCCAGGGCTCTGGTGTTTCGCTTGAACATGACTTCTCTTGATCTGGTTTTCAGCGACGAATACGCGCCTGGAGGAAAGACAGCACGTCAGCCACCGGCAACGGTTGGGCTTCGGCTTCGGTCCGGCTTTTGTATTCCAGATTGCCATCGGCCAGGCCGCGGTCACTGACCACGATCCGGTGTGGGATGCCAATCAGTTCCATGTCGGCAAACTTGATGCCCGGGCTGGTTTTCTTGTCGCGGTCATCCAGCAGCACTTCAAAACCGGCGGCGGTCAGTTCGGCATACAGTTTGTCGGTAGCCTCGCGTACTTGCTCGGTTTCGTAGCGCAGCGGTACCAGGGCGATCTGGAAAGGCGCCAGGGCGTCGCTCCAGATGATGCCTTTCTCGTCGTTGTTCTGCTCGATGGCAGCGGCAACCACGCGCGATACGCCAATGCCGTAGCAGCCCATGTCCAGGGTGATCGGCTTGCCGTTCTCGCCCAGCACTTCGCACTTCATCGCCTTGCTGTACTTGTTGCCCAGCTGGAAGATGTGCCCGACTTCGATGCCGCGCTTGATTTCCAGGGTGCCCTTGCCGTCCGGGCTTGGGTCACCGGCGACCACGTTACGCAGGTCGGCCACTGTCGGAACCGGCAGGTCACGCTCCCAGTTCACGCCGAAGTAGTGCTTGTCGTCGATGTTCGCGCCGATACCGAAGTCGCTCATCAGCTCGACCGAGCGGTCGATGATGATCGGCAACGGCAGGTTCAGCGGGCCCAGGGAGCCGGCGCCGGCGCCAATCGCGTCGCGCAGTTCGGCATCGGTGGCCATGACCAGCGGGCTGGCTACGCCAGGTTGCTGGGCTGCCTTGATTTCGTTGAGTTCGTGGTCGCCACGGATCACCAGGGCGATCAGCTTGCCTTCTTCCTCGGCACGCACGATCAGGGTCTTGATGGTCTTTTCAATCGGCAGATTGAATTTTTCCACCAGCGCCGCGATGGTCTTGGTGTCCGGCGTGTCGACCAGGCGCAGCTCTTGCGCCGGTGCAGGGCGCGAAGTTTCGCGTGGCACGGCTTCGGCTTTCTCGATGTTCGCCGCGTAGTCGGAACCATTGCTGAAGACGATATCGTCTTCGCCCGACTCGGCCAGCACGTGGAATTCGTGGGAGCCGGCGCCGCCGATGGAGCCGTTGTCCGCTTCAACCGGGCGGAACTTCAGGCCCAGGCGCGTGAACACGTTGCAGTAGGCCTGGTGCATGCGGTCGTAGGTGACCTGCAGGGAGGCCTGGTCTGCGTGGAACGAATAGGCGTCCTTCATGATGAATTCGCGGCCGCGCATCAAACCGAAGCGTGGGCGGATTTCGTCACGGAATTTGGTCTGGATCTGATACAGGTTCAGCGGCAGCTGCTTGTAGCTGCTCAGCTCGTTGCGCATCAGGTCGGTGATCACTTCTTCGTGGGTCGGGCCGGCGCAGAAGTCGCGGCCATGACGGTCCTTGAAGCGCAGCAACTCAGGGCCGTACTCTTCCCAGCGCCCGGATTCCTGCCACAACTCAGCCGGTTGGGTGCTCGGCATCAACACTTCCAGAGAGCCGGCGGCGTTCATTTCTTCACGAACGATGGCTTCGACCTTGCGCATCACCTTCAAGCCCATGGGCAGCCAGGTGTACAGGCCAGAGGCCAGTTTGCGGATCATGCCGGCGCGCAGCATCAGCTGATGGCTGATCACGACCGCGTCGGAAGGCGTTTCTTTCTGTGTGGCGAGCAAATATTGACTGGTACGCATGGTAGGCCGTTGTCGGTTGCTTGGACTTGAAATGACTTGGGATTGTACGGGCGCTTGCTGCTGGAGTACAGGCATCAGGTCGTGGTGAGGCTTCTGTTAAAGCCTTTGTGCAGGCGCTGGCTTGCCTGCGCTGGCATCACCTCGTTGTCACTGTAGACCACGGTGTGCGCATCGCAGGCAGGCCAGCCCCTGCAGTGACCGGTCGTGTCAGTCCTCGGCCGGAGGATTCAACCGAATCCGCCGATTCTCCTGAAACCAGTGCAGCGCAATCAGGAACAGCGTCGGCACACCCAGCAGGCAGGTGATCAAGAAGAAATTGTGATACCCGAACTTCTCCACCATCACCCCCGAGTACCCACCGATCAGGCGCGGCAGCAACAGCATGATCGAGCTGAGCAGCGCGTACTGTGTGGCGGAGAACTTCAGGTTGGTCAGGCTCGACAGGTACGCGACGAAGGCCGACGTCGCCAGCCCTGAGCTGAAGTTGTCCAGGGAGATGGTGAAAATCAACATCTGCAGGTCCGGGCCCATGTCCGCGAGTGCGACGAACAACAGGTTGGTGCCGGCCGACGCCACGCCGCCGATGAACAGGATCGGCAGGATGCCGAAGCGCACAATCAGCAGGCCGCCCATGCCGGCGCCGAGCAGGGTCATGATCAGGCCGAAGATCTTGCTGACCCCGGCGATCTGGTCCTTGGTGAAGCCCTGGTCGATGTAGAACACGTTGGCCATCACGCCCATCACCGTGTCTGACATCCGGTAGGTGGCAATCAGCCCCAGCAGCAGCAAAGCCTGCCAGCGGTAACGCAGGATAAAGTCGTTGACCGGCGTCAGCACCGGCGCCAGGCCACGCCGACCCATGGCCGAGAGGCACAGGGCGGTAAGGGTGATATAGAGGATGGCGCGCAGGAAGGCGCGGTCTTCCATCAGCAGTTCCCACAGGCTCATGCCGTGGAACAGCACGCTGGCAAAGTCGGTGTTGTACAGCTGGGTAAACATCGCGGGCACCGACACCAGCAGCACGATCAGTACGAACACCGACACCAGTTGATGCACGAAGCTGTAGCGCCCGGCCTGCAGCTGGGTGCGCAATGGCACATTGGGTTCGCGCATGAACAGGGTGGTCAGCAGCGCCGGGATCATCAGCACGCCGAACAGCACATAGGTGCCGGTCCATGCCGAGTGCTTATAGTTGAAACCGGTGGAACCGAAGCCTTCGGCAAAAAACAGCGCGCCGGCCGTGGCCAGCAGGGCGGCGATCCGGTAGCCGGACATATAGCTGGCAGCGAGGGCGGCCTGGCGGCTGTCGTCGGCGATTTCCAGGCGGTAGGCGTCGACTGCGATGTCTTGCGTCGCCGAGGCAAAGGCCACGATCACCGCAATGGCGATCAGCCAGGATAGGTGTTTCTGCGGGTCGCAGAACCCCATGCCGATCAATCCGAGGATCACCAGCGACTGGGCCAGCACCAGCCAGGAACGACGACGTCCGAGTTTACCGAGCAGCGGCAGGCGCCATTGGTCGAGCAGCGGCGACCACACCCATTTGAAGGCGTATGCCAGGCCGATCAGGCTCGCATAGCCGATGGTCTCGCGGGCCACACCGGCCTCACGCAACCACACCGAAAGCGTCGAGAACACCAACATGTAAGGCAAGCCGGCGGCAAAGCCGAGCAACAACAGGACTAACGTCGAGGGGCTGGCATAGGCGGCGAGCGCGGCGCGCCAGGTTTTACGGGGCATGGGCTGGAGTCTGCCTCAGATTCACGGAAACAAAGCGCGCACTCTAACCGCTGTGCTCTACCGGGCGCCAGCCATGGCGCTGAATATCCACGCGATTGTTGCGGACTGTGATGCCTTCATCGCGCAAACGCGCGCGTTGTTCGTCGCCCGAGGCACTGCCCACGGGTAGACTTATCCGACCACCGGCACCCAGCACACGATGCCAGGGCAGTTTGGTGTCCTCGGGAAGCTGGCTCAGGGTGCGCCCCACCCAGCGCGCCGCGCGCCCCAGGCCGGCCAAGTGCGCCAACTCGCCGTAACTCACCACGCAACCTGGCGGGACCTGCGCCAATGTCAGGTACAGCGCGGTGCGGCGCATTTCGGCGGGGCTTTGCGGCGTTTCGGCGGTTGGATTCACTGGGGTCTATCCGTAGGGGGTGGCGGTCTATCTGTAAGAAACGTCTGAGAACATGGCGATGAGCATGGAACTCAACCTGAATCCTTGAGTCAGTCCTAGCTATCTAACACGATAAGTGCCCCTTTTCGCCAACCTTGAGCCTCTTACTTGCTTATGTTGTCCAGAACCCTGCTGTGCCTCGCTGTTTTCAGCGCCTCCTCGCCCTTGCTGGCCGATACCGTCTGGTTGAAGAACGGTGACCGCCTGACCGGCAAGATCAAGGTCTTCGACGGTGGCAAATTGCTGATCCAGACCGATTACGCAGGCGCCATTCCGGTCGACTGGAAACAGGTGAAAACCCTGGAAAGCGATCAGGAACTGCTGGTCAAGCAGGATGCCTACACCGGCGAGAAGGCCAAGTCGCTGAAAGCGGCGGACGATGGCAAGGTGGTCCTGGCCAATGGCGAAGCGCCCAAGACCGTTGAGTTGGCGAGCATCCAGCAGATCATCAAGCCCAAGCCTGTGATCGAAGACCTGGTGTGGAAGGGCAATGTCGACCTGGCGCTGGACTACAAGCGTGCCGACAAGGACACCAACGATTACGACGTCGACTTCAAGACCACCGCGCGGCATGGCCAGTGGCGTCATACCGGGCAGGGCGAATACAACCGCGAGTTCCAGGACGACGTGACCACCACCGACAACTGGGCGCTGGAATACGACCTCGACCGGTTCATCACCGAGCACTGGTTCTGGCAAGGCCGCCTGACCTACAAGCGCGACAAGGTCGAAGACCTGTCCCGTCAACGCACTGTCGGTACCGGCCCGGGCTATCAGTTCTGGGACGACGAATTGGGCGCGTTCTCCCTCGGTTCGCTGGTCAACCGCACCGACTATGAATACGCCGATGGCGGCAAGGACAACTTCTATTCCCTGGCCATGAAGTGGAACTACAACCGCTACCTGGTAGGCAAGACGGTCGAGTTCTTCACCAGCGGCGAGGTGGGCAAGCCGCTGTCCGGGCCGGCCGCCTATTCCCTGGATTCGGAAATAGGCCTGCGCTACAAGGTCACCGAGTGGGCCTCGCTCAACCTCAAGGCCGAGCGCGACATTATCAGCGGCGACTCGGAAAGCAGCCTGAGCAAGACCCGCTACACCGCGGGCTTCGGCGTGGCCTGGTAATCCGGCCGCGTAAAACCCGCTTGGCAACCTTTGCTGATATTGATTACCTTGTGTTGAGATCCATTCCCATATGCTATGGGCGGCCGCATACCCGAGGAGTCATACGTTGAGCACGCACGTTGCCAAGAACGCCCGAGAGCTGTTGCTCAAGGAATACCGTGGGGCTCTCTCCACATTGTCCAAGGCCATGCCCGGCTTTCCCTTCGGTTCGGTCGTGCCCTATTGCCTGGACGAGCAGGGCCGCCCGCTGATCCTGATCAGCCGCATCGCCCAGCACACCCATAACCTGCAAAAAGACCCCAAGTGCTCGCTGCTGGTCGGCGAGCGCGAAGCGGACGATGTACAGGCAGTGGGGCGCCTGACTTACCTGGCCGAAGCCGAGAAACTCGAAGACGGCGCTGCCATCGAGGCGGCCGCCGAGCGTTATTACCGCTACTTCCCCGATTCGGCCAACTATCACAAGGCCCACGATTTCGACTTCTGGGTGCTCAAGCCAGTACGCCACCGTTATATAGGTGGCTTTGGCGCGATTCATTGGGTCGACCAGCTGACCCTGGCCAATCCGTTCGCGGGCAAGGCCGAGCGCAGCATGATCGAACACATGAACAGCGATCACACCAAGGCCATCGCCCACTACGTCGCCCTGACCGGCTTGCCCACCTTCGAGCCTGCGCAATTGGCCGGTATCGACAGCGAAGGCATGCACCTGCGTATTGGCCAATCGCTGCACTGGTTGCCTTTCGCAACGTCTTGCAACACGCCGACACAAGTACGCGAAGCCCTGGTTTCATTGGCCCATGCTGAGGTCTGGCCGAAAAAAGCCAGCGCTGACGCTTGAATTCACGAAATGGCGACGTCATCTAAGGTGGACTGGCAAGGCATTCTTGCGTTGAGGAACCATTTGATGCGCCCTTTTTTGTTGCTCTTTCTGCTGTTCCCGGTGTTGGAGCTGTTCGTATTCGTACAAGTCAGCAGTGCAATCGGCTTTTTCCCGGCCCTGCTGCTGATCATTCTCGGCTCGATGCTCGGCGTTCTGGTGCTGCGTGTCGCCGGCCTGGCCACCGCACTGCGTGCGCGTGAAAGCCTGAACCGCGGCGAGTTGCCGGCCCAGACCATGCTCGAAGGCCTGATGATGGCTTTGGCGGGCGGCCTGTTGATCCTGCCGGGCTTTATCAGCGACGTGGTCGGCCTGGTCATGTTGCTGCCGGTCACCCGCAAGCTGCTGGCCGGCAAGATGCGCCAGCGTGCCGAAGAAGCTGCGATTCGCCAGCGTGCATTCGCCGATGACCTGCAACCTCGTGGTGGCCCGGCTCCGCGCCAACCCCTGGGTCGCGAAGGTGATGTGATCGAAGGCGAGTTCGAGCACCGCGACAGTAAATAACCGCTTCATTGCCACGGCACCTTCGGGTGCCGTGTTGCATTTATAGGCGGGCAGATGCAAAAAAATTTCCTGCCCGGCCCCTTGTAATAAGCTTATGCGCCCTTATGTAACGGTCACCGCAAGGTTTCTGGTGGCGACACCAGACAGACTTCCGCGTCTTGCTTGGCGAGGCGCGACCGGCACAGCCGGAATACAACCCGCCGGTACCGATACCGGCCGATGAAAAACACAATTAGGAGAGATCGACAATGAGCAAGCTTCGTCCTCTGCACGACCGCGTCGTTATCCGTCGCAGCGAAGAAGAAAAGAAAACCGCTGGCGGTATCGTTCTGCCAGGTTCGGCTGCTGAAAAAGCCAACCACGGTGTGATCGTCGCTGCAGGCCCAGGCAAGACTCTGGAAAACGGTGATGTACGTGCGCTGGCCGTTAAAGTCGGTGACAAGGTTGTATTTGGTCCTTACTCCGGCAGCAACACTGTGAAAGTCGACGGCGAAGACCTGCTGGTAATGGCTGAGAACGAGATTCTCGCTGTTCTGGAAGACTGATTTTCCCGCTCATTTTCCCGTTACTACAAAGTATTTAAGGAATATCGATCATGGCTGCTAAAGAAGTTAAATTCGGCGATTCCGCCCGTAAGAAAATGCTCACCGGTGTCAACATCCTGGCTGACGCAGTAAAAGCGACCCTGGGCCCGAAAGGCCGTAACGTGATCATCGAGAAGAGCTTCGGCGCTCCGACCATCACCAAGGACGGCGTTTCCGTCGCTAAAGAAATCGAACTCGAAGACCGTTTCGAAAACATGGGCGCGCAGCTGGTCAAAGACGTTGCCTCCCGTGCCAACGATGACGCAGGCGACGGCACCACCACCGCTACCGTCCTGGCTCAGTCGATCGTCAACGAAGGCCTGAAAGCCGTCGCCGCCGGCATGAACCCGATGGACCTCAAGCGCGGTATCGACAAGGCCACCATCGCCGTTGTTGCCGAGCTGAAAAACCTGTCCAAGCCATGCGCTGACACCAAGGCTATCGCTCAGGTAGGCACCATCTCCGCCAACTCCGACAGCTCCATCGGCGACATCATTGCCGAAGCCATGGAAAAAGTCGGTAAAGAAGGCGTGATCACCGTTGAAGAAGGCACTGGCCTGGAAAACGAACTGTCGGTTGTAGAAGGCATGCAGTTCGACCGTGGCTACCTGTCCCCGTACTTCGTCAACAAGCCAGAAACCATGGTTGCCGAGCTGGAAAGCCCGCTGATCCTGCTGGTCGACAAAAAGATCTCCAACATCCGCGAAATGCTGCCAGTACTGGAAGCCGTTGCCAAAGCCGGCCGCCCACTGCTGATCGTTTCCGAAGATGTTGAAGGCGAAGCCCTGGCAACGCTGGTTGTGAACAACATGCGTGGCATCGTTAAAGTCGCAGCCGTCAAGGCTCCAGGCTTCGGCGACCGTCGCAAGGCCATGCTGCAGGACATCGCCGTATTGACCGGCGGTACCGTTATCTCCGAAGAGATCGGCCTGAGCCTGGAAAGCGCCACCCTGGAAAACCTGGGTAGCGCCAAGCGCGTGACCATCTCCAAGGAAAACACCATCATCGTTGACGGTGCTGGCGTTGACGGCGACATCCAGTCGCGTATCAACCAGATCCGCGCCCAGGTTGCCGAAACTTCCTCGGACTACGACCGCGAAAAACTGCAAGAGCGTCTGGCCAAGCTGTCCGGCGGCGTTGCAGTGATCAAGGTTGGCGCTGGTTCCGAAGTTGAAATGAAAGAGAAGAAAGCCCGCGTTGAAGACGCCCTGCACGCAACCCGCGCAGCCGTCGAAGAAGGCGTGGTACCTGGCGGTGGCGTTGCGCTGATCCGTGCTCTGGAAGCGCTGGTTGACCTCAAAGGCGACAATGCTGACCAGAACGTCGGTATCGCTGTTCTGCGTCGCGCCGTTGAATCCCCACTGCGTCAGATCGCTTCCAACAGCGGCGACGAGCCAAGTGTTGTGGTCAACGAAGTGAAGAACGGCAAAGGTAACTACGGTTACAACGCTGCAACCAGCGAATACGGCGACATGGTTGAAATGGGCATCCTGGACCCAACCAAAGTGACCCGTTCCGCGTTGCAGGCAGCCGCTTCGATCGCTGGTCTGCTGCTGACCACCGAAGTTGCGATTGCTGACAAGCCGAAGGCTGAAGGCTCGGCTGGCGGCGGTATGCCAGACATGGGCGGCATGGGTGGCATGGGCGGCATGATGTAAGCCAGCCTTACCCCCGTACTGAAAAAGCCCCGCCTGCAGTGATGCAGGCGGGGCTTTTTTATGGGGGCTGGGGTGTCTGGATTCATGCTTGCTGGTGACAGAGGGCTTGACCGCGACAAGAGGTGTGCCAGTCACACTGTAATCGCAGGCCAGCCCGCTTCTGCGGGGTCAGCGTTCGCTCAACTGTGGCGCCGCTGGCTTCGGCGGCTTCCAGCTCAGCAATTGTTGCTTGAACCCATAACTGGCGGCTTGATAGTAGGTGATCGCCCGTTGGATCAATGGATCATCACTGCCGACCCGGACTTCCTGGCTCGCCGCCAAGGCTTGATAGTGACGACGCAAACCCAGCCGGGGACTGAGAATCGCCAGGTCCTGGCCATCAAACAGCCCCAGGTGCTGGTAGTTGCCGACCACCACGCGCGGTGGCAACGGATTGTCCTGCAACAGGTTGCGGCCAAAGAAGGTTGATTCGTAGCTGAGGTTGATCAGCCCCAGCAGCGTCGGCGCCAAGTCGATCTGGCTGGCCAGTTGTGCGGTTTCGCGGGCGTCGATCAGCTTCGGTGCATAGATAAACAGCGGAATCTGGTAGTTGCTGATCGGCAGGTCTTCCTTGCCGGCGCTGCCGGCCGTGTGGTCGGCGACGAACACAAAGATCGTGTTATCGAACCAGGGCTTCTGCCGGGCCGCCTCGAGGAATTCGCCGATGGCATGGTCGGTGTACTTCACCGCGCCGTCACGACCATTGCCGGATTTGATATCGATGCGCCCATCCGGGTAGGTGTAGGGGCGATGGTTTGAGGTGGTCATCAGTTGCAGCAAAAACGGTTGCTGCTTGGCGTAATCGGCATCGGCCAGTTTCAGGGTTTGGTGATAAAGATCTTCGTCGGCCATGCCCCAGGCATTTTTAAACGAAATTTCCGCTTCGGGCACGCTGCTCTGGTCGACCACCCGATAACCGTTGCCGCTGAAAAACGCGTTCATGTTGTCGAAGTAACCCCGCCCGCCGTAGACAAACACACTGTCGTAGCCAATCACACTGAGTTGTTGTCCGAGGCTGGCAAAGCCGCTTTCGCGGCCAATGCGCTTGACGATCGAGCGGCCCGGCGTGGGGGGAATCGCCAGGGTGATCGCCTCCAGGCCACGGTCGGTACGGGTGCCGGTGGCATAGAAGTTACTGAAGTACAGGCTCTGTTTACGCAACGCATCGAGGTTGGGCGTGAGGTTGCGCCCATCGCCATTGCTGCCCATGTATTTGGCGCTGAAGCTTTCGATGGTCACCAGCACGATGTTGGGTTTGCGCGGTGTTCCAGGGTTGGTGATCGCGCGCCGGATATCCAGCGGGTCCTGGTCGATGAAGCGCGCGTTGGGCTCACTCAGTTCCGCGCGCAACTGTTTGGCGACCACCTCGGTGGGCAGGCTTTGGTAGAACTGTGAATAGTCCAGCTCGTTGTTGCGGAAGGCGGCGAAAAACTGGTACGGGCCATTGCTCGCCAGCTCGTTGTTGTACGCGTTGCCGCCCTGGGTGCGTGGGCTGTCCTGGCTGATCAGTTGCAGGCTGAGGCCGGCGACAACCAGCAGCGCCAAGGCATTCACCACACGGCTACGCAGCGCAGGCAGCGGCGCGTTCATTGCGGCATTGAACGGCTTGCGCAACACCACACTGAAGACAATCGCAAGCATCGCCAGCAGGCTCAGCAGTTTGCCGATCGGATAGGACTCCAACAGGTTGTTCAACACCTCATCGGAATACACCAGGTAATCGACGGCAATGAAGTTGAAGCGTACGCCGAACTCATCCCAGAACAGCCACTCGGCCGCCGACGTGAACAGCATGGCAAACAGGCTGACGGTGAGCACCGCCTGCAGGAACCAGCGGTGGCCGCGGCGGCGCCACAGGGCCGGTGGGCACAGCAGCAGATACAGCCCCAACGGCAGTGCCGCATAGGCCAGGAACCCCAGGTCGTAGAGCAGGCCCACGCCAAACACCGGCAGCAGATTGCCGCCGACTTCATCCAGGTGAGCGATGAGCAGCACGCTGCGCGTGAGCAGGAATACCACTAACCAGGCACCGGTTATCAACAGCAAATAGCGCATTGGCGCTGTTTTGACAAAACCCATGTCTATGTTCCTTATATCAATGGGGGGCGATCTTCGCCCTGACACTGTAGTCAGTTTGTGAAGCTATAGTGAAAAACTCGTTCAGCCTATCAATCAGTTGAAAACCTTTATCGACGGGCCTTTCAGCTCTATCCCTGAGCCACACTTGGCCTTAAGCTGCGCGAGCCAACACGGCCGTTACCGCGTACGGAGACACTGCCCATGCGAATTTTATTGGTTGAAGACAACCGCGATATTCTGGCTAACCTGGCGGATTACCTGGGGCTGAAAGGCTACACAGTCGACTGCGCGCAGGACGGTCTGTCGGGCCTGCACCTGGCCGCCACCGAACATTACGACTTGATCGTGCTCGACATCATGCTGCCCGGCATTGATGGCTATACCTTGTGCAAACGCCTGCGCGAAGACGCGCGTCGCGACACGCCGGTGATCATGCTCACCGCCCGTGACCAGTTGGATGACCGGCTGCAGGGCTTCAAGTCCGGCGCCGATGACTACCTGCTCAAACCGTTTGCCCTGTCGGAATTGGCCGCGCGCATCGAAGCCGTGCTGCGCCGTGCCCAGGGTGGCGGTCGCCGTGCCCTGCAAGTGGGTGACCTGAGCTACGACCTCGACACCCTCGAAGTGACGCGCGAAGGGCGCCTGCTCAAGCTCAACCCGGTGGGCCTGAAACTGCTCGCGGTGCTGATGCAGAAGAGCCCGCATGTACTGCGCCGGGAGATCCTCGAAGAGGCGCTGTGGGGCGATGATTGCCCGGACAGTGACAGCCTGCGCAGCCACGTGCACCAGTTGCGCCAAGTGATCGATAAGCCGTTTGCCAAGCCGTTGCTGCAGACGGTACACGGTGTGGGCTATCGCCTGGCCGAGGGCCGAGATGGAGTTTAAGCAAAGCCTTGCCCAGCGGATCATCATCGCCTTTGCCTTGATGAGCGCGTTGGTGGCGGGAGCCTTCGCCATGGGCATCGTCGCGACGGTGCACCTGGTAGAAGAGAAGTTGATTTCGGCAGGCCTCGGCGGTGACTTGCAACGCCTGTTGCTGATGGACACTGTCGAAGATTGGCGGCACCGACCCGAACCGGACCAGCTGTTTTACTTCAGCGGCGGGCCGGGCGATTTCGAATTGCCCAAGGACCTGCGGCATCTGGAACCGGGCTTTCACGAGGTGTTTCGTGAGGCGCTGTCGTACCACGCCATGGTCGAAGTGGTCGATGGCCGGCGCTATGTGTTGCTGCAGGATCAGAGCGATTTCGAAGAGCGTGAGCGCGTATTGTTTGCGGTGGTGCTGGTGGGCTTCGTGCTCAGCCTGGCGCTGGCGGTATTCCTCGGCTGGGTGCTGGCCCGCAAGGTGATGGCGCCGGTGGTGCGCCTGGCGCGCCAGGTGCGACATCGCGATCAGTTACTCGGTCTGGCGCCGCCGCTGGCGCCGGACTACGCGGCCGATGAAGTCGGTGAGTTGGCCGTGGCCTTCGATGCCACCTTGGGGCGTCTGCGCCAGGCGTTGTCCCGCGAGCAGTTGTTTACCAGCGATGTCAGTCACGAATTGCGCACGCCCTTGATGGTGCTGGCCAGTTCTTGCGAATTGTTGCTGGAAAACCCGGCCATCGATCAGCGCGGGCGCAATCAGGTTGAGCGCATCGCCCGGGCTTGTGAGGAAATGCGCGAACTGGTGCAGACCTTCCTGATGCTGGCCCGTGCCGAGCATGACGATGGCACCATGTCGCCGCAGGTCAGCCTGGAGCAGGTCGCCGACGACTTGCTCGGTATCTGGCGCGAACCCATCGAGCGCAAGGGCCTGGAGTTGATCTATCAGCGCGGCAACCCGCTGGACACGCGCTACAACGCCACCTTTCTGCATGCGGTGATGGGCAACCTGCTGCGCAATGCCTTGCACTACACCGAGCAGGGGTTCATCCGCCTGACCCTGGAGCCGGGTGGCTTCGTGGTCGAGGACACCGGCGTGGGCATCCCTGAAGACAAGCGCGAAGCCATGTTCGAGCCTTTTGTGCGCGGCAACGAGAAGCGCGGCGATGGCCTGGGCCTGGGTCTGTCGCTGGTCCAGCGCATCTGCGAGAACCAGGGCTGGAGCGTCAGCCTGAGTACCATGGAGCCGAATGGCTGCCGCTTTCATGTCGAATTGAGTCAGGTCAAACCCTGATCCCATCCCCTGCCGCTATCCTGCCGAAGTACCCCGTACTTCGGCGAAGGTGGCCCCATGCTATTGCATGTGTCTGTAAAGTCTTGAAATGTATGAGATTGGACAGGACAAGTTTTTCACAACGGGTTGACCTGTTGATCACAGCTCGCTGCATAAGGTTGTAGGCATCAGCAACTGGAGATCCGTTGATGTCTACCCCGATCAAGCTCGAATTTTCCGAAAAGTACGACGATCAGCACGCCCACGAATATTTGCTCAAGCATCAGGACAATTTGGCTCGCCGGTTGTCCCACAAACGCGACGAGCAATTGGCCCGTGGCGCGCTGGCGATGGCCGGTGAGCCTGGCCTGGTGCTGGACCTGCCGTGCGGTGCCGGACGTTTCTGGCCGCTGCTGGCTGAAAAACCCAACCGCGTGATCATCGGTGCCGACAATTCGGCCTCGATGTTGAAGGTGGCGACGGTCGCCCAGCCGGCGGATGTGGTGAAACGGGTACGGCCCTTGCAGACCTCTGCTTTTGATATTGATTTGCCGGACAACTCGGTCGACAGCATTTTCTGTATGCGCCTGTTGCACCACATTGGTGATCCGGCGCATCGGCTGGCGATACTGCGGGAGTTTCAACGCGTTACCCGCGACAGCGTGATTATTTCGCTGTGGGTCGATGGCAATTTCAAAGCGTGGAAACGCAAGCGTCTCGAAGGACAGCGTCGCGAAAAAGGTGAGCAGGAAGGTTACCAAAACAGATTTGTGTTACCGGCTGCTACTGTTGAAGCAGAGTTTGAGCAGGCCGGTTTTCGTGTTCAGGAATCCCTGGACTTCATACCGCTCTACGCCATGTGGCGAGTGTATGTATTGCGCAAGAGGTAACAGGATGGCAGTTGAGTGCGTAGCAGGCAGTCATGTAGCGCCCGAAGAACGCTTCGATTATTTCTGGCGCCAGCAGGGCGAGTGGGTCGAGGAACCCAATCGTCGGCGTGGTGGTGAAAGTGGTGTGCAGCGAGTAACGAGTGCCAATGGCCGTTTGCTCTACAGCAAGCGCCAGACCGGACACATCTACCGCAGCTGGCTGCACCCCTTCGGACGCCCCACCGTGCTTCGCGAGCGGGATGCACTCAAGGGCCTGCGCCTCCTGGATGTACGCGTGCCGGAAATGGTCTTTTGCGAAGCACGTCGCGACCCCGAGCACCGTTGGAAGGCATTGCTGGTCACGGCCGCCCTGGAGGGCTTCGACGAGATTGAAAACTGGTACGCCGCCGGTGGTCGCGAACAGTATGGCGAGTTGGTCCACGAGCGCCTGCTCAAGGAATTGGCTGGCACCCTGGCGCGTATGCACAAAGGGCGCTGGCAGCATGGTTGCCTGTACATCAAGCACATTTTTGTACGCGTGACGGGTGAAGGCGACTCGGCCAATGTTGAAGTGGCACTGCTGGATTTCGAGAAATGCCGCCAGCGCCTGACCGCTTATCGCGCGGCTTCCCATGACATGCTGCAACTGCGCCGCCATTCGTCGTGGAACAGTACAGACTGGGAAAAACTCAGCTACTTTTATGAGACGGCGTTTGGCAGCGCTATCAAGGGTTTAACCAGATGAAGCTAGAAATAGCACGAGGTCTGTTCCTGGTTGGGGCGATGGGCGTTGCAGCCCTGGCCCTGGCAGCGTGGGAACAGCCTCGCACACAAGTACTCAGCGCGGTGCAAGGTGGCGGGCAATGCCTGTTGCCGCGCGTCGCCAAGGCGAGTGTGGCGGTCAAGCCTGATCATGAGTTGCTGTTGTTCATGTTTGGGATGTCTCAAGGGATGAGGCCGCAGAGTTGAAACGATTCAAACCCCCGAAACAGGGCCTTGCGATGCGAGGCCCTTTTTTTTTGCTTCAAATCAGGTGCAGATGGTTATCCCAAAGCCCCGCCGGCAATTCCAGCGGTTTGGCAACCAGCTGTTTCTGCCGGCAATCGTAGAAACGGCAACGGCCCTGGCCTGAGGTGACGACAAACCCATCCGCCACCGCGCCGACCCCGGCGCAGTCGGGCAACGGCCCATCCAGGCGCAGCTCGGCGCTGTCCATGTCCCAGATGAAGAAGCGGTTGCCCCGTGGTGCGGTCAACGCCACCAGGCGCAATTCGCTGTGCACCGCGACACTGGCGGTGTAATGCCCCATCGCCTGCAACTGCTCATCGGCCACCGGGAACGCCACGAACGGCTGCCCTGGCCGCTTGATCGCCAGCAGCTCGGAACGCTCCTGGGACGCGCCCATGAACTGCTGGCCGGTGAGGATGGTGCCATCGCTGGCGATCCCCATATGGCGCACGCTGTTCATCTGTTGGCCGAGGGTTTCCTTGCTGATCAGGCTGCCATCGCGGTGCATCAGCACCAGGCTTGGCTCCATCGCATTGAGGTTCATCTCCACACGGCTTTCGGCTTCGGTACGAATGCCGCCGTTGGCCACCACCAGGGTCTCGCCGTCGGGCATCCACGACACCTGATGCGGGCCGATACCGTGCGTCGAGATTTCGCCGCTGTGCACCAGCCGCTCACCTTCGAACGCGTACACCCCGAGCAGGCCACGGCCCGGGTCGGAGGTGTCGTTCTCGGTGGCATACAGCCAGTCGCCGCTCTTGTGAATCACCGCGTGGCCATAGAAGTGGCGATTGGCATTCGAGGTGATGGTCTGCAGCAGCGTGCCATCACGCAGGTCGATCAGGTAGCTCTCGGTGCCCGGGCGACGGGCGACAAACAGTGCAATCGGCAGTGTCGGGTGGTTGATGATGTCGTGGCAGCGCTGGCCGACCTGGGTGGCAAATACCGGCTTGCCATCCAGCCGATAGCCCACGGCATAGTGGTTGCCGTCCGCATCATCGCGCGCCGACAGCAGCAGCGGGCCCTTGTCTTTCTGCTTGAACAGCGTCCAGCCACCCAGCGTGAGAGCACTGAGCAGCACGCTGCCAATCGCCAAAGCCTGTCGCCTGAGCATCATCAGTCACCGTCGTTGGCGTTAAAGCCCAGTTGGATGCCCAGCGCCTTGGCCAGTTCGCCTTCGTGCAGGCGGTGGACGACGTTGAGGCTGTCGTAGATATCGTTGAGCTGCTGACGCCCGGCGTCATCGTTCAACAGTTCGTTGAGGCTGCGCTGGTTGCTGGCGAACAGTTTCAGCGAGGCCGCATAGGCGGCGTCGATCTTGTCGGCCAACGGCTTCTGTTCGGACGGCAGCAGGCCACGCAAGCCCTTGTTGTCGACGCCAACCCACACGGTCTGGGCGGCGGCGAGGCTGGCTTCGAGGCTTTGCAGGGACGACTGGCTGCGCCATGCATCGGCCTGGAACGGCTGCGGGATGCCCTTGGTCTGGCGGCCCATCGGCGTGCCGAGCTTTTTCTTCAGGGTGTCCAGGGCGGTCACCTGGACGCGCAGCAGATCGGCAATCGCTTCGTGGGAATCGGCGTAGCGCTGGTTCGGAAACTTGGTCATCTGCGCGAGCATGCCGTCGGTGCTGTTCCAGCTGGCCAGGATCTCTTCGGCGAGGGCTTTCTGGCGTTCGCCAATGGCCACCAGCAACGGGCAGTAGCGGGCTTTCTGGGCTTCGTCGGCGACGTCGGTCTTGGCGTCATAGAGGATGTATTCGTAAGCCGACAGGCCTTGCACCACGACACTGGACTTGGCCAGGGCGGCGGCGTCGATCTGCGGTTGGGCGATGACCAGTTGCTCGACCTGGCGACCCACCAGGTTCTTCTTGTCCGGCCAGAACTGGATCTGCCAGGCGCGGTTGCCTTCGGCCAGTGGGCCGATCAGCAGCGGTTGCAATTCGGCCCAGGCTTTTTGCGCATGGAGGAAGTCGGCGCGGGCGGTCTCCAGGCTTTCCTTGCCCTGGCAGTAGGCCAGGGCGCTGACGGCCAGTTGGCGGTCGGCTTCAACCCAGCGGCTGTAGGTCGGCAGGATCACTTGCTTGGCGATCGCCGCCGAGGTCACGGCTTGTGGGTCCTGGGGCGAGCAGGCGCCGAGGGCTAGGGCGGCCAGGCTGGTGAACAACAACTTGGGACGAAACATGTCGAGCTCCCTTCTGTAATTGGGGCGAAGCTTATAAAGAATTCAGGAACGCCAGCAACGCAGCGCGCTGCTCGGCATTGAAGGACAACACATGCTGCTGCGCCGCTTGCGCTTCACCGCCGTGCCACAGCACGGCCTCGAGCAGGTTGCGGGCGCGGCCGTCATGCAAGAACTGGGTGTGGCCACTGACGGTCTGCGTCAGGCCGATGCCCCACAACGGCGCGGTGCGCCAATCGCGGCCACCGGCCTTGAATTCGGTGCGGTTGTCGGCCAGGCCTTCGCCCATGTCGTGCAACAGCAGGTCGCTGTAGGGACGGATCACCTGATTGGCCAACTCAGGTTCGGCCGCCGTGGCTGGCGTGGTGAATGATGGCTTGTGACAGCCCTGGCAGCCGGCCTGGTAGAACAGGTTTTTCCCGGCCAGCACCTGCGGCGCGTTGACGTCGCGGCGTGCCGGCACGGCAAGGTTGCGCGTGTAGAACAGCACCAGGCGCAGGATGTTGTCGCTGACTTCCTGCTCGCCATCGGCGCCATTGCCGTTGGGCGCCTGTTTGCAGGCGACTTGCGCGTCGGTGCAGTCATCAAAGGGTCTCAAAGACGTGGTGAGGCCCATATCACCAGAAAACGCGTGAACATTTTGTTGATTGAGGTTGGGTTGTCCGGCTTTCCAGCCAAAGCGCCCGAGTACGGTTTTTTGTTCGGCGTCGTCCCAGACCCAATTGGCGCGGCCGACGATGGCTTCTTTGTCGGCGGTCTTCGGGTCGGTGTTGCGCAGGATATCGGCGTCGGTGATGGCTTCGAGCAGGCCCAGGCCAATCATCGGCGGGGCGATGCGCGCGGAGAAAAGTGTGTCCGGATGCATCGGGCCATAGCCGAGCTGGGTGATCTGCAGGTCCGGCTTGCGCAACTCGACCACGCTGCCATCCTTGAAGGTCACCTTGACCGGCGTGTAGTCGACGCGCACCTTGCCTTCCGGTGCGACGCCCGGCACGGCCATGTCCTGCAGCTGCCCGCCATACACCGGCTCGGGCACCACGCCGACCTGCTCGATGAGCTTGGCGTAGGACGGCTGCTCCTGGATAGACAGAGGGATCGACAGGCGCACCAGCATCGACACCGCATTGGCCGCATCGGGCAGCGGCGGGTGGCCACGGCCGTCCTTGATATGGCAGTTCTGGCAGGCGTTGGTATTGAACAGCGGGCCCAGGCCATCGCGTGCGGTGGTGGTGGACGGCGCGATGACCCACGGGCTGCGAAAGAAGCTGTTGCCGACGCTGAAGTCCAGGCGGCGCGTGGGCGACAGGTTGGCCGATGGCAGGGAGAACGCGTTCTGGTCGCGCTTGTTCACCGTCGTCGCGCCGCCGGCACGCGCTTCACCAGGCTCTGCCTGGGTGAAACGTGGGGCGTCATCGCAGGCTGTCAGGCTTAAAGCCATCACTGCTGCGGACAGGCGAAAAAGCGAACCGAACATCAGGATTCCTGAACGAAGGCTGAAAATATGGGCGCAAAGTCTAACAGGGCAGGGCGTAATGAATAAGAGCAATTATCGTTTGCTCGAATCCGATTCATTCCCGCTAGAATGACCGCACATTTTTTTCTGGAGGTGGCCAATGCAGGCTCTCGACGCTTTGCTCAACCGTGTTTCCGTGCCGCGTTTGCTGGAACCGGCACCGACCCAGGAGCAGCGTGATGTGCTGTTCGCCGCGGCCATGCGCGCGCCCGACCATGGTCAACTGCGCCCTTGGCGGTTCCTCACCGTAGAGGGTGCCGCCCGTGAGCAGATGGGCACCCTGCTGGCCGAAGCGGCGCGCCTGCAAGACCCCGACGCTGCGCAAGCGGTCATCGACAAGGCCCAGAACGGCCCGTTGCGCGCGCCGCTGGTGGTGGTGGTGATTGCCCGCCTGCAGGAACACTTCAAGGTGCCCAAGTCCGAACAGTTGCTCGCTGCCGCCTGCGCGGCCCACGGCATCTTGCTGGCGGCGTACGCACAGGGGATTGGCGCGGTATGGCGCACTGGCGAATTGTCCTACTCGGCCCACGTGGCCAAAGGCCTGGGGCTGACGGCGGAGGAGGAAGTGATTGGTTTCCTCTACCTGGGCACGCCGCAGAACCCGCCGCGTACGGCCGCTAAAGAAGACCTGACACAGTTTGTCAGCGCCTGGACCGGTCTCTGAATCACCGCCGACCTGCGCTCTGTGGGAGCTGGCTTGCCTGCGATAGCATCGACTCGGTTCGGTCAGGGACACCGGGTTGGCCGCATCGCGGACAAGCCCGGCGCCCACATGACTCTCAGTGGTTTTGCCACCGAGTCAGACCTTGAACTGATCCATCAGCTTCATCTGCTGGCTGGCCAATGCATTGAGTTGGCTGCTGATGGCCGCCGACTCGGTGGCCTGGCCGGTGAGGGTTTCGGTCACGCCGCGAATCGCCGAGACGTTGCGATTGACCTCTTCGGCCACGGCGCTCTGTTGCTCGGCGGCGCTGGCGATCTGCAGGTTCATGTCGCTGATCACCGTCACGGCATCGCTGATCTTGCCCAGGGCTTGCACTGCCTGATGAATCTGCCCGGCGTTGCTCTGGGCCTGGTGCTGGCTGGAGTGCATGGTCGCCACCACGCCGCGGGTGCCGCTCTGGATCCGTTCGATCACCAGGCGGATTTCCTCCACGGAGTCCTGGGTACGCTTGGCCAGGTTGCGCACTTCGTCGGCGACGACCGCAAAGCCGCGCCCGCTTTCGCCGGCCCGGGCCGCTTCGATTGCCGCATTGAGGGCCAGCAGGTTGGTCTGTTCGGCGATGCTGCGGATCACTTCCAGCACTGAACCGATCTGCTCGCTGTTGACGGCCAGGGCTTCGACTTCACCCACGGCCTTGCTGACTTCCTCGGCGAGGGTGGTGATGTCGCGGGTGCTCTGCTCGATGATTGACATGCCTTCACGTGCCGACTGATCGGCACCGCGTGCCGCGCTGGCGGCATTCGATGCACTGTTGGCAACGTCATGGGCGGTGGCGCTCATCTCGTTGGAGGCCGTGGCCACCTGGTCGATTTCGCGGAATTGCACCTGCATGCCTTCGCTGGTCTGGCGCGCGATGGCCGAGGACTGGTCGGCGGTACCACGCGCCTCGGTGATGCTTTGCTTGATCTGCGCAATGGTCGGTTGCAACTTGTCGAGGAAGCGGTTGAACCAGTTCACCAATTCGCCCAGTTCATCGTGCTTGGCGTAGGCCAGGCGCTGGGTGAGGTCGCCGTCACCACTGGCGATGTCCTTGAGCATCGCGGCCACGCCGTTGATCGGCCGGGTCACACCGGTGGCCGTCAGCCAGATCAGCAGCAGGCCCAGCAAGCCGGCGGCGGCGCCTACCAGCAGCGCCTTCAGGGTGCCCGAGGCCTGGGCCTTGTCGAGCAGCGCCTGCAGCTTCACGGTGTCGGCCAGCATCACGTCCTTGGGCAGCTTGATCACGACGCCCCAGGACTTGGCATCGGCAATCGGCTTGACCGGATAGACCGCGCGAATCGTGTCGTCCTGCTCGCGGATCATGCGGGTGTCACTGGCCAGCAGTTGCACGATTTCCTTGCCCTCGGCACCGAGGGTATCGATCAGGTTTTTCCCGACTTTGGCCGGTTCACCGCTGTAGGCCGCGATCAAGCCGCTGCTGGCGAGAATTTCCAGGTGCGCGGCACTGTTGAACAAGTCTTTCTGTGCCGCATCGGTGGCCGCTTGCAGGGCGGTGAGGGCGATGTCGATGCCGACCACGCCGATGACTTTGCCGTCCACCAGCAGTGGCAGGGAAAGGGTGGTCATCAGCACCGGTTTGCCGGCCACCGTATCTTCGTACGGGTCGAGCAGGCAAATACGGCGGGTATCGCGTGGGCAGGTGTACCAGATGTTGTAGGGCGTGCCGCTGAGGTTGAGGGTGGTCTTGGTCAGGTCGTCCTCGACCATGATGGTGTTCAAGCCTTCGCCACCGGCGCGGCTCCAGTAGCTGGAGAAACGGCCTTTTTCGTTGGAGGCGCGTGCCTTGTCGTCGACGAATTCGCTGTCCTTGCCATCCAGCCCGTTGGGTTCGAACGACAGCCAGATACCCAGCACCTTGTCATTGCGTTCGAAGGCGGTCTTCAGGCTCTGGTTGAGTTCTTCGCGCAAGGCGCCGGGCGCGAGGTCGCGCTTGGCTGCCAGAGTGCGCAGGTCTTTGACCTGGTCGCCGAGGGCGACCACGGCGACCAGGCTGTCGCCGAAGGTTTTCTGCAATTGCACGGCTTGCTCGGCGGCCTTGGCCTGCAACAGTTGTTCGACACTGGCGGTGAGCATGTGCGAGCTGGAATCGCTGACCAACTGATCATTCTGAGCGGTGTTGTAGAGGTTGATGCTGACGACCAGCGCAATCACTCCCAACAGGCAAAGGCCGGACAACAGCACGATTTTCAGGCGGATGGAGAGGGTGTTGAACATAGGCTCACTCGCGAATGGACTTGTTGGAAGGCACGCAGTGCAGGCCAAGTCCATTCAGCGCTATGTCTGGAACATCGGCGTAACAAATCATTTCATGAGAAGCAGGCGATGAGCGGTAGGAAAACGGCTACAGCCAGTGCTACGCGGGCTCTGCAAGCCGTTCAGGGCGTGACCAGATCCATAGGTTGCCCAGGCTCATCCCGGCAATGGCCAGGTAGATCGGCCAACCATGATCGAGCATCACCAGCATCAGGATGGCGCACAGCAGCATGCTCACCGTGGCGCTGACCTTGGCCCGGCGCGCGATGATCTTGCCGTTGCGCCAGTTGAACAGGATCGGGCCGAACAGGCGGTGGTTTTCCAGCCAGGCGCTCAGGCGCGGCGAGCTTTTGGTTGCGGCCCACGCGGCGAGCAGGATGAACTCGGTGGTCGGCAAGCCCGGTATGACAATCGCGACCAATCCGATGCCCAGGCTGACGTAGGCCAGCAGGCCGAAAAGGATCTGTGCGATTTTCGAGGTGGATTGGGTTTTGCCGGTCATGGGAAGCAATTTGCAGAAGGAAAGGGTTGCTTACTCTGTAGGAACTGGCTTGCTGGCGATGGTATCCGTGAAGTTGCTATCGCCGGCAAGCCTGTTCCTACCGAGGGGGTTCGAGTCAGGCCAGTTCAGGGGCGCTAGCGTACGCCTGTTCCAGCAACACGGTGAAGCGCACAAACGCGTCGATCGCACCTTTTTCCACTGCGGCTTCCTCTTCGGCGCTGAATTCCAGGCCGTCGAGGGTACGAGTAAAGCTTTTCCAGCCTTCGGCACGACCGCCGGCCGGCTCACCCAGGTGACGTGCACCGAAGGTTTCGCTCAGACCCAGGCCCACGGCGCGCTTGATCAGGAACGCAGCGCCCAACTTGGAGCCTTCGGACACGAACAGCCAGCCCAGGGCTTCGGCCTTGCTCGGGTTCTTTACTGCACCGGCGACCGGCGCCGGCACGTCGGTGTCCAGGTCGCCCAGGTCCAGCTTGGCGGCTTCGGCGCGGCAGCGCTCAGCCAGGTCCGGCACGATCTTGATCAGTTCGGCATCGTTGTAGAGGCTCACCAGTTCCGACTGGAACAGGTACTGCGCGACCACGAAGCGGGCGAAGTTGGCTTGGGTTTCAAACGGGGCGTGTGCCTTGACCAGTGCGTCCAGCTTGGTGTGTGGCTCGTTGGTGATCTGGTTCAGGCGCTGGGAGCGCAGGCTCGGGCGTTCTGCGGTAGAGGAAGCGGTCATGAAAAAGTCCTTGAGAAGAGGAGCGCCTTGGTGCTCTGAAAGAGAGCTGTTATCAACTAGACGAACAAGAAGACGCGGCACAGTAAAAAATCCTCACCCCGGCGCTGAAAATCGACGAGGTGAGGGGGGCGTTATCAGATGTCCCAGATCACGTTGATCGCGAAGTTGCGACCGGGCTGGGTCAGGCGGTCAAGGTTGGCGGGCGCGGTTACACCGGCTTCGCCGACGCCGTCGTAGCTGCGCACGTCATCCCAGTTCCAGTATTTCTTGTCGGTCAGGTTGTACAGGCCGCCGTTGATGGTCACGTCGTTGGTGACCTTGTAGAAGCCGGTCAGGTCGACGATGCCAAAGCCGGGCGTCTTGAAGGGCGCACCAGTGCTGCCGTCGGGCGCATGGAAGGTGGTGCTGTCGACGCGATCCTGCTTCTTCACCAGGGTCCAGCTGACCAGCGCCCCGTATTGCTCTTGCTCATAGCCCAGGCCGAAGACGCCCTTGAGCGGGTTGACGCTGTTGAGCGGCTCGCCATTGTCGTCGTTGCGGCCATAGGTGTAGCCAACCGAGCCCTGGGTGTACAGGCCTTGCGGTGCGCCGAAGGCGTCCAGGTCCAGGCGCCCTTTGGCTTCGATCCCCTTGATGGTCGCGTGCTTGATATTGTTGGCTTCGAATTGCTGTGCGGTGCCGCCGGCGACGGAGGCGTCCTCGTCGATGAAGTCGCGGTATTTGTTGTAGAACACTGCGATATCAAACGAGCCGGAATCGAAGTTGCCGCGAATCCCGGTTTCCACGCCCTTGCTGCTTTCTGGCTTGAGATTCGGGTTGGGCTCGACGGTGTAGCCCTGCTGCAGGTTTTCAAAGCGGCCGTACAAGGCTTTGGCCGACGGGGTGCGGAAGCCTTCAGCGTATTGGCCGAACCAGGTGTACTGGTCGGTCAGCGCATAGGTCAGGCCGAATTTCGGCGTGACGCGGTGCCAGGTTTTCTCCTTGTCACTGTGGGCGTAGATCCGCGTCGGGTCGACGGTGTTGAGGAACTCATCAGTCAACTTGGGCTTGAGTTGGGTGTAGTCGTAGCGCACGGCGGGCAGGAAGGTCCACTTGTCCCAGGTGATCTGGTCCTGTGCGAACAGCGAATACGTGTTGATGGTCGGGTCCGGGAAATCACTGGCCTTCTTCACGCTGTCGCTGGCGATCGGGCTGGGTGCGCCGATGGCCGTGCAACCGCCGCCGACAGCCAGGCAGGTCGCGGCGCCTTCGCGGGAGCCGGTGACCTTCTGCTGCTTGAGGGTGGTGCCGTAGGTCACTTGGTGATCGGTTTCGCCGATGCTGAAAGCCTTGTCCAGCTGGGCATCGAAGACCCATTGCTTTTCTTCGTACAGGGTCTCGCGGGTGCGCAGGACTCGGCGGGACGGCTGGTAGATCTCGGCGGTGGACTGGTCCGTCTTGGCGATCTGGTAGTTGAGGCTGGTCTTGATCTGATCGGCTATCGGTGAGTCCAGGGCGAAGCGGTTTTCGATGCCAAAACGCTCGCGGGTGATGGTGTCGTTGCCCGAACGAGCCCGGTAGAAATTGAAGCCGCGTCCGCCGGTGAACGGGCCGCCCACGGCATTCATGAGGTTGACGTCGCGATCGTCCTTGTACTTCTCGTACGTCAGGCCGAGGCGATTGTCATCACCATAGTTCCAGCCCAGCTTGGCCAGCACGTTGGTCGTGCGCGCGTCTTCCGGGTTGGCGCCGGTGCGGGCCAGGCCGGTGGCATTGTTGCCGTCGTAGGACTCCATCTCGTGGCCATTGCGCTGGCTCAGGTGCAGCAAACCGTCGACGTCCTGCACGCGGCCGGCGACGGTGCCGGAAGTCAGCCAGCTGTCGTCGGCGGAGCTGTAGCCGGTCTTCAGGCGGGCGCCGACGTCCTGGCCGGGCTTGATGATGTCATCGGGATCGAGGGTGAAGTAGCTCACCGCGCCACCAATCGCGCTGCTGCCGTACAGGGCCGAGGCCGGGCCGCGCAGGATCTCCACGCGCTTGACGATTTCGGGGTCGACGTAGTTGCGGCGGGTCTTGGCGTAGGGGCCGTTGAAGAAGTTGTCCGGCACTTCCACGCCGTCGACCTGGGTGAGGATGCGGTCGCCGTCGATGCCGCGAATGTTGTAGCCCGAATTGCTCGAGCGGCCACCGGCACCGCCCACCGAGACGTTGGGTTCGTAACGCACCAGTTCACGAATGGTATTCACGTTCTGGCGGTCCAGCTCTTCGCGTTCCTGCACGGTCACGGTGCTCGGCACGCTGCTGATGTTCTGCTCATTCCGGGTGGCGCTGATGGTGACCTGCTGCAGGTTGAGGGCGCCGCCCGCCGCGCGCTTTTCCAGCACGATGTTGTTGCTGCCCAGTTTGCGGTAGCTCAGGTTGGTCCCCACCAACAGCCGGTCCAGGGCTTTCTCCGCTGACAACGGGCCGCGCACGCCCGGGGACGACACACCCTGGCCGAGTTCCGCCGGCAGGCCGACTTGCCAGCCGGTCACCGCGGTGAAGGCGTTGAGCGCCGAGACCAGCGGCTGTTGCTCGATGCTGAAGGTGTAATTGCCGTGGCTGCGCTGCACCGGTTCAGCGGCGGTGGCCGCCATGACCGGCGTGCCGGCCAGCAGGATGGCCGCAGTCAGCAGGGACAGGACGGGCGAAGAGGGCCGGCGGTTGAAACGAGAGGACATCGAGAGCGCTCCGGAAGGTACGAATCTTATAGTTGCGAACCGAATCAAATAGGAATCAGTTGCATTGGCTAAGACGAGACGTACCGCCGAAGGCTATCGAGTAAAAATAATTCTCATTTAGTTGAGGATCACCAGCGCCGGGTATTCCGACAGTTTGGCCGAGGTGATGTGGGCCAGGGAGCGCACCACGTCCAGGGGCTGGTCGAGGCGGTAGTTGCCGGTGACGGCAACGCTGGCGAGCTTGTCGTTGGTGTTGACGATCCAGCCGGGGTAATAGCGACGCAGCTCGGCGAGCACTTCGCTCATCGGGCAGTTTTCGAAAATCAGCCGGCCCTGCACCCAGGCCAGGTCCTTGTTGGCATCCAGCTTGGCCGGTGGACCGAAACCCTTGGGCCCGATGCGGATGCTTTCGCCGGCGCTCAAGCGCACGCGGGCATCGTCGAAGGTGTTGCTCAGGTCCACGTCGCCGCGCTGCACCTGCACCTGGGCTTCGCCGTTGAGGTAGCGCACGGCGAAAGCGGTATCACGCACGCTGGCGCGCACGGGGCCGGCGTCGATTTCCAGCGGCAGGCCATGGTTGGGCACGATTTCGAAGAACGCTTCACCCTGGTAGAGGCGGGCGATGCGCTGATGATCCTTGATGCTGCTGGAAAACGCCGAGTTGGTGTTGAGCAACACTTTCGAGCCGTCGTCCAGTTGCAGGCGCTGGCGTTCTCCTACCACGGTGAGGTGGTCGGCCTGCAGGCGCACCGGCAGGTTGCTGAAGCTGAACAGGCCGATCAGCAGCACGGCGGCGGTGGCCAGTGGTTTCCAGTGCGGCCGGATACGACGCCAGGCACTGGGCTTGCGCGGCGCGGCGAGGGCGACGGCGGCGCTGTGCACGGGCGCGGCGCCCCAGGCAGCCTGGGCTTTGCCAAACGCGTGAACATGCGCAGGGTCTTGGGCCAGCCACGCTTCAAATTCGGCTTGTTGCCCGGGCTGCGGGCACTGCAGGGCGATCAGCCAGTCGAGGGCTTGGTCCATAGCCATGTCTTGCAACACCTCATGAGCCAGCTCATGGGGGCGCAGTTTATTCGGGTCCGTCACGGTGTTCCTCGGGTCTTCGCCACGTTCTATTCAAATGTCCTACAGCCTTGGGTGACATTTCTGTCGGGTGAAGCTTAAGGCCGATCCAGCCTTTGGGCCACACCTACGCAGATGGCCATGATCAATTTCAGTTCCTTTTGTACGGTGCTCAAGGACACTTCCAATTGGTCGGCAATCTCCTGGTAGCTGCAGCCGTGCAGGCGGCTGAGGATGAAAATCTGCTGTTGGCGGGCGCTCAGTTGACCGAGGCTGACACTCAGGTGCTCCAGCAGTTGCTCGGCCTGGGTCGCGTCTTCGGGCGTGCTGATGGGGGCGGCGACGCTTTGCAGGACGTCCAGCGGGACATCTTCCTGCAGCGTGCGCGCCTGGATCCGACGCGCGCGCAAGTGGTCGAGTGCGAGGTTGCGCGCGGTCTGGTAGACGAAAGGTTCAAGATGATCGATCGGCCGCTCGCTGAGGGCCCGGGTCACGCGCAGGTAGGTTTCCTGCAAGAGGTCCTCGGCGGTGCTGTGGTTATTCACCATCCGCTGCAACGTGCGAAGCAGAATCACCCGTTGGGTGAGGAAGACGTGGTTGAAGCGAGATTGGCTCACAGTGCTACCAGATCGATTTGCAGTTAATGATAATGCTTATCATCAACGCAAATGGCAAGTGGCACTTGGGGGTGTTGCCTGGATACCGGTGTGTGGGCTTGTGTGGGAGCCGGGCTTGCCCGCGATGCAGGCACCTCGGTTTTCCAGTTGCACCGAGGTGATGCTATCGCAGGCAAGCCAGCTCCCACACAAGCCAGCTCCCACATCAGCCAGCTATCACACAGGCGAGCTTCCATGCTGGGGAGCTGCCAAAGGGGTTATTCGGCGTTGCAGAGCGCCAGGCAGTTATCCAGCATACGGTTGGAGAAGCCCCACTCGTTGTCATACCAGGCCAGCACTTTCAACAACTTGCCACTGACCTTGGTGTGGTTGGCGTCGAAAATCGACGACAGCGGGTTATGGTTGAAGTCACTCGAAACCAGCGGCAGGGTGTTGTAGCCGAGGATTTTCGAGTGCTGGCTGGCTTCCTTGAGCAGTGCGTTGACCTCGTCGGCGGTGGCGTCTTTTTTCAGCGTCACGGTGAGGTCGACCAGCGACACGTTGATCACCGGCACCCGCACGGCCATGCCGGTCAGCTTGCCCGCCAGTTCCGGCAGTACCAGGCCGACCGCTTCGGCGGCGCCGGTCTTGCTCGGGATCATGTTCTGGGTGGCCGAACGCGCGCGGTACGGGTCGGTGTGGTAGACGTCGGTCAGGTTCTGGTCGTTGGTGTAGGCGTGGATAGTGGTCATCAAGCCGCTTTCGATACCCAGCTCGCGGTGCAGCACCTGGGCGACCGGCGCCAGGCAGTTGGTGGTGCAGGAGGCATTGGAGATGATCTGGTGGGATTGACGCAAAATGTCATGGTTTACCCCGTAGACCACGGTGGCGTCTGCGCCCTTGGCGGGGGCCGAGATGATCACCTTGCGCGCGCCGGCGGTAATATGGGCGGCAGCCTTGTCACGGTCGGTGAACAGGCCGGTGCATTCGAACACTACGTCGATCTTGTGTGCAGCCCACGGCAGGTCGGCGGGGTTGCGAATGGCACTGACGGCAATCCGGTCGCCATTGACGGTCAGGCTTTCCTGATCGTGGGCGACCTCTGCGTCGAAAGTGCCATGTACGGTGTCGTATTTGAGCAGGTGGGCATTGATCGAACTGTCGCCGAGATCGTTGATGGCGACGATCTGCAAATCCTCGCGGTAGCCTTGGGTATACAGTGCGCGCAGGACATTACGGCCGATACGGCCAAAACCATTGATTGCGATACGAAGAGTCATTGGAAAGTGCCTGTCGTCGATTTGTTGTAAGAATTACAAGATTATTCGCATAAAAATAGAAAACAAGCCTTTTTAGTGGCAATATTTTGTTCAATCTACAACGAGTGACCTGAATCAACTGGTCCGAGTGGTCAAGTAACACCCTGCCAACCTTTTCGCGGCGGGCGTTTGACCAGCATAGGAACGAGGGTCGCCACATCCGTTAGCCTGGAGTTCTATACATGCATCCCCGCGTTATTGAGGTCACCGAACGGCTTATCGCCCGCAGTCGTGCAACCCGCGAGGCTTACCTTGCACTCATTCGCGGCGCGGCCAGCGACGGCCCGATGCGCGGTAAGCTGCAATGCGCCAACTTTGCCCACGGCGTGGCCGGATGCGGCACTGAAGATAAAAATAGTCTGCGAATGATGAATGCCGCCAACGTGGCAATTGTTTCGTCATATAACGACATGCTCTCGGCGCACCAGCCGTACGAACATTTCCCCGAGCAAATCAAGAAAGCCCTGCGCGAAGTCGGCTCGGTCGGCCAGTTCGCCGGCGGCACCCCGGCCATGTGCGACGGCGTGACCCAGGGCGAACCCGGCATGGAGCTGAGCCTGCTCAGCCGCGAAGTCATCGCCATGTCCACGGCGGTAGCGCTGTCCCACAACATGTTCGATGCCGCGCTGATGCTGGGCATCTGCGACAAGATCGTCCCGGGCCTGATGATGGGCGCACTGCGCTACGGCCACCTGCCGATGGTCTTCGTGCCGGGCGGCCCGATGCCGTCGGGCATCTCCAACAAGCAGAAGGCCGATGTGCGCCAGCGCTACGCCGAAGGCAAGGCCACCCGCGAGGAGCTGCTGGAATCGGAGATGAAGTCCTACCACAGCCCCGGCACCTGCACCTTCTACGGCACCGCCAACACCAACCAGTTGCTGATGGAAGTCATGGGCCTGCACCTGCCAGGCGCCTCGTTCGTCAACCCGTACACGCCACTGCGTGACGCGCTGACCCGCGAAGCCGCGCACCAGGTCACGCGCCTGACCAAGGCCAACGGCAACTTCACGCCAATCGGCGAGATCGTCGACGAAAAATCCATCGTCAACTCCATCGTCGCACTGAACGCCACCGGCGGTTCGACCAACCACACCCTGCACATGCCGGCCATCGCCATGTCGGCGGGCATCATCCTCACCTGGCAGGACATGGCCGACCTCTCCGAGGTGGTGCCGACCCTGTCCCACGTGTATCCGAACGGCAAGGCCGACATCAACCACTTCCAGGCGGCGGGCGGGATGTCGTTCCTGATCCGCGAACTGCTCGAAGCTGGCTTGCTCCACGAAGACGTCAACACCGTGGCTGGCAAGGGCCTGAGCCGCTACACCCAGGAACCGTTCCTGGTCGACGGCGAGTTGATCTGGCGCGAAGGCCCCATCGAAAGCCTCGACGAAACCATCCTGCGCCCCGTGGCCCGTGCGTTCTCCCCGGAAGGTGGCTTGCGCGTGATGGAAGGCAACCTCGGCCGTGGTGTGATGAAAGTTTCGGCCGTGGCCCTTGAGCACCAGATCGTCGAAGCACCGGCGGTGGTGTTCCAGGACCAGCAGGACCTGGCCGATGCATTCAAGGCTGGCCAGCTGGAAAAAGACTTTGTCGCGGTGATGCGCTTCCAGGGTCCACGCTCCAACGGCATGCCGGAATTGCACAAGATGACCCCGTTCCTCGGCGTCTTGCAGGACCGTGGCTTCAAGGTCGCATTGGTGACAGACGGGCGCATGTCCGGCGCGTCGGGTAAGATCCCCGCCGCGATCCACGTGAACCCCGAAGCCCAGAGCGGCGGGCCACTGGCACGCGTGCGCGATGGCGATATCATTCGCGTGGATGGCGTGAAGGGCACCTTGGAGCTTAAGGTGGACGCCGAAGAATTTGCAGCGCGCGCGCCTGCCACGGGCCTGTTGGGCAACAACGTGGGGGCCGGTCGCGAGCTGTTTGCATTTATGCGCTTGGCCGCAAGCTCCGCAGAGCAGGGCGCCAGCGCCTTTACCTCTGCCTTGGAGACGCTTAAGTGAAGCTTGCGCTGGTCGGTGACATCGGGGGTACCAACGCCCGTTTTGCGTTGTGGCGGGATCAGGCTCTGCATTCGATCCGCGTGCATGCCACGGCGGATCACCAGAGTCCCGAGGACGCGATCAAGGCCTACCTCAAGGAGGAAGGCCTGGAAATCGGTGACATCGGTGCTGTCTGCCTGTCGGTTGCCGGGCCGGTGAGTGGCGATGAATTCAAATTCACCAACAACCACTGGCGCCTGAGCAAGACTGCGTTTTGCCAGGCGTTGCAGGTGGATGAGCTGCTGCTGGTGAATGACTTCACCGCCATGGCCCTGGGCATGACCCGCCTCAAGCCCGACGAATTCCGCGTGGTCTGCGAAGGCACGCCGGAACCGTTGCGCCCGGCGGTGGTGATCGGGCCGGGCACCGGCCTGGGCGTCGGCACGTTGCTGGACCTCGGTGCCGGTCGTTACGCGGCATTGCCGGGGGAGGGTGGACACGTTGACCTGCCCCTGAGCAGCCCGCGTGAAACCCAGCTGTGGCAGCACATCTACACTGAAATCGGCCACGTCAGCGCCGAGACGGCCTTGAGCGGGGGCGGTTTGCCGCGTGTCTACCGCGCCATCTGTGCGGTCGACGGGCATACCCCGGTGCTGGATACCCCAGAAGCCATTACGGCGGCCGGCCTGGCTGGCGATCCAGTGGCGATGGAAGTGTTGAACCAGTTCAGTATCTGGCTGGGCCGCGTCGCCGGTAACAACGTGCTGACCACCGGTGGACGCGGTGGTGTGTATATCGTGGGTGGGGTGATTCCACGGTTTGCCGACTTCTTCATCAACAGTGGTTTTGCCAAGAGTTTCAGCGACAAGGGCTGCATGAGCGACTATTTCAAAGGCATCCCTGTGTGGTTGGTGACCGCGCCGTATTCCGGGTTGACTGGGGCTGGAGTCGCATTGGAACAGGCTTTTGCGTAGGCGCTGATGGCCCCTTCGCGAGCGAGCCCGCTCCCACTTTGACCGAGTTCCAACGTTGGAATGCCGGCAAATGTGGCAGCGGACTTGCTCGCGAAGGGGGCCTCAAGGGCAACAAATGACATAAGCTTGGCCATAACAACAAGGAGGACCCCGTGAGCGTAATCAGTAAATCGATTCTCCTCGTCGATGACGACCAGGAAATCCGCGAATTGCTGCAAACCTACCTCAGTCGCGCCGGTTTCCAGGTGCGTGGCGTGCCGGATGGCGCCGGGTTCCGCCAAGCGATGAACGAGGCGCCCTGCGACCTGGTCATCCTTGATGTGATGTTGCCGGACGAAGACGGTTTCAGCCTTTGCCGCTGGATCCGCCAGCACCCGCGCCAGGCGCAGGTGCCGATCATCATGCTCACCGCCAGTTCCGACGAAGCCGACCGCGTGATCGGCCTGGAGCTGGGCGCCGACGACTACATCGGCAAACCCTTCAGCCCCCGCGAGCTGCAGGCGCGGATCAAGGCGCTGTTGCGGCGCTGCCAGTTCGGCCAGGAGCGCAGCGGCAATGGCGACGTGCTGGTGTTCGATGAATGGCGCCTGGACATGATCAGCCACCGGCTGTTCCACGTTGACGGTGAAGAGGTGATCCTGTCCGGTGCCGACTTCGCCCTGCTCAAGTTGTTTCTCGACCATCCCCAACAGATCCTCGACCGCGACACCATCGGCAATGCCACCCGTGGCCGTGACCTGATGCCGCTGGACCGGATTGTCGACATGGCCGTCAGCCGCCTGCGCCAACGCCTGCGCGACACCGAAAAACCTCCGAGGCTGATCCGCACCGTGCGCGGCAGCGGTTATCAACTGGCAGCCAGCGTGGTTGCCGGCAATGCCCACTGAACACCTGATCGAGCGCCGCCGCCGCTTCCCGGTGCCGCGCTCGCTGCTGGGGCGCATGCTGCTGCTGACGTTGCTGGCGGTGCTGTTCGCCCAGGCGCTGTCCAGCGTGATCTGGGTCTCGCAATTGCGTGCCACCCAGCTCGAAGGCCTGGTCACCAGCGCCCGCAGCCTGGCGCATTCGATGACCGCCAGCGTGAGTTATTTCCGTTCATTGCCGGTGGCCTACCGGCCGTTGGTCCTCGACCAATTGCGCAGCATGGGCGGCACGCGTTTCGTGGTGACCCTCAATGACCGTCCGCTGGACATGGCGATACTGCCGCAGACCCCGCGCAAGCAGGCGGTACTGCAAGCGGTGGATGAGGTGCTGCGCCAGACTTTGGGCGCCGACGTGCATATCTCGGTGGAGTTCGTCAGCGCCGAAGACCTGCGCATTTTCAACGCCGGCCTGAAGCTCGATGAACTGCCGCGCTCCTGGGCGCATTACGCGCTGACCCTGGAACCGGTGAACCCGCCGGTGCTGGTCACACAGATTCAACTGGCCCCCGGCGAGTGGTTGTACATCGCCTCCTTGTTGCCCGAACCCTACACCAGCCTCGAAGAGCAAGGCCTGCCCTCGCAGCAGGTGTGGTTTATCGTGCTGACCAGCGGTTTTCTGCTGCTGTTCATCGGCCTGCTGGTGCACTGGCAGAGCCGGCCGCTCAAGCGCCTGGCGCGGGCCGCGCGGGACATGTCGCTGGGCGCGGACGTGGAGCCGGTGGCCGAAGGCGGCGGCAGTGAAGTGGTGGAAGTGGGGCGCGCGTTCAATGCAATGCGTGAGCGCATCAGCCGATACCTGACCGAACGCAGCCAGCTGTTCAGTGCGATTTCCCACGACTTGCGCACCCCCATTACCCGCTTGCGCCTGCGTGTGGAATTGCTGGAAGACGAGAACCTGCAAACCAAATTCGGCCGCGACCTGGATGAGCTGGAGTTGCTGGTGAAGGGCGCGCTGCAATGTGTGAAAGACACGGATATCCACGAAAACATCGAGCCGGTGGACCTGAACCACGTGCTCGACTGCCTGGTGGAACCGTACCTGGCGCCCAACGGCAACGGCCGGGTCACCCAGCATGGGCGCGCGCTGACGACTTATCCGGGCAAGCCGCTGGCGCTCAAGCGCTGCATCGGCAACCTGATCGACAACGCGTTGAAGTATGGGCAGAACGCCCATTTGCATATCGAGGACGACGGCGCGGAGTTCATCCTGCACGTCGACGATGAAGGCCCCGGCGTGCCGGAACAGCGCCTGGAGCAAGTCTTCGAACCGCACTTCAGGCTCGCTGGGCAGCAGCAGGGTTACGGCCTGGGGTTGGGCATTGCGCGCAACATTGCGCATAGCCTTGGTGGTGAAGTGAGTCTGCAGAATTTGCGCGAAGGCGGGTTGCGGGTGACCTTGCAGCTGCCGCGAACCCTGGATTGAACACGATTCCTTTGTAGGAATCCGGTTTGTCGAATCCTGGCGGCCGTGAGATCGCCATCGCCGGCAAGCCGGGCTCCTACAGAGGCGTCAGATGCTTTGGCGCAACCGGGCCAGGTCTCTCAACGGCGGAGCACCGAATAACCGGCTGTATTCGCGGCTGAACTGCGACGGGCTTTCATACCCCACGCGATACCCCGCCGCCGAGGCTTCCAGGCCTTCGGCGATCATCAATCTGCGTGCTTCCTGCAGGCGCAGTTGCTTCTGGTACTGCAACGGGCTCATCGCGGTGATCGCCTTGAAACGGTGGTGCAGCGTCGAGACGCTGAGGTTCACTTCCTTGGCCAGGTCATCGATGCGCAGCGGTTGCTCGTAGTTGCCGTTCAGCCACGTGATCGCCTGGCTGACGCGATGGCTCTGACTGTTCGCCACGGCAATTTCGTACAGTCGATAACCCTGCGGCCCACGCAGCAATCGGTACAGAATTTCGCGATTGATCAACGGCGCGAGCATCGCGATGTCCTTCGGCGTGTCCAGTAGACGCGCCAGGCGCAACACGGCATCCAGCAGTTGCGTGTCGATACGGTCGACGTACATCCCACGGGATGTCGGCCGCGAAGGCACGCCCATCGGGCCCGCCTCGGCAATCAGCGCGGTGAGCTGCGCCGGGTCGATATTGATGCGCACCGACAGGTTGGGGTCTTCCGGGGTGGCTTCGATGATCCGGCCGGCCACCGGCATCGCGACCGAGAACACCAGGTAGTTGAGCGGGTCGTAGGCGAAGATTTCATCGGCCAGGCGTACTTCCTTGCTGCCGCTGGCAAGGATGCACAGCGCCGGTTCCACCAGCACCGGCGTGAAGTCGCGCGGTGTGTTGTGGCGGTTCAGGTACAGCGAGGTGATCGCCGTGCCGTAGGAGCCGTCCTCCCAGGTATGGCGGTGGACGATGCTGGCCAACTCCGCGCGTTGTTTTTCCATCTCGGCATCGAGGGGCATGGGCTGATGTTCGGGCGACGACATGAGGCGTCCTCTGCATGCTTTTTTGATGGGCTCAGCTTAGCGGTGGCCTTTGAATAAGTGTTACGTCGATTCTGCACAATCCTTGCCTGATCCTGCGACACATCGTGAATCAGGCAAGCAGCGGGGCTGTCATCTCAATGAAACAAGGCGCTCGCCCGTGGAATAAACCCGCCAGCCAAACGTCCTGTCTACGCTTCTCGCAGGATTGTGCAATAAGCCTGCAGGAATTGACTAACCGCGCCCACACCCGCGCCGTTATCTTTGATCCTGTGGCAACACGCCCTCACAGTGCTTGCCGAGCATCACTTCTCAACGGGAGAGTCGAACATGTCCACCCCCATTCCCGCGAGCCATATGGCCTTTATCCGTGCCCGTACCGGGTGCAGCACCGAACTCGGTGCACGCTTGAGCAGTTTGATCGAACCGGGCCGTCAGGCTCAGGGTTGCCTGCAATTCTCGTTGCAGCATTCCCAGGTCGATCCCGATGTGTGGTTGATCTCCGGTTTCTGGAGCAGCGAGCAGGCGATGAGCGCCTACTTCAACTCTGCGGCGCTGGTGATCTTTACCGAGCTGTTGAACGACATGGTGGTCCGCAGCATGGACTTCCAGACCTTCACCGACGCTTCTGCCGGCAACGCCTACGGCGAGTACCTGCAACTCGCCGGTTAAACGTCCCGTGCCTGACGGCAACAGCACTCCTCTAGAAGTATCGTATTGGCGAGGCACTGCACTGGTTTAGAATGGCCAACTTTCCATTGGCCAGGACCTGCAACATGGCACGTAGACAATTTGCCCATCACGAAGCCGTTTCCGCCGTAGTACCGGGCGAAGGGGGCTACAGCGCCGCCGTCGCCGTCAAGGCACTGGATGGCATGGGCGCACCGCAGTTTCACAAGATCCTGGATGGACAGAAGTTCAAGACCGCCTCTGACGCCGACGATGCAGCGACGCTGCAACTGGAATGCCTGGTCGATGTGGACGAAGACGGTCAACTGAGCTGGGCCTCTGCTGCCAACTGACTCAAGCACGCTGCTGATCCACATGTGGGCGCGGGCTTGTGTGGGTGCCGGGCTTGTCCGCGATAGCAGCACCTCGGTTTTCCAGTGGCATCGAGGTGCTGCTATCGCAGGCAAGCCAGCTCCCACACAAGCCCGCTCGCACAGTTTTTATTGCTTGGCAGTCAGCGTGGCGTGGCGCCTGGGCGATACATCTTGAACAGTGCTTCCGGCCCCAACTGGAAGTAGTCCGCCGGGCCACCGCCACGCAAGATCGGCTCGGCAGCGGCGGTGTCGTAGATGCCGTCCTTGAGCAGCCACTTGGCGATGTGCACCGCCACGACTTCGCCGAGCACCAGCCAGCTGGGTACCAACTGCTGATCAGCGCGCTGCAGTTGGATGATCTGCGTCACCTTGCACTCGAACGACACCGGACTTTCGCCCACGCGGGGGACGCCAACGATTTTCGACGCCACCGGCGTCAGGCCGGACAATTCGAACTCATTCACCTCGGGCGATACGGCGGCGCAACTCTGGTTCATCTGCTCGGCCAGCGGGCGAGTGGCAAGGTTCCAGACAAACTCGCCGGTCTGCTCGATATTGTTCAGGCTGTCTTTGCGCCCGACACTGGAAAACCCAATGATCGGCGGAATGTAGTTGAAGGCATTGAAGAAACTGTAGGGCGCCAGGTTCAGGCGGCCCTCGCTGTCGTGTGACGAAATCCAGCCGATCGGCCGTGGGCCGACGATGGCATTGAAGGGGTCATGGGGCAGGCCGTGGCCGTTGGCGGGTTCGTAGAAATGGATATCGTCAGACATGACCTGTTCTGCTCTCGATTTCGGGATTGCATCATACCCAATGTGAGAGCGGGCTTGTGTGGGAGCCGGGCTTGCCGCGATGCAGGCACCTCGGTTTTCAATTGCGCCGAGGTGATGCTATCGCAGGCAAGCCAGCTCCCACACAAGCCCGCTCCCACCATTTTTTACCGCGACAGACAGTTAGTCCGTGGTGATGCGCGAGTGCTTGCGGGTGTCCTTCATGGTCACGTAGACCACCAGCGACACCGCGATACACGCGGTCACGTACCAGTAGTAGCCAGTTTCCATGCCGATGCTCTTGAACCACAGCGCGATGTATTCGGCGGTACCGCCGAAGATCGATACGGTCAGGGCATACGGCAGGCCTACGCCCAGTGCACGGATTTCAGTCGGGAACAGCTCGGCTTTCACCACTGCGTTGATCGAGGTGTAGCCGCTGACGATGATCAATGCCGCCATGATCAGGAAGAACGCGCCCCACCAGGTCTGGATGGTGTGCAGGGTGGTGAGGATCGGCACAGTGAACAGGGTGCCGAGGATGCCGAAGGCAATCAGGATCGGCCGGCGGCCGACTTTATCCGACAGCCCGCCGATGATCGGCTGCAGGCACATGAACAGGAACAGGGTGGCTGCGGAAATCGTGGTGGAGTCGGAAATGCTCATGCCGACGGTGTTCACCAGGTACTTCTGCATGTAGGTGGTGTAGGTGTAGAAGGCCAGGGTACCGCCCATGGTCAGGCCAACCACGGTCATCAGTTCCTTGGGGTGACGCATCAAGGTGCGCATTGCGCTTTCCTTGGCTTTTTCCTTCTTGGTGAACGACTCGGTTTCTTCCATGCCGCGACGCAGGTACAGCGCGACCACCGCACACAGGGCGCCGATGGCGAACGGGATACGCCAGCCCCAGTCGTACAGCTGCTCGGTAGTGAGGGTCTGTTGCAGCACGATCAGCACGCCAAGGGCGATGAGCTGGCCGGAGATCAGGGTCACGTATTGGAAGCTGGAGTAGAAACCGCGACGTTCCTTGGTCGCCATCTCGCTGAGGTAAGTGGCGGAGGTACCGTATTCGCCACCGACCGACAGGCCCTGCAGCAGACGGGCAAAGACCAGCAGGATCGGCGCACCGATGCCGATGATTTCATAGCCCGGGCTCAGGGCAATCAGCAACGAGCCGAAGCACATCAGGTAGACCGATGCCATCAGCGCCTTTTTACGTCCGACTTTGTCGGCATACAGGCCCATCAGCCAGCCGCCGATCGGGCGCATCAGGAAGCCCACGGCGAAAATTGCGGCGGTGTTGAGCAGTTGGGCGGTCGTGTCGCCTTTCGGGAAGAAGGTTTTTGCGAAGTACAGCGAGAAAGCGGCGTAGACGTACCAGTCGTACCACTCGACCATGTTGCCGACGGAGCCACTGAAAATCGATTTGATCCGGCTGGAGGTGGTGCGTTCTTTCGCCGGCGCGGCCGCCGACCCCAGAGGCAAGGTGTTGGAGTTATCCATTCAAGGATCCTTCATCTAGTTGTTTTTATGGAGCGTGCGCGAGCACAGCCTGTCCGGGGCTATAGCAGGAGCTGTGCCAAGCCGGGTGAGGCCCGGTCTAGAAGGGGTGGGGGATTTTTTTGAGCGGAAAGCCGCTGATGATTTTTGAGTGGTGAGCGGAAATCCGCTTATGGCGGCTGTCCAGCTCCCACACTTGAATGTATTCGCAGATCAAAATGGAGGCGCTGGCTTGCCTGTAATGAGGCCCTCAAAGGGTCCCTCAATCGATCGAGAGAAACATTTCCCGGGTCAGTCCATGGCGCTGCATCTTTTCATTGAAGGTGCGCCGTGGCAGTTGCAGCTCGGCCAGCACCGCCTTGATATCGCCCTTGTGCCGGGTCAACGCGGCTTTCAGGCAGTGCGCCTCAAACGCTTCCTGCTGCGCCGCCAGCGATTGCCCGGCCTCGATACCTTCCGGCTCAGGCTCGCCCAACCCCAGCACCTGGCGTTCAGCGAAGTTGGCCAGCTCGCGCACATTGCCCGGCCAGTCGTGGCTGAGCAGCCGTCCCAGTTGCGCGCCGCTCAAGGGTTCGACGCTACGGCCCAGGCGTTCGGCAGCGCTTTGGGCGAAGTGATCGAACAGCAGCGGGATATCTTCTCGACGTTCGCGCAGCGCAGGCAGGCGCAGTTGCGCGACGTTCAGCCGATAGGCCAGGTCTTCGCGAAAGCGTCCGGCGCGGGCTTCTTCGAGCAAATCCGGCTTGGTGGCGGCGATGATGCGCAAGTCCACATGAATGCTCTGGTTGGAGCCCAGCCGTTCGAGCTTCTGCTCCTGCAGCACCCGCAGCAGTTTCACCTGCTGGGCGAGGGGCATGCTTTCGATTTCATCGAGAAACAGCGTGCCGCCGTGGGCGTACTCGAGTTTGCCGATGCGCTTGCCCTGGGCGCCGGTGAAGGCGCCGCTTTCGTGGCCGAACAACTCGGCCTCGAACAACTGCTCGGGGATCGCCGCGCAGTTGAGGGCCACGAACGGCTTCTTGGCGCGCGGGCCGAAATCATGCAGGCAACGGGCGACCAACTCCTTGCCGCTGCCGGTCTCGCCTCGGATCAATACGTTGACCGGCAGCGTCGCCAGGTCCAGCACTTGCCGACGCAGATTCTGCAGGCCGCGCGACACACCGAGCAGGCTGGACTCCAACTGCGCCCGATGATCGGCCTGTTGATGCAGGCGGCGGTTTTCGAGGATCAGCCCGCGCTTGTCCAGCGCACGGCGCAGGCTGTTGAGCAGGGCGTCGGGGCTGAAGGGTTTCTCGAGAAAATCGTAGGCCCCGTCGCGCATGGCCTCGACAGCCATGGGCACGTCGCCATGACCGGTCAGCAGGATGACCGGCAGGTCGGCGTCGCGGCGTTGCACTTCGGCCAGCAGTTCCAGGCCACTGAGGCCGGGCATGCGCACATCGCTGAGGATCACCCCGGGGAAATCCTTGGGTAGCCGCGCCAGGCATTCCTCGGCACGGCTGAACAGTTGCACGTCAAACCCCGACAGGCTCAGCCATTGTTCGACGGCCGTGCGAATACTGGCTTCGTCATCGACCACAATCACTGCATTCAACATAGGTCCGGCGTCTCCAGCGCGATGGGCAAGGTCAAGGTAAACACCGCGCCGTCGCCACGGTTGCCGGCACTCAAGCGCCCGCCCAATTCGTGCACGATTGCGTAGGACACCGCCAGCCCGAGGCCGAGCCCGTCACCCACCGGCTTGGTGGTGAAGAACGGGTCGAACACATTGTTCAGGTGCTCCTCGGCAATGCCACCGCCGCTGTCGCTGACGGTCAGTTGCCACAATTGCTGATCGGCGTGCAGGCGGATTTCCAGGCGTTTGCGCGGCTTGTCGGCCATCGCGTCAAGGGCATTGCGCAGTAGGTTGATCAGCACTTGTTCAAGACGGATCGCATCGCCACGCACCCAGGCCGGGCGGGTCAGGTCCAGCACCACGCCGATGGCTTCATCGCGCAGGCGCGCATCGAGCAGGTGCAAGGATTGGTCGACCACCGTGGCCAGGTCCAAGCGCTCGCGCAAGCCGCTGGGGCTCTTGCGCGCGAAGGTCTTGAGATGGCCGGTGAGCGCGGCCATGCGCGTGAGCATTTCGTCGAGCGGAGTCAGGGCCTTGTAGGCATCGTCCACCCGCCCATGGTCGAGCAGCAGGCGCAGGGTCGCCAACTGCATGCGCTGGGCGGTCAGCGGCTGGTTGATTTCATGCGCGAGGGCGGCCGACATCTGCCCCAGCGCCGCCAATTTGGCCGATTGCACCAAACCGTCCTGGGCGGTTCGCAGGGCCTGGGTGCGCTCCTCCACCAGTTGTTCGAGTTCTTCGCGGCTGCGCTGGCGCAAGCGGGCCAGGCGCCAGCGCTGCGTGAGGAACAGCACCAGGAACACCAATGCCAGCCAGGAGCCGGCAGCGGCCAGGCCGGCGTTGCGCTGGTCTTCAAAGGCGAACTGGGGTTTGCGCAACAAGTGCAGGGTCCAGCCCTCGGCCTTGAGCGGCAGCGACTCCCAGATGTAATTGGCATTGCCGTCGGGGCCGTTGACGCGCATCAGGTGGCTGTTTTCGTCAAAGCGTTGCAGCACCTGGGTTTCCAGCGGCTGCAGGTGTTTCTTGTCGTATTGGCGAGTGGCCTTGAGTTCGACAAGATCGTTCGCCGACAGCGGCCGCAGGTTGCGATATCGCCAGCCCGGCTGGTTGGCAATAAACACAATGCCGCGTGCATCGCTGACCAGCAGCAGGTCATTGCCCTGCGCCCACTCGCGTTCCAGCTCGGGGAATTCCAGCTTGACCACCATCGCGCCGAGGAACTGCTCGTGTTCATCCAGCACCGCGCTGGAGAGAAAATACCCCGGCACGCCGGTGGTCACGCCCACCGCATAAAACCGCCCGGTGCCCTGGCTCAGGGTTTGGCTGAAATACGGTCGAAACGCGTAGTTGTGCCCGACATAACTGCTCGGCAGGTTCCAGTTGCTGGCGGCCACGGCCAGGCCGGTGCGGTCCATCAACTCCAGGGTTGAGGACTGCGCCGCGCCGTTGATGCGCTCCAGTTTGCGGTTGAGCAGGTCTTGGGTCGTGGCTTGCAGCGGGCCCTTCAAGGCGTTGATCATTTCCGAGTCCAGCGCCAGCACGGCGGGCAGGGCGCGGTAGCGTTCGATCAGGGTGTGCAGCGAATTGGCGTACAGCGCCAGTTGCTGATTGGCACGGGCGGCATCATCCACCAGGGCCTGGCGCTCGGCATGACGGGTGGCCAAGGCCGCGGCCAGTACGGCACCGGCAATGATCAGCAAAGAGTAGAAGGTCAGTCGCAGGGGGCGAGGGATCACGATCATACGATGATGAGCAGGCACAGTAAGGGGAGAGCACCATAGCATGCGCGGCTTGGATCTTGTGGTGAGGGGCTGTAGTGGCTGATGGGGAGAGTGGGCTGGTGCGGCGAGCGGGCTTTTTGTGGTGAGCAGGCTTCTTGTGGTGAGCGGGCTTATTGTGGTGATCCGGCCTCTTGTGGTGAGCGGGCTTGCCCCGCGTTGGGCTGCGAAGCGGCCCCCAAAACCAGGCAATGCGGTTTGACCTGAAGGAATGCGATGATCTTTATGGGGCCGCTTCGCAGCCCAACGCGGGGCAAGCCCGCTCGCCACAATAAACGCAGTTGCCAAGACGCGCGTGCCAGGCATGACAAGCCCGCTTGCCACAGGTGAAACAGCAGGCAATAAAAAAGCGACCGGGCCATGGGCCGCGGTCGCTTCAGTCTTGCGGGAGGGTGCTTACTGCACTTCTACCGCCAGGCTTTCACTGATCTTTTTCTGCCAGATGGCAGGACCGGTGATATGGACGGATTCGCCCTTGCTGTCCACCGCAACGGTAACCGGCATGTCCTTCACGTCGAACTCGTAGATCGCTTCCATGCCCAGCTCGGCGAAGGCGACAACGCGCGACTTCTTGATGGCTTGCGCCACCAGGTAAGCAGCGCCGCCCACGGCCATCAGGTACACGGCCTTGTGGTCCTTGATCGCTTCGATTGCGGTCGGGCCGCGCTCGGATTTGCCGATCATGCCCAGCAGGCCGGTTTGCTCGAGGATCTGACGGGTGAACTTGTCCATCCGCGTGGCGGTGGTCGGACCGGCCGGGCCAACCACTTCTTCGCGCACCGGATCAACCGGGCCGACGTAGTAGATAAAGCGACCCTTGAGGTCCACCGGCAGGGTTTCACCCTTGTTCAGCATTTCGACCATGCGCTTGTGCGCGGCGTCACGACCGGTGAGCATCTTGCCGTTGAGCAACACGGTCTCGCCCGGCTTCCAGCTCTGCACTTCTTCCGGGGTCAGGGTGTCGAGGTTGACGCGACGGGCCGACGGGCCAGCTTCCCAGACGATCTCCGGGTAGGCGTCCAACGGTGGCGCTTCCAGCGACGCCGGGCCCGAGCCGTCGAGCACGAAGTGTGCGTGACGGGTGGCGGCGCAGTTGGGGATCATGCACACCGGCAGCGAGGCGGCGTGGGTCGGGTAGTCCATGATCTTCACGTCGAGCACGGTGGTCAGGCCTCCCAGGCCCTGGGCGCCGATGCCCAGTTGGTTGACCTTCTCGAACAGCTCCAGGCGCATCTCTTCGATACGGTTCTGCGGGCCGCGCTTTTTCAGCTCGTGGATGTCGATGGATTCCATCAACACTTCCTTGGCCATCACGGCAGCTTTCTCGGCGGTGCCGCCGATGCCGATGCCGAGCATGCCCGGTGGGCACCAGCCGGCGCCCATGGTCGGAACGGTCTTGAGCACCCAGTCGACGATCGAGTCGGACGGGTTGAGCATGGCCATTTTCGACTTGTTCTCGGAACCGCCGCCCTTGGCCGCCACATCCACTTCCACGGTGTTACCCGGGACGATGGAGTAATGGATCACGGCCGGGGTGTTGTCCTTGGTGTTTTTACGCGCACCAGCCGGGTCGGCGAGGATCGATGCACGCAGGACGTTTTCCGGCAAGTTGTAGGCGCGACGCACGCCTTCGTTGATCATGTCGTCCAGGCCCATGGTGGCGCCATCCCAACGCACGTCCATGCCCACGCGCACGAACACGGTAACGATACCGGTGTCCTGGCAGATCGGGCGATGGCCGGTGGCGCACATGCGCGAGTTGATCAGGATCTGCGCGATGGAGTCACGGGCTGCCGGCGATTCTTCGCGCAGGTAGGCCTCGTGCATCGCCTGGATGAAGTCAACGGGGTGGTAGTAGGAAATGAATTGCAGGGCGTCGGCAACGCTCTGAATCAGGTCGTCTTGCTTGATCACGGTCATGAGTCGCGCTCCTCTATAAGGGAACATTCAATAAAGGTGGGCTCAGTGTTGCATCGGTCGGCTGAGCTCACCTTTCCAAGGCACGCCAAAGTGGTGCAGGCGCGACGCTAAAAAGGCGCGGCAGTATAACCCGACGCGGTGGCCGATACACCCGACTATGGTCAAACTGTCGCAGGCGTGATTCCCTGTGCGCGCCCCTTGTGATTGAGTCCTTATATGCCTGAACTGTACGTCGGCGAACGCCATTGGTCGGTATCTGCCGGCAGCAACCTGTTGGACGCCTTGAACCAGGCAGGTGTCGCCGTGCCCTACAGTTGCCGCGCCGGCAGTTGCCATGCCTGCCTGGTGCGTTGCCAGGGCGAGGTCGAGGACCAGCAACCCGAGGCCTTGAGCCTCGCGCAACGCCAGGACGGCTGGCGGTTGGCTTGCCAGTGCCAGGTCAGCGGGGATCTGCGCGTCGAAGCGTTTGACCCGACGCGTGATGGGTTGCCGGCCCAGGTGGTGGGTGTCGATTGGCTGAACCCGACGGTGCTGCGCCTGCGCCTGCAACCGGAGCGGGGCCTGCGTTACCGGGCCGGGCAGCACCTGGTGCTGTGGGCGGGGCACGTCGCACGCCCGTATTCCCTGGCGAGCTTGCCGCAGGAGGAGCCGTTCCTGGAGTTTCACCTGGATTGCCGCCAGCCCGGTGAGTTCAGCGATCTTGCCCGGCAGTTGCAGGTGGGCGATGGTCTGCGACTGGGCGAATTGCGGGGCGGGGCACTGCAGTATGATCCCGACTGGCAGGCTCGGCCGTTATGGCTGCTGGCCTCCGGCACCGGCCTGGGACCGTTGTGGGGCGTGTTGCGCGAGGCGCTGCGCCAGGATCACCAGGGCGCTATCCGCGTGATTCACCTGGCTCATGACGCCGGCAGCCATTATCTGGCCGAGCCCCTGGCGGAGCTGGCTGCGCAGCATCCCAACCTGACTGTGGAGCTGTGGACGGCGGCTGAGTCGGCCCAGGCATTGGCGCAACTGCGGCTTGTTTCGCGGCAAACTCTGGCCTTACTCTGCGGACACCCAGCCAGTGTCGAGGCGTTTTCCAAGCGTCTGTTCCTGGCTGGCTTGCCGCGCAATCAACTGCTGGCCGACGTGTTCCTGCCGCGTGGTTGAGCGCTGAATTCTACCGCCGCGAGATTCGCCATGACCGATGCCATCCTGCAGCACCGCGAACGTGGGCTGCTGACCTTGCAGCTCAATCGCCCGGACAAGAAAAACGCCCTGACCCGCGCCATGTACACGCTGCTGGCCGAGGCGCTGGAGCAGGCGGATGCGGATGCGGATGTGCGATCCGTGCTCATCCAGGGCAGCAGCGAATGTTTCACTGCTGGCAACGACATCGCCGACTTCCTCGAGCAGCCGCCCAGCGACCTCGACAGCCCTCCGTTTCACTTCATGAAAAGCCTGCTCAACTGTCGCAAGCCGGTAATTGCTGCCGTGGCAGGGGCGGCGGTGGGTATTGGTACGACGCTGCTGCTGCACTGCGACCTGGTGTACATCAGCCGGGACGCGCGGTTGCGCATGCCGTTCGTCAACCTTGGATTGTGCCCGGAGTTTGGCTCGAGCCTGATCCTGCCGCGCCTGCTGGGGCACGCGAAAGCCGCTGAACTGTTGCTGTTGGGCGAGGGCTTTAGCGGCGAACAAGCGGCGGCGTGGGGGATTGCCACCGAAGCGTTGGGCAGTGGCGAAGCGGCGCTGGCCAAGGCTCGGGAAATGGCCGAGCGCTTTGAAAACCTGGCGCCGGGAGCCGTGCAGGTGACCAAGCAATTGATGAAGAGTGTTGATCGTGAGCAGTTGCGGCAGGTGATCGAGGAGGAGGGGGCGTTGTTTGTGCAGCGTCTGAAATCACCGGAGGCGATTGCGGCGTTGTCGGCTTTCATCACTCGGCGCTGAAGGTCGGTTGATTGGTCTGGCCTGATCGCGGGCAAGCCCGGCTTGCACATCGGAGTGCAGTCAACTGTGGGAGCCGGGCTTGCCCGCGATGAGGTCGTGACAGCCAGCCGGTCACTCTGGTCTGAAATGCAAAAAGCCCCGCCATTCACATGGCGGGGCTTTTGTTTTTCAGCGTGTCACTCAGTACTGCGGGTCGCCCACGTGCAGGATCTTCATGCCATTGGTGCCACCGGTGGTGTGGTAGCTGTCGCCCTTGGTGAGGATGACCCAGTCGCCTTGCTCTACGACGCCGCGCTTGACCAGCTCGTCGATCGCTTTCTGGCTGACTTCGTTCGGTGCCAGCGAAGCCGGGTCGAACGGAATGGTGTACACGCCACGGAACAGCGCCGCGCGGGCCTGGGCTTCGCGGTGCGGGGTGAACGCGTAGATCGGCACCGACGAACGGATGCGCGACATGATCAACGGCGTGTAGCCACTTTCGGTCAAGGCGATGATCGCCTTCACGCCCGGGAAGTGGTTGGCGGTGTACATGGCCGCCAAGGCGATGCTCTGGTCGCAGCTTTCGAACACTTTGCCGATGCGGTGGCTGGAGGTCTTGCTGGTCGGGTGCTTCTCGGCACCGACACAGATACGCGCCATGGCCTGGACGGCTTCCAGCGGGTACGGACCCGCGGCACTTTCAGCCGAGAGCATCACGGCGTCGGTGTAGTCGAGCACGGCGTTGGCCACGTCGGACACTTCGGCACGGGTCGGCATCGGGTTCTGGATCATCGACTCCATCATCTGGGTCGCCACGATCACCGCCTTGTTGTGGCGGCGTGCGTGCAGGATGATCTTCTTCTGGATACCGATCAGCTCGGCATCGCCGATTTCCACGCCCAGGTCACCACGGGCCACCATCACGGCGTCGGATGCCTTGATCAGGCCGTCGAGGGTCTCGTCATCGGCCACGGCTTCGGCGCGTTCGATCTTCGCTACCAGCCAGGCGGTGCCGCCGGCTTCGTCGCGCAGCTTGCGGGCGTATTCCATGTCGGCGGCGTCGCGCGGGAAGGACACAGCGAGGTAGTCCACTTCCATTTCGGCGGCGAGCTTGATGTCAGCCTTGTCTTTTTCAGTCAGTGCCGGCGCCGTCAGGCCACCACCACGACGGTTGATGCCTTTGTGGTCGGACAGCGGGCCGCCGATGGTCACGGTGCAGATCAGTTCGGTGCCGGTGGCAGTGTCGACGCGCATGACCACGCGGCCGTCGTCCAGCAGCAGTTCGTCACCGACGCCGCAGTCCTTGACCAGGTCCGGGTAGTCGATACCCACGACTTGCTGGTTGCCTTCGGTCAGCGGATGGCTGGTGGAGAAGGTGAAGGTGTCACCGATCTTCAGCTCGATACGCTTGTTGGCGAATTTGGCGATGCGGATTTTCGGGCCTTGCAGGTCACCCAGCAGTGCCACGAAGCGGCCGTGCTTGGCGGCCAGGTCACGCACCAGCTTGGCGCGAGCCTTGTGCTCGTCCGGGGTGCCGTGGGAGAAGTTCAGACGGGCAACGTCCAAACCAGCCAGAATCAGCTGTTCGAGGACTTCCGGCGAGTTGCTGGCCGGGCCAAGGGTGGCGACGATTTTGGTACGACGGACGGACATGCACAGACTCCTGAGTTCAAGCGCTGAGGAAGGCTACTATGCTCTTTCGTTGTAGTCATTGTTCGTTTGCACTACTTATCGACGATCGGCTTGTTTTTGCTGCGGTTGAATAGACGAAGACCCTTGAAGATTTTCGACGAGGGGTCGATACACTGCACAAGACAGGAGAACCCTCATGCGAATTTTGCTCGTTGCTGCCCTGGCCGTCAGTGTTGTCGGCTGCACCCGCTGGTCGATGGACCACCATTTGAACAACGCCTACCGCGCCTACGGGGTCGGCGATTGCCAGCGCGTCACCCTGGAGTTATCCCAGGTCGACCGCGAAAGCCGCACCCGGCGTTATGTGCAACCGGAGGTCTCGATGCTGCGCGGCCAATGCCTGGAACGCCAGAAACTGTTCGTCGATGCGGTGCAGACCTATCAATTCATCATCAATCAGTACCCTTCCAGTGAGTATGCGTACCGGGCTCGCGCACGGCTGGATACCCTGCAACAACTGGGGCACTACCCCGGCGCAAGCGCCGCCCAGCCACGTCCTGCGTCGTTGTGATGATATTCATCATGTCATGACTGGCCTGCCGCCAGTCTTGGGCTATTCTTCGAATGTTCATTTGTACAAGTTTCTATTCGAATGAATGCAAGGCCCGGACTCGACAGCTGTTTAGTGACCAAAAAGGTGTTTGTTGTCACACCGAGTTTCAGGGAGAGCGAGCGATTTCTGCTCGTTCCGAATCACTGGCGCGGCCAGATCATGGCCACTGGATGGCGATCTCACCATGTTTACCGACCGACGGATCGAGCGGCATCACCTTCCTTACTTCCTGCAAGTGTTTAACCGTCTTACCGACAAACCCATTGGCTTTTTAGGGAACGTCTCTGAAGACGGGCTGATGTTGATCAGTCAGTTGCCCTTGATGGTGGGCGTAGACTTCGAGCTACGCCTGAAAATCCCAGTGGCGGACGATACCTTCCATGCAATCGACCTCACGGCGACCTGCTTGTGGAGCCATGAAGATATCAATCCTCAGCATTATGATTCGGGGTTCAGTGTGCAGCAGGCCCCCGAGGAATATGGGCAATTGATCAATGTCTTGTTGCATTACTTCAGCTTTGATCCCTTGCAGGCCTCAGCCTAGCTATAGCGCGTTGTCGGCCCGGTTTGAGGGATTGTCCCCGCCGCGGCCGTGCGCCTTTTTCAGCTGGACCTAGAACACCCCGGCTTTTTTCCAGCTCAGGTAGCGTGTCACCAGGCACGCTCCCAGCTGTGAGGGTGAGGTATCGATGACCGACAGGCCGTGGGCACTCAAGCGTTCGTGCAGTTCTTCGCGGGTATTGAGGTAATCGACGGTGCCGCTATAGGCCAACGCTTCCGGCAGGGTCTGTACCGGGGACTGGCGCAGTTGATCGAGTACTTCCTCACGCAAACTGGCCACCAGCACCCGATGCTGGCGGCTGATACGCTTGACGGCGGACAGTAGCGCTTCATCGTCCTCATCCCGCAGGTTGGTAACCACAATCACCAATGCGCGGCGTTTTTGCCGGGCCAGCAGTTGGCTGGCCGCCGCCTGGTAATCGGCCGTGCGTCGGGTGGTATCCAGGTCGTACACCGTGTTGAGCAACAGATTCAACTGGCTGCTGCCCTTGACCGGCGCCAGGTAGCGCGGCTGGTCGCCGGCGAAGGTACACAGCCCCACCGCATCGCCCTGGCGCAAGGCGACATAGCTGAGCAGCAGGCAGGCGTTGAGGGCATGGTCAAAGTGGGACAGCTCGTCATCCTGGCTGCGCATGCGCCGGCCGCAATCGAGCATGAATACAATCTGCTGGTCGCGCTCATCCTGATATTCGCGGGCGATGGGCGTGCGTTGTCGTGCCGTGGCCTTCCAGTCGATCTGGCGCAGGCTGTCGCCCTCGCGAAACTCGCGCAGTTGATGAAACTCCAGCCCCAACCCTCTCCGCTGGCGTTGCCGCACACCCAGTTGGCTCAGCCAGTTATCCACACCCAGCAACTGCGCGCCGTAGAGACGGGCGAAATCCGGATAGACGCGGGTGACATCGCTGACCTCGACAAAACGCCGTGTCGACCATAACCCGAAGGGGCTCGGCAGGTGGATTTCGCAACGGCTGAAGCTGAAGTGCCCACGCCGCAGGGGGCGAAGGCGATACCCCAGTTCACTGCGCTCACCCGGCCGCAGTGCTATGGACTGGGGCATGTTCTCCACCATCAACCCGTCCGGCGCATGATCGAATACCTGTACCGTCAACGGCTGCGCGTAGGCATGCTCCAGTGTCAGGCGGACCTCGCCCCAGCGGCCGAGCGCCAGGCTGCCGGGCATCTGCCGTTGTACACGGGGGGACGGGCGTCGATGCTGGCGTAGGGCGTCCAGCCCGGCCAGCAGCAACAACGCGAGGAGCAAGCCCCATGCAATGGAGTGCAGGGTGTCAGGCACTTTGAGCGCCAGCGCCACTGCGATGCCCAGCAGAATATTCAGGCCCAGCAGCACGCCAAGCCAGGCCAGTAACAGACGAGTCGGTTTCATGGGCGGGTCATTGGCGTGGGGCCGGGATCTGGTCCAGCAGTTGCTTGAGCACCTGGTCGACCTCCAATCCGTCGATGTCCAACTCGGGCGCGATACGCACCCGGTGGCGCAGCACTGCGAGGGCGCACCCCTTGATGTCATCCGGGGTGACGAACTCCGCACCGCGCAGCAGTGCCCGTGCGCGGGCGCCGCGGACCAGTGCAATCGAAGCCCGAGGGCCGGCACCGATGGCGAGGCCCGGCCAACTGCGGGTGGCTCGCGCCAGGCGCACGGCATAGTCGAGAACTTGTTCATCCAGGGCCAATTCACTGGCGATCTGCTGTAACAGCAGCACATCGTCGGCCACCAGGACCCTGCGCAATGGCTGCACATCCAGCATGTCGGCGCGGGACGAGCGCGTTACTTCGCGCACCATGTCCAGCTCCTGCTGCGCATCCGGATAATCCATGCGGACCTTCAGCATGAAACGGTCCAGCTCAGCTTCCGGCAACGGATAGGTGCCTTCCTGTTCGATGGGATTCTGGGTCGCCAGCACCATGAACGGCTGGCTGATGGGCAGCGCTTCGCCTTCGAGGGTAACTTGGCGCTCCTGCATGGCTTCGAGCAGGGCTGCCTGGGTCTTGGCCGGGGCGCGGTTGATTTCGTCGGCGAGCAGCAGGTGGGTGAACACCGGTCCCTTGCGCAGCTTGAATTGTTCGGTGCGCTGGTCGTACACGGCGTGCCCGGTAACATCGCTGGGCATCAGGTCGGGGGTGAACTGGATGCGTGCGAACTCGCCGTCAAAACAACGCGCCAGGGCACGTACCAGCAGGGTTTTACCCAGTCCCGGCACACCTTCGAGCAACACATGGCCGCCGGCAATCAGCGCGGTCAGCACATCATCGATCACCTGGTCCTGGCCAATCACTGCCTTGCGCAGCTCGACGCGCAAAGCCTGGGCTAGCTGGCTGGCACGGTGCAAGGCTTCGCGGTTCACGGCAGTGGCGCTTGGAAAATCGCTCATAGGGCATTCCTGAGAGTTTGCAGGCACGCCACCTGTCGGCTGAAATCGGCACTGGAAAGCCGTTTCGCCGCAGGTGGGCCAAGGGCCTGGCTGATGACGTGAGAGGGTTGGCGCGTCAGGTGCTCAAGCACCCGCCACTGTTCTGCGTTGTCGAGGTGTTCAAAGCCAGGGTGGCGGCGCCGGGCGGCGCGCAGGATATCGCGCTGCAAAGCCTGCAACAGGGTGCCCTGGCCGCTGCGGCGCAGCAGGAAGTCGGCACTGGCTTTCAAGTGCTCCTGCAACTGTCGGCGCGCCTTGGGAGCGGGTGCCTGGATCGGGCCTTGGCGCATGCCGGCGTGCCAGAGTCCTAATGCGATCAGGGCAATGAGGGCTACCAACGCTTGGGGGAAATACCCTATCAGCAGGGTGAACAAGTTGTCGAAGTCGCTGTTGAACAGCAGGGTGACGGCCGTGCCCTGATTCAGGTACCACAGCAGCCAGGCATTGTCGTGCTCGCCGATTGCTGGAGTTTTCCACAGGTCGCTGTCGGTGATCACCGTGACGCGGCCTTGCCCGAGGTCAAGTTGCATCAGGTGGCTTGAGTCGGCGCTATTGGCTGAAAATTGTGCCAGGTGCCTGGGGTCGATCAGGTTGAAGTGGGTGTCGAAACTGAAATAGGCCGGGGCGGTTTCATTGTCGACATAGAGCTTGGTCAGGTCCGGCGCTTTCTTTTTGCGGGCCGGGGCCGGTTCTTCAGGGTCGTCACTCAAGGCCTGGTGGATGGACAGGCGATCAAGCAGCAGGTCGCCGCTTTTGCCGGCCTCTTCATCCCAGAGTGCCTGTGCCACCAGCAACAGATGACCGCCGGACTTCGCCCACGCCAGCAGTTGTTCGACCTGGCGTGGCGACATCGTGCTTCGGTCGCCCAGTAACAACAGGCTGTTGCCCTTGGCGGGGAGGGTAGCCAGCCGCTCCAGGCTATTGGCATGTTCCACGGCCAGGCCCTGCTGGCGCAGGAAGTGTTCGGCTGCCAGATAGGGGTTGGCCGTGGCCTCGGGTGAAGGGCCGCGATCCACCACGACCTCGTAGGGCGTCGCTTTGCTCCACGCGTAAAAACCGCCAGCCCCCAGCAGGCAGGCCAGCAGTAACGCCACCCACACTAATGGCCGGTTCATGGGCGGCCCTCCGGACTGAATAGCGTACGCCAATCACTGCAGAGTTTTTGCTGGGCCGAGGTGGGCGGAAGGAGATGACCGTAGGCGAGGTTTTGCCAGTGCCGGGTCAATTCATCGCTGAAGGCCAGTAGCTGCGGTTGCTGCAACTGATGAACACGCTCCAGCACCTGGCCCTCGGTGTCTGCGCTTTTCAGCGGCAGGTTGAAGTCATGCAGTAACCGGCTGAGCAGGCCGCGATACAGAAGGCCCAGAGCGTCCCTCGGTCGCGTCGCCCACAGTTGCTCGGCGGTGCTGGCAATATCCTCGGGCAAGGTCTCAGCGCCCAGTGCCAGGCCGAACAACTGTGTCGGTACGGGCTTGGCCACGTTGGTTTTGCCTGGCCCGCGCCGGCGGGCAAACGTGCGTAGCCAGTCACGGTATCGCCATGCCAGCAGGGCCAGGCCACCGATCAAAAGTCCCCATAAAAGCACTTCCAGGCCTTGGGCGATGTGCTTGAAGGTGTCGCTGTTGAGGTTATCCAGGAATGCCTGCAGCCAGGCCGGAAGCTTGCCATCGCCGTGGGCCTTGTTTTTAACCACGGGTTTGTCTTCGCCAAAGTGGTAGCGGGTGACGGTTTCCGGGTTTTTGAACGGCGGCTTGTCGAGCAGCGACTGGATGGAATGACTCGCGCCTTGGGTGCTCAATGGTTTTGGCGCAGGGGATGTCTCGGCCATGACGGGCGGGCTGACAGGCAGCAGTATCAGCCCGGCGACCAGCACGAGCAGCATGGCCGCACTGCTCAGGCGCTGGCGAAGACGGCGGAACACCAGCTCCAGGTCCCAGGCTTCCAGCACTGTGCGGCGGTTGAGGTAGAGGCTGAATCCGCAGGCCACGTAGATGGGCTCCCAAAACACCAGGATCAAGGCGTAGAAGGCATTGCCCAGATGTGTCAGCCACAGCCCTTCCGAACTAGAGGCCAGTGCCAGGCGTTGCCAGTCCCACTGCATTTCGACGTCCTGGGGGATAAACAGGTAGAACAACGCCATGCAGCCGAACCACAGGCCGATTTCCAGATGCACCCCGACGATGGTCAGCCAGCGTGCGGCACCGGCGTTACGTTGCTGCAGTACACCCAGGCGTTTCTGGCGCGCCTGGCCATCCAGGCCTTCGAGTTGACTGACCGGCATGACGAAGCTGCGACTGAGGCTGAGCCGCCGCCAGGTCAGGCTGGCCAGCAGTTGGCCCTTGAGCAGCCGCGGCCATTGGCGAACGGCCTGCTTGAGGCTGGGCGTTTCACCAAACAGGGCCTTGGACAGGATATACAGCGGCAGGCGATCGAATGCGGGCTTGAACCACCAGAACAGGAATATGGCGGTAGACGGGTAGTTCCACAGCAGCGCGGTGAGCAGGGCGAACACAGGCAGGGTTATCAGCGCCCAACTGCTCATCAGTAGCTGGCGATGTTCGCGGGCCATCAATGCACCCAGGTCCATGGCTTCCCAGGCGGTGCGTGGGCGGATCACCACGCTGGCATCACTCAGGCGCATGATGGCTCCTTCCTCCAAGGCTCAGGTAAGCGATCACCAGCAGCCACAGGGCTGCGCCCACCAGGTACTTGACCCAAAGGGCTATCCCCGTGGTGGACGACCAGTAGGCCTCGATAAAGGCTGCGATCAGCAGGAACACCATGACCCCGCACATCATCTGCACGCTTTTATGGGCGGCGAGCCGCAAGGATTCGCCCCGGGTCAGGTACCCGGGGGCGATCAGTGCCCAGCCCAGTTGCAGCCCGGCAGCGCCGGCAAGGGCGATGGCGGTCAGTTCGAACGCACCATGACCGATGACGAAGGACCAGAAGGTCTGCCCGTAGCCGATTTCGGTCAGGTGTCCGGAGACTGCGCCGATGACCAGGCCGTTGAAAATCAGAAAGAACACGCTGCCCAGGCCGAACAGCAAGCCGGCCGCGAACGTCTGGAACGAGATGCCGATGTTATGCATCACGTAGTAGCCGAACATCATCCAGTCTTCACTGGACGCACGTTCGGCGGCGCGACCCAGTCGGCTGGCGTCGGGGTCGTACATGCTTTGCATCTCGGCCACCTGCTGGGGGGTGACGATGCTGTAGATCAGGTCGGGAAACAGCAAGACCAGCAGGGCAATGCCCGCCAGGCTACCGAAGAACAGCAGGCTGGCAGTTAGTACGAAACGCCATTGCTCCCGCACCAGCCGCGGAAAGTCGGCGAGTACGAAACTCAGGATATTGGCCGCCAACTGGCTGCGATGCCGGTACAGCTGCTGATGTCCGCGCAGTGCCAGTTGTTGCAGTGGGTCCACCAGATAGCTGCTATAGCCACGCTCCTGGGCCAATGCCAGGTGCTGGCACAGACGCCGGTATTGATGGGGGAAGTCCGCCACGTCACTGGATTTTGCCTGGCCTTGTTCCAACTGTTTCAGTTGTTCGGCAAAGGCTTGCCACTGGGGCTGGTGACGGCTTTCGAACAGGCTCTGCTTCATGCGGGCCCCAACAGGCCACGGGCCACGCCATTGAGTTGTTCGACGGCGCGGGCCGGGGATACCTGCAAAGGCGTGGCGAGGATCGCGGCCAATTCGTGAACGCGCTCGGCGGAGAGTTCTCCCTGGCGTTCCGCAAAGGCAAGGATGGCCCGTTGCTCGCTCAGTTCCAGGGCGAAGGGCAAGCGCAATGCCGGCGCTTGAGGCACCCGGGGGCGGGCAAGTGGCTGTTCGCGGTAGATCACCAGCGTGCCGGCGGCCAGGTCGCCGAGGCGCTTGAAGTGAGGGTGCTGCAGGCAACTGATTGCGCCGAGAAAATAGCCAAACGGCAGCATGTCGACAAACCGCAGCAGGTTGCGGATCAATGATGAGGACCAGCCGATCGGGGTGCCGTCGTCCTGGACGACGCGCAGGCCCATCACCTGTTTGCCCGGTGAGCAACCCTGGTTGAGCACCTCGAAGAGCACCATGTACCACCAACTGATCAGGAACAGCAGCAGTGAACCCAGGCCAATGCCGATGTTGCCCAGCAAGGCCAATGGCACCAGCAGGACGCCCATGACCACTCCTCGCAAGCCCAGGTCGAAGGCAAATGCCAGCGCACGCGGCACCAGGCCGGCAGGGCGCAGGGGCAGGTCGATGCCCTCCGGGGTCTCGATCTGGTAGCGGGTGTCCAGTGGGGTTGATGGCATCGCGATCCTTGGCAGTGCAGAGTGGCTCAGAGACAGGGATGCTAGCAGCGTCGACGATGGAAGCAACCACTCAAGGTTTTGCTGGATGTTTGTACAGTGCAATGCGTGCTGGCCTCGAAAGCGGTTCAGCGCCTAGACTTTGCCGATCTTCAGTACAGGAATAGCCCGTGACCTCCATTTTCTGGTACGACTATGAAACCACCGGCATCAACCCGCGCAATGACCGCCCCCTTCAGGTAGCCGGTATCCGTACGGACCTGGACCTCAACGAAATCGGCGCGCCGGTCAATCTTTATTGCCAACCCAGCGACGATATCCTGCCACATCCCGCCGCGTGCGCGATTACTGGCATTACCCCGGCAATTCTCGCGGAAAAAGGCCTGGCCGAGGCTGACTTCATGACTCGTGTACACGCCGAACTGGCCGCCCCAGGGACCTGCGGTGCCGGTTACAACACCTTGCGGTTTGACGATGAAATGACGCGCTACAGCCTGTATCGCAATTTTTTCGACCCTTATGCGCGCGAGTGGCAGGGCGGTAACAGCCGCTGGGATTTGATCGACGTAGTTCGCACCGCTTACGCCCTGCGCCCCGAAGGTATCGAGTGGCCACAACAGGACGGGCGCGTCACGCTCAAGTTGGAGCGCCTGACGGCTGCCAACGGCATCGATCATGGCCAGGCGCACGACGCGTTGTCCGACGTGCGCGCCACGATTGCGCTGGCGCGGCTGGTGCGTGAAAAACAACCGAAGCTCTACGAATGGTTGTTCCAGTTGCGCAGTAAACAGCGGGTGATGGACCAGGTGCGCCTGTTACAACCCATGGTCCATATCTCCGGGCGCTTTTCCGCCGAGCGTCATTACCTGGGCGTTGTACTGCCGCTGGCCTGGCACCCGCGCAATCGCAATGCGTTGATCGTCTGCGACCTTGGGCTCGACCCCCAAGGGCTGCTGGACCTTGATGCCCAGGCCTTGCGCCAGCGCCTCTACACCCGGCGTGACGAGCTTGCCGAGGGCGAATTGCCGGTGCCGCTCAAGTTGGTGCATATCAATCGTTGCCCGGTGGTCGCCCCCCTGAATGTGCTGAGGGCTGAAGATCGAGAACGCCTGCACTTGGATATGACTGTTTATCAGGAACGGGCGCTGCGGCTAACTGACGCACAGGAACTTTGGCGCGATAAGTTGGCGCTCATTTATGCCGAGGAAGATTTTGCCCCGAGTGCCGACCCTGAACAGCAGCTTTATGACGGTTTTATCGGCGATCGTGATCGACGTTTATGTGAACAAGTCCGGGCAGCCGAGCCTGCGCAATTAGCACGCCAGCAGTGGCCTTTTGATGATCAGCGTTTGCCTGAATTATTATTTCGCTACCGTGCACGTAACTTCCCCGAGACCTTGAATAGCGAGGAGCAACAACGTTGGAAACTTTTTTGTCAGCAGCGTTTGTCCGACCCTGAATGCGGGGCCCCGAATACCCTCGAAGCATTTAAGCAGGCCCGGCAGGAGTTGGCTGTAAGTGCTACACCGTTTCAGTGTGAGGTGCTGGAGCAGTGGCAGCAATATGCCGATGATTTGGCCGCCCGGGTAAATGTGTAGTCCGTTTCATGGAGAACCTGCAGACAATAAAAAACGCCAGCAAGCTGGCGTTTTTAATGTGTCGCGGATCAGGCGCAAGCCTGGCGAAGCTTAGCCCAGCAGGGTAGCCCAGCCTTCAACCACGTCACCGCCCCACTTGGCTTTCCACTCTTTCAGGGTTTTGTGGTTGCCACCTTTGGTTTCAATCACTTCGCCGTTGTGCGGGTTTTTGTATTGTTTGACTTTGCGAGCACGCTTGGTACCGGTAGTTTTCACGGCGCCACGCGGTGCTTTAACTTTCGACTCTGGATCCAGCAGTGCGATGATGTCACGCAAGGATTTGGAGTATTCGCCCATCAGGGTGCGCAATTTGCCTTCGAATTCCAGCTCGGTTTGCAGTTTGTCGTCTTGGGACAGGTTCTTCAAACGGGCTTGCAGCTCTTTGATAGCTTCTTCGGTGGCACGGTATTCGTTGATCAGAGACATGTGGACTACCTTATGTAGAGCGCTGATTGACAGGGACAGTGACCTAATAATAGTCAGGCGGTTTGCCCAAGTAAACATTTAAGCGTGCATTTATGTGAATTGCGTTGAATGTTTTTAACAAACCTACGCAATCGAGTTAATTACTAGGTCGTAGACCTTAAGGTAATCGCCTGACAAACCGTGGAAGAATCCAAGGTGACGCAGTAGATTCATATTAAGGTGGTAAAACCTTAGGCGATTAAGGGGCAAGGGCCAGGCCGGCGATCAGAATAAGCGTTAACGAATACTGCAGTTTTCCTGCGCAATCGCTAGAATGGCGGCCTTTGCGAAGTTCTGGAGTTTTCCCCTAATGCGCACTTTTCGGCTGGTGATTGCTTGCCCGGACCGGGTCGGCATCGTTGCCAAAGTCAGTAACTTTCTGGCTTCCCACAATGGCTGGATTACCGAGGCGAGCCATCACTCGGATAATCTCAGCGGTTGGTTCTTCATGCGTCACGAAATCCGTGCCGACACGCTGCCGTTTGGTCTCGAGGCTTTTCGCGAGGCCTTTGCGCCGATCGCCGAAGAGTTTTCGATGACCTGGCGCATCACCGACACCGAGCAGAAAAAACGCGTGGTGCTGATGGCCAGTCGTGAGTCCCATTGCCTGGCGGACTTGCTGCACCGCTGGCACAGCGACGAGTTGGACTGTGATATTGCCTGCGTTATTTCCAACCATGACGACCTGCGCAGCATGGTCGAATGGCATGGCATCCCGTACTACCACGTGCCGGTCAACCCGCAGGACAAGGAGCCGGCGTTCGCCGAAGTGTCTCGCCTGGTCAAACAGCACGAGGCCGATGTCGTGGTCCTGGCGCGCTACATGCAAATCCTGCCGCCTGAACTGTGCAGCGAATACGCTGGCAAGGTGATCAACATTCACCACAGTTTCCTGCCATCGTTCGTCGGTGCCAAGCCGTACCATCAGGCTTCCCTGCGTGGGGTCAAGCTGATCGGCGCAACCTGCCACTACGTCACCGAAGAGCTGGACGCCGGCCCGATCATCGAGCAGGACGTGGTGCGTGTCAGCCACAGCGACAGCATTGAAGACATGGTGCGCTTCGGCCGCGATGTCGAGAAGATGGTGCTGGCCCGAGGGCTGCGCTACCACCTGGAAGACCGCGTGCTGGTGCACGGCAACAAGACCGTCGTGTTCTGATTGACGCGTTGTGATTGAAGAATGAGGGGCCTGGGCGTTAAATCGTCCCAGGCCCTTTTTCTTTGCCTGCCGTTGAGGATTTTGACCATGAGCGATCCACTCGATAAAGCCACCTCCAAGGCGCCTGCTACCGTGGGCGAAGGCTGTCTGAGTCGCTATGACCCGGACGCGCTGGATGCGGAGGACGGTACAGACTTTCCTGGGGCCGCCCAGTTGTGGGAGCAGTTGCAGACCCCGGACGCGCCGCCTGGGCCCGCTGAAAAAGACGCTTGAGCAAAGGCTTGCCAACCATCAGTAGAAATACCGGCCCGCCGGCCAGCAGATAAAAGTAATACGTTACGGCCCGCCAGATCAGGATTGCCGCCGCTGCGGTGGATTTGCCGACCATGGGCGCCAGTAACGCCGCGGAGGTCAATTCCGCAGCCCCCGCCCCGCCAGGCAGCAGGCTGAATTGCCCGGCCGTCAATGAAAGCATCTGGATCAGAAAGCTCCAGGCCCATTGCACATCCCCGCCTAATCCGCGTAACGCCAGATAGAGCACGCTGTAGCGCAGGGTCCAGTGCGCGCTCGTGAGAAAAAATACGCTTATCAACGTAGACCACGGCAATTTCAGCGTGTCGGTGAATGCCGCCAGGAAGCGCAACAGCCTGCGCGCCCAGCGTCGACGAACCTTTGGGCGCACCCGTATTTGCTTGAGGACCGCGCCCGTCAGGCGGATGGCCTGGCGGTGAAAGCGCACCAGCAATACGCCACAGAACAGCCCACCCACCATCGATACAGCGCTGAGCTCCAGCAGCCATTCCAGTCGCGGGTTCAGGGTGTGGAAAAGGGCATACAGCGCAATGCCCGTCAGTGCGCATAAAAAGAACAGCAAATCGCTCAACTGGTCCATGGCAAACACCGCGCTGCCATGGGCTGGTCGTATGCCGTTGCGCGCGAGCAACGCCATCAAGGTCAGTGGGCCGCCACTGCCACCGGGGGTGGCGCACATGGCGAACTCGGTCGACATCACGACACCGAGGCTTTTCACACGGCTCAGTTGGCCGATGTGCTCACCCAGCAGCAGGCGCAGGCGCAGGCTGTTGATCACCCAGCACACTACGATCATGGCGAACATGGCCAGTAACAGTTGCCAGGGGAATTGCACCAGGCGCGCCAGGGTTTCACCGCCGCCCAGCCACGCCGGAATGATCAGGGCGACGATCAGCGCCAGCAACAGCCAGAGCAAGCGGCTCATGGTTGGGAAGCCAGCCAGGCCACTTTGGTCATAGGCGTGCGACCCGCGTCCAGCAGGCGTTGCAGCGTTTCGAGCCAATAGCGGCGGGAAAAGTCGTGGCGCATGTCCACCGGATGCAGGCCCAGGCGAATCACCGGGGCGTTTTGCCAGCGTTGCTCGCGGCGGTCGCTGAGGATTTTGGACACGCCCCGGCGCCAGCTGCTGCGCGCACTCCACACCAGGCCGGGAGCCGCCACCGGGGTGAAATCCGGCAGCCGATACAGGTGTTGCGGATCACTGGTGTAGCTCAGGGGTAATTGGCGCAAGGCTTCACGGGTGCCTGGGCTCATCAACCAGGCCGGGGCGACGAAGCCGTGGAGGGGCCAGTGGTTTTCGCGAAATACCTCGATACCTTTATGCAGACGTTCCAGTGCTTGGGCTTCTGACAGCTGGTAAAACTCACCTTCGTGGGTATAGATGCGTCGCATGAACCAGTCTTTTGGCGTGCGCGGCGACGGTTGGTCGTCGCTATGGGAGTAGCCATGCAGCGCCAGTTCATCGCCCCTGGCGACGCGGCTGTCGAGCAGTCGCCGAAACTCGCCTTCGGCGGGCAAGGCATCCTGATGATGAAAGTCCGGCACCACCAGCCAAGTGATAGGCACCGCGCCCAGCGCGTCCACCGCTTCGACGAAGGGGCGGTAGTCGACCCAGTTGTGCGGCGCCACGTCGTGCAATACCAGCAAGACCGAACGCTCAGCCATGGCAAAGCATCGGCTTGTGGGTACCGAGTACCGCGCAGTAATGGCCGAGCAGGCTGTCGACCACCGTATCCCACGCGTAATGGTGTTCTACATGCCGCCGGGCCTGCGCACCCAGGCGTTGGCTGTCGACGCTGAACAGTTCGCGCACCGCGTCGGCCATCGCCTTGGGATTGTTCGGCGTGCACAGCAGGCCACAGCGCTCGTCGACAATTTCATTGAAGGCCCCGGCGGCCACGGCGATTACCGGGATACCGCAGGCCATCGCTTCGAGGATGACCAGGCCAAAGGTTTCCTGATCGCCGCCATGCAGCAGCGCATCGGCGCTGGCCATCAAACGCGCGACATGTGCGGCCGGGCGGAAGCCGTCGATCACCGTAACGTTGTCCGGCACGCTCGCGGGCATGCCAGACCCGACCAATAGCAGGTGGTAGCCATCGCCCAGGCGCTTCATGCAGTTGAGCAGCACCGGCAGGTTTTTCTCCTTCGAACCGCGCCCGGCGAAGATCAGCAGGCGCGTGTCTTCACTGATCCCCAGTTCGGCGCGCAAGCCGGGATCGCGGACCTCGGGTGTGAAGGTTTGCAGGTCCACGCCCAACGGCTGAACGAAGACGTTCTTCACGCCAAGCCCGGTGAGTTTGTCGGCCATCACCTGGCTGGGAGCCAGTACCCGGTCAAAATTCCCATAGAGTTTGCTGACATAGGCTTCAACGTTCGGGGTAAACCACGGCCCCATACGGTTGCTGACCAGCAACGGCAGATCGGAGTGATAAAAGCCGATGACCGGTACATCCAGCTGGCGTCGAGCATCCAGTGCGGCCCACGCGGTGAGATAGGGATCGCCGACTTCGATCAGATCGGGCTGTAAATCGTGCAGGACGTTTCGCCATGGCGCCAGGCGCAGCGGGAATCGATAGCCTTTGCCGAAGGGCAGGGCGGGGGCCGGTACCTGGTACACCCCATCCTGTTCGCTTAAGTGGGCGCCGGGGATCAACAGGCTGTGCCGAATGCCGGGCTTGAGCGTCAAGCGTCGGTGCTTGGCGTCCAGATAAGTCCGCACGCCGCCGCTGGCTGGGGCGTAGAACATGGTTATGTCAGCGATATGCACGATGAACATCCCTCCGATCCATTGCTCTCCTTAACGTGGACCTGAGGTAAGGATAGATGTTCGATCGGGATGAGTGTGTCGTCGCAGACAACGACCACGCAGGAGCGGGCAAGCCCGCTCCTGCAGGGGTTGGAGGATTTCTGTCAGATCCGGAAGCTGCCAACCAGTTGTTTCAGCCTGGCCGCCTGCTGTTCGAGGTCGGCACAGGCGCGCAGGGTCGAGTGCAGGTTTTCCACACCCTCCTGGTTAAGCGTGTTGATCTCGGTAATGTCGATATTGATCGACTCCACCACCGAGGTCTGTTCCTCGGTCGCAGTGGCCACCGACTGGTTCATGCCATCAATCTCGCCGATGCGCTGCGTCACGCTGTTCAAGCGCTCACCGGCCAGGTTGGCGATGTCCACGCTGTCATTACTGTGGCGCTGGCTTTGGCTCATGGTGCTGACCGAGTCGCGGGCCCCGACTTGAAGCTCCTCGATCATTTTTTGCACTTGCTGTGCCGATTCCTGGGTGCGATGCGCCAGGTTGCGCACTTCATCGGCCACCACCGCAAAACCACGGCCAGCCTCGCCTGCGCGGGCGGCTTCGATGGCCGCGTTGAGGGCCAGCAGGTTGGTTTGCTGGGAAATGCTGGTGATGACCTCGAGAATCTGGCCGATATTCACGGTCTTGCTGTTGAGCGCTTCGATGTTGCCGCTGGAGGCGCTGATCATCGCCGACAGCTCAGTCATCGCCTTGATATTGCGCTCCACCACCTGTTGGCCGTCCTCGGCCAGGTGCCTGGCGTCGCTGGCCTGGCTGGAGGCCTGTGCGGCATTGCGCGCGATTTCCTGGGCGGCGGCCCCGAGTTCATTGATGGCGGCGGCCACACTGTTGGTGCGGTTGGCCTGTTCATCGGAGTTGACCATCGAGGAGTTGGACGCGCTGACCACCCGCAATGCCACTTCATTGACCTGTTCGGTGGCCGAGGACACTTCGCGGATTGATGTGTGAATCCGCTCCACGAAGCGGTTGAACGCGTTACCCAGGGTGCCGAACTCGTCGTTGTTCTGGATCGCCAGGCGGCGGGTCAAGTCACCTTCGCCGTCGGCAATGTCCTGCATGGCGCGGGTCATCACGTGCAGCGGTTGCAGGAGTACGCGGATCAGCATGCCCAGCAGGGCGATGATGATCACCACCGCAATGATCGTCGCGATCACCGCCGAAGTGCGGAATTCGCTGAGCATGGCGAAGGATTTGTCTTTATCCACCGAAATACCCAGGTACCAGTTCACCGAGGGCAGGCCCTTGATCGGGATGAAGGTCACGATGTTGTCTTTGCCGTTGGCCTCGACTTCGCTGAAATCGCTGCTGATTTTCGGCGTGTTTTTTGGGTACACATCGGCCAGGGTTTTCATCACCAGGTCTTTGTTCGGGTGCACCAGCACCTTGCCGTCGGCACTCACCAGGAACGCATAGCCTGTGCCGCCGAAGTTCAGCGCGCCAATGTTATCCACCAGGGTCTGCAGGCTCAGGTCGCCGCCGACCACGCCGATGCTCTGGCTGCCCCGGTTACTTGGGGTGGCCACGGAAATGATCAACTTGCCGGTGGCGGCATCGATGTAGGGCTCGGTCAAGGTCGAGCCGTTGCTGCTCTGCGCACCTTTGTACCAAGGCCGCACGCGCGGATCGAAGCCGTCCGGCATCTTGGTGTCGGGGCGGATGGTGAACGCACCCTTGCTGTCGCCGACGTACGTTGCCATGAAGGCGCTTGTCAGTGCTTTCTGCTCCAGCAGGCTGGCGACCACAGATGGTTCGGGGTTGGTGGCGATGTTCTGTGCGGCGTTTTCCACCAGGGCGATGCGCCCGTTCAGCCAGGTCTGGATGTTGCTGGCAGTGACATTTCCCATCTCATGCAGGTAATTGTTGAGATTGTCGCGAATGGCGTTGCGCTGCAGGTAGTCGTTGTAGAGGGTAAACACCGCGAACGCGGCGATGACGATAAGGGAGGCTGCAAGCAGGATTTTGTGGCTGAAACGCAGATTTTTATTCATGGCTTGTAGGGTCCGCTAAGGTCTTAATATCCGAAGCGCGTCCTTATGGGAGGCGCAAAATGGCAGCGTCAAAAAAGGTGTGATACTTCTTGCGGTAGCGCTAAGGGTCCCTGTAGGAACTATCTGACCTATTTTTGGACTTTGTGGGTCTCACACTTGCCTGTATCGACCTGGCGACACTAAAGATTAACCATGGGTGACGAAATGCCTGACTCCTCGCAACTCCTCATTGGCGCAGACCTGTCTGGCCAGCCGATTGCCCAAGCCATGCGCCTGGCCAACCGCCACGGGCTGATCGCCGGCGCTACCGGCACGGGCAAGACCGTCACGTTGCAACGCCTGGCTGAGGCTTTCAGTGACGCGGGCGTGGCGGTGTTTGCCGCGGATATCAAAGGCGACCTGTGTGGCCTGGGTGCGGCGGCGAACCCCCAGGGCAAGGTGGCTGAGCGGATCGCCGGGATGCCGTTCCTCCATTACACGGCCAAGGCCTATCCGGTGACGTTGTGGGATATCCACGGGCAGTCCGGTCATCCGTTGCGTACGACCATCAGCGAAATGGGCCCGTTGCTGCTCGGCAGTTTGCTGGAGCTCACCGACAGCCAGCAGTCGGCGCTTTACGCGGCCTTTAAAGTGGCAGACCGCGAAGGCTTGTTGTTGCTGGACCTCAAGGACCTCAAGGCACTGCTCAACCACCTGCGTTATCACCCGGAACTGCTCGGCGAAGACGCGGCATTGATGACCACCGGTTCCAGCCAGGCCCTGTTGCGGCGCCTGGCGGTGCTGGAGCAGCAGGGCGCGGAGGCGTTGTTCGGCGAACCGGCGCTGCAGCTTGAAGATATCCTGCAGCCCACGGGCGACGGGCGCGGGCGCATTCATCTGCTGGATGCCAGCCGCCTGGTGCATGAGGCGCCGAAGGTGTACGCGACGTTCCTGTTGTGGCTGCTGGCGGAACTGTTCGAGCAACTGCCCGAACGCGGTGATGCGGACAAACCGCTGCTGGCGCTGTTTTTCGATGAGGCGCATTTACTCTTCGCCGATACGCCCAAGGCCTTGCAGGACCGCCTGGAGCAGGTCGTGCGACTGATTCGTTCCAAAGGCGTTGGCGTGTATTTTGTCACCCAGTCGCCGGGCGACCTGCCGGACAGCGTGCTGGCCCAGCTCGGCCTGCGCATCCAGCATGGCTTACGGGCGTTCACCACCAAAGAGCAGAAATCCCTGCGCGCCGTCGCGGAGGGTTTCCGGCCAAACCCGGCATTCGATGCCTTGGCGGCGTTGACGGAGTTGGGCACCGGTGAGGCCTTGGTGGGCACCTTGCAGGAAAAGGGCACGCCGGAAGTCGTCCAACGTGTGCTGGTCGCGCCGCCGCAATCGCGGATCGGACCACTGAGCGAGGCCGAGCGCGCCGCGCTGGTCGCCAGTTCACCGCTGCTGGGGCGCTACGACAAGCCGATCGACCGGGAGTCTGCCTACGAAGTGTTGATGGCGCGCAAGGAGCTGGGGCCGACCGAAGAGGCCAAGCCCGCCGCCGAGGAGCCGAGCTTTACCGACAAGGCCGGCGCGTTCCTGGGGACCACGGCAGGCAAGGCGCTGAAATCGGCCATGCAGCAAGCCGCCAATCAGATGGGGCGGCAGCTGGTACGTGGGTTGTTGGGCTCGCTGCTGGGCGGCAGCAAGCGCAAGTAACGGCTCAGGCCTTGGGCTTGGCGTGGGCGGCCAGGCGCTCAAGCGCTGCGCGCAGGCCCGGGTCGCTGATGCCGTCGGCCGTTGCCTGAATGGTTTCGGCGGCATTGGCCGACAAATCCATGGTATGCCCCACCGCGCCTTGCTGGACGGTGGGCGGTTGCACCTTGAACTGGATGCGCATCAGGCTGGCGAACTCATCAAACGCCATCAATTGGCGCTGCAGGCGTTTTTGCTGATAGCGCAAACGGGTCGCCCAATGGCCGTCGGTGACGATTAAAAGCAAATTGCCTTCGCGCCAGGACGCCACATGACAATGTTCACGTGCGGCTGGTTGCAGTTGGCTTTCGAGCAGGCGTTGCAAATGGCCCAAGCGTTGCGCGTGGCCAAAGATGGCTTTCAACGGCTTGGCTTCGCGAAGCAACACGCCGGGAGCGCGGGCTGTAAGAGGGCGAAATGCCATGATTAGACACCTTAAGTAACAGAGCCGTCATCTTAGCAGAAAGCGTCTGCACGCCCCCAGGCAATGCATCGCCGGGGCCGTGCCCGGCAAATCAATAGGTAACTTCTGCATCCGATGGGTTGAAGTTCCGCCAAAAGCCCTTATTTTAAACAAGCCCTCTCACAGCCCCATGCCAGCATCGGGGAACAACGCCACTTTCCTCACCCACGAATCCGGGTAGAATGCGCGTTCGCATGCGGCCGTGAGGGCTGCTCGGGCCACTGACGGTGCGCCCTCCATCCCTATGTGTGGAAGAACCTGCCGATATGTTTGCGCCTTTGTTAAAGAAACTTTTTGGAAGCAAGAATGAGCGCGAAGTCAAACGCATGCTCAAGACGGTGCAGCTGGTCAATGCCTTCGAAGAGCAGATGGTTGCCCTTTCGGACGAGCAATTGCGCGCCAAGACCGAAGAGTTCAAGGCCCGCATAGCCAAAGGTGAAACCCTCGACAAGCTGCTTCCCGAAGCCTTTGCGGTTGCCCGTGAAGCCGGTAAGCGTGTCATGGGCATGCGCCACTTCGACGTCCAGTTGATCGGCGGCATGACCTTGCATGAAGGCATGATTGCCGAAATGCGTACCGGTGAAGGCAAGACCCTGGTGGCAACCCTGGGCGTTTACCTCAACGCACTGTCCGGCAAGGGCGTGCACGTTGTGACGGTGAACGACTACCTGGCTCGCCGGGACGCCAACTGGATGCGCCCGCTGTATGAATTCCTCGGCCTGACCGTCGGCGTGGTAACGCCGTTCCAGCCGCCGGAAGAGAAGCGCGCCGCCTACGCTGCCGACATCACCTACGGTACCAACAACGAATTCGGTTTCGACTACCTGCGCGACAACATGGCGTTCAGCATGGAAGAAAAATTCCAGCGCGAACTCAACTTTGCCGTGATCGACGAAGTCGACTCCATCCTCATCGACGAAGCCCGTACCCCACTGATCATCTCCGGCCAGGCCGAAGACAGCTCGCGCCTGTACACCGAGATCAACAAGTTGATCCCGCGCCTGGAGCAGCACATCGAGGAAGTGGAAGGCGTGGTGACCAAAGAAGGTCACTTCAGCATCGACGAGAAGACCCGCCAGGTCGAACTCAACGAAGCCGGTCACCAGTTCGTCGAAGAGATGCTGACCCAGATCGGTGAGCTGGCCGAGGGTGAAAGCCTGTACTCGGCACACAACCTGGGCCTGTTGACCCACGTTTATGCCGGCCTGCGCGCCCACAAGCTGTTCCATCGCAACGTCGAGTACATCGTCCAGGACGGCCAGGTTGTGCTGGTCGACGAACACACCGGTCGTACCATGCCGGGTCGTCGCCTGTCCGAGGGCCTGCACCAGGCCATCGAAGCGAAGGAAAACCTCAACATCCAGGCCGAAAGCCAGACGTTGGCGTCCACCACCTTCCAGAACTACTTCCGTCTGTACAACAAACTGTCCGGCATGACCGGTACAGCTGACACCGAAGCGTTCGAGTTCCACCAGATCTACAACCTGGCCGTCATGGTCATTCCGCCGAACAAGCCTCTGGCGCGTAAAGACTTCAACGACCTGGTGTTCCTGACTGCCGAAGAGAAGTACGCGGCAATCATCAACGACATCAAGGACGGCATGGCCCAGGGCCGTCCGATCCTGGTGGGTACCGCCACCATCGAGACTTCCGAGCACGTGTCCAACCTGCTCAACAAGGAAGGCATCGAGCACAAGGTCCTCAACGCCAAGTTCCACGAAAAAGAAGCCGAGATCATCGCCCAGGCCGGTCGCCCAGGCGCACTGACCATCGCCACCAACATGGCCGGTCGTGGTACCGACATTCTGTTGGGCGGCAACTGGGAAGTGGAAGTGGCCTCGCTGGACAACCCGACCCCTGAGCAAATCGCCCAGATCAAGGCTGACTGGCAGAAACGTCACCAGGCCGTACTGGAATCCGGTGGCTTGCAGGTGATCGCGTCCGAACGTCACGAATCCCGTCGTATCGACAACCAGCTGCGTGGTCGTGCCGGCCGTCAGGGTGACGCCGGTTCCAGCCGCTTCTACCTGTCCCTGGAAGACAGCCTGATGCGTATCTTCGCCTCGGACCGGGTGAAGAACTTCATGAAGGCCCTGGGCATGCAGTCCGGTGAAGCGATCGAGCACCGCATGGTGACCAACGCCATCGAGAAGGCCCAGCGCAAGGTTGAAGGCCGCAACTTCGACATTCGCAAGCAGCTGCTCGAGTTCGATGACGTCAACAACGAACAGCGTAAAGTGATCTATCACATGCGTAACACGTTGCTGGCCGCCGACAACATTGGCGAGACCATTGCCGATTTCCGCCAGGACGTGCTCAACGCCACCGTCAGCGCACACATCCCGCCACAATCGCTGCCTGAGCAGTGGGATGTCGCCGGCCTGGAAGCAGCGTTGAAGAGCGACTTCGGTGTCGACTTGCCGGTCCAGCAGTGGCTCGACGAAGACGATCACCTGTATGAAGAAACCCTGCGCGAAAAACTGATGGCCGAATTGCTGGCCGCGTACAACGAGAAAGAAGAGCAGGCGAGTGCCGAAGCACTGCGCACCTTCGAGAAGCAAATCGTTCTGCGCGTGCTGGACGACCTGTGGAAAGACCACCTGTCGACCATGGATCACCTGCGTCACGGTATCCACCTGCGTGGCTACGCCCAGAAGAACCCGAAGCAGGAGTACAAGCGCGAGTCGTTCACGCTGTTCTCCGAGCTGCTGGATTCGATCAAGCGCGATTCGATTCGCGTGCTGTCCCACGTTCAGGTGCGTCGCGAAGACCCGATCGAGGAAGAAGCTCGCCTGCGTCAGGAAGCCGAGGCACTGGCGGCGCGCATGCAGTTCCAGCACGACGAAGCGCCGGGCCTGGAAGCCCCTGAGGTATTGGGCGAAGAGGTCGATGTGGCCCTGGCTCAAACCCCGGTGCGCAACGAGCAGAAGCTGGGCCGCAATGAGCTGTGCTGGTGCGGTTCGGGCAAGAAGTTCAAACACTGCCACGGCGAAATCAACTAAGATTTTTGCCTGACGCTGCAACACCTCGCGCCGCGACCGGCTTTTGCCGTCGCGGCGTTTTGCCATTAATTTCACCGTCGATCGCGACGGCACAGACATCACCTATTTTTAAGGAGCGCATTCATGGCTGTTGGTCTTGGTCCTTTGCCCACATTGCACCCGGTTGCCGGTTTTGAGCTTGGTATCGCTTCGGCCGGCATCAAGCGCCCAGGGCGCAAGGATGTAGTGGTGATGCGCTGTGCCGAAGGCTCGACTGTCGCGGGTGTATTCACCCTCAACGCCTTTTGCGCTGCACCGGTGATCCTGGCCAAGCAACGCGTTGCCGGCCCGATCCGTTATCTGCTCACCAACACCGGGAATGCCAACGCCGGTACCGGCGAGCCGGGCCTGGTGGCCGCTGCACGTACCTGCGCCAAGCTGGCTCAGTTGACCGGCGTGGATGCCAGCCAGGTGCTGCCGTACTCCACCGGTGTGATCGGCGAGCCGCTGCCGGTGGAAAAAATCGAAGGCGCCCTGCAAGCCGCGCTGGACGACCTGTCTGTGGATAACTGGGCCGCAGCGGCGACCGGCATCATGACCACCGACACCCTGCCAAAAGGCGCCAGTCGCCAGTTCGTGCACGATGGCGTGACCGTCACCGTGACCGGCATCAGCAAGGGTGCAGGCATGATCCGCCCGAACATGGCCACCATGCTCGGCTACATCGCCACCGACGCCAAAGTCTCCCGCGACGTGCTGCAGCGCCTGATGCTGGACGGCGCCAACAAGTCGTTCAACCGCATCACCATCGATGGCGATACCTCGACCAACGACTGCTGCATGCTGATTGCCACCGGCCAGGCCAACCTGCCGGAAATCACCTCTACCGAAGGCCCGCTGTTCGCTGCCCTGAAGCAGGCCGTGTTCGAAGTGTGCATGGACGTGGCCCAGGCCATCGTGCGCGACGGTGAGGGTGCGACCAAGTTCGTGACAGTTGAAGTCAACGGCGGTGGCAACCACCAGGAATGCCTGGATGTCGGCTACACCGTGGCCCACTCGCCGCTGATCAAGACTGCGCTGTTCGCTTCCGACCCGAACTGGGGCCGGATCCTCGCCGCCGTCGGCCGTGCCGGCGTGCCGGACCTGGACGTGAGCAAGATCGACGTGTTCCTCGGCGACGTGTGCATTGCCAGCCGTGGTGCCCGCGCCGAAACCTACACCGAAGCCCAGGGCTCGGCGGTGATGCAGCAGGAAGAAATCACTATCCGTATCGAGTTGGGGCGCGGCGCGTGCAGCGAAACCATCTGGACCACTGACCTGTCCCACGAGTACGTGAAGATCAATGCGGAATACCGCACCTGATAGCAAAGAGGAAAGCGCGGTGAAACGAGTGCATGTAGCAGCAGCGGTGATCCGCGGTGTCGATGGCAGGATCCTGCTCGCGCGCCGTGCCGATACCCAGCATCAGGGCGGCCTCTGGGAGTTTCCCGGGGGCAAGGTGGAGGCCGATGAGTCGGTCGCCACCGCGTTGTCGCGCGAATTGCAGGAAGAGCTGGGTATCCAGGTCACCGCGGCGCGGCCGCTGATCAAGGTGCAGCATGACTACCCGGACAAGCAGGTGTTGCTGGATGTCTGGGATGTCTCGGCGTTTACCGGCGAGCCTCATGGTGCCGAAGGGCAGCCGCTGGAGTGGGTGGCCCCGCGGGATTTGCTCAACTATGAGTTTCCCGCAGCGAACGCGCCCATCGTGACTGCTGCGCGCTTGCCGGCCGACTACCTGATCACCCCGGGCGAGCTGGAAACCCCGACGTTGCTGCGCGGTATCCAGAAAGCCATCGCTGGCGGCATCAAGCTGATTCAATTGCGTGCACCCAACGGCTACGACCCTAAATACCGTGATCTGGCGGTGGATGCGGTGGGCCTGTGTGCGGGCAAGGCGCAACTGATGCTCAAGGGGCCATTTGAATGGCTGGGGGATTTCCCAGCAGCCGGTTGGCACATGACTTCGGCGCAGCTGCGCAAGTACGCCAGTAAGGGGCGGCCACTGCCGAAGGATCGCTGGTTGGCAGCCTCGTGCCACAATGCCGAAGAGTTGGCGCTGGCAGAAATAATGGACGTGGATTTTGTCACGCTGTCGCCCGTGCAGCCGACGCAGACGCATCCTGATGCCCAGCCTTTGGGTTGGGAGCAGGCGGCAGAGTTGATCCGTGGGTTCAGCAAGCCGGTGTTTCTGCTGGGCGGGGTAGGGCCTGCGGAGCGGGAACAGGCTTGGGAAGCCGGGGCTCAGGGTGTGGCTGGAATTCGGGCGTTCTGGCCGCAGGCTTGATGCTGTTCTGACGGGCCTCTTCGCGAGCAAGCCCGCTCCCACATTCGATCGGATTCCAACGCTGGAGTGCATTCGAATGTGGGAGCGGGCTTGCATGCGACGGGGCCCAATCAGGCGCTAGATAATCATCAGTGTGGCTTCGCCGCAGCCTGCCACAGAATCTCGGCTACCCCCTGGCGCTTGGCGATTATCCTGGCTGCCACAAACAGCAAATCCGACAGCCGATTGATATACGCCAACCCCACCCCCTCCAGCGGCTCCATCGCATTCAGATGCTGACACCGCCGCTCCGCGCTGCGCGCCAGGCTACGGCACACGTGGGCCTGAGCGATCAACGCCGAGCCACCGGGCAAGATAAAGTTTTCCAGCGGCCCGACTTCCTCGTTCCAGCGATCGATCGCTGCTTCCAGCCGATCCACCTCTGCTGCATTCAGCGCCTTGTACACCGGCATGGCCAGTTCACCGCCCAGGTCAAACAGGCGATGTTGGCACGGGCTCAGCACCTCGATCACCTCCTTGAGCGCCGGGTGCTGGCCGCTTTGCTCTTCCAGGCTGGCGAGGAGCAAACCCAACTGGCTGTTGAGCGTATCGACTTCGCCAATCGCCTCCACGCGCGGGTGGTCCTTGGGCACGCGGCGGCCATCGCCGAGGCCGGTCTCGCCCTTGTCGCCAGTGCGGGTGTAGATCTTCGACAGGCGAAAGCCCATGGTCAGTGCTCCAGTTCGGTTAGTTCGTAAGGTGGCAGTTGGCTGCCGGCCAAAGGCAGGCGCAGGGTGAAACAGGTGCCTTGGCCGAGGGTGGAGTGCACTTCCATCTGGCCCTTGTGGTTGTTGGTGATGATGAAATATGACACTGACAGCCCAAGCCCGGTGCCCTGGCCGATTTCCTTGGTGGTGAAGAACGGCTCGAAGGTCCGTTTGCGCACGTTTTCGCTCATGCCGATGCCGTTGTCTTCGACCTGGATCTCCGCCCACGGCGGGTTGAGGCGCGTGCGCAGGATGATGCGCCCCGGCTCGCTGTCGTCTTCGCGCAGGTGAATGGCCTGGGCGGCGTTCTTCAGCAGGTTGAGCAGCACTTGTTCCAGCTCGTTGGCCGTGCCGGGTACCGGGCCCAGTTGCGGGTCGAACTGGCGGATGATGGCCTGGCCCTTGAAGTCGAAACCGATGGTCAGGTCGAAGTCGTTGCCGGCAATTTCCACCGCCTGGTCGATCAGCGCCGGTAGATCGCAAGGCGCCATTTGTCGGTTGCTGCGGCGGCTGAAGCTGAGCATGTGGGTGACGATCTTCGCCGCCCGCGCCCCGGCTTGCTGGATGCCGTCGAGCAGTTGTGGCACTTCGCGACTTTGCAGGTAGCGATTGACCCTCTCCAGCTCGATGCCCACCTGTTCCGCATGCTCCAGGTTCTTGGGGAGATCGGATGACAGCCGGCGGCGAATGTTCTGCACGTTGTGCAGGATTGCCCCCAGCGGATTGTTGATTTCGTGGGCCATGCCGGCAGCCAGGCCACCCACGGAAAGCATCTTCTCCGACTGCACCATCATTTCTTCCAGGGACAGGCGCTGGGTGATGTCGTCGATACGGATCACCACGCCGCGCCCGGCACCGCCGGTCAGCGGGTAAAAGGTCAGGGCGTAGTGCTTGGGCTCGTCGTCCTTGATCCAGGTGACGCGTTCGATGCGCTCCACCGTGTGTTGTTCGACCGTGGCCTTGATCTGCGGCAGGTACGGCTTGAGCGGTTGGAAGGCCAGGTAGATCGGCTGGTTCAAGGCTTCATCCAGGCGCGTGCCGGAGAGCGCGCTGGCTTCCTGGTTCCACTGCGTGACGTAGAGCTGCTCGTCCAGGGCGATCAGCGCCGACGGCATCGAGTCGATGATGCTGTTCAGATAATTCTGAAAGCCGGTGAGCTTTTTCTCGATCTTGCTGCGAACCTGGACTTCCAGTTCGAGCTTGCGGTTGGTGTGGCGCGTCTCTTCGGCCAGGCCCTGTGCCTGATCGTAGGCGGCCTGGGAGTCGTCGCGCGCGCGCTTGAGCTGTTGCTCGCGGGCTTCGATGCGCGACAGCATGGTGTTGAAGGCTTCGGCGAGGCTGCCGATTTCATCGTGGTTGCCGCGCCCGGCGCGCAGGGCGTAGTTCTCTTCGCGGGTGACCTGGCGTGAAAGTTCTTCCAGTTCATGGATCGGCCGGGTGATCAGGCGTTTGATTTGCCGGGCGATGACCAGCCACAGCAGCACACTGAAAATCAGGATGCCCAGGCTGGCCGTCAGCGTGCCGGTGTAGAAGGCCACCGGCAGTTCGCTGCTGGCCACCAGCAGCAGATGCCCTGATGGCTGGCCTGCGCGGGGCAGGGTGATGATCTGGTTACTGCGAAATTCAGTGACCCGCCAGGCCTCGATATGCCGGTAGTTGTCCGGCAGGTGCAGGCGGTCGCCGTGTTGCATCTGCGCCAGGCGGTTGCCCTCGCCGTCGTACAGCGCTGCGGCGCGCAACGGCGAATAGCTGGTCAGCTCATTCAGCAGCGCGTCGGCTTTAGCGGGGGATTCGAGGGCTTCGGCGGCGAGGGCCGGGTTGGACACCAGCCGGCCGATGGCCTGCAGGGCCTGGGGCGCCATGCTTTCCTGCGAGATCCAATAGGCGGCGCTGATAAAGGTCAGGTTGGCCACCAGCAATACGGTGGTCAGCAACACCAGCAAGGCGGCGAGCAGTTTCTGCCCGACCGGTAGGTTTTCTAGACGCTGGCGCAGCGGCATCAGGGTTTTCCCAGGTGATAGACAGGCGGGCAGGGTAGCGCGTGGCTCAGTCGCGGGGCAATCCGCGTGCAAGCAACTGGTCGACCAGGCGTACCTGCAGTTGTTGCACATGGGGCAGGTTCAACTGGTGACGTGTTGCCGCCTGGCAAGCATAGCCCAACAAAAAGCTGATTTCGGTACGGCGCCCGTTGGCCACATCCTGGTACATGGAGGAGTAATTCGCGGCGGTGGCCTGGATCACGCGCTCGACTTCGTGCTGCAGGTCGAGCGCGGCAGCCGGTTGGCCGCAGCATTCGAGCAGTTCGCCGAGTTCGGCGCACAAGGTTGCGACTTCACATTGATGGCTCTGCAGTTCGCCGTTGCGGCACTGGTACAGCACGGTCAGCGGGTTGATCGCGCAATTGAGCGCCAGTTTGCGCCACAGGCGCGTAAGAATGTCGGTGCTCCATTCGTGGGGGATGCCGGCAGCGTGCAGGTCATCCAGCCACAGCGGCGGGGTCGGCCGGCTCACGTCGCCCAGCCAGGTGTAGCCATGGCCGGCGAACACCACGCGCCAGTCGTCATCGCGGAACGCACCCTCGGTGCTGGAGGCAAAGATGCAGCGCGCCTGGGGCAGTTGCGCGGCCACCGCGTCCTGGCTGCCGAGGCCGTTCTGCAACAGGATCAGCTCAGCGTCGGGTGCCAGTCGGTGCTGCAGCTGTGCGACGGCGCTCTGGGCGTCGTAGGCCTTGCACGCCACCAGCAGACGATGAATCGGCTCCGGACTGTGGGGCGTTTCTGCGCTGACCGGGTAGGTATGTGCTACGCCGTGTTCCACCAGGGTCAGCCCATTGCTCGACTGATAGCTCGCCAGGCGTGCTTCATCACGCAGGATCAACCGCACGGGCACGCCGGCGCGCGCCAGTCGGGTGGCCCAGAGTGTGCCCAGGCTGCCGGCGCCGAGAATATGCCAGGTGGTCGACATCAGTTTTTGCTCCGTAGGATCGCTCACAGTGAACGGGACGAAAGAACCGCTATAATGCCCCGGCATTTTAGCTCGGGCGCGCTCCATCTCTACTGAGCCCGCCCCTTATATTGGAGATATGACATGCCTTCGTTCGACGTGGTATCCGAACTGGACAAACACGAAGTCACCAACGCCGTCGAGAACGCCGTCAAGGAACTGGACCGTCGCTATGACTTGAAAGGCAAGGGCAGCTTCGAATTCAAGGAAAAGGAACTGACCGTCAACCTGACCGCTGAAGCCGATTTCCAGCTGGAAGCGATGATCGAGATCCTCAAGCTGGCCCTGGTCAAGCGCAAGATCGACGTGCAGTGCCTTGAAGTCAAGGACGCCTACGCCTCCGGCAAGCTGATGAAGCAGGAAGCCGTGCTCAAGGAAGGCATCGACAAGGAGCTGGCGAAGAAGATCGTTGCGCATATCAAGGATGCCAAGCTCAAAGTCCAGGCCGCCATCCAGGGCGAGCAGGTACGCGTTACCGGCAAGAAGCGTGATGACTTGCAAGAGGCAATTGCTGCCTTGCGTGCGAAAACCTTCGATATGCCGCTGCAGTTCAATAACTTCCGCGACTGATGGCCCCTTGGGGAACCTGCGGGGGTTTTTGACGTCCCACGCCCCAGAACCTGCGCCTACTCTTGAGCCCTCCGGGGCTCAATTGCATTTTGGGCACTTACTACGCCGAACATCCGGTAACCAGGAGAATATAGATGGATTTGAATGCTGAACTGGATCACTTGATCAAGACCTCGCAGTCTTGGATCCCGATGATTATGGAATACGGCAGCCGCGTGTTGCTGGCCGTGATCACCCTGGCCATCGGCTGGTGGCTGATCAACCGCCTGACCCACCGAGTGGGGCGCTTGCTGGCCATCCGTAACGCCGACCTGGCCTTGCAGCACTTCATCACCAGCCTGGCGAACATTGCGCTGAAGGTGATGCTGATTGTCAGCGTGGCTTCGATGATCGGCGTAGCGACCACCTCGTTCGTCGCCGCGATTGGTGCCGCTACCCTGGCCATCGGCCTGGCATTGCAAGGCAGCCTGGCGAACTTTGCCGGCGGCGTGCTGATCCTGTTGTTCCGCCCGTTCCGCATTGGTGACTGGATCGAAGCCCAAGGGACCTCGGGTACCGTCGACAGCATCCAGATCTTCCACACGGTGCTGCGGACCGGCGACAACAAGACGGTGATCGTCCCGAACGGCATCCTGTCCAACGGCATCATCACCAACACCAACCGTCAGCCAACCCGCAAGGTGGTGTTCGACGTGGGTGTGGACTATGACGCGGACCTGCAGAAAGCCCGTGAAGTGTTGCTGGAGCTGGCAAAAGATCCACGCGTACTGGCGGATCCGGCGGCGGCGGCCGTGGTGTCGACCCTGGGTGACAGCTCGATCACCGTGTCCCTGCGTTGCTGGACCAAGACCGCGGATTATTGGGACGTGGTGTTTATGCTTAATGAAATGGCACGCGATCGTTTGAAGGCGGCGAATATTGATATTCCGTTTCCACAGCGGGTTATTCGCGTGATGCAGGAAACGGCGTCTAAGTAAGCACAAACAACAGCGTCGAACTTGGCGGATAGGTCAGGTTCGATGCAGAAACTGCAATCTCGTTAGTTAGCTTGCTAGTTATTTTTCCGGTGAAACAAAACTGCAATAAAAAAGCCGCTCCCCTGCAAACAGGGGAGCGGCTTTTTAGTTAAGGCCGAGGCCTTAAGTCATCACTGTAATCAAACTGCCAATTACAAGATGTTCAACGGGTATTGCGCGATCAGACGCAGTTCGTCGATGGACGCCGAACCGTAGTACACGCCGTCAGACGAACGGTAAGTTGCTTGACGTACGCGCAGGCTCAGGTCTTTGGCTGGGCCGCTCTGGATCACGTATTTGGCTTCGATGTCGCGTTCCCACTCTTTACCGTTCGAGGTGCTGGCGGTGTTAGCGCCGCTACCGGTTACGTAACGAGTCATGAAGCTCAGGCCAGGAACGCCAAAGGTTGCCATGTTGATGTCGTAACGTGCCTGGTAGGACTTCTCGTCTTCGGCGTTAAAGTCGGAACGAGCGATGGAGTTGGCCAGGAAAACCGAGCCGCCGCCGTCGATGCCGTAGCCATAGTCGCCGTCGCCGGTAACTTTCTGGGCTGCCAGGGTGAAGGTGTGAGCGCCGATGGTGTAGGCACCCTGCAGGCTGAACGCACGGTTGTCGAGCTTGGTAGTACCGTCTTTTTCTGCGCGTTGCAGGCCGGCACCTTCGCTCTTGGTGTCGTAGATGTTGAAGTCGAAAGCCAACGACTGGTCATCGCTGAGCGCGTGAGTCCAGTTGACGTTGGCGTAGTATTTGCGCCAGTAGTCTTCGACTTTCGAGTAGTACAGGCTGGTGGTGAACTCTGGGGTCCAGGAGTAGACGCCACCGACGAAGTTAGCTTCTTTCAGGCCTGTATGGCTTGGGTCGTTGCTGTCGCTGATACTGTCTTTGTAGGTTTGAGACTGTGCGACGATCGAGGTGAAGTGACCGGCTTCGAGTTTCAGGCCTTTGATCTCGTTGCTCGTGATCGACACGCCCTGTGGCAGCTCAGGAAGCAAGCGGCTGTCGTCAGAGGCGAATACAGGAGCAGTGGTGTACTGGTCGCCAATTTTCAAGACGGTATCGGAGATACGGAACTTGATGGCTGCGCCGCCCTTGGAGTAGTCGTCTTGCGAGCGACCGTCAGAACCGGCAGGGAACAGGCCGGTACCGGCGCGACCCTTGCCGCTGTCGAGCTTGACGCCAAGCAGGCCAATGGCGTCGACACCCACACCGATGGTGCCTTGGGTAAAGCCCGACTGGTACAGGCCGTTGAAGCCCAGGCCGGTTTCTTCGCTACGGCTCTGGCCAGTGTCATTGTTGCGCTTGTCACGGCTGAAATACAGCGCGCGAGTATTAATGCTGAAAGTGCTGTCTTCAACAAAGCCCTTGGCGTCGTCCTGGGAAGAGGCCATTGCGAACTGCGAGGTGCCTGCTGAAACAGCCAGGGCGATCATGCTCCACTTCATCACGCGCATCGTGATTTGCTCCTTTGGTTTAGGAAGAGTACTGCCGTCCCACCTGTATTTTTATCTGGGCGGCTCTTTCTTTTTTGTGTCGGCGCAAAGTTATATCACGCAGACTCTATTGACGATACTTGCCCATCTATCCTTTCAGCTTCTTTACGAGGCTGTCGTAAATTGCTATCTCCGTGTCGCAAATTCACAGTCCACCTGTAACCGGACTGACAACTTCAATACTGTTTTCAAACCCGTTTCAAAGTTTGAAGTCTTCCTTGATGCGTATTGAAACGCTTGTGTTTTTATCGCGAAACACCTGCTTCCAAACGGGTGCCGTTGCCGACGATGTGGGTGTGAATGCAACAAGCGTGCACAAAGCGGTAACCGAATGTCATTTTTTCGTGAAAAACGTTACGGCCGTGTAAAAACCGCATAAGCACGGGCTTTTTACGTCGTTTTGTTTGGCCTTGACGCTTTGGTGTCACACCTGTGAGAAGGCCCAAAAACACCCGGTCCGGGCAAAACGTTACCGGTTCACCCCCATGAGTGGGTAATCGGCGGATCCCTTTGATGCACAAGTGGGTCATTTTGGTGCATCCCGCTCAGGCCCGGATCAGCGTAGCTCAAATATCTGGCTGCCTCGAAAGGGTGCGTCTTTTTCTCCACTTGCATCGCGGCTCGCCGCATTCGCCGTGAAGCCTTGAGCATTCGAAGGTATGCTGGGCGTCTGAAATCGACCTGCAAAAACGGAGTGCCCGCGTGTTCGCCTTAGATCAACGCCTGCAACAAGACACACTGGCCATTGGCGACTTCCCGCTCTGCCGCCTGCTGCTGTCCAATGATTCCAACTACCCGTGGTTCATCCTGGTGCCACGCATCAACGGTATCAGTGAAGTGTTTCAACTGGATGTCGCCGACCAGCAGCGTCTATGGCAGGAAACCACGGCGTTGGCGCAGTTGCTCAATGAGGGCTTGAACGCCGATAAGATGAACATCGGCGCCCTCGGCAATGTGGTCAGCCAGTTGCACGTGCATGTGATCGTGCGCAAACGCGATGATGCCGCCTGGCCTGCGCCGGTATGGGGCAAGCATCCGGCGCAGCCTTATACTGCAGAACAGGCCGCCGCTATTCGCACCCGCCTGCGCGAGCTGTTGCCCGCCGACTTCATCTTTACCCAGGGCTGAATCATGGACCTGCAAGACCGCGTCACCGACCTGGAAAGCCGCCTGGCCTTCCAGGACGACACCATCGAGACCCTCAATGACATCCTCGTCACCCAGCAGCGGGCCGTCGAGCGCCTGCAATTGCAGATGACCGCGCTGCTCAAGCGCCAGGAAGAAATGGGCGGTCAGTTCGAAACCTCGGAAGAAGAAGCGCCGCCGCCTCACTACTAAATAGCCGGCAATAAAAAACCGCGATCCAGTCAACGCTGGATCGCGGTTTTTTTTGCTGCGAAGGCTGGAATCAGCGACGCGGCAGGGCAGCGATCACGTCTTCGGCTTGCAGGCCTTTATCGCGATTCATCACGGAGAACTCCACGCGCTGGCCTTCCACCAGGACGCGATGGCCTTCCCCGCGAATAGCCCGGAAGTGGACGAAGATATCGTCGCCCGAATCGCGGGAAATAAAGCCGAAGCCTTTGGACGTGTTGAACCACTTGACGGTACCGGTATCCCGATTGGTCATGTCATAAGTTTGCGACGCGGCCGCCGGGGACGAACGGTAGAAGCTGATGGCCAGGTGAAGAACGATGGCGACCACAGCAATCACCAGGCTGAGCAGGATGGCCGGGTGGCCGCCCACTTCAGGCATAGGTGCCAGGAGGGTGAGGGTTTGTACGACAACGGTCAGAACCAGCAGCGCGCTGACCAGGTTTTGCAGTTGATGACGAGTGCCTTTGTTCCAGTAAGGGATCACCGGTGCCAGCGTCAGGTTAAGAAGGCCGAACAAGGCCAGGTACAGAGCGTCGTGTTGTTCCAGGTAGGGAGGGCTTCCCTGTTGCAAGCTCGGTATAAAGGACAGCAGCAAAGCTGCAACGCCCGTTAGCAGGTGGACGATTTTCAACATTTTGATTAACTCACGTTAAGACGGATCACAAGGAAGAGCTGACTGGCACGGTTCGCTTCTGAACAATGGGAGGCGTTGGGCACGTGCGCGGGTATCAGCCTATGCCGGCTGCCGCGGAAATTAACGGCAGCGACACGCCGCCTATTTAACAGCAAAGGCTGTGCCTACTCAAATCAAGCATTTCCGGGTGTTGCAAGGGGCACGGCATTTCTGCGTCAAACGCTTGTCCTAGACAGGTGCAGGGTTTTCAAGCGGCGTGCGGGGAAGTTTTCCCGATGCGTGCGAAGGCTTGCGCAGCACCGGCTGGCAGGTTACGCAGGGGCGATTTGCCGCACCTCACCTGGGCGTGTCGGGCTGCGCACCACCGGTACTCTTGCTAGAGTGGAGCTGCACCTGATCAATGAATGCTTGTCAATTGAAGGGGATAAACATGGCAATCGATATCGGTATCAGTGAAGAAGATCGTAAATCCATCGTCGACGGGCTTTCGCGACTGCTTTCCGATACCTATGTACTGTACCTGAAGACCCACAACTTCCATTGGAACGTCACGGGGCCGATGTTCCGTACGCTGCACTTGATGTTCGAAGAGCAGTACAACGAGCTGGCGCTGGCGGTGGACTCCATTGCCGAGCGTATCCGTGCCCTGGGCTTCCCGGCGCCGGGCGCTTATTCGATCTACGCGCGCCTGTCTTCGATCAAGGAAGAAGAAGGCGTGCCCAGTGCCGAAGAGATGATCAAGCAACTGGTGGCGGGTCAGGAAGCGGTCACGCGCACCGCGCGCGGTATCTTCCCGTTGCTGGACAAAGTCAGCGATGAACCGACTGCCGATCTGTTGACCCAGCGTATGCAGGTTCACGAAAAAACCGCGTGGATGCTGCGTTCCCTGCTCGAAAACCAATAAACACCCGCCTTGAGTGGCGCCGTCCTGGCGCCGCTCGCTTGTTTCCGTGCATTTCCTGGCGTTGTCCTACGTCGATCAACTCCGCGTCTTCTGGCTGCCTGTCTCTGCCTGCTGTTTTATAGGGCCACTGCCCAATGGGAGAACCCGTGGGCTGCTGTTTGGCAATGGAGTGTCAGGTGTATGTCACGTGGAGTGGGTAACGGAGTAATGGAAACCGGTGGTTTTCACAGGATAACGGTCGACCCCTTTGCGAAGGGGTTTGATATGGGGCTGGCCAAGCCATTGTCGCGGTCGGTGCGCCTCAATGGGTTTTCCACTTGCCTGCGACTTGAGCAGGTGTATTGGAACATCCTGGCGGAAATAGCCAGGATCAACGCCTGCTCGGTCAGTGCGTTGCTGTCTTATGTCGATCGGGAAGTGCACTTGCGCCATGGCGGGGTGAAGAACTTCAGCGGGTTGGTCAGGGTGGTGTGTGTCGTTCACGCCTTGAAAGACCGGGTGAGTACGCCGAACCCTGAGTAATCGGCCGGCGCCGGGGCTGGCCTGCCGTCGAGGTGGGCAGGGCCCTGGTCAGAAAGCCGGCTGCGCTGCCTCGATTTACCAGATATAATCCCGCGCTTTGCTGCGCATGCCGGGGCTTTATCCCTGGGGCAGGCGTGGCGCAGTAACGTTCTGATCGCCGAGACATCTCCATGCCCATGTACGACTATCAATGTGCTTCCTGTGGTCATCAGTTGGAAGCCATTCAGAAGATCAGCGCCGCGCCGCTGGTCGATTGCCCGGCCTGCAAGGCGCCAGAGCTCAAGAAGATGTTGTCCATGCCGGGCTTCCGCCTGAGCGGCAGCGGCTGGTACGAGACTGATTTCAAGACCGGCTCGAAGAAGAATCTGGCCGGCGGCGACAAAGCAGACTGAGTTGAACTCCATGCGCAGGCTCCTGCATTATCCGTCCCCTGCTTAAATGTACGGTGACGAGGCAGGCCTCCACCGAATTTCGAATTACGAGAAGTGAAACCACTACCATGATGCGCAGCCACTATTGCGGCCAACTGAACGAGACCCTGGATGGTCAGGAAATCACCCTTTGCGGATGGGTTCACCGTCGCCGCGACCACGGCGGGGTGATCTTCCTCGATATCCGTGATCGTGATGGTCTGGCCCAGGTGGTGTTCGACCCGGACCGCGCCGAGAGCTTCGCCGCCGCCGACCGCGTGCGCAGCGAGTACGTCGTCAAGATCACTGGCAAGGTTCGCCTGCGTCCGGCCGGTGCCGTGAACGCGAACATGGCCTCCGGCGCAATCGAAGTGCTGGGCTACGAGCTGGAAGTGCTGAACGAGTCGGAAACCCCGCCGTTCCCACTCAACGAATACTCCGACGTCGGCGAAGAAACCCGCCTGCGCTACCGCTTCCTGGACCTGCGTCGTCCTGAAATGGCCGAGAAGCTGCGCCTGCGTTCGCGCATGACCACCAGCATCCGCCGCTTCCTCGACGAAAACGGCTTCCTTGACGTCGAAACGCCAATCCTGACCCGGGCTACCCCGGAAGGTGCGCGTGACTACCTGGTGCCGAGCCGTACCCACGCGGGTTCGTTCTTCGCCCTGCCGCAATCGCCACAGCTGTTCAAGCAACTGCTGATGGTCGCCGGCTTCGACCGCTACTACCAGATCGCCAAGTGCTTCCGTGACGAAGACCTGCGCGCCGACCGCCAGCCGGAATTCACCCAGATCGACATCGAGACCAGCTTCCTCGATGAAAAAGAGATCATGGGCCTGACCGAGCAAATGATCCGCAACCTGTTCAAGGAAGTGCTGGACCTGGAGTTCGGCGAGTTCCCGCACATGACCTTCGAAGAAGCCATGCGCCGCTACGGTTCCGACAAGCCCGACCTGCGTATCCCGCTGGAACTGGTGGACGTGGCCGACCAGCTCAAGGAAGTCGACTTCAAGGTGTTCAGCGGCCCGGCCAACGACCCTAAATGCCGTATCGCCGCCCTGCGCGTGCCTGGCGGCGCGAGCATGCCGCGCAAGCAGATCGACGACTACACCAAGTTCGTCGGCATCTACGGCGCCAAGGGGCTGGCGTACATCAAGGTCAACGAGCGCGCCAATGGCGTTGACGGCCTGCAATCGCCGATCGTGAAAAACATTCCGCTGGACAACCTCAATGCGATCCTCGATCGCGTCGGCGCGGTCGACGGCGACATCGTGTTCTTCGGTGCCGACAAAGCCAAGATCGTCAGCGAAGCCCTGGGCGCGCTGCGGATCAAGCTGGGCCACGACCTGGACCTGCTGACCTGCAAGTGGGCACCGATGTGGGTTGTCGACTTCCCGATGTTCGAAGAGAACGACGACGGCAGCTTCAGCGCCTTGCACCACCCGTTCACTGCACCGAAGTGCTCGCCTGAAGAGTTGGAAGCCAACCCGGCAGGCGCGTTGTCGCGCGCTTACGACATGGTGTTGAACGGCACCGAGCTGGGTGGCGGTTCGATCCGTATCCACCGCAAAGAGATGCAGCAAGCGGTGTTCCGCCTGTTGGGTATCAACGAAGCGGAACAGGAAGAGAAATTCGGCTTCCTGCTCGACGCCCTGAAATACGGCGCGCCGCCGCACGGTGGCCTGGCCTTCGGCCTGGACCGCCTGGTGATGCTGATGACCGGCGCCCAGTCGATCCGTGAAGTGATTGCCTTCCCGAAAACCCAGAGTGCTGCGGATGTCATGACCCAGGCTCCAGGTGTGGTGGATGCCAAGGCTCTGCGCGAATTGCACATCCGTCTGCGCGAGACGCCGAAGGCTGAGTAAGGCCGCTGCGTGAAAGCGCACTGAGGTTTACGCAGTCTAAAAAGGCGCATCTTCGGATGCGCCTTTGCGTTACAAGGGTTGTATCCCACCTGGGGTGGGGTTGATAAGGTTTCTACAGAATTTCGGAGTTGTGTTATGGCTGGCCATTCCAAGTGGGCGAACATCAAGCACCGCAAAGAGCGTCAGGATGCCAAGAAAGGCAAGATCTTCACCAAGTGGATCCGCGAGCTGACCGTCGCTGCCCGCCAGGGCGGCGGTGACCCAGGTTCCAACCCGCGCCTGCGCCTGGCGCTGGACAAGGCGCTGGGCGCCAACATGAGCCGGGACATCATTGATCGTGCGGTGGCCCGTGGCGCTGGTGCCGCCGATACCGACGACATGGTCGAGCTGACTTACGAAGGCTACGGCCCGGGCGGCGTGGCCGTCATGGTCGAGTGCATGACCGACAACCGCAACCGGACTGCTGCTGCCGTGCGCCATGCGTTCAGCAAGTGCGGCGGCAACCTGGGCACTGATGGCTCGGTGGCCTACCTGTTCGAGCGCAAGGGGCAGATCTCCTTCGCGCCGGGTGTGGACGAAGATGCGTTGATCGAGGCTGCCATGGAGGCGGATGCCGACGACGTGGTGAGCAACGAAGACGGCTCCATCGACGTGTTCACCTCCTTTGCTGGCTTCTATGCCGTGCGTAACGCGCTGGAAGCTGCTGGCTTCAAGGGCACCGACGCGGAAATCGTGATGTTGCCGACCACCAGCGCCGAGCTGGACCTGGACGGTGCGCAGAAAGTGTTGAAGCTGCTGGATATGCTCGAAGACCTGGATGACGTGCAGAACGTGTACTCCAACGCCGACATCCCTGAATCTGTAGCCGAACAGCTCTCTTAAGATCCAAGACAATCCAGTGTAGGCGCTGGCTTGCCTGCGAAAGCATCACCGCGGTGCCACTGACACACCGAGGCGCGCGCATCGCAGGCAAGCCAGCGCCCACAGGGTTCTATGCTGTTACACACGATGTGTGCCTGGCACATACCGCTGTAAATCCAACCCGCAGGCGTTATGACTTTAATCCTAGGTATCGACCCCGGCTCGCGCATCACCGGTTTTGGCGTGGTGCAGCAGACGCCACGTGGCTGCATCTACGTTGCATCGGGGTGCATTCGTACCGGTGCGGGCGAGCTGGCCGAGCGCTTGCAGATCGTCTATCGCGGCGTGCGTGAAGTGATCCAGACCTATGGGCCGGTGACCATGGGCATCGAAAAGGTCTTCATGGCCAAGAATGCCGACTCGGCCCTCAAGCTCGGCCAGGCCCGGGGCGCCGCCATCGTGGCCGGTGCGGAGGAGGGCATGGAAATCGCCGAATACACCGCGACCCAGGTCAAGCAGGCCGTGGTGGGGACCGGTGCGGCCAATAAAGAGCAGGTGCAGATGATGGTCATGCACATGCTCAAGCTCACCGCCAAGCCGCAGATCGACGCCTCGGACGCCCTGGCTATTGCGATTTGCCACGCGCATACCCGTTCCAGCCTGCTGCCCCACGGCCTCGGTACGGCACGCAGTCGTGGCGGGCGCCTGCGTCTCTGATAGCATCAGCGCAATCGTTATTTCCGGTCAGGCCATGCTCTGACCCCAAGCTTTAAGGATCTGAACCGTGATTGGACGCTTGCGCGGCACCCTGGCTGAGAAACAGCCGCCGCACCTGATTCTGGATGTAAACGGGCTGGGGTATGAGCTGGAAGTGCCCATGACCACCCTGTATCGCCTACCGTCGGTCGGTGAGCCGCTGACGCTGCACACCCATCTGGTGGTACGCGAAGACGCGCAACTACTCTATGGTTTCATCGGCAAGCGCGACCGGGATTTCTTCCGCGAGCTGATTCGCCTCAATGGCGTGGGACCGAAACTGGCCCTGGCATTGATGTCGAGCCTGGAAGTGGATGAGCTGGTGCGTGCCGTTTCAGCCCAGGACACCTCGGCGCTGACCAAGGTCCCGGGGGTCGGCAAGAAGACGGCCGAGCGCCTGCTGGTGGAGCTCAAGGACCGCTTTAAAGCCTGGGAAGTGGTGCCGAGCATGTTTGCGCTGGTGCCGAACCAACCGGATATGCCGGCGGGCCAGGTCGCCAGCGCCGAAAGTGATGCGGTCAGCGCGCTGATTTCCCTGGGCTACAAGCCGCAGGAAGCCAGCAAGGCCGTATCGGCCATCAAGGACAAGAACCTGAGCAGTGAAGACATGATCCGCCGCGCCCTGAAGGGAATGATTTAAGTGATTGAAGCTGATCGTCTGATCGCGGCCACTGGCCCCCGTGACCGTGAAGAAATCCAGGACCGCGCCATCCGCCCCCTGAGCCTGGCCGACTATATCGGCCAGCCCACCGTGCGCGAGCAGATGGAGCTGTTCATCCAGGCAGCGCGCGGGCGCAGCGAGTCCCTGGACCACACCTTGATCTTCGGCCCGCCGGGGCTCGGCAAGACCACCCTGGCCAACATCATCGCTCAGGAAATGGGCGTGTCGATCAAGTCCACCTCCGGCCCGGTGCTGGAGCGCCCAGGCGACCTGGCGGCATTGCTGACCAATCTTGAGCCCCACGATGTGCTGTTCATCGACGAGATTCACCGGCTGTCGCCGATCGTCGAGGAAGTGCTGTACCCCGCGATGGAGGACTTCCAGCTCGACATCATGATCGGCGAAGGCCCGGCAGCTCGCTCGATCAAGCTCGACCTGCCGCCGTTCACATTGGTCGGCGCGACCACCCGTGCCGGGATGCTGACCAACCCGCTGCGAGACCGTTTCGGCATTGTTCAACGTCTGGAGTTCTATAGCACCGCAGACCTGGCGACCATTGTCAGCCGTTCGGCGAGCATTCTCGGCCTGCCGCTGGACCCGGAAGGCGCGTTTGAAATCGCCCGCAGGGCCCGCGGCACGCCACGGATCGCCAACCGCCTGCTGCGCCGCGTGCGTGACTTTGCCGAAGTGCGGGCCAAGGGGCATATCACCAAGGCCGTGGCCGACCTGGCCTTGAACCTGCTGGATGTGGACGAGCATGGCTTCGATCACCAGGACCGGCGTCTACTCTTGACCATGATCGAGAAGTTCGACGGTGGCCCGGTGGGGGTCGACAGCCTGGCGGCGGCCATCAGTGAAGAGCGCCACACCATCGAGGATGTGCTGGAGCCGTACCTGATCCAGCAGGGCTACATCATGCGTACGCCGAGGGGCCGGGTGGTGACGCGGCATGCGTATCTGCACTTCGGGTTAAACATTCCGTCACGATTGGGTGAGATGCCTGTGGTAGACGAATTCCTCGATGCAGTGGACGATTAAAAGCTTCACGCAAGTCGATTTATTCGATGTTTGTGCTGTCCTAGTGGCTGGCGTCGTCATTCAGTCACTGGAAATGTTTCGGTGGATGAAAAAACAGTTGCCCAGCCGGATTGGCAACCTGAGGAGTAAGCACTAGAGTATGCGCGCGCAAAACGGGGATCAGTCGTTCGCACATCGCTGTCGCGTTTATTACGAGGACACCGATGCTGGCGGCATCGTGTATTACGTCAATTACCTCAAGTTCATGGAGCGGGCTCGAACCGAGCGGCTACGGGAGCTGGGCTTTGCCCAATCCGAGCTGGCAGGGGAGGACCTGTTGTTCGTCGTGCATTCCAGCGAGGCGCGGTATCACGCGCCGGCGCGGTTGGACGATGAACTGCTGGTCAGCGCTGAAGTAATCGAATTGAACCGTGCCAGCCTGCGTTTCAAGCAACAGGTCAGGCGGGCAACGGATGCAACGCTGCTCTGTGAGGGGCAGTTCCTGGTGGCGTGTGTGCGCACCAACAGTTTGAAACCTCGGGCCATTCCCGAAACTCTACGTGCGGCCTTTGCCGCCGTGAGCGGCGCGGGTAAACAATCAAAGCAGGAGATTTAGCGTGGAACCTACCGTCGTCGACCATTCCTCCATGTGGAGCCTGGTCAGCAATGCCAGTGTTGTGGTTCAACTGGTCATGCTGACCCTGGTAGCCGCATCGGTTACCTCTTGGGTCATGATTTTTCAGCGCAGCAACCTGCTGCGCGCCGGTCGACGTGCCCTGGAGAGCTTCGAAGAGCGCTTCTGGTCGGGTATCGACCTGTCCAAGCTGTACCGCCAGGCCGGCAGCAACCCGGACCCGGATTCGGGCGTGGAGCAGATCTTCCGTGCCGGTTTCAAGGAGTTCTCGCGCCTGCGCCAGCAGCCGGGTGTTGATCCGGAAGCCGTGATGGAAGGCGTGGCACGTGCCATGCGCGTGGCCATCTCCCGTGAAGAAGAGAAGCTGGAGCAGAGCCTGCCGTTCCTCGCCACCGTCGGTTCGGTCAGCCCGTACATCGGCCTGTTCGGTACCGTGTGGGGGATCATGAACTCCTTCCGCGGCCTGGCCCAGGCCCAGCAAGCGACCCTGGCCACCGTGGCCCCAGGTATTGCCGAAGCCCTGATCGCCACTGCGATCGGCCTGTTCGCCGCTATCCCCGCAGTAATCGCCTACAACCGCTTTGCTGCCACCAGCGAAACGTTGATCGGCCGTTACTACACCTTCGCCGATGAATTCCAGGCGATCCTGCACCGTAAAGTGCACACCAGCGAAGAATAAGCAGGTAATTCCCAATGGCTTTAATCGCTCGAGCTCGCAAAAAGCGCAAGCCGGTCGCCGAGATGAACGTAGTGCCCTACATCGACGTGATGCTGGTGCTGCTGGTCATCTTCATGGTGACCGCGCCGATGCTCAACCAGGGCGTGAAGGTTGATCTGCCCAAGGTTTCCAGTGAAGCCTTGCCGCAAGACAACAACACACAGGTCCTGACCATTTCGATCAAGGCTGACAAGACCTATTACTGGAACCTTGGCAGCGAAGTCGACACTCAGAAACAGCAAGACAAGGCCTTGACCCTGCCGGCGATGACCGATGCGGTGACCAAGATCATTCGCTCCGGCAACGAAGGCGGCAAGCACACCCAGGTGTTCATCCGGGGTGACAAGTCGGTCGACTACGGCTCTGTGATGGGCGCCATGGGCGGGCTGCAGAAGGCCGGCGTCGGTAACGTTGGCTTGATTACCGAGGCGCCCTGATGCAGCAACAGCGAGAGCCGTCCGCCTCGGAAAGCTTCTTCTGGCCTAGCGTCTGGGCAATTGCCCTGCACGTCCTGGTGTTTGGCATGCTGTTCGTCAGCTTTGCCATGACCCCGGATCTGCCGCCAGCCAAGCCGATCGTGCAGGCGACCCTGTATCAGCTGAAATCGAAAAGCCAGGCCACCACCCAGACCAATCAGAAGATTGCGGGTGAGGCCCAGAAGTCGGCTGCGCGCCAGACTGAAGTCGAACAGATGGAACAGAAGAAGGTCGAGCAGGAAGCGGTGAAGGCTGCTGCGGAACAAAAGAAAGAAGAGGCGGCTCAAAAGGCCGAGGAATCGAAAAAGGCTGACGAAGCGAAGAAGGCCGACGAGGCGAAAAAGGCTGATGAAGCCAAGAAAGCCGAGAAAGCTGCCGACGCGAAAAAGGCCGAAGAGAAACAATTGGCTGATATAGCCAAGAAGAAAGCCGAAGACGAAGCGAAGAAAGCTGCCGAAGAAGAGGCCAAGAAAAAGGCCGCTGAAGACGCCAAGAAAAAGATAGTCGAAGACGCGAAGAAGAAAGCCGCCGAAGACGCCAAGAAAAAAGCTGAAGCAGACGAGGCGAAGAAGAAAATCGCCGACGACGCGAAGAAGAAAGCTGCCGCCGATGCCACCAAGAAAAAGGCCCAGGAAGCAGCGCGTAAATCCGCCGAAGAGAAAAAGGCCCAGGCCTTGGCAGATTTGCTCTCCGACACGCCGCAGCGTCAGCAAGCCTTGGCCGATGAGCGTGGCGATGAAGTCGCGGGCAGTTTCGACGACCTGATTCGGGCACGCGCAGCAGAAGGCTGGACCCGTCCACCTTCGGCACGCAAAGGCATGACAGTAGTGCTGCAGATCGGCATGTTGCCGGACGGTACGGTGACTTCGGTCAGCGTGGCCAAGTCCAGTGGTGACGGTTCGTTCGACAGTTCGGCGGTTGCCGCGGTCAAGAACATTGGCCGGTTGACCGAGATGCAGGGAATGAAACCAAGCGACTTCGCTCCCTATCGTTCATTCAAGATGACATTCACACCTGAGGATCTAGCCTTGTGAGAAACCTTCTTCGAGGAATGCTTGTCGTTATTTGCTGTATGGCAGGGATAGCGGCGGCGGATGAAAAGAACATCCTGGTCACCAGCGGTAGCGATCGGGCCACCCCGATCGCAGTTGTACCGTTCGGTTGGCAGGGCGGCAGCGTGCTGCCGGACGACATGGCCCAGATCGTCAGCGATGACCTGCGCAATTCCGGTTACTACGCGCCGATTCCGAAAGGCAACATGATCAGCCAGCCTACCCAGGCCAGCGAAGTCATCTTCCGTGACTGGAAAGCCGTCGGCGCCCAGTACCTGATGGTCGGCAACATCGTTCCGGCGGGTGGTCGCCTGCAGATCCAGTACACGTTGTTCAACGTGGCCACTGAGCAGCAGGTCTTGACCGGCAGCGTTTCGGGGACTGCCGAACAGCTGCGCGACATGGCCCACTACATCTCGGACCAGTCGTTTGAAAAACTCACCGGCATCAAGGGGGCGTTCTCGACGCGCCTGTTGTATGTCACGGCTGAGCGTTTCTCCGTAGACAACACTCGTTACACTTTGCAGCGCTCGGACTATGACGGTGCACGCGCCGTGACCCTGCTGCAATCGCGTGAGCCTATCCTGTCGCCGCGTTTCGCGCCGGATGGCAAGCGTATCGCCTACGTGTCTTTCGAGCAGAAGCGTCCGCGTATCTTCGTCCAGCACATTGATACTGGCCGTCGTGAGCAGATCACCAACTTCGAAGGCCTCAACGGTGCACCGGCCTGGTCGCCGGATGGTTCGCGCCTGGCGTTCGTGCTGTCCAAGGACGGCAACCCGGATATCTACGTGATGAACATGGCTTCGCGCCAGATCACTCGCGCAACCAGCGGCCCGGGTATCAATACCGAACCGTTCTGGGGCAAGGATGGTTCAACCATCTACTTCACCTCTGACCGCGGCGGCAAGCCACAGGTCTACAAGGCGAACGTGAATGGTGGTGGTGCAGAGCGTGTTACTTTTATCGGTAACTACAATGCCAATCCGAAGCTTTCGGCTGATGAAAAGACGTTGGTGATGATTCACCGTCAGGATGGTTTCACTAATTTCCGGGTTGCGGCCCAGGATTTGCAGCGTGGAACGGTAAAAATCCTCACGGATACCAACCTTGATGAGTCAGCTACTGTTGCGCCCAACGGCACCATGGTAATCTACGCCACCCGCCAGCAGGGCCGGGGAGTCTTGATGCTCGTGTCCATTAATGGACGCGTAAGGCTCCCGCTTCCTACCGCTCAAGGCGAAGTCAGAGAACCGTCCTGGTCCCCTTACCTGAACTGACGCGGCGCTACAAAAAGAAGTACTTAACACACTGGGGTTCATTAGGAGTTTCACGATGGAAATGCTGAAGTTTGGTAAGTTTGCTGCTCTGGCTCTGGCTCTGTCCGTAGCCGTTGGTTGCTCGTCTAAAGGCGGCGACAATGCCGGTGAAGGCGCAGCTGTTGATCCAAACGCTGGTTACGGCGCTAACACTGGTGCAGTTGACGGCTCCCTGAGCGAAGAAGCTGCTCTGCGCGCTATCACCACTTTCTACTTCGAATACGACAGTTCGGACCTGAAGCCAGAAGCCATGCGCGCTCTGGACGTTCACGCGAAGGACCTGAAAGCTAACGGCGCTCGCGTTGTTCTGGAAGGTAACACCGACGAACGTGGTACTCGTGAGTACAACATGGCACTGGGCGAGCGTCGTGCGAAAGCCGTTCAGCGCTACCTGGTACTGCAAGGTGTTGCTCCAGGCCAACTGGAACTGGTTTCCTACGGTAAAGAGCGTCCAGTTGCTACTGGCCACGACGAGCAGTCCTGGGCTCAAAACCGTCGCGTCGAACTGCGTAAGTAATTCGTCATGCGAACGTGCCGTCGTGCTCTAACTGTATTGGCTCTCAGCCTCGCCCCGCTTGCGGTGTGGGCTGCGGTTCCTGTGGAAGATAGCAACTCTGGCTATAACAATAGCGGGAGCAGCTATCCGCCAGCAGGTTATGGCACGAACGGCGCCTATGCGGGGGGAGCGGCTACGTCCGCTCCCTCGGCACAGGGCGAACTGTTCAACCAGCTGCAACGCATGCAGGATCAATTGTCGCAGCAGCAAGGCACGATTGAAGTACTGCAAAATCAAGTGAACCAGCTGAAGCAAGAAGGCCTGGAGCGTTACCAGGATCTTGACCGACGTATAGGAGCCGGCGTTACACCTGCCGCTACTCCTGATAATTCTTCTACCGGTGGCGCGCCAAGCGCTGCTGCCGGTGGTGCAGCAGCAGGGGCCGCAGCTGCCGCCCCTGCCGCCAGCAGCGAACCGGGTGATCCGGCCAAGGAAAAGCTGTATTACGATGCCGCTTTCGACCTGATCAAAGCCAAGGATTTCGATAAGGCCAGCCAGGCCTTTACCGCATTCCTGCGCAAGTATCCGAACAGCCAGTACGCGGGCAATGCCCAATACTGGTTGGGTGAGGTCAACCTGGCCAAGGGTGATCTGCAGGGCGCCGGCCAGGCATTTGCCAAGGTCAGCCAACTGTACCCCAAGCACGCCAAGGTGCCTGATTCGCTGTACAAACTCGCCGACGTAGAACGCCGCCTGGGTCATACCGACAAGGTCAAAGGCATTCTGCAGCAGGTTGTCGCCCAGTATCCGGGGACTTCCGCTGCCCAGTTGGCGCAACGGGATCTGCAACGCTTGTAAGCGATGCTGTCCGTTTAGAAGAAACCCGCGCCTGTCGCGGGTTTTTTCGTTAGAATCCACGCCCTTTTATGAAACACGCTTTTTGGGGTCTACGCGTTGGCGGGGTCCCTTGAAGTGCCTGACGGAGGCGGACAGCCTGTTTAGCTGTTACGCCCGTGGCGACTATGCAAGACACATTACGTATCACCGAAGTTTTTTACTCGTTGCAGGGTGAAACGCGCACCGCTGGCCTGCCCACAGTCTTTGTGCGGCTGACCGGTTGCCCGTTGCGTTGCCAATACTGTGACAGCGCCTACGCCTTCAGTGGCGGTACGGTGCGCACCCTCGAAGACATCCTTGAGCAGGTTGCCGGTTACCGGCCGCGCTACGTCTGCGTGACGGGCGGCGAGCCGCTGGCGCAACCCAATGCCATCCCGTTGCTCAAACAGCTGTGTGATGCCGGTTACGAGGTGTCCCTGGAAACCAGTGGCGCCTTGGATATCTCTGCGGTGGACCCGCGCGTGAGCCGCGTGGTCGACCTGAAGACCCCAGGCTCCAAGGAAGCGCACCGCAACCGCTATGAGAACATCGATCTGCTGACGGCCAACGACCAGGTCAAGTTCGTCATCTGCTCCCGTGAAGATTACGACTGGGCGAACTCCAAGCTGATCCAGTATGGCCTGGACCGTCGCGCGGGCGAGGTGCTGTTCTCCCCCAGCCACCATGACTTGAATGCGCGTGACCTCGCCGATTGGGTGGTTGCGGACAATCTACCGGTGCGCCTGCAATTGCAGTTGCATAAATACCTTTGGAACGACGAGCCAGGACGCTGATATGACTGAACACACCATGGATCAAAAACGCGCGGTAATCCTGCTTTCCGGCGGCCTCGACTCCGCCACGGTGGTGGCAATGGCGCAGGCTGAAGGTTACACCTGCTACACCATGAGCTTTGACTACGGCCAGCGCCATCGCGCCGAGTTGAACGCAGCTGCGCGTGTCGCGCGGGACATGGGGGTTGCCGAGCACAAGGTGATCGGCCTGAACCTCAATGGCATCGGCGGCTCGGCCTTGACCGACAGCAGCATCGATGTGCCAGAAGCACCGAGCGAAGGCATTCCGGTGACTTATGTGCCGGCACGCAACACCGTGTTCCTGTCCCTGGCCCTGGGTTGGGCTGAAGTGCTGAACGCCCGCGACATCTTTATCGGCGTCAACGCCGTGGATTATTCCGGTTACCCGGACTGTCGCCCAGAGTTCGTCGAGTCGTTCGAGCGCATGGCCAACCTGGCGACCAAAGCCGGGGTAGAAGGGCAGGGGTTCCGTATCCTCGCGCCGCTGCAAAACCTCAGCAAGGCCGATATTGTGAAGGCTGGTGTAGGACTTGGCGTCGATTATTCGCTGACTGTTTCCTGCTATCAGGCAGACGATGACGGCCGTGCTTGTGGGAAATGTGACAGCTGCCGACTGCGCGCAGAAGGCTTCCAAGCGGCCGGAATTGCGGACCCAACGCGTTATTTCTGATTTATTTCAAATAAGGTGTTGAATAATCCTTAGAAATCAGTATTATACGCGCCACCACACAGCGGGTCGTTAGCTCAGTTGGTAGAGCAGTTGGCTTTTAACCAATTGGTCGTAGGTTCGAATCCCACACGACCCACCATTTTTGGCGGTTTAGAAAATCCGGAAGGCCCACGCAAGTGAGGATTTCCGGGTTTTTTTTTGCCCGCAAGAAACCCATTCTCTCGCAGCCCACTTTATGAGCAGCCCTCGCCTGGCTATCAGGCGAGGGCCAACGCCTCAGAAGTTGTACTTCAGGCTGGTCATGACATTACGCGGCGCGCCATACATCCCTTCTGAATAAACGCGTGCGTAGTACTCGCGGTCGAACACGTTGTTCAGGTTGACGGTGGCACTGAGGTTTTTCGAGAAGTCGTAACGCGCCATCAGGTTGGCCACGGCGTAGCTGCCCTGCTGGTAATAGTGCAAATCTTCGCCGGTCTTGGTCTGCCAATTGAACCCGCCACCCACCGTCACTTTGTCCAGCACGCCTGGCAAGCGATATGAGGTGAACGTCTTGAACATATGCCGAGGCAGGGTAGTGACGATGCGTTTGTCGTCCGCATCGGTGGTGACGCTGTAGGCATAGCCGGCAGATGCCTGCCAGCCTTCGGCCAATTCCCCATTGATTTCCAGCTCGACCCCTTGGGTCTTGGCGCTTTGCTCGATGCGGTAGGCCTGGGTATCCGATTGCCAGACAGCGAGGTTGTCCTGTTCGAGTTGGAACAGTGCCAGGCTGGCGTTCAACTGTTCGTCGTAGAAGCTGCCCTTGATCCCCACTTCATAGCCTTTGCCCTCCAGGGGCGGCAAGGCCTTGCGGTTGATGTCGCGCACGTAGGACGCCTGCGGATTGAAGATCTTGGTGTAGCTGGCATACAACGCCCAATTTTCATCCAGGTCGTAGACCACGCCGGCATAGGGAATAAAGACGCCTGTTTCGCGTTCCTTGACCGAGGAGGTGCCTTCACCATACACGTTGGTGTCGGTGTCACGCTTCCAGTCGGTCAAGCGCCCGCCGAGGATCAGGCTCAAGTCGTCAGTGATGTGCAGGCGTGAAGTCAGGTAGGCGGCATATTGCTTCTCGCGGATGCTGCCCTTGCCGAGTACCGGCGTCGTCGGCTTTGGCGAGTCGCCGTTCCAGGTGCGGTAGTCAGGCACCTGGAAGCCATAGTCGCGTAGCCAATCCCCGTAGTTGGGGGTGTGTTCTTCGTAGTCGGTCGCGGTAATGCCGGTGATCAGCTCGTGTTCACGGCCGAATGCCGAGAACGGGCCGGTGAGGTAGGCGTCCAGGTTGTCCTGGCGTGGTGTGCCCGACCAACGTACAGGCAGCAGGGTGCCACCCGAACCAGTGGCCTGGTCGAGGCTGCCGATGGTAAAGGAGAAAAACTCGTCGAACTTGTTCTCGGTGTGGCCGTACTCGATCTTGCCGCTCCAGCCGTTATCGAATTGATGCTCGATGGAGGTGAAGTAGTTGGTCTGGTCGTGATCGTTGTAGGACCATTTCGGTGCGGTATTGAGCGAGCGTTGGGCATGGGTTTTCTCGCCGTTGCTGAACAGCGTCTGGTAGCCGCCGCGCAGGGGCGAATCAACTTGGGTCTTCTGGTAGCTGAAGCCTGCGGTCAACAGGGTTGAATCGCTGAGGTCGAACTCGCTGATGCCGTAGATTAATTGCGAGTCTTGCTTGAAGCGGTCGATCCAGGCCTGCTCGGTCTTGTAATCCACCACCAGCCGGCCGCGAACAGTGCCGGTTTCAGTCAGTGGTCCGGAGACATCGACGCCCGTGCCATAGCGGTCCCAACTGCCGGCTTCTGCAGTGAGGCTGACCTGGGCCTGCGCTGTCGGGCGTTTACGGATCAGGTTGATCGTCGCCGAGGGGTTGCCCATCCCACTGATCAGGCCGGTAGCGCCGCGTACGATCTCTACCCGGTCGTACATCGCGGTGCTTTGGGTGTAATTGTCCATGCGCGTGGAGGTGGGCACGCCGTCAATCTCGAAGTTCTGGATCTGGAAACCCCGGGACCAGTAGCTGTCATTCTCGGTGCCCAGGCCCGCGCGAGTCACCGCGATGCCGGGGCTGGCTTCAAGCACGTCCGTCAGGTTGTTGAGTTTCTGGTCATCCAGGCGCTGGCGGGTCATCACTGTGACCGATTGCGGGGTTTGCTTCTGGGTCAGGTTAAGCCGGGTCGAGCTGCTGGAGGAGTAGGCGGTGTAGGAACCGGTGCCTTCAGTGGTCGAGCCGGGGGCCTTGCCGGAGATGGTCGTGCTGCTCAACTCCAGTCGTGAGGCCTCGCTGGGCGCTGCCTGCAATTGGTAGCGTTGGCCGCCCAACTGCACCGCAGTGAGGCCCGTGTTCAGCAGCAATATCTGCAAGGCCTGCTCGATGGAGTAGTTGCCGCTGAGGGCATGGCTGGTTTTTCCGGCCGTCAGTGCGGCATCGGCAGCCAGGTAAATACCGGCCTGGGCTGAGAGCAGGTTCAATTGGGTCGCCAATGGCCCGGCGGCGATTTCGTAATGTTGCTCCTCGGCCCAGGCGATGGGGCTGACGCTGGCCAGGGCGAGGGCGGCCGAGCAGGCGAAAAGATGCAGCGGAAGATGAGGGCTGAGTGACATCTTGAGGGTCCTTGTAGAGGTGGCTCGCGGCCATGTCACTAGCTAAATCGAATGAGAATTAAAATCAGGAAGTGGCGTCGGAAAAAATTAGCGAGGCTTCACCGTCGTCCAGCCCGCAAAGGTCTGTTCGATACGAACCGGCAACACGCCTTCGAGCATCGCCAGGGCCTGGTCGGTGTCGTGCAGGGGAAATGTGCCCATCACGCGTAACTGGGCGACACGCGGGTCGACGCCCAGGTGCCCACGGCGATAGTTGGCCAATTCGTGAATAAACTCCTCCAACGGCATGTCTTCTGCCGGCAACACCCCGCGCGTCCAGGCTTGGCGTTCAAGCTGCGCCGGTGTTGTTTCGCTGATGCGCTGCGTATCGAACCACAGGCGTTCGCCAGCCGCGGCCACACGTACCTGGGGCGTGTCGATGCACCGCGCCTGCACCGCCCCTTCATACACATTGAGTTGAGTGCGTGATGCCTGCTCACGCACGCTGAATCGAGTGCCCAGTGGGGTAAGGCTGCCCTGGGCGGTCGTCACTACAAACGGGCGAGGGTCGGCCGCGGTCGCGATCATTACCTCACCCTGATACAAGCGGATGCTGCGTTGCCCTTTATTCATATCAACGTCCAGCGCGGTGGCGCTGTTGAGCCAGATACGCGAGCCATCGGCCAGGCGGCGTTCGAGGATTTGCCCGGTGACGGTGCGATAGCCGGCCTGCCAGGCCAGCAGTTGCTGGGTCAATGCGCCATGGCGCCAGGCCAGTCCTCCCAGCAGCAGCCCGCCGCTGATGATCGACAAGCTGCGCAGCACCTGGCGGCGGGACCGGGGCGAATGTTGCAGTGATTGCAAGGTGCGGCTGGCGGTATCGGCATCACCCTGCAGCGGCGCGAAGCGCTGGCTGACCCGCTCCACGTAGCGCCAGGCCTGCTGATGACTGTCACTGCGCGCCAACCAACGTTGCCAGGCTTCCAGCTGCGCAGCATCGTTGGGCGCGCTACTCAGGCGGGCGAACCAGTCGGCGGCTTCCTGCAGCGTGTGATGATCGGGCTTGGACACGGGCATGATTCAGCTCAGGGCCTCGTCCAGTTCTGCTTCGAGCAGCAGGCACTGGAACATGGCCTTGGCCATGTAATGGGTGACGGTCCGCGCGCTGACACCCAGTCGCTCACCGATGGCCTGGTAACTCAACCCCTGCAGTTGCGCGAGCAGGAATGCCTCGGCTACTTTCGGCGGCAAGCGTTCCAACATGGCCTGGACCTGTTGCAGGGCCTCGAGCACCATCGCACGGTGCTCTTCCGATGGCATGCAATGCTCTGGGCGACTGGACAGCACCTCCAGCCACGCGCGTTCAACCCGTTGGCGCCGCCAGAAGTCCACGCAGACATGCCGCGACATGGCGCTGAGGTAAGCACGTGCATGGCCTTCACTGTCAAACGCCTTGGGCTTGCTCAGCAATCGCACGAATACGTCATGCGCCAACTCGGCGGCATCACTCGAATTACCCAGCTTCTTGTTCAGCCAGGCGCGCACCCAACCGTGATGCTCTTGGTAGAGCCAGCCGACATTGGACAGATCTGGAGAGATGGGCATGACGCAAGCGCACTCCGTCGTCGGGTTCAGTACCCGAACGGACTAATGGGAATTATTCTCAATATTAACCTTGGCGGCGCGCCTTCACAACCGCCAGGTACAAAGGCGCGCAGGCTCGCGCTGCACCCTCCGCGACTTCAGGGGCACGCTGTGGGTATCTGCTCGATAAAGTACTCGCAGATCTGCCGATCTTCGCGCAAGCACTGTTCTGTGGCCGGACGGCCTGTTGCCTCGGAAAAGAAGCCCGTCATCGCCTGGCGCACGCACTGCTCCTCGCGCACCACGCTGCCCACCGGGCAGGTGAAGTTGCGCACCATGACCCCACCGTCCTCGGCCGTGGCGTGGCGAAAGCTGATCCACGGTCCATGCAACCTATAAAAAGGCACACCCTGATGAGTTTGATACCGAACAATTCCCTGATCACCGCGACGCCTGAAGAAGGGCGCGAACGGGCCATCAAGGCCACGCAGCCCGACGAGGCGGTACGTGGCCGCTTGCGCGATGTGTACGCCAATGACGCCGCCATGCTGATCAGCATTGGCCAGGTGGTAGCCACCGAATTTGCGACGATTGCGGCGGCGAACAAATACTGGAATCCATAAGATTGCCGGGCGGCCAATGGCCCGCGTTGGCTGCCCGGAACCGGCGGGTCAGATTCGGGTCATGAGGTCAGAAATAGACGCGAAAAATCGACAAAAGTCTTTGAAATACCTAGGATTGTCTGACAATCCAGCAGATGAAAAACTCTTCATAAACCGCTCGCTCGAACGTTGGTAGCTTCCTCGTCGCTGCCCCATAATTCGAGTCCTAATAATGAATAACAAAACTCTTAAAGGCGCCTTGGCGCTCGCCGTTTCACTTGCCTCCACCCCGCTGTTCGCCGGTGGTTTCGCGCTCAACGAACAAAGCATCAGTTCAATGGGCACGGGCTACGCCGGTCGTTCCTCCTCTGCCGACGACGCCAGTACGGTGTTCGGCAACCCGGCCGGCATGTCCCGCCTCAAGCAGAATGAAGTGAGCATCGGGGCGACCTACCTCGATGCCAAGACGAACATCAAGGATGCCAGCTCGACCCAAGGCGGTGCCGACAACCCGGGTACCAACAAAGGCGACATGGTCCCTGGGATTGCCGTGCCGATGGGCTACCTGGTCACGCCGATCGATGAGCACTGGGCATTCGGTCTCGGGATCTACGCGCCGTTTGGCCTGGTAACCGATTACGAACACAGCTTCCAGGGCAACGCCTTCGGCAACAAGAGCAAGGTCCAGGTCATCACCGTACAGCCGACGGTCAGCTACGCATTCAATGACAAGGTCTCGGTGGGTTTCGGGCCGACGTTCAACAAAATCAACGGCGAACTCGACTCCAAAGTGCCAGCGTTTGGCCTGGGCACCGAGGCGGTCAAGATCAAGGGTGACGACACTGCGACAGGTTTCAACGCCGGTATCCTGGTGCAGGCGCTGGACTCTACCCGCGTCGGCGTGACCTACCACTCGCAAGTCGTCTACCACCTGAGTGGCCATACCAATGCCTCGGGCGTGCTCTCTGATCTGTTGGACGGCGGTTCGCAACGTTATGACGCCAAGCTCAACGTCACCACACCGTCGTCCGTGGATTTCTCGGTCACTCATCAACTGACGGATGACTGGACCCTGTACGTGGGCAGCACCTACACCCGCTGGAGCCAGTTGAAGAAAATCACCGTCAACAATACCGGTGTATCGGACATCACCAGTGAGCTCGCCGGCCTGGACTCCATCACCGAACAGCAGCATTGGCACGACACCTGGTCCCATGCGATCGGCGCGGCGTATCGCGTCAACAAGCAACTGGTATTGCGCACCGGGTTCTCGGTTGACCAGACCCCGACCAACAACACCGACCGCTCCGTGCGCATTCCTACAGGAGACCGCACGGTTTTCAGCCTGGGGGCCGGTTGGACGCCAGTCGACAACCTGACTTTCGATGTGGCGTATTCCTACTTGAAGGAAGAGCCGATCAAGGTTCGTCAGACCCAACCTGCACTGGGCCTGACCTACGACGCCAAGTATGAAAACAGCGCCAACGGGTTCGGCGGTTCAGTGACTTACCGCTTTTAATCCGCGCCAGACAGCAAAGAGTCAGATTAACGTCGTGGCTCTTTGCTACTAATTTCCCCGCTGTCCCTGTCAATCATCCTGCGTCTTTGCTTAAATCAGAGGGTAAACATTCGCAGACAGGGATCGTCATGAGTACGCTGTTACCTATCAGTTCCGCTAATTCGCTGCCGATTCGGCCAGTGGAACCGTCACCCGTCACGCCGCCGCAGAGCAGCATTGTCAGCACACGACCTTCGTCGGTGGTCAGCTTGGGCAACGTCGTGTCCGACACCCTTGCCGATACCTATTCCCGCCGCGGCCAATTGCCGGGCCAGGACATTGTGCGTGCCTGGGAAAGTGACAGCCAGGACACACTCAGCCGCGCGATCAATACCAACTTCAATTCGCCGTCCACTGCCAACCGTTTCAATGGCCTGGGCGCCAGCCTGGTTGAGCAGTTCGCCAAGAATGGCGCGGGCATTTCTCAGTCCGTGCTCTACGCGAGCGCCGATCTAGCGGACAGCGCCGGCGAGATCAAGACGGATCAAACTTTGCTGCACAGCAAAGCCGACAACCTGGTCAGCCTCAGTATCAAGACGGCCAGCGGCAAGACCGTGACGTTCAGCCTGTCCAGCCAGAAAGATGGCCTGGGTGTGCAGGCCAACGTCGAAGGCGGTGCTCTGAGCGCCGAAGAACTCAAGGCGGTCGGCCAGCTGGGCAGTGCCTTCCAGGCTGCGGTGGATGGGCTCACCGCTGTTCCGCCGAAACTCGACCTGGGCAACCTGACCCAATTTGACAGCAAAGTATTGGCGTCGGTGGACCTCAACACCACGCTCAAGACGCTGAACGGGCCTGACCTGAAACTGGCCTTTCACGCCGACAGCCAGAGCCGTACTACGCGCATGAGCAGCCTGAGCGGCGAGCTCAACTTGAGCGTCGACCTGAAAAACGCTTCGATCCTTGGCAATGCGCAGCAACAGGCCAAGGCGCTGAAAAGCTACCTGGCCCAGTTTGACCGTGCCCAGGAACGTGGCAGCGCCAAGGCCGAGCTGATGACCCAGTTCAAGGACGCCTTCAGCGCCCTGAACAGCAACTATCCACAGGGCGCGAGTCTCCCCGAGGCGCTGACCCGCAACCCGACGGACCAGGGCTTGTTGACGGGCCTGGCCGACTTCAAGGCGTCGATCAAGCAGGCGGTCGATTCGTCCAACCCGATGCGCCCCTCTGAAGTCGACAGCTTCGCCTATGACGTGTCGCAGAAGACCCGCGTCGGCGGCAAAAGCGCGCTGGACCGCAGCGTGAGCCAGGACCAGCAATCGAGTCTTTCCGCCAGCTTCCACAAGGGGCTCAAGGGTGGGAAGGCGCCTGAGCTGAGCGGCGATCCAAACTCGCAGAATTATCTCTATATACAGGTGGAGGATAAGGCCAGCAGCTCTGCCAACATCGCCTACAAGGATGGCCTGCTGACCAACGCCTCGGTCTCGCAAACGGCCAGCCAGAACACCCGCACGCAGCAATACGTGATGGGCAAGCTCGTGGATGAGACCAACGTGCCGAAGGAAGCCACTGTCCAGCGCGACTACCTGGTGCTGCTGGAGTACGCGGCCAAGGAAAGCAAAAAGTCCAAGGACGCCCTGGAAGAGTCCACGTTAAAGGACGCCCTGGCCAACATGCAGGCCTCGGTTCTGCTGCAGAACGATCCTTCCGCCCTCGTTCGCTGATCCTTGTGCACGAGCCGGTTTGCCGGCTCGTGTGCTGGAGGTGAATCGCGTCGTCATTCCCGCCCCAGATTAGGCTTTTGAATCCATTCGATATTCTGTAGCCTTGCGCAGCTTCACCCGTGCTTGATGAACACAATCACTTCGTCCGGCGGCGCCCGTAGGGTTCCAGAGCCGGTGGTACACTCGACTTTCGCGCAACTGCGCCTGCAGGTCTTGCGAACATGACGCAAATTTCCGAACGCCTACTGGTTCAAGCCCACCTCGACGCCAAGCAGCCTAAAGCCCTCAGCGCCGATGAGGAGGCGAGCCTGCGTGCCGCCATCGCCGCCGAGCTCAAGGCTCAGGACGCGGTGCTGGTTGCCCACTTCTACTGCGACCCGGTGATTCAGGCCCTGGCCGAAGAAACCGGTGGCTGTGTCTCCGATTCCCTGGAAATGGCGCGCTTCGGCGCCGCTCACCCGGCCAAGACCGTATTGGTCGCCGGCGTGCGTTTCATGGGCGAGACCGCGAAAATCCTCACACCGGAAAAACGCATCCTGATGCCGACCCTGGAAGCCACGTGCTCCCTGGACCTCGGTTGCCCGGTGGATGAGTTTTCGGCGTTCTGCGACCAGCACCCTGAGCGGACCGTGGTGGTGTATGCCAACACCTCGGCGGCGGTCAAGGCGCGTGCCGATTGGGTGGTGACGTCCAGCTGCGCGCTGGAAATCGTCGAGAGCCTGATGGACAACGGCGAAACCATTATCTGGGGCCCGGACAAACACCTGGGCACCTATATCCAGCGCCAGACCGGGGCCGACATGTTGCTGTGGGACGGTGCCTGCATCGTCCACGAGGAGTTCAAGTCCAAGCAACTGGAAGACATGAAGGCGCTGTACCCGGACGCAGCGATCCTGGTGCACCCGGAGTCGCCGACGTCGGTGATCGAACTGGCCGATGCCGTGGGGTCCACCAGCCAGTTGATCGCGGCGGCCCAGCGTTTGCCGAACAAGACGTTTATCGTGGCGACCGATCGCGGCATCTTTTACAAGATGCAGCAGCTGTGTCCGGACAAGGTCTTTGTCGAAGCGCCAACCGCCGGTAATGGCGCGGCGTGCCGCAGCTGCGCGCACTGCCCATGGATGGCGATGAACACGTTGGAGCGCACCCTGCAATGCCTGCGTGAGGGCAGTAACGAGATCTTCGTCGAGCCTTCGGTGATCCCCCACGCCGTGCGCCCGCTCAAGCGCATGCTGGACTTCACCCAGGCCGCGCGCCTGAAACTGGCCGGCAACGCCTGATCTTGAGCTGACACGGTTAAAAATGTGGGAGCTGGCTTGCCTGCGATGCAAGCGCCTCGGTTTATCCAGCAGACCGAGGTGATGCCATCGCAGGCAAGCCAGCTCCCACATTTGATTTTCGTCGTTGCGGATTACTTCTTTTTCTTCGGAATCTGCACCAGTTGGGTGTCGGAATAGATGTCATGCCAGCTGCGCTTGCGCTTGTCGAACAGCGACCAGATAAACCCCAGCCCCACGCACAACCACGACGCAATCGACACCACAAAGCGCAGCAGCGCCTGCCACAGGCTGATGCGTGAGCCGTCGGCGTTCTGCACGCGCACACCCCACACCTGCATGCCCAGCGTCTGCCCCGAATGGGTCCAGAACTTGGCAAAAAACCCGAACAGCACAAAAAACAGAATCGTCGACAGCAACGGATCCCCGTCCAGCGCGCCGGACTCGGTGAGGGTGCGCATCTTGGCTTCGCCGATAAACGCCATCCACACCAGCTTGTAGATGAAAGCCGTGACGATCAGCAGCGCCGTGCACAACAGAAAGTCATAGAACATCGCTGCCAGACGACGGCCCAGGCCAACGGCGGGGAATTCGCCTTGGGGGCTCAGCAAGGGTTTGGACATGGCAGGCTCTCTTGGGAAAAAAGCCATTTTACGAGCAAACGCACATAAAAAAGCCCCTGATGTCACCATCAGGGGCTTTTTGTCGCAGCAGGGATCAGGCTTCTGCTTGTACTTCGTCAGCCTGCATGCCTTTCTGGCCTTGCACGGCAACGAAGGTCACTTTCTGGCCTTCTTTCAGGCTCTTGAAGCCGTTGCCCTGAATAGCGCGGAAATGCACGAACAGATCCGGACCGCTTTCTGGAGTGATAAAACCAAACCCTTTCTCGTCGTTAAACCACTTGACGGTACCGCTCTGACGTTCAGCCATTTTCTTATTTCCTTGACGCTAAAAATTAATGACAGCCCCTTTCACATGAAAGAGTACTGGGCTGGGTTGCAGGAAAGTAAGAGACGTCGAACGGGTTGTAGCAAACTTTGGCTACTGCCCAGGTCCAGGTTCCAAGCGACCCATGCAAACACAGTGAACAAACTCTACGCCAACTACTGGAGAAAAAACAAGCCCCGGGCAAGCCCTTGGTTTTGCTTGGCTGTATGACACTTCGGTCAACATTTGGGATCTGACTTATTCGATAGAGTTGTTCACTTGTTATAGCCCGGTGCTGATAACAATGACTATCGTCAATGCACTGTTTTATGGCGGTTGCGTTACAGTTTAGTGCACGTTAACGCAACCGCGTTACTTATAGGAACAGTCAATCAGCCACGATAGTAACGCTGTGGCACAAATGGCATTTTGCTTACACGAAGTGGCACTTTTTTCCCACGTACCAGCGCGAATACTTGGGTGTCGAGTGCGACGAATGCACTGTCCAGGTAACCCATGGCCAGCGGGCCGCCCAGTGTCGGGCCAAAGCCACCGCTGCACACACTGCCAACCACGGTGCCGTGTTCGTCGACGATCTCGGCGCCTTCACGCACCGGTGTGCGCTCTTGTGGCAGCAGGCCAACGCGTTTGCGCTTCACTCCGGCCTGCTGCTGGCTGAAGATGCGGTCGGCGCCGGGGAAACCACCGGCACGCGGGCCGTCGGCGCGGCGGGCCTTGGAAATCGCCCACAGCAGGCTGGCTTCGATCGGCGTGGTCTCGGTGTTCATGTCGTGGCCGTAGAGGCACAGGCCGGCTTCCAGGCGCAGTGAGTCACGGGCGCCCAGGCCGATCGGCTGCACTTCGGTCTCGGCCAACAGGCTGCGGGCCAGGCTTTCGGCGTTGGCGGCGGGCACGGAAATCTCGAAGCCGTCTTCACCGGTGTAGCCGGAGCGGCTGACGTAGCAGTCCACGCCCAACAAACGCAGGGAGGCGAACTGCATAAAGGTCATCCCGGTGACTTCCGGTGCCAGGCGCGCGAGCACCTTGACCGCCGCCGGGCCTTGCAGGGCGAGCAGGGCACGCGCCTCGAACAGTGGCTCGATGCTGCACTGGTCGCCGATGTGCTGGCGCAGGTGGGCCAGGTCCTGGTCCTTGCAGGCGGCGTTGACCACCAGGAACAGCTCGTCGTTACCCAGGTTGGCCACCATCAGGTCGTCGAGGATGCCGCCCTGCTCGTTGGTGAACATCGCGTAGCGCTGCATGCCCACCGGCAGGTCGATGATGTCGACTGGCACCAGGGTCTCCAGGGCCTTGGCGGCATTGGCGCCAGTGAGGCGGATCTGGCCCATGTGCGACACGTCGAACAGCCCGGCCTGGTCACGGGTGTGCAGGTGTTCCTTCATCACGCCGAGCGGGTATTGCACCGGCATGTCGTAGCCGGCGAACGGCACCATGCGGGCGCCCAGTTCGAGGTGCAGGGCATGCAACGGGGTTTTCAACAGGGTTTCGGTGGACATATTCAGCTCCTGAAAAACGTGCTGGCGCGCTTGTCGGCGTCAGCACTCGATAATGTTGACCGCCAAACCGCCACGGGCGGTTTCCTTGTATTTGCTTTTCATGTCGGCGCCGGTCTGGCGCATGGTGCGGATGACTTTGTCGAGGGAGACGAAGTGTTGCCCGTCACCGCGCAAGGCCATGCGCACCGCATTGATGGCCTTGACCGAGCCCATGGCGTTGCGTTCGATGCAGGGCACCTGCACCAGCCCGCCGATAGGGTCACAGGTCAGGCCGAGGTTGTGTTCCATGCCGATCTCGGCGGCGTTTTCGACTTGCGAGACGCTGCCGCCCAGCACTTCGCACAGCGCGCCGGCGGCCATCGAGCAGGCCACGCCGACTTCACCCTGGCAGCCAACTTCGGCGCCGGAGATCGAGGCGTTTTCCTTGTACAAAATGCCGATGGCGGCGGCGGTGAGCAGAAAGCGCACCACACCATCCTCGTTCGCGCCGGGGATAAAGCGCATGTAGTAATGCAGCACCGCCGGCACGATCCCGGCCGCACCGTTGGTGGGCGCGGTGACCACACGCCCGCCGTTGGCGTTTTCTTCGTTGACTGCCAGGGCGTACAGGTTGACCCAGTCCAGCACCGACAACGGGTCGCGCAGCGCCGATTCAGGATGCTTGCACAGTTGCCGATGCAGTGCCGCAGCGCGGCGCTTGACCTTCAAGCCGCCGGGCAGAATCCCCTCGTTGCGACAACCGGCGGCCACGCAGTCCTGCATCACTTGCCAGATCTTCAGCAAGCCGGCGCGGGTTTCCGCTTCCGGGCGCCAGGCGCTTTCATTGGTCAGCATCACCTGGCTGATGGACAACCCGTAGGTGGTGCAATGGCCGAGCAAATCCTTGGCGTGCTTGAACGGGAAGGTCAGGGGCGTGGCGTCTTCGACGATCCGGTCGGCGCCGGCGGCGTCTTCATCCACGACAAAACCGCCGCCGACCGAATAGTACTCGCGGCTGCGAATCTGGATGCCGGCCGCATCAAAGGCACGAAAGATCATGCCGTTGGGGTGGTAGGCCAGGGGTTTGCGAATCATCGCCAGGTGTTCTTTCTCGTTGAACGCGATGCTGTGTTCACCGAGCAGGTTCAAGCGGCCGTCGCTGCGCATCTGCGCCAGGCGCGCGGCCACGGTTTCGGTATTCACGGTGTCCGGGTGTTCGCCTTCCAGGCCCAGCAACACGGCCTTGTCGCTGCCGTGGCCTTTGCCGGTGGCGCCGAGGGAGCCATAGAGTTCCACCTTGATGCCGGTGGTGGCGCCCAGCAGGTCGTCACGGCGCAACCCTTCGACGAAACGGGCGGCGGCGCGCATCGGGCCGACGGTGTGGGAACTGGAGGGGCCGATGCCAATCTTGAACAGGTCGAACACGCTAAGGGACATGGTTGTTCTCCGGTTTCTTATTATTGATCGGATGTACGCGGCCCAATGTGGGAGCCGGGCTTGTGTGGGAGCTGGCTTGCCTGCGATAGCATCACCTTGGCCTACTGGGTAGACCGAGGTGCTTGCATCGCAGGCAAGCCAGCTCCCACAAAAGCCGGCGCCCACAAAGACCGCGTTGTAACCGTCGGGTTACGCGTAGCTCTCGATCGACGGGCAAGCGCAGACCAGGTTGCGATCGCCAAACACGTTGTCGACGCGGCCAACCGGCGGCCAGTACTTGCCTTCGATCAGCGAAGCAACCGGGTACACCGCTTGTTCACGGCTGTATGGGTGGCTCCATTCGCCGACCAGTTCCGCTGCGGTGTGCGGGGCGTTTTTCAGCGGGTTGTCGTCCTTGTCCAGGGTGCCGTTTTCCACCGCGCGGATTTCTTCGCGGATGGCGATCATCGCGTTGCAGAAGCGGTCCAGCTCTTCTTTGGATTCGCTTTCGGTCGGCTCGATCATCAAGGTGCCCGCCACCGGGAACGACATGGTCGGCGCGTGGAAGCCGAAGTCGATCAGGCGCTTGGCCACGTCATCCACGCTGATGCCGCTGCTGTCTTTCAGTGGGCGCAGGTCGAGGATGCACTCGTGGGCCACCAGGCCATTGCTGCCGGTATAGAGCACTGGGTAGTGCTCTTCGAGGCGACGGGAAATGTAGTTGGCATTCAGGATCGCCAACTGCGAAGCGCGCTTGAGGCCCGCGCCGCCCATCATGCTGATGTACATCCAGGTGATCGGCAAAATGCTCGCGCTGCCGAACGGCGCCGCGCACACCGCGCCTTCCTTGCGTTCCATGGCCGCATGGCCCGGCAGGAATGGCGTGAGGTGCGACTTGACGCCAATCGGGCCGACGCCCGGGCCGCCACCGCCGTGTGGAATGCAGAAGGTCTTGTGCAGGTTCAGGTGGGACACGTCGCCACCGAACTTGCCCGGTGCGCACAGGCCGACCATCGCGTTCATGTTGGCGCCGTCGATGTACACCTGGCCGCCGTTGTCGTGAATGATCGCGCAGATTTCGCGGATGCCTTCTTCGAACACGCCGTGGGTCGACGGGTAGGTGATCATCAGCGCGGCGAGGTGCTCGCGGTGCTCGATGGCCTTGGCGCGCAGGTCTTCGATGTCGACGTTGCCACGTGCGTCGCACGCGGTGACCACGACGCGCATACCGGCCATGTTGGCGGTAGCCGGGTTGGTGCCGTGGGCCGACGACGGGATCAGGCAGATGTCGCGACGTGCTTCGCCACGGCTCTGGTGATACGCACGAATCGCCAGCAGGCCGGCGTACTCGCCCTGGGAACCGGCGTTCGGTTGCAGCGAGATCGCGTCATAACCTGTGGCCGCGCAGAGCATGCCTTCCAGCTCGGACGTCAGCTGCAGGTAGCCGGCGCTTTGCGAGGCTGGGGCGAAGGGGTGCAGGGCACCGAACTCGGCCCAGGTCACCGGGATCATTTCGCTGGCGGCGTTGAGCTTCATGGTGCACGAGCCCAGCGGGATCATGGTGCGGTCCAGGGCCAGGTCCTTGTCGGCCAGCTTGCGCAGGTAGCGCATCAGCTCGGTTTCCGAGTGATAACGGTTGAACACCGGGTGGCTGAGGATCGGCGACTGGCGCAGTTGCGCGGCAGGCAGGCGGCTTTCCACCTTGGCGGCGAAGTCCGGCAGGGCCTTGCCATCGGCGAAGATCGACCACAGGGTCTCGATATCGGCCTGGGTGGTGGTTTCGTCGACCGACAGGCCGACACGCTCGGCATCCACCACACGCAGGTTGATGCGCTGGGCGCGCGCCTTGTCGTGCAGGGCCGCGGTTTGGGCGCCGGTGTTGAGGGTCAGGGTGTCGAAGAAGTGTTCCTGCTCGACTTTCAGGCCCAGGGCGGTCAGGCCGCTGGCCAGGATCGCGGTGAGCTGGTGCACGCGCTGGGCAATCTGCGTCAGGCCTTTGGGGCCGTGGTACACGGCGTACATGCTGGCGATGTTGGCCAGCAGCACCTGGGCAGTACAGATGTTGCTCGTGGCCTTCTCGCGGCGGATATGTTGCTCGCGGGTCTGCATGGCCAGGCGCAGCGCCGGCTTGCCGAAACGGTCGACGGAGACACCGACCAGCCTGCCCGGCATGTCGCGCTTGAACGCATCCTTGGTGGAGAAGTACGCCGCGTGCGGGCCGCCGAAGCCCAGCGGCACGCCGAAGCGTTGTGCGCTGCCGATGGCCACGTCGGCACCGAACTCACCCGGCGGGGTCAGCAGGGTCAGGGCCAGCAGGTCGGCGGCCACCGCCACCAGGGCGTTGGCGGCGTGGAAGCGTTCGGTCAGCTCGCGGTAGTCGAACACGTCACCGTTGCTGGCCGGGTATTGCAGCAGGGCGCCAAAGAATGCGCTGACGTCGCTCAGTTCGCGCTCATCGCCGACCACTACGTCGATGCCCAGGGGCTCGGCACGGGTGCGCAGTACGTCAAGGGTCTGCGGGTGGCTGTGGATCGAGGCGAAGAAGGCATTGCTGCCCTTGTTCTTGCTCAGGCGCTTGCAAAAGGTCATGGCTTCGGCGGCGGCGGTGGCTTCGTCGAGCAACGACGCATTGGCGATCGGCAGGCCGGTGAGGTCGCTGATCAGGGTCTGGAAGTTCAGCAACGCTTCCAGGCGGCCCTGGGAAATCTCCGGCTGGTACGGGGTGTAGGCGGTGTACCAGGCCGGGTTTTCCAGCAGGTTGCGCAGGATCGGCGACGGCGTGTGGCAGTTGTAGTAGCCCTGGCCGATGTAGGTCTTGAACAGTTGGTTCTGGCCGGCGATGGTCTTGATCTTGGCCAGGGCCTCGGCTTCGCTGAGGCCGTCTTCCAGGCCGAGCACGCTGGTGCCCTTGATGCTTTCCGGGATCACGCTGGCGCTCAGGGCTTCCAGGGAGTCAAAGCCCAGGCTCGCCAGCATGAGCTGCTCGTCTTCCTGGCGCGGGCCGATGTGGCGGGCGATGAATTCGTTGGCGGTGCTCAAATTAACAGTCATGGCGCGCTCCTCAGGCTTGGGCGTTGGCTTTGATCAGACGGTCGTACGCGTCCTGATCCAACAGTTTAGCGACCGCCTCGGCATCGGCCGGTTTAAAGCGGAAGAACCAGCCTTCGCCCATCGGGTCTTCGTTGACCAATTCCGGGCTGGCGTCGAGCTTGTCGTTCACTTCGAGGACTTCACCGTCCAACGGCATGTACACGCCGCTGGCGGCCTTGACCGATTCAACAGTGGACGCTTCGGCGCCCTTGTCGTAGGACTGCAGCTCCGGCAGTTGCACGAAAACCACATCACCCAGCGCGTTCTGCGCGAAAGCGGTGATACCCACGGTGACGCTGCCATCGGCTTCGGCGCGCAGCCATTCGTGATCTTCAGTGAAACGCAACTCGCTCATGGAAACTCCTCGGGGCCAGATTCGTCTGGTGGACGGGATTGGAATAATGGGGAGTTGCTTAGCAATATCGCGGCCAACGTCATTAAGTCGTTATAAATCAATGAATTAATAAAATTGATGATGACAATATAAAGATCGGCTGTAGCGATTTCGCTACAGTGCGACGCCAGAAAAAAAGCCTATGTGGATCAAAGCCTTGCATGGCGCGCAAAAAACAGGGTTGTAGCGATATCGTTACGCTGTAGCGCTTTCAGTACAGGTGGGCGTCGCTTTTGATATCAGCGTTGGAATGCAATCAATGTGGGGCTTGCTTGCGATAGCGGTGTTGACTGACCCACCGCTATCGCAGGCAAGCCAGCTCCCACTTGTTCACTACGTTCAGTCAGGGCTTGTTGGGAATGCCGTACTTGCGCAGGCGATGGGCGATGGCGGTGTGCGAGGTTTGCAGGCGGCTGGCCAATTGGCGGGTCGAGGGGTAGCTGGTATAGAGCTTTTCCAGCAACCCGCGCTCGAAATCTTCCACCGCTTGCTCGAGGCTGTCGACTTCACCATCGCTTTGGCGGGCGACCGAGGTGCCGGCGATGTCCAGGTCGCCGATATCCACCAGGCTGCTTTCGCAGATGGCCGCGGCGCGGAAGATCACGTTCTGCAACTGGCGCACATTGCCCGGCCAGCGGTTGCCCAGCAGCGCGGGATAAGTGCCGGGTGCCAGGCGGCACACCGGGCGCTGGATCTGCGCGCAGGCCTGCTGCATGAAGTAGCGCGCCAGCAGCAGGATGTCCTGGCCGCGTTCGCGCAGCGGCGGCACTTCGACGTTGAGCACGTTGAGGCGGTAGAACAGGTCTTCGCGGAAGGTACCTTCGCTGACCATCTTTTCCAGGTCGCGGTGGGTCGCGCTGAGAATGCGCACATTGACCTTCACTTCGCGGTCGCCGCCGACCCGACGGAAGCTGCCGTCATTGAGAAAACGCAGCAGCTTGGCCTGCAGGTACGGCGACATTTCGCCGATTTCATCCAGGAACACTGTGCCCTGGTTGGCCAGCTCCATCAGCCCCGGCTTGCCGCCGCGCTGCGCACCGGTGAACGCGCCGGGGGCGTAGCCGAACAGTTCACTCTCGGCGAGGTTCTCCGGCAGCGCCGCGCAGTTCAGCGCCAAAAACGGTGCACTGTGCCGCGCGCTGATGGCGTGGCAGGCCCGCGCCACCAGCTCCTTGCCGGTGCCGGTTTCGCCCTGGATCAGCAGCGGTGCATCCAGCGCCGCCACCCGCTGTGCGCGTGCCTTGAGCGTACGAATCACCGGGGACTCGCCCAGCAGAGCATCAAAGCCCTCGGCGTGGTCATGGTGCAGCGCCGACAGTTGTTCACCGATGCGGTTGGGCTGATAGAGGGTGAGCAGGGCGCCGGCGTCGGTGATCGGCGTGGCGTCGAGCAGCAAGGTCTGGCCGTTGACGCTGATCTCGCGCAGCGGCAGGCGGAAGCCGTGTTCCAGCAAGGTGTCGAGCAGCGGCGGGTCATTGAACAGCTCGGCGATGCTTTCCCCGGCCGGTTCGCGACCGTACAGCGCGATCAACGCCGGGTTGGCCAGCAGGATCTTGCCCGCGCTGTCCAGCGCCAGTACCGGGTCGGTCATGGCCGCCAGCAGGGCGTCGAGTTGCAAGTGGCGGCGTTGGCCGGGAAGGATGTCCACCACGGTCACTGCCTGCACGCCATGCACGCTGAATAGCGCGTCACGCAGCTCTTCGAGCACCTCGGCGCTGAGGGTCGGCGCATCGATGTACACGTTGGGCGGGACCATCTCCACGGCATCCAGGTTGAGGTTGCGCCCACCGAGCAAGGCCAGGACTTCCTGGGTGATACCGACGCGGTCGATGAAGCTGACGTGGATACGCATGGGGCGAATGTTGGTTCTGGCGTACTGAGGGTGGCCAGTATGCCTGACAGGTGATGGAGATCAAAAATGTGGGAGCGGGCTTGCTCGCGAATACGGTGCGTCAGTGAAAAAATTGCTGACTGACACACTGCATTCGCGAGCAAGCCCGCTCCCACATTTGAGTGTGGGTGTCGGGGGCGTCGGGTTATTCGAGGTGTTCAGGTTTGATCGGGTCCCCGGGCTTCACATCCAGCTGATGCCGCACGTCCTCGAACATCAAGTCGTACTGCTTGTGCATCGAGCCGTTCAACACCGCGATCTTCGGCATCCCGTATTTCTGCGCGATGTTCATCGCATGCCGGGCAAAATCAAACGCTTGATCCTTGGGCAGGAAGAACTCTTCCTTGAGGTCCTTGCCCTGTACCGAACCGTGCAGCTTGAAGAGCATTCCCTTGCCTTCCTTTGGGTCCTGGCTGACCTCGTAGTCGATGCACAGGTTGTAGCTGTAGTCGTCCTTGTTGAGCGCGTGACGTTCGACATGCAAGTGACCGGGTTCAAAGGTGGCCATAGGCGTTTCTCCTCTACTTCACAGGTAGGTGATGCCAGGTGTTGCCGTGCTGATGCGCGTACCGGCGCTGCCCTGGACGATGGCTTCGATGTCCGAGAGTGAACCGATCACTGCGGTTTTGCCAGTCTGGCGGGCGAACTCGCAGGCGGCTTGCACCTTGGGCCCCATGGAGCCGGCGGCGAAGCCGAGCTTTTCCATGGCGTCAGGATGGGCCTGGCCGATGGCCTTCTGGCTGGGCTTGCCGAAGTCGATGAAGGCGGCGTTGACGTCGGTGGCGATCACCAGCAGATCGGCATCCAGCTGCGAGGCCAGCAGTGAGGAACACAGGTCTTTGTCGATCACTGCTTCAATGCCGCGCAGCTTGCCGTCTTCGCCATACATCGTCGGGATACCGCCACCGCCGGCGCAGATCACGATGGCGCTTTTTTCCAGCAGCCACTTGATCGGGCGGATTTCAAAGATACGTTTGGGGCGCGGGCTGGCGACCACGCGGCGGTATTTATCGCCGTCCGGGGCGATGGCCCAGCCTTTTTCGGCGGCCAATTTTTCCGCTTCGGCCTTGGCGTATACCGGGCCGATGGGCTTGGTGGGGTTCTGGAAGGCCGGGTCCTTGGCGTCCACTTCGACCTGGGTGAGCAGGGTGGCGAACGGCACTTCGAAGTCCAGCAGGTTGCCCAGTTCCTGTTCGATGATGTAGCCGATCATGCCTTCGGTCTCGGCGCCCAGCACGTCCAGCGGGTACGGCGAAACGCTGGTGTAGGCGGCCGCCTGCAACGACAGCAGGCCGACCTGCGGGCCATTGCCGTGGGCGATCACCAGTTCGTTGCCGGGGTGGATCTTGGCGATCTGTTCGGTGGCGATGCGGATGTTGGCGCGTTGGTTGTCCGCCGTCATGGGTTCACCACGGCGGAGCAGGGCGTTGCCGCCCAGGGCTACGACGATGCGCATAAACAATGTCCTTCTAGAGTGCTATGTTGCGAACACAGGACCAAAGTGGGAGCGGGCTTGCTCGCGAAAGCGGTGGATCAGTGGATACATGTGCGGACTGACACACCGCATTCGCGAGCAAGCCCGCTCCCACAGTTTTGATCGCGTTTCAACAGTGGGAACGGTGTTGAGGGTTAGATATCCGCCAACGCCGACACCAGGATCGCCTTGATGGTGTGCATGCGGTTCTCCGCCTGCTCAAACGCGATGTTGGCCGGCGACTCGAACACTTCCTCGGTCACTTCCACGCCATTGGCCAGGTTCGGATAGCGCGCGGCGATGTCCTTGCCGACCTTGGTTTCGCTGTTGTGGAACGCCGGCAGGCAGTGCATGAACTTCACGCGCGGGTTGCCCGAGGCTTTCATCATCTTGGCATTGACCTGGTACGGCAGCAGTTGCTCGATGCGCTCGTCCCACGCCTCCACCGGCTCACCCATCGACACCCAGATATCGGTGTGGATGAAGTCGACGCCCTTGACCGCTTCTTTCGGGTCTTCGGTGATGGTGATGCGCGCGCCGCTTTCCTCGGCGAATGCCTGGCACTGCTTGATGAAATCAGCGTGCGGCCACAGGGCTTTCGGCGCGCCAATGCGCACGTCCATGCCCAGCTTGGCGCCGATCATCAGCAGCGAGTTGCCCATGTTGTAGCGCGCGTCGCCCAGGTAGGCGTAGCTGATGTCATGCAGCGGCTTGTCGCTGTGCTCGCGCATGGTCAGGGTGTCGGCGATCATTTGGGTCGGGTGGAATTCGGCGGTCAGGCCGTTGAACACCGGCACACCGGCGAACTTGGCCAGCTCTTCGACGATTTCCTGTTCAAAGCCACGGTACTCGATGGCATCGAACATCCGCCCGAGCACGCGGGCGGTGTCCTTCATGCTTTCCTTGTGGCCGATCTGCGACGATACCGGGTCGATGTAGGTGACGTGCGCGCCCTGGTCATGGGCTGCGACTTCGAAGGCGCAACGGGTGCGCGTCGAGGTTTTCTCGAAGATCAGCGCGATGTTCTTGCCTTTCAGGTGCGGACGCTCGGTGCCGGTATATTTGGCGCGCTTGAGGTCGCGGGACAGGTCCAGCAGGTAGTGCAGCTCGCGGGTAGTGTGGTGCATCAGCGAGAGCAGGCTGCGGTTGCGCATATTAAAAGCCATGATGGATCTCCTTGGGTTTCGGTTATCCCCCTGGCCACTGCCGGATAAGCAGCGGCCAAGGCCAAAAATTAATAGTCGATAGGGTCGCGGATGATCGGGCAGGTCATGCAGTGGCCGCCGCCACGGCCACGGCCGAGTTCACCGGCGCTGATGGTGATGACTTCCACACCGGCCTTGCGCAGCAGGGTGTTGGTGTAGGTGTTACGGTCGTAGCCGATCACCACACCCGGCTCCACGGCCACTACGTTGTTGCCGTCGTCCCATTGTTCGCGCTCGGCGGCGAAGCTGTTGCCACCGGTCTCGACCACGCGCAGCGCCTTGAGATTGAGGGCCGCAGCGACGGTCTCGAGGAAGTTGGTTTTCTCGCGTTGGATATCGATACCGTGCGGCTTGCTTTCATCGGGACGCAGAGTGAACGGTACGATCTGGTTGACCACTTCAGGGAAGATGGTGACCAGGTCGCGGTCGCAGAAGCTGAACACCGTGTCCAGGTGCATCGCCGCACGGGATTTCGGCAGGCCGGCAACGATCACGCGTTCCACGGCTTTGTTTTTGAACAGGTTGCGCGCCAGTTGGCCGATGGCCTGGTGGGACGAGCGCTCGCCCATGCCGATCAACACGACGCCGTTGCCAATCGGCATGACGTCGCCGCCTTCCAGGGTGGAGGCGCCGTGTTCCTGGTCGGAGTCACCGTACCAAATCTGGAAGTCGGCGTTGGTGAACTCCGGGTGGAATTTGTAGATAGCGCTGGCCAGCAGGGTTTCCTGGCGTCGCGCCGGCCAGTACATCGGGTTCAGCGTCACGCCGCCGTAGATCCAGCAGGTGGTGTCACGGGTGAACTGGGTGTTGGGAAGCGGCGGCAGGATGAAGCTTGAGTGGCCGAGGAAGTCGCGGAACATTTCGATGGTCTTGCCGCCGAAGCTGCTCGGCAGGTCCTCGGCCGACACGCCACCGATCAGGAACTCACTGATTTTGCGCGGCTCCAGGCTGCGCAGCCACGAGCTGACTTCATCGACCAGGCCCAGGCCCACCGTATTGGCAGTGATCTTGCGCTCCAGGATCCAGTCCAGCGCTTCGGGGATGGCGACGATGTCGGTCAGCAGGTTGTGCATTTCCAGCACATCAATGTCGCGCTCGCGCATCTTGGTGACGAAGTCGAAATGGTCGCGCTTGGCCTGGGCGACCCACAGCACGTCATCGAACAGCAGTTCATCGCAGTTATTGGGGGTCAGCCGCTGGTGGGCCAAGCCTGGGGAGCACACCATGACTTTGCGCAGTTTGCCGGCTTCGGAATGTACGCCGTACTTCACTTTTTCCGTGGTCATTACAGATCCTCCAGTGAACAACAGTTACAGAGTCAGGAAGCCGTCGTAGAGGCCATAGGCAGCCACCAGGGCGCCAATGACTACCGCGGTGAAAATCAGCTTCTCGACATTGGTGAAAATCGGTTTGCCCAACTCATGCTTGGCCTTGGCGAACAGGATCACGCCGGGGGCATACAGCAGGGCGGACAGCAACAGGTATTTGACGCCGCCGGCGTAGAGCAGCCAGACCGCGTAGATCAGCGCAACGGCACCGATGAACAGATCTTTCTTGCGCTCGCGCAGGGCGTTTTCGTAGGTCTCACCGCGCACCGCCAACAACAGCGCATAGGCGGCCGACCACAGGTACGGCACCAGGATCATCGAGGTGGCGAGGTAGATCAGCGACAGGTAAGTGCTGGCGGAAAACAGCGTGATCACCAGGAAAATCTGGACCATGGCGTTGGTCAGCCACAGGGCGTTGGCCGGCACATGGTTGGCGTTTTCCTTACGCAAGAACTCCGGCATCGTGTGGTCCTTGGCGGCGGCGAACATGATCTCCGCACACAGCAGTACCCACGACAGCAGCGCGCCCAGCAGGGAAATGATCAAGCCGACGCTGATCAGCACGGCGCCCCAATGGCCCACCACGTGTTCCAGCACGGCGGCCATCGACGGGTTTTGCAGCTTGGCCAGTTCCGGTTGGGTCATGATCCCCAGGGACAGCACGTTCACCAGCATCAGGAACAGCAGCACGGTGATAAAACCAATCACCGTGGCCTTGCCGACGTCGGAGCGTTTTTCCGCACGGGACGAGAAGATGCTCGCGCCCTCGATGCCGATGAACACCCATACGGTGACCAGCATCATGTTGCGCACCTGGTTCATGACACTGCCGAGGTCAGGGTTTTTCACGCCCCAGATGTCAGCGGTGAAAATCTCCAGCTTGAACGCGAACAGCGCGATCAGCACAAACAGCAGCAGCGGCACCACCTTGGCAACGGTGGTCACCAGGTTGATGAACGCCGCTTCCTTGATCCCGCGCAGCACCAGGAAATGCACGGCCCACAACAGCACCGAGGCACCGATCACCGCTGCCGGGGTGTTGCCTTCGCCGAAGATCGGGAAGAAGTAACCCAGGGTGCTGAACAGCAACACGAAGTAACCGACGTTGCCCAGCCAGGCACTGATCCAGTAACCCCAGGCCGACGAGAAACCCATGTAGTCGCCGAACCCGGCCTTGGCATAGGCGTACACGCCGCCGTCGAGGTCAGGTTTGCGGTTGGCGAGGGTCTGGAACACGAAGGCGAGGGTCAGCATGCCGATGGCGGTAATCACCCAACCGATCAACACCGCACCGACGTCGGCGCTGGCGGCCATGTTTTGCGGCAGTGAGAAGATCCCGCCGCCAATCATTGAGCCGACGACGAGTGCAACCAGTGCGCCCAATCGAAGTTTTCCGGGAGATTCAGACATTGCATGACTCCAATGCAGGAGAAGAGAGACCACAGAATAATTCCGTGCGCTAATCAAACAGCTGACTCAGATCACTTCATTGGCACATTCCATTGTGAATTAATGACTTAGGGGTAAAACGCCCGGGCAATACTTTTCCTCGCAAAGGCGCTTTCCAGAGCGGTCTCTGCGTTGTGGTTAATCATTTAGTCAGGGGTATGGACGTTTGAAGCTAGTCCGTATTCCTGTATGTGCAAACTTTTCCCGACGCGGGGCGAAGTAGCACGGCAAACGTTAAGTGCCAGCGGTATTTAAATTCTAAATAAGCCTGAACGTTATAAATTGTCATGCGATTGCGTTATGAGCGTGGCGGTTTTATCGCGGTCTTTAATAAACGCTACACTCGCTGAGATAATTAGTTGAGTGCACGGTTGTCAGCTCAATTTAATAATTATCCAGGAGTATTCATGTCTCAACCGGCCCAGAAACTTAGGCTTGGCACCCTGATTGCCCTGGTGGTGGGCTCGATGATCGGCGGCGGGATTTTCTCCTTGCCGCAGAACATGGCCGCGCGCGCCGAGGTCGGCGCGATATTGATCGGTTGGGCGATCACCGCCGTCGGCATGCTGACCCTCGCCTTCGTGTTCCAGACCCTGGCCAACCGCAAGCCGGAGTTGGATTCCGGGGTGTACGCCTACGCCAAGGCCGGGTTCGGCGACTACATGGGGTTCTCGTCGGCCTGGGGTTACTGGATCAGTGCGTGGATGGGCAACGTGGGTTACTTCGTGTTGCTGTTCAGCACGCTCGGCTACTTCTTCCCGGTGTTTGGCCATGGCAACACGCCGGTGGCCATCGGCTGCGCGTCATTGCTGCTGTGGGCCGTGCATTTTCTGGTGATGCGCGGGATCAAGGAGGCGGCGTTCATCAACCAGATCACCACGGTGGCGAAGATCGTGCCGTTGCTGATGTTTATCGTGATCGCCGGCCTGGCGTTCAAGGCCGATATCTTCACCCGCGATATCTGGGGCCTGGGCAACCCGCAGTTCGGCAGCGTGGTCGACCAGGTGCGCAACATGATGCTGGTCACCGTGTTCGTGTTTATCGGCATCGAGGGCGCCAGCGTGTATTCGGCGCGGGCCGAGAAACGCGCGGATGTGGGCCGCGCCACGGTGATCGGCTTTCTCGGCGTGCTGGCACTGCTGGTGCTGGTGAATGTGTTGTCCCTGGGGATCATGAGCCAGCCGCAGTTGGCGCAATTGCAAAATCCGTCCCTGGCCGGGGTGCTGGAGCACATCGTCGGGCCCTGGGGTGCGATGGCCATCAGCATCGGCCTGGCCGTGTCGTTGCTCGGCGCCTTGCTGTCGTGGGCGCTGCTGTGCGCGGAAATCCTCTACGCCACCGCCCATGACAAGACCATGCCGGCCTTCCTGAAAAAGGAAAACGCCAACCAGGTGCCGGTCAATGCGCTGTGGCTGACCAATGTGATGATCCAGGTTTTCCTGGTCATCACGCTGTTTTCCCACAGCACCTACACCACCCTGATCTACCTGGCCTCCTCGATGATCCTGGTGCCGTACCTGTGGTCGGCGGCCTATGCGGTGTTGTTGAGCGGGCGCGGCGAAACCTATGAGGGCGCCCAGCGTCAGCGTTTCAAGGATTTGCTGGTGGGCCTGGTCGCCCTCGGCTACGCGGTGTGGCTGCTGTACGCCGGTGGCTTGAAATACCTGCTGCTGTCGGCGCTGCTGTACGCGCCCGGTGTGGTGCTGTTTGCACTGGCCAAGCGCGAGCAGGCCCAACCCTTGTTCACCCACGTGGAAAAAGGCATCTTCAGCTGCGTGATCGCCGGCGCCAGCCTGGCGGCGTATGGGCTGTACAGCGGGGTGTTGTCGTTGTGAAAGTGGCGTATCAGCCGCCTTATGACTGGGCGGCAATGCTGGGTTTTTTGTCGGCGCGGGCGATCACCGGGCTCGAGACGGTGGTGGCTGGCGTGTACCGGCGCAGTATCAGCGTGGATGGGCGACACGGCTGGATCAGTGTCGCGCCGGGTGACGGCGATTGGCTGGAGGTGAGCGTCGATTTTCCCGAGCCGGCGGCGTTTCCCGAGATCGAGCGGCGCTTGCGCCGGATGTTTGACCTGGACGCCCAACCGGCCTTGATCAACCAGCAATTGGCGAAGGACCCGTTGATGGCGCAGTTGGTTGCCGCGCGGCCCGGGCTGCGGGTGCCGGGCACTTGGGATGGCCTGGAACTGGCGGTCCGTGCCGTGCTCGGTCAGCAGATCACGGTAGTCGCGGCGATCCGCCTTGCGGGCAAGTTGGTTGCACAATATGGCCAGCCCCTGGATACGCCGCACGTCGGCATCACCCACGCGTTCCCGACGCCGCAGGTGTTGGCGGCGGCGGACCTGGCTGCGCTGGGCATGCCCAAGGCGCGCGGTCGCACCTTGTCCGGCATGGCCCAGGCATTGCTGGATGATCCGCAGGTGTTCGCGCCCAAGGCCAGCCTCAAGGACGGGGTGGCGCGGCTGGTCGCGCTGCCGGGGATTGGTGACTGGACCGCGCAGTACATCGCCATGCGCCAACTGCGCGAGGCGGATGCGTTTGCGTCGGGGGACATCGGCTTGATCAATGCGCTGGCGGCGCTGGAAGGCGGGCCGGTTTCGGCGCGGCAGCTGTTGGCGCGGGCCGAGGCGTGGCGGCCGTTGAGGGCGTATGCGGCGCAGCATTTGTGGACGTCGCTGCAGCGGGTGGATTGAGGGGGCGGGCAAGGCCTCTTCGCAGGCAAGCCAGCGCCCACGTTTGAGGGTGTCTACCACTCAAATTGTGCAAGCTGGCCTGCCTGCGATAACGCTCGAAAGGCTACCACTGCGGCCGATGCGAGCCCAATTCCCCGGCCGGCAAATCCCACTGCAACGGCGTACCGCTGATGGTCACCGGCGCCAGCAGCCGATGGGCCTGACCCCAGGCGGTCTGTTCCACCACCAGCCCTTGATCGCCGGGTTCCTCGGCCCGCAACGCCACCTGTTCCGGCACTTGACCCGCCTCCACCAGCAACTTGGCCGTGCGCGCCAACGACAACTGCGCCGATCCGCCCCGCCCGGATTTCAACCGCTCACTCAAGGCTTGAATCGCGCTGGCTGCCATCAGATAGCCGGTCGCATGGTCGAGCGCCTGCAACGGCAGCGGCACCGGTTTATCCGCGTGTTTCCAGGCCATGCCCGCGTCGGCAATCCCGCTGCTCATCTGCACCAGGCTGTCGAAGCCGCGTCGATTGCGCCACGGGCCGCTCCAGCCATAAGCGTTGAGGCTCACGTCGATCAGGCCGGGGGCGATGCTTTGCAGCTCGGCGGCGCTATAGCCCAGCTGTTCCAGGGCATCGGCACGGTAACCGTGGAACAGGATGTCGGCGTCCTTGAGCAACGCTTCGAATACCTGCCGGCCTTCGGACGTTTTCAAGTCAAGGCGCGCGCAGCGTTTGCCGAGGGTCATTTCCGGCACCACGCCCGGCTCGTTCCAGGTCGGTGAGTCGATGCGCAGTACATCGGCGCCCAGCCCAGCGAGAAAACGACTGGCGACGGGACCGGCCAATACGCGGGTCAGGTCCAGCACCTTGATACCCGCCAGCGGGCGCGCTACCGAGCCTGTCCAGGTTTTTGCGGTGGTGGTGGCAAAGGTCTGGCGCTGCACCAGCGGCTCGGCATTCACCGCCAGCCCTTGCGGATGTTGCTGCCAGGCTTGCCACGAACGCATCTGTGCCGCACAGCCGCCGGCGTCGACAATCGCCTGTTCCAGCTCGGCGGCGTTCCATGCGGCGACCTTGCTGGCCATTTCGGCGCGGTCGGCGACCTTGCCCAGCACTTGCTCGGCGGCGGCCCGGTGGTGGGGCGCATTGGTGTGCAGGCGAATCCAGCCGTCGGCGCTGGCGTAGTCGCCGGCCACCGGGTCCCACAGCGGTGGCGTTTGCCAACCCACCGGACGCAGGGACGACGAGAACCAGAAGGAGGCGAGGCGTCGGTCCACGCTCACGGCGGGCAAGCGGCCGGTCATTGCCAGCACCAGTTGGGCCACGGCCTGGCCGGCGGCACCGATACTGGCACTGGCCAGGTCGGTGACGGCGAAGGTCGATGGCAGGGCGCCGGCCTCGGTCACGGTCAATGGAGTAGGCGGTAGATCGAGTGCGGCTTGGATGGGAGTCAGCAGGTCAGTCATCAAAGGCCCTCCTTAAGAGAAGGGCCACTATAGAAGATCATCAGGCCGATGTGGCAACCCCGGGCTCCAATGGCAGGTCGATGCTGGCGATAAACCCGCCCTCAGGATGATTGGCCAGGATCAGGCTGCCGCCATGGCGTTCCGCCGCACGCCGCGCAATCGCCAGGCCCAGGCCGTGACCCTGGGCGGTCTGGCCAGGGGCGCGGTAGAACGGCTCGCCCAATTGGCTGAGGTGTTCGGCATCCACGCCGGGGCCGTGGTCGCGCACGCTGATAAGGATGTGCTCGCCGTGGAGATGGGCGTGCAATTCGATCGGCTGGCCCTTCGGGTTGAAGCGCTGCGCGTTGCGCAGCAGGTTGTCCACCGCGCGTTCGATCATGGTCGGCCAGCCTTTTAGGCGCAGGTCGGGTTGGGCGGTGAGTTGCACCACCTGCTCCGGCGCGCTGAGCTGGGCGTCTTTTTGCAGGGTCTTGAGCAGGCTGTTGAGGTCGACGTCTTCGGCGCTGGCGTTATCGGCATCGACGCGCGCCAGCACCAGGATTTCACTGATCAACGCTTCCAGGCGATCGCATTCGCGGGTCAGGCGCGGCCAGAGTTTTTCGCGTTCTTCGGGGCTGGCGCGTTCGGCCAGGGCCAGCGCGATGCGCAGGCGGGCCAGCGGCGAGCGCAGCTCGTGGGAGACGTCGCGCAGCAACTGGCGCTGGCTGCCGATCAGGCTTTGCAGGCGGGCGCCCATGCGGTTGAAGTCAGTGGCCAGCACGCCGAACTCATCGCGGCGGTTGGCCAGGCGCGCCAGGCTGTTCTGCTGGTAAGTGGCCTGGCCGAGGTCATGCACTGCGCCACGCAGACGGCTGAGGGGGCGGGTGATGGACAGCGTCACCAGCAGGCTGAACAGGGTCAGCACCACCAGGGCGATGGCCAACGCGCTCAACGGCCACAGCAGGCTGCTGCGGTGCCAGGCGTCCAGCTCGGGATGGGGGATGCGATAGATCAGCAGGTAGGTGTCGCCGGTCTTTTCGCTGGTGTACTCGGCGGTCAGGCGTCGCCAGGGCAGGTGGCCGTCCTGGCTGTCATTCTGGCGGGCTTCGAACGCGGCGGCGCGGCGCGGAAAGGTGCCCCGCACGACCGGCTCGCCGCTTTCGTTGAGCACTTGCACGTCGATGTGGTACTGGCGCTTGCGCTGTTGCAGCAAGTCCTGGGCGGCATCCTCGCCTTGGGTCTCGTAGAGTTGAGTCCACTCTTCGGCGAGGTTATTGAGGCCGGGGTGGCGGCTGAGAATCCAGGCATCTTGATTGAGCATGTGCCCAAGCAGGATCGACAACCCGGCAACCAGGGCGATGGCCAGCCAGAAACTGGCCAGGATGCGCCAGAACAATGAACGCACAGGAAACCCTCAAACAGGAAAAGCCCAGCGGCGCGAGCCACTGGGCTGGGGGAGTGAAGCTAGAACATTATTGCGCTTTTTGCGGCTGTTGCGCTTTCCAGGCCTGGAATTCCTTCCACTCGGCGCGGCGCTCCGCTTGCTTCTTGACGATCTCGTCGAACTTCTTCTGCTGGTCAGGCTTGAGGACTGCACGGATATCCGCCTGGGTTTTCTGCTTGCCGGCGGCGATTTCATCCTGCATGGCTTTCTGGTCGGCGGCCGGGAGTTTGTCCAGGTACTTTTTGACCAGGTCTTTGCGAGCGTGCCATTGGTCGCCCATCAGCTTGCCGATCTGCTGGCGCTGTTCCTTGCTCAGGTCCAGCTGGCTGAAAGGGCCACCTTTGCCACGCGGACCGTGTTCACCGCCGTGGCCTGGGCCACCCATCATGTGGCCGGAAGGTTCACCCATCGGGCCTGGGCCGTCTGGCATGGCGGCCATGGCAACGGTCGGCAGGGCAGCGGCGAACATCAAAGCGATAAGGGTCTTGCGCATGGTGATTCTCCTGTCTCTATTCCGGTGAGTCCGGATGTGAGTAGATTACGGAGATCAAGGTCAGCGGCGGTCAGGTGTGGGTAAAGCTTGGGTAAAGAGGGTTTTGTTGCGAACTGACAAAACTGTGGGGGTTTGGGTATTCAAATGTGGGAGCGGGCTGGCTCGCGAATGCGGCGGGTCAGCCTATGCATGTGCTGACTGATACACCGCATTCGCGAGCCAGCCCGCTCCCACAGGAGAGTGCGTGAAACTCAGAGGCTGTAGTAATAGCCGCGGCTGCGCAACGCGACGATCCGTGGCCGGCCGTCCGGGTGCGGGCCGATCTTTTTGCGCAGGTTGCTGACGTGCATGTCCAGGCTGCGATCGTAAAGGGTCAGCTTGCGGCCCAGCGCGATCTGCGCCAGTTCCTGTTTGTCCAGTGGTTCGCCGGGCTGGCGCAGCAAGGCTTCGAGCAGGCGGCTTTCGGAAACGGTGAGGGCGAATTCCTGTTCGTCGATACTGACCACGCCGCGCACCGGGCTGAAGCACAGGTCGCCGAGTTCCAGCTGGGTGGACACGGCGGCCGGATGGCTGCGGCGCAGCACGGCGCGCAGGCGCGCGGTCAACTCGCGCGGGTCGCAGGGCTTGGCCAGGTAGTCGTCGGCACCGAGTTCCAGGCCGAGGATGCGATCCAGCGGTTCGCCGCGGGCCGAGAGCATCAGCACCGGCAACTCCGGGTGGTCGTTGCGCAGTTGCTTGAGCAGCTCCAGGCCACTGCCGTCGGGCAGCATCACGTCCAGCACCACCGCTGCCGGGGCGCTGTCGGCCAAGGCTTTGCGGGCGCTCAAGCCATCGTGGCAGGCGCGCACCTGGAAGCCTTCCTGGCTCAACCAACTGGTCAGCAGCTCGCAGAGCTCCTGGTCATCATCTATCAGTAACAGCTCGCTCATGACTCACTCAATTTAGCCATTGTCGACGGCGACGGTGCCCACCGCTGGCGAAGATCCCGCACAGCAAGGCGATCAGGGCGACGGCCCCGCCGGTGACAAACCATTGCTGTTGCTCGGTCAGCCATCGGGTCAAGGCACCGCCTTGTGTCTCTTTGAGTTGCTGGGCCAGGCGTTGGTTCTCTTGGCGAAGACGACTCAATTGGGCGCTTTCGCGCGTCGCATCCGCTCCCTGCAGTTGCTTGCTCAGTTCTTCCCGCAGCCGTTCGCTTTCTTTCAAGCGTTGCTGCAACTCGGTGATCTGGGCGCCGGCACTCAAGGACAGGGGCGTGGAACTGCCGGTGTTCGAGGTTTCTTCAGCGTGGGCCGTAGCCCCGATCATTACCACTGCCAACAGACACAACTGACTTAAGCGCATCGGAACTCCTGATTCCACACGAATATTCAGAACGTTGTCGGCAGGTTACCGAGAATAATGAGCAATTAGGAGTGTGCCGCACGTATTAGGTTCGACACACGCCTGGGTCAAGGCAGGACTTGCTTGAATGGCTTGATCACGACGTCGGCGTAGACGCCTGCCGCAACATACGGGTCAGCCTTGGCCCAGGCCTGTGCATCGGCCAGGGAGGCGAACTCGGCAACCACCAGGCTACCGGTGAAACCGGCGGCGCCCGGGTCGTTGCTGTCGACGGCCGGGTGCGGGCCGGCGAGTACCAGGCGACCTGCGGCTTGCAGCTCGTTCAGGCGCTCCAGGTGTGCCGGGCGCACGGACAGGCGTTTTTCCAGCGAGTTGGCAACATCGGTAGCAATGATGGCGTAGAGCATGTCAGTCCTCGGTTTTTGGCGTAGTAGGGTCGGTGTCATGCAGGTGGCGCGACAGGTAGATACCCTGGCCGATCAGGAACAGCACGGTCATGCCCAGGCTGCCGAAGACTTTGAAGTCGACCCAGTAGGCCTGGAAGGTAAAGGCCACGAACAGGTTGGCAGCGCCGCAGAACAGGAAGAACACGATCCAGGCCACGTTCAAACGTGTCCAGACCGGCTCCGGCAGGGTCAGTGCGTGGCCCATGATCCGCTTGATCAGCAGGCGGTCACCGATGAAATGGCTGCCGATGAAGGCCAGGGCAAACAGCCAGTTCACCACCGGGGCTTTCCATTTGAGGAAGGTCTCGCTGTGGAAGGCCAGGGTCAAGCTGCCGAATACCAGGCAGGCGACCAGAGTCAGCCATTGGCTTTTTTCCAGTTTGCGCTGGGAGATGAAGAGGGCGCCGTAGACTACGATGGAGCTGATGATCAGCACGGCGGTGGCGCTGTAGATGCCCCCGACGGTCAGTTCATGGCCGGCAATATCGATGACCCTGGGGTCGAGTTTGTAAACGATGAAAAACAGCAACAGCGGGATGAAGTCGATGAATTGTTTCACAGTAAGAGCCAGAAGCTGGATGTGGCGGCATAATAACAAACATCCTTGGTAGCGAAAGCGCCAGCTGACTTGAGGTTACACACTCCCGTGAATGTTGATTTGCACTGCCACAGCACGGCCTCCGACGGCGCCCTGGCGCCCGCGGTATTGGTTGCGCGTGCGTTTGAAAAAGGCGTGCGAGTCCTGGCGTTGACCGACCACGACACCCTCGAAGGCCTCGATGAAGCCCGCGCAACCGCGCATGCCCTGGGCATGCAGCTGGTCAACGGGGTGGAATTGTCCTGTACCTGGGGTGGCGCCACCATTCATGTGCTGGGCTATGGATTCGATCAAAACGCCCCGCCCCTGGTCGAGGCCATCGCCCAATTGCACGATGGCCGCTGGCTGCGGTCCGAAGAAATAAGCCGAAAACTCGCCCTCAAGGGCATGCCCAACGCGCTCGACGGCGCCCGCGCCATCCAGCAGGAACTGGGCGACAGCGGCAATGCGCCGGCCCGTCCGCACTTTGCCGACTGGATGGTGCGCGAAGGTTTCGTCAAGGACCGCGCCGAAGCCTTTCGCAAATGGCTGGGCGCCGGCAAGTTGGGTGACGTCAAGCAACACTGGCCGACCCTGGAGGACACCGTCGAGACCCTGCGGGCATCCGGGGCCTGGGTCAGCCTGGCGCATCCCTGGCATTACGATTTCACCCGCAGCAAGCGCCGCAAGCTGATTGGCGACTATATTGGAGCGGGCGGCCACGCGATTGAGGTGGTCAACGGCTATCAACCCGCCGAACAGGTGGGCAGCTTGGCGATTCTTGCCCGCGAATTTGGTCTGCTGGTCAGTGCCGGCAGTGATTTTCATGGCCCAGGCGGCTGGTCCGAGATCGGCGAGTATCGCCCCGTCCCGGAAGACTTGCCGCTCTTGTGGGGGCGATTCAAGCATGACCCCATTATTGCCACCGTCTGAACAGGTAGAACACGTGAGTCAATTCTTCCAGATTCATCCGGAAAACCCCCAGGCGCGCCTGATCAAACAGGCCGTGGAGATCATTCGCGCCGGTGGCGTGGTGATCTATCCCACCGATTCGTCCTACGCCATCGGTTGCCAGATCGGCGACAAGGGCGCGGTCGAGCGTGTAAGACGCCTGCGCCAGCTGGATGACAAGCACAATTTCGCGCTGATCTGCAGCGACCTGTCCCAGCTGGGGCTGTTCGCCAAGGTCGACACCGGCACCTTCCGCCTGCTCAAGGCCCACACGCCGGGGCCCTACACCTTTATTCTCAACGCCACCCGCGAAGTGCCGCGCCTGTTGCTGCACCCGAAGAAACGCACCATCGGCCTGCGCGTGCCCGAGCATCCCATCGCCCTCGCGCTGTTGGCCGAGCTGGGTGAACCGCTGATGAGCGTGTCGCTGATCATGCCCGGCGACGCCGAACCCCTGGAAGATCCGTACGAAATGCGCCAACTCCTGGAAAAACAGGTGGACCTGATCATCGACGGCGGCTTCGGCGGCGGCAAGGCCTCCACCGTGATCAACCTGGCGGACGGCGAACCCGAAGTGATCCGCGTGGGTTGCGGCGACCCGGCCCCCTTCATGGCCGAGGCCTGAATGTCGGCCGCGGAAACCGTCGACAGCCAGGCGGGCGCCCAGCAGGAACTGCCGTTTGCCATGGTGTATGGCCAGGCGGTCATGGAAATGCCGCTGGACCTGTACATCCCGCCGGACGCGCTGGAAGTCTTCCTCGAAGCCTTCGAAGGCCCGCTGGACTTGCTGCTGTACCTGATCCGCAAGCAGAACATCAACATCCTCGACATCCCGGTGGCGGAAATTACCCGTCAGTACATGGGGTATGTCGAGTTGATGCAGTCGGTGCGCCTGGAGTTGGCCGCCGAGTACCTGGTGATGGCCGCCATGCTGGCCGAGATCAAGTCGCGCATGCTGCTGCCGCGCTCGGAGACGATCGAGGCCGAAGAGGACGACCCGCGCGCCGAACTGATCCGCCGCCTGCAGGAGTACGAGCGCTTCAAGGCCGCCGCCGAAGGCATCGACGGCTTGAGCCGCGTGGGCCGCGATGTGGTGGTGCCCAAGCTCGATGCCCCCGAGGCCCGGGCGCGCAAATTGTTGCCGGACGTGAGCCTGGAAGAATTGCTGATGTCCATGGCCGAGGTGCTGCGCCGTGGCGATATGTTTGAAAGCCACCAGGTCAGCCGCGAGGCCTTGTCGACCCGTGAACGCATGAGCGATGTACTCGAACGCCTCAAGGGCGGCGGTTTTGTGCCGTTTGTCGAGCTGTTCACTGCCGAAGAAGGGCGCCTGGGCGTCGTGGTGACCTTTATGGCGATCCTCGAACTGGTCAAGGAATCCTTGGTCGAGCTGGTCCAGAATGAGCCTTTTGCGGCTATCCACGTGCGGGCGCGAGCCGAATAAAGAGCTGAATCGATGAATCTGACTGAACCCCGCGAACTGGCGCCGCTGCTGGAAGCCTTTCTCCTGGCCTCGGGTAAACCGCAATCCCTGGAGCGCCTGTTCGAACTGTTCGAAGAAGCCGAGCGCCCGGAGCCGCCAGTCTTCAAGAAAGCCCTGGAGATCTTGCGCAAGTCCTGCGATGGCCGCGCCTTCGAGCTGCGCGAAGTGGCGTCGGGTTATCGCCTGCAGATTCGTGAGAAATTTTCCCCGTGGGTGGGCCGGCTGTGGGAAGAGCGCCCGCAGCGTTATTCACGGGCGATGCTCGAGACGATGGCGCTGATCGCCTATCGCCAGCCGATCACCCGCGGCGAAATCGAGGATGTGCGTGGCGTGGCGGTCAACAGCCATATCGTCAAGACCTTGCTGGAGCGCGAGTGGATCCGCATCGTCGGCTATCGCGATGTGCCCGGCAAACCGGCGATGTTCGCCACCACCAAGGTGTTTCTCGACCACTTCAACCTGAAGAACCTCGACGACCTGCCGCCCCTGGCCGAGCTGCGCGAAATGGAGGCCGAGCCGGTGCTCGACTTCGACGACGCGCCGGTCCCGGCGAGCCTGCAGGAACTGGCCGACGCCAGCGCGGAGCCGGAAGAACCCAAGGACGAAACCAGTTTCCACACCCTGTTGCTGGAACTGGACGACATGGAGCAGGGCATCAAGACCGACTTCGACGACTTGCTGCGTGATGGGGCTGCCGAGCCGCAAGCCCAAGTGGACGTTGATGTTGAAGCTGAAGCCCAAGTGAACGTTGAAGTTGAGGCTGAAGTCGAAGCAGAAGCTGAGCCTGAACCCGAAGAAGACATCCTCGGTGTCGCTGAAGCTCGCGAGAAGCTCCTGGCCGCCGTCGCCGCCCTCGAACAACCGTCGCTGAGCGACGAAGAAGCCGAAGCCCAGGCGCTGGCCGAAGCCATCGAGGCCGAGCGGCGCCAGTTCGAAGACTGACGCCGCTTCAAAATGTGGGAGCTGGCTTGCCTGCGATGCAGGCGACTCGGTCTTTCTGCTATAGCGAGGTGATGCCATCGCCGGCAAGCCAGCTCCCACAGAAAACCAGTGCCTGGGAGGATTTCAATGAGTTCCACCAAAGCCCCGTGCATCAGCATCTGCAAATTCAACGACGACATCTGTGTCGGCTGTGGTCGCAGCAAGCGCGAGATCCGTGCCTGGAAGAAACTCGACAAAGCCGACAAGCGCACGGTGCTTGCCGAAGCCGAGCTGCGCCTGCTGGCGCTGGGGGCCACCGGTCGGCGGAAAAGCAAATGATGGCGGCCCAATCGACTAGTCTCTGATGCGCAACGCGCGCCATGCGCGTATGATTCGCGACCCTTTGGCGCGCTATTGTCCCAAAGCCCCGCTTTCAACACTCTTCAGGCCACGCCTGAATCGACCCACCGGGAGGTGCTTAAGATGAACGACCAAGACCAGAACGACAGCCAGGAAATCGGCCCAGCAGGCGAAAAACTGCAAAAGGTGCTGGCGCGTATCGGCGTGGGCTCGCGCCGCGACGTCGAAGCCTGGATCACCCAGAAGCGCATCAAGGTCAACGGCGTCGAGGCCACCCTCGGCCAGCGCGTCGACCTGCACGATGCAATCACCATTGATGGCAAGGTCATCAAGCGTGAAGAGGCCGCCGAATCGGTGCGCCGCGTGATCATGTACAACAAGCCCGATGGCGAGATCTGCACCCGTGACGACCCGGAAGGCCGTCCGACCGTGTTCGACAAGATGCCCAAGCCCAAGGAAGGCCGCTGGATCAACATCGGTCGCCTGGACATCAACACCACCGGCTTGCTGATGTTCACCACCGACGGTGAACTGGCCAACCGCCTGATGCACCCGTCCTACGAGATGGACCGTGAATACGCCGTGCGTGTACGCGGTGAAGTCGACGACGAGATGATCGAACGCCTCAAGGCCGGCGTGGTGCTGGAAGACGGCCCGGCCAAATTTACCGACATCAAGCAGGCACCGGGCGGCGAAGGTTTCAACCACTGGTACCACTGCGTGGTGATGGAAGGCCGTAACCGTGAAGTGCGTCGCCTGTGGGAATCCCAGGGCCTGGTGGTCAGCCGCCTGAAGCGCGTGCGTTTCGGTCCGGTGTTCCTCAACTCCGACCTGCCGATGGGCCGCTGGCGCGAAATGAGCCAGTACGAAGTCGACATCCTCAGCGCCGAAGTCGGCCTGACGCCGGTCGCGATGCCGCAGATGAATGCCAAGAGCAAAGACAAGCTTGAGCGTATGCAGCGTAAATCCTCGCGTCCTGTTGCGCGTACCGAGCGCGTGGCGCGCACCTTGCGCCCGGCCCTGAATGCGCCGGCGACCGGTGGGCGCATCTCGCGTGAGCCGCACATCGAAGGCGAGCGTCGCCCGACGGCGCCGTCGCGTCAGGAAGGCGAGCGTGCTCCACGTGCGCCGCGTCCGGCCCGTGGTGAAGCGCCGAGCGGCGGTCGCAGCAACCGTGGTGAAGCCGATCGCCCAGCGGATAACGCCAGCACCAAGCGTCCAGCCAAGCCGGCGGCAAACAAGCGCCCAGGGCCGAAACTGGTCGCGGACGAGCCGTCTGGCAAGCGCCGTGGCGCCCCGGCCGGTTCGGGTCAGCGTCCAGGTTTTGGTCGCAAGAAGCCGCAGTGATGCGCTAAGCGCTGCACACAAACGCCAACCCTAGGGTTGGCGTTTTTTTGGTCTGGATTTGCTGACCCGTTCCAATGTGTGTGTGGGCTTGCTCGCGAAAACGCTGTGTCAGTCGCTGGAGAAGTTGGCTGGTCTGCCGCATTCGCGAGCAAGCCCGCTCCCACATTTGGGATGTATTTCAAGGTTGGAACCGAGTTGTACCGTCCGCTCAAATGCTGGTGCAGCACCCCGAAGCCCAAGCCCAACAGCATTCAAAACTGTGGGAGCGGGCTTGCCCGCGAAGCGGTGGATCAGTCAACCATGATTTAGCTGATCCACCGCCTTCGCAGGCAAGCCAGCTCCCACACTGATTGGTGTCTGGACTGAATGCTGTGCCTGGCTCAACTCCCACAGTTTTGGAGGGGCTGGCCTGACTCCTGTGTCTGGCGCAGTTCCACTGTGGGAGCGGGCTTGCTCGCGAAAGCGGTGGGTCAGTCAACCATGATGTAGCTGATCCACCGCCTTCGCAGGCAAGCCAGCTCCCACATTTGGTATGTATTTCAAGGTTGGAGCCGAGTTGTACCGTCCGCTCAAATGCTGGTGTAGCACCCCGAATCCCAAGCCCAACAGCAATCAAAACTGTGGGAGCGGGCTTGCCCGCGAAGGCGGTGGGTCAGTCAACCATGATTTAGCTGATCCACCGCCTTCGCAGGCAAGCCAGCTCCCACACTGATTGGTGTCTGGACTGAACGCTGTGCCTGGCTCAACTCCCACAGTTTTGGAGGGGCTGGCCTGATTCCTGTGTCTGGCGCAGTTCCACTGTGGGAGCGGGCTTGCTCGCGAAAGCGGTGGGTCAGTTGCTGGAGAAGGTGGCTGGTCTACCGCCTTCGCGAGCAAGCCCGCTCCCACATTTGGGATGTATTTCAAGGTTGGAGCCGAGTTGTACCGTCCGCTCAAATGCTGGTGTAGCACCCCGAATCCCAAGCCCAACAGCAATCAAAACTGTGGGAGCGGGCTTGCCCGCGAAGGCGGTGGGTCAGTTGCTGGAGAGGGTGGCTGGTCTACCGCCTTCGCGAGCAAGCCCGCTCCCACATTTGGGGTGTATTTCAAGGTTGGAACCGAGTTGTACCGTCCGCTCAAATGCCGGTGCAGCACGCCGAAGCCCAAGCCCGCTCCCACATCTGGATCTCCAGTGTGTCTGGATTTTGTGATCAGAACGCAAACCGTCCATCAAACACCGGCTTGTCATCCAGCGCCAAGACCCCGCTGGCGAAAATCAGGTCCAGGTGATGACTGCCTTTCTGCCCGCCGCCAAGGCCCAGGTGCAGCCCGCAATGGCGCTCTTCAAACCCGGCGTTGCGCGCGTACAGGTCCTTCACGCCTTCATTGGTGCCGATCCCCAACTCCTCCACCCGCCGGTTGGACGGGTTGGCGTTCAGGTATTTGTTGAAGTCATCCGCCAGCCCCGGTACGTCGCTGGCCACGCTGCAGATGGTCGAGTTCTCGATCCACAGCTCCAGCGGCGACTGCAGCACGCCGTACTTGCGCGCAAACGGGATGGTGCTCAGGAAGGTGCCGACAAAGCGCACCTGGCCACTGATCGACTCGCTGTGGGTGGCGATCTCGCCGGGTGCCAGGTCGTGGTTGCCGATGCCATTGATATTGGTCCACTTCTTGATGCTGCTCAGCGGCGCCTGCAGGCGTGAGCCGTGCTTGTCGGTGAAACTCAGCACGTTGGCCTGGGACATGCGCCGGATCAGCGTGGCGTTGAGGTCGGCGATGCGCTGCGGCTCGACGCTGAAAGTGTCGTAGAAATAGTCGCCGTAATCCTTGAACAGCAGGGACTTCTGCCAGTGCTCGGCCATCACGCCGTGCAGTGCGCGGATAAAGTCCGGGCCTTCGGCGCGTGGGTTGGGCAGCGTGGAGGCATCGTAGAGGAACAGGTACAGGTCGCAGGCTTCAATGGCCTGGGCCAGGGTGTCACTGGCGGCCAGGTCGAGGCGCTGCACCTGGAAATTGAAACGGGCGGCGCTGCTGTGGGTGATCGCCTGGGCGATGGCGTCGTAGCGCTCGGTATGGCCCAGCAGCACGGTAGGCTGGCTCAGCCCGCTGAGGGCCGGGTGGTGGGCGAGGTAGTAGAGAAAGTGTTCGACGGCGCGGGCCTTGTCCATGACGGGTGTCCTTCTGTGCCTTGGGTAAGGGAGCAGGTGCCGTGCACAGCACCTGCCGGTTGCCTGCCGGGTGTCAGAATGGCCACATCGCCGTGCCGAAGGGCACGACGGCGTCGGCTTGCATCATCTCTACGGCGGCCTCGTGGGTCGGCGCTTCAAACCAATCGTCGAGTTGCAGTTCGGTTTCCAGGTCGTTTTCCAGTGCTTGCATGGTGTATCTCCTAGAGGACGTTGTTTGAGGACGGCTTGCCAACGGGCTTCGCTGGGCAAGTGGGATGAACCTAGGAGAGAGTGTTTCAGAACGCAAAATATTTATTGACACCGTTGCATTTGGATTTTTTCTTCTGTTTTTCCGGCCTGGTTTTTTCTTGAGCAAATACAAGCAGCTGGCGATGCTGATGATGGAGAATTTTCCTACCGACAATTTTTCTTCACCGAACAGCTGTAACGCGAATTTTCCATGCTGTAACGATTAATTTACGACAATGTCGCGGCATTATTGGGCCCTTTCCCGCTGTAAGGATTACCTGACAGATCGTCGCATGCCGGCTGGAGGGGCGGCCCCAAGCTGTCGAGCGGTGTACAATGCGCCGCGTTTTACTGTGACCCCCCTTGCGTAACCACGCAAAAGGCCAAGACCTCGGGGTTTACCTACCCTGATCACTCCGCCTGGCCACGAGCCGGACGGGTTCGATTTCGTCACAGATAAAAACAAACAGGTGACGCATGACCGTTAGAAAGACGCTGTACTCCTGGTGCCTGCGCTGGGGTTTGAGCGGCGCTGCTTGAGTCGGTAATTCAAGGCAGCAACCTGCAATCAACATCATCAAACCTTGCGTGAGACCCTTTTCATGAGTGGACCCCATTCCTCTTCAGGCGAGCTGAAACGCGGCCTGAAAAATCGGCATATCCAGTTGATCGCCCTCGGTGGCGCCATCGGCACCGGCCTGTTCCTCGGCTCGGCCGGGGTGCTCAAGTCCGCCGGCCCGTCGATGATCCTCGGCTACGCCATTTGCGGCTTCATTGCCTTCATGATCATGCGCCAGCTCGGCGAAATGATCGTCGAAGAGCCGGTCGCCGGCTCCTTCAGCCACTTTGCCCACAAATACTGGGGCGGTTTCGCCGGCTTCCTGTCGGGCTGGAACTGCTGGATCCTGTACATCCTGGTGGGCATGTCGGAGCTGACCGCCGTCGGCAAATACGTGCACTACTGGTGGCCGGAGATCCCGACCTGGGTCTCGGCAGCGGCGTTCTTCGTGCTGATCAACCTGATCAACCTGGCCAACGTCAAAGTCTTCGGTGAAGCCGAGTTCTGGTTCGCCATCATCAAGGTCGTGGCCATCGTCGGCATGATCGCCCTGGGCAGCTACCTGCTGGTCAGCGGCAGCGGCGGACCACAAGCCTCGGTGAGCAACCTGTGGGATCACGGCGGGTTCTTCCCCCATGGTGTCAGCGGGTTGGTGATGGCCATGGCAATCATCATGTTCTCCTTCGGCGGCCTGGAAATGCTCGGTTTCACCGCCGCCGAAGCCGACCAGCCACGCACCGTGATCCCCAAGGCAATCAATCAGGTGATCTACCGCATCCTGATCTTCTACATCGGCGCGCTGGTCGTGCTGTTGTCGCTGACGCCATGGGACAGCCTGCTGGCGACCCTCAACGCCTCCGGCGATGCCTACAGCGGCAGCCCGTTCGTCCAGGTGTTCTCGATGCTGGGCAGCAACACCGCCGCGCACATCCTCAACTTCGTGGTGCTGACCGCTGCGCTGTCGGTGTACAACAGCGGCACCTACTGCAACAGCCGCATGCTGCTGGGCATGGCCGAGCAGGGCGATGCGCCGAAGGCATTGGCCAAGATCGACAAGCGCGGCGTGCCGGTGCGTTCGATCCTCGCGTCGGCGGCGATCACCCTGGTGGCGGTGCTGATGAACTACCTGATCCCGCAGCATGCGCTGGAACTGCTGATGTCGCTGGTGGTGGCCACGCTGGTGATCAACTGGGCGATGATCAGCTTCTCGCACTTCAAGTTCCGCCAGCACATGAACCGCACCGGCCAGGTGCCGTTGTTCAAGGCGCTGTGGTACCCCTACGGCAACTACATTTGCCTGGCGTTCGTGGCGTTTATCCTGGTGATCATGCTGATGATTCCAGGCATCCAGGTGTCGGTGTACGCAATCCCGGTGTGGGTGGCGTTCATGGCGGTGTGCTACTGGATCAAGAACAAGCGCAGTGCCGAAGCGGCGCTGGGTACGGCGAGTGCGGCGTTGAAGTAAGCCGCCCCGCCCAAACGGAAAACCCGGCTGCGTGCCGGGTTTTTTGTGGGCGCCGACGGGGTAGACTCGCGCGTCGTGTTTAAACGTTCCAGGAGCGCAGACCCCATGCAACTCACTGATATCGACGGCGGCGCCTTGCAGCGTGACGCGCTGGAAGACCTGATCGACCAGCACGGCGGGCCCCTGCGCCTGATTGGCGTCGACCTGAGTGGCGCTGACCTCTCGCGCATGGCGCTGGATCACTGGGTATTCGAACGCTGCATCCTGGTCCAGACGTCTTTCCTCGGTGCGCGCCTGGAAGGCACGCAGTGGAAAAGCTGCCGGGCCGGCCACGCGATTTTCGAGGCGGCGAACCTGTTGGAGGCGCAGTTCCACAGCTGTGACCTGAACAACACCCGTTGGCAGCGCAGCAAGCTGTCCCAGGCGAATTTTGAACACTGCAAATTGACCGGCGCCAACTTCACCCATTGCGCCTCCCTGGGGCTGAGCTTCAGTGAAACCCGCCTGAACAGCGCGTTTCTGTCCGGGTTATCGTTTGCGCGCACCGTGTTGAATAACCTGGACTTCTCCGACAGCGATTTGTCGGAGGCTGATTTTCGCAAGGCCGAACTGATCGACTGCAGCCTCGCCCATGCCCGTATCCACGGCGCCAATTTTGCCGGTGCCGACTTGCGCGGCGCGGATTTGAGCGGGTTTCGCCTCAATGATGCCAAACTGTTCAAAGGCGCCGTGATTTCCAAAGCCCAGGCGTCGATGCTGTTATCCGAGTTGGGCTTGTCCGTTGCCTAAGGTTTTATGAGGGACGTGCCTGCTTTTCGAGGCCCCGCGTGTATCACGATGAATCAGAAAGCGACTACAGAAAAAAATGCTTTAGGGGCATTCACTCAACATTGAGATTTCATCTGTTCTCAATGAGGAGTTCGCCATGATCGAGATGCCACATCCTGCGCAACAGACTTTCAATGCGCCGGTGCTTTCCCCCGGCGTCCTTCAAAACAACAACGTCGCCGAAAACAGCCGGATTGAAGCCAACTTGGGACGGCTCGCCAGTGAAAGCGCTGCGGCCCATAAAACCATTGATGGCTTGCTTGCCAGCCTGATCAAGCTATCTACGTTGGTCGAGGGCAATGAACTCAAAGCCACGGCCAACCTGTTAAGCAGCTACTCCTCGGATCAGCCTCGCTTCGGCGTGATCGGTCAGTTAGGGGCCGGAGGCTTCAGTCGTATCCTTGATGAAGCACGACAGGGCGGCCCACGTGCCCACCGTTCGGGAGACGAGCCTCTGACATTGCGTGAAAAGGCCACGGCTTTTTTCAACTTGAGTAACTCGGCTTATTTTCGAGAAACCCTGGAGCGCATTCACAGTTCAACTGAGCTGAAAGAGCGTGTCGCACCGATTGTCGACGTGCCTTATTTGGAGTCCAAGCAGTTCGGACCTGCCCGAGGCGGCACTAAAGAGCATCCCTTGCCGGAGCAACTCGCGCTTTATACTTTTAGTAATGAAAACACTCAGGATGCCTCGCAGAATTGGCATCTTTATGAATCCATCAAGGATGTAAACGGGCGGCCTGTGCTGAGCAACCCAGCACGCGTGGGTGCCAGCCTGACTAAAGTACAGAACGACTTCCGTGAAGCAACTTCGCAGGGCAGCAACGTCTGGGTGTCGGCAGCGGACCTGAAAGCCGACGACCGGCTGAGTTCGCGGGAGCTTGATTTTGCGCGCTTTAACCCACGCAACCGTGTGGATCGAGATGATGGCCAGTTTGGCTATCAAGGACCGATAAAAAGCCAGGCGGCGCTGCCCTTGGAGCATACCGTGATCCCCCGAGGTAACGGCTTCGCCGTTTGGCAAGTCAAGCAAGGCACCGGCTTTGCCAAGGACGCGGCTTTGCAGCAAAAACCTGTCGTGGCGGGGCCTTCTGGAACCACCGACCGATTTATGACCGCAGCCCGGTTGCTGGGCACTGGGCTGGTCAATACGTTGGGGCTTAACCAGCCAAAGGCTGGCGAGTCGAATGAGCAGGCCGAAGTCAGGGCCCAGCGGGAAATGAAAGAGTTGGTCCGTTGGATGGCTACCGGTTACCTGGTGGATGACAATCATCACTCCATGGTCGAGGTCAACCTGGGTGCCGCCAACCATGGCCTCCCTACCCAGTGGGAGGAGTCGCTCTACCGTGAACCGTTCTCCGGCCCGATTGCAGCCCGCGATTTTACTATTTCCAATTCAGAGGTTATGAATGCCCTGAACAAGCAGGCGCCCGTGAGCACTCATTATGAAAAATTTCGTCATGACCTGCAGGGGGGGAGCCGAGCGAAGGTAATGCCGGACGGGCGGATCATTTGATATCGGGCGCTATAGGCCCTGTAGTCGGCTCAATGGGGTCATCGCAAGCGCCGGTTTACCGCGAGGGCCTTGTTTTGTTCGAGTATGCTGGCCGTTCTGAACAACGGACCTGTCCCAATGCTGGTAATTTCCAACAACGTGCACCTGCCCGATGCCGAAATCGAGCTGACCGCCATCCGCGCCCAGGGCGCCGGTGGGCAGAACGTCAACAAGGTGTCGAGCGCGGTGCATTTGCGCTTTGATATTCCGGCCTCGTCGCTGCCGGAGTTCTACAAGGAGCGGCTGCTGGCGCTGCGCGACAGCCGTATCACCAGCGAAGGCGTGTTGATTCTCAAGGCCCAGCAATACCGGACGCAGGAGCAGAATCGCGCGGATGCGCTGGAGCGTTTGGTGGAGCTGATCCTCAGTGCCACCAAAGTCGAGAAGAAGCGCCGCCCGACCAAGCCGACCCTCGGCTCGAAAAAGCGTCGACTCGAATCCAAGACCAAGCGCGGCAGTATCAAGGCCGGGCGTGGCAAGGTCGACTTCTAGGCGTCGCGCGCTTCGCGGGCCTTCGGCGCCTGGCGGTACAGGTACACGCTGAGCAGCAGGCCACCGAGGGCGGCGAGGGCGGCGAACAGGAAGATCGATGCAAAGCCGAAACCTGCCGCCACCGCCCCGGCCAGCGGCCCGGTGATGCCCAGCGACAGGTCGATGAACAGCGAGTAAGCCCCCACCGCCGACCCGCGGCTGGACGCCGGCACCAGATTGACCGCCTCGACTCCCAGCGCCGGAAACACCAGGGAAAAACCGAAGCCGCTCAACGCCGCGCCGGCCAGGGCCAAGTTCGCATCCGGTGCCAGCCACAGCAACAGCAACCCGAGGATTTCCACCGACAGGCACGCAATCGCCACGCGAAAGCCGCCAATCCGGTTGATCAAGTTGCCGAACAGCAGGCGCGCACCGATAAAACTGGCGCCGAACAGGCTCAGGGCCCACACCGCGTTATCCCAATGCTGGGTGGTGTAATACAGGGTGATAAAGGTGGCGATGGTGCCAAAGCCGATCGAGCCCAGGGCCAGCGCGCAGCCGTGCGGCAGGACCCGGCCCAGCACATTCATGAACGGCAGGCGCACGCCGGCCACGATCGGTGCCGCTTCCTTGTTCCAGGCCAGCAGCAGGCCAATCACCGCCAGCAGGATGATACTGACGCCCATGCTCCACAGCCCCAGGTGGCTGACCAGCAGCACCCCCAGTGGTGCGCCAACCGCCAGTGCGCCGTAGCTGGCGATGCCGTTCCAGGAAATCACCTTGGCCGTATTCGCCGCCCCCACGCGGCCGATGCCCCAGCCGATGGCGCCCGAGCCGACCAGGCTTTCCGCGCTGCCGAGCACCAGGCGGCCGATCAGCAGGCTGCCCAGGCTCACGGCTGGCAAGCTGGAGAACCACGCCGCGAGCAGCATGAACACGCCGCTCAGGCCGCAGCCCACCAGGCCGATCAGCACGGCGCGCTTGCTGCCCAGGTTGTCGATGATTTTGCCTGCGTACGGACGGCTCAGCAGCGTGGCCAGGTATTGCACACTGATCACCAGGCCGGCGATGACCGCGCCGTAGCCCAGCTCACTGTGGACATAGCCGGGCAATACGGCCAGCGGGATGCCGATATTCAGGTAGCCGATAAAGGTGAACAACACGATGGAAACGACTTGCAGCGTGACCGCCATGGGGCGCTGGGTATCTGGCATGGGAGAGGTCCACTGTCGCAGCAGGTAAAGATAGGCGGCTAATGATACCGGGCTTGGGCCGGCGCAGGGCGCTAAAACGCAAAAACGTCAGGTCGGCACTGCGTCAGGCTTGGGAGGGGGCCAGCAATTGCGTGGTAACCAGGGCCGCCAATGCGTTTTCCTGGGTGCCAAAGCGTTTGAGCAACTTGGCTTGCTTGTCCGCGCTGAGGCGGTTCCACACTTCGACCATCTGCAAGGCAGCGTCGAGTACGGCGGCGTCCGGGGTGTCGGGGAGGGTATCGGTCATGGCAGGTATCTCGGGTGATTCAGGCAGTGTGGAAAGCGCTCAAAGGTGCGCTTTCCACACGGTCTGGTACGGCGTCAGTCCTGGCTTTCGCTGTCGACTGGTGGTGCTTCTTTGGCCTCAGGCTGCTGGTCGCTGGCCTGCTGCGGTGTTGGCTGCTCAGTAGGGTGCAGGCTTGGGAAGGGGAGATTAGGTATCTCGTGCATCGTCGTCGCTCCTCGCAAAGTCTGTTTTTTCAATCGCAGGTGATTCCGCGCTCTCAAAAAGCCTTGGCAGGATACAGCACTGAAAATGACAAAAAGAATTTAATCTCGACCAATGAACGAACTTTCATTGTTTTACGCAAGTGACACGGGGTCACACCTCAGAAGGGCACCTTGCCGAGAATCATGTCGCGGTACATCACAAAATCCCCCAGCAAGCTGTAGAACGGGTGCTGGAAGGTTGCCGGGCGGTTCTTTTCAAAGAAGAAGTGGCCGACCCAGGCGAAGCTGTAGCCGGCAATCGGCACGGCCAGCAGCAAGCCCAACGAGCCTCTGCCGATGGCATACGCGAGGATGCCGATCACCAGGGTGGTGCCGATAAAGTGCAGGCGCCGGCAGGTGCTGTCGGCGTGCTCAGTCAGGTAATACGGGTAAAACTCGGCAAAGCTGTTGAATCGCTTGACGTTTTCCACGGTGACCGGCCCTTTGATTGTTGTGCCGCCCAACAGATGTTCGGCGGGGAGCTTATTTGAGTCTAGAGTGATCAGTGGTAACAGCCAGTGACAATAGATGCCACTTTAGTATCCTTGGCTTCCTGGCTGCCGTTTGAGCCTGCTTTATTAAGAAGACGCCATGAGCGAACGAACAACTTCTGCAAGCTGGGCGATGGGGATAGTCAAGGCGTTGGAAATGGACGGCCTGGATTGCCGCGCCTTGTTCAAGCAACTCGGCCTGGACTACGCCGCGCTCAGCGACCCCGATGCACGCTTCCCACAAGATTCCATGACCCGGCTGTGGCAGCGGGCGGTGGAGGTCTCGGGCAACCCGGCGATTGGCCTGAACATGGGCAAGGTGGTACGTCCGGCATCGTTTCATGTGGCCGGGTATGCGTTGATGTCCAGCAACACCCTCGCCGAAGGGTTTATGCGCCTGGTGCGCTACCAGCGGATCATCGCCGAAAGCGCCGACCTCAGTTTCCGCCTGCTCCCCGAAGGTTACGCGCTGATCCTCACCGTGCATGGCGATCACCTGCCGCCCACCCGGCAAAGCGCCGAAGCCTCGCTGGCGAGTGCCCTGGCGCTGTGTGGCTGGCTGACCGGGCGCACCCTGCAACCGCGCAAGGTGCTGCTGCAAGGCGATCAACCGGTGGACCTGGCCCCCTACAAACAAGCGTTCCATGCTCCGCTGGAATTCAATGCGCCGTATGACGCGCTGATCTTCGAACGCGCCGACATGGACGCGCCGCTGCCCACGGCCAACGAGGCCATGGCGCTGCTGCACGATCGGTTTGCCGGTGAATACCTGGCGCGTTTCTCGGAAAGCCGCGTGACGCACAAGGCGCGTCAGGTGCTGTGCCGCCTGTTGCCACAGGGCGAGCCCAAGCGTGAAGTGGTGGCCCAGACCCTGCACCTGTCCCAGCGCACGTTGCAGCGGCGCTTGCAGGAAGAGGGCACCAGTTTCCAGACCCTGCTCGATGACACCCGCCGCGAATTGGCCGAGCAGTACCTCGCACAGCCGAGCATGACCCTGCTGGAAATCGCCTACCTGTTGGGGTTTGCCGACCCGAGCAACTTCTTTCGCGCGTTTCGCCGCTGGTTCGATGCCACGCCCGGCGAATACCGGGCGCGGTTGCAGGATGCGTCGACGGTCAGTGACGCCAAAATGCCGGAATGCACAGAACAAAGACTGTAATGATCTCCAGTCGGCCCAGCAGCATGCCCAGCGACAGGATCCACTTGGCCGCATCCGGCAGGCTGGCGAAATTGCCCGCCGGGCCGATGGTCTCGCCCAGCCCCGGGCCGACGCCGGACACGGTGCTGGCGGCGCCGGTCAGCGCCGTCATCCAGTCCAGGCCCAGCAACGACAAGGCCAGGGCGATGGCGCAGATGGTGATGGCGAAGAAAAACGAGAACGTCAGGATCGAACGCACGATCTCTTCGTCGAGGCGGTGGCCGTTGTACTTCTGCTTGATCACCGCCCGTGGGTGAATCAGCTGGTTCAAGTTGGCCTTGAGCAGGATGTAGGCGACCTGGAAGCGGAAGATCTTGATCCCGCCCGCCGTGGAGCCGGAGCAGCCGCCGACAAATCCCAGGTAGAAGAACAGCATCAGCGAGAAGTTGCCCCAAATGCTGTAGTCCCCCAGTGCAAAGCCGGTGGTGGTGACCACCGAGGTGACGTTCACCGCCACATGGCGCAGCGCGTCGAGCCAATGCAAATCGGTGGTCCACCAGTACCAGGTGCCGAGCACCAGCCAGGTCACCACCAGCAAACCGAGCAGGCCTTGCACCTGCTGGTCCTTGATCAACGCACGGCGGTTGCCGCGCAGGGTCGCCACGTACAGGGTGAACGGCAGGCTGCCGAGGATCATCACCACCACCGCGACCCAGTGCACCGCGGGCTGTTTCCAGTGGGCCAGGGATTCGTCGGAGGTGGAGAATCCACCGGTGGAAATCGCCGACATTGCATGGTTGATTGCGTCGAACAGGCCCATGCCGGCCCACCAGAACGCCAGGCTGCCAAGGATGGTGATGCCCACGTACGCCGCCACGATCAGCCGCGCCACCATGTGCGAGCGGGGCATGACTTTTTCCGAGCGGTCCGAGGATTCGGTCTGGAACAGGCGCATGCCGCCGATACGCAGCAGCGGCAGGATCGCCACCGCCATGCCGATAAAGCCGATGCCGCCGAGCCAGTGCAGCAGCGAGCGCCACATCAGGATGCCCGGTGACATGGTGTCCAGCCCGCTCAGCACGGTGGAACCGGTGGCGGTGATGCCGGACATGCTTTCGAAGAACGAGTCGGTGTAGCTGATGTGCTGGGTCAGCAGAAACGGCAGCGCGGCGAACACGCACACCACCACCCAACTGCTGACCGTGAGCAAGTACATGTCGCGCGGGCGCAGATGCACATGTTCGGGGCGGCCGGGAATCACCAGGGCCAAACCGGCAATAAAGGTGATCAGGCTGGCCCAGAGGAACGAGGGCAGGTCACTGGTGCGTTCGAAGATCACCAGGGTGGCCATTGGCACGACCATGGCGATCGCGAGGGTGATCAGGAAGATGCCGATGATGAAACCGATGATGCGTAGGGTCGGCAACGCCATGAAGTTCGCTCGGGGGTTGAGGGTGGCGCCATTCTACCTGCGGTGCAGTGCATGTAAACCGGGGTACGCGCCGCAACGCGGTTCGACGGTGGGCGCTGGCTTGCCTGCGATAGTGGTGTATCAGTCGATCAAGGGATGACTGGCCCACCGCTATCGCAGGCAAGCCAGCTCCCACACGGATAAGTGTCAGTAGAAAGGGCGCACATAAAAAAGGCGACCCGAAGGTCGCCTTTTTCAGCACCGCACTGATCAGAACTCGTGATCAGCGTTATCCGGGTTCAGGTCGCTGATACCCAGCTTGCCTGCGGCTGCTTCAATCGAACCGGTCTGCTTGACCAGTGCGGCGATCGCGTCACGCACGATCTGGTTGCCGGCTTCGTTGCCAGCGGCGATCAGTTGGTCGTAGTGCTCGCCGTTGTTGGCGTGGTCAACCATGACCTGGATCTTCGCTTCGGTCGCCGCCAGGTCAGCCTTCAGGGCGGTGTCGGTAGCCGGATCAGCCTTGGCCACCAGGGACGACAGGCTGGCGCCGGTCAGCTTGGTGCCATCGACGCGGGTGTACTCGCCCAGGTAGACGTTGCGGATGCCCTTGGCGTCATAGAACTGCGAGTTGTGGGTGTTATCGCTGAAGCAATCGTGCTCGTCTTCCGGCGAGTTGGCTTCCAGCGAAACCTTCATGCGTTCACCGGCCAGCTCGCCCAGGGACAGGCTGCCCATGCCGAACAACATTTTGCGCAGGCCGTCGGTGGCAGGTTCTGCCTCCAGGGTGGCGCGGTAGTTGTCTTCGACGTTGGGTTTCCAGTTGCCGACCATTTCTTCCAGGTCGCTGACCAGCAGTTGGGTCACGGCACTCAGGTAGGCGCGGCGACGCTCGTTGTGGCCGCCGGTGGCGCCGTCACCTGTCAGGTAGTCCGAGGCAGGACGGTTGCCGGCGCCAGGGCCGGTGCCGTTCAGGTCCTGGCCCCAGAGCAGGAATTCGATGGCGTGGTAGCCGGTAGCGACGTTGGCTTCGGAACCGCCCAGCTCATTGAGGCTGGCGAGTTTTTCCGGGGTGATGTCCTTCACGTCGACCTTGTCTTCGCCGACCTGGATCTCGGTGTTGGCGATGATGTTGGCAGTCGCACCCGGGTTACCCAGGGCGTGTTCGTAGGACTTGTCGACATAGTCGATCAGGCCTTCGTCCAGCGGCCATGCGTTCACCTGGCCTTCCCAGTCATCAATGATGGTGTTGCCGAAGCGGAACACTTCGCTCTGCAGGTACGGCACGCGGGCGGCGATCCAGGCGTCGCGCGCGGCTTTCAGCGTGTCGGCGTTCGGCTTGGCGAGGAAGGCGTCGATGGCGGTTTGCAGGGTCTTCGCAGTGGACTCGGCATCGCTGTAGACCGCGAACACCATGTCTGCGTAATGCGCGACCACGGCCTTGGCGGCCGCTTCGTCGACCTGGCCGGCAGGGGTGGCAGCCGCTGGAGCGGTAGTGCTGGCAGCCGGGGTCGGCGCCTGGGGCGCTGCGGCCTTGTCTTTACCTTCGCCGCAACCGGCGAGAGAAATGGCAATGGCCAGCAGACTGGCGGTGGCCAGGGGCATACGAATCATGGCGAACATCCTGCTTCGGTTGTTGATAGGGCGCGCGGGGGAGCGCAAAAAAGCTGCGACATAATGCGAAAGATTTGCATTTTGTGTAAAGGGTTATACGCGGGAAATATTTAGTATCGATTTGAGCGCTCAGAGAATCACTTCGCTATTACGCTCGGACTGCTTCAAAAAAGCCGCCAACTCCCGGGCCTGCAAGGGTTTGCTGTAGTGATAGCCCTGACCTTCATGGCAGCCTTCGGAGATGATGTAGGCCTCCTGCTCGGCGGTTTCCACGCCTTCGGCGATCACTTGCATGCCCAGGCTTTTGCCCAACTGGATGATGGCCCGCACGATGGTGGCGTCATCGTCATCGTCCAGCAGGTCCTGGACGAAGCTCTTGTCGATCTTGATTTTGTCCAGCGGCAGGCTCTTGAGGTAGCTCAGGGATGAATAGCCGGTGCCGAAGTCATCAATCGCAATCAACGCCCCGGAACGGCGCAGGCTCAGCAAGTGCTGGGCGGCAGTGCTGATATCTTCCATCAGGCCGGTCTCGGTGACTTCCAGTTCCAGGCTGCGCGGCGGCAGGCGGTAGATCTGCATCAGGTTGTTGACCACCCGTGGCAGCTCGGCGTGGTGCAACTGCACGGTGGACAGGTTGACCGCCATGCGCAGGCCGACAAAGCCCAGGTCGTGCCATTCGCGCAGCTGGCGGCAGGCCTGGTCCAGCACCCATTCACCAATCGGGATGATGGTGCCGTTCTGCTCCGCCAGCGGGATAAACAGGTCGGGCGGGACCAGGCCGTGTTCCGGGTGTTGCCAGCGGAGCAGTGCTTCCACGCCGACCACGCGGTGGTCGCGGTAGCTGATCTGCGGCTGGTACACCAGGTGAAACTGGTCGCGACTGAGGGCGTCGCGCAGGTCTTTCTCCAGCTCGCGGCGGCGGCGCATTTCACTGTCGACGCTGGCGATATAGAACTGATAGCGGTTGCGCGAACGGCTCTTGGCCAGGGTCATGGTCTGTTCGGCTTTCTGCAGTAACTTCTCGGTGCTGTCGCCATCTTCTGGGAACAACGTGATACCAATGGTGGCGCGCAGGCGGATTTCCTCGTGATCGAGGGCGAATTCCGCCTCCAGGTCATCGAGGATACTTTGCGCCAGCTCCGCGGCTTCGTAGGGCTGGTCGATATCGGCCTGCACCAGGGCGAACTGGTCGCCACCCAGTCGAGCCAGGGCGCCGAGTCGGCCGCTGTGGGCGCGCAGGCGGTCAGCCAGGGCCAGCAGCAATTTGTCGCCGGCCTGATAGGTGAACTGTTCGTTGATGCTTTTGAAGTCATCGAGGCCCACGCATAACACCGCCACGCGGCGTTGGCGACGACCGGCGTCGATCAGGATTTTGTCCAGTTGCTCCTGCAGTTTCTGGCGATTCGGCAGGCCGGTGAGGAAGTCGTACTGGGCCATGCGCAGCAGGCTGCTTTCCGCTTCATGGCGCAGGTGGGTATTGCGTTCGATGGATTCGAGCAATTGGTTGGCGGTATTGATCCACAGCCCCAGTTCGTTGCGCTCATGGCCCTTGAGCTGCGGGATCTTGTGCTCGCTGGGCCGGTCGGGGTTGATCGAGGTCAGGTGTTCGATAATCCGCGACAACGGCTTGGTCAGCAGCCAGTGATAGACCAGGTACAGCACCAGGCCCATGGCCAGGGCGCGCAGCACCCCGGAAATGAAGATGATCACCGAATTGACGATAAACCCCTGGCCATAGGTGGCGGTGTCGAGGGTGATACTGAGGTCGCCGTAATACTCGCTGTAGGGGCCTTTGCCGACCAGGGGCGTGGTGAAGGTGCGTTCCTGGCCCAGGATCAGGTCGGTCAGCCAGCGGCTGGGGGCGTGCTGCAGGGCGCGGCTCTTTTCGGCCAGCATGGTTTCGTTGGGGTGGCCGATGGACGCCATGCGCACCGCGTCGTCCTGGAACAGCCCCTCGATGACCTGCATGCCCATCTCGCGGTCCAGGCTGTAGACGGCCTGCGTCGAGGGGTCGCGAAACATGTCGAGGATGCGCTGGGCATCGCCGGCCACGGCCTGGCGCGTCTTGTAGGCATCGAAAACGATCTGCGCCACGCTCAGCGCCACGCCCACGATCAATGCCGACAGCAGCACAACCCGTAGCAACTTCACCGACAAGCTGTTCTTGAGTTCCAGCTTCAAAGGGTCATTCCTTGTTCCATGCGGGTGGCCTCAATATGCCATGAGTATTGGCAATCCCGTGAGGGCAGTCAAAGGGACATTGCGGCTGACGGTACTTTGCGGCGTTAGGGGAGCCTGGGGCGGGGGATGTTGGCGGGTGCGAGGGGAAATGGAAGGCGGTCAATCAGGCGAGTGACGGGGACGGGGAGGGGCTGCGTTTTTCGCCTCCCTGGAATCCCAGGGAAGCGAGTGCTGCGGCCTTTACCCGGCTGGTACCTGGTTTGGGTTGTCTTTTTGGGCGTCTGTCATGGATTGAGCCAGCGACGAGACTGAGTTCATTGCCATTCCCACGGCTTTCGTACCCAGGTCTATTGCCATCGGGGCTACGGTTGCGATTAGTGGGGCCGCCAATGCTGCTGCACCTGCTCCTGCGATTGCCATGATTACACTCTCCAACATCAATCAAGAGGGACATTCCTCCTGCCGCCTGGGTGGTCATTGCGTGTCGTTGAGTTCCATGGGGCTTTGCCTGCCCTTGCGCTTGAACCAACGGCCACAAAAAAGCCCGGCACAGGGCCGGGCTTTTTCTACTGCAAGGGTTGCTTAGGCAGTGAAGGTCTTGCCTTCGAACTGCTCAGCCACGAACTTCCAGTTGACCAGGTTCCAGAACGCTTCCACATACTTCGGACGCACGTTGCGGTAGTCGATGTAGTAGGCGTGTTCCCAGACGTCGCAGGTCAGCAGCGGGGTGTCGCCGTTGGTCAGCGGGTTGCCGGCGCCGATGGTGCTGGCCAGGGCCAGGGAACCGTCAGCCTTTTTCACCAGCCAGCCCCAACCGGAACCGAAGGTGCCGACGGACGTCTTGGTGAACTCTTCCTTGAACTTGTCGAACGAACCGAAGGCTGCGTTGATGGCTTCAGCCAGTGCGCCGGTCGGTTGGCCACCGGCGTTTGGCGCCAGGCAGTTCCAGTAGAAGGTGTGGTTCCAGACCTGAGCGGCGTTGTTGAAGATGCCGCCCGAAGAGGATTTGACGATCTCTTCCAGGGTCTTGCCTTCGAACTCGGTGCCAGGCACCAGGTTGTTCAGGTTCACGACATAGGTGTTGTGGTGCTTGTCGTGGTGGTATTCCAAGGTTTCCTTGGAGATGTGCGGCTGCAGGGCATCGTGTGCGTAGGGCAGCGGCGGCAATTCGAAAGCCATGATGATTCTCCTAATCAGGTCAGTTGCGGTGAGCGCAAGGCCGATCACGGGCGGCCAAACAAGCGCCGGGGAGTTTGTACTCTTTGCGGCGCAGGGTCCGGATCATAGCACCGGGGGTGCGGCAAAACCACGCAACAACTGTGTGGGATAGAGGTTCCAGAGCGTTTTGGAATATTCCTCAAGCGCTGATCAATTGGTAGGCCACGCTGAACATCATCACCGCTACCAACAGGTCCAGCAGACGCCACGTCGCCGGGCGTGCCAGCCAGGGCGCCAACCAGGCCGCGCCGAGTGCCAGCGTGGCGAACCACAGGAATGAAGCACTGGCGGCGCCGGCCACGTAGGCGCCCGGTTCGGTTTGTTGAGCGCCCAATGAGCCGATCAGCAGCACCGTGTCCAGGTACACGTGGGGGTTGAGCAATGTCACGGCCAGGGCGCTGAGCAATACCGCGCGTAACGAGCGCATCTTGACGTGATTGCCTTGCTCCAGGCTTTGCCTGGAAAACGCCCGACGCAGCGCCAATGTGCCGTACCACAACAGGAATGCCGCGCCGCCCCAGCGGGCGATGGCCAGCAGCAGCGGGTTTTGCGCGAGCACCGTGGCCAGGCCGAAGACACCGGCCGCAACCAGGATGGCATCGCACACGATGCAGAGCGCTGCCACGGGCAGGTGATGTTCGCGGCGCAGGCTTTGCGCGAGGACAAAGGCGTTCTGCGTCCCGATCGCCATGATCAGGCCGAGCGCCACCAACAGGCCATTCAGATAGCTTTGCCACATACGCTTTACTCCGCGTCCGTCGCCAACTGGCGCAGTACATTCATGGCGCGCTCGGCATCCGCGCGGCCGACAAACAGGTGATCGTGGTAGTAGCCGGCAATCACGTTGCAACTGATCCCGGCCTTGCCCAGGGCGCTGGCAAACGCGGCGGTCAGGCCCACGGCTTCGAGCGCCGAGTGCACATTCAAGGTGATCCATGCCGCCACATAGTCGAAGGCCAATCCAGCCGTTTCGGCCTGCTGGCGTTCCAGGATCAGCGTCAGGCCTTCCTGCTCGCGGAAGCTGCCAATCACCTCGCAACCCGCCGGGATGCGGTGATCGGGCAGGGTGCAGAACACGTAGTCACCCTCGTTCAGGTGCGGGCTCATGCTGCGCAACAGTGTTGCCAGGGCGGTTTCGCCGGCCATGGGAGGTTTCCTTATAAAGAGAGAAGCGATGCTGGCTATTCTCATGGCGCAGGCTGTATAAGAAAAACCAATATTGCTGATCGCTCATTAGAGAAACTGATGTTCGACTATAAATTGCTCTCCGCCCTGGCGGCGGTGGTGGAACAGGCCGGCTTCGAGCGCGGCGCGCAAGTGCTGGGGCTCTCGCAGTCGGCGATTTCCCAGCGGATCAAATTGCTTGAGGCACGCATCGGCCAGCCGGTGCTGGTACGGGCCACGCCGCCGACGCCCACGGATGTCGGGCGGCGGCTGCTCAACCATGTGCAGCAGGTGCGGCTGCTTGAGCGCGATCTGCAGAGCCAGGTGCCGGCGCTGGACGAGGAGGGCATGCCCGAACGTCTGCGTATCGCGCTGAACGCCGACAGCCTGGCCACCTGGTGGGCCGAGGCGGTCAGCGGGTTTTGTGCCGAGCAGCACTTGTTGCTGGACCTGGTGGTGGAAGACCAGACCGTCGGCCTCAAGCGCATGCGGGCCGGCGAAGTGGCCGCCTGCATCTGCGCCAGCGAGCGCCCGGTGGCCGGTGCGCGCAGCCTGTTGCTCGGTGCCATGCGCTATCGGGCGTTGGCCAGCCCGGCATTTATTGCGCGGCATTTTCCTACGGGCGTACGCGCCGACCAGTTGGCGCGCACGCCCGCGCTGGTGTTTGGCCCGGATGATTTTTTGCAGCATCGCTACCTGGCGTCCCTCGGTGTGGACGGCGGTTTCGAACACCATTTATGCCCGTCGTCCGAAGGCTTTATCCGCCTCACTGAAGCCGGGCTTGGCTGGGGCCTGGTGCCGGAATTGCAGGTGCGCGACCAGTTGGAACGGGGCGTGCTGGTGGAGTTGTTGCCAGATAAGCCCATTGATGTGCCGTTGTACTGGCATCATTGGCGCAGTGGCGGGCAGCTGTTGGGCCTGCTGACTGACCATCTGGCCCAGGCATGTGGGCAATGGTTGGTGCCCTATCAGCAGTAGCTGGCGTCAAGTTGCAAGCTGCAAGAGAAAAGCTTGCAGATCGTATTTAATTTGCAACTGATAGCTTGAAGCTTGCAGTTGCATCCGTAGGAGGCTCCATGAAAGTTCTGGTCACCGGCGCAAGCGGCTTCATCGGCGGGCGCTTTGCGCGTTTCGCCCTGGAGCAGGGCCTGGACGTGCGGGTCAACGGGCGACGCGCCGAGGGTGTGGAACACCTGGTCAGGCGCGGCGCCGAGTTTATCCAGGGTGATTTGAATGATGCCGACCTGGTGCGCGACCTGTGCCGCGATGTCGAAGCCGTGGTGCATTGCGCCGGCGCCGTCGGGCTGTGGGGCAAATATCAGGATTTTCACCAGGGCAATGTGCTGGTCACGGAAAACGTGGTCGAGGCGTGCCTCAAGCAACAGGTCGGGCGCCTGGTGCACCTGTCCTCGCCGTCGATCTACTTCGATGGGCGCGACCATCTCGGGCTGACCGAAGAGCAGGTGCCCAAGCGCTTCAAGCATCCGTATGCCGCGACCAAATACCTGGCGGAGCAAAAAGTCTTCGGTGCCCAGGAGTTCGGCCTCGAAGTCATCGCGCTGCGCCCGCGTTTTGTGACCGGCGCCGGCGACATGAGCATTTTCCCGCGCCTGCTGAAAATGCAGCGCAAGAACCGCCTGGCCATCGTCGGCGACGGCCTCAACAAGGTCGATTTCACCAGCGTACACAACCTCAACGAAGCGCTGCTTGGCAGTTTGCTCGCGCCCGGTTCGGCGTTGGGCAGGGCCTACAACATCAGCAACGGCGCTCCGGTGCCGGTGTGGGATGTGGTGAATTACGTCATGCGCCAAATGCAGTTGCCCCAAGTGACGCGTTATCGCTCCTACGGCCTGTCCTACAGCGTCGCCGCGCTCAATGAAGCCTTCTGCGCGATGTGGCCGGGTCGACCGGAACCGGCGTTGTCGCGCTTGGGCATGCAGGTCATGAACAAAGATTTCACCCTCGACATCAGCCGCGCCAGGCATTATCTGGACTACGAGCCCAAGGTCAGCCTGTGGACTGCCCTCGACGAGTTCTGCAGTTGGTGGAAGGCCCAGGAACCGGGGTTGAAGTAAGCTCACAACCAGCAACACATCGGGAACCGAATTCGTGGTTCCGGGTCGATCAGTGCGGCGGGCCTGCGGTTTATACTCCCCACGCTCGGCTCCCCCGCTAGCCACCTCACCGATTCAGGGTTGATTCATGCGCAACGATGCCAACGACGACTTCGACAACGTTCCCAGCCTGCGGGCCGATCACGGGGATGACGATGATTTCGAACCGACTCCCGCCACCTCGGTGCGTTCGCGCAACACGCCCGTGGTCAAGGTCAAGAGCGCCAGCACCGGCCCGTTGTGGGCATTGATCGGCGCCCTGCTGATCGCCTTCGCCGGCCTGGCGTGGTGGAGCTTCCAGCAGATCTCATTGATGGGCCAGCAACTGGTCGCCACCCAGGAAAGCTTTGCGCGCATCAGCGAAGAAGCGGCAGGGCGGCTGCAGGATATTTCCGGCAAGGTCGTGGCCAGCGAGGCCAGCGTGAACAACGGCAGCGAAGCGCTCAAATTGCAGATCAAGCAGCTGGAAACCCAGTTGCTGGAGCAGGGCAAGCAGCAAGTGGGCGTGGCCGGCCAGGCCACCGAGCTGGACAAACGCCTGGCACAGATGACCGCGAGCACCACCGACCTGTCCAACGCCAACACCCGGCTGCAAGGCCAGGTGCAAGCGCTGACCGATGCCGTGGCGACGCTCAAGGCGGCGCAGGGCGATACCGGCAAGCGTGATGCCGAAATCAAGGAGCTCGCTGCGGACGTCGCGGCGCTGAAAAAGCAGGGCAACCCGAGCGCCGCCATCGCGCGTATCGAGCAGGACCTGGTGGTGCTCAAGAGTGCCCAGGACAATCAGCCGGCCAACAGCGATGCGCCGACCAATAAAGAGTTCGACGTGTTCCGCATCCAGACCACGCGCAACATCACCACCCTGCAGAGCCAGGTGCAGAACCTGAACCAGCGCCTCAACGCGCCGGCGACTGCCACACCGCTGGGCCAGTAGACGCCACCAGGGCTGGTCGGTTGTGAAGCGGTTATAACTGTAGGAACGGGCGTGCCAGCGATGGCGGTGCATCAGGGACCCGCCACCCTGCAGGCAATCCGGTTTCCACCGTCCATGCTTGGGCTGATGGCTACTTCCGTGAATGTCACCACTTGGTGACATTTCCCTTCCCCTTCGTTACTTGCCCGTCCTTCACCCTTGTTTAGACTCCGGTCATCCCACAAAAAACAATAAGGGCCACCCATGACCACGCAACCACTGCCTGCCAGCAGTTGGCTGAATGCACCTGCCCATCACGCCTGGCTTGCCGCAGAAGGCCAGCGCCTGCTGACATTCGCCAAGGCCTCTCGCCTGCCCGAGGGTTTTGGCAACCTGGACGACAACGGCCAACTGCCGGCCAACGCCCACGCCGAAACAATGAACACCGCGCGCATGACCCACAGCTTCGCCATGGCCCATGCCCAGGGCCTGCCGGGCTATGCCGAACTCGTCGAGCACGGTGTTGCGGCCCTGAGCGGCCCGCTGCGCGACAGCGAGCACGGTGGCTGGTTCGCAGCGCCCGGTGCCCTCGATGGCAACCGTGGCAAGGCCGCCTACCTGCATGCGTTTGTCGCCCTGGCCGCCAGCTCGGCGGTGGTGGCCGGTGCTCCGGGTGCACAGACCTTGTTGAACGACGCGATCCACATCATCGAGCAGTTTTTCTGGAGCGAAGAAGAGGGCGTGATGCTCGAGTCCTTCGCCCAGGACTGGAGCGGTGTCGAAGCCTACCGCGGCGCCAACAGCAACATGCACGCCACCGAGGCCTTTCTCGCCCTGGCCGATGTCACCGGCGACACCCGCTGGCTCGACCGCGCCTTGCGTATCGTCGAGCGGGTAATCCACACCCACGCCGCCGGTAACCAGTTCATGGTCATCGAGCATTTCGACGCGCATTGGCAACCGTTGCTCGGCTACAACGAAGACAACCCCGCCGATGGCTTCCGCCCCTACGGCATCACTCCCGGCCATGGTTTTGAATGGGCGCGGCTGGTGCTGCACCTGGAAGCTGCACGCCTGTTGGCCGAGCTGGCCACGCCGGACTGGCTGGTGAGCGATGCCAGGGGGCTGTTCGCCAGCGCCTGCGAATATGCCTGGGCCGTGGATGGCGCGCCGGGCATCGTCTACACCCTGGACTGGAACCTGCGCCCGGTGGTGCGCGAACGCCTGCACTGGACCCACGCCGAAGCCAGCGCGGCCGCCCAGGCCTTGCTCAAGCGCACGGGCGAACTGCATTACGAAATCTGGTACCGACGTTTCTGGGAATTTTGCGAAACCCACTTCATCGACCGTGTCCACGGCAGTTGGCACCACGAACTCAACCCGCATAACCAACCCAGCAGCACGATCTGGGGTGGCAAGCCGGACCTGTACCATGCCTGGCAAGCGGTATTGCTGCCTGCGCTGCCGTTGGCGCCAAGCATGGCCAGTGCCATCGGGGCTGGGCGCTATGTCACCAAGTGGTGACATTTGTCCATCCCTTTGTTACCTGCGTTTAAAACATCCATGTTTAAACTCCGTGCAGCGCAAGCTCTAGACTTGCATGCATAACAACAAGAAAAGGTACTCAGATGAACGCGATTAATCGCCTCGCCGTAGCTATTTCCGTTGCCTCGTTGTTTCCCCTCAGTGCTTTTGCCGCCGACTCGAAAGGGACGGTTGAAGTTGTGCATTGGTGGACCTCGGGCGGTGAGAAAGCGGCTGTAGATGTCCTGAAGGCCCAAGTCGAGAAAGACGGTTTCACCTGGAAAGACGGTGCCGTTGCAGGTGGCGGTGGCGCCACGGCCATGACCGTGCTGAAAAGCCGCGCGGTTGCCGGCAACCCGCCAGGCGTCGCCCAGATCAAAGGTCCGGACATCCAGGAATGGGCCTCCACCGGTCTGCTCGACACCGACGTGCTCAAAGACGTCGCCAAAGAAGAGAAGTGGGACTCGCTGCTCGACAAGAAAGTCTCCGATACCGTGAAGTACGAAGGTGACTACGTCGCCGTCCCGGTCAACATCCACCGCGTGAACTGGCTGTGGATCAACCCGGAAGTCTTCAAGAAAGCCGGTATCACCAAAAACCCGACCACCCTCGAAGAATTCTATGCCGCTGGCGACAAGCTGAAGAAAGCCGGCTTCATTCCGCTCGCCCACGGTGGCCAACCGTGGCAGGACAGCACCGTGTTCGAAGCGGTAGTCCTGTCGGTGATGGGCGCCGATGGCTACAAGAAAGCCCTGGTTGACCTCGACAACGGCGCCCTGACCGGCCCGGAAATGGTCAAGGCCCTGACCGAGCTGAAGAAAGTCGCGACCTACATGGACGTCGACGGCAAAGGCCAGGACTGGAACCTGGAGGCGGGCAAGGTCATCAACGGCAAGGCCGGCATGCAGATCATGGGTGACTGGGCCAAGTCCGAATGGACCGCGGCCAAGAAAGTCGCCGGCAAGGACTATGAGTGCGTAGCCTTCCCAGGCACCGACAAGGCCTTCACCTACAACATCGACTCCCTGGCGGTGTTCAAGCAGAAAGACAAAGGCACTGCTGCCGGCCAGCAGGACATCGCCAAAGTCGTGCTGGGTGAAAACTTCCAGAAAGTCTTCAGCATCAACAAGGGCTCGATCCCTGTTCGTACCGACATGCTCAATGAAATGGACAAGCTCGGCTTCGACTCCTGCGCCCAGACCGCTGCCAAGGACTTCCTGGCAGACGCCAAGACCGGCGGCCTGCAGCCAAGCATGGCGCACAACATGGCCACTACCCTGGCCGTGCAAGGCGCGTTCTTTGATGTCGTGACCAACTACATCAACGACCCGAAAGCCGACCCGGCCGACACCGCCAAGAAGTTGGGTGCTGCGATCAAGTCAGCCAAGTAACGCCTGGGAGCGGTTTTGTGGGAGTCGGGCTTGCCCGCGATGCAGGCAACTCGGTGTATCGGTTACACCGAAGTGATGCTATCGCAGGCAAGCCAGCTCCCACACAAACCGCGCTCGACAAGAGACTCACCCTGTAGTCCTTTTTCCCTGTATTGGATTTCCCCATGAGTTCTGTTGCTGTGTTCAGCAAAGCCTCGCCGTTCGATGCACTGCAGCGCTGGCTACCCAAACTGGTGCTGGCGCCCAGCATGTTCATCGTGCTGGTGGGCTTCTACGGCTACATCCTGTGGACGTTTGTACTCTCGTTCACCAATTCCACGTTCCTGCCGAGCTACAAATGGGCGGGCCTTGCGCAATACGCGCGGTTGTTCGACAACGACCGCTGGTGGGTAGCGAGCAAGAACCTGGCTGTTTTCGGCGGGATGTTTATCGGCATCACCCTGGTGATCGGCGTGACCCTGGCGATTTTCCTCGACCAGAAGATCCGTCGCGAAGGCTTTATCCGCACCATCTACCTGTACCCGATGGCGCTCTCGATGATCGTCACCGGTACCGCCTGGAAATGGCTGCTCAACCCGGGCATGGGCCTGGACAAACTCCTGCGTGACTGGGGCTGGGAAGGCTTCCGCCTGGACTGGCTGATCGACCCGGACCGCGTGGTCTATTGCCTGGTCATCGCGGCCGTGTGGCAAGCCTCCGGCTTCATCATGGCGATGTTCCTCGCCGGCCTGCGCGGCGTTGATCAATCGATCATCCGTGCCGCGCAGATCGACGGCGCGAGCCTGCCGCGCATCTACTGGAGCGTGGTGCTGCCCAGCCTGCGTCCGGTGTTCTTCAGTGCGGTGATGATCCTGGCGCACATTGCGATCAAGAGCTTCGACCTGGTGGCGGCCATGACGGCCGGCGGCCCGGGCTACTCGTCCGACCTGCCGGCGATGTTCATGTACTCGTTCACCTTCAGCCGCGGCCAGATGGGCATGGGCTCGGCCAGTGCAATCCTGATGCTCGGTGCGATCCTCGCGATCATCGTGCCTTACCTCTACTCCGAGCTGAGGACCAAGCGTAATGACTAGTCTCGCTTCCAAACCTGCCATCAGCCTGAGCCGCATCGCGATCTACGCGGTGCTGATCTTCGCCGTGCTGCTGTACCTGGTACCGCTGGTGGTGATGCTGCTGACCAGCTTCAAGACCCCGGAAGACATCAGCACCGGCAACCTGCTGAGCTGGCCGACCGTGGTCACCGGCATCGGCTGGGTCAAGGCCTGGGCCACGGTGGACGGTTACTTCTGGAACTCGATCAAGATCACCGTGCCTGCCGTGCTGATCTCCACCGCCATCGGAGCGTTGAACGGCTACGTGCTGTCCTTCTGGCGCTTCAAGGGTTCGCAGCTGTTCTTCGGCCTGCTGTTGTTCGGCTGCTTCCTGCCGTTCCAGACCGTGCTGCTGCCGGCGTCGTTCACCCTCGGCAAGATGGGCCTGGCCAGCACTACCACCGGCCTGGTGTTTGTCCACGTGGTCTACGGATTGGCGTTTACTACACTGTTTTTCCGTAACTACTACGTGAGCATTCCGGATGCGTTGATCAAGGCCGCACGCCTGGATGGTGCAGGATTCTTCACCATCTTCCGTCAGATCATTCTGCCGATGTCGACCCCGATCATCATGGTCTGCCTGATCTGGCAGTTCACCCAGATCTGGAACGACTTCCTGTTCGGTGTGGTGTTCTCCAGCGGCGACTCCCAGCCCATCACGGTGGCGCTGAACAACCTGGTCAACACCAGCACCGGGGCCAAGGAATATAACGTGGATATGGCGGCGGCGATGATCGCCGGGCTGCCGACCCTGCTGGTCTATGTGATCGCAGGCAAGTATTTCGTGCGCGGCCTCACGGCCGGCGCGGTCAAGGGGTAATCATGGCTACGCTTGAACTTCGCAATGTAAACAAGACCTATGGCGCCGGCCTGCCCGACACCTTGAAGAACATCGAACTGTCGATCAAGGAAGGCGAATTCCTGATCCTGGTCGGCCCTTCGGGTTGCGGCAAATCCACGCTGATGAACTGCATCGCCGGCCTTGAGACCATCACCGGCGGCGCGATCATGATCGGCGACCAGGACGTGAGTGGCATGAGCCCCAAGGATCGCGACATCGCCATGGTGTTCCAGTCCTACGCGCTGTACCCGACCATGAGCGTGCGCGAGAACATCGAGTTCGGCCTGAAAATCCGCAAGATGCCCCAGGCGGATATCGACGCTGAAGTGGCGCGCGTGGCCAAGCTGCTGCAGATCGAACACTTGCTCAACCGCAAGCCGGGCCAACTGTCCGGCGGCCAGCAACAGCGCGTGGCGATGGGCCGTGCCCTGGCGCGTCGGCCGAAGATCTACCTGTTCGACGAACCGCTGTCCAACCTCGACGCCAAGCTGCGCGTCGAGATGCGCACCGAAATGAAACTGATGCACCAGCGCCTCAAGACCACCACGGTCTACGTGACCCACGACCAGATCGAAGCAATGACCCTGGGCGACAAGGTCGCGGTGATGAAGGACGGCATCATCCAGCAGTTCGGCACGCCGAAAGAGATCTACAACAACCCGGCCAACCAGTTCGTGGCGAGCTTCATCGGTTCACCGCCGATGAACTTCGTGCCCCTGCGCCTGCAACGCAAGGACGGTCGCCTGGTAGCCCTGCTCGACAGCGGCCAGGCCCGTTGCGAGCTGGCGCTCAACGTGACGGATGTCGGCCTGGAAGACCGCGACGTGATCCTGGGCTTGCGTCCGGAGCAGATCATGTTGGCGGCGGGCGAGGGCGACGCTGCCTCGAGCATTCGTGCCGAAGTCCAGGTGACCGAGCCGACCGGCCCGGACACCCTGGTGTTCGTGCAGCTCAATGACACCAAGGTCTGCTGCCGCCTGGCGCCCGACGTGGCGCCGCAGGTGGGCGAGACCCTGACCCTGCAATTCGATCCGGCCAAGGTATTGCTGTTCGATGCCAAGACGGGCGAGCGCCTGGGCACTGCTGCTGCGTTGCCAGCACAGGGGCATGCCGACAACGTGGCCCAGTTCAAGGGTCGGTGAAAAATATAAGTTGTTGTTTTTGTTAAAAAAAGTAAACCGCGTTAGATAAAAACAGTTTAATAACAATAAAGACGAGGATGTAGGGATGAAAAAGCAGCACAACAACACTCGGCTGATCTGCCAACTGTCAGCAGCAGCAGCCCTTGTATTGTCCGCCAATGCGATGGCGGCCGATGCATTCAGCGCCGATTCCAAGTGGATGACCGGTGATTGGGGCGGTGAACGTACCAAGCTGATCGAGCAAGGTATCGACATCAAGGCGGATTACGTAGGGGAAGTCGGTGGCAACCTGCACGGTGGCTACAACAACGACAAAACTGCCCGTTACGCTGACCAGTTCGGTCTGGGCGTAGCACTGGATCTGCAAAAGCTGTGGGGCTGGGATAACACCCAGGCCAAGATCCAACTGACCAATCGTAATGGCTACAACATCTCCAATGACCGCATTGGCGATCCGCGTGCCGGCACCTTGAGTTCGTCTCAAGAAGTGTATGGCCGTGGCCACATGGTGCGTCTGACCCAGTTCTGGATCCAGCACCAGATGTTCGACAACAAGCTGGATGTGAAGCTCGGTTACTTCGGTGAAGGCGAAGACTTCAACACCTTCCCATGCGACTTCCAGAACCTGTCGTTCTGTGGCTCCCAGGTCGGTAACTATGTGAACACCTGGTACAACTGGCCCGTCAGCCAGGCTGCGATCCGCGTGAAGTACAACATCACGCCTGAGCTGTATGCGCAAATCGGTGCCTACAACCAGAACCCATCGCAGCTGGACCACGGCAACGGCTTCAAACTCAGCGGCAGCGGCACCAAGGGCACCGTGATTCCGGTGGAATTGGTCTGGTCGCCGAAGGTCAATAACCTGCCGGGCGAATACCGTGTGGGTTACTACAAAAGCGCCGCCGATGCGCCGGATGTCCGTGAAGACATCAATGGCAACGACGCTGCAACCACTGGCCAGCCATACCGTACTCGCAGCAGCAAGAAAGGCTACTGGTTCGTTGCGCAACAGCAACTCACCACCCATAACGGCGACGCCTCCCGTGGCCTGAACATCGCCGCCAACGCGACCTTCCACGACAAGGAAACCAACCTGGTCGATAACTACCAGTCGATCATGCTGGTGTACAAGGGCCCATTCGACGCGCGTCCAAAAGATGACGTCGGCATTGGCGCTGCGCGTCTGCACGTCAACAATGACGTGAAGAAAAACGCCGAGCTGCTGAACGAAGACGGTGGTTTCACCGACTACAGCCAGGCCGGTTACTCGCCACTGCGGACCACCGAGTACAACTACGAAATCAACTACGGCTTCCACGTGACCAACTGGCTGACCGTGCGTCCCAACCTGCAATACGTTGCCCACCCGGGTGGCGTGGACAAAGTCGACAACGCGCTGGTGGCGGGCCTGAAAATCCAGTCTACGTTCTAACGCTGTTGCGATAAGCTCCTTCTCTCTGTGCGCATTTTGCGGGTAGCCATGGCTATCCGCTTTTTTTTGGGAGATGGCACCTGTAGGCGCCGGCAAGCCAGCGCCTACAGGCAAGGGCGCATTTCAGACATGATTTTCAGGACCGTGGCACATGCATGAGCATCCGCTGCAACGTTTTTTCAAATCCCTGCGCGAACGTCCGGTGTTCGCCTGGGAGCGCTTTCAGATGCGCGACGTGTTGGTGATCGACCATCCGCTGTGCCAGGCGGTGTTCAGTCGCCAGGGCGCGCAGCTGTTACATTTTCAGCCGCGCGGCCAGAAGCCCTGGCTGTGGTGCGCGGCCAAGTGGCCGCAAGTCGGTGCCATCCGTGGCGGCGTGCCGGTGTGCTGGCCCTGGTATGGCCGGCATCCCAGTGAGAACGCGTGGCCGTCCCATGGCTGGGCGCGGTTGATCGACTGGAAACTGCTCGACAGCAGCACCGACGACGACGGCGTGCGCCTGCACTGGCAATTGCAGTTGTGCGACTGGCAGGTCGACCTGCACGCGCACCTGGGCGACACCCTGGAACTGCGCCTGAGCACCGAGCATCAGGACGAACTGCCGTGCCAGCTGAGCCATGCTTTGCATGCTTACTGGCGTATTGGTCACGTCGATGAGATAGCGCTGTCTGGGCTCGACGGCGCGCACGGTTACGACCAACTCAATCGCCAGGTGTGCCAGCAGGAAGGCGAGTTGCGCGTGGAGGGCGGATGCCAGCGGGTGTTCCAGCACGAGGGCGAATTGCACCTCAAGGACCATGCCTGGCAGCGCGAACTGTGCATCGACACCGGCGACAGCGCCGACACCGTGGTGTGGCACCCAGGCAGCCGGCCGCTGTTGGGGGTGAGCTTCAACGAGGCGGCGGGGTTCGTGTGTGTGGAGTCGGCAATGGCCGGGGCCAGCCTGGCGCCGGGGGAGCGGGCGCATTTAAGCCTGCAGGCCAGGGCTGGGGCCTGAAGTGAGTGCGGGTGTGTTTGTGGTGAGCTGACTAATTGTGGTGAACAGGTTTTTTAAGGTGAGCGTGCTTGTAGTGGTGAACAGGCTTCTTGTGGTGAGCGGGCTTGTTGTGGTGAGCGGGCTTGCCCCGCGTTGGGGCGCGAAGCGGCCCTGAAACCTGAGAACCTGATCTACCTGAAGGATCGCGGTGGTCTTGCTGGGGCTGCTGCGCAGCCCAACGCGGGGCAAGCCCGCTCGCCACAAGAAGCCCACATGCCACAGCAGTCCCACATGCCACAAGAAGCTCACATGCCACAGCAGTCCCACATGCCACAAGAAGCCCACATGCCACAGCAGTCCCACATGCCACAAGAAGCTCACATGCCATAGCAGTCCCACATGCCACAAGAAGCTCACATGCCACAGCAGTCCCACATGCCACAACAGGCCCGCATGCCACATCAAGCCCACATGCCAAAACAATCCCGCGGGCGCAGGCCTTAGTTGAACTCATCCCCCACCGGATACCGGCTGTCATTCAAGCTCTCTTTGATCTTGCGCAGGTGCGGTTGGAAATCCACCCCGCGACGCAAGGTCATGCCAGTAGCCAGCACATCCAGCACGGTCAACTGAATGATGCGCGACGTCATCGGCATGTAGATGTCGGTGTCTTCCGGCAGGGGAATGTTCAGGCTCACCGTACTGGCCTTGGCCAGGGGCGAGTTCTCGGCCGTCACGCCCAGCACCGAAGCGCCGTTTTCGCGGGCGATACGCGCCACTTCCACCAGCTCGCGGGTGCGCCCGGTGTAGGAAATGATCACGAACAGCTCGCCTGTGTGCGCCACCGAGGCGATCATGCGTTGCATCAGCACGTCGGCATGGGCGGTAACGGCCAGGTTGAAGCGGAAAAACTTGTGCAGCGCATCCATGGCCACCGGCGCCGAAGCGCCCAGGCCGAAGAAGTGGATCTGCCGCGCCTGGATCAACAAATCCACGGCCTTGCTGATCAGGGCCGGGTCCAGCGCCTGGCAGGCGCTGTCCAGGGACGCAATGGCACTGCCAAAGATCTTCTGGGTGTAGGCCTCAGGGTTATCATCGGCCTCCACGGCGCGGCTGACGTAGGCCGCGCCGCTGGCCAGGCTTTGCGCCAGTTGCAATTTAAGTTCAGGGTAACCACTGACGCCGAATGAACGGCAGAAGCGGTTGACCGTCGGTTCACTGACCGAGGCGGCCTGGGCGAGGGCGGCGATCGAGAAGCGGGTGGCCTGCTGCGGGTTGAGCAGGATGACTTCAGCGACTTTACGCTCGGCCTTGTTCAATTCTTCGAGGCGGTTCCGGATCTGTTCCAGAAGATTTCGCACGCGGTCCATTCAGTCTTTCCTTCGGGCGACGATGCAAATAAAGGGTGGCAACCAATCGACGAGTGGCCCTTTGCGGTGGCCTATCCTACTGAGGGTAGCTGAACACCACCACTCGGAATGCGTATTTCGGGAAAATGTTGTGGTTATTACTACATTTTTCCTTGAGTGATGCCTTGAAAAAAGGTATTTGTAGCTTAACTTGATAAAAGAACAAACATCATGCCTTCGATAACCGTAGAACCCTGCACCTTTGCCCTGTTTGGCGCCTTGGGTGATCTGGCGCTGCGCAAGTTATTTCCTGCCCTCTATCAACTCGATGGCGCCGCGCTCCTGCACGACGATACGCGCATCCTGGCCCTGGCCCGTGAAGCCGGTTCCGAGCAGCAGCACCTGGCCCACATCGAAAAAGAATTGCGTAAATATGTCGGCAAGGAACTGGACGAGAGCATCGCCCAGCGTTTCCTGGCCCGCCTGACTTATGTCCACGTCGACTTCATGAAGGCCGACGACTACGTGGCCCTGGCTGAAATCGCCGGCACCGAGCAGCGCCTGATTGCCTATTTCGCCACCCCGGCAGCGGTGTATGGCGCGATCTGCGAGAACCTGTCCAAGGTCGGCCTGGCGGAAAACACCCGCGTGGTGCTGGAAAAGCCGATCGGGTCGGACCTGGAGTCTTCGCGCAAGGTCAACGATGCCGTGGCGCAGTTTTTCCCGGAAAACCGCACCTATCGCATCGACCATTACTTGGGCAAGGAAACCGTCCAGAACCTGATCGCCCTGCGTTTCGCCAACAGCCTGTTCGAAACCCAGTGGAACCAGAACTACATCTCCCACGTGGAAATCACCGTGGCCGAGCAGGTCGGTATCGAAGGCCGTTGGGGTTACTTCGACAAGGCCGGCCAGCTGCGTGACATGATCCAGAACCACTTGCTGCAGCTGCTGTGCCTGATCGCCATGGACCCGCCGGCCGACCTGTCTGCCGACAGTATCCGTGACGAGAAGGTCAAGGTGCTCAAGGCCCTGGCGCCGATCAGCCCGGATGGCCTGACGACCCAGGTGGTACGTGGCCAGTACATCGCCGGCTACAGCGCGGGCAAGGCAGTGCCGGGTTACCTGGAAGAAGAGAATTCCAACACCCAGAGCGACACCGAGACCTTCGTCGCCCTGCGTGCCGATATCCGCAACTGGCGTTGGGCCGGCGTGCCGTTCTACCTGCGCACCGGCAAACGCATGCCGCAGAAGCTGTCGCAGATCGTCATCCACTTCAAGGAACCGTCCCACTACATCTTCGCCCCCGAGCAGCGCCTGCAGATCAGCAACAAACTGATCATCCGCCTGCAGCCGGACGAAGGTATTTCCTTGCGTGTGATGACCAAGGAGCAGGGCCTGGACAAGGGCATGCAACTGCGCAGCGGCCCGCTGCAACTGAATTTTTCCGACACCTATCGCAGCGCCCGCATTCCGGATGCCTACGAGCGGTTGTTGCTGGAAGTGATGCGCGGCAATCAGAACCTGTTTGTTCGCAAAGATGAAATCGAAGCCGCGTGGAAGTGGTGTGACCAGTTGATCGCCGGGTGGAAAAAATCCGGCGATGCGCCCAAGCCGTACGCGGCCGGGTCCTGGGGGCCGATGAGCTCGATTGCACTGATCACGCGGGACGGGAGGTCGTGGTATGGCGATATCTGAATTGAAACTGCCTCAGGGCGTGACACCCCATGAGTTCCGCACCCCGGTGCTGCTGGCCGAAGGCCTGGCGCTGGACGTGGCCGAGCAACTGCGCGCGGCCATCAGTGCACGTGGCGCGGCGACCCTGGTGGTCTCCGGTGGCCGCAGCCCGGTGGCGTTTTTCCAGCACCTGGCCAAGCAGGGACTGGATTGGTCCAAGGTCACCATCACCCTCGCCGATGAGCGCTGGGTGCCGGTGGAGCACGCCGACAGCAATGCCGGCCTGTTGAAGCAGCACCTGCTGCAAGGCCCGGCGGCCAAGGCCAGGTTCCTCAGCCTGTACAGCGCCGCCGCCAACCTCGAAGACGCTGCCGAGCAGGCTGATCGCCTGCTGGCCGAATTGCCAGCGATTGATGTGCTGGTACTGGGCATGGGCGATGACGGCCACACCGCATCGCTGTTTCCCAACAGCCCGAACCTCAGCGAGGCCCTGCAGGCCAACGGTACCCGCCGTTGCTGGCCGATGCTTGCGCCGACCGTGCCACACCAGCGCCTGACCATGAGTCGCGCGTTGCTGGCCACGGCCCACTACACCGTACTGTCGATTTCCGGCAGTTCGAAATTGACCACCTTGAGCGCCGCGCTGGCCAGTGACGACGTTGCTGCCATGCCGATTCGCGCGTTTTTGCAACCTACATTAGAGATTTACTGGTGCCCATGAGCCAAGGATCAGCCGCTATGAAAAGCCCTCAACCGACCGTGTCCATGGCGGATAAAGTTGCCCTGATCGACAGTCTCTGCGCCAAGGCGCGGATCCTGCCGGTGATCACCATCGCCCGCGAACAGGACATCCTGCCGCTGGCCGATGCCCTGGCAGCCGGTGGTTTGACCGCATTGGAAGTGACCCTGCGTTCCGAGTTCGGCCTCAAGGCCATCCAGGTACTGCGCGAGCAACGTCCTGAATTGTGCACCGGTGCTGGCACCGTGCTCGACCGCCATATGCTCGAAGCGGCCGAAGTGGCTGGCTCGCAATTCATCGTCACGCCCGGCATCACCCGTGACCTGCTGGAAGCCTCGGTACACAGCCCGATCCCGCTGCTGCCGGGCATCAGCAATGCCTCCGGGATCATGGAAGGCTATGGCCTGGGCTATCGCCGCTTCAAGCTGTTCCCGGCCGAAGTGAGCGGCGGCGTGGCCGCCATCAAGGCCTTGGGCGGCCCGTTCGGCGAAGTGAAATTCTGCCCGACCGGCGGCGTCGGCCCGGCCAACATCAAAAACTACATGGCGTTGAAAAACGTGATGTGCGTGGGCGGTAGCTGGATGCTCGACCCGGAGTGGGTCAAGAACGGCGACTGGGCGCGTATCCAGGAAGTCACCGCGCAGGCGCTGGCGCTGCTGGATTGATCTGATTCATCGAATCGTTGTTGCTGTGCTTAACGGCATTTTTGCGGTGCACTTGGTCGGTGTACCGCTTTTTTTGCCTGCAGATTGGCTCCTACAGTGTGTCCAGCTCGGTAATGGCGTTGACCAGCACATTGATGTCCGCCGCCGACGTCACCAGCCCCGGCGTGACCCGGATGCAGGTACCAAACGCCGCGCCCGTGCGCGTGGTGGTAAACAGGCCGTAGTCCTGGAGCAATCGATCCGCCATCACCTGCTGGTCCCGCCCGACAAACTTGAAGGCCGTGATCCCGCAATACAGCCGTGGATCATCCGGTGTCAGCACCTCGATTCCCGGCAATGGCCGCACCTGGCTCACCCATAAATCCCGCAGGTAATTGACCCGCGCGCCCTTGGCCGCCGAGCCGCCGAGGGCCTGATGTTCCTGCAGCACCAGCGGCAGGGTCATCAGCGCCGGAAAGTTCGGCGTGCTGTAGGGCGTACGCGCGCGAATGTCGGTGGCGGGGTAGTGGAATTCACCCATGTCCGGGTCGATATCGGCCAGACGCTCGGGGGCGATGTAGAGGAAGCCCAGCGTCAGTGGCGCACCGATCCATTTATGCAGGTTGAAGCCGGCGAACTGGATGCCCAGTTGGGCGAGGTTGAACTCGATCTGGCCCAGGGCATGGGCGCCATCGAGGATCACATCGACCGCATGCTCGCGCGCCGCCTTGGCAATGGCTTCGACCGGCATCACCAGGCCGGTGCGGTGGGTGACGTGGGTGAGCGCCATCAGTTTGAGGCGCGGATACTGCTCGAACGCTTGGCGATACGTCTGCAGCAGACTGTCGAAACTGGCCGGATGGGTGTGGGAAAGCTCGATCACCTCCACGCCCCGGTAGCCGGCCAACCAGCGCATCGCGCCTTTGACCGTGTCGTACTCCAGGTCACTGATCAGGACCTGGTCGCCCGGTTGCAGGCGGTTGTAGTTGCGGATCAACGACTGCAAGGCTTCGGTGGCGTTGCGGGTGAAGGCGATTGCCTCCGGGGCGGCGTCGATCAACCCGGCCAGTTGGCGTCGGATTTCGTCGTTCTCACCGCGCTCGAAGCGTTGGCGCACATGCAGCGAATTGCTGCGATTGATAAACGCCACGTGCTCCAGGTACTGCCCCCGCACCTCGCGGCTCATGCGCCCGAAGTAGCCGTTTTCCAGGTTGATCGGACCGGGCTCCAGCTCGTAGCGCTGGGCGATAGTGTGCCAATGGTGTTCGTTGTCGGCATTCCTTGGCATGGCGAGGCTCTTAGTGGCGAGGGGCGGGTTTGCCGTGTTTGGCGCGCAGCGGTTCGAGCAATTCGGACAGGCCGTTGTGGTCGATTTCCTGCATCAAGGCCAGCAGCCCGCCCAGTTCGCCGTGGGGAAAGCCTTCACGGGCGAACCAATTCAGGTAGGGGCCTGGCAGGTCGGCGATGATCCGGCCCTTGTATTTGCCGAAGGGCATTTCGCGGGTGATCAGCAGTTCGAGTTTTTCGGGATTCATGGGATCGGCGCGGCGTAAGTCGAGACCTTGGAAAATACAGGCATTCTGCATGAAGGCCAAATGACAGATCATGCAAATAACGTACATACAGATGGTTCAATAATTTTCAACTTATTGAAAATAAAGGGAAAAGTTATTTTTCATAACCTGGCACGGGCGCTGCAATCATTTATGCAACCTTCTTAAACCCGCACAAGGAAATGGAAAATGACTGACATCAATAAAGAATCGATCTCCGTACTCAACGACCTGATCGAGACCAGCAAAGACGGCCAGAAAGGTTTCGCAACTTGTGCCGAAGACATCAAGCACCCAGAACTCAAAGCGCTGTTCGTCAAGCGCTCCGCTGATTGCGCTGCTGCTGCTGCAGAACTGCAGACTGCAGTGAAAGCTCTGGGCGGCGATCCGGAAAAATCCGGCAGCGTTGCCGGCGCCCTGCACCGTGGCTGGGTCGACGTGAAGTCGCTGGTCACCGGCAAAGACGAAGAAGCCGTGCTGAACGAAGCCGAGCGCGGTGAAGACCACGCACTGAAGGCTTACAAGGAAGCGATCGAGAAGATCAACAAGCACAACCTGCTGGGTATTCGTGACCTGGTAGAGCGTCAGTTCCACGGCGCACAGCGCAACCACGACCAGGTGAAAGCCCTGCGTAACCAGGCTCGCGCTCAGTCGTAAGCCCTGCGCTGTACAGGCTGTAAAAAAATGTGGGAGGGGGCTTTTGCCCCCTCCCACATTTGCATTGTGTCGACGTTGTAACGGCTATCAGCCAATGCTGATCGGCGGCAACTCGGTCAAGGTCACGACCTGCTGCTTGCGTGGCGCGAGGATCTCCGCCTCACCGTCCACCACCAACTCATCGCGCTGGTTGAACACACGGGTGGCGATGCGCACGCGAAACTTTGGCAGCTTCTCGAGAATTTCCAGACGCACGGTCAGGGTGTCGCCGATTTTCACCGGCTTCTGAAAGCTCATCTGCTGGCCGATGTAGATCGTGCCGGGCCCAGGCAGCTCGCAGGCGACCGCCGCACTGATCAGCGCGCCACTGAACATACCGTGGGCAATGCGCTCCTTGAACATGGTCGCCTTGGCGTACTCGGCATCCAGGTGCACCGGGTTGTGGTCGCCGGACATCGCGGCGAACAGCTGGATATCGCGCTCTTCGACGGTCTTGCTGTAGCTGGCGGTCTGGCCGACTTCGAGGGCTTCGTACGGAGTGTTGGTTACCTGGGTCATCTAAAGGTGCATCCTGTGGCTAATCGGTAATTTAACTTTCTGATTTTAAACGAAAAATTATTCGCAGCGGGTCGGTCGACGCAAGGTCAGGGCCTGGTCGAGCCACGTCAGCACATCCGCGGTGACTTGGTCGCGGTTGGTTTCGTTGAACACTTCGTGTCGCGCCTGCGGGTAAATGATCAGGTGCAGGTTCTGGCTGCCGGCCTCTCGCAGGGCTTGGGCCAGGCTGTTGAGACGCTTGCCCTCACTCACCGGATCACATTCGCCGCCGATCACCAGGATCGGCAGGCCCGGATCGATCTGCGCGAGATTGGACGCTTTGCTGATTTGCTGCAAGCCGCCGAGCAGGTCGATCCACAGCTGGTTGGTGCAGCGGAAGCCGCAAAGCGGGTCGTTGATGTAGAGGTCGACTTCAGCCGGGTCGCGGCTGAGCCAGTCAAATGCAGTGCGATTGGGTTTGAACGCCTTGTTGAACGATCCAAACGAGAGGAAATCGATCAGCGCACTGCGCCCGCGCAACCCCTGGCGCAGGCGTTCGATGCGGGCGATCACCCGGGCGGCGCGGTACAGCGCCACCGGTTGGAAATTTGAGCCGCTGAGAATCACCCCATTCAGGCTGGCGCTGTGATGCAGCAAGTAGGCCTGGGCGATGTAGCTGCCCATGCTGTGGCCCAGCAGGAGGATCGGCAGCCCCGGCTGCTGCTGGCCGATGTGCTGGTTGAGGCTGGCCAGGTCGCCGACCACTTTGTTCCAGCCATCGCGCTCGGCGAACAGCCCCAGGGTACCTTCGTCGGCGGTGCGGCCGTGGCCACGCTGGTCCAGCGCATACAGGCCGTAGCCGGCGGCGCACAAGGCTGCGGCCAGGCGCGCATAACGACCGCTGTGCTCGGCCATGCCATGGGACAGCATCACCAGGGCCTTGGGCGGGCCTTCGGGCATCCATTGATTGACGTACAGGCGGCTGCGGTCATTCGCGGTCAGCCAGAAGGTGCTGTGGTTCATGGCGATTCCTTTGCTCAGGGTCGTTGCAGTGTATAGCTCATCCTCGAGGTTGCGTCTGATCAGTGCAGGCCCTGGTAGGAAGATTCACGCAATTAATGACGCTCTTTCCCTTATTTGCCTGTTTAGCCATAGCTGCTAACGTCCCCAAAGCTCCGCTTTCTATCGCAACACGAAAGTGGCCGGACACACTCAGGTAAGAGGACAAGAATAATGCAACCTGATTTCTGGAATGACAAACGCGCGGCGGGCGTCCCCAATGACATCGACCTGACGGCCTACAAGTCGGTGATCGAAGTCTTCGAGCGTTCCTGCAAGGCCTTTGCCGACCGTCCGGCATTCAGCAACATGGGCATCACCCTGACCTACGCCGAGCTTGAGCGCCAGAGTGCGGCGTTCGCCGGCTACCTGCAACAGCACACCGATCTCAAGCCGGGCGAGCGCATCGCGGTACAGATGCCCAACGTGCTGCATTATCCGATTGCCGTGTTCGGGGCGTTGCGCGCCGGGCTGATCGTGGTCAACACCAACCCGCTGTACACCCCGCGCGAGATGCGCCACCAGTTCAAGGACGCCGGCGTGCGTGCGCTGGTCTACCTCAACCTGTTCGGTTCGCGCGTGCAGGAAGTGTGCAGCGACACCGAGATCGACTACCTGATCGAAGCCCGGATGGGCGACTTCATGCCCGCCGCCAAGGGCTGGCTGGTCAACACCGTGGTCGACAAGGTGAAGAAGATGGTCCCGGCCTACAGCCTGCCGCGCGCGGTGTCGTTCAAGCGCGCGTTGCGCCTGGGTGCCGGCCTGGGGGTGACCCGGCATCCGGTGACCCTCGATGACATCGCCGTGCTGCAGTACACCGGTGGCACCACCGGGTTGGCCAAGGGCGCGATGCTCACCCATGGCAACCTGGTGGCGAACATGCAGCAGGTGCGCGCCTGCATGTCGCAGACCGGCGAGGACGGCCATCCGCTGATCAAGGAAGGGCAGGAGGTGATGATCGCGCCGCTGCCGCTGTACCACATCTATGCCTTCACCGCGAATTGCATGTGCATGATGGTGTCCGGCAACCATAACGTGCTGATCACCAACCCGCGCGACATCGGCGGCTTTATCAAGGAACTGAAGAACTGGCGCTTTACCGGGCTGCTGGGGCTGAACACGCTGTTCGTGGCGTTGATGGACCACCCGGACTTCAAGAGCCTGGACTTTTCCCATCTCAAGCTCACCAACTCCGGCGGCACCGCACTGATCAAGGCGACGGCCGAGCGCTGGCAGCAGCTCACCGGTTGCGCGATCGGCGAAGGCTACGGACTCACGGAAACCTCACCGGTGGCCAGCACCAACCCGTATGGCAATAAATCCCGCCTGGGCACCGTGGGTATCCCGGTGCCGGCCACCGCAATGAAAGTAATCGATGACCAGGGCGTCGAATTGCCGCTGGGCGAGCGCGGCGAGCTGTGCATCAAGGGCCCGCAGGTGATGAAGGGCTATTGGCAGCAACCGGCCGCCACCGCCGAGGCGCTGGACGCCGAGGGTTGGCTCAAGACCGGCGACATTGCGGTGATCGATGACGACGGCTTTGTGCGCATTGTCGATCGCAAGAAAGACCTGATCATCGTCTCGGGTTTCAACGTGTACCCCAACGAGATCGAGGACGTGGTCATGGCCCACCCGGCGGTGGCCAACTGTGCCGTGATCGGCGTGCCGGACGAACGCACGGGCGAGGCGGTGAAGCTGTTCGTGGTGGCGCGTGCCGAAGGGGTGAGCCTTGAGGAGTTGAAGGCGTACTGCAAGACCAACTTCACCGGCTACAAGGTGCCCAAGCACATTGTGCTGCGGGAGTCGTTGCCGATGACGCCGGTGGGCAAGATCCTGCGGCGGGAGCTGCGCGACATCGCCTGACGATGAATTGAAATGCAATCAAAAATGTGGGAGCGGGCTTGCTCGCGAAAGCGGTGTAACAGTCGAAGTATCAGGTGACTGGAACACCGCTTTCGCGAGCAAGCCCGCTCCCACATTTGCAGTGTATTGGTCTGAAAGCCTTATTCCAGAGCCTTTGGTGCGGTGGTTTTAGCTTCGTTTAAACCGTGACCAATTATTGTAGGACAGTCGTGATTATGACCGCGGGGCCCTCTTTTGGCTCTAGGCGGCCCTTGGCAAAGCTGCTACTCTCGGCGCGCTTTGTGACGTCTAGGCCTGCTTGAAAGCGCCAGATTCACCTAAAAAAACATACACCAATAATAATCGCATCAAATGCGATGATGAATTCGCGTCGCTGAGGAGTGGGCTTCCATGAACGAAGACTTTTGGAAGGATAAGTACCCCGCCGGGATTGCTGCAGAAATCAATCCAGACGAGTATCCGAATATTCAGGCGGTATTGAAGCAGTCCTGCCAGCGCTTCGCCAACAAACCGGCTTTCAGCAACCTGGGCAAGACAATCACCTACGGTGAACTGTACGAATTGTCCGGCGCCTTCGCCGCGTACCTGCAACAGCATACCGACTTGAAGCCGGGCGATCGAATCGCCGTGCAACTGCCCAACGTCCTGCAATACCCGGTCGCCGTGTTCGGCGCCATCCGTGCTGGCCTGATCGTGGTCAACACCAACCCGCTGTACACCGCGCGGGAAATGGAACACCAATTCAACGACTCCGGCGCCAAGGCGCTGGTCTGCCTGGCCAACATGGCCCACCTGGCGGAAAAGGTCGTGCCCAAGACCGCCGTCAGGCATGTCATCGTCACTGAAGTCGCCGACCTGCTGCCGCCACTCAAGCGCCTGCTGATCAACAGCGTCATCAAGTACGTGAAGAAAATGGTCCCGGCGTATCACTTGCCCAAGGCGATCAAGTTCAACGACGTGCTGGCCAAGGGGCACGGCCAACCGGTCAGCGACGCCAGCCCGGACAGTGGCGATGTGGCCGTGCTGCAATACACCGGCGGCACCACCGGCGTGGCCAAGGGCGCGATGCTCACCCACCGCAACCTGGTGGCCAACATGCTGCAGTGCAAGGCCCTGATGGGCTCCAACCTCAATGAAGGTTGCGAGATCCTGATCACGCCGCTGCCGCTGTACCACATCTACGCGTTCACCTTTCATTGCATGGCGATGATGCTGATCGGCAACCACAACATCCTGATCAGCAACCCGCGCGACCTGCCGGCGATGGTCAAGGAACTGTCGAAGTGGAAGTTCAGCGGCTTTGTCGGCCTCAACACCCTGTTCGTGGCGCTGTGCAACAACGAGGCGTTCCGCAAGCTGGATTTCTCCGCGTTGAAAGTCACCCTGTCGGGCGGCATGGCCCTGCAACTGGCCGCTGCCGAGCGCTGGAAGGCCGTGACCGGCTGTGGCATCTGTGAAGGCTACGGCATGACCGAGACCAGCCCGGTGGCCACGGTGAACCCGATCCAGCATATCCAGATCGGCACCATCGGCATTCCGGTGCCGTCCACGGTGTGCAAGGTCATTGCCGATGACGGCACCGAGCTGGCGCTGGGCGAGACCGGTGAGCTGTGCGTCAAGGGCCCGCAAGTGATGAAAGGCTACTGGCAGCGCGAAGACGCCACTGCCGAGATGCTCGACAGCGAAGGCTGGCTGAAGACCGGTGACATCGCGATCATCCAGCCTGACGGCTATATGCGCATTGTCGACCGCAAGAAGGACATGATCCTGGTTTCCGGTTTCAACGTGTATCCCAACGAGCTGGAAGACGTGCTGGCAGGCCTGCCGGGCGTGCTGCAGTGCGCGGCCATCGGTGTGCCGGATGAAAAGTCCGGGGAGCACATCAAGCTCTTTATCGTGGTCAAGCCGGGCGCGACCCTGACCAAGGAGCAGGTGATGGAGCATATGCGCGCCAACGTCACCGGCTACAAAGTGCCCAAGGCCGTGGAATTCCGCGATGCACTGCCGACCACCAACGTGGGCAAGATCCTGCGCCGTGAGTTGCGTGATGAAGAGCTGAAAAAGCTAGGCCTGAAAAAGTAACCCTAAAAAACCCCGCGAATGCGGGGTTTTTTAATGCTTGCTTGTTAGCAGGGGTGAAATGCAATCCAAAGTGTGGGAGCGGGCTTGCTCGCGAATGCGGTGTATCAGCGACTTATCATGCGACTGACACTCTGCATTCGCGAGCAAGCCCGCTCCCACATTTTAAACCGCATTCCTACAGTGCGAACTGCGCAAAGCTGACGCCGGCCCCGGCTGGACGTACATCCTTGAGGAACGAATCCTTGTCCGCGCTCAGCTCCAGGGTGATCTCCGGCTTGCGCTTGCCGGCATTGCGCACCACCAGCCCTTCGAGTTTTTCACGCAGGAACACCGTCGGCACCTTCAGGTGCAGCAACTGGTCGGTGTCGGCGTTATGCATCAACAGGTGAATCCACTCGTACTGGCCCACGGCAATCCGACCCACTGGCAGGTCGAACCACCAGATGTTGCGTTTGCGGTCCAGGTCAGTGAAGTGGCAGTTGTTGACGCCGAGTACGGCACCGCCCAGTTCCTGGTTTCTGCGGGCGATGGCCTGTGCTTTATTGAGTTTCATAACCTTCCTACGAGATCTGTTATTCAGCGTTATAGCCTGAATGTGCCGCGCATTCTCATGGGTTGGCCGCAAAACATAAAGCCAAACCTGCGGCTGGCGATGAAATGCTCGCGCAAAAATAATTGAAACTCTGCCGAACCGCCTCGGGTCAATCTTTACGTAATGACCAAAACCCTTTGATTGTTCTTTCGGAGAAATACCATGGGCAGCACAGCGGATAAGGCAAAAGGTTTGAAAGACGAAGCCGTCGGCAACATCAAGCAAGGCGTCGGCAAAGTCACCGGCAACGACAAACTGCGCGCTGAAGGCGTGGTGCAGGAAAAGAAAGGCCAAGTCGAGAAAGCCGTAGGCGACACCAAGGACGCGGTCAAGAAAGCGACCAAGTAATACGGCGCTCGCGCAGTCTGACGGCCATCCACGGATGGCCGTTTTTATGTCACACCTCGTGATTAAAGTTTCGAAATTGTTTCGAGGTCGCCAAATAGGCTACCTTGATGTAGAAAACGGCCCCTGAGTCGCCCACGAACTCAACCTTTTGCGGCGAAAGGAGACGCTATGATTTTTCCGGTACTGCAAGGCCTCAAGCTTCATAAAGTGCTGGTGCGCACCGTCAAGGAATTCGTCGATGACGAGATGCCCACCTACGCCTCGGCACTGGCCTACCAGATGCTGTTTTCGTTGTTTCCCTTCCTGCTGTTCCTCATTGCCCTGATCGGTTTCCTGCACCTGCCGGACTTTTTCACCTGGCTGCGCATGCAGTCGGAGCTGGTGTTGCCGCCCCAGGCGCTGGAGCAGGTCAACCCGGTGATCGACCAGTTGCAGCAATCCAAGGGTGGCCTGCTCTCGGTGGGTATCGTGATTGCGCTGTGGACGGCTTCCGCCGGCGTGCGCCTGATGATGAGCGCGATGAATGCCGCCTACGACGTGGTCGAAGGTCGCCCGATCTGGAAGCGCTTCCCGCTGTCGATTTTCTACACCGTCGGCATTGCCGGCATGCTCCTGGCCGCCGCCGCGCTGATGGTGCTTGGCCCGCAGGTGATGGAGTGGCTGGCCGGGCAGATCGGCATGCAGGAATTCGTGGTCACCCTGTGGACCATCCTGCGCTGGCCGTTGATTGTGATCTTGCTGATGTTCGCCGTGGCTCTCATGTACTACGTGATGCCCGACGTCGAGCAGAAATTCCGCTTCATCACGCCTGGCTCGGTGCTGGCGGTGGTGGTGTGGATCGTCGCCTCACTGGGGTTTGGCTACTACGTCAAAACCTTCGCCGACTACAACGCCATGTATGGCAGCATCGGTGCGATCATTGTGCTGCTCCTGTACTTCTACATTTCGGCCGCCGTGCTGTTGCTGGGCGCGGAGATGAATGCGGTGATCGAGCACATGTCCGCCGAAGGCAAGGACCCAGGCGAAAAGGAGTTCGACGAAGCGGGCGCCACCGATGAAAAACAGCATGTCTCCGGCCTTGGCCGGGACCACTCCAAGCCCACTAACGACGAAGTCTGATCGATGATCCGTGAAATCCTGAAAATGGGCGACGAGCGCCTGCTGCGTATCGCGCCCCCTGTGCCGCCGGAAATGTTCGACAGCCCCGAGCTGTGGCAATTGATCGATGACATGTTCCAGACCATGGAGCATGTGGGAGGCGTCGGCCTGGCTGCGCCGCAGATTGGCGTCGACCTGCAACTGGTGATCTTCGGGTTCGAGGCCAGTGAGCGCTATCCCGACGCGCCGCCAGTGCCGCAGACCATTCTGATCAATCCGTTGATCACACCGCTGAGCCCGGTGCTGGAAGAGGGCTATGAGGGCTGCCTCTCCGTGCCCGGCCTGCGCGGCGCCGTGGACCGTTACCAGCAGATTCGCTACGAAGGTTTCGATCCCAAGGGCGAGCCGATCGTGCGTTTTGCCGATGGCTTCCATGCGCGCGTGGTACAGCACGAGTGCGATCACTTGATCGGCCGGCTGTACCCGTCGCGGATTACGGATTTCAGCAAGTTCGGGTTTATCGAAGTGATGTTCCCGGACATGGATCCTGCGGCTGACGAGTAAACCCCTGGCACAACCCATCAAAACGGTGGGAGCGGGCTTGCTCGCGAAGGCGGTGTATCAGTCACGCATGTATCGACTGATAAAACGCATTCGCGAGCAAGCCCGCTCCCACAGGTTGATGGCATTTCACGTCAGGTTATTGCGCGGGTTTGACGAACCGCAAGGTCATCCGATCCGACTCGCCAATCGCCACGTACCTGGCCTTATCCTGTTCTCCCAGCTTCAACGTCGGCGGCAAGGTCCAGACTCCGCCGGGATAGTCCTTGGTGTCCTTCGCATTGGCATTCACCTCACTTTGTCCCGCCAGCTTGAAGCCTGCATCGGTCGCCAGCTTCACCACTTGCGCAGTGGTCAGGTAACCGCTGTCCTTGATCGCTTCCAGGTCCGCGCCATCCTTGGCCCGGTGATCTTCCACGCCCAGCACGCCGCCCGGTTTCAGCACCGTGTAGAACGCACGGAAGGTGGCGTTGGCAGTGTCGGCCGCCACCCAGTTATGCACATTACGGAAGGTCAGCACGGCGTCGGCTGAACCGGGTTTGCCCAACACCGGCGCCTTGGGGTCGAACTCGACCACTTCAGCCTTGGCATAGCGCGCCGGGTCGGCAGCGAATTTCTTCTTCAGGTTCTCTTCCGAGGTCCGCGCATAGGCACTGCTGCTCGCCGCCTGCACGGCGGCAATGTAATGCCCGTGATCCTTGAGCAGCGGCGCCAGCAGTTCGCTGTACCAACCGCCACCCGGGGTGATTTCGATCACGGTTTGCCTGGCGCCCAGGCCAAAGAACTCCAGCGTCTGCTGCGGATGACGATAGCCGTCACGCGCACTGTTGGCAGGGTCACGCCAACTGCCGGCGAGTACGCTGGCGTACTGCTTGGCGCTGATCGGTGCGTCGGCGGCCTGGCTGAAGGTGGGGACGAGGAGGGCGGTGAGGGACAGCGCTGCAAGCGTCGTTTTCATGATCATCCTGTAGAGGGCTAGGGTGCCCCCGAGGCTAGCATGGGCCCTCTGCCGGCCGATCACACATTATCTGCGGTGAACCGCACCAAAGGTTCTAAGCACCGATTTTCAAGCCCATGGCGATCATCGGCTTGTTGCGTTTGTACCGCACCAGTCGTTCGCTGAGGGACTGCGGCAGCCGCGTGTCCTGGTTGAAGCCGATGCGCTGATACAACCCTTCCAGGTCCGGATGGCACAGCAACCAGACCGTGCCGTCCACATCTGCCACGGCCTGCTCAATCAAGCGCGCCGCCAGCCCCTGGCCGCGATACGCCGGGTCGACAAACACCCCCGTCAGCCACTGCCCGCCGACCACCGGCGTGAGGCACAGGCCGGCGACAATCTCGCCATCGCGCGCCACCCACAAACGGCCGCCCTTGAGTGCCTTCATCGACGAATCGTGGCGGCGGTAAAACTTGTTCAGCAGCGGCCACAGCGGCTCTGCCAGCGGTTCGAGGTGCAGTTGGGGCATGGTGTTCGCGCAACATAATCCAGGGCCGGAGATTATAAGCGCCTTCTGTGGGGCAATAGGTGGTATACCCAGTGTTACATCCCCTGTAAGTGGAGCATGCATCATGGCCAAAGGTATGGATTCAAAGAAAGCCGCGAAGAAAAAACCGGCAAAGACCGCCGATGAAAAGCGCGCTGACAAGAAAGCCAAGAAGTCCGAGACCGGCCTGTTCGGTCACTGAGTTACAAGCTTAGAACCAAACGATCTGCAAGATTTTTGCGCCTCATTGCACAGAGCAGGAAACACCTGCTCTGAGCTGCCGATGGCCAACTACCTTGATGAGACCCAACGCCGGGAAATCGAAGCCCTGGCGCACAGTTTTACCGCCCGCACCGAATGGCCGACCTGGCTGTTGTTGATCGGCGTCTACGCCGGCTGGTTCGCCATGGTCCTCGCCAGCCACTGGCTGGGTGTGGGGCCGAGTATCGTGCTGCTGATTCCCATTGTGACGCTGTGGCTGTCCGTGCAACACGAGCTGCTGCATGGCCATCCCACCCGCTCGCGCCGGCTCAACAAACTCCTCGGTTATGCCCCGTTCGCCGTGTGGTACCCCTACACGCTGTACCGCGACAGCCATCTGCTGCACCACAATGATGACGACCTGACCCTGCCCGGCATCGACCCGGAAAGCCGCTACCTCAACCAGCAGCAATGGGACAACAGCTCACTGTTCGAACGTGGCGTGCATTGGCTGACCAAAACCGTGCTCGGTCGTTTTCTGCTGGCCGCGCCCTTGGCGATCACCCGCCTGGCGCGCCATGAATGGCAGCGCCTGCCACAGGTCTGGCCAATGTGGCTGGCCCACGGCGCGGTGACGCTGCTGATGCTGAGTTTCATCGCCCACTACAGCGCGCTGTCAGTCGTGCAGTACCTGCTGCTGGTCAGCGTGCCGGCCTTGTCGCTGGCGTCGATCCGTTCCTACTATGAGCACCGTCCGCATCCGCAACCGGAGCAACGCACGGTGCTCAACGAGGCGTCGTGGCCGTGGACCTGGCTGTTTCTGAACAACAACCTGCACCTGGTGCACCACGACTTGCCGCAATTGCCCTGGTATTTGCTGCCCACCGTCTACCGCGCCCGTCGCGAGCAGTGGGTGGCGCGCAGCGGCGGGTTCCTGGTGCAGGGCTACGGTCAGTTGATCAGCCGCCACGGGCTCAAGGCCATCGACAGCCCGCGCCACCCCTTTGCCTGAGAGACCCGCATGAGTGATCACTACGCCGAGCTGCTGATGTATGTCGCGCCGGACCCCATCCAACAGGCCAACCAACAGTGGTTGACGCGAATCCTGGAGCACCTGGGCCTGGGCCGGCGCGACGCCGCGCATCTGGACCTGCTCGGCTTGTGGCTGGCCCCTGAACTGCTCGTTACCCAGACCTGCGGCTACCCGCTGATGACCCAGCTGCGCGGTCAGGTGCGCGTCATCGGCCGGCCACGTCATGAATTGCCGCACAGCAGCAACGGCGCCCATTGCAGCCTGCTGCTGGCCCGCGCGGACAACCCGCACACCGACCTGGCGCAGTTCTACAACAGCCGTGGCGTGATCAATGGCCACGACTCCAACAGCGGCATGAACCTGCTGCGCGAACGCTTGGCGCCGTTGCAGCAGGACGGTCGGTTTTTTTCCAGCGTCGGCATCAGTGGTGCCCACCGCGAGAGCCTGCGCTGGTTGCGCGAGGACCGTGCCGACCTGGCCGCCATCGACAGCGTCACTTACGACTACCTGGCCCGTTTCGCCCCGCAGGAAGTGGCGGGGCTGCGCGTGGTGAGCCACAGCGCGCCCAGCCCGACCTTGCCCTACATCGGCCCGCACAGCTTGAGTGAGGCGCAGGTTGCAACGATTCGTGCGGCCATGAACCTGGCGTTGCAGGACTTGCCGCACGTGGTTGAAACCCTCGGCTTGCATGCGGTGCTGCCGGCCAGCGAAGACGACTATCAGGTACTCCTCGACTACCAGCAGCACGCCGCCAGCCTTGGCTACCCGGTGCTTGAATAAGGTTATATAAAAATACCTTTTAAGTATTATTAAAGAATAAGCAGCCTTGCTAGGATCGCCCCACCGGAACACCGGACATAACGCGCAACCTACTCAGATGGAGCCACTATGTCCGGCGCCGACACTTCTCACAGCGATTACGTGGGCGGATTGTTCCGCAGTCATTACGACTGGCTGTGCGGCCGTTTGCACCGCCACCTCGATTCGCGGGCGCACGCCGAAGACATCGCCGCCGACACCTTCGTCCAGCTCCTGAGTTCGCCGTCGGTGGAGCCGATCCGCCAGCCCCGCGCCTTGCTCACCACCATCGCCCAGCGCCTGATGTACCAGCTGTGGCGCCGTCGTGACCTGGAGCGCGCCTACCTCGACGCCCTCGATACCGACGACACCTGCACTGCGCCGTCGCCCGAAGACCTGGCGCAAATGCTCGAAGCCCTGCAAGCCATCGACCAGTTGCTCGACGGCTTGCCGGCGAAGGTCAAGGCGACCTTTCTGCTGTCGCAGCTCAATGGCCTGACCTACCCGCAAATCGCCGCCGAGCTGGGCATTTCCCAGCGCTCGGTCAGCGACTACATGACCCGCGCCTTCAATCGATGCCTGCGGCTGTGCCTGGAATGAACGACGAACTGATCGACAGCGCCACGCAGTGGTACGTGCTGCTGCGTTCCGGCCAGGCCACGGCGCAGGATTGGCAGCGTTATCACCAGTGGCGCGCGGCCGACCCCCGCCATGATGCCTTGTGCCGGCAGTTGGAGACCCGCCTCGGGGTGTTCCAGGTGCCGCAGGCGCAAGGCGTCAGCGGCAAAGTCGTGCAGCAGGCGTTGGAGGCGCCGTCCAGTCGCCGCCAGGTATTGCAGATCGCCCTGGCCGGCGCCGGCGTGGCCGTCGGCGCGGTGCTGCTGGCCAGACCCATGGGGCTGTCGGAACTCACGGCGGATGTGCGCACCGGCACCGGCGAGCGGCGCACCGTGACCCTGGATGACGGCAGCGAATTGCTGCTCAACGCCCAGAGCGCGGCCGACATTCAGTTCGACCCGCAACGGCGCCTGGTGCGCCTGCGCGAAGGTGAGCTGCTGGCCAAGGTCGCCAGTGATCGCCTGCGGCCGTTTCTGATCCAGACCGACCAGGCGCGCCTGCGCGCCTACGGCAACCGCTTTCTGGTGCGTGAGCGCGAAGGGCAGGGCCAGGTCGTCGCGCTCAACGGCGCCGTCGAAATCGATGGGCAGAACGGCGAGCGCCTGCAACTGGCCGCCGGCCATGAAGTGCATTACGACCGCACGGGCTTCGGCCCGATGCAGGCCAGTTCTTCCGGCGCCACTGCCTGGGTGGACGGCTTCCTGCAAGTGCGCGACCGTCCGCTGGCTGAGGTCATCGACGCGCTGCGCCCCTACCACCAGGGCGTGCTGCGCCTGGATCCGGCCGTGGCCGAGTTGCGCGTGAGTGGCCTCTACCGCCTGGACAACCCCCAGCAGATCCTCGACACCCTGGCGCGCACCTTGCCGATTCATATCACCCGCCGCACCGGCCTGTGGGTGACCGTTAGTGCGGCCTGATTTGCTGTGGGCGTTGGCTTGCTTGCGATGCCTGCCCGTTACACCGCGTCGATGCCATCGCAGGCACGCCAGCGCCTACAGGGTTTGCGCTTCGAAAGTGGGTTCTAAGGACATAACCAAACGATCTGCAAGTTTTCCCGCGGCCGTCCCACATCACTCCCGTAAGCGCTGCGGGGAGCAGCGTTCTCGAGTTTCCTTGGGGGGAGCCAAAGTGAATCAGTTCAACCGTGTGCCGCTGCGAACCTTTGCCCTGGTGCCGTTGGCCAGTCTGTTTTTTTCGTTTGCCGCCAGTGCCGAAGAGGCGCGCCAGGTCTACCACATCGCTCCCGGCCCGCTGGATGAGGTGCTGCTGGACATCAGTCGCCAGAGCGGCCAGGTGATTTCGTTTACGCCGCAACTGGGCAATTATTCCTCGGCCCGTGTCGACGGTTCGCTGTCGGCGCAACAGGCGGTCGACGCCGCGCTCAAGGGCACCGGCCTGCACGTGCAGGTCAGCCCGGACGGCGCCTTTGTGATCAAGGAAGGCGCGGCCAAAAGTGCCCAGGCCACCAGCAGCGTCAAGGCCCAGACCAGCGCCGCCCAGGCACCGACCCTGGACCGCGTGGTGGCCATTGGCACCCGCCGCAGCGACGCCACCGCCCTGACCAGCGCGGCCCCGGTGGACGTGATCAACGCCGCAGAACTCAAGCAAACCGGCGCCACCAGCCTTAACCAGGCACTGTTCCAGTTGCTGCCCTCGTTCAACTTTCCGCAGAACAACAGCGCCACGCGCGGGCAGGATCCCAAGGGGGCCTCGCTGCGTGGCCTGTCACCCGACCAGACCCTGGTGCTGATCAACGGCAAGCGCCGGCACACCTCGGCGGTGGTGAATATCTCCGGTGGCGTGCCGTTCATTGGCGCGCAGCCGGTGGACCTGGACATGATCCCCATCAGCGCCATCGACCATGTCGAAGTGCTGCGTGATGGCGCCTCGGCGCAGTACGGCTCGGATGCGGTGGCCGGGGTGGTCAACATCGTGCTCAAGGAGCGTGACAGCGGCGGTGGCATCAACACGCAATTGGGCAAGTACGCCCAGGGCGATGGCTTCAGCAAGACTACCGACGGCTGGTACGGCATCGGTTTGCCGGGGGATGGTTTTCTCACGCTGAGCTTCAACACCCTGAACAACAAGCCCGACGATATCGGCGACAAATACGTCGCCGACGGCCAGTTGCAAGACCCGCGTTGGGGCGGGGCCGGGCGCGACAAATACAACCTGGCGGCGAATGCCGAGATCGGCCTGAACGATCAATGGCGGCTCTACAGCTTCGCCACCTTCGGCCAGGACACCTCGGTCAACAACACGCCGCCGCTGTTGGCCAGCAGCCCGAACAACGTCGCGTCGATCTACCCCGGCGGCACGATTCCCAAATACCGCTACCGCTATGAAGACGGCGCCGTCACCGTGGGCACGCGCTATGAAGACGAATCCATCGGCCGCTTCGACCTGAGCGCGACGTATGGCCGTGACGAGCACGACGAGTTGGCGTTCAACACCGTCAACCCGAGCTATGGCGCCAACAGCCCGACCAAATTCAACGTCGCGACGCTGGTCAATGATCAGACCAACATCACCCTCGACTATGCCAAGGACCTTGACGTGAACTGGTCCAGCCACCCGCTGACCGTCTCCGCTGGCGTGGCCTACCGGCACGAGCAATATCGCCTCGAGGCCGGGGACTACGATTCCTACTCCTACGGCGGTATCGACAACGTGCAGGTGGGCGCGGTGCAAGCGTCGGGCTTGACCCCGGACGATGCCGGCACCTTCAAGCGCGATGTCGGCGGCGTGTATTTCGGCCTGGAAAACCAGGTCACCGACAAGCTGCAAGTCGGCGTCGCCGGGCGCACCGAGCACTACTCGGACTTCGGCTCCGCCACCACCGGCAAGCTCTCGGCGCGCTATGACTTCACCCCGCAAGTGGGGCTGCGCGGCACGATCAACAATGCCTATCACGCGCCAAGCCTGGGCCAGATCGGCACGTCCTGGACCACCACCACCAACCTCGATGCCAATGGCAACCCGGTGCTGACCCGCATGCTGCCGGCCGACAACCCGGCAGCGCGGGCCCTCGGCGCACAGCCGCTCAAGCCGGAGAAGTCCACCAACTACTCGCTGGGATTGGTACTGCGTCCTACCGAGCATGCCTCGCTGACCATCGACGCCTACCAGATTTCGATTCGCGATCGCTTGTTGTTCAGCGGCGGTATCTCGGGACCGTTGGCTGAGCAGATCCTCACCAATGCCGGCTACGGCCAGTACTCCTGGGCGCAGTTCATGACCAACGCCGCCGACACCCGCACCCGGGGCGTCGACATCGTCGGCAAGTACAACCTGGACCTGGCGCAGTTCGGTGACCTGAACCTGTCGGCCGGCTATACCAAGGCGCGCACCACCATCGAGAAAGTCCACGAGAACCCCAACGGTTTCGAGGTGCTGACCCGCGAAGCCCGGGGCTTTATCGAGCACGGCTACCCCGAAGGCAAGCTGGTGTTCGGCGCGGTGCACACACTCAACCAATGGACCATTGCCCTCAACCAGACCCGCTACGGCAAGTACCGCAAATACGCGGCCGCCGAAGCCAACGCCCAGTACGACCAGGTGTTCAGTGCGCAATGGACCACTGACCTGGACGTGAACTACGCGTTCACCAAGCAGCTGCGGGTGTCGGTCGGTGTGAACAACCTGTTCGACAGCAAGCCCGATGACTTCAATAGCCGCCTGCGCCAGACGCCGGGGCAGCAATACAGCTACCTGTCGCCGACCGCGCCGGAAGGGGCGTTCTACTACACGCGGCTCAGTTATGACTTTTAAACCCTGATCTTGAAGGGTGTGGAGATCAACTGTGGGAGCTGGCTTGCCGGCGATTGCATCACCTCGGTCTTCCTGAAAAACCGAGGTGTCTGCATCGCAGGCAAGCCAGCTCCCACACTGACACTGCCCACTCTGGATCTGTTTTGAATCTCCAAGAGGCTACTCATGAGAACACTAAAAAACCTGCTCGGTGGCTCGCTATTGGCACTCACCGTCCTGGCACAATCAGCCACGGCCGCCGAACCTGCCAAACCCATCCACTTCGGTGACATCACCTGGGAAAGCGGCAGCCTGATCACCGAGGTCCTGCGCCTGATTGTCGAGAAAGGCTACGGCCTGCCTACCGACACTTTGCCCGGCAGCACCGTGAGCCTGGAAGCGGCCCTGGCCAAGGACGATATCCAGGTGATCGGCGAAGAGTGGGCCGGGCGCAGTCCGGCGTGGGTCAAGGCCGAAAGCGAAGGCAAAGTGTTCGGCCTGGGCGACACGGTCAAGGGCGCGACCGAAGGGTGGTGGGTGCCGGAATACGTGATCAAGGGCGACGCGGCACGCGGTATCAAACCGTTGGCGCCGGACCTCAAGTCGGTGGCCGACCTGGCGCGCTACAAGGATGTGTTCCGCGATCCCGAAGACCCGACGCGTGGGCGTTTCCTCAACAGCCCAACCGGCTGGACCTCGGAGATCGTCAACAGCCAGAAACTCAAGGCCTACAAGCTCACGGACAGCTTCGTCAACTTCCGCACCGGCTCCGGCGCGGCGCTGGATGCCGAGGTCGCGTCGTCGATCCGGCGTGGCAAGCCGGTGTTGTTCTACTACTGGTCGCCGACCCCGCTGCTGGGGCGTTTCAAGCTGATCAAGCTGGAAGAACCGCCGTTCAACGCCGAAGCCTGGAAGACGTTGTCCGACGCGAAAAACCCCAACCCGATCGGCACCCGTTCGATGCCGGCGCGCCTGGCGATTGGCGTGTCCGCGCCGTTCAAGGCGCAGTACCCGCAACTGGTGAGTGTGTTTGAGAAGGTCGACCTGCCGATTGATCTGCTCAACGGCATCCTCGGGGACATGAGTGAGAAACGCACCCCGCCCCGCCAGATGGCTGAAGCCTTCCTCAAGGACCATCCGCAGGTCTGGCAGCAATGGGTTCCGGCGGATGTCGCCGCCAAGGTCAAGGAGGCGCTGTGATGCTGAAGATGTTTGCTGGCGTTGTCCTTTCGTTGATCGCCGGCCAGGTGTTGGCCGCCGAACCCGCCACCTTGCGCATCGGCTACCAGAAAAGCTCGGTGAGCATGGTCCTCGCCCGTGAGCACAAACTCTTCGAAGCGGCGTTGCCGGGCACCCAGGTGCAGTGGATTGAATTCCTCGGCGGCCCGCCGCTGATCGAAGCCCTCAACGGCGGCAGCCTGGACATCGGCAATATCGGCGACATCCCGCCGATCTTCGCCCAGGCCGCCGGCATCGAGTTGCAGTACTTTGCCGTCGAGCCCAACGAGGGCAAATCCGAAGCCGTGCTGGTGCCCAAGAACAGCAACGTGCAAAGCGTGGCCGAACTCAAGGGCAAGCGCGTGGCGTTGCTCAAGGGCTCCAGCGCGCACAACCTGTTCCTCAAGAGCCTGCTGCGCGCGGGCTTGCAATGGAAGGACGTCGACGTGGTGTACCTGTCACCCTCGGATGGGCGCGCCGCCTTTGAACAGGGCAAGGTCGACGCCTGGGTGGTGTGGGATCCGTACTATTCGGCGGCCGTGGTCGACGGCTCCGCCCGCGTGCTCGGCGATGGCCAGGGCCTCAATCCTGCGGGTACGTTCTTCGTCGCCAGCAGCGCGTTTGTGACACAGCACCCGCAAGCCATCGGCCCGATTATCCAGACCCTGGCCAAGGCGCAGCGCCTGTCCCTCGACCAGCCCGAGGAAAGCATCGCGCTGATGGCCAAGACCCTCGGCCTGCCTCCGGCGGTGGTCAAGAGCTACTTCGAACACCGTTCGTCGACAGCGATCCGCCCGCTGCAAGCCAGCGACATCGCCACTCAGCAACGCACCGCCGACCTGTTCTTCGCCAACGGCCTGATCCCGAAAAAGGTCGATGTGCAGCAAGTCGTCTTCAAGGCCCCATGACCTTGCAGGAGCCCGGCAAGCCGGGCTCCAGCGGAGGCGGGCAGGCGCTATTCCATTATCAGTGAGCAGACCATGCAACCGATCTACATCGACTTTCTCAACGGCCTCGACATCGACGAGCTGGGCCTTACTAACGATGAAATCCTCGCCGCCATCGAAGCCAGCCTGGGTATCCAGGGCCGCGGCGAGGCGGTGATCGAGCCACGTACCCACCTGATTCCCGGCGGCGGTATCAACGGCCACTTCAACGTACTGCGCGGTGTACTCGGCGGTGATATCGGCTACGCCGGCGTCAAGGTGGTGGGCGATTTTGTCGACAACTACCGCAAGGGCCTGCCCTCGGAATTGGCGATCCTCAACCTGCTGGACCCGGCCACCGGCATCCCCAGGGCGATCCTCGACGCTTCGGCGATTACCGACATGCGCACCGGCGCGGTCACCGCCATTGGCGCCAAATACCTGGCCCGGCCCGACAGCAAAGTGCTGGCGCATATCGGCGCGCGCGGCACCGCGTACTGGAACGTGCGGCTGCTCGATCACCTGTTCGACTTCGAGGAAATCCGCGTGCATTCGCGCCGCAGCGAAAGCCGCGAAGCCTTCGCCGAGCGCCTGCGCCGCGACCTCGGCAAACCGGTGATTGTCACCGACGACTGGGAGCCCACCGTGCGCGGCGCCGACATCGTGGTCGAAGCTTCGCGCCTGGAGCAACCCGAGCCGTTGCTGCGTACCGACTGGATCAAGCCCGGCGCCTTTGTCGTGCCCTACGGCACCATGAGCGCGGTGGAGCTGTCGCTCACCGACATCATGAGCAAGCTGGTGGTGGATGATTGGGGCCAGTGCAAGGGCGGTATGTTTGGCGCGTTGCGTGCGCACGTGGACGCCGGAAAACTCAGCGCCGAGACCTTGCACGCCGAGTTGGGGCAGATCGTCGCCGGTTTGAAAAGCGGCCGTGACAACCCCGAGGAAACCATCCTGTTCTGGCACCGCGGCTTGAGCCTCAGCGACATCGCCCTGGGCCATGCGTTGCTGGAAAAAGCCAAGCGCCTGGGGATTGGCCAGCGGCTGCGCTGGGCATGATTCACTTCGATCCCCAAGGGTTGGCGCTCGCCGATTTGCTGGCGATTGCCCGGCAGGATGCCCCGGCGGATTTCACCGTCCAGGCGCGACAACGTATCGACGCAGGCCATCGGTTGCTGCTCGAGTTGGCGGCCGCAGGCACACCGATCTATGGCGTGACCACCGGCCTCGGTGCGGCCGTGGATACGCAGGTGGCACCGCAGCAGGCGAACATTCCCCTGGGGCGTGCGGTGGGCGTCGGGCGCCTGGCCAATCGACAGGAAGTGCGCGCGATCACGGCGGCGCGCCTGGCTGGATTGGCCCAGGGCCGCGCGGGGATTTCACCTGCGGCAGCGGACGCCTTGCTGGCGTTGCTCAACTCGGGTGTCGAGCCCGAGGTGCCACTGCTCGGATCGCTGGGCGAAAGTGATCTGGCGCCCCTGGCACACCTGAGCCTGGCGCTGGACGTGCCGTTGACCGGCAAGGATGGCCTGGCGCTGGTGTCGGCGAATGCGGCGAGTGTCGGGCTGGGCGCCTTGCTGGTCTTCGAGGCGCGGCAGGCGTTGGAGGCCTTGATGGCGGCGCTGGCGTTGGCGTGCGAAGGCTACCGCGCCAACCTCAGCCCGTTCCAGCCGTGGGCGTCACGCCTGCGCCCGGCGCCAGGGCAGACTGAACAGTCGGCCGCGTTGTTGCAGTTGCTGGCCGGCGGCGAGCTGGCAGACCAGCCCCGCCGCCTGCAGGACCCGCTGAGCTTTCGCTGTGCCACGGTGGTCCAGGGTGCGGCGCAGCAGGCGTTGCAGCAACTGCATGCACTGGTCGAACTGGAACTGCGCAGTGGTGCGGATAACCCGGCGTTGATCAGCGAAGACGCGTTGGTCTTGGCCACCGCCAATTTCGACAGCACTCACTTGGCGCTGGCCGCCGAAGGCTTGGGCCTGGCGCTGAGTCGCGTCGCCGCGTGCAGCGCCGAACGGATTGCCAAGCTGCTTTCGCCGACGTCCAGCGATCTACCGCGTTTTCTGATCACCCAGCCAGGGCATGTGGGGATGGCGGCGTTGCAGCGCACCAGCTCGGCACTGGTCGCCGAGATCGGGCATTTGGCCAATCCGTTGCCCGCCGTGAGCGTGCCGGTGGCGGACCGCGTGGAAGACTACGCCGGGCAGGCGCTGGCGGTGGTCGACAAGACCCGCCGCCTGACCGAGCGCGTGTTGTGGCTGGCAAGTATCGAGCTGATCGTGGCGGCACAGGCGGTGGACCTGCGCGGCCCCTTGCGACTGGGGCAGGGCGTGCGGCAGATTCATGCCGCGGTGCGCAGCCGCGTGGCGCACCTGGATCAGGATCGCTCGGGCTCGGTGGATGTACTGGCGCTTGCCACCTTCCTCGAATCCAGCCCCTTCCCCCTGTAGGCGCCGGCAAGCCGGCTGCTACAGGGGTCGTGTGTGTTTATGGATTCTCGGCGGCCAGGGCGGCAATCACCGCCGGCCGCTCACCCACGCGCTGTTGAAACGCCGCCAGCGCCGGCCAGTCGCCCAGGTCGATAGCGTGAAATGCCGCCCAACGCAGCACCACGAACAGGTACGCATCCGCCACCGAGTACTCGCCCAGCAGGTAATCCTTGTGCTCGAAGGTCTTTACCAGCACCGCGAAACGCTTGAACAGGGTGGCCTGGAACAGGCCACGTACCTCGCCCTGGATCGCGCTGTTGAAGAACACCGCCAGCCCGCCATGAATTTCGGTGGCGATAAAATTCAGCCATTCCTGCAAACGCACACGCTCCCAGCTGCCGTTGGCGGGGGCGAGGTGGGCGGCGGGCTTGAGGTCCGCCAGGTACTGCAGGATCGCGCTGGCTTCGGTCAGTACCTGGCCGTTGTCCAACTGCAGCGCGGCGACGTAGCCCTTGGGGTTGATCTGCAGGAAATCCTCGCCGTCGGCGGTGGTTTTGGCCTGGTTGTCGACCTGCACCAGCTCGAACGGCAGCGCCAATTCGCGCAACACGATATGCGGGGCGAGTGAACAGGCGTTGGGGAAGAAATACAGTTTCATCTGCGGCAGCTCCGTTGAATTTGCGCCAGTCTCACGGGCATGGCACCGTGCGTAAAATTAAACCTTCAGACCCCTGCCATAAGGACAGCTACTGCCATGATGAACCTGATGCACTGGCGCCTGCTGGTGGCCGTGGCTGATCGCGGCAGCATCACCGCCGCCGCCGAAGCGGTGGGCATGACGCAATCGGCCGCCAGCCAGGCCATGGCCAGCATGGAGGCGACCCTGGGTGCGCAGCTGTTTACCCGTGAACCGCGCAAGACCTTGCCCACTGCCTTGGGCCTGAGTGTGATCGAGCAGGCGCGGGTGATGCTCGGGGCCTTGCAGACGATTCGCAGCACCGTGGATGAAGCTCGCCCGATGCTGCGTGGGACGATTCGCATCGCCAGTTTCCCCATGGTGCTCGCGACCTTTCTGACACCGCTGCTGCAACGCTTCGCGCAGTTGTACCCGGGTATCGAGGTCACCACCCTGGATGTCACCGACAACGAAGTGCTGACCCTGCTCGACGCCAACCTGATCGACCTGGGCGTGGTGCTCAACCCCAAGCCCGAGCGCAATGCCACGGTGCTGGGGCGCGATTTGTGGATGGCGGTGCTGCCGGTCAACCATGCACTGGCGCAGCGCCCGGCCGACGCCAGCGTGTCGCTGGCGGAGCTGCTCGAACAACCGTTCGTGCTCGCCACCGGCGGTTGCACCGCCAACGCCCGCAGCCTGGGGGCCGCCGCGGGGCTGACGGTCAGCGATATCCGCGTGGAAGTGCGTGAATGGAACAGTGCCTTCAGCCTGGTGCGTGAAGGCGTCGGCGTGACGCTGGTGCCGGAAATGGCCCTGCCGGCCCAGCGCGCCGGCCTGCGCGTCATGCCGCTGACGGTGCCGCTGCACCGCGAATTCGCGTTGGTGGGTTCCTCTGCCCGCGTGCCTTCGGCCGCTACCAGCGCATTGTTGAAAATGCTTGCTGACTAGTGGCCTTGCATAGCGCCAAGCCCTGTCTATGCTCACCCAGAACCGTTGATGACGCTTGGCATATAAAGCGTTTCGGATGGTTATTTCCCCATGAAGGTGTGGCTGCACTGTCCAACAAATGAATGGAATGCGCCTTCGAGGCGCCGGGAATCCAGGGTGATCTGACCATGTTCAACCGCCATCACAAATCCGACCTGCTTGAAATCCAGCGTTTCTCCTGCGCACTCACCGAATCCAACGCCAAACTCGCCGCCATCAGCCGCTCCATGGCGATGATCGAGTTCGACCGCGAAGGTGTGATCCTCGATGCCAACGACAACTTCTGCAAAACCATGGGCTACAGCGCCGAGGAAATACGCGGCAAGCATCACCGCATCTTTTGCGACGAGGCCTACACCCACACCGACGCCTACGCCAAGCTGTGGCGCGACCTGGCGCGGGGCGAGGCCCTCAGTGGCACCTTCATGCGCTTGAACAAGCATGGCCAGGAGGTGTGGCTGGAAGCCAGCTATATGCCGGTGCTGGGCCCGGACAACCACGTACAGAGCGTGATCAAAGTCGCGTCGGATATTTCCGCGCGGGTGCACCACGAGCATGAAAACCAGAGCCTGATCGACGCCATCGGCCGCTCGATGGCGGTGATCGAGTTTACCCCGCAGGGGCAGATCATCAATGCCAATGAAAACTTCCTGAGGACGGTGCAGTACTCCCTGGATGAGATCGTCGGCCAGCACCACAGCATGTTCTGCCATCGCAGCGAGGTGGAGTCGCCGGCCTACAAGGCGTTCTGGGCTTCGCTCAATCGCGGCGAATACCACTCGCACCGCTTCGAGCGCAGGAATAAATACGGCAAGACGCTGTTCCTGGAGGCGTCCTACAACCCGATCTTCGACGCCAGTGGGCGGCTGTACAAAGTGGTCAAGTTTGCCAGCGACATCACCGACCAGGTCACCACCCTGCGCACCGCCGCCGACTCGGCCCACGCCACTTCGGTACAGAACGACGCCTGCGCACGCAAGGGCTCGGAGGTGGTGCAGCAGACCGTGCAGATCATCGAGGAGATTTCCCACGACCTGAACCAGGCGGCGCAGAGTATCGACGCGGTGAGCAAACAGTCGGACATCATCGGCGCCATCGTGCAGACCATCCGCAGCATTGCCGAGCAGACCAATATGCTTGCGCTGAACGCGGCCATCGAAGCGGCGCGGGCCGGCGAGCATGGGCGCGGTTTTGCGGTGGTGGCCGACGAGGTGCGCAGCCTGGCGGCGCGGACCAGCCAGGCGACGGTGGAGATTGTCGAGGTGGTGCGCAAAAACCACGACCTGTCGCTGAGCGCGGTGTCGAGCATGCAGTCGAGCTTGAGCCGCACAGGGCTGGGGGTGGAATTGGCGAACGAGGCGGGGCAGGTGATCCTGGAGATTCAGGAAGGCTCACGGCATGTGGTGGATGCGATCAGTCAGTTCAATTCGACGCTGCAACTGCAATAAACGCATGAAGGAGCCGGCTTGCCGGCGATAGCATCACCTCGGCCTGGATTCACCGAGGCACCTGCATCGCCGGCAAGCCGGCGCCTACCGTTGATCAGGTTGCCTGTTAGATGGCGGCCAGGGTCTCTTTCACCGCCTGCGCCTGCGGGTCAGCGGTTTTCGCCGCTACCTGCTGCTCTTGCTGCTGCTTCAGGCGCTCGGCCACTTGCTTGGAAATGGCGTCCTGCTTTTCCTGCGACATGTTCTGCACATCCGCCTCGGTCAAGCCTTGCTCCTTGAGCAGTTGCTCACGGATGCGCTCGGCCGGGGACTTGCTCATGTAGTCAGTGAAATCGGCCCGCGCGGTGCTGGTGCTGCTGCCCGCTGCCGGCACATCGGTGGTTGCGGTGGTCGCCGCCGTGGTGGCCTGCAACTGCACGCGGGTCTTGGCAAAGGCTTCGTCGATGCGATCGTTGGCCTTGTCCAGTTCCTTCTGCGCGGCCGGTACGGTCACGCTTTGCTGCGCCGCTTGCACGGCACCGCTGTACAGCGCGCTGGCGGCGGCATTGGCGGGGTCCATGTCGGGCCGCTTGATCTGTTGAATGGTCGACACCGCTTGGGTGTTGTTGTTAACCAGCATGATCGGTCACCTGGGAAAATGGTCGGTGCCAGTGCTGGAGCAATTAGCATGCCGGGTCGCATCACCCCGGTTTTATTGGGGATGGCCTGGCCGCCGCGGCAAACATTGTCCCGCCGGCGGCCAACCGTTGCCGTCAGTGGGCGATGTTTTCCAGCGCCAGGTTGCGCGTGCGCGGGCCGAACCAACTGATGGTGATCATCACGATCAGCATACTGCTGGCAATAAACGCGAGGACGCCCGGCGTGCCCAGGTGCTCGAGGATAAACCCGATCAACAGGCTGCTGAACACCGTGGACAAGCGGCTGAACGAGTAGCAGAACCCGACCGCCCGCGCGCGGATGTTGGTGGGGAACAGTTCGCTCTGGTACGAGTGATAACTGAAGCTCAGCCAGGCGTTGCAGAAGGTGATCATCACCCCGCAGATCACCAGCCCCACCGCCGTGGTTTGCAGGGCGAACAGGCTGCCGAAGATCATCGCGCCCATGGCCGAGCCGACGATCTGCCACTTGTTTTCAAAGCGGTTGGCCACCTTCACAAACAGCAACGGCCCCAACGGGTAGGCGAGCGTGATGATAAAGGCGTACAGCAAGCTGTGGGTCACGCTCACGCCCTGGCCCGACAACAGCGCCGGCAACCAATTGCCGAAGCCGAAAAAGCCGATGGCCTGGAACACGTGGAACACAATCAGCATCAACGCGCGGCGCCGGTACGGCGGTTGCCAGATATCCGCAAATCGGCCGTTGCCCTGCACGCTGACGGCTTCGGGTTCCGGTGCATCCAGCGGTTTGCCGTGATCCTTCTGGCAGCGCGCCTCCAGGCTGTCCATGATCTGGCCGGCTTCATCAAAGCGGCCTTTTTGCGCGAGCCAGCGCGGTGACTCCGGCAAGCGCTTGCGCAGTTGCCAGATAAACAGCGCAAACACTGCACTGCTCAGCACCACCCAACGCCAGCCCGAGACCCCGAACGGCGCCTGGGGCACCAGCCACCACGACATCAGCGCCACTGCTGGCACCGACAGGAACTGAATAAAAAACGCAAAGGCGAACGCCGAGCTGCGCATGCGCTTGGGCACCAGTTCCGAGAGGTAGGCGTCGATCGTCACCAGCTCGATGCCCAGGCCGATGCCGACCAGAAAGCGCATGCAGATGATGCCCAGGGCTGAGGTCTGGATGCCCATCAGCACGGTGGCCACGGTGTACCAGATCAACGCAAAGGTGAAGATCGCCCGGCGCCCGAAACGGTCGGCGATGGGGCTGAGCAGGCTGGCGCCCAGGAACAGCCCGAGGAAGGTCGCCGAGGCGAACGCCGCCTGGTCCGAGAAGCCAAACACGCCCTCGCTGCCGATGTGGAAAATCCCGTCCGTGATCAGGCCGGGGCTGATGTAGGCGGTCTGGAACAGGTCATACAGCTCGAAAAAGCCGCCGATAGACAGCAACGCCACCAGGCGCCAGACGGTAGCGACGGCGGGCAGGCGGTCAATACGCGCGCTGATGTGGGCGGCGCGGACTGGGTCGATGCCGTCTGTAGCGGGGAGTGCAGGCATGGTGCGGGAAACTCAGTAAGTGATCGGAATCTCGAAATTTTCCTGGAAGGCATCATCGACCGGATGGTAACCCAACACCCGCGTGGTTTCGCTCAGGTCCAGGCGCTTGAAACGGTTATTGGAGATGCCGTGGGCGATCAGGTGCTTGACGCCCTCGGCCTCCACCGACCGTTGCAGCAGTTGCACCGCGTCACGTGGGCTGAGCCAGGCGCTGAGGTCGCGCGCGTTGTTCAGGTCATGGGTCGCGGGGAACTCGAAGGCGCCGATGCGCAGGGCAATCGTCGACAGGGGCGTCTTGGCCGCGTAATAGCCACAGAGTGCCTCGCCGTAGCATTTGCTCACGCCGTACAGGTTGGCGGGCATGACTTGCATGCCGGGCGTGATCTGGCGATCCACCGGGTAGCCTTCGATGGTTTGCGCGCTGCTGGCGAACACCAGGCGCTGCACACCGGCGGCCACGGCGGCTTCGAACAGGTGAGTGGTGGCGAGGATATTGTTGGGCAGCAATTCGTCGAACGTGGCGCTGGCATGGGGGATGCCGGAAAGGTGCACGATCACGTCGATGCCGTCGAGCAGGGCGGCGAGGCTGGATTTGTCGCTGAGGTCGGCCTGCACGAAGCGGTGCTCGCCGAGGTTGAAGTCCGGGGCGATGCGGTCAGTGAGGGTGAAGCGGTAGCGGTCTTTCGAGGCTTCGAAGAACGTTTTGCCGATGCGACCGCAGGCACCGGTGAGCAGTACATTGATTCCTTTCACGTGCAATTCCTTAGTTGTGACCGGCAAGGGCAAAGGTCTGGAAGCCCTGATGCTGGCCGAGGCGTTGATAGTAAGCGGCAATGGCGGGGTAGGGCGGCCGCGTCATGGGGGTCATCTGCCAGCGGTGCACCGAGAGGCCGATGAGGATATCGGCGAGGGTGAATTCATCCCCGGCCACGTAGGCATTGGTGCGAGCAAGTTGTTGTTCGAGGAGGCCCATCTTGTCGTTCCAGCGCTGCACGGCGGCGGCAATCTGCGCTGCGTCGAGGCCGTCCGGGTTGTTGCGCACCAGCGCGGTGAAGGCGTCGCCCCAGGCGCGGTTGAGTTCGATGGCTTGCCAGTCGATCCACTGCTCGACACGCGCCCGCGGCGCAGGCTCGGCGGGCAGCAGGTCGGTGCGTTGGTAGAGGCTGACGAGGTAGCGACAGATAGTGTTGGATTCCCACAACACACCGTGATCGTCAATCAGCACCGGCACCTGGGCGTTGGGGTTCAGCTCAAGGAATTCGGCGGACTGGGTCGGCTTGAAGCCGATGCCCCAGTCTTCGCGCACGTAGTCGATGCCCAGTTCCTGGCAGGTCCACAGTACTTTTCGCACGTTGATGGAAGACGTGCGACCCAAGATTTTCAGTGAGTGTCCCATGGTGCTTCCCTGGCAGTGGAGAGCAGCCAATCTAGCAGGCGACGCCGAGGACAGCGAGTGCCTGACGCGACCACCGATGATTTCGGGCTCAGGTACTCTCGCGCACCTGCAGCTCAAACCCCATGTCCACCACGGGTTTGGCGATCTTGTTGCCGGCCATGATCGTCAGCAAATGCTCCGCCGCCCGCCGGCCGATGGCTTCACGCGGGGTGCTGATGCTGCTCAGGCGCGGCACCATGAAGGAGGAGGCCGGCAAGTCGTTGAAGCCCAGCACCGCGACGCGCTCGGGTACTTTGATGCCATGGCGCATGGCCTCCAGCAGCGCGCCCTGGGCCAGGTCGTCGTTGCCGAAGAAGATCGCGTCCACCTCCGGATGGGCCGCCAGCAATTGCAAGAACAGCTCGCCACCCAGGCCGACCGAGGACGGGCGTGGCGTCAGCAGTTCCAGTGCGGGGTCGTACATCCCCGCCTGTTGCAGCGCACGGCGGAAACCTTCGCCGCGCAGCAAGGTGCGTTGGTCCAGTTGCGCGCCGATATAGGCCAGTCGCTTGCGCCCACGGGACAGCAAGTGCGCGGCAGCGGTTTCGCCGGCCGCCACCTGCGAGAAGCCCACGCAGTTGACGCCGGCGTTGGGGTCCAGGTCCATCATGTAGACGCACGGCACGTTGCTGGCCTCGACCATCCGTCGGGCGCTTTCGGTGCGGTCGAAGCCGGTCAGCAGCAAACCCCGCGGCTGGTAGGCCATGTAGTTGCGCAGCAGGTTTTCTTCTTCATCGCGCGAATAATGCGAGTTGCCGATCAGTACTTCAAAGCCCTTGGGCCGCAGCACCTGGTGGATGGCTTCGAGGGTTTCGATAAATAAAAGGTTGGACAGCGACGGCACCAGCACCACCACCGAATGGCTCTGCGCAGAGGCCAGCGCACGGGCGGCCGGGTTGACCACGTAGTTGAGTTCGGCGGCGGCGTGCTGCACTTTTTCCACCAGTTCGGTGGCGACGGTGCTGATGCCACGCAGGGCGCGGGACGCGGTAATGGGGCTGACGCCGGCCAGGCGGGCGACTTCGTTGAGGGTAGGGCGGCCCGTCGTGCGGGTATTTTTATCGTTCTTGGAGGTCATCAGGCGGCTTGCCAAACAAAAATCGAGGCACTAAGGTAGCGCTGTCTCCAAAGGCCTGCAAATTCTTGAAGAAAGGGTTGCCTGATCCTGTTCAAAACCATTGGAGCGGATGCACGCGTCACTCCATAAAAAAAGACAAGACGGCGCGGGAAAAGCCTGTTTTTGCACTAGCCTTACAGCGTGCAAAGGTAGCGCTATCTGCGTCCTGAGGTGTTTCATGAGTCAACCTGTTACCGCCCTGGTCATCATGGGTGTTTCCGGCTGTGGCAAGTCCAGCGTCAGCGAGGCCCTGTGCCGCCTGAACGGTGCCACCGCCATCGAAGGCGACAGCTTTCACCCCGCCGCGAACATCGAGAAGATGAGCGCCGGCCACCCTCTCAACGACGACGACCGTGCCGGCTGGCTCGACATCCTGTGCGATGAGCTGCGCCGTTCGCTCAAGGCCGGTGAGCATCCGGTGCTGACGTGTTCGGCGCTGAAAAAGAAATACCGCGACCACCTGCGCGAAGCCGCGCCGGGCCTGGGGTTTGTCTTTCTGGAGCTGACCCGTGCCGTGGCCGCCGACCGCGTGTCCCATCGCCCCGGCCATTTCATGCCGGCCAGCCTGATCGACAGCCAGTTCGCCACCCTCGAATCGCCCGTCGGCGAACCGCTGACCCTGGCCCTGAATGCCAGCGAAGACAGCGTCGAGGCATTGGCCGAGCAAACCAATGCCTGGTGGCTGAAACACGGTTTTGAACCATCCAAATAATTTTTTGCCGGAAAAGATAGCGCTATCCCCGGCGACAAATTGAATACCGGCTTTAATAACAACAACAAACAGGAGAGACCCCCATGTTTGGCATGTCCCACGAGTCCTACCTGCTGCTTGATGCAGTGGTCACTATCATCGGTCTGATCTTTCTGATCACCAAGTTCAAGGTGCACCCGTTCATTGCACTGATCATCGCGGCCGGCTTCCTTGGCCTGACCTCGGGCATGCCCGTGGACAAGATCATCAAGGCGTTCCAGGACGGCTTCGGCGGGGTGCTCGGCTTTGTCGGCATCATCCTTGCGCTGGGCACCATGCTCGGCAAGATGATGGCCGAATCCGGCGGCGCCGATCAGATCGCCCAGACCCTGATCCGCGCCTTCGGCAAGGAAAAGGTCCAGTGGGCGATGATGTTCGCCGCGTTCCTGGTGGGCATCCCGCTGTTCTTCGAGATTGGTTTTGTATTGCTGATCCCGCTGGTGTTCATCGTCGCGCGCCGCACCGGCGTGTCGCTGATCAAGATCGGCATCCCGCTGCTGGCCGGCCTCTCGGCGGTGCACGGGCTGGTGCCACCGCATCCGGGCCCGCTGCTGGCCATCGGCGTGTTTGGCGCGGACATCGGCAAGACCATCCTGTATGGCCTGATCGTCGCACTGCCGACCGCCATCATTGCCGGCCCGATCTTCGGTACGTTTATCGCCAAGTACATCCCGGGCAACCCGTCCCAGGAGCTGGTGGACCAACTGGCCCGCGAACCTGAGTCGAAAACCCTGCCGAGCTTCAGCATCACCCTGATCACTGTGCTGCTGCCGGTGTTCCTGATGCTGCTGAAAACCTTCGCCGACATCGCCCTGGTCGAAGGCCACGTGGTGCGCAACTGGATGGACATGATCGGCCACCCGATCACTGCGCTGCTGCTGGCATTGCTGCTGTCGCTGTACACTTTTGGCCATCGCCAGGGCATCCATTCCAAGCAGATCCTCAAGCTGCTCGACGCCAGCCTTGCGCCGACCGCCGCGATCATCCTGATCATCGGCGCCGGTGGCGGTTTCAAGCAGATGCTGGTGACCAGCGGCGTGGGTGACGTGATCGGCCACATGGCGGTGAACGCGCAGATCAACCCGATCCTGCTGGCCTGGCTGGTGGCGGCGGTGATTCGTGTGGCAACCGGTTCGGCGACCGTGGCGACCATTACCGGCGCCGGCATCGTGGTACCGGTGGTGGGCATGATTCCAGGGGTCAACCGTGAGTTGCTGGTGTTGGCGACGGGCGCAGGTTCGTTGATCCTGTCGCACGTCAATGATGCGGGGTTCTGGCTGGTGAAGCAGTACTTCAACATGACCGTGGCCGAGACCTTCAAGACCTGGACGGCGATGGAGACCATCCTGTCGGTGGTGGCGCTGATCTTTATCATGCTGCTGTCGTTGGTGGTCTGACAGGCAGGCCATGATGCCGGGGTGAAAACCCCCTCCAAATGTGGGAGCGGGCTTGCTCGCGAGTGCGGTAGATCAGTCGCCAGATACATGACTGATACTGCGCATTCGCGAGCAAGCCCGCTCCCACATGTGTGACCGCGTTGCGGGATCAGGCCTTGGTGATCAAGCCATCCGCCCGGAACATTCCGCGAATACCGCGCACCGCCTGGCGAATCCGGTCCTGGTTTTCGATCAGCGCAAAGCGCACGTGATCGTCGCCGTACTCACCAAAGCCGATCCCCGGTGATACACACACCTTGGCTTCGAGCAGCAGCTTCTTGGCAAATTCCAGCGAGCCCATGGCGGCATATGCCTCGGGAATCTTCGCCCAGACGTACATCGACGCCTTCGGGTTTTCCACCATCCAGCCCAACTCATGCAGACCCTTGACCAGCACATTGCGGCGCTGGCGGTACTGCTCGGCGATGTCTTTGACGCACTGTTGGTCGCCTTCCAGCGCAGCGATCGCCGCCACCTGCAGCGGGGTGAAGGTGCCGTAGTCGTGGTAGCTCTTGATACGGGCCAGGGCGTTGACCAGTTCCGGGTTGCCGACCATGAAACCGATGCGCCAGCCGGCCATGTTGTAGCTCTTGGACAGGGTGAAAAACTCCACCGCAATGTCCTTGGCGCCCGGCACCTGCATGATCGACGGGGCTTTCCAGCCGTCGTAGACGATGTCGGCGTAGGCCAGGTCATGCACCACCAGCACGTCGTACTGCTTGGCCAGTGCAATCACGCGCTCGAAGAAGTCCAGCTCCACGCACTGCGCGGTCGGGTTGGACGGGAAACCGAGGATCATCATCTTCGGCTTGGGAATCGAGCCGCGAATCGCACGTTCCAGCTCGGCGAAGAAGTCCACGCCAGGCACCAGCGGTACCGAACGCACCTGGGCGCCGGCAATCACGGCACCGTAGATGTGAATCGGGTAGCTGGGGTTCGGCACCAGCACGGTATCGCCCTGGTCCAGGGTGGCCAGCATCAAGTGCGCCAGGCCTTCCTTGGAGCCGATGGTCACGATGGCTTCCGACTCGGGGTCGATGTCCACTTCATAGCGGTCCTTGTACCAGCGCGAAATGGCGCGGCGCAGGCGCGGAATGCCCTTGGAAGTGGAGTAGCCGTGGGTGTCTTCGCGCTGGGCGACGGTGACCATCTTCTCCACGATATGTGGTGGCGTGGCGCCGTCAGGGTTACCCATGCTCAAGTCGATGATGTCTTCGCCGCGCCGACGCGCAGCCATCTTCAGCTCGGCAGTGATATTGAAAACATACGGGGGGAGTCGATCAATGCGCGCAAAGCGGCGCGGCGAACCTTGGTCTGCCATTGTTGCCTCGAGAGTACGTAAGCGCCCGGAACCGTCCGAGCGACGTCGGCCACTGCGGTGGCCTGCGGGGCAGACAATACGGTCGATGATGGCCAGTTGTCCAGATGCGTAGGAAAATTTTCTGCATGGAGTCCAGCGCGGATATGCCCCTATACTCGATGCGGGTTTGTTCCCTCATAAGAAGGAGACTGTTCGTATGGATCAGCAGACAAGACAACCGTTGGAGCCACGCATGGAAGCCGGTAAAGCCCTGGTGATCGCCGGGGTGCAAGGGCGTTATTCGAAGGCCACCGTGGGCGATATCCCCAAGCTGTGGGAGTTGTTCGACACCTGCGTCAAGGACATCAAGAAGCGCGTTGGCGGCGTGACCTATGGGGTGTGCCACAACCCCAAACATGACGAATTCGACTACATGGCCGGGGTTGAAGTCCCCACCAAGGGCGACGTACCGAGCAACTTCGAGTCCATCGAAATTCCACCGCTCAACTACGCCGTGTTCCCGCACTACGGCCCGGTGCAGGCGCTGGAACAGACCTACGAACGCATCATGTTCGAATGGTTGCCGCACTCGGGCTACAAAGTGATGGGCGCGGATTTCGAGCGTTACAGCGCGGATTTTGATGCGCGCAAGGGCATCGGGACGGTGGAGATCTGGCTGCCGGTTCAAGCCAAGGCCTGAAGCAACGCGATTGAGCTGCCTGGGCAGCTCAATCGATACCGTCACTCGCTGAGCAGGCGCCCGATGAAGGACTCGCGACCCGCGTGAATGCCGCTGCTTTGCAGTGTGCTGTTGAACGTTACCCACTCCACCAGGCTGATTTGGCCGTGCTCGGGACGTCCGTTGGGGTCTCGCCATGCATTGGCGATGCCGTCCACACCAAAGGTGGCGTCCGGTTGACTGTCCGGGTTGAACCGGAGCAACTGGATGACGCTGCCATTGCCATTGCGGGCCAGTGCCACGATTTTCTGATCAGGCTGGACCACCACGCTGGTAAAACGGAAACCGTCGGCGTTTTTTTCCAGCGGCTTGCCTGCATTAAAGGCGGGATCGGGTTGGCCGTTGGCCAGCAGGATGGCCACGAAGTTCTTGTCCCCCGGGGTGGTATAGCTACTTCCGACAATCGCTATTCTGCCTTCCGGACCCTTGGCCAGTGCAGTGACCTGTCTGTTTTGCTTATTGTCGAAGGGCAGTACGGCGAAGCCATTTGTACCGAAGCTGCCGTCAAGTTCACCATTATCCGTCAGGCCGACGATGTAGGCCTCGCGTTTGTCGCCCAGCTTGGTGGTGCCGGCAACTACGAAACCTTTTTGAGTGATCAACACACTGTCGAGTTGGGAATTAACCAACGTATTCGGTCTGTCGTTTCCGAAGTTGAGGACCTCGCCGTTGACACCGAGTTGGTAGATAAAGGTGTCAGTGCCGTCACTGAATACGGCGACAATCTTGTTGTCGGCCTGCACGGCTAAACCGCCTTTGGTACTCACGGGAAAGACCGCTTTATCCAGTTCCCTTATGCCGTTTTCGCCAAACGGCAGGTCCGCGTTGCCATCCTCCGCATTGAATCGAGTAATAAATGCGCGATGCTCGTTTCCCAGTGCCGCCAGCAAAACGGGCTTTCCATCAGGTTGAATGATCAGGTCCATGAGGACGGCGGATTCTTCAAGGCGCGTGTATCCGGTCCCGAACTGGGTGTCGAGCTCACCCGCAGGCGTATGTTTGGTGACGGCTAATCGATTTGTGTCGCCTTCTCTCGTCAATCCCACCGTCAGGGTGGAACCGTCACTGAGCACGCGTGACAGGCCTGCGGAGGATGAGGCGATGACCGTGCCGTCCTTTGGGGATTGGTTCCCGAAGGACAGGTCCGGGCTGCCGGCGGTGTTTGCCGTAGTGTGATTCGACGGAATACTCATGAGTGTTCTCCGGATGGGACGTTGAGAGTTTCCACGCCTGCTCGTTCCAAACCTTGAGCGACAACTTCGGGCATTCCAGTACAAAGCATAGGGCGACCGCTGTATAGCTGTGAAATCTGACAGTAGACACGACCGTTCAGAGGGGCCGGTCAAACACCCAGCTCAACCGGCGCTCATACCCAATGCGGCCCCTGTACGCCTCCCCGCTGTCCACCCAGCCGGCGCTCAGGTACATCGTCATCGCCGCCACATTGTCCGCGTCCACGGACAACTCCAGGCCCTTGATCTGCGGCCACGCCTGCAGTGCCGCTGCGGGCAGCGCCTGTAGACACGCCTTGCCGAACCCGCGCCCTTGCTGCTGGCGATCCACCTGCAGCGCATGCAGCGTCGCGCTGTGCTCGTCGGCCCAGTGGGGCAGGCAGGGTGGGCGTTTGAGCAGCAGGAAAGCCACGGGATGCTCGTCGGCAAGCAGGGCGAAGCCCTTGATCGCAGCGGGGTTGGGATTGACCAGCAGGCTGTTCAGCGCGCAATCGATATCGCCGGAATACGCCAGTTGCTCGGGATGCACTTGCAGGGTGTTGAGCTGCTGTTTCTGCACAAGGCTCAGCGTCTCATAGGGGACGAGGCGGGTTTCCATCAGGGACGCATCCGAATTCCTACAAAGAGCCGTGGATTCTAGCGGGTTTGCCGGGGGTGAAATTATTTTTCAAGCGGCTGTCGATTCGGCGTCGGCGCGTTCGACTAAGGGTGTCTTCCGTGAATCACACCCCGCAGGAGTATCGCCATGAGCACCACCATCAATCGCCTCATCGATGCCTGGAAACACGCCGTCGTCGCCCGGGATATCGACAAGATTGTCAGCTTTTACGCCGACGATATCGTCGCGTTCGACGCCGTGACCGCGTTGCAATTCAAGGGCAAGGCCGCCTATCGCGCGCACTGGGAGGAATGCATGAAGCACTGCCCCGGCCCGGGGATTTTCGAGTTCCACGAACTGCGCATCGTCGAGTCCCAGGACAGCGCATTTGCCCACTGGCTGGCCCATTGCGGCGGCGCCGGGCCGGACGGCGAGGTCAAGGCCTGCTGGATGCGCGTGACTGCCGGCTATCAACAGATCAATGGCCAATGGCGCGTGGTGCATGAACACTGGTCGGCGCCGTTCGACATGGACAGCGGCACCGCACTGTTCGACCTGAAACCTTGAGCGCCGCGAACTATAGTCAGTAGTCCGAAAACGGAGACGCACATGAAATACCTCTGCCTGATCTACAGCAACGAACAGGTCCTGCACACCTCGCCCGACAGCCCCGCAGACCCGGAGTGTCTTGCCTATGCGCAGTCCATCGAGGCCAGCGGCCGCATGCTCGCTGCCGAACCGCTGGAATCGGTAAGCACCGCCACCACCGTGCGCATGCGCAACGGCAAGCTGTCGATCACCGACGGGCCGTTTGCCGAAACCAAGGAGCAGCTCGCCGGGTTTTACCTGATCGAGGCACGCGACTTGAATGAGGCGATCCAGGTGGCCGGTGGCATTCCGGCCGCCCGGGTCGGCAGTGTGGAAGTGCGCCCCGTGCGCGAGTTGAATCTCTGAACACAACAATCACAAGACTTGAGGAGGTTTACCATGACAACCCAACCCGCCGAATTCGAACTGTCCATCAGCCGCTTGATCGACGCGCCGCGCAGCAAAGTCTTTCGCGCCTGGACCACGCCCGCCCTGTTGCAGCAATGGTGGGGCCCCCACGGCATGACCACCCCCGAGTGCGAAATGGACCTGTGGGTCGGTGGCCTGTTTCGCACCCTGATGCGTGCGCCGGACGGCAGCGAGTACCCGACCCAGGGCGTGTTCCTGGAGATTGAGGCGCCCAGTCGCCTGGTGTTTACCGACGCCTTCAAGCCGGGTTGGATCCCCTCGGGAAAACCGTTCATGAGCGCCGAAGTGACCTTCGAAGATGTCGACGGCAAGACCCGCTACACCGCCCGCGCCATGCACTGGAGCGCTGAAGACAAACAGGCCCACGAAGCCATGGGCTTTCACGACGGCTGGGGCCAGAGCCTGGACCGGCTGGTGACATTGGTGACCCAGGGCATGCCCGATTGACGCCGGCGATCGAGGCGATCTACCGCAGCGAATCGCGGCGCGTCCTCGCTACCCTGATCCGCCTGTTGGGGGATTTCGACCTCGCCGAAGAAGCCTTGCACGAGGCGTTCTTCGTCGCGGTCGAGCGCTGGCCGCAGGACGGTGTGCCACAAAATCCCAGGGCGTGGCTGGTCTCCACCGGTCGCTTCAAAGCCATCGACCGCTTGCGCCGCCAGGCGCGGTTCACCCCGTTGCTGCAGGCTCAGGCCGACGCGCTGCAAGCGCAGGACTGGAGCGAGGAAGACGTGGAAGATGACCGCCTGCGCCTGATTTTTACCTGCTGTCACCCGGCACTGGCACCTGACGCACAGGCGGCGCTGACCCTGCGTGAGATCTGTGACCTCACCACCGAGGAAATCGCCCGCGCCTTCCTGGCCACGCCGACCACCATTGCCCAGCGCATCGTGCGCGCCAAGGGCAAGATCCGCGAAGCGAAAATCCCTTATCAGGTGCCGTCGCTGGCCGAGCTGCCCGAGCGCCTCGACAGCGTGCTGCGCGTGGTTTACCTGGTGTTCAACGAAGGCTATTCAGCCTCCATGGGCGCCGACCTCACCCGGGAGGAGCTGACCCGCGAAGCCATTCGTCTCGGTCGCCTGTTGCTGGAATTGCTGCCGGAGCCGGAAGTGATGGGCTTGCTGGCGCTGATGCTGTTGCACGAATCCCGCCGTGCAGCACGGACCTCGGCCAGTGGCGAACTGGTGCTGTTGAATGAACAGGACCGTGCGCTGTGGGATGCGTCCTTGATGGCTGAAGGCTGCGCCTTGGTGGAACGCGCACTGGCCTTGCGCGGCTACGGGCCCTATTGCCTGCAGGCGGCGATAGCCGCGGTGCATGCCGAAGCACCGGACGCAGGGCAAACCGACTGGCTGCAGATCGTCGGGCTCTACGATGTGTTGCTCAGGCAGGTGCCATCGCCGGTGATCGAGCTGAACCGCGCCGTGGCGGTGGCCATGTGGCAAGGCCCGCTGGCGGGCCTGGATCTGGTGGAAGGCATTTTGCAACGAGGCGATTTGCTCGATTACCACTTGGCGTATTCAGCGCGCGGGGAGTTCTGCCGGCAATTGGGGCGGGTAGAAGCGGCTCGTACAGCTTATGAAAAAGCCCTGTCGCTGACCCAGCAAGCGCCTGAAAAGCGCTTCCTCGAGCAGCGCCTGGCCGAACTCAAGCAGTAGGAGCCGGCACGCCTGAAAGGGGCCGCTCAGGGCTGCTGGCGAGTCGCGGCCAATACGATCTCGCGGATGCACACATGCTGCGGTTGCTGGTAGGCATAGGCAATTGCCGAGGCCACATCGTCGGCACTCAGCACGGTGCCGCCCATGTCCTGTTTCCAGGCCTGGTAGCCGCTCTTGATCGCCTCATCGGTGGTGTGGCTGAGCAGCTCGGTTTCCACTGCGCCCGGAGCGATGGTGATCACGCGGACATTGCTCGGCGACAATTCCTCGCGCAGGTTCTCTGAAATCCCATGCACGGCAAACTTGGTGCCGACGTACGCCACGTGGTTCGGGAAGGTCTTGCGCCCGGCCACCGAGCTGACGTTGATGATCGTGCCGCTCTTGCGCGCGACCATGCTCGCGGCCACTGCGTGAATGCCATTCAGCAGGCCCTTCACGTTGACGTCGAGCATCTGCTCCCACTGCGCCGGGTCTTGCTCGCTGACTGCGCCCAGCAGCATCACCCCGGCATTGTTGATCAACGCATCGGCCGGGCCGAATTGCGCTTCAGCTTCCTTCACGGCAGCGACGAGGGCGGCGCGGTCGGTGATATCGACCCCACGGTTCAGGGTGTTCGGCAGGTTGAGGTCGTTGAGGCGATCAATACGGCGTGCCAGCAGCAACAGCGGGTGACCGGCGGCGGACAATCGGCGGGCGGTAGCTTCGCCGATACCCGAACTGGCGCCGGTGATGATGATCAGTGGCTGGCTCATGTGTGCACTCCTGGAATAAGAAAAATCGATAACTGAAACGTGCGCGCATTATATTTACCCGGTTAAAGGCTGAAAAATGCCTTATTCCTCTGTCTGTCATCGGATCTGGCTATGGATGTACGTCACCTCAAGGCGTTTCTCGCGGTGTTTGAAGAACGCAATATCACCGCTGCAGCGCAGCGTTTATTCATCAGTCAGCCGACGTTGTCGGTGACCATCAAGCAGTTGGAAGATGAGCTGGGCGTGGCGCTGTTCGTGCGTCAGCCTCGCGGGGTCGAGGTCAGTGCCGAAGCACGGGTGCTGTATCCCCAGGCGCGGCGCATGGTGGCCGAAGCGGAGGCGCTGAGCCGGTTGTTCCGCGGCCGCGAGAATCGCATTGCGCTGGAGTTGGGGGTCGAGGGCGATATTGCCGACAGCCAGATCGAAACCTTCCTGCGCATGGCACACCAGGGTCTGCCCGGTTTGCTGCTGACCCTGCAGGAAGGCTGTGAAGGGGAAGGGCGCCTGGCGGTGGAGGAAATGTGCTGCGAGGACGAACTGTTCCTGCCGATCTGGGAAGAGTCCTACGTGATGGCGTTACCGGCCGCACATCCCATGGCGCAGGCTGGCAAAGAGCAGGCCTGGGCGCCAATCGAGGACTGGATCACCTGCCCGCAACACGATTCCCATCAGCGCCTGATGGCCTTGTATGGGCGCTCGCCGCAGGCGGTAGCCGGGCATGCCGGCTCATTGACCCAGGCCCTGCATATGGTGGCCGCCGGTGTAGGCGTGGCGATGTTGCCGCAGTCGCTGGCGGCCGAGCGCGCCGGGGTGGTGAGCCGTGAATGGCACCTGCCGGCGCCGACGCGGCGGGTCGGGCTGTGCTTCGCCGCGCAAGCGTTGGAATCACCCGCGCTGCGCGCCCTGCACGAGTATTTCCAGAACAACCGACCGCCGCAACGCTAGGCGTCAATCGACCATCAGCCCCAGCATCCAACTCCCCGCCGGCCCTGGCGGGTACTGCCGCGACCACAGCGCATCCACGGCCACCGAGCGCGGCCAACTGCGTACCTTGAGTTCGACCAGCCCGGCATTGCCGAAGCGTTCCACCAGCCAGCGAGGCAGCTCGGCCCAGCCGAAACCGAGCTGGGCCATTTCCATCAGCATCAGAAAACTCGGCGCCGACCACACACGGCCCGTGGGGCGTGTTTCATTCGGGTTGATGATGCTCGCCAGGCGCAGTTCACGGTGTTGCTGCAGGGCTTGCAGGTCGATGGTGTCCAGGCTCGCCAAGGGATGATCCGGGGCGACGAACAGCGCGATTTCCGTGCGTTCCTCCACCGGTGCGCGGCTCAGGTCGGGCGGATACACCGCCTGGGCCTCGACAAACGCAATCTGCGCCCGGCCGCTTTGCACCAGGGCGATCAGGTCTTCGCACTCGGCGATCAGCCATTCCAGTTCCAGGTCCGGGTAACGTTGTTCGAAAGCCTTGAGCGCCAGTTCGAAGCGCTCCGACTGGTAAGTGTCGGACATGGCGATGGTCACTTTCGGCTCCAGGCCCTGGGCCAACTGGCTCGCCGCCAGCTCCAGGCGGCTGCTGGCCTCCAATACCTGCTCGGCGCGTTGCAGCAACACATGGCCGGCCGGTGTGAGCGTCGGCTTGCGGCTGCTGCGATCGAACAGCACCACGTCGAGATCAATCTCCAGGCTGGCCACCGCTGCGCTGACGGTGGACTGGCTCTTGCCCAGCTTGCGTGCCGCCGCCGAAAACGAACCCTGGGTAGCGGCCTGGACAAACGCCTGCAGCACTTCATGAGAGGCCATGACTATCGCCTTGGTCGATGGTTATTAGTTATGAAGTATCGACTTGAAGGGTAATGATAGCAACCATCGTCACTCACGGAGCCGGGTCATGCACCCTACCAAGTCGATTACTGAACGCGTTTGCCAAGCCCTGGGTTTTGAAGGCCTGGCCTTATTGATCTGTACCCCGTTGCTGGTCTGGATCACTGGCCGGCCGGCCCTGGAGATGGGCGCGGTAACCCTGGGCCTCAGCGTGCTGGCGCTGACCTGGAACATCATTTTCAACAGCCTGTTCGACCGCCTCAAGGTGCGCCTGCAACTCGCCGGTGGCGTGTGGACGCGCATGCTGCATGCCGTGCTGTTCGAGGGAGGGCTGATTATCGTGGCGGTCCCGCTGATTGCCGCGTGGCTGAAGATCAGCCTGGTGCAGGCGTTTTGGCTGGACATTGGCGTGCTGCTGTTTTTCCTGCCGTACACCTACGTGTATCACTGGGGGTATGACGTGTTGCGGGAAAGATTCGTACGCCAGCGCGTGCCTAGTCGGGCTTGAGCGTCGCGACAAAATCCAGGAACGCCCGCACCTTGGCCGCCGGCAAATGCCGCGAGGGGTAGTAGGCGTACAGCGGAAAACGCTCGTCCGGCCAGTCCGGGAACAACTCCACCAGGCTGCCGGCCTTGAGCGCTGGCGCCAGGCCCAGGTCGAGCATCTGCGCCACCGCATGGCCGTGCTCGCACACGCTGTACAGGGTGCTGGCATCGTTGACCACCAGGCGGCCGTCGGTGCGCACGATCAATTGCTCACCGGGGCGGTGAAATTCCCAGGCAAACGGGCGACCGGTTTGCGAGTCGCGAAAATCCAGGCACATGTGCCCGTTTTCCAGGTCCTGCGGGGTGGCCGGTCGGCCATGGCGTTCCAGGTAGGCGGGGGAGGCCAGGGTGAGCACGCGCACTTGCATCAACTTGCGCGCGATCAGTGAAGAGGATTGTGGGATGCCAAAGCGGATCGCCAGGTCGAAGCCATCGGCGACCAGGTCGCCCAGTTGGTCGCGGGTGTGCAGGTCCAATTGCAATTGCGGGTAGCGGCGCATGAAATCGCCCAGCACCGGGCCGAGGACCAGCCGCGAGAAGTACGGGTCGATATTCACCCGCAGGCGCCCGCGTACGGTGTGAGCGCTGTCGGCCGCCGAGTTGGCCGCCTCTTCGAGACCGGCCAGCAGCGGGGCAATTTCCTGATAGAAACGCCGACCCTCGTCGGTCAGTTGCACCGAGCGCGTGGTGCGGTCGAACAGGCGAATCCCCAAGCGTTTTTCCAGGCGTGAAATCGCCCGGCTGACGCCCGAAGGCGTCATCTCCAGGCTGACGGCGGCGCGGGCAAAACTGCCGCTGTCGACCACGGCCGCCAATACGCCCATGCCGCCGGCCAAGCCTGGATCAAAACTCATCGGTGATTGCCTGTCAGTGATCTGAGGGCATTGATGCTAGCGCAGAACGCCTACAGAAACATGCCGCCTGAGGCCTCGATGCGCTGCCCGGTGATCCAGTGGCTGCCGTCGGCCAGCAGCGTCGAGATCGCCCCGCCGATATCTTCCGGCAATCCTGCGCGGCCGAGGGCGGTATTGTTGGCGACCATCGCGTTCACGTTGGGGTTATCGCGCACCGCGCCGCCGCTGAAGTCGGTGGCTATCGCGCCGGGAGCCAGGGTGTTCACGCTGATTCCGCGCGGGCCCAGTTCCTTGGCCTGATAACGCGACAACACTTCCACCGCACCTTTCATCGACGCATACGCCGAGTACCCCGGCAGGCTGAACCGCGCCAGGCCGCTGGAGATGTTAATGATGCGCCCGCCATCGCTGATCAGTGGCAGCAGTTTTTGCGTGAGGAAAAACGGCGCCTTGAAGTGGATTGCCACCAGGCGGTCGAACTGTTCTTCAGTGGTTTCGGCAAACGCGGCGTTGACGCCAATGCCGGCGTTGTTGATCAGGAAATTGAACTGCTGCTGGGCGAAAACCTCCTTGAGCACGCCGCCGACCTGGTTCACGAAGTCGTTGAAGGACGCGCTCTGGCTCACATCCAGTTGCAGCATGGCGGCGCGGCCACCCAGGGCCTCGATCTGTGCTACCACCGCCTGGGCTTCGTCGGCGGCGCTGTGGTAGGTGCCGATGATGTCGACGCCCTGTGCCGCCAGGTGCAGCGCGGTGCTTTTGCCCAGGCCGCGGCTGGCGCCGGTGATCAATGCGATTTTACGGGTCATGGTGCAGTCCTCTCAGGTGGTCAGTGGGACTGAGTGTATTTGTCCGGCTATAACGTGATAAACAGGGGTATATCGGAATCACTGGCCGGATAAGGCGAACAATCCCATGAACAAGCTGGAACTGCTGCGTACCTTTGTGCGCGTCACCGAACTGTCGAGTTTTACCGGCGCCGGCGAGAGCCTGGGCCTGCCGCGCTCCAGCGTGTCCGAGCATGTCCAGGTGCTGGAAGAGCTGCTCGGCACACGCCTGCTGCAGCGCACCACGCGCAAGGTGCAGGCGACCCAGGACGGGCGTGTGCTGTATGAGCGCAGCAAGGATCTGCTGGCCCACATGGACGAGCTCGAAGGCCTGTTTCGCCAGGATGAGGCGCAACTCAGCGGGCGTATCCGCGTGGACTTGCCCAACGTGATGGCGCGGGACCTGATCCTGCCGCGCCTGCCCGAGTTCATGGACGCCCACCCCTTGATCGAGCTTGAAATCAGCACCACCGACCGCCAGGTCGACCTGCTGGCCGAAGGGTTCGACTGTGTGCTGCGGGTCGGCGCACAGCCCGACCAGACGGTGGTCGCGCGGTGGTTGTGCAGCATGCCGATGATCAACTGTGTCAGTGCCGGCTACCGCCAGCGCCATGGCGTACCCGAGACCCTCGAGGACCTGGCGCACCATCAACTGGTGCATTACGTGCGCCCCTTGGGATCACGTTCGACGGGGTTCGAATACCAGCAGGGCGATAAAGTGCACCGCGTGCCGATGGCCGGGAGGGTCACGGTCAACAGCACCGACGCGTACAAATCCGCCTGCCTGGGCGGCTTCGGCATCACTCAGGTGCCGGTCCTGGGCATCCGCGATCTGCTCGCCAGTGGCGAGCTGGTTGCCGTGCTGCCCGACTACCCGGCGCCGGCGCTCGATGTGTCGCTGCTCTACGCCGGGCAACGGCATTTGCCACAGCGTGTGCGGGTGTTCATGGACTGGCTGGCCGCGACGCTGCAAGCCCGACTCTAACGGCGAGCCGACAACTGCTGCGGCGCCAGGAAGGCGTCGTGGAAATAATCGCGCACGGCCTGCATCGCCGGGGTAAACGCACGCTCGCGGTGCCAGGCCAGCCCGACACTCATGGGCGTGACCGGGTCTGTCACGGTGAGGGTTTCGATACGCTTGCCTTCCAGTGACCAGGGCCGATGCACCAGGTCCGACAGGATCGCCACGCCGCTGCCATTGGCGACCATGCTGCGTACTGCTTCCACCGAGCTGGTGCGCAGCCGCACCTGGGGCGTTTGCCCGGCCTGTTCCCAATAGCGCATGGCGCTGTGTTCGGCTTCATCGACGGTGAGCAGGATGTACGGTTCGCGGGCCACATCCGCCAGGCTCACGGCGCCGCGTTCGCACAACGGGTGATGGCTGGGCAGCCACAGGCGGCGTTCGGAGTTGAACAGGATTTCGGAGACGATATCCGCATGAGTCAGGTTGGCGGTGAGCACCACTGCCATGTCGAATTGGCCGTCGAGCAGGCCTTGCTCGATGGCCTGGCGCTCCTGCTCGAACACCTCGATGGTCACATCCGGGTGCCAGTGTTCCATGCGCTGCAAGTGGTGCGGCAGGAAGTAACCGAGCACCGTGTAGCTGGCGGCCAGGCGCAGCACGCCACTGGCGCGGTAGTCGGGCAATGGGCTGTTGAGGGCGTCGTCGACGCTGCGCACAATCACATAGGCACGGTTGAGAAAGTGCCGGCCGGCGTCGGTCAGGTTCATGCCCTGGGCCGAACGCACGAACAGCTGCACGCCGAGCATCGCCTCCAGTTCCTTGATCGCCGTGGTCACCGCCGACTGGGAAATGTTGAGGTGGATGGCGGCCTGGGAAATCTGGCCGATTTCGGCGGTGGCGACGAAATAACGCACTTGGCGCAAGGTCAATGACACGCTGCATTCCTCGAAGGAGCCCGGCTTATCGGCGATGGCGGCCGTCAGGTGTGTGAACAGTCAGAGGGCGCCATCGCCGGCAAGCCGGACGCCTGCATGGGTTATCTGATTTTCAGAAGATGGGCTATCTGATAATAGATCTTCCCAAGGGGTCAAGACGCGGCCTACTTTTCCGCCATCACCTTTGCGGAGCGACCTCGATGCAGGCAGTGGATTTTAACTCGGACATGGGCGAAGGCTTCGGCCCCTGGACCATCGGCGATGGCGTCGACGCGCAGCTGATGGCCTATATCAGCTCGGCCAACATCGCCACCGGCTTCCACGCCGGCGACCCCGGCACCATGCGCCGCACCGTCGAGCGCGCCAAGCAACTGGGGGTGGCCATCGGTGCACATCCAGGGTTTCGCGACCTGGTCGGCTTCGGGCGCCGGCATATCAACGCTCCGGCCCAGGAACTGGTCGACGACATTCTCTACCAACTCGGCGCCCTGCGCGAAATCGCCCGCGCCCAAGGCGTGACGCTGCAACATATCAAGCCCCACGGCGCGCTCTACATGCACTTGGCCCGCGACGAAGAAGCCGCGCGGCTGCTGGTGCAGAACCTGCAGATCATCGAACCGACACTGCTGTTGTACTGCATGCCCAACTCGGTGATCTGGCGCGTGGCCAAGGAACTCGGGCAACCGGTGGTGCGCGAGTTCTACGCCGACCGTGAGTACGATCTGAGCGGCTCCATCGTGTTTACCCGCACAGTGCGCGCGCTGGATCCTGCCACCGTAGCGGCGCGAGTCCTACGCGCCTGTCAGACAGGGTTGGTGCGCACGATGGAAGGCGAAGACCTGTTTATCGAATTCGATTCCATCTGCCTGCACAGCGACACACCCGGCGCCCTGGAATTGGTGGAAGCCACCCGCGAAGCCCTCGACCAGGCAGGAATCGTGGTGGCCAATGGGCTGCCTGCGGCCAACGGGGCTTGATGTGGTGAGCGGGCTTCCTGTGGCAAGCGGACTTTATGTGGTGAGCAGAATTCCTGTAGTGAGCGCGCTTGTTGTGGTGAGCGGGCTTGCCCCGCGTTGGGGCGCGTAGCGGCCCTAAAATCAGACGGCCGAGTTCTACCTGGAAGTACACAGGGGGCTTACTGGGGCTGCTGCGCAGCCCAACGCGGGGCAAGCCCGCTCACCACATAAAGCGCGCTAGCCACAGGAAGCTTGCTAGGCACAGGAAGCTTGCTAGCCAAAGGAAGCCTGCTAGGCACAGGACGCCCGCTCACCACACAAAGGTTGCTTGCCACAGAAATCCCATAGGCCACAAAAAAAACCGCCCAGCACAATAAATCCACTCACCCCTATTCATTTTTTGCCTGCCTTTCTATAACGATTCCAAGAGGAACAGACATGGCTCAAACACCCCCCATCCGCTACAGCTTCGGCGGTGATGAACACCTGTTTGCCGAGGTCAGCGAGAGCATGTCGCTGGAGGCCTTTTTCACGGGCATGGCCGTGACCCGGGCCGTGGAGCGCCTGGCCCTGGAAGGTGTGCTGGATGTGTGCCTGGCCAATGCGTCGTTCCAGATTCGCTTCGACCCCGACCGCATCGCGCCACACGTGCTGCTCGACGCGGTGCAGACCGCCGAAGCCCAGGCCGTGGCCGAACGCACCCTGCACACGCGCATCATCGAAATCCCGGTGCTCTACAACGACCCCTGGACCCATGAAACGCTGATGCGTTTTCGCGACCGCCACCAGGACCCCAGTGCGACCGACCTGGAATACGCCGCGCGCATCAATGGCCTGGCCGATGTCGACGCGTTTATCGCCGCCCACAGTGGCGCGCCGTGGTTTGTGTCGATGGTCGGCTTTGTCGCGGGCCTGCCGTTCATGTTCCAGATGGTCGAGCGCGAGCGGCAGTTGCAGGTGCCCAAGTACCTGCGCCCGCGTACCGACACCCCCAAGTTGACCCTCGGCCATGGCGGCTGCTTCGGCTGCATCTACTCGGTGCGCGGGGCCGGCGGTTACCAGATGTTCGGCGTGACCCCGGCGCCGATCTACGACCCGGCGCAGCAATTGGCCTACCTCAAAGAACACATGGTGTTCTTCCGGCCCGGTGACATCGTGCAATTCAAACCCATCGACCGCGACGCCTACGACCAGGCCGTTGCCGAAGTGGACGCAGGACGTTTCGACCTGCGCATCCGTACGGTGGAATTTTCCCTCGATGCGTTTCTCGCCGACCCCATCGGCTACCCGAAAACCCTGCAGGAGGCGCTGGCATGATCAAGGTCCTCAAACCCGGCCTCGCCACCTCCGTGCAAGACCTTGGCCGCGAAGGCTATTACCACCTGGGCATTCCGCCCTCGGGGGCGTTGGACCAGTACGCCTTGAGCGCGGCCAACCACCTGGTGGGCAATCCCATTGGCGCAGCGGGCCTGGAATGCACGTTGATTGGCCCCGAGCTGGCGTTTCAACAGGACGCCCTGGTGGCCCTCAGCGGCGCGTTGATGTCACCGCGCCTGGACGGTGAAGTGGTGCACCAGGACACTGCCTTCCACGTGCGTGCCGGGCAGGTGCTGCGCTTCGAGTTTCCCAAGGCGGGCGCGCGCACTTATCTTGCGGTCGCCGGTGGCATCGACGTGCCTTTGGTGCTCGGCAGTCGTTCCACTTACACCCTCGGTGCGCTCGGTGGTTTTCACGGGCGACGCTTGCAGGCGGGGGATGAGCTGCCCATCGGTACCGCCAGCGGACAGGGGCGCGCGGGCAACAGCCTGCCGATGGCGCTGCGCCGGTCGGTCGGTGGCGATGTGACGTTGCGCGTGGTGCCGGGGCTGTACTACGAGCGCTTGACGGCCGGTGCAAAGAGCAGCTTTTTTGCCGAACCCTGGACCGTCGGCTCCGAGGCCGACCGCATCGGCTATCGCTTCAAGGGCGGCAGCGCGCTGAGCTTCCAGCCACGCGAGCAGCCGTTCGGCGCGGGCTCGGATCCGTCGAATATCGTCGACAGTTGCTACCCCATCGGTTCGATCCAGGTACCGGCCGGGCTGGAGCCTATCGTGCTGCATCGGGATGCGGTGTCGGGCGGCGGCTACGCGATGATTGGCACGGTGATCAGCGCCGACCTGGACCTGATCGGGCAGATGCAGCCGAACCAGCGCGCGGGGTTTGTGGCGGTGACGCTGGAAGAGGCGCTGGAGGCGCGGCGGGTGTACAAAAAACGCCTGAAAATAATGGGCGGGTTATTCAGTAGCTGAAAACCCATAGAGCCACTGTAGAGCGGGCTTGCTCACGCATGCGGTGTGTCAGTCGCCAGGTGCCCTGACTGACAGACGGCTTTCGCGAGCAAGCCCGCTCCCTCACGGTTAAACGGTGCTGTGTCAGAACAATTGGGTGAACAGCCAGTAGAGGCTGCCTGACAGCAGAATCGCCGCCGGCAGCGTCAGCACCCACGCCATCAGCAGATTGCGGATGGTCTTCATCTGCAAGCCGCCGCCATTGGCCACCATGGTCCCCGCCACACCCGACGACAACACATGGGTGGTCGACACCGGCAAGCCATACATATCCGCCGCGCCGATGGTCAGCATGGCCACCATTTCGGCCGATGCGCCCTGGGCGTAAGTCAGGTGGGTCTTGCCGATCTTCTCGCCGACGGTCACCACGATGCGTTTCCAGCCGACCATAGTCCCGAGGCCCAAGGCGATGGCCACGGCGATCTTCACCCACAGCGGGATAAAGCGCGTGGATTTGTCGATCTGATCCTTGAACAGCTTGAGCTTGCCCTGGGTGTCGGCGTCGAAATTGCCGACCTTGCCCTTGTCCATCAGGCGAATGGTTTCGCTGGTCAGGTACATGTCGTTACGCACGTTGCCTACGGCTTCGGCGGGGACTTTGGCCAGCGAGCCGTAGCCTTTGACTTCATCACCGATCTGGCCGGCGAGGGCGGCGAGCGCCGGTACCAGTTCCGGCGTGGCTTCCTTGGTGCGCACATAGGTCGACAGGATCGGCCGCGGGTCGCCCGTCAGCGCCTGCGGTGCGCTTTTCACCAGGGCCACCTGGGTCACTTCAGCCACGGCGGCAAACTGCAGCGATTGCTCGGCCGGCATGGTGCGGTTCAGCGCGTAGGCCATCGGCAGGGTGCCTACCAGGATCAGCATGATCAGGCCCATGCCCTTCTGGCCATCGTTGGAACCGTGGGCAAACGACACGCCGGTGCAAGTGGCGATCAGCATGCCGCGAATCCACCACGGCGGCGGGGTGTCGCCCTTGGGCGCCTTGTACAGCGCGCGGTTTTTGACAAACGCGCGCAGGGCCAGCAACAGCAGGGCGGCGAAGGCGAAGCCGATCAATGGCGACAGCAGCAGCGCATAGCCGATCTTGATCGCCTGGCTCCAATCCACCCCGCTGGTGCCGTCACGCCCGTGCATCAGCGCATTGGCCACGCCGACGCCGATGATCGAACCAATCAGCGTGTGCGAAGAAGACGCCGGCAACCCCAGCCACCAGGTGCCGAGGTTCCACAGGATCGCAGCGATCAGCAGGGCGAAGATCATCGCGAAACCGGCCGAGGAACCGACCTGCAAAATCAGCTCGACCGGCAGCAGGGCAATGATGCCGAATGCCACGGCACCGCTGGAAAGCAGCACCCCGAGGAAGTTGAAAAAACCCGACCACACCACCGCAAAATGCGGCGGCAGCGAGTTGGTGTAGATCACCGTCGCGACCGCGTTGGCGGTGTCGTGGAAGCCGTTGACGAACTCGAAACCCAGGGCGATCAATAGCGCCACGCCCAGCAGCAGGAACGGCGTCCAGGTGGTGACCACCGCGCCCATTTCGTGCATGTCGTGCATCAGGCTGTAGGCGGTGAACAACAGGCCCATGGCGAGCACGGCGAAGAAAATGATCACCGTCACCAGGCCGGGTTTCTTGTCCAGCCTGGGTTTGGGCTCGCTGTGCGAGGAGCGGGTGGAGGCAGTCAGGGAAGGGGTGGCCATGCCGGAGCATCCAGTGTGGGGAGGATGGCATCCATATTCATTGCAGAATGTTACAGAGATACTGCGGCAGGTCAGTGTTTAATCAATCGGCCATGCCGCCGGTCTGTAACTCCCCCCTGATAGGCGCCGGCAAGCCGGCTCCCACCGTCGAGGGCATTTCAGTAATCCTTGCGCTTGCGAAAGGCCCAGCGCCCGGCAATCAAGGTGAACGTCGCCACCAACGCCACCAGGATCCAGAAGCCTTCCGGGTCCTGGGAAAGCGGTACACCGCCCACGTTCATGCCGAAGAAGCCGGCAATGATATTGATCGGCAGCGCCAGCACCGTCACCACGGTGAGGGTGAACAGCGTGCGGTTGCTTTGCTCGTTGAGGTTGGCGGCGATTTCTTCCTGTAACAACTTGATCCGCTCACCGAGGGCCATCAGGTCATTGATGATCAGCGCAAACTCCTCGGTGGATTTGCGCAGCTCCTTCACGTCTTCCTTCTGCAGCCATTGCGGCGGGCGGTTGAGCAGACGCAGCAGCGAGCCGGGCTCCAGCGCGAGCAGGCGTTGCAGGCGCACCAGCACCCGGCGTGCCGCCCCCAGTTCCGCCCGGTTGGTGGACAGGCGCGAGGACAGCAGTTGGTCTTCGATATGGTCGACGCTGATGCTGGTCTTGCGCACGATCTGCGTCAGGACTTCGCCCTGGTCGCGCAGCAGGTGCACCAGCAGCTCCAGCGGCGAGCGAAAGGTTTCACCGGCTTTCACCGACGAGCGCAGCTTGTCCACCGAGTGCAGCGGTTGCAGGCGCGCGCTGATCAGCAAGCGGCTGCGCGCGCACACCCACAGCGTGGAAATATCCGACGAGACCATGCTGCTGAAGTTGAACACCACGTCGTTGACCACCGCGAGCAAGGCCGAGTCGACATGTTCGATGCGCGTGGAGCGCGAGCCTTCATGCAGGGCCTCAAAAAATTCCTCGGGCAAATCCAGGTGCGCCTGCATCCAGCGCTCGCACGCGGCGTGGGCCAGGTTCAGGTGCAGCCAGAGGAATTCTTCGGGGTCGCCGGGTTGCTGCAAGGCCTGCAGGGCGGTGGCCGAGTCAATCTGCTCAGCCTTTTCACCAGGGCGAAAACGGAAACCGTAAAGCAAGCCGAACAGGTCGGAATCCTGATGGCTGTAGTCGAGGCTGTGGTTCATGGAGGCTCGCAGAGAAAGCGCCTGTAGGACGTTTCACAGGTTCGCGTGAGCGATCATTGCAAGGGAATTTGACAGTTTTGTGACCGTTCGCGACTTATTGCGTTGCGATGACACTTTATTGACCGCCTGTCAGCAACCGTTCAAGAAGCCTCTCTCACCAGGCATCAAGAACCGCTGCTGACAGGGACGCTTTGGCCCCTGATCAGGGGGTGGGCAGGCTGAACGTGAACACGGTGCCGTGCTCGGCGGTGGTCGACACGTTCAGCTCGCCGCCATGCGCTTCGGCGATCTGCTTGACGATATACAACCCCAGACCCAGGCCGGCCTGGGGGGTATCGGTGGTCGGACGCGAATAGGGCTGGAACAACCGGGGCAAGGCTTGCGCACTGATCTGCCCGGGGTTCTTGACGGTCAGGTTGAAATGGCCTTGCTCGATCTTTGCCGTGACCTCCACCGGTCCCTCGTGGCTGCCATGGTGAATGGCATTGGCCACCAGGTTGGAGAGCAGCTGCGCGAGGCGATCGCGGTCGCCACTCACGCCTTGCAGGTCGTCGATATCGGCCTGGATCACGCGCTGCGGGTGCACGCTCTGCACTTCCGACACCACATGTTGCAGCGCCTCCTGCAGACCCTGGCAATCGCCGATGTTCAACGGAATGCCATTGCCCAGGCGGCCACGGGCGAAGTCCAGCACGTCTTCGACCAACTGCGCGGCGCGGCGGCCGCTGGTGAGGATATGTCGCAGCAACGTGTCCGTGGCCGGGTCCGAGTGCTTGCGCAGCAGCCGTTCAGCAGCGAAGTTGATCGCGAACAGCGGGTTGCGCAGATCATGGCCAAGCACAGCGATGAATTGCTCACGCAGTTCGGCGGTATCGCGTTCTTCCTGCAATTGCGCGTGGGTGAACTGCGCGGCTTCTTCAGCTTCGATTTGCAGCGACAGCACCCGGGCGAATGACTCCATGGTCGACTGGATCGTGCTGCTGCGCAGCTCTGCAGGGTTAGGGTCGAGGGCGCAGATGGTGCCGAAGAAGTGCCCGTTGGTGCGAAACACCGGCACTGAGATATAGCTTTCGAAGTGATACAGGCGCGGCGTATGGTGGTCGTGGTAGAGCGGGTCTTCGCTGGCTTTGTCGATGACCACGGACACGTGGGAGCCGCGAATCTCGTGGCAAATCGTGGTCGTCAGGTCCAGTTCGCCGCCGACGCCAAGGCCGAAGTCCAACTGATCGAGCACGGCGCACGCGGTCCAGGTGTCATCGGTCACCCGCGCGACCGCTGCGAAGCGCAGGCCGGTCATGTCGCTGATGACTTTGAGCATCGCGGGGACGGCACTGATGCGGCCAATGGTGGCGATGTCGGCGGCTTTTTGCCCCATGCAGCAATCTCTATCCCAACGTGCTGAGCGTTATGCCCCGGCCAATGGGTGGGATTTTAGCGACCTTGTGCCATGTGGGTGTAATTTCATTCGCAAAATCGAGGATTTTCTTACGCCCGCTGACGCGCGGGCATAAAAAAACCGCGCCACCCGGAGGTGGCGCGGTTGCTTGAGGGGGCGACTCAAGTGTCTTGCTTGTTTTCCAGCACGGCGCCGGTCTTGGCGTCGAGCTTCACTTCAAAGCGTTTGCCGGCGGTGTCGGTCAGGTCGACTTCGTAGACCAGCACGCCGTTTTTGTGGTCCAGCTCGGTGTCAGTGATGCTGGCACCGGCGTGGGTGGCGACGGCGGCGGCGTTGAGTTTGTCGAAAGGCATCACGGCGCCGGACTTGACCAGGCCTTCAATGTGATCCGGGCGAACATCGGCCTGGGCCAGGCCGGCAGTCACGGTCAGGGCGGTGGCGGCGAACAGTGCGGTCAGGGTTTTCATGGTGTGTGTCCTTCTTCGGTGAGCTGTTTAAGTGGGATCAGGTTATCCAGCGCAACTTAATTCACGCTTAATTATTTCAAGCGGTTGCGCAGTTTGTTCAATCCGCCAAGGGTGCGGGATTTCATGCTGAGGGCTCACTTAAAGGGAGACTCGGATGAAACGGTTGGTCAGTTGGCTTTATGCGCCTGTCTTTTTTGCAGGGTTTATCGGGTGGGCACTTGCGTACGTGCAGGCCAGGCAACCGCAAGGGTTGCTGCTGGTGTTTGTAAGCGCGGTGGCGGTGTCATTTCTGGTCGAGCAATGGCTGCCCTATGAGCGGCAATGGAACCGCAGCCTGGGTGATCGTCGACGCGACACCTTGCATGCGCTGGTCAATGAAAGCCTGAATGCCGCGGGGTTGCTGATCCTGCCCGGACTGACCGCGCTGTTGGCGTTCGAAGGCCTCTGGCCACGAGGCTGGCCGCTGTGGGAGCAATTGTTGCTGGCCATTGTCGTGGCCGACGCCGGGATTACCTTGATGCATTACGCCAGCCACCGTGTTGCGCCGTTGTGGCGCCTGCATGCGGTGCATCACAGCGTGCAGCGGCTCTATGGCTTCAATGGCTTGATGAAGCACCCCTTGCACCAGATGCTCGAAGCGACGGCAGGCCTGCTGCCGCTGATCCTTTTGGGCATACCGTTGGACGTGGCGCAGTTGCTGGCATTGGCCATCGCCGTTCAATTGTTGCTGCAGCACTCGAATGTGGCCATGCGCCTGGGGCCGTTGCGCTGGGTGTTCGCCTGGGCGCCGGTGCATCGGTTTCACCACATGAAATACGGGCGTGCGGGGGACGTGAATTTCGGGCTGTTTTTCAATCTGTGGGATTGGCTGCTGGGCACTGCGTTTTATCGCCCGCGCTATCGCATGGGGCCGGGGGACCTGGGGATTGGCAGTCGGCCGGATTTTCCGCGGGACTATGTGGCGCAGTTGCGTGACCCGTTCGCGGCGGTGAAGTCGGGCAAGGAGCCGCCGTTGCCGCAGGATTTACGTTAGGAACTGCACCTCGAGTTGGCGCAGGGACGCCCCGGCGGTGACGCCGAACAATTGCTTCATGGTCCGCGAGAAATGCGCTGAATCGGCAAAGCCCGCGCCGTGGGCGGCCTCGGTCAGCGTGCCGCCCGCGAGGGCCAATTGCAGGGCCACACGCAACCGTCGCCACAGCACCAGGCGGCGCACCGGGACACCGAGCTGATCAATGAACAGGCGCTCCAGTTGGCTGAGTGAAAGGTGCGCCGCCTCGGCCAGGGCCAGGGCCGACACTTTGCCGCCCAGAAGTTGATCGAGGCTGGCGAGTGCGCGCTCGATGCGTGGATCGTCGAGGCGCCGCCGGGGCAACTGGTGCAGCGTCTCGATAAACCCTGCGCCGGCAAGCAGCAGGGCCTGCAACGGCTCGGCTGCAAAGACGATGGGTTCGGCATACAGCACCTGCACCTCACCCTCGGCCTGGAGGATGGCGTGGCGGTGTCGCGAAGGAATGAACAGGCGATCGGCCGTGATCACGCGGCCTTCAAGGCTGACCGTGATGGGCCGGCCCGGGGAGAACATCAATTGATGGGCGTAGTGCGCATGGGGCGCGGTGCGCCCCAGCTCGCCGTGGATCACGCCGTAATCACGGCCCAACCACAGGCGACCCGACCATTCGGGTTTCACTCAGTACTTATAGTCGTTCAGCAGGTCCTGCACGCTGGACGACGGCCAGCGCTTGTAGAACTTCAGCAGTTCAGCGGCGCGGTTGGTGAAGATGCCGTCGACACCGGCCTTCATCACCTTGTCGAAATCCACCGGCTCATCGACGGTATAGACGTGCACCAGCAGGCCTTTGTCGTGGGTCAGTTGGTTCATTTCCGGCTTCACCAGGTCGGTGTAGCTCTGGTCGCCATGGGCAGTCAGCTCGGCCGAAGGGCCGGTGCCGATGGCGCCGAGGCTCTTGGCTTCGTCGACCCATTTTTCGAACTCGGCGGCGTCTTTCGGCTCTTGCTTGGCGTAGTAGGCGGCCTTGGTGGTTTCGCCGGACTCAGCGAAGGTCTGTGTCGATTTCGGCTCGATGCTGCCAGGGCCGACCCACAGCAGCAGGATCTTCGGCGTGTTCGGCATTTCTTTCTGCAGTTCTTTCAGGCTGGCCGTCTCGAAGGTTTGCAGGACCACGCGCCCCTTGCCCTGGCCGACACCGGTGTTGCTCTTGCCCAGCTTGGAGCCGGCAGAGCTCAGCCAGCCTTTATCCAGCAGCTTGTTTTTCAGGTCGGCTTCGATGCCCGGGAACTGCTTGGGCTCCTTGGTCTCGATGTACAGGCCGGGTTTGTGCTGCGGGTTGCCTTCGGCGATCTTGATGATGTCGTCCAGGCTCTGGATTTTCAGGCCGACGAAGCCCGGACGTGCGCGGTCGGGGTAGGCGGTGTTGAACCAGCTGCCGGCGTCGAGGGTTTGCAGTTCTTTCCAGGTGAATTCGTTGGCCGGGGCGTCCTTGCGCTCGGGGAACTTGGTGGCCACGTCGGTGGTGCGCTGCAGGTTGTTGTCGTGGAGGGCGAACAGTACGCCGTCCTTGCTGCGCTGCAGGTCCATCTCCAGGTAGTCGGCACCCAGGTCGCGGGCGACCTTGTAGGCGGCGGCGGTGGATTCCGGGGCATCGTAGGACGCGCCACGGTGAGCGATCACGGCAGGGTAGGGAATGCCTTCGTTTGTCGCCAATTCAGCCGGGCTGATCGGGTCGGCAGCCTGTGCCTGGCCGAGGCCAAGCGCCAGGGCGAGCAGCAGGGCGCTCTTGGAAAACGTGACAGGCATATGCGAAGTCCTTTCGTGGAGGTAGCTTTGAGAAGGCCTCCTTTTTAACAATTGATTGCGAAAGGCGCTATCACCAAACCGACATTAACGTGCGCACCCGCCAATTTTCTCGGTTTTTTTGCCGTGCATTGCAGTACTCTTGCCCGAAGCTGCTCCGTTAGAGGGCAGTACTTTCTGCCACGCGTGTAAACCATCTTTCCAGTCCCTGTGGGACTTTTCAGTGAGGTTTACCATGCGCATCACTTCCGAGCTTATCTGCCAGGCCGCCGACCAACTCCGTGGTTTTGTCGGCCTCAACCGCAAGACCGGCCAGTACATCGTGCGTTTCAGCGAAGATGCCTTCGGCATGGACGTGGCTGATGACGGCATCATTCCCACCGCCGAATTCGTCTGGCTGCCCGCCGCCGAGCAGACTATGACCCTGTCGCGCGAACGAATCCAACTGCTGCTCGACCAGAACATCGACGACCGCATCAACATCACCGAGCCATTGCGGGCGTACATGCGCCGGGTGGAGATTCCGCAGATCAGTGCGTTGCGTAGCCTGGTGAGCTAGGTCGGCAGGTTTTTAGTCTTATGAAGAGCAACATGTGGGAGCTGTGCCTGGCACAGGATCAAGGCCTACTACTGATAAATGTGGGAGCTGGCTTGCCTGCGAAGGCGGTGGGTCAGCTGGCTTATCTTTTACTGATACACCGCTTTCGCGGGCAAGCCCGCTCCCACATTGGAGCGGTGTCGGGCTCGGGATTCAGGCCTGGCACCAATAAGATTGGGAGCTGTGCCTGGCACAGGATCAAGGCCTACCACATGATAAATGTGGGAGCTGGCTTGCCTGCGAAGGCGGTGGGTCAGCTGGCTTAGCTTTTACTGATACACCGCTTTCGCGAGCAAGCCCGCTCCCACATTGGAGCGGTGTTGGGTTCGGGATTCAGGGTTGGCACCAATAAGATTGGGAGCTGTGCCTGGCACAGGATCAAGGCCTACCACTGATAAATGTGGGAGCTGGCTTGCCTGCGAAGGCGGTGGGTCAGCTGGCTTAGCTTTTACTGATACACCGCTTTCGCGGGCAAGCCCGCTCCCACATTGGAGCTGTGCCTGGCACAGGATTCAGGGCTGGCACAAACAAGATTGGGAGCTGTGCCTGGCACAGGATCAAGGCCTACCACTGATAAATGTGGGAGCTGGCTTGCCTGCGAAGGCGGTGGGTCAGCTGGCTTAGCTTTTACTGATTCACCGCCTTCGCGGGCAAGCCAGCTCCTACATTGGAGTGGGGTCGGACTCGGGATTCAGGGCTGGCCCAAACAAGATTGGGAGCTGTGGCTGGCACATAATCAAGGCCTACCACTGATAAATGTGGGAGCTGGCTTGCCTGCGAAGGCGGTGGTTCAGCCACTGCATGAATTGGCTGAAAAAATGCCATCGCAGGCAAGCCAGCCCCCACCGTCACACCGCTCCAAAGGCGTAGGCCCGCTCCACCTTGCACACCCGCGTCTGAAACGCTGAGTACCAGGTGGATCGCCCTTGCTCACGTACCGCGCGATGTTCTGCCTGCTGCTTCCACGCCAGGATCGCCGCCTCGCTGCTCCAGTACGAGACGGTAATCCCCAGGCCATTTTCACGCGCCGATTCCACGCCGAGAAACCCCGGCTGTTCGCGTGCCAGTTCCAGCATGCGGTTGGCGGCCTCGCCGTAGCCGTGATCACCTTCGGTGCGCAGTGAGCTGAAAATCACTGCGTAATACGGCGGGGTCGGTGTGGTCGCGATCATGCCACTGTCTCCTGGCATGCCTTGAGCAGGGCGATCGCCAACGGTGGCGTGATGCCCCTGAGGGCGGCGCGTTCCGGCTGAAACAACGTAGCGACAAAGAACGGATGATCGAGCAACTCCACGGCGCGCAGGTCGCCCGCCGAGTCGTGCCCGCTGGGAATCAACTCGCGTTCCAGCAACGCCTGGGCAAATTCGGGGTTCATGCCGTAGCGGCAGCGATAGCCTTCCTCGATGTCGAGGGTGCCATAAGAGTCGGCGATGCGCGTGTAGGGGGTCAAACGCACGGTGTCAGTGGCCTCTACCAGCGAGCAGCTCAGCGGTGCGATCACCGCGCGTTGGGCCTGTGGCGCCAGTTCACCATGTTCCGCGTCGGCCCAGCCCAGCACGTTGCGGGCATATTCCAGCACCGCATGTTGAAAGCCGCCGCAGGTGCCGAGGAAAGGTCGCCGTTGTTCGCGGGCAAACCGGATGGCGCGCAAGGCGCCGTCAGTGTCGCGGTAAGGGCTGGCAGGCACGCACCAGAAACCGTCGAAACCGTGCAATGGGGTGGCGGGCGTGAGCGTGTCGGTGTCGATCCATTGCAGGTGAACCTTCAGCCCAAGGCTGTCGGCGGCCAGCTGCAACGCGACGGGAATGGCCTGGTGCGCGGGGACATCGGGGTTGTAGTCGCCGATCAGGGCGAGGTGCAGAGCAGTAGCTTTCATCGTGTGCGTCCCATGGCTTGTGGTGTCCTGGTGCGCACTATAGATTGGCGTTCACGCAATCAATATTGGCGTTTATCCACATGCTCATTGCAGCTACGCACTATCAAATTGACTACGCCGACTTGTCATTGATCCTCGCCCTGGTGCGCGGCGGCAGTCTGGCCCGGGCGGCGGCGTTGTTGCGTTTGGATGTGTCCACGGTGTTTCGCGCGGTGCGCCGGCTGGAGGCCGCGTTAGGCCAGACGCTGTTTGAAAAGAGCCGCGCCGGTTACCTGCCCACCAGCTTGGCGAGCAACCTGGCGCAACAGGCCGAGCGCGCCGAGCAAGCGCTGGAGGCAGCGCGGGTTGGCGTGGAGCAGGGCGGTGAAGTGATCAGTGGCACGGTGCGCCTCACCTGCACTGACTCGGTGCTGCAAGGCCTGTTGCTGCCGGCGCTGGCGCAGTTCATGCCGCAGTTCCCGGCGCTGACCCTGGAGCTGAGTACCTCGAATGACTTTGCCAACCTCAGTCGCCGCGATGCCGACATCGCCCTGCGCCTGACCAGGACGCCACCTGAGCATCTGGTTGGTCGATGCCTGGGCTCCGTGGCTTATCAGGTGTGTGCCAGTGCAGCCTACGCGCGCCAGCATCAAGGTCGGGCGCTGGCCGATCTGGCATGGATCGCGCCGGATGATTTCCTGCCCGACCATCCCACCGTGGTCTGGCGTCGCGAACATTTGCCGGGTGTACGCCCCAGTTATCGCTGCAACAGCATGTTGTCGGTCACCGAGCTGGTACGCGCGGGGCTGGGTGTGGCGGCGTTGCCGGATTTCCTCCTGGATGATGCCCTGCATCCGCTGGGCCCGGCATTGGCAGGGCACGACACGGCGCTATGGCTGCTGACGCGTCCCGATTGCCGCGCCTTGCGCTCAGTGGTGACGCTGTTTGATGAGTTGGGCCGACACGTGCAGGTCAAGCCGTCCCACACTGCATAGGCGCGGTTACTTGGGTTTTCGCACAAACTGCTCATGCATTTCGCACGTCAGTGTTTCGATTCGCTCAGTCAGCTGTTTGGTCATTTCTGTCAGCCGGGTGTTCTGCTCCAGCAGTTCCAGCAACTGCTTGGTGGTCTGCGCGGCCTGGGCCTGGCGTTCGGTATTGGCCACGGCCAGCGCTTCACGGTGCTGCGCATCGGCGTCCGACTGGGCTTTGTCGCGGGCGGCCTGGCGTGTCTGGGCCAGCAGGATCAACGGCGCGGCGTAGGCAGACTGCAAGCTGAAGGCCAGGTTGAGCAGGATGAACGGGTACACGTCGAAGTGGGTGATGCCGGTGATGTTCAGCACCACCCACAGGATCACGATCGCGGTTTGCGCGCCGAGAAAGGTCGGCGTACCGAAGAAGCGCGCAAACGCCTCGGCCTTGAGCGCGAAGGTGTCGTTGCCGAAGGTCGGCGCCAGGTGGGCGTGGACACGATGGAAACGCAGGTGGTCGACGGGGGCGGTTGCAGGCTTGTCTGGGGTCATGGCGGGCTCGAATCTTCTGCTTGGAGACAATCAAGCACTATAGACCGAGCCCTCGGCCGCACACATGAAGATCGGGTCAGCCGTTGCCACGCTCATTGGCAAACGCACTGACAGCCTGCACCGCCTCGCTGGTGCCTTCACGAATCTGCAGGATCACCGTGCCGGCCTGGTTGGCCAATTCCACGCCCTGGGCGGCGCGGTCGCGGGTGGCGTCCATGCTGTCGATGGCCAGGCGGGTTTCTGCCTGAATCATCGCGATCATGCTGGATATTTCCGTGGTCGAGCCGCTGGTGCGCGCCGCCAACTGGCGCACTTCATCGGCCACCACGGCAAACCCCCGGCCCTGTTCGCCGGCGCGCGCGGCTTCGATGGCGGCGTTGAGGGCGAGCAGGTTGGTCTGGTCGGCGATGCCACGGATGGTGTTGACGATGGTGGTGATCTGCTGCGAGCGCTCGCCGAGCTTGGCGATCAGTTGCGACGAATCGTCGATATCTGCAGAAATATCACGCATGCCAGAGGCAGTTTTCTGAATCACTTCAGCGCCTTTTTCTGCCATGTCCTGGGTATGCAGGGACAGGTGATAGGCCTGGGCCGCACTCTGTGCATCGGCAGCATGTTGCTGCACGCGTGCGGTGACATCCGAAGCGAACTTCACCACTTTGCACAGGCGCCCGCTGGCGTCGTACACCGGGTTGTAGTTGGCTTCAAGCCAGACGGGCTGGCCATTTTTATCCACGCGCTCGAACTGGCCGCTGAACATTTCGCCCTGGTTCAGGCGTCGCCAGAAATCACTGTATTGCGAGCTGGCGGCGGTCTGGGGTGTGCAAAACAGGCGGTGATGCTTGCCCTGGATCTGCGCCAGGCTGTAGCCCATGCGCTGCAGGAAATTGGCATTGGCGGTGAGGATGGTGCCGTCGAGGTTGAACTCGATCACGGCCATCGCCCGGCCGATGGCGTCCAGCTTGGCATTGGCTTCACTTTCAGCCTGCAGGCGCGGCGTGACGTCCATGGCGTACTTGACCACGCGAACCACTTGGCCGGCGTCATCGCGCACGGGGTTGTAGCTGGCCTCCAGCCACACCGACTGACCGTTGCCGGCTACCCGTTCGAAGGTGCCGGACTGGAATTGACCACTGCGCAGGTTCGACCACCACTGGCCATACTCGGCGCTGCGGGCGAAGTCGGGGGTGCAGAACATGCGGTGGGGCTGGCCCTCGACCTGCTCGGCGCGGTAGCCCATGGTCTTGAGGAAATTGTCATTGGCACGCAGCACGTTGCCGTGCAGGTCGAATTCGATCACGGCCATGGAGCGCTCGATGGCGTCCAGCAGGCTGGCCTGGTGGGCGACGGTGTGCTGCAGGGTACTGATGGTTTTCTTGTGGGCGTTAAATAGCATGTTCGGGGGCTCGGGCAAGCAAGCTGCAGGGAGTATCCATGTATATGCGCCTGCCCCCGTAAGGCCTATGCCGTACGGTTGACGTGCTCATTGTCAGCCTCCTTGTGCTGACAGCGGGGGTGGAACAACGGGTTAAGAGTGACCAGCCTGACAAGAAGTTCGCCCGATGGGCAGGACCTTTCTTGGTAGTCGACGAGTGGTGGCATTATGATTTCATTTGCGCTGTTACGCGGAAGATTCAGACGAGGTGTCGTAGGACAACTTCAGGCGGAATGGGCGATCTTTTCCTCGCTGATGTTGACCCGGTTGCGCCCGGTGTCCTTGGCGGCATACAGCGCGCGGTCCGCGGCATTCAGCCACATGGCTGCATCGGTGAAGTACGGCTGGAAATCCGCCAGGCCGATACTCAGGCTCACCCGCAGTTCGGGGATTTGCGGGTTGCGGTAATTACTGAAGGTTTCGCGCATGCGTTCCATCAGTTGCGCGGCTTGTTCCAAGGGCATTTGCGGAAGAATCACACAGAACTCATCGCCCCCGTAACGTCCGGCCAGGTCGTTTTCCCGCAGGTTACGCCGCAGCTCGACGCTCAGTTGGCGCAATACTGCATCGCCGATGATATGGCCGTGGCTGTCGTTGATCTGCTTGAAGTGGTCGATATCGATCAAGGCGATGGTGGCGTGGCTTTGTTGTTGCTGGCACTTGTGAAACATGAGGTGGAGCAGGTCTTTCCAGGAACCGTGATTGAGCAGGCCGGTGAGACTGTCGGTGCGGCTCAGGGCACTGAGGGCGCGTTTGTGTTCCGACAGCTTGATTGCCAACTGGTAGCAGACCATGCCGATGGCCATCGGGTAGAGGGTCAGCATCGGCAGGCAGGTATAGACCTGCAGCAGGCTGACGTCAGGATTGAACTGGAAGCCGAACAGCGTCCCTGCCACGCCGATCCCGAGGGCTTGTGCGAGCAGGCCGCGCAGGAACAGGCGCTTGCCGCCGGCGGCGACGTTGTTCATGGTCATCATCGACAGGATGGTCACGGCCGTCAGCGGGGTGAACTGCGTGGCGGCGGCCCAGAAACCGCCGAACAACGAGTCGTACAGCAGGTTGCGCTGCTCGGCCTTGTAGGGGTACTGCGAACGAGTCGACAGCTGATACGCCACGTGTGCCCACGCGAACCCATTGAACAACAGCAAGGCCCAGACCCAGCCGGGCATCGCAAGCGGGTAGAGGGCACCGATGACACTGATGCAGCCAATGCCCAGGCCGATGATCCTTGGCTTGTAGATACGTTTGGCAAATGAAAGCCCTTTGCCTTGTCTGTTTTCCATAAATTCCCGGATCAACTCTGTTGCAGATACGACGACACACGTTCGCAGGATTAACCGTTGATCGGATAATGCCTGTGAATATTGTCAGTTATTCCCGTGGGAATAATCAGTGTCCTTCCAGGCCATTTGCGCAAAACAGAGGGCTAATACGTCAAAAACGACCTGGAATGTCGCACACGCAACAGGTTTTACGGCTGGCGGGGCGCAGTGACTTCATAGCCGGCCAGGAACAGATCAATGGCGGACTCGATGACGCTGGCCTGGTTGGCCGCATCCAGGGTGGGTTGGCCGAGGGTGATCTGTGGCCAGAAGGCGAAGGCCTTGAGCAGGCTCTGGATCTGGTGGGCGGCAAAGGCCGGGTCGCTGCAATTGAGCCGTCCATCTTCCTGCGCGGCGCGTACCCATTGGGTAAAGCCTTCTTCACGCTTGCTCAGACGGTTGACCATGTCTTGCGCGCGTTCCGGCGAATGAATGGTGGCGGCGATCGCCACGCGGGCCAGGTCGAGGAAGTTGGCGTCCGACATCATTTTCATCTTCGCCTCCAGCAACCCACGCAATTGTTCACGCAATGGGCGGTCACTGGTATAGCTGACGTCGAGTTGGGCGACGCTGCTGGCCCAGAGTTGGTGGAGAATTTCGGCGAACAGCTCTTCCTTGCTGGGGAAGTGGTTGTACACCGTGCGCTTGGATACGCCGGCGGTGGCGGCGATCTTGTCCATGCTGGTGACCTCGAAACCGTTGGCGCGAAACTCGGCAATAGCCGCAGCCACGATGGCTTCGCGTTTACGGTCAGTGAGGCGTAGAGGGGCAGTCATGGGTGGCGCTCGGCTCGTCAGGGTAAATTACACTCAGTAGTTTACTTGCTCGGGGTTTTGTTGCAATCTAGAAACTACACTGTGCAGTGTAATTTTATGCGCGATCGGTAGGAGTCACTCAGTTATGGCCACGATTTCAAGCCGTCTCAAGCCTTCGCCTGCGGCGCCCAAGCCTGCCGAGCAGGACCAGGGGCATTTCAGCAACGACGCCCCGGTGCAGCACGGCGGTTTTGGCAAAACCTTGCGTATCTTTTGGAACATGTTGTTCAACAAACCGCGCAGCACGCGGCCGGTGGGGCAGATCCCGGTGCAGCCGCTGACCCGCGAGCAGTTGCTGGCGGCGCCGGATCACAGCGTGTACCGCCTGGGGCATTCCACGGTGCTGCTGAAAATGCGCGGCAAATTCTGGCTGACCGACCCGGTGTTCGCCGAGCGTGCCTCGCCGTTCAGTTGGGCCGGCCCCAAGCGTTTTCATCAGCCGCCCATCACCCTTGAAGAGTTGCCGCCGCTTGAGGCAGTGATTCTTTCCCACAACCACTACGACCACCTTGACCACAAGGCTGTCATCCAATTGGCCGACAAGACCCGGCACTTTCTTGCGCCGCTGGGCGTGGGCGATCTGCTGATCAAGTGGGGCGTGGATGCCAGCAAGGTGCGGCAACTGGATTGGTGGCAAGGCACTGAGGTGGATGGCCTGCGTTTTGTCGCCACGCCGGCGCAGCACTTTTCCGGACGCGGCCTGTTCGATGCCAACCAGACCTTGTGGTGTTCCTGGGTGATGATCGACGGCGCACGGCGGATCTTTTTCAGCGGTGACACCGGCTACTTCGATGGCTTCAAGCGCATCGGCGAACAGTACGGTCCGTTTGACCTGACGTTGATGGAAACCGGCGCTTACAACGTCGACTGGCCGCACGTGCATATGCAGCCGGAGCAAACCCTGCAAGCGCATATCGACCTCAAGGGCCGCTGGTTGCTGCCGATCCACAACGGCACTTTCGACCTGGCATTCCATGCCTGGCACGAACCGTTCGATCGCATCATGGCCCTGGCCTGGGAACGCAATGTCTCGATTACAACGCCGGCGATGGGGCGGGCGTTCAGTTTGAACCAGCCGGAACGTGGCAACGCGTGGTGGCTGGATGTGGAAACCCAAGGTGCCCAGGAGCGCCTGTTGAGCTGAGCTGTGGGAAAAGGAGTTTTCAAGCTGTTTCAGGGCTGCGACAGACGCCAGCCAAGGGTGCGATGATCCCCGGAAGTCGGTTTTTCGGGGGTACTTCTTATGGAAGGCAAAGGTAGGACATCTTGGCATGGGGGCACGTGCCCGACCGGGCACGCGGTGTCAGCGCTACTCGAGTCGGCAGTCTCGGCGCCCCTCCTCAAACAGTTGCTTAACGAACCGGCGAGTGCGCACGGTATCGCTTTTGGCAGCGACCCGCAGTCTCATGCCCACCCTGAAGGTCGCATTCCGATCCCTGGCTACACCTCTCCGGCTCTTCCGCTGAAACCGGTGCGTGATCCGTCGTTATCGTTGATTGCCTTGAGTGGCGTTGACCCTTCGGGGCCGGTCATGGTGGAAGTGCCCCTGGTGCAGAACAACAACGTCTTGGCGGTCAGCCAGGCATTGGCGGGCAGGCGCATCGGCTTCGCCGAGCGGTTTGTGCAGGGCGAGCCGCTGGAGCACTCGGCCGCCTTCTTGAACGCGCTGGACGTGCTTCGCCGGGCCGGGGCGCAACTGGTGCCAGTGCTTGCACAGCGTAGCGATGACAGCCTGCTGTTCGACCTGCAGACCCGCAACGAAATCGACGCGCATGTGAGTGAAAATCGACTGGATGCGTTGGTGTCGGACAGCCGCAGCGCGGCGTTTCATGCGGCCTGCTGGGCCGGCTACCCGGTGCATGGCGAGCCGCTCGAAGAGGGCGCGACGGTGTGGTTCTACGGTGCGCGTTGGTCGAAGGATGCGCTGCAGGCGCTGGTTCAGGAATACCGCAGCGCGCAAGGCCTGATGCCGGCACCGGTGCAATTACAGTGACCGGTTGTGTTGACTAATCCTACGCCGTGAACGCCTTGGGTCGGGCTGCCTGGGGCGCGAGGCCTTCTTAGACTGGTGATGGATCAACGTCGATCCCTCGTCATTTCTTAATCCTGAAGAGGTCTTATGATCGGTCTTGTATACGGTGTAGGGGCTGTCGTTCGGCAAGTCGCGCAGTCCTGGGTTGTCGACCCTGTGCCCGCAGTTTCAAAATCCGTAGCCCCAGGTACCGAGTACCTCAGTGTCAGTGAGCTCGGCGCGCACATGGCCAGGCCCGGCGGACTCACATCGGTGAGCCTGGTCCACTACCTGCAACAGCGCATTCTCAAGCTCGACCCGCAATTGAACGCCGTGATTGAGCTCAATCCGGATGCGCTGCGCACTGCTCGCGAGTTGGATCAGGAGCGCGCCAGTGGCAAGGTGCGCGGGCCGCTGCATGGTATTCCCATCCTGCTCAAGGACACCCTCGAAGCCACCGGCATGCAAACCAGTGCGGGAGCATTCGGCCTGGTGGGTGAGGCTGTCGGCAAGAACGCCCCGCTGGTGGATAACCTGATCAAGCAGGGCGTGGTGATCCTGGGGAAAACCAATATGACGGAACTCGCGGGCTTTCGTGGCGCGCCCGATGGCTGGAGCAGCCGGGGCGGGCAAACACTTAACCCGCATCAGGCAGATGCTGACGTGGGGGGCTCCAGTTCCGGTTCGGCGGCCGCGGTCGCCGCCGGGCTGGCCCCCTTGGCAGTCGGGGCGGAGACGAATGGTTCGATCATCGTACCGGCGGCACTCAACGGCGTGGTCGGGCTCAAGCCCAGTGTCGGTTTGCTGGACCGTAACGGCATCATTCCGGCCAGCCAGCGACAGGACACGCCGGGCCCGATGGCACGCTCGGTGTATGACGTGGCGCTGATGCTCAATGCCATGTCAGGCCGCGACCCTGATGACCCGCATAGCGTGGGCGCTCCCGAGGGCGTGGACTACACGCGGTTGCTTGTACCCGGCGCGTTGACGGGCAAGCGTATTGGTTATCCGACGACGTTCAGTGCAAACGGCGAAATCCTGCCTGTGGTCAACAGTGCGTCATTCACGCGGACACTTGAGGTGCTGCGTGATCAAGGCGCGGTCCTTGTGCCCGTCGACATGCGCCTGGCCGACGCATCACGCTATGAGGAGTTGCTGCTCTCGGATGTGAAGGAGGAAATGAATGCTTACCTGGCCAAACGCCGCGGATTGCCAGTCAAGTCGTTGACGGAGCTGATCAAGTTCAATGAAGACCGCGACGGCACCGAGACCGATCACCAGCCGATGCTCAAGGAAATCGCTGCCTCCACTTTGACGCCGGACCAACGAGGGCCGCTGTGGGACGAGCTGATCGAGGATTTTCGCAGCACGGTGGATGATCCGATCAAGGCAGAAAACCTTGATGCCATGGTGACCGACTTCGAGACCAACGCTTATTTCGGCGTGGCCGCGGCGGGTTACCCAGGGATCACGGTGCCTTCCGGAACGAACGAGGACGGCCTGCCCACCAGTGCCTACTTTTTCGGCACCCGCTGGGCTGAACCGACCTTGCTGGCGGTGGCCCATGGGTATGAGCAGGCGGCCCAGGCGATGGTCAACCCCAGGCTCTGAAGCTACACACCGCCGCGCGCGGCAGGGTTGCGGTGGTCCGGCTGGACCCTACGCGCCATTCGGTTGGGGCGTGGATGAGTCAATGGATACCGCAGTTGAGCCCATCAGCCGCGAAAGGATGGTGGGTGCGGCGGGCTCGGTCGGGTGGGTATCGAACCTGCGCACACTCATGCCCCACCCCGGCGCAAACCCCGGGAAAAACACCAGCCCTTCGGCTTCCAGGCGGAACGCCACGGCCAGGCGGGTTTCATCACCCACGTCGCCCAGGCTTTCGAATTGTTGGATGGCCTCCACCGTCACATCGGCCTGGCGCGCCAGGTCTTCGCGGCTCCAGCCCAGCATCGCGCGGGCCTGTACGCTGTGTTTGGCGGTGAATTGATGCAGGACGATCTGCTGATCGACGAAAGAGCGCATTGCCAGAGAGGACATGGAATTTCTCCAGGGTTCGACGGGGAGGACAAACTATACTGTGTTTTTGTACAGTTGTTTTGACCGCTCATCAACTGGATTTTGTTGATGGCTTTCAGCCCCCGGTTATTCCAGCCCCGGCGCCTCGCGAATAAGCAGGTGATCGAGGTTTTCGATATTCGCGCTGAACACCCCGAAGGTCTGCTCGGGTTTTTTCTTGCTCGGTACCTGTTTCAGCTCCGGCGTCACGCCGTAGAAGAAGCAGTACAACGCCCGGTCACTGTCTGCCGCCGCCCTGATCTGCTCCAGGAACACTGAGCGTTTGCGGTAGTTCTCGATGAGCTTTTTGCTCAGGTAGACGTTGACTGAATAGGGCTTCTTGTCGAGCCACACCTTCTTGTCGAAGTCGATGCGAAAGCTGCTGGTGTAGTCCTTGATCGCCTTGATCTTGCCCCAGTAGATCAGGCCCTTGTTGTCCTGCAGGTATTCGATTTTCTTGAAGAACGTCGAGTAGGTCGCGGTGTGGTCGCCGATCTTCAGCGGCATGCTTTTGAGCTTGTCCTTGTCGTCGATATTCGACACGAAGCATTCCACGGGGTGGGCAAACACGCTGGTTTTGTCCGGGGTGGTGTCGTGGGAACTGCCGGACGGGCTGGTGCGGCTTGACGGCGTTTTCTCAGGGCCCTGTGGGAGATGTCCTTGAGGGCTGGTAACCGCGGTTTTAGCCGCGTACGTACGCCGTGTCAGGACAAATTCGGATGGGAAGTTTTCCTCGCGCTCGTCGTCATTTTCGCCGGTCGCGGTCTTGTGGGTACTGGCGTAACGGCAGCCGTCGATATGCCGGGTGCTCGGGGTGTTCTTGAAGTGCGGGGTGCGCAGGTAGTTGACGTTCTTTGCGTTGAATGTGCTCAACACATTGCCTGCCTCGAAGGCTGCACGGCAGTCATTGTTGGGGCAGAGGAAACTGTCCTGGTCGGAATCGAAGGCGACGGTTTCGTCGAAATTCAGGTCACGTACGTCGTAGATCGACAGCTTGTCATCGAGACTCAGGCTGTAGGCCGTGTCGAATTTCATGGGGCTCGGGTCCGTGAGAGGTTTCGCTATTAATAGCCGGATCCCGCGTAAATATCAGCAAGAAACTGCGACCCGCCGCCCGCTCAAGAAGCACAGCGTGCCGCCGATGGCCGTCAGTGCACCCAGCGCATAAAACATGCTGGTCGGCGCGGCATTGATCAGCAGGTAGCCGCAAATCACCGGGCTCATCGCGCCGCCAAATGCCGCCAGGTTCTGCGCGCCGTAGTAACTGCCGCGCAGTGCATCCGGGGCGATGGTGTCGATGAACAGGAACTCCGACGGGTAGATGATCATCTCGCCCAGGGTGAACACAAACATCGCCAGGCACCAGGTGAGCAGGCTGTTGGCCAGGCTGAAACCGATCAACCCGAGGATGAACAGCAAGGTGCCGAGCACGATCCAGTAGCGCAATTGTTCACGCTTGAGAAAACGCCCGATCTGGTACTGCATCAAAATCACGGTAATGGCGTTGCAGGCCAGCACCGCCGACAAAATCTTCAGCGCCTCGGCAGGTTTGTAGGCAACCAGCAGAAATTGCGACAGATAAAGCGTATAGCGCCCGTGGACAATGGTGCTCAGCAGGCTGCCGCTGGTAAACAGGATCAACGTGCGATCACTGCGCAAGGTGCGCAGGGTGCTGAGGAAACTCAGGGGTTTGTTGCTGTCGTCGCGCTGGGTCGGCGGGATGCCGATCATCAGGAATACGCTGCCAAACGCGATGGCGCTGGCGATCAGGAACGGCGCCAGCTGCATGTGTCCGGCGATCACCACGCCGACCATCGGGCCGGTGGCGTAGCCGACGTTGGTCAGGGTGTAGCGCAGGGAAAACACCTTGGCGCGGTCGCCCACCGGCAGGTTCTCGCTGATGATCGCCTTGGAGCCGATCAGGAACAGCGCCGACGCGGCTTCGGTGATCACCAGGGTCAAGGTGGTGAGGTAGAGGTTGCTGGCAAAGGTCAGCAACAGAAAGCCGATGGCGCTGGAGAGCATGGCCAGGATCAGCAGCTTGCGCTTTTCCAGGCGGTCGATGATGTAGCCGCCATACAGGCCCAGCAGGGTCGCGATGAAGACGGCAATACCCATCAGCAGGCCGATGTCCTGTTGGTTGAGGCCCAGGCGGGTGCTCAGCAGCAGGGCCAGCAAGGGGCTGGTCATGGCGCGGCTGACCACGATGGTCACCGAGCAGATCATCAGGCGGCGGATTACCAGGGAGTAGGTGGCCACGGTGGGGCGGATGTCCTTATTCTTGAGGCAGGTTACGATCTTTCATACACAACAGATCCCTTGTGGGAGCGGGCTTGCTCGCGAATGCGGCGGGTCAGTCGGTACATTCGTCGCTGACACACTGCATTCGCGAGCAAGCCCGCTCCCACATTTGGATCGAGTTACTGGCCGGAATTGATGGTGATCTTCTCGACCGCACCTTGCTCCAGATCCCACTTCTTGAGGATCTTGCCGTAGGTCCCATCATCGAGCATGCCCTGCAACGCCTCACTGATCGCGCTGACCAGCTCGGTATTGCTCTTCTCGATCCCCAACCCGGTGAACTGCTTGGAAATCGCCAGGCCTACCGGCTTGTACTTGCCCTTGTCCAACGACATCAAATAAGGAATCGTCTCGCTGCCCTGCATCGCCGCATCCAAACGGTTCTGCTGCAACTGGGCACGCGCGTCCGCCGAGCCTTCAGTGCCGATCACCACGATCGCTGGCTTACCTGCTGCTTCGCAGTTTTCCTTGCTCCACGCGGCAATTTCCGACGGCCAGGTCGTACGGCGGCTGGTGCCGACTTTTTTACCGCACAGGTCAGTCAATTCCTTGAGGTCTTCGCGCTTGGCCAGGGTGTACAGCTGTGGGCCACTGGTGAAGTAGTCGATAAACGTCACGGCTTTCTGGCGCTCGGCGGTGTCGCTCATGCCGGACAGCACGATGTCGACGCGCTTGGTGGTCAGCCCGCTGAGCATCTGCTCGAAGCCGGTTTCCTGCCATTTGATCTTCACGCCCAGGCGCTCGGCGAGGGCGTTGCCCAAGTCGAAGTCCAGGCCCGTGAGCTTGTTGGTGGCGGTGTCCTTGAAGTCCATCGGCGGGTAGTTCGGCACGATGGCCGCGCTGATCTCACCCTTGTCCTTGATTGCCGCCGGCAATGCCGCGAATACACACGAGGAGGCCATCAGGCCTGCGAGCAACGTTGGGATAAACAATGTTTTCATGGGGGCGTTCTCGTTAGTTTTCTAGTTAAGTGCGAACGGCAGAAATAAAGCTTTGGGTACGCGGGTTTTGTGGGCTTATTAGAATTTCTTCCGGGCTGCCGGCTTCCACAATCTGGCCGGCGTCCATAAACACCATGCGGTTGGAGACTTCACGGGCGAAGCCCAACTCATGGGTGACCACGATCATGGTCATGCCGGTGGTGGCCAAATCGCGCATCACCGACAGCACTTCTCCTACCAGCTCCGGGTCGAGGGCTGACGTGGGTTCGTCAAACAACATCAGCTTGGGGCGCATCGCCAGCGCGCGGGCAATCGCCACACGCTGTTGCTGGCCACCGGACAATTCCACCGGGTAGGCATTGCGCTTGTCCGCCAGGCCGACGCGGGCCAGTAATTCCAGCGCGTCCTCGGTGGCTTCCTTGGGCGAGCGCTTGAGCACCTGGCACGGGCCTTCGATGATGTTCTGCAGCACGGTCATGTGCGGGAACAAATTGAAGCGCTGGAACACCATGCCGGTGGCCAGGCGCTGGCGCGCGATCTGCGATTCATTCATCTCGTGCAACTTGTTGCCGACGACGCGGTAACCCACCAGTTCGCCGTCGACCCAGAGGCCGCCCTTGTCGATTTTTTCCAGCTGGTTGACGCAGCGCAGCAGCGTGCTTTTACCCGAGCCGGACGGGCCGATGATGCACATGACTTCGCCTTGCTCGACCTCGATATTGATGTCGCGCAGCGCGTGATACTGGTCGTAATACTTGTTCAGGTTGACGGCCTTGACGATGCTTCTCATGGGGCAAATCTCCTCAACCCAGACTTACGAACGCTTGCCGGCGCCGCGGGCAAAACGACGCTCGAGGCGGCTTTGACCAAATGAAAGAACAGTCACCACCGCCAGGTACCAGATGCCGGCAACAATCAGCAGCTCCATGACTCGGGCGTTGGCGTAGTAGATGTTTTGCGCGTTGTGCAGCAGCTCCGAATACTGGATCACGCTGGCCAGGCTGGTCATTTTCACCATGCTGATGAACTCGTTGCCTACAGGCGGAATGATCACTCGCATCGCCTGCGGCAGAATTACCCTACGCAGCGCTTGCAGGCTCGGCATGCCGATGGACTTGGCGGCTTCGTACTGGCCGGTGTCCACCGACAGCAGGCCGGCGCGCACCACTTCAGCGGTGTAGGCGCCCTGGTTGATACTCAGGCCGAGCAGGGCGGCCACGAATGGCGTCATCAGGTCGACGGTGTCGATGCTGAACAGGCCGGGGATCGCGATCACCGGGAAAATCAGCGCCAGGTTGAACCACAGCAGCAGCTGCAAAATCAGCGGCGTGCCGCGAAACAGCCAGGTATAGGTGATGGCCACGTAACGCAGGATCGGGTTGGCCGACATGCGCATGATCGCCGTGATGACCCCGATCACCACCCCCAGCGCCATCGCCAGGATCGACATGACGATGGTGTTGACCAGGCCCCAGAGGATGGCTTCAGACGTGAGGAACTGACCGATGTAGGACCATTCGATCTGGCCATTGGCGAAGGCGCGCAACAGCGCGGCCAGTGCGATCACGATCAACGTGGCGAAAAACATCCGTCCGTAATAACGACGCGGCACGTGCTCGTACTGCGTGATATCGAACTGGTTCTCGGACAACTTGCGCTCGGCTTCCAAGCGCTCCGCCGGGGTTTGGTTCATGGTGCTACTCCACTGCTGTACTCGATCCAACGGTTAAAACACGGTCCGAATGTGGGAGCTGGCTTGCCTGCGAAAGCGCCAGCAAACTCACCACAAAGGCCCAGGTTTAAATCCGAAACCCCTGATAACTTTCAGCCCACTGCTGCTGAGCCGCCAACGCCACCTTCAACCGCCCAATCTGCTCCCGAACCCGCTCCGGCGCCGTCCCGCCCCAGCCACTGCGCGCCGCAATCGCCGCCTCCAGGGTCAAGCAGTCGCGCACTTCCGGCAGCAACCGAGCATCCACCTCTGCCAACATCGCCGGCGAGGCTTCCCACAATTCAATCTCATGCTTCTCACAGGCCTGCACCAAGGCGCCGGTAATCTCATGCGCCTCCTTGAACGGCACACCGCGCGTTGCCAACCAATCCGCCACCTCAGTCGCCAGGGTGAAGCCCATCGGCGCTTGACGCCGCAGCTCTTGCACCTGCACTTTCATGGTCGCAACCATCCCGGCCATCGCCGGCAGCACCAGCAGCAGGGTGTCCACGCTGTCCAGCACGCTGTGCTTGTCTTCACTCAAATCGCGGTTGTACGACAGCGGCAGCGACTTGAGCGTCGACATCAACCCGGTCAAGTTGCCGATCAAGCGCCCAGCCTTGCCCCGGGCCAATTCGGCAATGTCCGGGTTCTTCTTCTGCGGCATGATCGAGCTGCCGGTGGCGTAGGCATCGTCCAACACCACCCAGCGAAATTGGCGCGAAGACCACAGGCAAAACTCTTCCGACAGGCGCGAAATATTCACCCCAAGCATGCCGGCCACGAACAGGAATTCCGCCACATGGTCACGGCTGGCGACCGCATCAATGGAGTTTTCGCACGGTCCGGTGTAGCCCATTTCCTTGGCCGAATGCTCCGGCTGGCGCGCAATCGCCGACCCGGCCATGGCGGCCGCGCCCAATGGCGACAACGCCGTACGCGCATCCCAATCGACCAGACGCTGCACATCGCGCAGCATCGACTGGGCATGCGCCAACAGGTGATGGGCAAACACAATCGGTTGCGCCTGCTGCAAGTGGGTAAAGCCCGGGCAGATGCTCTCCACATGCTGCTCAGCCTGCTCCACCAACGCCTGCTGCAACGCCAGTACCTCGGTGGTGATGGTGCGTGCGTGGTCGCGTAGGAAAAGGCGCAGGTCGTTGGCCGTCTGGTCGTTACGCGAACGCCCGGCGCGCAACTTGCCGCCCAGGGCGCCCAGGCGCTCGGTCAATACGCGTTCGATGAAGGTGTGCACATCCTCATCATCCAGCGTCGGATGCAGGCGGCCGGCGGCGAAGTCCTCGCCGATCCGGTCCAGGGCCTCCAGGGTGCGCAGGGTCTCCGACTCATCCAGCAAACCGGCGCGCTGCAACTCACGGGCATGCGCACGGGAGCCAGCCAGGTCGTAGGGCGTCAGGCGGAAATAGCGCTCAGGGCAACGTGACAACGCGGCCAATGCTGCAGACGGACCGGTCTTGAAACGAGCGCCCCAAAGGCGGTCGGTGGGCTGGGACATGGGTATTCCTCACGCTTGTTTTTAGAAGAGTCGGAGGCAGTAAAAATAAGTTTTCAACTAGACTGAATCAGCGTCTGACGCGCCGTATTCAAGGTTGCCAAGGGCGGATGTTTATGTTCATTATCGCCGCCTGGCTGTGTTCAAGGACTGGGTCAAAGCCTGTTGAATATGGCACTTGAGGTCAACGCGTATTATGGAAACTCCACTTTCCACTTCTGGAAACCTGCCACCCAAACCCGGCACAAGACCGCCCCTGCAACTCAGTGGTTTGGACTTCAAATTGCTCCGGGTATTTATGGCTGTGGTCGAGGCTGGCGGCTTCAGCGCTGCACAAAACGAGCTGAACGTGGGCCTGGCAGCGATCAGCAAACAGATCTCCGACCTCGAAATCCGCATCGGTATGCGCCTGTGTACGCGGGGCCGGGAGGGCTTTGGACTGACCGAAGAAGGCAAGTTGGTGTATCAGGCGTCCATCGAGTTATTTACCTCGGTCGACAGTTTTCGCGACAAGCTTAGTTCGGCGCAAAATGAACTGATCGGCGACCTTAGTGTGGGCGTTATTGATACTACCGTCTCCGATATCAACTCGCCGCTCATTGACGCGTTGAGGAAGTTGCACAGCGAATCGCCAAAAATAAGATTGCGCCTACAGGCCTCGCAACTTGACGAAGTTGAGCGTGGCGTCGTGGAAGGGCGGCTGATTGTCGGCATCGTGCCGGTGTACCAGCGCCGTGAGGAATTCGACTATTTCCCGCTGTATGAAGAAATAGCCCACGCTTACTGCGCCGTAGGACATCCACTGTTCAATGCGAGCGACATCACCCCCGAGGTGTTGCGCCAATACGAAGTGGTCAACCACCGGTACGCGATCCACCGCGACAAGGCCAACTTCGTCACCTACGACAGCCAGTCCGCCTCGGCCTCACAAGTGGAAGCCGTCGCCATCCTGATCCTGACCGGCCGCTTCCTGGGCTTCCTGCCAGAACACTACGCCGCGCCGCTGGTAAGGGAAGGGCGCCTACGCGCACTGTGCCCGGACCACGTGCACCTGAGCACCGCCGTCAATCTGATCCTGCGCCACAACGCCCCGCGCAGCCCCATGGTAAAAGCCTTCGCCACCGCCCTGGGCGTAGACCTCAAGGCCGCAACATAACGCCAAGCGCCGATCCCGACACGACATCGATCAAATGTGGGAGTTGTCGAGCCCCAGCGAGGCTACGAAGGGATCACCTCGGTCCATCCGCCGACCTTATCTATCTGCATCGACCCCCAGCACCCCATGCTAGCGCGCTTCCCAGCCTGAAACCGATCAAAATGCGGGAGCCCTCGAGCCCCAGCGAGGCAGCGATGGGATCGCCTCGGTCACCCGCCGACCCCACCCACCCGCATCACCGCTGCAACTTGCCCTGCTTCTTCTTCGAATGAAAATGCCGAAAATGCGCATCCTGCGCCGCCGCCAGCAGCTCCCGATCCCCGCGCGTATCGCCCCAGGCCCGCAGCCGATACTCCCCCAGGTCCCCATACACCGCTTCAAGGCGCAGCACCTTATTCTCACAGCGGCAATTATTCCCGGTGAGCTTGCCGGTCAACACCCCATCCACCACTTCAAGCTCAGTCCCAATCAACTTGATCCCGAGCCGGTCAGCAAACGGCTGCAACACCAACGCCGGCGACGCCGAACACAACGTCACCACCGCCCCCGAGCCCAACTCCTGCTCCACTGACAGCACGCCCGCCGGGCGCATCAACCGCGCCCAATTGCGCTGGCAATACTCCTCGGCCTTCTGCTGCACCCACGACTTCTCGACCCCGGTCATAAAGGTGCGAATCAACTGCGCCTTCAACTCATCCCGGCTGATCTGCCGCAGCAAAAAACGCAGCCCAGGCACCGCCAGCTTGACCATCCGGCCATAGAACTCGCCAGGGCCAAAGGCAAACTTGAGGAACGGCACAAAACTGTCGTGATGGGTCAGGGTGCCGTCGAAGTCAAAGACGGAAAGTACTTTGGCATCCACAGGGCCGGCTTCGAGCATGTCTGGGTTCACGGGTTGGCCTCGGTCCTATCTAGTATTTTTTGAGTGTGCATCAGGTGTGACAGCAGGAGTTTACTCCCGTGCCAATCTTCCAACTTTGCTGTAAAGCGCTGCAGTCAAAGCGTTCCGATCACTCGACCGGTGACAACGCTGATGGCAATTGGGACACAAGGCTACAGCATTGGTGATGCGATCCGAACCCTTCTGGGCGAGGTGGCCGGCCTGATGTGCTTCAAGAAGTAGCAATTCACTGGGCATAAAAAAGCCCTGAACATGTCAGGGCTTCATGGGGTTGCTTGGCTAAGGAATCAATCCCAGCTCAGCGCGCCGCCAGTCTGGTACTCGATCACACGGGTCTCAAAGAAGTTCTTCTCTTTCTTCAAGTCCATGATCTCGCTCATCCACGGGAACGGGTTAGTCGTGCCTGGATACTCTTCCTTCAAGCCAATCTGCGACAGGCGACGGTTGGCGATGAACTTGAGGTAGTCCTCCATCATCGCCGCGTTCATGCCCAACACGCCGCGCGGCATGGTGTCACGCGCGTATTCGATTTCCAGCTGAGTCCCCTGCAGGATCATCTGGGTCGCTTCTTCTTTCATCTCGGCATCCCACAAGTGTGGGTTTTCGATTTTGATCTGGTTGATCACATCGATACCGAAGTTCAGGTGCATCGACTCGTCACGCAGGATGTACTGGAACTGCTCGGCGACGCCGGTCATTTTATTGCGACGGCCCATCGACAGGATCTGGGTGAAGCCGCAGTAGAAGAAGATGCCTTCCAGGACGCAGTAGTAGGCGACCAGGTTGCGCAGCAGCTCCTTGTCAGTCTCGACGGTGCCGGTTTCGAACTTCGGATCGGAGATCGAACGGGTGTATTTCAGGCCCCAGGCGGCTTTTTTCGCGACCGATGGGATCTCGTGGTACATGTTGAAGATTTCGCCTTCATCCATGGCCAGCGATTCGATGCAGTACTGGTAGGCGTGGGTGTGGATCGCTTCTTCGAAGGCCTGGCGCAGGATGTACTGGCGGCACTCCGGGTTGGTGATCAGGCGGTACACGGCCAGGACCAGGTTGTTGGCAACCAGCGAGTCGGCGGTGGAGAAGAAGCCGAGGTTGCGCATGACGATGCGACGTTCGTCGTCGGTCAGGCCTTCGGGGTTTTTCCACAGGGCGATGTCGGCGGTCATGTTGACCTCTTGCGGCATCCAGTGGTTGGCGCAGCCGTCGAGGTACTTCTGCCAGGCCCAGTCGTACTTGAAGGGCACGAGTTGGTTGAGGTCGGCGCGGCAGTTGATCATGCGCTTTTCGTCAACGGCGACGCGGGCGGCGGAGCCTTCCAGCTCGGCGAGGCCTTCGGCGACGTCGAGTTTGTCGAGGGCGGCCTTGGCGCGCACGATGGCGGCGGAGTCACTGGCGGTGACGGCGCGCGCTTCGATGGCGGCAGCGGCGCCGGCACCGTCGAGGCGGTCCATGTTGGCTTCGGTGGCGTGGCCGGCGTTGGCGCCTTTAGCGGCTACTTCGCCTTCTTCTTCTTTGTCGAATTCGTCCCAGCTCAGCATGACGTGTCGTCTCCTGCGTGAGGGCGCAAAGGGGCCCGTGTGAAACCGGATGGTTGGGTGTTCACACGGCCCTGAGGCCGCGGTGGATCTTAAGGAATCGTTTGTTGCAACAGCTCGCGCAGGCATTAAACGGAATTGGGTAACGGGTGCTCTGCGTGAGGCTGAGGGGCGGAGCGACTGGTGCATGCTCCAGCGGGAGGCCTCAGGTCTGGCTCTTCATCCCAGTGTAAAGGGATATTGCAGGCCCGATTTACCCGCGCATTATAGGGAAAAATTCGGCTTTGTGTTGCGGCGGATGGTCACGATTGAGCGCCAAAATGGCCTGGTTTTCGGCCAAGGCGCGTGTTTGCAAGGCTTTGCCGGGATAGGAATTTTTTGACGGGCGGTGGGATAGTTTTTGTGGGGGCAGGAGAGGCGGGTAGGTGGCGGGCTTTGGGAGGTAGGTAAGGCTGAAATTGCCATCGCAGGCAAGCCAGCTCCCACATTTGTTTCATGGTGGGTTCGAAATAGGTTCTTGGCCGCAAGAACGATTACTTGCGGCGACCAAGATCCGGGTTTAAACCTGACTCAATAACCTGTTATCCGTTCGAACAACCATTGCCCATTACATGGTAATTAAGAATATGACGCTGACCTTGTGAATCTTCATATTCCATCTTGACCGGCACAACTTCGCAAACTTCCGGGATTGTGCTCATGGACAATACTTTGGCCACATCCAGCTTGGTGCTATAGGTGTAGTCTTCGACAATCGGGGCGTTCTGGCCGGCCAGCTCGGTCGGGGCCTCATCGGCCAGGGCGGCGGTGGCGCACAAGCTGCTGAGGGCCATAACTACGAGAGCTTTCATTACTGTATTTACCTTCTTTAGGTCGAATGGGGTCACGGGGCCCTTGTGAGGCCACGTGTGTAACTTAAGAGTTGGGGGGTTCGGATTAACGTTGCCTTCGTGGGGGCTGTTACGGTGTTAATCACAGTGCCGTGTTGGCGGAGTTGATTTTAGGCCTGCGCGTTATATTCATATACCCGTACTTTTGATAAACACTATTGGCGGTTTTTGTAACAATCGTGTGGTAAAGGTTTTTTCATACAGCTGCAAAGCCCCGCAGGCCACGGGCCAGAGCGGTAAACGGGGATAGCAGGGCAATTTGTAGGGGCTTGTTACTACCATCGTCGAATGGTTCTATGGGGCAGCCCCGGCTACAACAGGGGCCATACAACAACAACTATGTCACCGAGGTAAGAAAGATGAGTGCGGCTTCCCTGTACCCCGTTCGCCCCGAAGTAGCAGCCAACACGCTGACCGACGAGGCGACCTACAAGGCCATGTACCAGCAGTCGGTGGTCAACCCCGATGGCTTCTGGCGCGAGCAAGCCAAGCGCCTCGACTGGATCAAGCCTTTCACCACGGTGAAGCAGACCTCGTTCGACGATCACCATGTCGACATCAAGTGGTTCGCCGATGGCACCCTGAACGTTTCCTACAACTGCCTGGACCGTCACCTCGCCGAGCGCGGCGACCAGGCGGCGATCATCTGGGAGGGCGATGACCCTGCCGAGAGCCGCACCATCACCTACCGCGAGCTGCATGAAGAAGTCTGCAAGTTCGCCAACGCCCTGCGTGGCCAGGACGTACACCGCGGCGACGTGGTGACTATCTATATGCCGATGATCCCCGAAGCCGTGGTCGCCATGCTGGCGTGTACCCGCATCGGCGCGATTCACTCGGTGGTGTTTGGCGGTTTTTCCCCGGAAGCCCTGGCCGGTCGCATCATCGACTGTAAGTCGAAGGTAGTGATCACCGCCGACGAAGGCATCCGCGCCGGTAAGAAAATTCCGTTGAAGGCCAACGTCGACGACGCCCTGACCAACCCGGAAACCAGCAGCATCCAGAAAGTCATTGTGTGCAAGCGCACCAATGGCAATATCAAGTGGAACCAGCATCGCGACATCTGGTACGAAGACCTGATGAAAGTGGCGGGCACTGTGTGTGCGCCAAAAGAGATGGGCGCCGAAGAGGCGCTGTTTATCCTCTACACCTCCGGTTCCACCGGCAAGCCCAAGGGCGTGCAGCACACCACCGGCGGCTACCTGTTGTACGCGGCCCTGACCCATGAGCGCGTGTTCGACTACCGCCCGGGTGAAATCTACTGGTGCACCGCCGACGTCGGCTGGGTCACCGGCCACACCTATATCGTCTATGGCCCGCTGGCCAACGGCGCCACCACCTTGCTGTTCGAAGGCGTGCCGAACTACCCGGACATCACGCGGGTGGCGAAGATCGTCGACAAGCACAAGGTCAATATCCTCTACACCGCACCGACCGCGATCCGCGCGATGATGGCCTCGGGCACCGCCGCCTGCGAAGGTGCCGATGGCAGCAGCCTGCGCCTGCTCGGTTCGGTGGGCGAGCCGATCAACCCGGAAGCCTGGGATTGGTACTACAAGAACGTCGGCCAATCGCGTTGCCCGATTGTCGACACCTGGTGGCAGACCGAAACCGGCGGCAACATGATGAGCCCGCTGCCGGGCGCCCATGCGCTCAAGCCGGGTTCGGCGGCACGCCCGTTCTTCGGCGTGGTGCCAGCGCTGGTGGATAACCTCGGCAACCTGATCGAGGGGGCTGCCGAAGGCAACCTGGTGATCCTCGATTCGTGGCCGGGCCAGGCGCGCACGCTGTACGGCGACCATGACCGTTTCGTCGACACCTACTTCAAGACCTTCCGGGGCATGTACTTCACCGGTGACGGTGCACGTCGTGACGAGGACGGCTACTACTGGATCACCGGTCGCGTGGACGACGTGTTGAACGTGTCCGGCCACCGCATGGGCACCGCCGAGATTGAAAGCGCCATGGTTGCCCACCCGAAAGTCGCCGAAGCGGCGGTGGTCGGTGTGCCGCATGACATCAAGGGCCAGGGCATCTATGTCTACGTGACACTGAAGAACGGCGAGGAGCCGAACGAAGCGCTGCGCCTGGAACTGAAAAACTGGGTGCGCAAGGAGATCGGGCCGATCGCTTCGCCGGACGTGATCCAGTGGGCGCCAGGCTTGCCGAAGACACGCTCGGGCAAGATCATGCGGCGTATCCTGCGCAAGATTGCTACGGCTGAGTATGACGGGCTGGGGGATATCTCCACCCTGGCGGACCCGGGTGTGGTGGCGCATTTGATCGAGACGCACAAGACCATGAACGTCGCGTAAGGCGGGGTAGGTGGGACAGGGCCCCATTTGGCGTGAGCTGGATGGGGCTTTTTTGTTGGCTATCACTGGCGAAACCGGATCACTGTGGGAGCTGGCTTGCCTGCGATGAGGGTGTGTCATGACAGGCCGCTATCGCAGGCAAGCCAGCTCCCACATTTGGAATGTATTTCATGCCGGGAGTGCTGATCGTTCCCACGCTCCGCGTGGAAATGCCGCCCTGGACGCTCCGCGTCTGCTCTTGAGGCGTGACGCAGAGCGTCACAGGGTGTATTCCCACGCAGAGCGTGGGAACGATCTATGCGCAGGCCAATAAATATCGACTTCGTGCGTAGGACGTTTCTGAATGTTACCGAGAGCTCTAAATGTGTAACCCATCGCCCTAACCTGAGGCAAAGTGCTACAACATTGCCCCGAAAAAGCGCGTTTTAGACACCCCAAGAAATAAGATTAAACGCCAGACTTGCCGTGCTAGAAGGGTTTGCGAATAATAGGCCCGCAATTTGCAGCATCAACAGGTTTAATATCTTTTGTCTCTGCATAAAATTCAGAGGCTGTCAATGTGCTGGAACGGCTTTCTCGGTGCTTCTGTAAATTGTTGTCGCATTGAGGAAATATCGGCTTCCGGCCTGTCGTTAGAATGCCGATCACTCGCTCGTCGTCGCAGGTCGTCACCTGCGTAGGACGCAGCACCGCAATTCGGTTTCCCTTAAGTCGCATCGTGGGCCATGGCTCATACTGCTGTTTTGCCCTATACCGATGGAGTCCCAAGATGAAGAAACTCGTGCTGTTGGGCGCCCTGGCGCTATCCGTGCTGTCCATGCAGGCTTTCGCTGAAGGCAAGCCACTGAAGATTGGTATCGAAGCGGCTTACCCTCCGTTTGCCTCCAAAGCTCCCGATGGCAGCATCGTCGGTTTTGACTACGACATCGGCAACGCCCTGTGCAAGCAGATGGACGTCAAGTGCACGTGGGTCGAGCAGGAATTCGATGGCCTGATCCCTGCGCTCAAAGTGCGCAAGATCGACGCGATCCTGTCGTCGATGTCCATCACTGAAGACCGCAAGAAGTCCGTGGACTTCACCAACCGCTACTACCTGAGCCCAGCGCAGCTGGTGATGAAGGAAGGCACCAAGGTCAGCGACAGCCTGGATGAATTGAAAGGCAAGAAAATCGGCGTGCAGCGCGGTTCGATCCACGATCGCTTCGCCAAGGAAGTCCTGGCCCCTAAAGGCGCCACGGTTGTGCCTTACAGCTCGCAGAACGAAATCTACCTGGACGTGGAAGCCGGTCGCCTCGATGGCACCGTGGCTGACGCTACCCTGCTGCAGGACGGTTTCCTGAAGACTCCAGCCGGCAAAGGCTACGCGTTCGTCGGCCCACAGTTCACCGACGCCAAATACTTCGGCGACGGCATCGGCATTGCCGTCCGTAAAGGCGACAAGGAAAACCTGGACCGCATCAACGCTGCCATTGCCGCGATCCGTGCCAACGGCGAATACAAGAAAATCCAGGACAAGTATTTCGACTTCGATATTTACGGCGCTGACCCTAAGTAACTCGTCGCAGCTGTCTGTCCAGAATGGCGCAAGCAACAGAATTCCTGAGGTTTGCGCCATTTTTTCATCCCCCTTTTCGAGGACCTGAATCATGTTGAAAGGCTACGGGGCCGTCATCCTCGATGGCGCATGGTTGACGCTTCAGCTCGCCTTGTCGTCCATGGCCTTGGCCATTGTTCTGGGTCTGATCGGGGTCGCGTTACGCCTGTCGCCGGTGCGCTGGTTGGCCTGGCTGGGTGACTTGTACTCCACGGTGATCCGCGGGATCCCCGACCTGGTGCTGATCCTGCTGATTTTCTACGGCGGCCAGGACCTGCTGAACCGCGTCGCGCCGATGCTCGGCTATGACGACTATATCGACTTGAACCCCTTGGCCGCCGGTATCGGCACCCTGGGTTTCATCTTTGGCGCCTACCTCTCGGAGACATTCCGGGGCGCCTTCATGGCCATTCCCAAGGGCCAGGCCGAAGCCGGCCTTGCGTATGGCATGAGCAGTTTCCAGGTGTTCTTCCGGGTGATGGTGCCGCAGATGATTCGGCTGGCGATCCCCGGGTTCACCAACAACTGGCTGGTACTGACCAAGGCCACCGCGCTGATTTCGGTGGTGGGCCTGCAAGACATGATGTTCAAGGCCAAGCAGGCGGCAGATGCCACCCGCGAGCCTTTTACCTTCTTCCTCGCAGTGGCGGCGATGTACCTGGTGATCACCAGCGTATCGTTGCTGGCCTTGCGTTATCTTGAGAAGCGCTACTCGGTAGGCGTAAGGGCGGCTGATCTATGATCTTCGACTACAACGTCATCTGGGATGCCATGCCGCTGTACCTCGGCGGCTTGGTGACCACCTTGAAACTGCTGGCCTTTTCGCTGTTCTTCGGCCTGCTTGCCGCCTTGCCCCTGGGCTTGATGCGCGTGTCCAAGCAGCCGATCGTCAATGGCGCAGCCTGGCTCTACACCTACGTGATCCGTGGCACGCCGATGCTGGTGCAGCTGTTCCTGATCTACTACGGCCTGGCCCAGTTCGATGCGGTGCGCGAGAGCTTCCTGTGGCCGCTGCTGTCCAGCGCCACGTTCTGTGCGTGCCTGGCCTTTGCGATCAACACCAGTGCCTACACCGCTGAAATCATTGCCGGCAGCCTCAAGGCCACCCCCAATGGCGAGATCGAAGCGGCCAAGGCCATGGGCATGTCGCGCTACAAGCTGTATCGCCGCATCCTGCTGCCGTCGGCCCTGCGCCGCGCGCTGCCGCAGTACAGCAACGAAGTGATCATGATGCTGCAGACCACCAGCCTGGCGTCCATTGTCACCCTGATCGACATCACCGGTGCCGCACGCACGGTGAACGCCCAGTTCTACCTGCCGTTCGAAGCCTATATCACCGCCGGCGCGTTCTACCTGTGCCTGACCTTCATCCTGGTGCGCCTGTTCAAGTTGGCCGAGCGCCGCTGGCTGAGCTACCTGGCTCCACGGAAGCACTGATATGGAACGTATTGATCACCGGCTGCCCTGGGGTCACCTGGGGTGCGAGCGGCAGTTGAGCGTGTTCCGATTCGGCAAAGGCGAGCGCAAGGCCTATATCCAGGCCAGCCTGCACGCCGACGAATTGCCCGGCATGCGCGCCGCCTGGGAGCTGAAGAAACGCCTCACCGAGCTGGAACAGCAAGGCGCGCTCAATGGCGTGATCGAACTGGTGCCGGTGGCCAACCCGATGGGCCTGGGCCAACTGCTGCAAGGCAGTCACCAGGGGCGTTTCGAAATCGGCAGCGGCAAGAACTTCAACCGCGATTTCGTCGAGTTGAGCGCGCCGGTGGCCGATTTGCTCCAGGGCAAGTTGGGTGATGACCCTCACGCCAACGTGCGCATGATCCGCCAGGCCATGACCGATACGCTGAATGCACTGCCGGCGCCGAGCAGCCAGTTGCAAGGCATGCAGCGCCTGTTGCTGAGCCATGCCTGCACTGCCGACATCGTCCTCGACCTGCATTGCGATGCCGAGGCCGCGTTGCATATGTACGCGCTGCCCCAGCACTGGCCGCAGTGGCGCTCATTGTCGGCGCACTTGAATGTGAAAGTCGGCCTGCTGGCGGAAGACTCCGGCGGCAGCTCGTTCGATGAAGCCTGTTCATTGCCATGGTTGCGCTTGTCCCAGGCGTTCCCCGAGGCCCAGGTGCCGCTGGCATGCCTGGCGACCACCCTGGAGCTGGGCGGCCAGGCCGACACCGGCCGCGACGAGGCGATCTTCCATGCCGAAGGTATCCTCGCGTTTCTGGCCGAGCAGGGCCTGATCAAGGGCGAATGGCCGGCGCCGCAGTACGAGCCGTGTGAAGGCCTGCCTTTTGAAGGCACCGAATTGCTCTTCGCGCCCCACGCCGGGGTGATCAGTTACCTGCGTAAGGCCGGTGACTGGGTCGAGAAGGGCGAACCGATTTTTGAAGTGATTGACCCCCTGGAAGACCGCGTCAGCACGCTTTGCGCGGGCACCTCGGGGGTGCTGTTTGCCGTTGAACGGCTACGTTATGCCCAAGCGGGTTTCTGGCTGGCCAAGGTGGCGGGGCGCGAAGCGCTGCGTCACGGGCGCTTGCTCAACGACTGACCACCTGTTTTTGTGAGAACCGACCGCATGTACAAACTTGAAGTCCAAGACCTGCATAAACGCTATGGCAGTCATGAAGTGCTCAAAGGTGTGTCCCTGGCCGCCGCGGCCGGTGATGTGATCAGCATCATCGGCTCCAGTGGTTCGGGCAAAAGCACCTTCTTGCGCTGCATCAACCTGCTTGAGCAACCCCACGCCGGCAAGATTCTGCTCAACAACGAAGAGCTGAAACTGGTGGCCAACAAGGACGGCGCCATGAAGGCCGCCGACCCTAAACAACTGCAGCGCATGCGCTCGCGCCTGTCGATGGTGTTCCAGCATTTCAACTTGTGGTCGCACATGACCGCGATTGAAAACGTAATGGAAGCGCCGGTGCATGTGCTGGGCGTGTCGAAGAAAGAAGCGCGTGAAAAGGCCGAGCACTACCTGGCCAAGGTCGGCGTGGGCCATCGCAAGGATGCGTTCCCCGGCCATATGTCCGGTGGCGAGCAGCAGCGCGTGGCGATTGCCCGTGCCCTGGCGATGGAGCCTGAGGTGATGCTGTTCGACGAGCCGACCTCGGCGCTGGACCCGGAGCTGGTCGGCGAAGTGCTCAAGGTCATGCAGGACCTGGCCCAGGAAGGCCGCACCATGGTGGTGGTGACTCACGAAATGGGCTTTGCCCGTGAAGTGTCGAACCAGTTGGTGTTCTTGCACAAAGGCATTGTCGAAGAACGCGGCAACCCGCGCGAAGTGCTGGTGAACCCGCAGTCCGAACGTTTGCAGCAGTTCCTCTCCGGTAGCTTGAAATAGTCAAGACTGCTTTTGTGCACCGGTTTAGTGCATGCTTCGCAGTCTTAAGTGAGTCCCCATCTAGTGTGGGAGCGGGCTTGCTCGCGAAAGCGGTGGGTCAGTGAGTAGATGTGTATCTGACCCACCGCATTCGCGAGCAAGCCCGCTCCCACATTTAGATCTTCACCCGCTTTTGAGATTTGTGTTGGTTTCCGGGCTAGCATTGGCCCTTGTCTTCATTACTGTTACTCGCTTCGGATAGCCCTCCATGACCGCCCATCGAATTGGTTTCCTGATTTGGCCCAGCACGAAAGCACTGACGCTTGCGCTGGCTGAGGAGGCCTTGCGCGTTGCTCAGCGGGTGCATCCGGATGTGGTGTATGAGCTGTCGTTCCTGCTCGCCGAGCCTGCGACCGATGGCGCCTGGCAGCTGCCGGGCGAGCCGTGGGCGGGCAAGCTCGAAGGCTTCCAGAAGCTGTTCCTGCTGGCGGACGAACCGCCGACCGTGATTGCCTCCCAACTGAGCACCGCGCTCAAGCAACTGGTGCGCGCCGGGTGTGTGATCGGTGGCCTGTCGGCGGGTGTCTACCCGTTGGCCCAGCTCGGCCTGCTCGACGGCTACCGCGCCGCCGTGCACTGGCGCTGGCAGGATGATTTTGCCGAGCGCTTCCCCAAGGTCATCGCTACCAGCCACCTGTTTGACTGGGACCGTGATCGCCTGACCGCCTGCGGTGGCATGTCGGTGCTCGACCTGCTGCTGGCGGTACTGGCCCGTGACCACGGCGCCGAACTGGCCGGTGCAGTCTCCGAGGAACTGGTGGTGGAGCGCATCCGCGAAGGCGGCGAACGCCAGCGTATTCCTTTGCAAAACCGCCTGGGTTCCAGCCATCCGAAGCTGACCCAGGCGGTGTTGCTGATGGAGGCCAACATCGAAGAGCCGTTGACCACCGACGAAATCGCCCAGCACGTGTGCGTGTCGCGACGACAGCTCGAAAGGATCTTCAAGCAATACCTCAACCGCGTTCCCAGCCAGTACTACCTCGAGTTGCGCCTGAACAAGGCGCGCCAGATGCTCATGCAAACCAGCAAGTCGATCATCCAGATCGGCCTGTCCTGCGGCTTCTCCTCGGGGCCGCACTTCTCCAGCGCCTACCGCAACTTCTTTGGCGCCACCCCGCGCGAAGACCGCAACCAGCGGCGCAGCAGCAGCCCGTTCGAGCTGTCGTCGGTACCGTCCGAACGCGGCTGAGGGCTACTCCTCCATGTCTACCGGTGTGTCAGGTGGCGCCAGCGGGAACCCCTGTTCGTCCTCCATGGCTTCTTCCACGCCCAGTTCGTAGCCCGTCTGTTGATAATAGCGGCGCAACAACGCAAGGCTCTGCGCCGACAGCGGATTGTCACTCAGGTCGGAGTCGTCGTTGAGTGGCAGGGGCATTTCCAGCAAATCACTGGGCAGGTGCTGGATCAGGTTGCTGCTCAGGTCGAGCGCTTGCAGGCGCCCCAGCCCGAAAACGCTCTCGGGCACTTCACTCAGCCCGCAGTTATGCAGGTACAGCGCCTTCAAGCGCGACAGGTTGCGCACATCCGGCGTCATGCCGAGCATGTTGTCGCTCATGTCCAAATGCTCCAGTCCCCCCATGCCCGCCAGTAGCGCCTTGCTGCGAGGGGTCAGTTGTATGCGGTTGTCGGAGAGCGAAAGTTGGCGCAGGTGCTGCAGGCTGAAGATGGGCTCGGGAATATCCCCCAGGGCATAACGCTCGACGGTCAGGTGCGTGAGGTTGGGCAGGCACCTCAGCAGCTCGTCAATGCTCTGGTTGGACCGCTCGCCGATCAGCTCCAGCAGTGTAACGTGAGGAAGCTGCGCATTCAGTTGCGGCAGATCCCCCAGCAGCTGGGCATGAAAGACCAGCTTGTAGCTGTGTCGAGGCGGGAGTTCGCCGCCTTCGTCCAGCTCAGTTTCCCGGCGCCAGCAACGTTCCAGCAGGTCCTTGAAGTGGGCGCGTCGCAACTGCTCCTCGGCGCGGGTGCCCATGTCCAGCACCGTATCCAGAATCGGGTCACGCTCGGGGACATTGAGCACCCATTCCTGAAGCCGGGTACTCATCTGGTGGTATTCGGCCTTCAGTCGTGCCATGGCCGGTAGCGCCGCGTCGATATCGCCTGGCAGTTGAAAGAAGATGCGCCCCAGCTCGGTATCCGTGAGGCTGGGGTAAAGCGTCTTGAGCTGACGCAATACGGTGTAGGGCGGGCTGATTTTCCAGGCGTTATCGGTGCCCTGGAAGTGGATTTTGACCTGTTGCAGGGTTTGGGCTGACAACGGGTTATTGGACAGGTCGAAGGCGGCCGACAGGTCGGCGCGCAACGTGAACAGCTGCGCCGGCACTTGGGTAATCTGGTTGTGGCTCAAGTCGATAGCCGTCCTCGGCGTGGCGGGCGATAGCAGGCTAGCCGGGATGTGGGTCAGCCCCGTGTTGCTCAAGGACACCTGGCCGAGCCTGTTCAAGCGGCGCACATCCGGCACCTCGCCGAGTGGGTTGTGGCTCAAGTCGAGGGATTCCAGCTGGCTCATCGCAGCCAGTGCATTGGCGGTGGTGGGTGACAGGCGGAGGCCGTTGCGGCGCAGGCGCAGGTACGTGAGCTGGCGCAGTGACGCGATGCCGAGGGGAAACTCTGCCAGCGCATAACGATCGAGAGTCAGGCGCTTCAGGCCTGGAAATGCCTGCAGGAATGACCCCGGTTGCAGGGGCGCGCCACTGCCCTCCAGCACCAGCGCCGTCACATGTGGAAGTGTGATGCGCAGCGTTGCAAGTGTGCCGCTGACGGGCATGGCGAGGGTCAATGCATAACCGGGGGCAATCCCGTGATGCTGGGGATCCAGCGGCACTTCCCGACGCCACCCCGCTTCAATGGCCTCGATGAAGCGCGCGCGGTTGATGCGTTCTGCATGACTGGCCAGGGGGTCGTTTGCCCAGGGCGTCATATCGGTGCGAATGGCCTGGTATTCGATTTGGAAGCGCATCAAGGCGAGCCTGCCGGCCTCCAGGTCACCTGGCAGGGCAAACACGAAATGATTGATTTCGTCGTTGCTGAAGCTTGGGTAGAGCTGTTTAGCCAGCGCGAGGTCGGCCAGGGGCGCGTCGATTTCCCAGCGTTTGCCAGTGCGATGGTAATAGGCTTTGACGCGCTCCATCGATGCCTGTGTCAGCGGATTCGCAGACAGGTCGAATTTATCGCTGGTGGCTGCCGGCAGGTTGAACAGCGCGTCTGGCAGTTCGCGCAGCTGATTCTGCGAGAGCAGGGCCAGCTCCAGGCTCGGACGGTTGAGGAGGCCGCGCGGCAGTGCGCTGATGCCGGTCATGCTCAGGTCCAGGTAGCGCAGATCCGGCATGCGCTCGACGCTGGGGACCTGATTCAAGGGGTTTTTGTACAGGTCCAGCGTAACCAGGCGGCTCATGGCGCTGAGTGCCGTCTGCTGTTCGGCGGTCAGGGTCAGCTGGCAGTCGCTGAGGATCAGCTCGTTCAAGTGGGGCATCGAAAACACGGGGGCGGGAAGCTGCTCCAGCCCGACGTGGCGGATCGTCAAGTGACGCAGCCTGGGGAACAAACGCAGAAAACCTTCGACCTGCTGCGTGCTGTGGTTGCCTTGCAACTCCAGCAGAGAAACATGGCTGAACCGCGCGCGCAGTTGCGGCAGCGGGCCCTGCAGCGGGACCGGCAGGCTAAGCCGATGGCCATTGCGCGCGGGCGTTTCGAAGTGATCGTCGATCTCGGTTTCGCGGCGCCAGGCCCGCTGGATTTCGTGGGCCCACAGACGGCGATCACGTCGTGCGTAGTCGTACTCCTCGGCACTCAGCGGGGCGCCTGTCTGTGGGTGCAGACGAGGTGTACTTCCTACCCAGCGCGCCAGGTCGTGGGTCATCCTCAGGTATTCGGTTTGCAGCGAAAGCAGGGTGGCCAACGCGCCACCGGGTTGGCTTTCGAGGCTTTGCACCAGCTCGCGGATCTGCGCGGTGGACAGCGCCGGCAGCAGGTCATGGGCAAGCTCTTCAGCGGACACCACGCGGTTTTCGTCCAGCCCCAGAGGGGCGACCGCGCGGTAACCCGCATCGCCGCCACGCAGGCGCATGAACTTTGGGTCGTACTCAGGTTTTTGCGCGGGGTCGGTGTCGAGTAGTCGACGCAGGGCGTCGCGCCCCAATGCATGTTCGGCGAGGGTCTGTTTGAGCCGCTCGCCTTGGCCGATATGGAGGTTCAGTGCAGTGCGCCGGCTGTCTGGCAGGGCCTGGAGAATCGCGGTGTAAACGTCGCTTTGGCCAAACAGTTCGGTCTGGTCCGCATACGGGATGTATTGGCCGTCCGCCGTGACGACCAAGGTCCGGCTGATTTGCGCGTCAGGCGGGCCGATGGCGTCCAGCAAGGCGCCATCGATCCGGTATTGGCGTACTTCAAGGCGCGTGCCCGGCTGCCATCCCGGTAGATTTTCCAGTGAGTGCAGGGCCAGCGTGGCGGTGTCCGGGCTTTCGACGGTCTCCAGGTACAAACCTTCATACGCGCGGGTGGTCCTGACTTCCTGTTGGCCCCAATGCGCCAGGTCGCGCAGGCGCTTGGGGAGTGTTCCGGCATCGATTGCCCGCAGTTCCTCGCCACTGGCACTGGCAAGGATTTCTTCGCCGACGCTGGTAGGCAGCCCGGCCTCGGGCGCCGCGTCGAGGATCTTTTGCACGCGGGCATGGCGGGCGCGGTCTTCACCGCGATAGCGCGAATCGAACAGCGAGAAGCGCTTTTCGTAAGCCAGGCGCGCGAGCTTTTTGCGTAACACCTTTGCCCGGGTTTGCGCCGAGGCGGGCGGTGTGCCGAAAGGCTCTTCCAGCAGGGTCTTGCGCTCCTGTTCATCCAGGCTTTCCAGAAGGATCTGCAGCAGGTCGCCGTTTTTCATCTGGGCCTGGTGGACTTGCACCACGCTGGCGCCGTCGGCCCTGGCGAATTCCCAGAGGGTATGGCCCTGGGCGTCGAGGAAACGCAGGGTTTTGGTCTGCGGCCATAACCCATAGCTGACCAGCAGTTGCAGCTGGGTTTGCGCGTCGGCCTGGTGAGAAATGGCCGGGTCGTCGCTGTTCATCTGCGTAATGAAATCCTGCAGGTCCTGGTCGATCCTGAAACGCTTGAGGGTGTCGGCCAGCAGCGGTGGCGCCGGCTGCTGGTTGAGGTGCAGGTGGCGCAAGCCGTTGTCGTGGGTGTCGCTGACCCGGCGCGCCTGTTGCAGGCGGCTGTCACTGAAGCCTTCGGTCCGGTAGCCGAGGCGGCGCATCAGGGTGGGGCTGTCCCAGCTCAATGGGCGTTCAAGCTCCGTTACCCAGGCGCCTTCGCCGTTAGTCATGACCTGTGGGCGGTAGGCGCTGGCGCGCTGAGGGTGCTTGAGGGTGTAGCGGGCAGATTCGGCCTCATGGTGCACTGCATAGTGCTCCTCACCCAGGCGCAGGATCGATTCGCCGTGGTGCTGATACAGCCCCTGCTCATCGGGCCGCGCGCCCTTGGGCAGTTTTATTGCCCTGCGATAGGGGGCAAGATCCGGCTGCCACAGGCGCGCTGAGCCATCGGGCCGCGTCACGGGTTTCAGGCGCTCGAAGAATCTGCTCAGCTCGGCAGGTAGCGCGGCGCGCAGCAGGTCCTGGGCAATGGGTATGCCGATGGCAAACATCCCCAGTTGCACCAGTTGCTCAACCAGCGCCAGGGTATGCCCCAGGGCTTCGCGCTGCAGGCCTTCGACCCAGTCGAAGGCACCTTCGAAGGCATCGTCCAGCACCTGGTAGGCGGTGTAGCCGAGCATCAGCGCGCCCAGTGGCGGCACGAACGGCACGGCGATAAAGGCGATGATCTGCAACAGCGTGCTGCCGACTTTTTCAATCAAGGCCCAGCGTTCCCAGCGGGCTTTGCGGTCGGTGCTGGCAGTGGAGACGGCGCGGCTGCGGGCGTCATCGAGCAGTTTGCTGAGTTTCATCTGGTAGAGGTGTTCAAACAGGTCGCGCTCGATCTTTGCCGCGCGAAATTGCAGGTTGGGTCCGGCTACCGGGGTCTGGCGCCAGCTGGGCAGCGGGTCGCCGGGGATATGGGCATGCCAGGTCACCTGGGTGAGGCGCTGATTGAGGTCGGCGAAAAACAGGCTCAGGTCTGCGGCGCCGATAAAACGACTGAAGAAGCGCTGGTAGTCGGGCGTGCGCAGCTTTTCGCAGAGGGCGAGCATCAAGGCGCGGGTGCTGGGGTACTGCTTGATCGGGTGTTCGGGGTCGTCCGGGATCCAGGCGATGACCGGCACCACCTGCCGGCTGGCGTCCAGGTCTTCGGCAAACAGCACGATGCCGGTGAGGCGCGTCGACATGATCACCAACTCGTAACACAGCAGGGGCTTGCAGCTGTTGGCACTGCTCGGCTGGCCCTGCAGCAGGCCCATGAGTGTGTCGTGGCTGGCCTTGGGCAGGTCTTGTTTAAGCATGGCCATGTACAGCGCCAGTTCGAGGCTCGCCAGGTGGCTGCGCTTGATCGTGTGCTGCAGGCTGGCCTGGGCTACCGGGTTGTCCAGCCCCAGGTAGTCGCTGAGATAGCGCTGGTAGCGCTCGCCGATGTCCAATGTCCTGCAGAGGGTGGTGAACTGCGCAATCGAGAGTTTCGCGCCGATGGCCGGCAGTGGCTGGAACTGCCCGCCAGCGCCAGGACGCGTGATGAAACCGGAGTTGGCGTCATAGCCGTCGACCGCGGTTTCGGACTCTTCGAAGTTATGCAGGGCGGCATCCAGCAGCGACACGCTCCAGGTGCGCGCGGCCCCGGGTTTGAGCGTAAACCCGGCCAGCGTCAGGGGAATGTAGAGCTGCAGGTAGGTGTTGCGCACGTCTGGCTCGAGGCTGTACTGATCCTTGAGTGCCGTTTGCAGGATTTCGGCGGCAAAAACCTCGGGGCTTTTGAGGCGCTCCATGGCCTGGTCCACACGGTTTTGTGCGCTCCAGGCCTGGCTGTTGAGGCGTTTAAGTGCCTGGTGCTGTTGCTCACTGGCATTTTTTAAGCCGTCGGCGAGGATCAACGCCGGCTGGGCCAGGGCATTGCGTTTAAGGGCCGAGGCGGCGCCCAGCCAGTCGGGCAGGGCATGTTTGAGGATTTCGTAATGCGGTACGGTGCTGCTGGGCTGTTCGGCCATGGGTCGTTCCTTGACGATCGCTTGGGAGGTTGCAGCAAAACAGCTGGCAGAGTGGGCAGGGTGGTAGACAGTTAGTGCCGCAGGGATTTGCACGCATCCACCGATCAGCCTGCCCATGGAGGGCGCGCACGGTTTAAACTGCGCCATTGCGACGCTATTTGTCGCATTGGCGTAAACCCGCGTAAAACCGGGGTTGGCGCTATAAGAAGTTGTCGCTTGGCGACAAGGTCGCGCTGAAAACTGTCCTTACAATCCCTGCATCGCCCGCCAGTTCCAGGCAGGCGTTCCTCTTCAGGAGACTCCGATGTCCGTTGAGCAAGCCCCGGTGCAACGTGCCGATTTCGACCAGGTCATGGTTCCCAACTATGCACCTGCTGCCTTTATTCCCGTGCGTGGCGAAGGCTCCCGCGTCTGGGACCAGGCGGGTCGCGAGCTGATCGATTTTGCCGGCGGCATCGCGGTCAACGTATTGGGCCACGCCCACCCGGCGCTGGTTGGTGCACTGACCGAACAGGCCAGCAAGTTGTGGCATGTCTCCAACGTCTTCACCAACGAGCCGGCCCTGCGCCTGGCCCACAAGCTGATCGACGCCACCTTTGCCGAGCGCGTGTTCTTCTGCAACTCCGGCGCCGAAGCCAACGAGGCCGCCTTCAAGCTGGCCCGTCGCGTCGCGTTCGACCGTTTCGGCACCGAGAAGTACGAGATCATCGCCGCACTGAACAGCTTCCACGGCCGTACCCTGTTTACCGTCAACGTCGGTGGCCAGTCGAAGTATTCCGATGGGTTCGGTCCGAAAATCACCGGCATCACCCACGTGCCTTACAACGACCTGGACGCGCTGAAAGCCGCTGTCTCGGACAAGACCTGCGCCGTGGTGCTGGAACCGATCCAGGGCGAAGGCGGCGTACTGCCGGCCGAACTGGCCTACCTGCAAGGCGCCCGCGAGTTGTGCGACGCCAACAACGCGCTGCTGGTGTTCGACGAGGTGCAAACCGGCATGGGCCGCAGCGGCCACCTGTTCGCCTACCAGCACTACGGTGTGGTGCCGGACATCCTCACCAGCGCCAAGAGCCTGGGCGGCGGCTTCCCGATTGCGGCGATGCTCACCCGTGAAGACCTCGCCAAGCACCTGGTGGTCGGCACCCACGGCACCACCTACGGCGGCAACCCGCTGGCTTGCGCGGTCGCCGAGGCGGTGATCGATGTAATCAACACGCCCGAGGTGCTGGCCGGTGTCAACGCCAAGCACGACCTGTTCAAGGCGCGCCTGGAGCAGATCGGCAAGCAGTACGGCATCTTCACCGAAGTGCGCGGCATGGGCCTGCTGATCGGTTGTGTGCTGAGCGATGCCTTCAAAGGCAAGGCCAAGGACGTGTTCAACGCCGCCGAGAAAGAAAACCTGATGATCCTGCAAGCCGGCCCCGACGTGGTGCGTTTCGCCCCGAGCCTGGTGGTGGAAGACGCGGACATCCAGGAAGGCCTGGACCGTTTTGAACGTGCCGTGAAGACGCTGACACACGCTTGATGGACCGTTCGGTGCCCAAACGATTGGGCATCGAACCTAAATTTTTGTGCCGGGCCTCTTAATTGGAGCGGTGTAGATCCAATGTGGGAGCGGGCTTGCTCGCGAAAGCGGTGGTTCAGTCACCTGAAATGCTGAATGACACACCGCTTTCGCGAGCAAGCCCGCTCCCACACTTGACCTCACTGGTTTCAAGACCGTGCCTGGCATTTTTTCCTGTGAGTTTTTCGAGTTAAGGAGTGACACCATGCTGGTGATGCGCCCCGCGCAAATGGCTGATCTGGGCGAGGTACAGCGTCTGGCTGCGGACAGCCCGATTGGTGTCACCTCCTTGCCGGATGATGTCGAACGCCTCAGCGACAAGATCGCCGCCAGCGAAGCGTCCTTCGCTGCCGAGGTGAGTTTCAACGGTGAAGAAAGCTATTTCTTCGTGCTCGAAGACACCGAGACCGGCAAGCTCGCCGGCTGTTCGGCCATCGTCGCCTCGGCCGGTTACTCGGAGCCGTTCTACAGCTTCCGTAACGAAACCTTCGTGCACGCTTCCCGCGAGTTGAAGATCCACAACAAGATCCACGTGCTGTCCCAATGCCACGACCTCACTGGCAACAGCCTGCTCACCAGTTTCTACGTGGTGCCGGAACTGGTCGGTTCGCCGTGGTCGGAACTCAATTCCCGTGGCCGCCTGTTGTTCGTCGCCAGCCACCCCGAGCGCTTTGCCGATTCGGTGGTGACCGAGATTGTCGGCTACAGCGACGAGAACGGTGATTCGCCGTTCTGGGACGCCATCGGCCGCAACTTCTTCGACCTCAACTACGCCGCCGCCGAGCGCCTGTGCGGGCTGAAAAGCCGCACCTTCCTCGCCGAGCTGATGCCGCATTACCCGATCTATGTGCCGCTGTTGCCGGACGAAGCCCAGGAAGCCATGGGCCAGGTCCACCCGCGAGCGCAGATCACCTTCGACATCCTGATGCGCGAAGGCTTCGAGACCGACCACTACATCGACATCTTCGACGGCGGCCCGACGCTGCACGCGCGGGTGTCGGGGATTCGCTCGATTGCCCAGAGCCGCGTGGTGCCGGTGAAGATCGGTGAGATGGTCAAGGGCGTCGGCCGCCAGTACCTGGTGAGCAACGCGCAATTGCAGGATTACCGCGCGGTGATGCTGGAGCTGGACTACGCGCCCGGCAAACCGGTGACCCTGGACCTGGCAGCGGCCGAAGCCCTGGGCGTCGGCGAAGGCGCGAGCGTGCGCCTGGTAGCGGTTTAAATAGAGTTTCGCGGGTGGCTGACAACAGCGGCCCGTTCGAGGAGATAGCATGATCGTTCGTCCCGTACGCAGCAGCGATTTACCGGCCCTGATTGATCTGGCGCGCAGCACCGGCACCGGCCTCACCACCTTGCCGGCCAACGAAGAGCGCCTGACCCACCGGGTTGGCTGGGCGGAAAAACCTTTCGCGGCGACGCCGGGCGCGGCGATGCCGACTACCTGTTCGTGCTCGAAAACGACGAAGGCCGCGTGGTGGGTATTTCCGCCATCGCCGGCGCGGTCGGCCTGCGCGAGCCCTGGTACAACTTCCGGGTCGGCCTGACCGTCAGTGCATCCCAGGAACTGAATATCTACCGTGAGATTCCGACGCTGTTTCTGGCCAACGACCTCACCGGCAACTCCGAGCTGTGCTCGTTGTTCCTGCACGCCGATTACCGCAACGGCCTCAACGGCCGCATGCTGGCCAAGGCGCGCCTGCTGTTTATCGCCGAATTCCCACAGCTGTTCGGCAACAAGATCATTGCCGAGATGCGCGGCGTGTCCAACGATGCCGGGCGTTCGCCGTTCTGGGAGAGTCTGGGCCGGCACTTCTTCAAGATGGAATTCAGCCAGGCCGACTACCTTACCGGCGTGGGCAACAAGGCCTTTATCGCCGAGCTGATGCCGAAGTTTCCGCTGTACAGCTGCTTCCTTTCCGAGGATGCACGCAATGTGATCGGTAAGGTTCACCCCGATACCGAACCGGCGTTGAGCATGCTCAAGAGCGAGGGCTTCAGCTACCAGGGCTATGTCGATATCTTCGACGCCGGCCCGGCGGTGGAGTGTGAGACCACCAAGATCCGTGCCGTGCGCGACAGCCAGTCGCTGGTGTTGGCCATCGGCACGCCAGGTGACGACGCTACGCCGTTCCTGATTCATAACCGCAAGCGCGAGGAGTGCCGCATCACCGCCGCTCCGGCCCGTCTGGCGGCGGGTACGCTGGTGGTCGATCCGCAGACCGCCAAGCGCCTGCAACTGGTGGTGGGTGATCAAGTGCGTGCTGTTCCGTTGTCTGCTGCCCGGGAGTCCAAGTAATGAATTCGCTGTATATCGCAGGTAGCTGGCTGGCCGGCCAGGGTGAACTGTTTGAATCGCGCAACCCGGTGACCCAGCAAGTGCTGTGGGCCGGCAATGGCGCCACCGCCGAGCAGGTCGAGTCTGCCGTGCAGGCTGCGCGCCAGGCATTTCCGGGCTGGGCCCGGCGTCCGCTGGAAGAACGCATCAGCGTGCTCGAGGCCTTCGCCGCGACCCTGAAAAGCCGCGCCGACGAAATCGCCCGCTGTATCGGTGAGGAAACCGGCAAGCCGTTGTGGGAATCGGCCACTGAAGTCACCAGCATGGCCAACAAGATCGCGATCTCGGTGCAAAGCTACCGCGAACGTACCGGCGAGAAGAGCGGCCCGCTGGGCGACGCCACCGCTGTGCTGCGACACAAGCCGCATGGCGTGGTGGCGGTGTTTGGCCCCTACAACTTCCCGGGGCACTTGCCGAACGGGCATATCGTCCCGGCGCTGCTGGCGGGCAATACCGTGCTGTTCAAGCCGAGCGAGTTGACCCCGAAAGTCGCCGAGCTGACGGTGCAGTGCTGGATCGACGCCGGCCTGCCGGCAGGCGTGTTGAACCTGCTGCAGGGCGCACGCGAAACCGGGATCGCCCTGGCGGCCAACCCGGGGATCGACGGCCTGTTCTTTACCGGTTCCAGCCGCACCGGCAATCACCTGCACCAGCAGTTCTCCGGGCGCCCGGACAAGATCCTGGCGCTGGAAATGGGCGGCAACAACCCGCTGGTGGTCGACGAAGTGGCCGACGTCGATGCGGCGGTCTACACCATTATCCAGTCGGCGTTCATCTCGGCCGGCCAGCGCTGCACCTGCGCGCGTCGCCTGCTGGTGCCGGAAGGTGCCTGGGGCGATGCCCTGTTGGCGCGGTTGGTGGCCGTCAGCTCGACGATTGCGGTCGGCGCGTTCGATCAGCAGCCGGCGCCGTTCATGGGCTCGGTCATCTCCCTGGGCGCGGCGAAAGCCTTGATGGACGCCCAGGAACTGATGTTGGCCAATGGCGCCGTGGCGCTGCTGGAAATGACTCAGCCCCAGGATCAGGCTGCACTGCTGACGCCGGGCATCATCGACGTGACAGGCGTGACCGAACGCGAGGATGAAGAACTGTTCGGCCCGCTGTTGCAGGTGATCCGCTACGCTGATTTTGCTGGCGCGATTGCCGAGGCCAACAACACCCAGTACGGCCTGGCCGCTGGTCTGTTGTCGGATTCCGAAGCGCGCTACCAGCAGTTCTGGCTGGAAAGCCGCGCCGGTATCGTCAACTGGAACAAACAACTGACCGGCGCCGCCAGCACCGCGCCGTTCGGCGGGGTAGGGGCGTCGGGCAACCACCGCGCGAGTGCGTATTACGCGGCAGACTATTGCGCGTACCCGGTGGCCTCCCTTGAGACCCCGAGCCTGGTGTTGCCTGCGTCGCTGACCCCAGGCGTAACGCTTAAGTGAAAGTGACACCGATCTAATGTGGGAGCTGGCTTGCCTGCGAAGGCATCACCTCGGTGTATCTGCATGACCGAGTTGCCCGCATCGCAGGCAAGCCAGCTCCCACACTTGATCGGGTTAACAGATACAGATCTGCACTTGATGCCTATAAAAATACAGATGTTCGTGGAGCCTCGCCGATGAAATCCTATGAAGTCAATTTTGACGGTCTAGTGGGGCCGACCCATAACTACGGCGGTTTGTCCTACGGCAACGTCGCGTCCCAGAGCAACAGCCAGCAGTCTTCGAACCCGAAGGAAGCGGCGTTGCAGGGCCTGCAGAAAATGAAGGCCCTGATGGACATGGGCTTTGTGCAAGGGGTGCTGGCGCCGCAGGAACGTCCTGACGTGGCCGCCTTGCGCAACCTGGGGTTCAGCGGCACCGACGCCCAGGTTATCCAGCAGGCCGCCAAGCACGCGATGCCGCTGCTGGTCGCCAGTTGCTCGGCGTCGAGCATGTGGGTGGCCAACGCCGCCACCGTCAGCCCGAGCGCCGACACGGCGGATGGCCGCGTGCATTTCACCGCCGCCAACCTCAACTGCAAGTACCACCGCAGCATCGAACACCCGACCACCAGCCGCGTGCTGGGGGCGATGTTTGCCGATGCGCAACACTTCGCCCATCACGCCGCGCTGCCGGCGGTGGCGCAGTTCGGCGACGAAGGCGCGGCCAACCACACGCGTTTCTGCCGTGAGTATGGCGAAGCCGGCGTGGAGTTTTTCGTGTTCGGCCGCAGTGCGTTCGACACCCGTTACCCGGCCCCGCAGAAGTACCCGGCGCGCCAGACCCTCGAAGCCTCCCAGGCGGTTGCACGCCTGCACGGCCTGAAGGATGAAGGCGTGGTCTACGCCCAGCAGAACCCGGCGGTGATCGATGCCGGCGTGTTCCACAACGACGTGATCGCGGTGGGTAACGGCGAGGTGCTGTTCTATCACGAGGATGCCTTCCTCAATACCGAGCAGATGCTTGGCGAACTGCAAGGCAAGTTGGGCAAATTGGGCGGCAACTTCCAGTCGGTCTGCGTGCCGCGCGCCCAGGTCAGCGTCGAGGACGCGGTGCGTTCCTACCTGTTCAACAGCCAGTTGCTGACCCGCGCCGACGGTTCGATGCTGCTGATCGTGCCGGAAGAGTGCCGTGCCAACGAACGCGTGTGGCAGTACCTGCAAAACCTCACGGCGTCAGGCGGGCTGATTCGCGAAGTGAAGGTCTTCGACCTCAAGCAGAGCATGCAGAACGGCGGTGGCCCGGCCTGCCTGCGCTTGCGCGTGGCGTTGAACGAAACCGAGCTGGCGGCGGTGAACCCAGGCGTTATCATGACCGCGCCGTTGTACGACACCCTGACCCAATGGGTGAACAAGCACTACCGCGACAGCCTGCGCGAAACCGACCTGGCTGACCCGCAATTGTTGCTGGAGTGCCGGACGGCATTGGATGAACTGACGCAAATCCTTAAACTGGGCGCGGTTTATCCTTTCCAGATCAATTAACGCCACCTTCTTTTACGCCCAATGCCGAGAGCTACTTTATGACCACCGACACCCTGAAACTGATTCTTGAAGACACCGACGGCACCCAGCTGGAAACCTCCTGCACCCGCGTCGCCGTGGTCTGGCAGGGCAAGGAAATCTGGATCCAGCACGACGGCCGTGGCCAACTGCTGATCGGTGTGGACGTGGAAGAAGGCGACGCCGAGTACGCCAACCTGCTGATGCGTCCGCTGGCCACCAACCTGATGAGCCTGCAACTGGAAATGGAACCGGCCGACGTTGAAGGTGATGACGACGATCACGTCCACGGTCCTGGCTGCAACCACTAAGGAAGCTGCGTATGCTCGCCCTCGGCAAACTGCTTGAACTGACCCTCGCCGGTCGTGAACCGGCGCAAAAAATTCAACTGACTGTCGACGGCGTGCAGATGCGCTGGCTCAGCGAGGGCGCGCTCGAAGTGCGTCCACCGCAAGCGAAGGACAACGGCAGCGACCTGCTGCTGTCGTCGGGCATCCATGGCAACGAAACCGCGCCGATCGAACTGCTCGACCGCCTGTTGCATGGCATAGCCCGTGGGGAGATCAAGCCCCGCACCCGTATTCTGTTCCTGTTCGGCAACCCCGAGGCCATGCGTCGCGGTGAGCGTTACCTCGAACTGGACGTCAACCGGCTGTTCAACGGCCGCCATGAGCAAAACATCGGCCCGGAAGCCATGCGTGCTGCCGAGCTTGAGCAACTGGCCCGCAGCTTCTTCAACCAGCCCGGCCGTTCGCGCCTGCATTACGACCTGCACACCGCCATTCGCGGCTCGAAGATCGAGCAGTTTGCCCTGTACCCGTGGAAGGACGGGCGCCAGCATTCACGTCACGAACTGGCGCGCCTCAACGCTGCCGGCATGCAGGCGGTGCTGCTGCAGAACAAGACTTCGATCACCTTCACCGCATTTACCTACGAGCAGCTGGACGCCGAAGCCTTCACCCTGGAATTGGGCAAGGCGCGGCCGTTCGGGCAGAACCAGGGCGTGGACGTGTCCCGCCTGGAGACACGCCTGAAGCAGATCATCGAGGGCAATGAGCCCGAGACCGACAGCCTCGACGGCCTGCAGCTGTTCGCGGTGTCGCGCGAAGTGATCAAGCACAGCGATGCCTTCCTGCTGCACTTGCCGGCGGACGTTGAGAACTTTTCGCCGTTGGCGAAGGGGTATCTGCTGGCCGAGGACGTGGCCAAGACTCGTTGGGTCATCGAGGAGGAGGGCGCGCGTATCATCTTCCCCAACCCGAAGGTGAAGAATGGTTTGCGGGCAGGGATATTGATTGTGCCGACCACGGATGCGGGCCTGGCCTGAATCCCGAGGCTTGCCGGGATCCAAATGCAGGAGCTGGCTTGCCTGCGATCGGGTTGACTCGGTCCAACTGGCGGACCGAGTTGATCCTATCGCAGGCAAGCCAGCTCCCACACAAGCCAGCTCCTACACAAGCCCAGCGCTGAGGCTGGGCTGGGGTGTGGCTTAGACGGCTACGGCACGCGGCTCGCTGCGACGGATCGCACGTACTTTGTGCAGGGTGTCGGCGCAGGTACGTGCAGCTTCCTGGCCCTTGTGCACGAAGTGCTCGTAGAAGAACGTGTGGTGCTCGCTGCCCGCGTGGAAGTGGTGCGGGGTCAGGGACACCGAGAACACCGGCACTTCGGTTTCCAGCTGCACTTGCATCAGGCCGCTGACCACTGACTGGGCGACGAACTCGTGACGGTAGATGCCGCCGTCCACCACCAGCGCAGCGGCAACGATACCGGCGTAGCGGCCGGTCTTGGCCAGCAGCTTGGCGTGCAGGGGCATTTCAAAGGCGCCGCCGACTTCGAAGAAATCGATATCCGATTCCTGGTAGCCCTGGGCGATCATTTCGGCGAGGAAGCCTTTGCGCGATTGGTCGACAATATCCTTGTGCCAGCAGGCCTGGATAAACGCGACGCGCTCGCCGTGATGGTTTTTGCTTTTGCTGTCGATTGCGGTGGGTTGCATGTTCTGACTCCTGTTTAAGAAAAAAACAGGGCGTTATGAATCGAATGGGATTTAAGGGTACGCACGGCTGCGGCATGCAAGCATGCGGTCAGCGTTCGGCCCTCAGGTGCCAATCCCGTTCTCTCTTCATCCGGACTATGACCGTCGGCCCCGGGATCACACCGGGTCTGCTGACCTTGTCGCCGTCCTGCGTGAGCAGTTCGAGGCGCCAAGCGCTCGCGGGCTATGCACATTGCGTGCAATTACCGCCGGTGGGGAATTGCACCCCGCCCTGAGAACGTTGCCGCCAGAACCCTGGCGGCGGAGAGTTTTTAACATGGTTTTTCAGAAACTGCACGATTGCCGTGTCGATAAGCTATATCGGTTTGTTTGGTTGGTATTCGATTGAAGATGCATGGGGCTTGATATTCCGCGGCTTTGCCCGCAGTAATCATCCACAAAAGGAACTTACTCAACCCTTGAGAGGCGTGCTTCATGTCTGTGATCGACCTGCGCAGCGACACCGTGACCCAACCCACCCCCGGCATGCTCGACGCGATGGCCCATGCCGTCAGTGGCGACGACGTCTACGGTGAAGACCCCAGCGTCAATCGCCTGGAAGCCGAACTGGCCAAGCGCCTGGGGTTTGCCGCCGCGTTGTTCGTGCCCACCGGCACCATGAGCAACCTGCTGGCGTTGATGGCCCACTGTGAACGCGGCGAGGAATACATCGTCGGTCAGCAGGCCCACACCTACAAATACGAGGGCGGTGGCGCCGCCGTGCTCGGTTCGATCCAGCCACAGCCGCTGGAAGTGCAGGCGGACGGCTCGCTGGACCTTGCCCAGGTGCTGGAAGCGATCAAGCCCGACGATTTCCACTTCGCGCGCACCCGGCTGTTGGCCTTGGAGAACACCATGCAAGGCAAGGTGCTGCCGCTGGCGTACCTGGCGAAAGCGCGGGCGTTTACCCGCGAACACGGCCTGGCGCTGCATCTGGACGGCGCGCGCCTGTACAACGCGGCCGTCAAGCTTGGGGTGGATGCGCGCGAGATCGCCCAGCATTTCGATTCGGTGTCGGTGTGCCTGTCCAAGGGCCTTGGCGCGCCGATCGGCTCGGTGTTGTGCGGTTCCACGGCGCTGATCGCCAAGGCCCGGCGCCTGCGCAAGATGGTCGGCGGCGGCATGCGCCAGGCCGGCTCACTGGCGGCGGCAGGGCTGTATGCCCTGGATCACCAGGTCGCGCGCCTGGCCGACGACCACGCCAATGCCGAGTGGCTGGGAGAGGCGTTGCGCAACGCCGGTTACGCAGTGGAGCCGGTGCAGACCAACATGGTCTACGTGCAGATCGGCGATCGCGCCCAGGCCTTGAAGGCGTTTGCCGCCGAGCGCGGGATCAAATTGAGCGCCGCACCGCGCTTGCGCATGGTCACGCACCTGGACGTCAGCCGGGCGCAGATCGAGCAAGTGCTGGAGACATTCGTCGAATTCTCACGCAAATGACCGTGCAGACCGTCTAATTGAGCCGCTCTATCGCATAAACACGCTGTACCACCGGCAAAGGGCCGATATAATGCGGCCCTTTGCCGTCGCTTCGTCTGATGATGTTGCGCACTGGCCTTTGGCCGCAGCCTCCGTGGAAGAACCTAATGAAAAGCGCAGAAATCCGTGAAGCCTTCCTTCGCTTCTTCGAAGAGCAAGGTCACACCCGTGTCGCCTCCAGCTCCTTGATCCCAGGCAATGACCCCACCCTGCTGTTCACTAACGCGGGGATGAACCAGTTCAAGGACTGCTTCCTGGGCCAGGAAAAGCGCGCCTACACCCGCGCCGTCAGCAGCCAGAAGTGCGTGCGCGCCGGTGGTAAGCACAACGACCTGGAAAACGTCGGCTACACCGCCCGTCACCACACCTTTTTCGAAATGCTCGGCAACTTCAGCTTTGGCGATTATTTCAAGCAAGACGCGATCAACTTCGCCTGGACCTTCCTCACCGGCGTGCTGAAACTGCCGAAGGAAAAGCTCTGGGTCACCGTCTACGCCAGCGATGACGAAGCCTACGACATCTGGACCAAGGAAGTCGGCGTGCCGGCCGAGCGCATGGTGCGTATCGGCGACAACAAAGGCGCACCGTACGCCTCCGACAACTTCTGGACCATGGGCGATACCGGCCCGTGCGGCCCCTGCACCGAGATCTTCTACGACCACGGCGCCGACATCTGGGGTGGCCCACCGGGCTCGCCAGAAGAAGATGGCGACCGTTACATCGAGATATGGAACAACGTGTTCATGCAGTTCAACCGCACCGCCGACGGCGTGTTGCATCCGCTGCCAGCGCCGTCGGTAGACACCGGCATGGGCCTGGAGCGGATCAGTGCGGTGATGCAGCACGTTCATTCCAACTACGAAATCGACCTGTTCCAGAGCCTGCTGGCGGCTGCCGCCAAGGCAATCGGTTGCGCCAATGAAGAGCAGGCATCGCTCAAAGTGGTGGCTGACCATATCCGTTCCTGCGGCTTCCTGATTGCCGACGGCGTGCTGCCGTCCAACGAAGGCCGTGGCTACGTGCTGCGTCGCATCATTCGTCGCGCCTGCCGTCACGGCAACAAGTTGGGCGCCAGCGGCAGCTTCTTCTATCAGATCGTTGCGGCCCTGGTCGCCGAGATGGGCGATGCATTCCCGGAACTCAAGCAGAACCAGGCGCACATCGAGCGCGTGCTCAAGGCCGAAGAAGAGCAATTCGCCAAGACCCTGGAGCAGGGCCTGAAAATCCTCGAGCAAGACCTCGCCAACCTGCAGGGCACCGTGGTGCCGGGCGACGTGGTGTTCAAGCTCTACGACACCTACGGTTTCCCGATGGACCTGACCGGCGACATCGCCCGTGAGCGCAACCTGACCCTCGACGAGGCAGGTTTCGAGCGCGAGATGGAAGCCCAGCGTGTGCGTGCACGTTCCGCCAGCTCGTTCGGCATGGACTACAACAGCCTGGTCAAGGTTGACGTGGCCACCGAATTCACCGGCTACAAGGCCACCAGTGGCGCGGCCAAAGTGGTTGCCCTTTATAAGGAAGGTCAGTCGGTCGACGTGTTGAATGAAGGTGACGAGGGCGTGGTCGTACTCGACCAGACGCCGTTCTACGCCGAATCCGGTGGCCAGATTGGCGACTGCGGTTTCCTCAACGCTGCGAACGGCCGTTTTGACGTGCGTGACACCACCAAGACTGGCGGCGCCTTCCTGCACCACGGTGTGCTGGCCTCGGGCAACCTGACCGTCGGTGCGCCGGTGGAGACCCAGGTGGACGCCGACGTGCGCCACGCGACTTCGTTGAACCACTCGGCGACCCACCTGCTGCACGCCGCGCTGCGCCAGGTATTGGGCGAGCACGTTCAGCAGAAGGGTTCGCTGGTCGACAGTCAGCGCCTGCGCTTCGACTTCAGCCACTTTGAAGCGATCAAGCCTGAGCAGATCAAGGCCCTGGAAGACATCGTCAACGCCGAGATTCGCAAGAACAGCCCGGTGGAAACCGAAGAAACCGACATCGAGACCGCCAAGGCCAAGGGCGCCATGGCGCTGTTTGGCGAGAAGTACGGCGACAACGTGCGCGTGCTGAGCATGGGCGGCAGTTTCTCGGTGGAACTGTGTGGCGGTATCCACGCCAACCGTACCGGCGACATCGGCCTGCTGAAAATCATCAGCGAAGGCGGCGTGGCCTCGGGCGTGCGCCGCATCGAGGCGGTAACCGGTGCTGCGGCCCTGGCCTACCTCAACGCCGCTGAAGAACAACTCAAGGAAGCGGCCACCCTGGTCAAGGGCAGCCGCGACAACCTGATCGACAAGCTGTCCGCCGTGCTGGAGCGCAACCGTGCGCTGGAGAAACAGCTGGAGCAGTTGCAGGCCAAGGCCGCCAGTGCCGCGGGCGACGATCTGTCGGCCGCCGCCGTGGACGTCAAGGATGTGAAAGTGCTGGCCGCACGCCTGGACGGTCAGGACGGCAAGGCGCTGTTGGCGCTGGTCGATCAGTTGAAGAACAAGCTCGGCCGCGCAGTGATCCTGCTCGGCAGTGTCCATGAGGATAAGGTCGTTCTGGTTGCCGGTGTAACCAAGGACCTGACTGGCCAACTCAAGGCCGGTGATTTGATGAAGCAAGCCGCCGCGGCAGTGGGCGGGAAGGGCGGTGGTCGTCCTGACATGGCGCAAGGCGGTGGTGTAGACGCCGGTGCCCTGGACGCGGCCCTGGCCCTGACCGTGCCGTTTGTCGAGGCAGGTATTTAAGGCGCTGTTAACCCGCCCGTGGTCTAGTCGCGGGCGGGTGCAGTGCGGATGGATTGGATAATAGGCGCCCCTTTACGGGCTGAGGCGGCTTGGAAATGGCTTTGATCGTACAGAAATTTGGAGGCACCTCGGTCGGCTCTGTCGAAAGAATCGAGCAGGTGGCCGACAAGGTTAAGAAATTCCGCGACGCCGGCGATGACCTGGTGGTGGTGCTGTCGGCCATGAGCGGCGAGACCAATCGCCTGATCGATCTGGCCAAGGCAATCAGCGGCGACCAGCAACCGCTGCCGCGTGAGCTGGATGTGATCGTGTCCACCGGCGAGCAGGTGACCATTGCCCTGTTGGCCATGGCGCTGAACAAGCGTGGCGTGCCAGCGGTGTCCTACACGGGCAGCCAGGTGCGCATCCTCACCGACAGCGCGCACACCAAGGCGCGCATCCTGCAGATTGACGATCAGAAAATCCGCAGTGATCTGAAAGCCGGCCGCGTGGTAGTTGTAGCGGGCTTCCAGGGTGTGGACGAGCAGGGCAACATCACCACCCTCGGGCGTGGCGGTTCGGACACCACCGGCGTGGCGCTGGCAGCGGCCCTGAAGGCCGATGAGTGCCAGATCTACACCGATGTGGATGGCGTCTATACCACCGACCCGCGTGTGGTGTCCGTGGCCCAGCGCCTGGACAAGATCACCTTCGAAGAGATGCTGGAAATGGCCAGCCTCGGTTCCAAGGTGCTGCAGATCCGTGCGGTGGAATTCGCCGGCAAGTACAACGTTCCGCTGCGCGTATTGCACAGCTTCAAAGAGGGTCCGGGCACCCTCATTACTATTGATGAAGAGGAATCCATGGAACAGCCGATCATTTCCGGCATCGCTTTCAACCGCGATGAAGCCAAGCTGACGATCCGTGGCGTGCCAGACACCCCGGGCGTGGCATTCAAGATCCTGGGCCCTATCAGCGGCGCGAACATTGAAGTCGACATGATCGTGCAGAACGTTTCGCACGATAACACCACCGATTTCACGTTCACCGTGCACCGCAACGAGTACGATGCGGCGGAGCGGATCCTGCAGAACACGGCCAAAGAGATTGGCGCTCGCGAAGTGGTTGGCGATACCAAGATTGCCAAGGTGTCGATCGTGGGCGTGGGCATGCGTTCCCATGCCGGCGTTGCCAGCCGCATGTTCGAGGCCCTGGCCAAGGAAAGCATCAACATCCAGATGATCTCCACCTCGGAAATCAAAGTCTCGGTGGTGATCGAAGAGAAGTACCTGGAACTGGCTGTACGCGCGCTGCACACCGCTTTTGAGCTGGATGCTCCGGCCCGACAGGGCGAGTGATGCAATGCCAGGAAGGCGCGGTTACCGCGCCTTTCATTTTTTTGTAGGGCGCATGGTCTTTTGTGTGCGCTCGACAATACTTAGGTCGTTAGGGCTATGACTGTCAGGTCGTAGGTCGAACGCCTTTTTTTTGCAGACTGTTGTTCCTGAACTGAAATGCGTGAGGAGAAAGGTATGCTGATTCTGACTCGTCGGTGCGCAGAAAGCCTGATTATCGGTGATGGCGAAATCACCGTGACCGTGCTCGGCGTCAAAGGCAATCAAGTGCGTATCGGGGTTAACGCTCCGAAAGAGGTAGCGGTACACCGCGAGGAAATTTACCTGCGGATCAAGAAAGAGAAGGACGAAGAACCAAGCCTTTAATTTTTATCGTTTTTTATGTTTGCAAACGGGGATGAACGTGGTTAATATACGCCCCGTGTTGCGGAGAGCTGGCCGAGTGGCCGAAGGCGCTCCCCTGCTAAGGGAGTACACCTCAAAAGGGTGTCGGGGGTTCGAATCCCCCGTTCTCCGCCATTATTTGCTTAGTACGTTGCAATCTGGTTTTTTCGCTAAGTTGTTGAAACTAAACGAAAAAATAGCTTTACATAGAGATTGAACGGCCTATAATGCGCGGCAACAAATGCACTCGTAGCTCAGCTGGATAGAGTACTCGGCTACGAACCGAGCGGTCACAGGTTCGAATCCTGTCGAGTGCACCATTTAAGAGTTAGTTGCAGCAATGCAGGTAGCTCGGCTTCAACCAGTTGTGATCTGGTCTAAAAACACAATCTGCACTCGTAGCTCAGCTGGATAGAGTACTCGGCTACGAACCGAGCGGTCACAGGTTCGAATCCTGTCGAGTGCACCATACAAACAAAAAGCCCGCCTAGTGCGGGCTTTTTGCCGTCTGGGATTTGTGTCGGATTTTATCTTTTTCTGCTGCTTCCTGTGTTTTCCTTCCGGGCTGCGTCGTCGCAGTTCATAGATGCGGCCAATGCTCAGCTTTGGCTCGCAAGCGCTTGTTCTTTCCAGTTTTTTAACGTTAAAAGCAAGCGCACGGTGTATCATTGCGCCCGTCAGCCCCGCCGGGGCTTGTGGAATACCTCCATGGACTTACCCAGTAGTTACTCAGTACCCCGTTTTACCAATCATGAATTGACTGATTGATCCTTCCGGCGTGCCCCGCTGCTGGGAGTGGAGTTCGCCTATGACCGAAGTAGAAGTAAAGAAAACTCAAGAAAGCCTGCAGGATCGCCTGGCTCAAGTCATCGAGCTGCTGCAGCGCCAGCGTGTGGTCGAAGAACTCACGCACCGCCAGGATGGCCCTAACCGCGACCGCGTTGAAAACCTGGTCCACCGGCAAAACCTCGTCGAGCTGCAACGCAAGCTCGATGACCTGCACTCCGCCGACGTCGCCTATATTCTCGAAGCCTTGCCACTGGATGATCGACTGACCCTCTGGCAGTTGGTCAAGGCCGACCGCGACGGCGACATCCTGCTTGAAGTCTCCGACTCGGTCCGTGAAACCCTGATCGCCGACATGGACGATCACGAGCTCCTGGCTGCGGCCAAGGAGATGGACGCTGATGAGTTGGCCGACCTGGCCCCTGAGCTGCCCCGTGATGTTGTCCATGAGCTGATGGAAGCCCTCGATGGCCAGCAGCGTGAGCGTGTGCGCTCCGCGTTGTCCTATGACGAGGATCAGGTCGGCGCCCTGATGGACTTCGAGATGGTCACCATCCGCGAAGACGTCAGCCTGGAGGTCGTCCTGCGCTACCTGCGCCGTTTGAAAGAGTTGCCCGGCCATACCGACAAATTGTTTGTGGTCGACTACGAAGGCATTCTCAAGGGCGTGTTGCCGATCAAGCGCCTGCTGGTCAACGACCCCGAGAAGAAAGTTGCCGATGTGATGGCCAGCGACCCGGTGAGTTTTCACCCGGACGAAGACGCCTATGACGCCGCGCAGGCGTTCGAGCGTTATGACTTGATCTCCGCTCCAGTGGTCGACAAGAACGGCAAGCTGATCGGCCGTCTGACCATCGATGAAATGGTCGACCTGATTCGTGAAGAGAGCGAAACCGAAGTCCTCAACATGGCGGGTCTGCGTGAAGAGGAAGATATTTTTGCGTCAGTCTGGCGTTCGTTGCGCAACCGCTGGGCCTGGCTGGCCGTCAACCTGATCACTGCCTTCATCGCGTCGCGGGTGATCGGGCTGTTTGAGGGCTCTATCGAGAAGCTGGTGGCCTTGGCGGCATTGATGCCGATCGTGGCGGGGATTGGTGGCAACTCCGGCAACCAGACCATCACCATGATCGTACGCGCCATGGCGCTCGACCAGGTCAATACCGGTAACACCTCGCGGCTGATGCGCAAGGAGCTGGCCGTGGCGCTGATCAACGGCGTGGTGTGGGGCGGCGTGATCGGTATTGTCGCTTACTTGCTGTATGGCAGTTGGTCACTGGGCGTGGTGATGACTGCTGCCATGACTCTCAACCTGCTGCTGGCTGCGTTGATGGGGGTGTTGATCCCCATGACCCTGGCGCGCCTGGGGCGCGACCCTGCGATGGGTGCCAGCGTGATGATTACCGCCATGACTGACAGTGGTGGCTTCTTCATCTTCCTGGGCCTGGCAACAATCTTCCTGCTCTGATCCTCCAAGGCACGCCGGCTCCCCTGTAGGAGCTGGCTTGCCAGCGATTGCCTTCACGGGCCGCATCGCCTGAATCGCCACCAAGCGGGCTCCTGCACAAATTCCAGGCAAAAAAAAGCCAGCACATGGCTGGCTTCGGCTTTCATTTGTAACTTAATTGGCTTCTGCGGCCGCCTCAACGTCGTGCGCGATAAGCGAGACGAGAGCATTTTGCTGGCGGTGGGAGAGCTGACGAAAACGCTGCAGCAGTTCGCGTTCGTGCAGCGACAGCTCGGGGCTGTCCAGGCGCATGCTCAACTCGTCGCCCAACGCACCTTCCTGAATGAGGCTCTGTTCCAGGCGCGCGATGATTTCGGAGTTCATGCTGCGGTGATGATTGCGAGCCACCTCGGCAATGCGTTCCCGCATTCCGTCTGGCAGACGTACGACGAACTTGTCAGCCGTACGGCTGGAATAAATTGCCTGTTTCAATGGGCGCATATATTTAACCGGTTAGTTCAGGGGAGCGGTTTTTGGAATTGGCCGCAAGATGAGTGTTAAGACAAGACTCACGACCAAAGTTCAACCCTAATTGCAAAGAGGCCGCATCATGCCTCAGATTTGACATTTCCTTGGCGTCAATTCTGTGACAAATATTGAACTGCCTAAAGGCTTTATGCCAGCACTCATTTGCATTTTTGCGGACTGGTTGGAAAACTTCTGCACGAGTGATCCCGCCAGGGAACTTCCCGTAAGTCCAGGCCACCACAGGGTTTAAGGCCGCACATCGTATAGCAAAGTGGCCTTTTGCCCTTATCTTTAAGACTAGTGGCAATTTGCCGATTTACTAGGACGAGGCGACATAAGGTAGGCGGGGGGTGATGCGAGAGGGGGTCAGCGTAGAACCGGGTCAAACTTGATTTTGCGGCCGACGATGAGCGTCAGCAGCAGCAGGCTTGCGCAGATGCCAGCCGCAACAAAGGCGGTGGTTTGCCCGTCCTGGGACTCGGCACCCAGACCCAGGATGCCAGTGGCGACGGTCAAGCACAGGAACAGCCAGGCAGATTTGGTCATCAGTTGTTTCCTCAGAAAACCCAGTGTTCGGAGGCAGGCGCCGCTTGGGTGCCTTGGGTCAGGCGCACTGGCGATTGCGCGTTGGGTGTCATGACCGCCAATTGCGGACGTTGCTGCAGATGGTGTGGCACCGCCTGGCTGATCTGGGCCGGGTCGTTGCTGCCGGTCGATTGGAAATGAAACATCACCAGTGCAGCCAGGGCTACGGTGTTGAGGGCTAACAGAAGGGCACTGTTCATGGTCATGTTCTCCGCTTAACGCCGTGGCTGAAGGGGTTTGTAGGAGAAGTATTGCAGGTCTCGTGCCAATCTATTATTTCAATAAAATCAATGGCTTGAGTCTACTTTAAAACGCTGAAAGGTTGCAATTTGCAATGCTGGCATTTTGAGGGAGTGCATTTTGCACGATGGCGCCCAAGTGCCCGTGTTTACGGGCCGAAACTGCATTGCGTCAGGCAAGGATTGGCCTACATTCAAAAAGCCAACGGACGACATGACAAAACCTACCTCGGCCGTTAACATGCACGCCGTCCGTCGCAGCGCCCCTGGCCTGATGGATGTCATTGGTCCCAGTAGCTCAATTGGATAGAGCATCCCCCTCCTAAGGGGAAGGTTGGCCGTTCGAACCGGCCCTGGGACACCAGATTCGCAGTTCACAAACAAGCCCCGTACAGCACCTGCTGGCGGGGCTTTTTTGTGCGCGCCGGGGCTTTTCACACTTGAGTCGAACCTTGCCGCCGATCGAGGTTCACAGCAGGTGCCGCCGGCTATTTTTCGCAACGCTGTACCTTGCATACCCTCCGGCAGCGTCTGAACCGTGAAGCAAAATAATCCCCGGAAACAGCGCCTTTCGCCTGTCCGGAACCTGCAACCCCGGACTATCATGCCGATAGCCCTGTCTCTTACCGCAAGGAGCCGCTCGGAACGCCGATGCGCCAGATCTGGAAATCTTTTCGAGCCCTTTATTTCGCCTCCTTGATGATGCTGATCGGCTCCGGCCTGCTCAGTACTTACCTGGCCCTGCGCCTGGCGGCCGACCATGTCGACAGCCTGTGGGTGGGTGCGTTGATGGCAGCCAACTACTTTGGCCTGGTGCTGGGCGGCAAGATCGGGCATCGCCTGATCGGCCGGGTCGGGCATATCCGTGCCTATGCCACCTGTGCCGGGATCGTCGGGGCGGCGGTGCTGGGCCATGGCCTGATCGATTGGCTGCCGGCCTGGATCGTGCTGCGTACGATCGTGGGCCTGGGGATGATGTGCCAGTACATGGTCATCGAGAGCTGGCTCAACGAGCAGGCGGACGCCAAGCAGCGTGGCGTGGTGTTCAGCGGCTATATGATTGCGTCCTACCTGGGGCTGGTCCTCGGTCAACTGATCCTGGTCATGCACCCCCAGCTCGGCCTCGAGTTGCTGATGCTGGTCGCGCTGTGTTTTGCCTTGTGCCTGGTGCCGGTGGCCATGACTCGCCGCATTCACCCGGCGCCCCTGCATCCGGCGCCGATGGAGCCGCGCTTCTTTATCAAGCGCGTGCCGCAGTCGCTGAGTACCGTGCTCGGCGCCGGGTTGATCGTCGGTTCGTTCTACGGCCTGGCGCCGCTCTATGCCTCTCAGCAAGGGCTGACGACAGAGCAGGTGGGCCTGTTCATGGGTAGCTGCATTTTTGCCGGCCTGGTGGTGCAGTGGCCGCTGGGTTGGCTGTCGGACCGCTACGACCGCGCGCTGTTGATCCGTTGCTTTGCGTTGTGCCTGGCGGTGGCGGCGTTGCCCTTGGCGGTAATGACCCAGGTGCCGCTGGAAGTGCTGTTCGTGGCAGGCTTCGTGTGTTCCCTGGTGCAGTTCTGCCTGTACCCGCTGGCTGTTGCGTTCTCCAATGACCATGTGGAAGGCGATCGTCGCGTGTCGCTCACCGCCATGTTGCTGGTGACCTACGGCGTCGGCGCCAGTGTCGGGCCGCTGCTGGCGGGTGTGGTGATGAAGATGTTCGGCAGCCACATGCTGTACGCGTTTTTCAGCTTGTGTGCGCTGATCCTGGTATGGCGTATCCGGCCAAAAGCCGTGACCAACCTGCACCAGGTGGACGACGCACCCTTGCACCACGTGGCGATGCCCGACAGCATGTCCAGCTCGCCATTGGTGGCTGCCCTTGATCCGCGGGTGGATGAGCAAGTGGTGCAGGAGCAGATGCAGGTATCCGTACCTGAACCAGAGCCTGAAATCGAGCCCGAGGCTCCCGCTGATGAGCCGGTGGTCGAGGCACCAGTCGATCCGCTCGACCCGGACGAGCATCCCCATGATTTGAGCAGGGCACGCCCCTGAAAACAAAAAACGGGCAGATCCCATCAGGATCTGCCCGTTTTTTTATGACGCCAAGCTTTAAAAGTCGTCGTCTTTGTCGAAGCGGCGTGCTTCGCGTTGCAGTTGGTAGACGAAACGCTCGACCTGGCGCTGCACCAAGCCACTCATGTTGTGAAAACGCACGCCGGCGAAGGTGGTGTTGATCTTCTCTTCGAAGTGCAGGTAACGCAGCTCGACCGAGGTGGTCATGCTGCCAAAGGGCAGGGCGGCGATGAAGCGGTCGTAGACCTGGCCCAGTTGCAGGCGCTCGGAAATATCGCCTTCAAAGCGCAGTTTGCAGCCGGTGGCGGAAATATCCAGCAATTTGCCACTGATCGGCGCCTTGAGTTTCTCGCCGCCCAGTTCGATGTTGACCAGTTGGGCCAGCTTCAAGGCGGCCCGGAAAGCGTTGCGACGCTGATGGTAAACCACCTCGTCGGGCAAGCTGCCGGTGTAGATGCGGTGGCCGTCCTTTTCGCTGATGCTCATGGCGCCGTTGCTTTCCCACGCAACGCGCACGCCGTCGTGGAAGCCTTCGATGCGGAACGGCTCACCGTTTTCAAGGTGGCGTTCGCCGTCACGCGGGATCATTTCATCCAGGGCCAGGGTGCCGCCCTCGCGGTCGACATCCACCAGGTAACTCTGGAAGCGTTGGCTGCGTTCGTGGAAGGTGATGATCAGCGGGTCATGGCTTTCTTGCAGCATCCGCAAGGTGCCGGCGATTTCCAGAGGCGTGGTGAGGACCTTGGGTGGCTGCGGGGCATCTTCCGCATTAAGGGCGTTGAACACGGTTCTTCCATCTCCAGACAAAATACGACTACACGCAAGAGCAGGCATTTTGCCAGTATGTGGCGCGACTTGGATAGGCCGCGCGGTAAACGGGCATCAGGCTTGGCTGCGGGTGCTTGGCTTGACCAGGCGCGAGGTGGATCCCTGGGCGTTGTAAAGCGCCGGAGGCTCACCGCCGTGAAGTATACGCAACTGGTTGGCGGTCGTAGCTTGCTGAAGCTGGATCGACTGACCGTTGAGCAGGTTGGCTTCCTGGCACTGGGCGAGCAATTGATTGAGTTCTTTGCTCTGGGCCAGCAATTGATCGCCGACCGAGGAGTGGCTGGCCAATTGTGCCAGGCCATCATGGTCTGCCGGCAGGCCGAGGCTGATGAGGATTTCGCTGCGTTTTTTGCCGTGCTGTTCCAGCAGGACAATCAGCGATTGTTTGCGCGCCAGAATTTCTTCCAGCAAGGGCATGTCCCGGCCGAAGAGTGCCAGGGATTCTTCTTTCAGCAGCTCGAGCAAGTGTTGCGTCGGCGCTAGATCATCAATGATCAGTTGAAGCAAATGTTCGTCGTGATGCATGGCTGGCCTTGGGGTTTAAGCGTCCAAAAGCCCGGCGCAGGCCTGTGCCTAGCGCTCGGCTTCGAAATTAAGCAGCTTGCTGGCTACACGGTTGCTGTCGACTTTATAGCTGCCATCGGCGATTGCCTGTTTCAATTCGGCCACACGGGCTTTATTGACTACCGGTTGATCGCGCAGCGAGTCAGTGACCTTCTGCAACTGTTGAGCCTCATTGCTCAGGTGTACGGATTCCCCGCTCTGGCTGGCGCTCGCCTGTTCTGCCTTCGCGGGCAGTGGCTGGGCCTTGGCTTCTACGCTGTCCTTGGTACCGGTGGTACGCGTAGGGCCTGACGTTGCCGGGGTGTTATTCAAACGACTGAAATCGATGACCATGATAAAAAACCTCTGGGTATTTGGACGCTTGCCATGTTTTCGGCCATACCCGGACAAACTTTAGGCGCAATTGACAATAAACTGCACAGGCCGGCACCCAACCCACAGTGTAGGAAAAGCCGGCGTCCGATACCAGCGGTCTATAAAGCCACCTCCACTTGGCCGGGTGCCGTCACCCGCGCCTTGATCACCCGGTTCGAGTTGAGGTTCTTCACCCGGATCTGCTCGCTCATGCCGCCATTGGACAGCGCCTCGCCTGGCATCTTTACCTGCAGCGCGCCGCTGCTGGCGGAAATCACCACCTGGTCGCCCTTGCGGATCACCTCCGCCTGCTCCAGGTGCACCAGGGTAATGACCTGGTCGGTGACCACTGGTCGGGTCAATTTCTGTCCGACGGCCTGGTCGAGGGAGGTCAGGTAGCCTTGATTGATCATGCTGATGTCGCGTTCGCGCAGGACAACGTCCTCGAAACCGATGATGCCGGTGCGCTTCAGCGGGCGGGCCACCACCACCACATCGCGGAACAGTTTGACCTGCGCCGGCACGAACACGGTCCAGGGCGAGGCGCCTTCGCAGCGAACTTTCACCGTCACGCGGCCGATGGGCTGGGCGGGACTTTCCAGGGTGGCTGTCAATTCCTTGTCGCACATTGGCATGCGCAGGCGCGGATCGAGCTGGCTGACCTGGATTTCATAACGCCCGGGTGTCTGGGTGGTCGCCAGATAATCTTCTACAGTGAACTCAAGAAAGCCCTGAGTGACGCCGATAAGTAGATCAGGCAAGGTGACGTTATCGGCGCGGGCCGTGGTTCCCAGGCTCAAGGCGAGCAATGCCATCGAGACGCAGAGCAATCTGCAGTACCGTGGGAAGCCGGGGCGTCGGGAAACTGTCGTTTTAATATCCATGATCTGTAAATTGCAAAGCCCGTGCCGTTTAGTGTTGGGTGCGCGTCTGCCCTTTAGGGAACAGGCCAAAGGTTTTAGCGTAGGAGTAAAGGCATGGCAGGAGTAATGGATTCAGTAAACCAGCGGACACAGCTGGTAGGGCAGAATCGCCTGGAGTTGTTGCTTTTTCGCCTGGATGGCAAACAGTTGTATGGCATCAACGTGTTCAAGGTGCGGGAAGTGTTGCAGTGCCCCAAGCTGACGATCATGCCCAAGTCCAGTCCCGTGGTGTGCGGCGTCGCCAACATCCGCGGCGCGACCATCCCGATTCTCGACCTGGCGCTGGCCACCGGTTCGCCGGCCCTGCAGGACCGCGAGAATCCGTTCGTGATCATTACCGAGTACAACACCAAGACCCAGGGTTTCCTGGTGCGCTCGGTGGAGCGCATCGTCAATATGAACTGGGAAGAGATCCATCCGCCGCCCAAGGGCACCGGCCGCGATCACTACCTCACGGCGGTGACGCGGGTCGATAACCAGTTGGTGGAAATCATCGACGTGGAGAAGATCCTCGCCGAAGTGGCGCCGACCTCGGAATCGATTTCCGTGGGCGTGGTGGACGCCGAGACGGCACACAAGGCGATTTCCTTGCGTGTGCTGACGGTGGACGACTCCTCGGTGGCGCGCAAGCAGGTGACCCGTTGCCTGCAGACCGTCGGTGTGGAAGTGGTGGCGCTCAATGATGGTCGCCAGGCGCTGGATTACCTGCGCAAGCTGGTGGACGAAGGCAAGAAGCCGGAAGAAGAATTCTTGATGATGATCTCTGACATCGAGATGCCGGAAATGGACGGCTACACCCTCACGGCCGAGATACGCAATGACCCACGCATGCAAAAATTGCATATCATCCTGCATACTTCGTTGTCGGGTGTATTCAATCAGGCGATGGTCAAGAAGGTCGGTGCCGATGACTTCCTGGCCAAATTCCGCCCTGATGACCTGGCAGCCCGGGTAGTCGACCGGATCAAGGCAGCAGATCACGGCTAGGGGATGTCCCCTGGCGGTCACACGATTTAAGAGGCGGTATCATTGTCTACGGGTAATTTGGATTTCGAACAGTTCCGGGTCTTCCTGGAAAAAGCCTGTGGCATATTGCTCGGTGAGAACAAGCAGTACCTGGTATCCAGCCGTCTCAACAAACTGATGGAACAGCAGGGCATCAAGTCGCTGGGCGAGTTGGTCCAGCGCATCCAGGGCCAGCCGCGCAGCGGGCTCAAGGAAATGGTGGTCGATGCCATGACCACCAACGAAACCTTGTGGTTTCGCGACACCTATCCGTTTGAAGTGCTCAAGAGCAAGGTGCTGCCGGAAGCCATCAAGGCCAGCCCGGGCCAGCGCCTGCGCATCTGGTCGGCGGCCTGCTCCTCGGGGCAGGAACCGTACTCGATCTCGATGTCCATCGATGAGTTCGAGCGGACAAACATGGGCCAGCTCAAGGCTGGTGCGCAAATTGTCGCCACTGATCTGTCCGGCACCATGCTCACCAACTGCAAGACCGGCGAGTACGACAGCCTGGCCCTGGGCCGTGGCTTGTCCCAGGAGCGCCTGCAACGTTACTTCGACCCGAAAGGGGCCGGGCGTTGGGCGGTCAAGGCGCCGATCAAGAGCCGCGTGGAGTTTCGCTCGTTCAACCTGCTCGACAGCTACGCCAGCCTGGGCAAGTTCGACATGGTGTTCTGCCGCAACGTGCTGATCTACTTCTCGGCCGAAGTGAAGAAAGACATCCTGTTGCGCATCCACGGCACGCTCAAGCGCGGTGGCTATCTGTTCCTCGGCGCATCCGAAGCGCTGAACGGCCTGCCCGATCATTACCAGATGGTGCAGTGCAGTCCTGGGATCATCTACCAGGCCAAGTGACGGTTTGAAGTGTGCTTCGACAAAAAAGGGAGCCCCGCAAAGGGCTCTCTTTTTTTGTGCGCCAAGTCTGAATACCCGGGTGAGCGTAAGCCTTCCGGAACTCATGTTTCGCCATTTTCCACGAACCTGTGGAAGGGGGTGAAGTGCGTACGCCTCCAAAACTTCAGGTGTGCGAGTGGGATTGAATATTCCTCTTCGGCTCATAGTAGAGGGAAGGTCTATGGACAATATTTGGGTGGAGTCTCGCGTTGCGGCACGGTCTGGTTTTGATCCTGCTGTTCAACAACAGCCTTCCGCTGCGCGTGTAGCGCGTTCAGCAACACAACAAACTGGTTCGGGGCCTGTGTTTGGCGTTCAGGACGCCAGGCCGCCAGTCATCAATTTTTCCCCAAGCGACTATGGTTCATCTCAGCAGCCCTATAGCTACGGGGCCTATTTGTCTAACGGCATATCCTCTTCAATTGCTGACGCGCCCGCGGCTATCCTCACTGGTAAAGCGCGCGGAGGAATCTGGAACAAGGCAAAGGATATTTTTGGAGGGTTTTTTCAGAGCCAAAATGGCAACTGCGCCACTATCTCAGGCATTAAGGCATTGAGCGCGCGTTATGGTTCGAAACCAACCGACCTCTTTTCGAAGGTGGAAGATCTCGGCGACAGGTATCGCGTTACCAAACGCGATGGGAAGGTCGTGGAGTTTACCCACGAGGAGTATATGCAGGTTAGGAAGGACGCGGGGATTGACGGCAGTGACCCTATTGCGCGCGATAACGCGGCCTTTGCGTATGCAGTCGCTGCCAAGCAGGCTGAGTACGATAATCACGAAGGCTCGAAAGGAAACTTCACCAAAGCCCTGGCGTCTCTGAAAAACGGCGAATATACCAAGGATCTTTTCGACCGACTGGGCTTCAAGGGGCTTTACAGGAAAGGAACCGTTGAGGAATTGAGAAATGGCAGCGTGGGCATTATAGAAAAAGATGTTGGGGGAGCAGGTACGGGGCATTCGATGGCCGTGATTGCGGGCGTCGAAGAGCGCTGGGGAAAAAGGGGGAATCTTGTTACACACGGAAAAATCACAGACACCAACGGCAACCAGTGGTCGGACAATGTACTGGTTTTGACTTGATCACTGCTTGCCGCATTGCGCGCGCGGGGTATCTCCAAGCCTCGCAGACACGCAGTGCACGGGCGGCTTTTTGACCGCCCGGCTGTTCGGCCCTGCAAAAACGGCAATGCTCATTGCCGCTTTCCTGACGCTTCGCGGAAATCCATTGCCGCTTTTGCGCTGTTGCCACCGGCAACCTTCCTCTAAACCCTTGATTTAAGGGGCTTTCAATTATTGGCATGAGCCTTGCTATAACCCTGTTAACGAACAGCAGGTCAGCCTAAAGGTTTCCGCCATGAGCATCAGCTTCGATAAAGCGCTCGGTATCCACGAACAAGCCCTGGGCTTCCGCGCCCAGCGTGCCGAAGTCCTGGCCAACAACATTGCCAACGCCGACACCCCGAACTACAAGGCTCGGGACCTGGACTTCTCCGCCGTGCTCGCGGCACAGCAGGACAAGACCAAGAACGGCACCTTCGCCTTGAACATGACCAACAGCCGTCATATCGAAGCGCAAGGCCTGGGCAATGGTGACGAGTCGCTGCTGTATCGCACGCCGATGCAGCCATCGATCGACCAGAACACCGTCGACGCCCAGCTGGAGCAATCGGCCTACGCCGAGAACTCGGTGAACTTCCAGGCCAGCTTCACCCTGCTCAACAGTAAATTCAAAGGGCTGATGTCAGCCCTGCGTGGAGAGTAAGCCATGTCCCTGTCCAGTGTTTTCAATATTGCCGGCAGTGGCATGAGCGCGCAGACCACGCGTTTGAACACCGTCGCCAGTAACATCGCCAACGCCGAGACCGTGTCGTCGAGCATTGACCAGACCTACCGCGCCCGTCACCCGGTGTTCGCCACCATGTTCCAGGGCGGCCAGAGCGGCGGCAGCGATTCGCTGTTCCAGGACCAGGGCGCTGCAGGTTCCGGCGTGCAGGTGCTCGGTGTGGTGGAAGACCAGAGCAACCTGGAGGCCCGCTACGAGCCGAATCACCCGGCGGCGAACGAAAAAGGCTACGTCTACTACCCGAACGTCAATGTGGTCGAGGAAATGGCAGACATGATCTCCGCCAGCCGCTCGTTCCAGACCAACGCGGAAATGATGAACACCGCCAAAACCATGATGCAGAAGGTCCTGACCCTGGGTCAGTGATAAGGGGCGCCACTAATGGCCATCGTTGATACGACAAACAACACGGCAGTCCAGGACCTTTTCAACTCCAAGGTCAAGACCGCCACAGATAACAGCAGCGTCGGTGACGCCTCCAAGGCGGCGACGGGCAACCAGTCGCTGGGCAAGGACGCATTCCTGCAACTGCTGGTGACCCAGCTGAAAAACCAGAACCCGCTGTCGCCCCAGGACAACGGCGCGTTCGTGGCCCAGCTGGCGCAGTTCAGCAGCCTGGAAGGCATCAACACCCTGAACGACTCGGTGAATGCGATCTCGAGCAACTTCAGCTCCTCGCAAGCGCTGCAGGCATCGTCGCTGGTCGGGCGCTCGATCATCACCCAGACCGACAAGGCCCTGGTGGACACAAGCAAGAGCATGACCGGTTCGGTCGCGGTGACCTCTGCGGTGGGTAACGTCTCCATCAAGATCACTGACAAAGATGGCAACGTGGTGCGCACCATCGACATGGGCGCCCAGAGCGCGGGTAACTCCGACTTCATCTGGGACGGCAAGAACGACAAAGGTGAAGTGGCCCCCGCAGGTACCTACACCTTCGCGGCCACCACCAAAAATGACAAGGGCGACTCGGTAGCCCTGGCGACCTCGCTGCCCGCGACGGTGACCAGCGTGACGTTGAGCAAGACCGGCGGCGAAATGCTGTTGAACCTTGCAGGTGGCATGGGCAGCGTCAAGCTGTCGCAAATTCAGACTATCGGTACATAGAGCCGGCTAAATACGGCAGAGGGAGAGAAACATGTCTTTTAATATCGGCCTTAGCGGCCTCTATGCGGCCAACAAACAACTGGACGTGACCGGCAACAACATCGCCAACGTCGCGACCACTGGCTTCAAGTCGTCCCGTGCGGAATTCGCGGACATCTACGCCGCCTCCAAACTGGGCACCGGCCAGAACAGCATCGGCAATGGTGTGAACCTGGCGGCTGTGTCGCAGCAGTTCACCCAGGGTGACGTCAACAACAGCGGCGGTATCCTGGACATGGCGATCCAGGGTGGCGGCTTCTTCGTGCAGAAGGGCAGCGACGGCTCGCTGGAATACACTCGCAGCGGTGCGTTCCGTGCCGACAAAGATGGCTACATCACTAACAACACCGGTACTTCGCGCCTGCAAGGCTACGCAGCGGACGCCGATGGCAAAATCGTCAAGGGTGGCCTGGTCGACCTGCAACTGAACCTGGCGAACCTGCCGCCGAAGGCGTCCACCAAAGTGGACTCCACCAGTAACCTGAATTCTTCGGACCTGCCGATCAATCAGACGGACCACCCGTTCGATCCGACCAAGACCGACAGCTTCAACACCCAGTACTCCACCACGCTCTACGATACCCAGGGCAACGCCCACTCGATGGTGCAGTACATGGTTAAAACCGATGGCAACGTCTGGCAGTCCTACACGCTGATTGACGGCCGTAACCCGGATGGCACGCCGATCAGCGGTAGCGGTGCCGTTGCCCCAGTGCCGTCTACGCTGACCTTTGATACCTCTGGCAAGCTCGAAAAAATTGTCGGCGCCAACGTCAAGGACACTACCATGACCATTGACGACTGGAAGCCGGGCGGCCTGGTCGATGGCGTTTGGAAGGACAACGGTGCTGCTGCCAACACCGGCGGTATTGCCGTCAACATGGGTAACATCACCCAGTACAACTCCGCCAGCTACCGCAACCCGCCGGTCACCGATGGCTACGCCACCGGCCAGATCACCGGCCTGAAAATCGACGGCAGCGGTGTACTGTTCGCCACGTTCAGCAACCAGCAGAGCAAGGCTATCGGCCAGATCTCCCTGGCCAGCTTCAACAACGAACAGGGCCTGCAGCCCTCCGGCGGCACCACCTGGAGAGAGACCTTCGCCTCGGGCCAGCCGGGTTATGACAGCCCGCAAGCCGGGACCTTGGGTTCGATCGTGGCCAACTCGCTGGAGAACTCCAACGTCAACCTGACCAACGAGCTGGTGGACCTGATCAAGGCCCAGAGCAACTACCAGGCGAACGCCAAGACCATCTCCACCCAGAGCACCATCATGCAGACCATCATTCAGATGACCTGATGCAAAAGCGCTCGACAAGAAGCCCCTCGTAAGAGGGGCTTTTTTGTGGGCGTAGGAAAATAACCCATGACACTACAGGTTACGCGTTGAATTTCTGGGGAAGGAACACTCCATTTCTGTCTTGCCACTGATGGTCAAGAGCCTTGTCGGCTCACCAATCAGTGGGAGTGCCGAAGATGGGAAGTTCAGGAGTATCGGGGGCGCGGCGTACCGCCTCTGTGGCTGGAGTTGCGCGAGGTGATTCGCCGCCCGTTAAACCTGTGGATCACGCATCGACGGTCAAGTCGTTCCTCCAACAGTTGTTCGACGCCGAGAAAGACGGCAAAACCCAGTCGGTCCAGGACTTGCGCAACAAATTGAGTGAACTGCGTGAGAATTTGGGTGATGAAAAATTCAAGGAGATCCTCAAGAAGCTCATCGAAGAATCCGATAGCAAGTACCTTGAGCTTCTCAAGCGGCTGCTGAAGGAGTGGTTTCCCGATGCGGATGATGTCCCACCACCGAACACGCCACCGCCGGGAGGTGGCGGAGGGGGGGAGGGGCGGCGGTAGAGTGGACCCTGCGGGGTTTGGTCCTGCCGAGCAAATGGGCAATCGGCCTTACACAAAAGGGCAGAATTATTTCAACTACAAGCCTGATAACAGTAACCCCGGGCAAAAGCCGGGAACTGGAAAAGAACAGGGCAATATCTGGACGGGTTTCAAGCAAGGGCCTGACGGCAATTGTGTGACGGTTTCCGCAATTAAGGCCGCCATGATGCGGTATGGCAAGGAGCCTACAGATGTATTCAAGGAGGTAAAAGAGGCGGGCGATGGCTATGACGTGACGATGCGCGATGGATACAAGGTTCATTTTTCCAAGGAAGAATTCAAGTTGGCGGCAAAGGAGGCCCGATTCGAGGGCGATGATCCTTCGATGATAACGTCTGCCAACTTCATGTTTGCCGCGAGTGCCAAGCGGGCCCAGATGGAAAACAACGACGGCACGGCAGGGGGCAGTTTCATGGCTGCCATGAAGAGCCTCAACGATGGGGAGTACTCTCGGGAAGGCTTGGACCGCTTGGGATTGAAGGGACTTTACAGGCCGGCGACCGATGCCGACTTGAGAAACAGCAAAGTCGGGACAGTGGAGTACAACGGTCATTCGATGGCGGTGATTAACGGTCGCATTGAGTTGTGGGGGCAGCGGGGCGGCGTGCCTGCATCGGGTATAGCTACCGTGTTGATCTAGTCTCGTACGGGGTTTTTACCGGGCAAAAGAAAGCCCCCGATACACGTTAAGTGTATCGGGGGCTTTTCAGCCTTGGGGGTTAGCCCCAGGGCGGGCTCAGCTTATTGGCAAGCTTCGCAATCCGGCTCGTCAATCGCGCAGGCCTTTGGCACTGGCGCCGGGCCGGCCGGGGCGGCGAGCACCGAATCATCACCGTGGTTACCGCTGGACACAGCGTTCAGCTTGCCGGTGTTGATGGTCGACTTCTCGGTGCTGGTCGCGGCCAGGGCACGGAGGTAGTAAGTGGTTTTCAGGCCACGGTACCAAGCCATGCGGTAGGTCACGTCGAGCTTCTTGCCCGATGCGCCGGCGATGTACAGGTTCAGCGACTGAGCCTGGTCGATCCACTTCTGGCGACGGCTGGCGGCGTCCACGATCCACTTGGTGTCCACTTCGAAGGCAGTCGCGTAGAGCTCTTTGAGTTCTTGCGGGATGCGCTCGATCTGCTGCACCGAACCGTCGTAGTACTTCAGGTCGTTGATCATGACCGAGTCCCACAGGCCGCGGGCCTTGAGGTCGCGAACCAGGTACGGGTTGATCACGGTGAATTCGCCCGACAGGTTCGATTTCACATACAGGTTCTGGTAGGTCGGTTCGATCGACTGCGATACGCCGGTGATGTTGGCGATGGTTGCGGTCGGTGCGATGGCCATGATGTTGGAGTTACGAATGCCTTTCTGCACACGGGCACGTACCGGCGCCCAGTCCAGGGATTCGTTCAGGTCGACATCGATGTACTTCTGGCCACGGGCTTCGATCAGGATCTGTTGCGAGTCCAGCGGCAGGATGCCTTTGGACCACAGCGAACCCTGGAATGTCTCGTAGGCACCGCGCTCGTCGGCCAGGTCGCAGGAGGCCTGGATCGCGTAGTAGCTGACCGCTTCCATGGACTTGTCGGCGAACTCGACCGCAGCATCCGAGCCGTAAGGAATGTGCTGCAGGTACAGCGCATCCTGGAAGCCCATGATGCCCAGGCCAACCGGACGGTGCTTGAAGTTGGAGTTCTGCGCCTGTGGCACCGAGTAGTAGTTGATGTCGATCACGTTATCGAGCATGCGTACAGCGGTGTTGACGGTGCGTTCCAGCTTGGCGGTGTCCAGCTTGCCGTTGACGATGTGGTTCGGCAGGTTGATCGAGCCCAGGTTGCAAACGGCGATCTCGTCCTTGTTGGTGTTCAAGGTGATCTCGGTGCACAGGTTCGAGCTGTGGACCACGCCGACGTGCTGCTGCGGGCTGCGCAGGTTGCACGGGTCTTTGAAGGTCAGCCATGGGTGGCCGGTTTCAAACAGCATGGACAGCATTTTGCGCCACAGGTCTTTGGCCTGGATGGTCTTGAACAGCTTGACCTTGCCTGGGTACTCGGTGAGGGCTTCGTAGTACTCGTAGCGCTCTTCGAAGGCCTTGCCGGTCAGGTCGTGCAGGTCCGGAACTTCGGAGGGCGAGAACAGGGTCCACTTGCCGTCATCGAAGACGCGCTTCATGAACAGGTCAGGGATCCAGTTGGCGGTGTTCATGTCGTGGGTACGACGACGGTCATCACCGGTGTTCTTGCGCAGCTCGATGAACTCTTCAATGTCCATGTGCCAGGTTTCCAGGTAGGCACACACAGCGCCTTTGCGCTTGCCACCCTGGTTCACGGCGACGGCGGTGTCGTTCACCACTTTCAGGAACGGTACAACGCCCTGGGACTTGCCATTGGTGCCCTTGATGTACGAACCCAGTGCGCGCACCGGGGTCCAGTCGTTGCCCAGGCCGCCGGCGAATTTGGACAACATGGCGTTGTCGTGGATCGCGTGGTAAATGCCCGACAGGTCATCCGGCACGGTGGTCAGGTAGCAGCTGGACAGCTGTGGACGCAGGGTGCCGGCGTTGAACAAGGTCGGGGTCGAAGACATGTAGTCGAAGGACGACAGCAGGTTGTAGAACTCGATGGCGCGGTCTTCTTTCTGCTTCTCTTCAATCGCCAGGCCCATGGCCACGCGCATGAAGAACACTTGCGGCAGTTCGAAGCGGATACCGTCCTTGTGGATGAAGTAACGGTCGTACAGGGTTTGCAGGCCCAGGTAGGTGAACTGCTGGTCGCGCTCGTGGTTGATCGCCTTGCCGAGTTTTTCCAGGTCGAAGGTGGCCAGGACCGGGTTCAGCAATTCGAATTCGATACCCTTGGCGATGTAGGCCGGCAGGGCCTTGGCGTACAGGTCGGCCATCTCGTGGTGGGTGGCGCTGTCGGCGACTTTCAGGAAGCCCAGGCCTTCGGCACGCAGGGTGTCCATCAGCAGGCGCGCGGTCACGAACGAGTAGTTCGGCTCGCGTTCAACCAGGGTACGGGCGGTCATCACCAGGGCGGTGTTGACGTCGGTCAGGGCCACGCCGTCGTACAGGTTCTTCAGGGTTTCGCGCTGGATCAGGTCACCGTCGACTTCTTCCAGGCCTTCGCAGGCCTCGGTGATGATGGTATTCAGGCGGCCCAGGTCGAGTGGGGCAAAGCTGCCGTCGGCCAGGGTGATGCGGATCGACGGGTGCGCTTGCACGGCAGCTTCTTCAGCCGGGGAACGTACGGCACGTTCCTTTGCGCGCGAGTCACGGTAGATCACGTAGTCGCGGGCGACTTTCTGCTCGCCGGCACGCATCAGGGCCAGTTCGACCTGGTCCTGGATTTCTTCGATGTGGATGGTGCCGCCCGATGGCATGCGACGCTTGAAGGTCGCGGTGACTTGTTCGGTCAGGCGGGCAACGGTGTCGTGGATGCGCGACGAAGCGGCAGCGGTGCCGCCTTCAACTGCAAGAAACGCTTTGGTGATGGCGACGGTGATTTTGTCATCGGTGTAAGGAACGACAGTGCCGTTACGCTTGATCACACGCAATTGGCCGGGCGCGGTGGCGGACAGATCCAGGTTCGAATCAGCGGCCTGCGGCACGGAGCCTTGCGGGTTCTCGCGAGTTGTGTCGGTTTGCATGGGGGGTTGTCTCCACATTCTATATTTATTTGGGCACCATCTCGGTGCCCACCGTTCCGTCCTGAAGCACTTACAACAGGCCTTTGGCCTGGCATAACAACTTCGGGACAGGAGGAAGGGAGCTATTCGCGCCGCTTCCATGCCGAAGTCTTCGGTTCAAGGCGTAAAAGCCTCTGGCCGTATTCCTGTTGGGTGACAGTCGCCCGGTTCAAGCGCTGCAACACCCGTACCGTTTTGCGCTGTTGAAGCGTGAAACGGTTGCCATCCGCGTGCGCGGTGTGGGCTTTCAAAAAATGCTTTGGCTAGACCAAACAGGAGCAAGAAAGGGCTTGAGTTTCTTGTCTGATTTGTGTTGGGTCTTTTCGCTCAAAACCCTACATGTAGGGTTTTTTAGCGCCGAGCTACAAGATAATGCGTTTTGGGGGGCTTAGCAACGCACTACCTGTGGATAACGCTGTGGGTAAAATGTGTATGAAACGTGGAACAGCCGTGTAGGCCGCAGTACTGCTGGATTCAGCCGTTTGTCACCGAATATTCCAAGATAAAAACAGCCGATTGGATTTTTGAGGGCGCGAACCCTATCACAAAAAAATGCGATCACCGAATGGATTTCCCGGCTTGTGCTTGAGGGTTGGGGCATGGCTACAATCGGGGTTTGTTATGCCCTCAAAACATTACAAATAAGGTATGCCGGGCGAAGATCAAACAGGCGGAGCGGGCAATCTCGCTCCCCCTTTGACCGCACTGGCTGACGAATCCCTTGATAAAAAACGAGGATCACGCATGGAGCAGGAAGCCTGGCAGGTATTGATTGTCGAGGACGACGAGCGATTGGCCGAGTTGACCCGTGATTACCTGGAGAGCAATGGCCTGCGGGTTTCGGTCGAGAGTGACGGCGCCCTGGCGGCGGCACGCATCATCGCCGAACAACCCGACCTGGTGATCCTCGACCTGATGCTGCCTGGGGAAGACGGCCTGAGCATCTGCCGTAAAGTCCGCGAGCGCTACGATGGCGTGATCCTGATGCTCACCGCGCGTACCGACGACATGGACCAGGTGCTCGGCCTGGACATGGGCGCCGACGACTATGTGTGCAAACCGGTGCGGCCGCGCCTGTTGCTGGCCCGCATCCAGGCCCTGCTGCGGCGCAGCGAACCGGCGGAACCTGCCGCCGTGGAGAACCAGCGCCGCCTGCAGTTCGGCCCGCTGGTGGTCGACAACGCCCTGCGCGAAGCCTGGTTGCACGCGGGCGAAATCGAACTGACCAGCGCCGAATTCGACCTGCTGTGGCTGTTGGTGGCGAATGCCGGGCGCATCCTGTCCCGCGAAGAAATCTTTATCGCCCTGCGCGGCATCGGCTATGACGGCCAGGACCGCTCCATCGACGTGCGCATCTCGCGGATCCGCCCGAAAATCGGCGACGATCCGATCCACCCGCGCCTGATCAAGACCATTCGCAGCAAAGGCTACCTGTTCGTCCCCGAAGCCGCCGCTGATCTGCCGCTGTGAACTCGATCTTCCTGCGCATCTATGGCGGCATGTGTGCGGCGCTGATCCTGGTGGCGTTGCTCGGCGTGCTGGCATTGCACCTGCTCAACGAGGTGCGCAGCGGCCAATACCGCGAGCGCCTGGCCCATGGCACCTTCGCGCTGATGGGTGACAACCTGCAGCCGATGAGCGCCATCGAGCGTCAGCGCGCCCTGGCGGTGTGGGAGCGCCTGCTCGGTATCCCGCTGCAATTGCGCACCCTCAGCGACGCCCAGTTGGACCTCAGTCAGCGCAATCGCCTGCAACGCGGTCAGGTCCTGGTAGAACAGACCGGCCCCCATGCGGCACGCGTGCTGCGCCTGGTCAGTGAGCGGGAGCAACTGGTGTTGACCGGCGAAGTGCAGCAGATCAGCGAACAACTGGCCCGTGCGACGATTTACCTCTTGGCCGACGAACTGGTGCGCTTCCCGGTGGCCGAACAGCCGCAACGCCTGGCCGCTATAAAAGAAGCCAAGGGTTTTGGCTTCGAGATGCACCTGATGGCCCTCGACCAGGCCGACATGGACGAAGACCAGCGTCGCCGCGTGTCGGAAGGCGATACGGTGATGGCCCTGGGCAAGGGCGGCGATTCGATCCGCGTCTTCGCCGGCATGGTCGGCACGCCCTGGGTGCTGGAAATCGGCCCACTGTTTCAAATGAACCCTTACCCGGCGCAATGGCTGATCCTGATCGCCTTGATCGGCCTGAGCCTGATTGGCCTGATCGTCTATCTATTGGTGCGTCAACTGGAGCGGCGCCTCAAAGGCCTGGAAGCGGCCGCGACGCGTATCGCCAAGGGCAACCTGGAGGTGCGCGTGCCAGCCCGGGGTGCTGACTCGGTAGGGCGCCTGGCCGCGGCGTTCAATGGCATGGCCGAGCACTTGCAGCAATTGCTCGCCATCCAGCGCGAACTGGTGCGCGCGGTGTCCCACGAGCTGCGCACCCCGGTAGCGCGCCTGCGCTTTGGCCTGGAGATGCTCGGCGACGCGACTACCGCTGAAGCCCGGCGCAAATACCTGGAAGGCATGGACAGCGATATCCAGGACCTCGATGGCCTGGTGGATGAGATGCTCACGTATGCGCGCCTGGAACAGGGCGCGCCGGAGCTGAATTTCCAACGGGTCGACCTCGATGCGCTGCTCAATCAGGTCATCGGCGAATTATCGCCACTGCGCCCTCAAGTCGCGGTGAGTCGGGGCATTTGCCTGTCTTCGGCGCATTGGGATGACGCCTGGGTCGACGCCGAACCGCGCTATCTGCACCGCGCCCTGCAAAACCTGGTGAGCAATGCCATGCGCCACGCCCAGGGCCAGGTCCTGATCAGTTACCAGGTGGGGCAGGTGCGCTGCCGTATCGATGTGGAAGATGATGGCCCCGGTGTGCCGGAGAGTGCCTGGGAGCGCATCTTCACGCCGTTCCTGCGCCTGGATGACAGCCGCACCCGCGCCTCTGGCGGGCATGGGTTGGGGTTGTCGATTGTGCGGCGGATCATTTATTGGCACGGCGGGCGGGCGTTGATCAGCAAGAGCAACAACTTGGGTGGGGCTTGCTTTAGCCTCAGTTGGCCGCGAGACCAGGATAAGCCTTGATAGTGCTATCGCCGGCAAGCCGGATCGTGCATTTGCAGTGCATTCCCTTGCCGGCGCCAGCGCCCTATCAGGCGCCTACCGCCACCAGGCTCAACAGCTGTCCGTCATCCAGCGCAAACTGCCCCGTCAATTCCTTGCCATGGCACCACTCTTCGGACAAATCCGTCAGCAGCCGCAGCCGCAGGTGACCGGCCTCTGACCACTCCACCACCTCGGCATGCTCGAAATAGAAGCGCTTCTGCACGATCGGATAAAGCGCCTTGAACAGACTCTCCTTGGCCGAAAACGTCAGCGTCACCAGCAAGGCGACCTGTTCGCGAGGGAGGGCGGCCATGCGCTGCAGTTCATCGGCGGTCAGGATTTCCCCGGCCAGGCGTTCCGCGCGTTCCAGGCTCAGGATGTTCTCCAGGTCCATGCCCAGCCCGCGCCATTGCGCCTTGTGCCCGACAATCGCGGCGGCATGCCCGGTGCTGTGGGTGATCGAGCCACTGATATGCGCCGGCCACACCGGTGCGCGGTCGTCGCCAATCGCCGGCACACAATCCAGGTGATCCAGCCTTTGCAGGGCGGCGCGTGCACACAGTCGACCGGCAAGAAACTCGGCCTGGCGCTTGGCCACCGAGCGCTGGATGCTCGGCGGTGGCGGCACGGCGCTGCGCTGGAAATCCCCGTCCGCCAGCAAGGCCGGGTCAAACCGGGTGCTGAGAAATACCGTGCCCGGCAAGGGGGCGGGCAGCGGCCAGTGGGCATCGAGTGGGGTGCAGCAAGCGGGTAGGGGATTCATGGGCGGTATTTTGCCGAGTTGCTGCGCCGCCGGATAGCCCGCAACGGTTCAGGCGAGGTTCAGAGCCTGTTCAGGGGGAGTTCAGGGGCGTTTGCGTAGGCTGGTCTCAACACACCACAGCCCTGCGCGTATGAGGTAACACCATGACTGCGATCAAAAAGCTGATGTTGGCGTTGACCATGCTGAGTGCCACTGCCGGGGTCCAGGCCTCCGATGGCGCCTTTGCAGGATTCGGTCGTGAGAAAACCAAGAAAACCAGCACGCTGATCCAGCGTGTGAGTTTCGAAGATGCGGGCAGCCAGCCCACGCCCTGGGGCCAGTCCCTGGGCCTTGCGGCCCCGCAGCAGGGCTATCGCGCCGGTTATCAACACCTGACCGGCCAGTACAATGGCATTAAAATGCGCCAGCAAGACTTGCAGGGCCGCTATGATATCCCCCTGTCGGACAGTTGATTTGCTTTGGAGAGCCTTATGAAATTGCTGGTGGTGGAAGATGAGGCGCTGCTGCGTCATCACCTGTTTACCCGCCTGACCGACAGTGGACATGTGGTCGAGGCCGTGGCCAACGCCGAAGAGGCCCTGTACCAGACCGGCCAATTCAATCATGACCTGGCGATCATCGACCTCGGCCTGCCCGGCATGGGCGGCCTGGACCTGATCCGCCAATTGCGCGCCCAGGCCAAGACCTTCCCGATCCTGATCCTCACCGCGCGCGGCAACTGGCAGGACAAGGTCGAAGGCCTGGCGGCGGGCGCCGACGACTACGTGGTCAAGCCGTTCCAGTTCGAAGAGCTGGAGGCGCGGATGAATGCCTTGTTGCGCCGCTCCAGCGGCTTTACCCAATCGACCATCGTCGCCGGGCCGTTGCTGCTGGACCTCAATCGCAAGCAGGCGTCCCTCGACGAACAGCCGCTGGCACTGACCGCCTACGAATACCGGATCCTCGAATACCTGATGCGCCATCACCAGCAAGTGGTGGCCAAGGACCGTTTGATGGAGCAGCTCTACCCCGATGACGACGAGCGCGATCCAAACGTGATCGAAGTGCTGGTCGGCCGCCTGCGCCGCAAACTCGAAGGCCCGGCGGGGTTCAAGCCGATCGACACCGTGCGCGGCCTGGGCTACCTGTTCAATGAGCGCTGCCGTTGATTCGCTCGCTACGCGTGCGCTTGATGCTGGCGGCCGCCACCCTGGCCGTGCTGTTCATGCTGGGTTTGTTGCCGGCCATGCAGGGGGCGTTCAGCCTGGCGTTGCAGGATTCCATCGAGCAGCGCCTGGCGTCGGATGTCACCACCCTGATTTCGGCGGCACGCGTCGAAAACAACCGGCTGCTGATGCCGGCGCAGTTGCCTGACGAACGTTTCAACCTCACTGACAGCCGCCTGTTGGGCTACATCTATGACCGTGAGGGCCACCTGGTGTGGCGCTCGCGGGCGACCAAAGAAGAAAACATCAACTACAAGCCGCGCTATGACGGACGCGGCAATGAATTTGCGCGGATTCGCGAAGCCAACGGCCAGGAATTCTTTGTCTATGACGTCGAGGTCAAGCTGCTCGGCGGCAAGAGCGCGGCGTTCAGTATCGTCGCCCTGCAGCCGGTGCGCGAATACCAGCTGACCCTCGAAGGCCTGCGCGAAAACCTGTACCTGGGCTTCGGCGCAGCCTTGCTGGTGCTGCTGACGTTGCTATGGCTGGGCCTGACCTGGGGCCTGCAAGCCTTGCGGCGCCTGAGCCAGGAACTCGACCAGATCGAAGGCGGCACCCGCGAAAGCCTCAGCGAAGAACATCCCCGCGAACTGCTGCGCCTGACCGGCTCGCTCAACCGTTTGCTGCACAGCGAGCGCGAGCAGCGGGCACGCTATCGCGACTCCCTCGACGACTTGGCCCACAGCCTGAAAACCCCGCTGGCAGTATTGCAGGGCGTAAGCGAGGACATGGCCCAGCGTCCGGAAGACCGCGACCAGGCCTGGGTCCTGCAATCGCAGATCGAGCGCATGAGCCAGCAGATCAGCTACCAGTTGCAGCGCGCGAGCCTGCGCAAAAGCGGCCTGGTGCGCCACCAGGTGCGCCTGGAACCGGTGCTGCAAAGCTTGTGCGACACGCTGGACAAGGTCTATCGCGACAAACGCGTGACCGTGTCTTTTGATCTGCCGGAAGAGTGCGACGTACCGATCGAGAAAGGCGCCTTGCTCGAATTGCTCGGTAACCTGCTGGAAAACGCCTACCGGCTGTGCCTGAGCGAAGTGCGCATCAGCCTGGTGGAAAGCCTGGAAGGCACCGAGCTGTGCATTGAAGACGACGGGCCCGGGGTGCCACCGGATCAGCGTGCACGGATCCTGCAGCGGGGCGAGCGGCTGGACCGCCAGCATCCGGGGCAGGGCATTGGCCTGGCGGTGGTCAAGGACATCATTGAAAGCTACAGCGCGCGCCTGACCCTGGGTGATTCACCATTGGGTGGGGCGGCGTTCAAGATTCACTTTCCGGCGGTGTGAGCTTCATCGGCGGTGATGGCCTCATCGCCGGCACACCTCTAACTTTCCTGCGCCCGGTAAGCCCCCGGCGTCAGCCCCGTCCACTTCTTGAACGCCCGATGAAACGCCGACGGTTCGGAAAATCCCAACTGCTCGGCGATTTCCTGCAATGACAGATCCGCCCGCCCCAGGTGATAGATGGCGATGTCCCGCCGCAGCTCATCCTTGAGTGCCTGGAAACTGGTGCCTTCCTCTCGCAGATGCCGGCGCAGGGTTTGCGGGCTGATGTGCAGGTGCTGGGCGACGGCTTCCAGGTCCGGCCAGGGCGTGCGGTCGCGGCTCAGCAGGCGCCGCAGTTGGCTGCTCAGGCTGTCGCCCTCATCGGGGCGCGACAGCAAATCCGCCGGCGAGCGTTCCAGGAAGTGCTTGAGCGTACGCTCGTCCTGCAGCAGCGGCAGGCTCAGGTAGCGGCTGGGAAATACCAGGCTGCTGCTCGAGGCGCCGAACACCAGGGTGCACGGAAACAGCAGGTCGTATTCAGTGGCATGGGCCGGCATCGGGTAGCTGAACGTGGCCTGGTGCAGCCGAATCCGTTGGCCGATCAGCCAACTGCCCAGGCGATGCCAGATCACCAGCAGGCATTCGCTGAGGAAATGGTCCGGGTCCCACAGTTGCGAGTCGTCGAGGCTCAAGCGGGCCATGTCGCCTTCGCGGGTCAGCTGCCAGCGCGGACCTTGTGGGAATAGGCTATAAAATAATAAGCCGCGTTCCAGCGCTTTCTCCAGGGTGCGGCAGTGGATCAGCGCGTGGCACATCATGGCGAAAGTGCCGCGTTTGCTTGGGCCGTCGGCAAAGCCCAGGTATTCGTCGTCCAGCGCCAGCCAGAGCATTTGCAGCAGTCGGGTAAATTGCTCCGGTGCAATACGGGCGCGAGGTTCGCTCAGTAATTGCGGGGTGATACCGACTTGCAACAGCAGGCCCGAATAATCGTAGCCGGCTCGGCGTGCACCGCCGAGGGCCGCCCGGGCGTAATGACTGGCGATGGTACGTTCACGCATGCGAAGGCCTCGTCCATGGAGTGGCCGATGGTAGCCACCCCCTGGGAGAGGGACAAGGCGGATATCCGCCAAATTGTAGGACGGGATTGGGCGAGTGGGCGGAAATCCGCCACCTGTTTGCCTGCGTTAGAAGGGGCCGGAAATCCCCCAGCCCTGATGTCTAAAGGCCTGTAGGATTTTTACCAAAGCTGGCACGCCGTTTGCGATACATACGACAGCGCAGGCCTGGTCCTACAAGCCTCGCAAACAACAAATCCCTCCAGTGCAGGAGGGTTCGCAATTCAAGTGTCGTGGGCAATGGCGGATATTTGCCACACGGGACGATTGAGGAACTTTGCAATGACGACTCGTCAGCCAATCTACAAATCCCTGTATTTCCAGGTGATCGTTGCAATCGTTATCGGTATTTTGCTCGGTCACTTCTACCCACAGACCGGTGTGGCCCTCAAGCCACTGGGTGACGGCTTTATCAAGCTGATCAAAATGGTCATCGCCCCGATCATCTTCTGCACCGTTGTCAGCGGCATCGCTGGCATGCAAAGCATGAAATCGGTCGGCAAAACCGGCGGCTACGCGCTGCTGTACTTCGAAATCGTTTCCACCATCGCCCTGCTGATCGGCCTGATCGTCGTCAACGTTGTGCAACCGGGCGCCGGCATGCACATCGACGTGGCAACCCTGGACGCCTCCAAAGTCGCGGCCTACGTGACTGCCGGTGCAGACCAGAGCGTGGTTGGCTTTATCCTCAATGTGATCCCGAACACTATCGTCGGTGCGTTCGCCAACGGCGACATCCTGCAAGTGCTGATGTTCTCGGTGATCTTCGGTTTCGCCCTGCATCGCCTGGGTGCCTACGGCAAGCCGGTCCTGGACTTCATCGATCGCTTCGCGCACGTGATGTTCAACATCATCAACATGATCATGAAGCTCGCCCCAATCGGTGCCCTCGGCGCCATGGCGTTCACCATCGGTGCCTACGGTGTCGGTTCGCTGGTGCAACTGGGCCAGCTGATGATCTGCTTCTACATCACCTGCATCCTGTTCGTGGTCGTGGTGCTGGGCGCCATCTGCCGCGCGCACGGTTTCAGCGTGCTGAAGCTGGTTCGCTACATCCGTGAAGAGCTGCTGATCGTGCTGGGTACTTCCTCCTCCGAATCCGCACTGCCACGCATGCTGATCAAGATGGAGCGCCTGGGCGCGAAGAAGTCCGTAGTAGGCCTGGTGATCCCGACTGGCTACTCGTTCAACCTCGACGGTACTTCGATCTACCTGACCATGGCTGCCGTGTTCATCGCCCAGGCGACTGACACCCACATGGACATCACCCACCAGATCACCCTGCTGCTGGTGCTGCTGCTGTCCTCCAAAGGCGCTGCAGGCGTGACCGGTAGCGGCTTCATCGTACTGGCTGCAACCCTGTCGGCCGTCGGCCACCTGCCGGTTGCCGGCCTGGCGCTGATCCTGGGTATCGACCGCTTCATGTCCGAAGCTCGCGCGCTGACCAACCTGGTCGGTAACGCCGTTGCCACCATCGTCGTGGCCAAGTGGGTCAAGGAACTGGACACCGACAAGCTGCACAGCGAGTTGGCTTCCGGCGGTACTGGCATCTCCGACACCCGCGTGGAAGATGACCTGGGCGTCGCCGAAGGTCCTGCTCCTGCTTCGGTGAAGTAAGCGCTTTCTGGTGTGAATTGACACCGACGCTTCGCACAAACGCCCCGACTTGTTCGGGGCGTTTGCGTTTCGGGTGGATCACTTTTTCGATTTTTTGATTTACATTAAGTAAACACTTCATCAGATTGCATTGAAGCCCGTCTTTATGGGACTGCCGTTCACTCGGGTCGGTCTACGCTGATGAAACTCGCGCAGGGTTGCCCGTTCTAAAATCCATTGGCCAGCCGCTTGGCTGCGCTGCACGCTTGCAGGAGTGTTGATGGACAGTGTGGATCTGAATGTCTTGCGCAGCGTGCTCGAATGGCGTCGCGCCGGTCAGCCGGTGGTGTTGTACAGCGTGGTCCAGACCTGGGGCAGTGCACCACGGCCGCCGGGCGCCATGTTGGCGCTGCGTGGCGATGGCGTGGTGATCGGCTCGGTGTCCGGCGGTTGCATCGAGGATGACCTGATTGCGCGCTTGCAGGACGGCCGCCTGGCCGGTGACGGGCCGCCGGTGCAGTTGGTCACCTACGGCGTCACCCGCGATGAAGCGGCGCGCTTCGGCCTGCCTTGCGGCGGCACGCTGCGCCTGACCGAGGAGCGTGTGCAGGATTGGGATTGGGTCGCGCAATTGCTGGCGCGCTGCGAAGCGCATGAAATTGTCGCCCGCGAGTTGGACCTGGCCACAGGCGCCGTGACCCTGAGCAACGCGAGCAAGACCGACATCGTCAGCTTTGATGGCGAGCGCCTGCGGGCCATCTACGGCCCGCGCTGGCGCCTGCTGTTGATCGGTGCCGGGCAGCTGTCGCGCTACGTGGCGGAAATGGCGCGCTTGCTGGATTTCGAAGTCCTTATCTGCGACCCACGCGACGAATTTGTCTACGGCTGGGAAGAGCAGCATGGCCGCTTTGTGCCGGGCATGCCGGATGAGGCTGTGTTGAATATCCAGACCGATGAGCGCACCGCTATCGTCTGCCTGACCCACGACCCGCGGCTGGACGACATGGCCTTGCTGACGGCGTTGAATTCCAGCGCGTTCTACATCGGCGCGCTGGGGTCACGGGTCAACAGCCAGAAGCGCCGGGAAAACCTCGCGGCGCTGGGCTTGTCTGCCGAGGCAGTCGCGCGTTTGCACGGGCCGATTGGTTTGCATATCGGTAGCCATACGCCGTCGGAGATCGCGTTGTCGCTGATGGCGGAAATTGTCGCGATCAAGAATGGCGTAGCGCCAATGCAGAAAAAGCCGCTGCCGGTGGTGGCGGAGTGACGATTACCGCGATTGTTTTGGCGGCCGGCCAGGGCCGTCGTTTTCGTGCCGAGGCCGGCGCCGATCAAGACAAGTTGCTCGCCGATTGCGTCGGCCTGGATGGCGTGACGCGGCCGGTGATCGAACAGGTGCTTTTGGCGCTGCCGCCGCGGGTGGTAAAACGCTGGGTGGTGACTTCGCCGGAGCGCCTTGAGGTGATTCGCTTGGCGCAAGCCTACGGCTGCGAAGTGTTGCTGCTGGATTCAGCGGGGATGGGCGACAGCATTGCGGCGGCCGTCGCGGCCAGTGGCACCGCTGAAGGTTGGCTGGTGGTGCTGGGGGATATGCCGTTTGTGCAGTCGTCGAGCATCGAGCGGGTGATCGCTGCGCTGGAGGAGGGCGGTATCAGCGTGCCGCTGCAGGATGGGCAGTATGGGCATCCCGTGGCGTTTGACCGGGCGCTGGCACCGGGCCTGATGGCGCTGACCGGTGACCGAGGGGCCAGGCGGCTGTTTGCACAGGCGACCGTCAGCGAAGTGCCTGTAGATGATCCGGGCGTACTCTGGGACGTCGACCTGCCGCAGAGTTTGAGTTTCTCCCCCATCCAACGGTAGGAGCCGGCCAGCCAGCGCCTGCAGGCGAATGTATCCCAGGGATAAAGCTTGGTTTCTTGCGCTCAATAAAAAGCCCCGCCTGATCACTCAGGCGGGGCTTTTTAGTGGCGGTTGGAATCAGACGAGAGGTTTAGGCTCGTGCTCTTCTTCCAGGGCCTTTGGGTGGTGCTCTGCCACTTCTTCGACGGCGCGCGGGGCTTCGTCGACGATCGGGGCAGTGTGTTCAACCACGGCTTCAGCGGCCGGGGCTGGTGCTTCGGCGGCAGCAGCAGCTGCAGCGGCGGCTGCCTCGGCTTCTTTGCGACGACGGCGCACTTCACGTGGATCGTTCGGCGCACGACCATTTTCGGTCAGGGCGCTGGCAGGTGCTGCTTCAACCACCGGAGCGGCGACTTCGGCAACCACTGGCGCTTCCACCACTGGCTGAGGCTCGACCACTGGCGCAGGTTCGGCAACCACGGCTTCAACCACCGGCGCTGGCGCTTGCTCTACCACAGGGGCAGGTGCTGGCGCTTCAACCGGGGCGGCTGGCTCAGGGGCGGTCCACTGGAAGGCGGTCTGTTCTTCGCGAACTTCACGCACTGCCGGGGCAGCTTCTTCGACAACCGGGGCTTCAGTTGGTGCTTCAACGGCGGCTTCAACCACAGGCTGAGGCTCAACCACCGGTGCTGGCTCGACAGCGGCCAATTCGGCTTCCGGCTGTGCTTCGCGAACTTCGCGAACCACTGGGGCCACTTCCACTTCCGGCACCACTGGGGCTTCGATCGGGGTGGTGGCTTCTACGACCGGTGCTTCAACAGCTGGCGCTTCTTCCACTGGGGTGTGCGCGACAGGTGCTTCAACCACAACGGTTTCTTCGACAGCGGCGGTAGCACGTTCAGCTTGCTCGTGCGCCTGGGCTTCAGCGGGCGCGCTGATCACCGAGCTGGCCACGGCAGCGGTAACGGCCAGGCCTGCAGCCAGTTCGGCGCCGGTCGGTTCGCTGGTCGCGGCTTCTGCGTTTTCGCCGGCTTCTTCCGAGCCTTCGATCACATTGCCGTTGGCATCACGCTGACGCTCACGACGGTTGCTGCGACGACGCTGGCCACGGGAGCGGCGGCGTGGACGATCGCCTTCGGCGTTGTCCTGACCGTCGTCCTGCAGTTGCTCTTCGCCGGTCAGCACTTCTTCTTCACTGGCAGCAGCGGCTTGCTCGGCACGTGGCTGGCGCTCTTCACGCGGTGGGCGCGGCTGGCGCTCTTCGCGAGGGGCGCGCTCTTCGCGTGGCTGGCGAGCTGGACGCTCTTCAGCAGCGACAGCGCCGGCAGCAGCGGCAACGGCAGGTGCAGCGTCCAGCGGCTCGCGCAGTTCACGCACGCGCTCTTCACGCTCGCCACGTGGCTTGCGATCTTCACGCGGTGCACGTGGAGTGCGCGGTGCGCGCTCTTCACGCGGTGCACGTTCTTCACGGGCTACGGCTGGTGTGTCTTCACGGGCTTCGCGTGGCGCGCGCTCTTCGCGGGGTGCGCGTTCTTCACGTGGAGCACGTTCTTCGCGAGGCTTGCGCTCTTCGTCACGGCGACCGTTGCGGTTACGGCTTTGCTGGCGACCGTTGCGACGCTCTTCGTTACGGGCTGGACGCTCAGCGGCAGGTTTTTCAACCACCACCGGCGCGGCCGGCTCTTCCTTGGTGGCGAACAGGCTGACCAGCGACTTCACCAGGCCCTTGAACAGGCTTGGCTCAGGCAGGGCGGCCGGCGCGGCAACCGGGGCGGCAACTTCAGTCGGTACCGGTGCGTTGGCACGCGCCGGTGCCGTCTTCACGGCTGCTTCCTGGCGAACCAGGGTGCGGGTCGCAGCGGCTGGCTGGACTTCTTCTACTTCGGCAGCGGCAGCGGCGATTTCGTAGCTGGACTGGCCGCTGTGGGCTTCCGGGCTGTCGTCGCGCAGGCGCTGCACTTCGAAGTGCGGGGTCTCGAGGTGATCGTTCGGCAGGATCACGATGCGGGCACGGGTGCGCAGTTCGATCTTGGTGATCGAGTTGCGTTTTTCGTTGAGCAGGAAGGCTGCGACCGGGATCGGCACTTGCGCGCGGACTTCGGCGGTGCGGTCTTTCAGGGCTTCTTCTTCGATCAGGCGCAGGATCGCCAGCGACAGCGATTCAACATCACGGATGATGCCGGTGCCGTTGCAGCGTGGGCAGACGATGCCGCTGCTCTCGCCCAGGGATGGACGCAGGCGCTGACGGGACATTTCCAGCAGGCCGAAGCGCGAAATGCGGCCAACTTGCACGCGGGCACGGTCGGCTTCCAGGCATTCGCGGACTTTCTCTTCCACGGCGCGCTGGTTCTTGGCGGGGGTCATGTCGATGAAGTCGATCACGATCAGGCCGCCGATGTCACGCAGGCGCAGCTGGCGGGCGATTTCTTCAGCCGCTTCCAGGTTGGTCTGCAGGGCGGTTTCTTCGATGTCGCTACCTTTCGTGGCGCGCGCCGAGTTGATGTCGATGGACACCAGGGCTTCGGTCGGGTCGATCACGATGGAGCCGCCGGAAGGCAGTTCGACGACGCGCTGGAAAGCGGTCTCGATCTGGCTTTCGATCTGGAAACGGTTGAACAGCGGCACGCTGTCCTCGTAGAGCTTGATCTTGCTGGCGTACTGCGGCATCACCTGGCGAATGAAGGTCAGGGCTTCGTCCTGGGCTTCAACGCTGTCGATCAGCACTTCGCCGATGTCCTGGCGCAGGTAATCGCGGATAGCGCGGATGATCACGTTGCTTTCCTGGTAGATCAGGAACGGCGCGGAACGATCCAGGGACGCTTCCTTGATGGCGGTCCACAGTTGCAGCAGGTAGTCGAGGTCCCACTGCATTTCTTCGCTGCTGCGGCCCAGGCCGGCAGTGCGAACGATCAGGCCCATGTCGGCCGGTGCGATCAAACCGTTCAGCGCTTCACGCAGTTCGTTGCGCTCTTCGCCTTCGATGCGACGGGAAATACCGCCGGCACGCGGGTTGTTCGGCATCAGTACCAGGTAACGACCGGCCAGGCTGATGAAGGTGGTCAGGGCGGCGCCCTTGTTGCCACGTTCTTCTTTTTCGACCTGGACGATGACTTCCTGGCCTTCGCTCAGGACGTCCTTGATGTTTACGCGGCCTTCAGGGGCTTTCTTGAAGTATTCGCGGGAGATTTCTTTGAGGGGCAGGAAGCCGTGGCGCTCGGAGCCGAAATCGACAAAGGCAGCCTCAAGGCTTGGTTCGATGCGAGTAATACGGCCTTTATAGATGTTGGCCTTCTTTTGCTCGCGTGCACCGGATTCGATGTCCAGGTCGTAGAGGCGTTGGCCATCTACCAGTGCAACACGCAACTCTTCGGGTTGAGTTGCGTTAATCAGCATTCTTTTCATGTTGTACCGTCGGTTTCCGGGCTGCCGGAAACGGCGTTCGGCACACACGACTTCTCACGGTCGGTGTCAGGTGCGTCAAGAGTGGTTGGCCACTCCAGTGTCCAGCAAAACCTGCCAATTGGGCCGGTATCGCGACGGACGCGTCCTGCTTGTTAGCGGTGGTGACAAAGGCACCACTTCAACAAAAGCTAAGGTCAGGAGGAGGAATCAACCGGCGACTGTGGACGAGATGAAGCGTCTAAATATAAGCCTAGTGCTACACGGTCCGACGGTTGTGCATCTCCACCCTACACGTATCCCTGATAATTCGGGTGCTGCCGCGCGCAGAATCCGCAGCGGGTTGGCATTTACCGTGTTCTCCAATGGGGAGTCCACGCTCATGGCTAAACAAGACTAGGTGTGGGCGACTGCGCTCTCACTCAGCTCTTAACAGGCGTTGTTTCCGAAACATTCGCCATGGTCTGGCCCAAGACTGACTGCACTTTGTGAACTGGCCGTAAATATCGGCGCAGAATGCGAGTATTCACTCTGCTTTCTGCACTCGCTTCAGGCCTCATGTCACCTGCGCTTGTTACAATCTCGAGCCTTCCAGGGTGGCGAAAGCCCCGTAGGACGGCCTCGCGTCCTGATGAATTGCGATGGTCAGGGCCGGCAGTTTGCCGCAAGTCCTCTGTCCAGGCCGCTTTTGGCGGCGTTCGCGACTATAGCAGCAATGATTAAGTGCTTCAATTCCATAAAAAATTGTTATCATCGCCGCCATGACGACTACCGCCCCCCAGACCCCCAGCGTCCAGCTGCTCGAGGTCTCGCCGGAATATGCCGGCCAACGCATCGACAATTTTCTCCTGGCCAGGCTCAAAGGCGTGCCCAAGACCTTGATTTACCGCATCTTGCGTAAAGGCGAAGTGCGCGTGAACAAGGGCCGCATCAAGCCCGAGTACAAGTTGCAGGCGGGCGATATCGTCCGTGTGCCGCCGGTGCGCGTGCCAGAACGCGACGAGCCTGTGCCGTTGGCCCAGGGCCTGTTGCAGCGCCTTGAAGCCTCGATTGTCTTCGAAGATAACAAGCTGATCGTGATCAACAAGCCCTGCGGCATTGCGGTTCACGGCGGCAGCGGCCTGAATTTCGGCGTGATCGAAGCCTTTCGTCAGTTGCGCCCGGATGCCAAAGAGCTGGAGCTGGTCCACCGTCTGGACCGTGACACCTCCGGCCTGCTGATGATTGCCAAAAAACGCAGCATGTTGCGCCACCTGCACACCGCCCTACGTGGCGATGGCGTGGATAAGCGCTACATGGCGCTGGTGCGCGGCAACTGGGCCAGTTCGATCAAGAGCGTTCGTGCGCCGTTGCAGAAGAGCAACCTGCGTTCCGGCGAGCGCATGGTTGAAGTGGACGAGGAGGGCAAAGAAGCCCTGACCCTGTTCAAGGTGCTGCGCCGTTTCGGCGATTTCGCCACCCTGGTCGAGGCCAAGCCGGTCACCGGGCGTACCCATCAGATTCGCGTCCATACGCTGCACGCAGGCCACTGCATTGCCGGTGATACCAAGTACGGCGATGAGGATTTCTCCAAGGAGATCCGCGACCTGGGCGGCAAGCGCCTGTTCCTGCACGCCTACATGCTCACTGTGCCGCTGCCCGACGGCGGCGAGCTGAAGCTGCAGGCGCCGGTCGATGAGATGTGGGCCAAGACCGTGGAGCGTTTGAGTGTCGCACCTTGATTACAAACTGCTGATTTTCGATTGGGACGGCACCCTGTGTAATTCCATTGGCCGGATTGTCGAGTCGATGCACGTCGCGTCGACCCGTTCCGGCTATGCACTGTGCAGCGACCTGGCGGTCAAGGGCATCATCGGCCTGGGCTTGCCCGAGGCGATTCGCACCCTGTATCCGCAGATCAGCGACGCTGAGCTAGTGGCGTTCCGCGACCATTACGCCGATCACTACATTGCGCTGGAGGCCACGCCTTCACCGTTGTTCGAGGGCGTGATGCAGTCGTTGGAAGCGTTTCGCGCCGAGGGGTATCACCTCGCTGTTGCCACCGGCAAGGCCCGTCGCGGGCTGGATCGGGTGCTCAAGGCGCATGGTTTTGAAGACTTCTTCGATATCACCCGCGCCGCGGATGAAACTGCCAGCAAACCTCATCCTCTGATGCTTGAGCAGATCCTGGCGCATTGCGGTGTAGCGCCGCGCCAGGCACTGATGGTGGGCGATGCTTCTTTCGACCTGATGATGGCGCGCAATGCCGGCATGGACAGCGTGGCGGTCAGCTACGGTGCCCAGGCAGCCGAAGCCTTGCAGCAATACGAGCCCAGGCTGACGATTGATCATTTTTCTGAACTGCAGGCCTGGCTCAGCCAGGCCCGATAAGTCTTTGCTGGGGTTAATGGCATGAGTGACGAGTGGAAAGCGCCCGAAAAGGCCGATAGCAGTGATGACAAGAGCTGGAAGCTGCTGGAGAAAACCCTCCTGGCCAGTGTCCAGGAGCAGCGCCGGGCACGGCGTTGGGGGATTTTCTTCAAGTTGCTGACCTTTGTCTGGCTTATTGCCATGCTCGCGTTGTTCAGCCCGTTGATGGACATGGAAAAAAGCGCAACCCGCGGCGCCAACTACACCGCCCTGATTGAAGTGCGCGGGGTGATTGCCGACAAGGAGTCGGCCAGCGCCGACAATATTGTCAGCAGTCTGCGTGCCGCGTTCGAAGACCCCAAGGTCAAGGGTGTGATCCTGCGCATCAACAGTCCTGGCGGCAGCCCGGTGCAATCGGGTTATGTGTATGACGAGATTCGTCGTCTGCGCGGCCTGCACCCGGATATCAAGCTGTACGCGGTGATTTCCGACCTGGGTGCCTCGGGCGCCTATTACATCGCCAGCGCTGCTGACCAGATCTATGCCGACAAGGCCAGCCTGGTCGGTTCCATCGGTGTAACGGCGGCCGGTTACGGCTTTGTCGGCACCATGGAGAAGCTCGGCGTGGAGCGTCGCACCTATACCTCGGGTGAGCACAAGGCCTTCCTCGATCCGTTCCAGCCGCAAAAGGCCGATGAAACCCAGTTCTGGCAGGGCGTGCTCGACACCACCCACCGTCAATTCATCGCCAGCGTGAAGCAGGGGCGCGGTGATCGCCTCAAGGACAAAGATCATCCGGAGCTGTTCTCCGGGCTGGTGTGGTCGGGCGAGCAGGCATTGCCGCTGGGCTTGATCGATGGCCTGGGCAGTGCCAGCTCGGTGGCGCGCGATGTGATTGGCGAGAAAGAGCTGGTGGATTTCACGGTTGAGGAATCGCCGTTTGATCGCTTCTCCAAGCGGCTGGGTGCCAGCGTGGCCGAGAAGCTGGCGTTCTACATGGGCTTCCAAGGCCCGAGCCTGCGCTGATCCAGCAGGCGCATCGATTCACATGTGGGAGCGGGCTTGCCCGCGATAGCGGTTGGCCAGTCGACATTTATAGTGGCAGGACCACCGCTATCGCAGGCAAGCCAGCTCCCACAGTAGTTTGGTGGTGGGCTTAGGGGATTTGCACGCCTTCGGCCAGCAGCATGTCGACCAGTCGTATCAATGGTAGGCCCACTAAGCTGGTCGAGTCCGGCCCTTCGGTGCTCTGGAACAGGCTCACACCCAAGCCTTCAGCCTTGAAGCTCCCTGCGCAGTCATACGGCTGCTCGATCCGCAGATAGCGCTCAACACGCTCAGCGTCCAGCTCACGCATGTGCACGGTAAACGGCACACAGTCGACCTGGCAGTGCCCTGTCTCGCTGTTCAGCAGTGCCAGGCCCGTCAGAAAGCTCACACGCTTGCCGCTCGCCGCCAACAATTGCTCGCGGGCATTTTCAAAGGTGTGGGGTTTGCCGATGATCCGGCCGTCGAGCGCGGCCACTTGGTCGGAGCCAATGATCAAATGGCCTGGATGACGGGCGGCGAGGGCGCGGGCTTTCTCTTCGGCCAGGCGCTTGACCAGGTCGACGGCGGATTCATTTGCACGGTGGCTTTCGTCGATATCCGGCGAGCTGCAGATGAACGGCACGTGCAGGCGGCTGAGCAATTCCCGGCGATAAACCGAGCTGGATGCGAGTAATAAAGGCAGCATGGGCGTCTCCTCAAGGCAGCCGGGGATTCTAGCGGGGCGACCGGCTGACGCACAGGGCTGAATTTCCTTTGACATGGCCGGGTGCATCCCTATAATGCTGCGCCTATGTTGAATGACCCGATTCCACCTCACGTTGACCCGCGCAAATTGGCTGATCGTGGCACCTCCCTTCAAGGTGAGTTGCTGCTGGCCGATTTGGAGAGACTCTGCGACCCGCTTTCCGACACTGTCGGTACGGTGCAGGCCAAATTCGTTTTTGAACGAGATGAACGTAAATCTGTGGTAATTCACAGCTTTATCGACACCGAAGTCAAAATGGTTTGCCAGCGTTGTCTTGAGCTGGTCACCCTGCCGATCCACAGCGAGTGCAGTTATGCTGTGGTGAAGGAGGGTGCGAATACCCAGTCGTTGCCGAAAGGTTATGACGTGCTGGAACTGGGCGAAGATCCTTTGGATCTGCATGCACTGATCGAGGAGGAGCTTTTGCTCGCCTTGCCCATTGTGCCTGCTCATCATCCGGAAGAATGCCAGCAGCCGGCGGGCCTCGATGACGAGCCCGAACCGAGCGAGGACGAGGTAACGCGGTCCAACCCGTTCAGTGTATTGGCGCAGTTAAAGCGTGACCCAAACGTTTAGGAGTTAATCAATTATGGCTGTTCAGCAGAACAAAAAATCCCGCTCCGCCCGTGACATGCGCCGTTCGCACGACGCTCTCGAGGCTAGCACCCTGTCCGTAGAAAAGACCACCGGTGAAGTTCACCTGCGTCACCACGTATCGCCAGAAGGCGTATACCGTGGCCGTAAAGTGATCGACAAGGGCGCTGACGAGTAATCACTTGTCTGCCCTAGTCATCGCGATTGACGCAATGGGCGGGGACTTCGGTCCCCGCAGCATTGTTCAGGCCTGCATTGCCAGCCTGTCTGCCACACCCTCGCTGCACCTGACCCTTGTCGGTCAACCCTCCCTTCTTGAAGAACTGATTGCCAGCCATCCGGCGGTGGATCGCGCGCGCCTGACGATTACGCCAGCCAGCGAAACCATCAGCATGGATGACAAGCCGGCGGCAGCCCTGCGCGGCAAGCCCGACTCTTCGATGCGGGTGGCCCTTGAGTTGCTGCGTGATGGCAAGGTGCAAGCCTGTGTCAGTGCCGGCAATACCGGGGCGTTGATGGCGCTGTCCCGACACGTGCTCAAGACGCTGCCGGGGATTGATCGGCCGGCGATGGTGGCCGCGATTCCGACGCAGAAAGGCTATTGCCAACTGCTGGACCTGGGGGCAAATGTCGATTGCAGTGCCGAGCACCTGTTCCAGTTCGCAGTGATGGGCTCGGTGGCTGCCGAAGCATTGGGCGTGGCGCGCCCGCGCGTGGCCTTGCTGAATATCGGTACCGAAGACATCAAGGGCAACCAGCAGGTCAAGCTGGCCGCCACCTTGCTGCAGGGCGCGCGGGGTTTGAACTACGTAGGCTTCGTCGAAGGTGATGGCCTGTACCGTGGCGAAGCGGATGTGGTGGTGTGCGATGGGTTTGTCGGCAATATCCTGCTCAAATCCAGCGAAGGCCTGGCGACCATGATTGCTGCGCGTATCGAGGCCTTGTTCAAGCAGAATCTGGCGTCGCGCCTGGTGGGTGCCCTGGCACTGCCATTGATGCGGCGCCTGCAGGCTGACCTGGCGCCGGCGCGGCATAACGGTGCGAGTTTTCTCGGCTTGCAGGGCATTGTGGTGAAGAGCCATGGTTCTGCTGGTGTGGAAGGCTTTCAGAGCGCGATTGCACGGGCCTTGATCGAGATCCAGGAAAACCTGCCGCAACGCTTGCACGGCCGTCTCGAGGACCTGTTGCCTTAGGCGAATCGGCCCGGGAATGCTTAAATGTGACCGGCCAGTTCAATTGACCATCCAATCTGTCAGTTTCGTGCGCTCCCACCGTAGGGGCGTCGATTTCCGACGACCAGATCATTAGGGGCTTGTTACATGTCTACATCCCTCGCATTCGTCTTTCCAGGGCAGGGTTCGCAGTCCCTCGGCATGCTGGCCGAGCTGGGCGCGCAATATCCGCAGGTCCTGGATACCTTCAAGGAAGCTTCCGATGCCCTGGGTTACGACCTGTGGGCACTGACCCAGCAGGGGCCGGAAGAGCAACTCAATCAAACCGACAAGACCCAGCCGGCCATCCTGACCGCTTCGATCGCCCTGTGGCGCTTGTGGCTGGCACAAGGCGGCGCGCGTCCGGCATTCGTTGCCGGTCACAGCCTGGGTGAGTACAGCGCCCTGGTGGCGGCGGGCAGCCTGACCCTGGGTGAGGCGGTCAAGCTGGTTGAGCGTCGTGGCCAGTTGATGCAAGAAGCCGTTCCGGCCGGGCAGGGCGGCATGGCCGCTATCCTGGGTCTGGACGATGCCGTGGTGATCGAAGCCTGCGCCGAAGCGGCCCAGGGCGAAGTGGTCAGCGCGGTGAACTTCAATTCCCCTGGCCAGGTGGTGATCGCCGGTGCCAAGGCGGCTGTCGAACGCGCCATTGAAGGCTGCAAGGCACGCGGTGCCAAACGCGCCCTGCCGTTGCCGGTCAGCGTGCCGTCGCACTGTGAGCTGATGCGCCCGGCGGCCGAGCGTTTTGCCGAGTCCATCGCTGCCATCAACTGGCAGGCGCCGCAGATTCCGCTGGTGCAGAACGTCAGCGCAGCCGTGGCTGCAGACCTCGACACCCTCAAGCGCGACCTGCTGGAGCAGCTCTACAAGCCCGTGCGTTGGGTAGAATCGGTGCAGACCCTGGCTGCCAATGGCGCCACTGAACTGGTCGAGTGCGGCCCGGGCAAAGTCCTGGCCGGCCTGAACAAGCGCTGCGCCGACGGCGTGTCGACTGCCAACCTCAATACCCCGGATGCCTTCGCTGCCGCGCTTGCGGCACAGGCCTGAAACCTGATCCCCGAACTTAGGAGAAGCCTGCATGAGTCTGCAAGGTAAAGTTGCACTGGTTACCGGCGCAAGCCGTGGCATTGGCCAGGCGATCGCCCTGGAACTGGGCCGTCAGGGCGCCGTTGTGATCGGCACCGCCACTTCCGCCTCGGGTGCCGAGCGTATCGCCGCGACCTTGAAGGAAAACGGCGTACAGGGCACCGGCCTTGAGCTGAACGTGACCAGCGATGAATCCGTGGCTGCCGTACTGGCCGAGATCACCGCACAGTTCGGCGCGCCGGCGATTCTGGTGAACAATGCCGGGATTACCCGCGATAACCTGATGATGCGCATGAAAGACGACGAGTGGTACGACGTGGTCGATACCAACTTGAACAGTCTGTTTCGCCTGTCCAAGGGTGTTTTGCGCGGCATGACCAAGGCGCGTTGGGGCCGAATTATCAATATTGGCTCCGTAGTGGGTGCCATGGGCAACGCAGGCCAAGTAAACTACGCGTCCGCCAAGGCCGGTCTGGAAGGTTTCAGCCGTGCATTGGCACGTGAAGTCGGTTCGCGGTCGATTACGGTCAACTCGGTGGCCCCAGGGTTCATCGACACCGATATGACCCGCGAGCTGCCGGAAGCACAGCGTGAAGGCTTGCTGACGCAGATTCCGCTGGGCCGTCTGGGCCAGGCTCAAGAGATCGCGAATGTGGTCGCTTTCCTGGCATCCGACGGTGCGGCATACGTGACTGGGGCTACAATCCCGGTGAACGGCGGGATGTACATGAGTTAAATTGTGACGGATCGCTTCAAAAAAATGTCATACGAGCTGTCTAAAATCCGTTATAAAGCTGCAACTTAATTTATAGGCAGGTGGCCGACCGGGTACAGGGTGAAGCTTTCAGTTGAAAAGCTGAAAAGGCTTTCTATACACTTACCCACTGGCCAGCTGCCTGAATTTGTCCATTAGGAGTTAAACAAGGTATGAGCACCATCGAAGAGCGCGTCAAGAAAATCGTCGCCGAGCAACTGGGCGTTAAAGAAGAAGAAGTGGTCAACACTGCTTCCTTCGTAGAAGACCTGGGTGCCGATTCCCTTGACACCGTTGAGCTGGTGATGGCTCTGGAAGAGGAATTCGAGACCGAAATCCCGGACGAAGAAGCTGAAAAAATCACTACTGTTCAAGCTGCTATCGACTACGTTACTAGCCACCAGGCGTAATAGTTTGTAGTCGTCGCTTGCTGTTAGGGAAAAACCGCACTGCTGTAACGGCGTGCGGTTTTTTCTTTAGCCCTGATGAAAAGTGAGCGCCGAAGCAAAGTGTCGTCATCAAGAAAAAGGAGAGTGCTGTGTCGCGTAGACGCGTCGTAGTCACCGGTATGGGTATGTTGTCGCCACTGGGCACGGATGTGCCGAGCAGTTGGCAGGGCATTCTGGCTGGCCACAGTGGTATTGGTCTGATCGAACACACGGACCTTTCTGCCTATTCCACCCGTTTTGGCGGCTCGGTAAAGGGCTTCAATGTCGAGGACTATCTCTCGGTCAAGGAGTCCCGCAAACTCGACCTGTTCATTCAATACGGCCTGGCAGCCGGTTTTCAGGCAGTGCGTAACGCCGGCCTGGAAGTCACCGACGCCAACCGTGACCGCATCGGCGTGGCCATGGGTTCGGGTATTGGCGGTTTGACCAATATCGAAGAAACCAGCCGCACGCTGCATGATTCCGGCCCCCGTCGAATTTCACCGTTCTTCGTCCCGGGCTCGATCATCAATATGATTTCCGGTTTCCTGTCCATCCACCTGGGCGCACAGGGACCTAACTACGCGATCGCCACGGCGTGCACCACCGGTACGCATTGCATCGGCATGGCCGCGCGCAACATCGCCTACGATGAAGCTGACGTGATGATCGCCGGCGGCGCCGAAATGGCCGCGTGTGGCCTCGGTATGGGCGGCTTCGGTGCTTCCCGTGCGCTGTCGACCCGCAACGATGAGCCGACCCGTGCCAGCCGTCCCTGGGACAAGGGCCGTGACGGTTTCGTGCTGTCCGACGGTGCCGGTGCGCTGGTACTCGAAGAGTTGGAGCACGCCAAGGCGCGTGGTGCGACCATCTACGCCGAGCTGATCGGGTTTGGCATGAGTGGCGACGCCTACCACATGACCTCGCCGCCGTCCGACGGTGCCGGCGCTGCGCGTTGCATCACCAATGCCCTGCGCGATGCCAAGGTCAATCCGCAGCAAGTGCAGTACATCAACGCTCACGGCACCTCGACCCCGACGGGCGATTTGGCAGAAGCCGAAGCCATCAAGTCGGTGTTTGGCGAGCACGCCTACCAGCTGGCAGTCAGCTCCACCAAGTCCATGACTGGCCACTTGCTGGGCGCGGCGGGCGCGGTCGAGGCGATCTTCAGCGTGATGGCCATCAAGGATCAGGTCGCTCCGCCGACCATCAACCTGGATGAGCCGGACGAAGGCTGCGACCTGAACTTCGTGCCGCACGAAGCGCAGCCGATGCCGATCGACGTGGTGATCTCCAACTCCTTTGGCTTTGGCGGCACCAACGGTTCCCTGGTGTTCCGCCGGTTCGCCGAGTGATGCACAGCTGGGTCGACGGTCAGCCAGCGGACAGCGTGCCCCTGAAAGATCGCGGCCTGGCGTATGGCGATGGTCTGTTCGAGACCCTCGCCGTCAGGGCCGGACAACCCGTGTTGCTCGACCGCCACTTGCAGCGCCTCGAAGAGGGCTGCAAGCGCCTCGCTTTAGCGGCGGATCATGCGTTGATCCGCAGCGAAGTGCTGGCTTATGCCGCCGCCCTCGGCGACGGTGTCCTCAAGTTGATCCTCACCCGCGGCGACAGCCTGCGCGGCTATGGCTTCAACCCTGGTGCACCGGTGCGCCGTCTCCTGCAGGGCAATGCGCCTGCTCATTATCCCCAAGCCCATGGAACCGATGGTATCCGCCTGTTTCCGTGTGCCACCCGCTTGTCCGAGCAGCCCTTGCTGGCCGGTCTCAAGCACCTCAACCGCCTGGAGCAAGTGATTGCCCGTGCCGAGTGGCAAGATGCCGAACATGCCGAAGGCTTGATGCTGGATATGTCCGGGCGGGTCATCGAAGGCGTTTTCAGCAACCTGTTCCTGGTGCGTAATGGCTTGTTACTAACCGCCGATCTGAATCGTTGCGGGGTTGCCGGGGTCATGCGCGCCGAGATCCTGGCCCAGGCACAAGCCCTGGGCGTCCCGGTAGCCGTGGCTGACGTGAGTCTCGAGCAGTTGCAACAGGCTGACGAAGTCTTTGTGTGCAACAGCGTGTATGGCATTTGGCCGGTGCGTGGCTGCGCTGCGATGAGCTGGCCGGTTGGGCCGCTCACCCGTAAACTGCAGGGCATTGTTCGCGCGCTATTGGATGCTTGAGTTGATACGAAAACTGGTTGTACTGCTGCTGATCGGTCTGTTCTCGGCGGCGTTGCTGTTGGGGTTTTCCGCCTGGAAACTCGATTCCACCCTGAAGCAGCCCTTGAACCTGACCCAGGAGCAATTGCTTGATGTGCCGGCCGGGGCGACGCCCACCGGTACGTTCAATCGCCTGGAAGCCGACGGCGTGCTCGACGGCGCCTTCTGGTTGCGCCTGTACTGGCGCTTTAACCTTGATGGTCAGCCCTTGCACAGTGGCGAATACCGCATGACCCCGGGCATGACCGCACAGGGCCTGATCGGCCTGTGGCAGCGTGGCGAAGTCGTGCAATACAGCCTGACCCTGGTCGAAGGCTGGAATTTCCGCCAGGTACGCCTCGCCCTGGCCAAGCATGAAAAGATCGTGCAGACCCTCGCGGGCCTGACTGACAGTGAAGTGATGGAGAAGCTCGGTCACCCTGGCGTATTCCCTGAGGGGCGGTTCTTCCCGGACACCTACCGCTTCGTGCGCGGCATGACCGATGTCGAATTCCTGAAAAAAGCCTACAACCGCCTCGACGACGTACTCGCCCAGGAGTGGAGCAAACGCGCCGCCGATGCGCCGTACACTGACCCTTATCAAGCGCTGATCATGGCCTCCCTGGTGGAGAAAGAGACCGGCGTGCCCGAGGAGCGCGGCCAGATTGCCGGCGTGTTCGTGCGGCGCATGAAGATCGGCATGCTGCTGCAGACCGACCCCACCGTGATCTACGGCCTGGGCGAGCGCTACAACGGCAAGTTGACCCGTGCACACCTCAAGGAAGCCAACCCCTACAACACCTACATGGTGGCTGGCCTGCCGCCGACACCGATCGCCATGGTCGGCCGCGAAGCGATCCATGCGGCGCTGAACCCGGTCCCGGGCAGCAGCCTGTATTTCGTCGCCCGGGGTGATGGCAGTCATGTTTTCTCCGACAACCTGGATGCGCATAATGCCGCCGTGCGCGAGTTCCAGCTCAAGCGCCGGGCCGATTACCGCTCCAGCCCGGCACCGGTCGTGAACCCTGCGCAAGACGCAGCACCATCGGCCGAAGCCCCGGCTGAAAAGCCAGCTGAGCCTGCGCCGGACACCGCCGCACCGCAAAGCCCGCAATGACTCTGACTAAGGACTGCCCGTGACTGGCTTGTTTATTACCCTGGAAGGCCCCGAAGGCGCCGGCAAAAGCACCAACCGCGATTACCTGGCCGAGCGTTTGCGCGCCGAGGGCATCGAGGTAGTGTTGACCCGCGAGCCCGGTGGCACACCGCTGGCAGAGCGCATCCGTGAAGTGTTGCTGGCCCCGGGCGAGGAACAGATGAATGCGGATACCGAGTTGCTGTTGGTGTTTGCTGCGCGCGCGCAGCACCTGTCCGAAGTGATCCGCCCCGCCCTGGCGCGCGGTGCCGTGGTGATTTGCGACCGCTTCACCGACTCCACTTATGCCTACCAGGGCGGTGGTCGCGGCTTGTCCCTGGAGCGCATCGCCACCCTGGAAACCTTCGTTCAAGGCGACTTGCGCCCTGACCTGACGCTGGTCTTCGACCTGCCGGTGGAAGTCGGCCTGGCCCGCGCCAGTGCGCGCGGTCGCCTGGACCGTTTTGAGCTCGAAGGCCAAGCCTTCTTCGACGCCGTACGCACGGCGTTCCTCAAGCGCGCCAAGGCTGAGCCTGCGCGTTACTACCTGCTGGATGCTGCGCAGCCGCTGGCCCAGGTGCAGCAAGCCATCGATGCCCTGTTGCCGAACCTGCTGGAGCGCGCCCGTGGCTGAAGCCTATCCGTGGCAGGACAGCCTCTGGCAACAACTGGCCGGCCGTGCCCAGCACGCCCACGCCTACCTGCTGCACGGGCCGGCGGGGATCGGTAAGCGTGATTTGGCCGAGCGACTCATGGCCAGCCTGCTGTGCCAGCGTCCGGTCAACCTGCAGGCTTGCGGTGAGTGCAAGTCCTGCCTGTTGCTCAAGGCCGGCAGCCACCCGGATAACTACCTGCTCGAACCCGAGGAAGCCGACAAGGCGATCAAGGTCGACCAGGTGCGTGACCTCGTCAGCTTCGTGGTGCAAACCGCGCAGATGGGCGGGCGCAAGGTGGTACTGATCGAGCCGGTGGAGGCGATGAACATCAACGCCGCCAACGCCTTGCTCAAGAGCCTCGAAGAGCCGTCCGGCGATACTGTGTTGCTGCTGGTGAGTCACCAGTCCAGCCGCTTGTTGCCGACTATCCGCAGCCGTTGCGTGCAGCAGGCATGCCCGTTGCCGAGCGAAGCCATGAGCCTGCAGTGGCTGGCCAAGGCGCTGCCGGAGTGCTCCGAGGAGGAGCGGGTCGAATTGCTCACCCTGGCGGCTGGCTCACCGCTGGCGGCTGTGAAGCTGCAGGCCCAGGGCGTGCGTGAGCAACGCGCGCTGGTGGTCGACGGCGTGAAGAAGCTGCTCAAGCAAGAGCTGTCTGCCACGCAGTTGGCCGAAAGCGCCTGGAAGGACATCCCCCTGCTTTTGCTGTTCGACTGGTTCTGCGATTGGTCGAGCCTGATCCTGCGCTACCAGCTGACCCAGGATGAAAGCGGCCTGGGCCTGCCGGACATGCGCAAGGTGGTGCAGTACCTCGCGCAGAAAAGTGCGCAGGACAAGGTGCTGAACATCCAGGATTGGATCCTCGCCCAGCGCCAGAAAGTGCTCGGCAAGGCCAACCTCAACCGTGTCCTGCTGCTCGAAGCGCTGCTGGTGCAGTGGGTCGGCTTGCTGGGCCGGCGTTAATTTCGGTGGCCGACGGGTGTATCGTTGGCCAGACACTTTCGCGACTCAAGTTGTAGATTCCTATGCTCGTAGACTCCCATTGCCACCTCGATCGCCTCGACCTTGCCCAGCACGGTGGCTCCCTTGATGCTGCGCTTGAAGCGGCTCGCCAGCGTGGGGTAGGGCACTTCCTGTGCATCGGCGTCAGCGCCGAGAATGCCGCCGACGTCAAGGCCCTGGCCGAGCGCTACGCCGATGTGGACTGTTCGGTGGGTATCCACCCGCTGGACCTCAAGCCCGGTGAAGCCCCGGCTCTCGACTGGCTGCTGGGCGAACTCAACCACCCGCGTGTGGTAGCGATTGGCGAAACCGGCCTGGACTACCACTACGAGCCCGAAGCCGCCGACCTGCAGCAGGCCTCCTTTCGCCTGCACCTGCAAGCTGCCCAGCAGACCGGCAAGCCGGTGATCGTCCACACGCGTGGCGCGCGTGCCGACACCCTGACGTTGCTGCGCGAGGCCGCGTTGCCCCAGGCCGGCGTGCTGCATTGCTTTACCGAAGATTGGGACATGGCCAAGGCGGCCCTGGACCTGGGCTTCTACATTTCCCTGTCGGGCATCGTCACTTTCCGCAATGCCGACGCCCTGCGCGACGTGGCACGCCAGGTGCCGGCCGACCGCCTGCTGGTGGAAACCGATTCGCCATACCTGGCGCCCATTCCTCATCGCGGCAAACCGAACCTGCCGGAATACGTACGGGATGTCGCGGATTACCTGGCCATGCTGCGGGGTGAGTCTTACGAGCGCTTTGCACAGCAGACCACCGACAACTTCAAGCGCCTGTTCCCGTTGGCCCACGTCGCCGGCTGACAGGCTCAAATCGCAGGCAAAAAAAACCCGGGTTCTGGGGGGTGAATCCGGGTTAAGACCATTAGGAGTAAAACAAGGGCACACAGTCCGTCGGTACCCAGGTCGGCGCGTCACTTGGGGGAGATGTCACGCCGACAGTTCAAGTATTGATCAGTATCCCATTCAGTCCAGTCGCATCTGATCGTTTTTTAAACAGATTTGGAATACGCGCGCTTCGCTTGAGTTCTCATTGGCTGGGTGCACGTGGATAGTTGTTGCGTATTATTTCTGACTGAAATCAAAGGAAACGTTGGCGCGCCGAAACTAAAGTGTGCGGCGGGTTCACATAGACGTTGCCCAACGACCGTTCAGTCGGGATAATCCCTCGCACTGGGTAAATCGTATCGCCGCGTATCCGTGGCCCTGCGCAACCCTCCCTATTCCGACCTCTGCAGACCTCTTCCTCATGCACAAAGAACCCCGTAAGGTCCGAGAGTTTCGCCGCCGTGAGCAGGAAATTCTCGACACCGCACTCAAGTTGTTCCTCGAACAGGGTGAAGACAGCGTCACCGTCGAGATGATCGCGGATGCCGTCGGTATCGGCAAAGGCACGATCTACAAGCACTTCAAGTCCAAGGCCGAGATCTACCTGCGCCTGATGCTCGACTACGAGCGTGATTTGAACGAGCTGCTGCATTCGGCCGATGTCGACAAGGACAAGGAGGCGCTGTCCCGCGCCTACTTCGAGTTCCGCATGCGTGACCCGCAGCGCTACCGCCTGTTTGATCGCCTGGAAGAGAAAGTGGTCAAGGGCCATCAGGTGCCGGAGATGGTCGAGGAACTGCACAAGATCCGCGCCTCGAACTTCGAACGCCTGACCCTGCTGATCAAGGGCCGCATCAGCGAAGGCAAGCTGGAAGACGTACCGCCGTATTTCCACTACTGCGCGGCCTGGGCCCTGGTGCACGGCGCCGTGGCGCTGTATCACTCGCCGTTCTGGAGTAATGTGCTGGAAGATCAGGAAGGCTTCTTCCAGTTCCTGATGGACATTGGCGTGCGCATGGGCAACAAACGCAAGCACAGCGCCGAGCTGCCACAGGCGCCTGCCGAAACGCCTGCCACCTGATAGTTGCTGTCGGGCGCAGTACCCCAGGAATATACTCAGGCAAGGACCTTGCTAAAAGCTGATTTATAGGTCAGCTTTTAGCGCGCCCGATTCATCCTCTGCCGGAGTGATCCATGATCGTTGATCGTCAAGGCAGGCGTTTTCGCAATTTGCGGATCAGCCTGACCTCAGCCTGCAATTACGCGTGTACTTACTGCGTGCCAAACGGCAAGCGGCTGGTGGCTGCCCAGGACGAACTCTCGGCCGAGGCCATGGCTCGTGGCGTGGCCTATCTGATCGAGGCGGCGGGGATCGAACGCCTTCGCATCACCGGCGGCGAGCCGTTGGTCAGCCCCAAGCTGGAAGCCTTCATGGGCGCTGTCGGCGGGATGGGGCTCAGTGATATCAGCCTGACCACCAATGGCCAGTTGCTCGCGCGCAAACTGCCGCTGCTGGTGGACGCCGGTATTCGGCGCATCAACGTCTCCCTCGATACCCTGGATGCCGACGCTTTTCGCAGCATCGCGCGTGGCGGTGACCTGGCCACTGTGCTTGATGGCATGGACCAGGCCCGCGCCGCCGGGATCAAGATCAAGGTCAATATGGTGCCCCTGCGCGGCCAGAACCTCGATCAGGTGATGCCGTTGCTCGATTACTGCCTGGAGCGAGGCTACGAGTTGCGCTTTATCGAGTTGATGCGCATGGGCCACCTGGCCAAGGACTCGAATGCATTCCTGCAGCAATTCGTCAGCCTGCAGCAATTGCTCAGCCTGATCGGCGAGCAGTATGAATACCTGCAAGCCAACGCCCCGGTCGATGCCACGGCAGTGCGCTACGAAGTGCCGGGCAAAGGCTTCTTTGGCGTCATCGCGAATGAAAGCGTGCCGTTCTGCCGTACGTGTTCGCGGCTGCGGCTGTCGTCCACCGGCTGGTTGCACGGTTGCCTGTCGTCGAGCAACCGTCACTACGTCGGTGACCTGTTGGATCAACCCCGCCATCAGGCACTGCCGGCCTTGCAGGGCCTGTTGATGAAGGCGTTGGGTGACAAGCAGGAAGTCGCGTTCTCGGGCGGCGCCACCATCATGAAGATCATCGGCGGCTAGCCCAGGCTGGCGCAGAACCCTGTGGGCGCGGGCTTGCTCGCGCATTCGGTGGGCCGGTCCAAGGAAATATCGACTGATCCGCCGCATGTGCGAGCAAGCCGCTCCCCCATTTGCTTTGCGCCGCTTGCGAGTGGCCTGGATTCTGCATCTCGTGCCCATTCGCCGGTTTTCCGTCACCGGCTTCTGGAGGATTAGGATGCGTAACCTGGTTTTGTTGCTGGCGTCGTTGACGCTGAGTGGTTGCATGACCGTCAGCGATATGGCCGAAGGCACCCGCTATCAGATGAGCGACGCCGGGTTGCTCGACCACAGCGATACCCGCCGGACCGCCTCGGTTCGCATACAGCCGGATTCCTTTGTATTTATCGCCCAGGGTGCCTTCGTGCCACCGGGCAGCGCGTACCCGCGACCTAACGTGGTCGCCGAGGAAGCCTTCAACGGCTTCGTCGAATACTTCCCCATGGTGCGTCGTGCACGTCAGCCCGAAGGCCTCGAACAAGCCATGGCCGAAGCCCGTGCGGCCGGCGCGCACTACCTGTTGTACTGCCGGTTTGCCGCGGCGGATGACCGTATCGGCAATGCCGATGAGTGGACCGACCAGCAGGCCCTCGACCGCGTAGGCTTGGACAGCGGCGTAATCCAGATCATGTTGATCGAGACCAGCACCCAGTATTTGATTGATACTGCACGCATTCGCAGTCGTGGCGGTTTACTGACGTTCCACGACAACAAGCCAGAAGACCTGATTGCCCGCCCGCTGGCGCAGTACGCCCGCGGCCTGCTGGGAATGAGCGATCAGTAAGACACAGGAGACCCCCATGACCGATTCCGCCAAGGCCAATGATCTGTTGGCCCAACTGCCCAAGGGCAAGGGACCGGCGCCGGTGCATCTGTGGAACCCGGATTTCTGCGGCGACATCGATATGCGCATCGCCCGCGATGGCACCTGGTTCTACCAGGGCACGCCTATCGGGCGTAAGCCGATGGTCAAGTTGTTCTCCAACATCATCCGCCGCGATGGCGATGATTATTTCCTGGTCACCCCGGTGGAAAAGGTCGGCATCCGTGTCGATGACGCGCCGTTTGTGGCCGTGACCCTGGACGTGCAGGGGCAGGGCGACAGCCAGGTGCTGCGCTTTACTACCAACGTCGATGAACTGATCGACGCCGGGCTTGAGCACCCTCTGCGGGTGGTCATCGACCCCGTCACCCAGGAACCTGCGCCGTATGTGCGGGTGCGCACCAACCTCGAAGCCCTGGTGCATCGCAACGTGTTCTACCAACTGGTGGAGCTGGCGGTGAGCCGTCCGATCAACGGTCAGAACTGGCTGGGCGTGTGGAGCGACGGGGTGTTTTTCCCGATTGGCCTGGAGCCCTGAGGGCGTTTTTCCCTTCCCCCTGAAATAATTCGCTTGCTGTGATCGGGCGGTTTCGGTTATCAATTTGTACATGATTAGACATGTTCGATTTGATAAGAAAAAACGCGTCGTCGACGAACTCATCCGCCGTATCGAGGGTGGGGTGATGGCCGACGGTTTCCTGCTGCCGGGCGAGCATCAATTGGCCGAGGAGTTTGCGGTCAGCCGAGGCACTCTGCGCGAAGCCCTGGCCGAACTCAAGCGGCGCAATTACATCGCGACCCAGAGCGGCGTCGGTTCCATCGTCACCTTTGACGGCATGGTGCTCGACCAGCGCAGCGGTTGGGCCCAGGCGTTGGCTGACACCGGCGCGCTGGTGACCACCGACATCCTGCGCCTGGAAGCGGTCACCCGCCCGGACCTGCTCAGCCGTTTCGGCACTGACCAATTCATCGCCCTCGACCGCCGTCGGCGTACCACCGATGGCACAGCCGTGTCGCTGGAGCGCTCGCTGATGCCTGCTGCCGGTGGCCTCGACAGCCTGCCGCGTGTGGGGCTGATCGACAACTCCCTGACCATCACCCTGGCCGCCTACGGCTATGTGGGCGCCGAAGGTGACCAGTGGATCGGCGCCGAGCCCTTGAGCGATGAAGACGCCGAGTTGCTCGGCCGTCCAGCCGGCAGCGTGTTTCTCAAGGCCTCGCGTACCACTTATGACCGTCGCGAACGCTTCATGGAGTACGTCGAAAGTTTGCTCGACCCTCTGCACTTTCGCCTGCACCTGCAGTTCGGAGCGTCGAAATGACCCAGCAAAATCGCGCCCTCGGCGCTTTCTACGGTCTGGCGTTGGGTGATGCCCTGGGCATGCCCACCCAATCCTTGAGCCGCGAGCAGGTCCGCGCGCGTTTCGGAGCCATTACCGGCCTGGAAGACGCCGACGCCGATCAGCCCATTGCCCCCAACATGCCGGCCGGCTCCATCACCGATGACACCGAGCAGGCGATCCTGGTCGGCGAGTTGCTGGTCGAAGGGCAGGGCAGCATCGAGCCGACCGTGCTCGCGCAACGCCTGATCGACTGGGAAGCGGTGATGCGTGCCAAGGGCTCGCAGGATCTGCTCGGGCCGTCCACCAAACGCGCCATCGACATGATCCTCGCCGGCCATACCCCGGAAGAATCCGGGCGCTATGGCACCACCAACGGCGCAGCGATGCGCATCACGCCGGTGGGCATTGCCGCCGATGTCAGTGACCCGGTGCAGTTTATCCAGGCGGTGATCCAGGCGTGCCAGGTGACCCATAACACCACGCTGGGCATCTCCAGCGCGGCGGCAGTCGCGGCGGTAGTCTCGGCAGGCATCAATGGCGTGGACCTCGGTGAAGCGCTGAACATCGGCACGCAGATCGCCCAGCAGGCGGAAAGCCATGGTCACTGGGTGGCTGGTGGACGGATTTCCACGCGCATCAGTTGGGCGCGAACCCTGAGCGTCGGCAGCGGCGACAAGGCCCTGTTTGCCGAGCTGCTGTATGAATTGATCGGCACCTCTGTCGCTTCCCAGGAGTCCGTGGTGGTGTCGTTTGCCCTCGCCCAGCAAGTGGCGGTGGGTGAGTTGGATGCCTTCGAGGCGCTGTGCCTGGCCGCCAGCCTTGGCGGAGACACCGACACCATCGCCGCGATCCTCGGCGCCATGCTCGGCGCCTGTCTGGGCCTGCAGTGCTGGCCTGAAGCGATGATCGAACAGGTCAAGCAGGTCAATGGCCTGGATTTGCAGCCGTTGGTCGCGGGGCTGCTTACATTGCGCTGAACCCTGTAGGCGTGCCCCCCGGCTCTTACATAGGTCGCGTCGAGTCAGGATGACCGGTTAAAGCTTTGATTCTCTGCCACAACCACAACAATACAGGCACCAGGAGCACCCCTCATGAGCAGCACTTCTTCCGGCCAAAGTGCCGGGCAACTGGAAACACGTGGTATCGAACCGGTCCCTGAAGGCGAGTGCAACGGCCATCCGCTGCAACTGTTCTGGGTGTGGTTCGCGGCCAATATCAGCATCCTCGGCTTGCCGCTGGGCGCGACCCTGGTAGCGTTTCGCGGCCTGGCGATCTGGCAGGCGATCATCGTCGCGATCCTCGGCGCCGCCGGCTCTTTCGCGGTGGTGGGCATTATCTCGATTGCCGGCCGACGTGGCCGTGCGCCGAGCCTGACGCTGTCCCGCGCAATCTTCGGGGTACGCGGCAACATCGGGCCGACGCTGGTCTCGCTGATGTCGCGCCTGGGCTGGGAAACCGTCAACACCACCACCGCCGCCTTCGTGTTGCTGTCGTTGTGTTCGATCCTGTTTGGCTCGCCGGTCGAGGCCAAGAGCGCGCCGCTGCTGACGCTGATCTTCATCGCCATTTTCGTGCTGCTGACCCTGTCCGTTTCCGGCCTCGGCCACGCGACCTTGCTGGTGATCCAGAAGTGGTCGACCTACGTGTTCGGGGCATTGAACATCCTGGTCGGCGGTTTCCTCTGCGCCACCATCGACTGGAGCGCGGTGTTCAACGCCACCCCGGCGCCGTTGAGCGCGATGATCATCGGTATCGGCACCATGGCGGCGGGTACCGGTATCGGTTGGGCCAACGCCGGTGCCGACATGTCGCGCTACCAGCACCGCAGCGTCAAGGCCGTGCGCCTGGTGGCGTCCGCGGCGTTCGGTGCGGGCATTCCGCTGGTGCTGCTGATTACCCTCGGCGGCCTGCTGTCGGTGGGCAACAACGACCTGGCGTCGGCAACTGACCCGATCATCGCGATCCGCGACATGCTGCCGACCTGGATGGCTGTGCCGTACCTGATCACCGCCTTCGGTGGGCTGCTGCTGTCGAACAACTTGTCGGTGTACTCGGCCGGCCTCACCACCTTGACCCTCGGCTTGAAGGTCAAGCGTGTGCACGCGGTGATCGTCGATATCGTGGCGATCTTCGCCGGCTCCATCTACTTCATGCTGATCGCCGACAGTTTCTACGGCCCGTTCATCACCTTCATCTCATTGCTCGCGGTACCGATCACCGCGTGGGTCGGGATCTTCGTGGTCGACCTGATCCACCGTCACTACTACAGCCCCAAGGACCTGCTCGACGTCAGCCCCAGCAGCGCCTATTGGTACCGTGGCGGGGTTGAGTGGCGTGCGTTTGGCGCCTGGGCCGTGGCGATCGTGCTGGGCTTCAGCTTCACCACCATCGGCACCACTGCCGAAAACATTTGGTTCGCCGGGCCGTTGTCCGACTCCTGGCTGGGCCACAACGGCCTGGGCTGGATCGTCACCTTCCTGGTGGCCGGCGGGATTTATGCGCTGCTGGGCGGCGCGGCTGACCGTCGTCCAGCTTTAGTCGAGAGTCACAATGTCTAGATTGCTGCACACCGGCCAGGTCATCGTTGACCTGGTCATGGCCCTCGACACCCTGCCCGCGACCGGCGGCGACGTGCTGGCGCAGTCGGCCAGCTTCGAAGCCGGCGGTGGTTTCAACGTGATGGCCGCCGCGCGCCGCAATGGGTTGCCGGTGGTGTACCTCGGGCGCCATGGCCGCGGGCGCTTTGGTGACCTGGCCCGTGCGGCCATGCAGGCCGAAGGCGTGGAAATCGCCCAGGCGGCCAGTGACGACAAGGACACCGGCCTGTGTGTGTCGCTGACCGAAGCCACCACCGAGCGCACCTTCATTTCCCATATCGGCGCTGAAGGCGACTTGACGGCCGAGGACTTGGCAGGCGTCGTGCCACGGGCAGACGACTATGTGTACGTCAGCGGCTACAGCCTGTTGCTCGAGGGCAAGGCGCAGGCGTTGCTCGATTGGCTGCTGGCGCTGCCGCGCGCTATACCCGTGGTGTTCGACCCGGGCCCCTTGGTCAAGGCGCCGGACTCGGCGTTGATGGTTGCCTTGCTGCCGCGTATCGATATCTGGACCAGCAACGGCCCGGAGGCGCTCGCGTTTACCGGTGCCACGACGCTCGCCGATGCGCTGCTCGCACTCACTCGACATTTGCCTGCCGAGGCCTTGTTGGTGGTGCGTGACGGTCCGCAGGGTTGCTGGGTCAGTCGTCGGGGCGAGGCTGAGCATGTGCCGGGTTTCAAGGTCCAGGCGGTCGACAGCAACGGTGCGGGCGATGCCCATGCCGGGGTGTTCCTGGCCGGTTTGGCCAGCGGCCTGCAACCGGCCCTGGCAGCACGTCGCGCCAACGCCGCCGCGGCTCTGGCGGTCACGCGCTGGGGCCCGGCGACTTCGCCAGGGGCTGCCGAAGTGGACGCGTTGTTGGCAGAATAGGGGCACTCAGTACGGAGCCGTCCCATGACCCAGAACATCTACGACACGCCGGCCTTCTTCGAGGGCTACAGCAAAATGAGCCGCTCGGTGGAGGGCCTCGCCGGCGCGCCGGAGTGGCCCGCCTTGCAGGCCTTGCTGCCGCCGATGTCCGGTTTGAACATGGTTGATCTGGGCTGCGGTTATGGCTGGTTCAGTCGCTGGGCCCAGGAGCAGGGCGCCGCACAGGTGCTTGGCCTGGATGTGTCGCACAAGATGCTGGCGCGGGCCCGGGCGATGACCTCGGCGCCGACCGTCACCTACGCCATCGCCGACCTGGAACAACTCGATCTGCCGGCGGGCACATTCGATTTGGCCTACAGCTCCTTGGCGTTCCATTACATCGTCGACCTAAAGCGATTGTTCCAGACCCTCCATCAAGCGCTGGTGCCGGGTGGGCGGCTGGTGTTTTCCATCGAGCACCCGATCTTCATGGCGCCGCGCAACCCAGGCTGGCAGGTCGATGCTCAGGGTCGCAAAAGCTGGCCGGTGGACAGTTACCAATTAGAGGGGCCACGGGTGACGAATTGGTTGGCCGAGGGCGTGATCAAGCAGCACCGTACCTTGGGCACGTTGCTCAATCTGCTGATCCAGACGGGGTTCACGCTGAGCCATGTGCAGGAGTGGGGGCCGAGCGAAGCCGACCTCAAGGCCCTGCCAGCGTTGGCAGAAGAGCAAGAGCGTCCGATGATGCTGCTGGTCTCGGCGCATCGCTGATTGGCGACACCGCGCAAAATATGTGGGCGAGTGGTGGCGAGGGAGCTTGCTACGGTTCGACAGCGCAGCCGGAGCAAACTCCCTCGCCACAGCCCAGAATGGGTGTTGAAATGTTCGGAAGACTGGCGTCAGCCAGCCTTTCGCAGCGCTTCAATCAGTTGATCCTTGCGCATGCTCGAGCGGCCCGGAATGGCCCTGGCCCGCGCTTCCTGCAGCAAGCTCTGCTTGGTTTGCGTCGCCAATGAGGCCCGGCTGTTGCGCGCATGGCCGTCACGGCTGGCCACGGCGCGCTTGGCCGAATCGCTGCGGGCCTGGGACTTTTCCTGCGGGGCTTTACGCTGACCCGAGCCACCGGCCTTTTCGCCACCGCCAGACTGCTTGTTGACGGTAGCCCAGGCGCGGGCCTCAGCTTCATCCTTGGCTACGCCCTGGTGCTCGTAACTCTGTTCGATACGGGCAGCTTTGCGCTTCTGTGCGGCGGTGTATTTGGCTTTGCTTCCTAGAGGCATTGCGATACTCCCACTGGCCCTGTCGCCAGGGCCAGGCCAGACAAAATGGATTACTGAGGGCCTTCACTTTCAAGCTTGCGGGCCTCGTCGACACCGGAGGCGGTCAGCTTGATCGGCAGGTTCAACGAGTATTCACCGGCGTCGTCGGTGGTCACATGCCCATCCTTGATCAGCCCGCGGTCCTGGAGGAACGCCAAGACACTGGCCACCACCTTTTCGCCGCGGTAGTTATCCAGCACCTCCTTGCCCAGGCCGTTCGGGTGGGCGTGCAACAGGCGGGTGAGGACTTCTTTTTCAAGGTTTCTATCGACGTTCATGCGTACCTCTTCACTGGGAAATGATCGGGTGTTGGTGTTGCTATCGATCCATCAAGGCGCAGGCTGTTTCGGCGCGCCAGGCACGTTCGAGTCGTCGCCTTTGTTGATGTTGGGTTGATTGATCGCGGGGCCCATCTTGCCATTGCCGACGGCGGCCGGAGCCTGGCGTTGGGTGTCGTTGCCCTGGGTGCGCGGGTCTGCGCCTGGCTGGATGATCGCGCCGCCGTTGGTGTCCATGCCGGTGCCCATCGAGTCCTGGGATTCCTGGGTGGCAGGGTTTGGCGAGCTGCCGGCCGGGTCAGTCTTGCCGGTGGACGAGGTGGCAGCGAAGGCGCCCAGCGATGTGGCAGACAAAAGGCCGGTGAGGGCGAGGGCGGCAAACTTGGAATTCTTCATGAGGGTGTCTCCATATGATTAATGTCCTTACCCTCTATTGGTCCGCCCGGCTTCGGCGTTCGTGCCTTGATGGCGACGAACGGTATTAGCCCACCTGTAAGATTTTGTGTGCCGAAAGCCTGCGCGCGATCAGGCGGGCCACGGTGATCATCCAGTTCAGTGCGGCGATAGCCAGCACGCAGAGCATCAGGGTCGACAGGCCGTACTCGACGATGATCTTGCCCGCCAGCAGCGGAAAGCCAAACACGCCGACAAAGTACCCGAGGCTGAACAACAGCAGGGCCTGGGACGTGGTGCCGGGCGGTGCTTCATTGGCCACCAGCCCGTTGATCACCGAGTACGTCAGGCCGTAACCCACGCCCAACGTGGCAGCCGCGAGCAGGTAGCTGAGGTTGCCGCTCACCCCAAAAGCAAACAGAGCGATCGACCCGAGCATCAACCCGGACAACACGCAGGCGGCGCGGTAGGCGTCGCGCTTGACCACGAAGCCGGCGATCAACAGGCGGCTGGTAATGGCGGCACTCAGGAACCCGCCGAAGAACAGCGAATAGTCCAGGCCATGCGCGGCTGCGTAGCTGGTCTGGAACGATGAAAGCCCACCAAATACGCACCCTCCCAAGCCGACCATCAGGATGGCGAACGCCGCCCTGGAAGACAGCACTCTGCGGCTGGCAGCCCAGGAAATACGTGCGGCTGGCACGTTCGCGTGATGCTTGAGCCGAGCGCCCATACGCCAGAACATCACCACACCGGCGAGGCTGGCCAGCCCGGCAATATAGAACGCGCTGGTCAGGGGCAGGTCCAGCGCGCTGGCGGCCCGCCCGAGCAGGGGGCCGGAGCCGATCCCACTCAGCATGCTGCCCGACAGCAGCGCAAAGTACTTGGCTCGCTGCCGTGGTTCTACCAGCAAGGTCACGATGATCGGCCCCAGTGTGTAGAACACGCCCCAACCCAATCCCAGGGCCAGCCCGCACACCATCAAGCCTTGGCCAAACCCGGGCACCAGGGCAAAACCCAGGCACGCCACCACCAGCAACACGCCCATCCCGGCAATCGCCCGGGCCGCGCCCAGCGCATCGGCCAAATGCCCGGAGAGCACCACGGCCACGAAGGTGCTGAGCATCGCCATGGAAATCACGCTGCCGGCATCATGGTCGTTGCCGCCGCGCGCGTGAATCAGCAGCGACAGCAAAAACGTCGAACCGTAGGACAGGGACAGCAGGAAGCTGGCAAGGCAGAACAGCGCGAAAGTCTTCGCGCCCACCGGCGGAGTGGCGTGCATGGGCAAGTCTCGAATCGTTGGCGTTATGCCGACTGTTTACCATGGGCGGCCACGGCGATTGTTCTGTGGTTGGTGGTGCTCGGATCACTGCGCGACGGAGTAAAGCACCCGCACCCTCTCGAAATTGCACTGCAACTCGTCATGAAAGCGTCTTAGTATGTGTGCTTTGAAATTGCCCAAGGCTCGCCCATGACCATCGAGATTCGCCCCGCCGTGCCCAGCGATGCTGCGCAGATCCTGGCTTTCATCACCGAGCTTGCCGAGTACGAGAAGGCCCGGCATGAAGTGATCGCCAGTGTCGCGGACATCGAGCGCAGTCTGTTCAGCGAGGGCGCGACCGCCCATGGCCTGATCTGCTTGCGGGACGGCTTGCCGATCGGTTTTGCCGTGTTCTTTTTCAGTTACTCCACGTGGCTGGGCAGCAACTGCCTGTACCTCGAAGACCTGTACATCAACCCCGAGCAACGCGGCGGCGGCGCCGGCAAGAAGCTCTTGCGGCATTTGGCCAAGATCGCTTGCGACAACGGCTGCGGCCGTTTCGAGTGGAGCGTGCTGGACTGGAACGAGCCGGCGATTGCCTTCTACAAATCCATCGGCGCCCAGCCGCAGGAAGAGTGGGTTCGCTACCGCATGGAAGGCGATGCGCTGCGCGACTTTGCCCTCGGCTAGTCCCCCAGCCTGTAGACACTGAAGATCAACAGGTGGGAGCGGGCTTGCTTGCGAATGCGCTGGATCAGTCAACTCATGTGTGACTGGCCACGGCATTCGCAAGCAAGCCTGCTCCCACATTTTTTTGATTTTTGCTCACTATGTGGGATGCAAATTTATATATTGAGATATTTCAAAAGATGGGTTTATAGTCGCCTGCATCAGCACTCACTACCAAAAATAAAACAGGTGAAGCGATGCAGCCCCAACCGTTGTCGTTACCCGCTGTGCCCGAGCCCACCTATGGTGAACGGCTGAAGAACAAGGTGGTGATCATCACGGGCGCCGCCCAGGGCATTGGCGAGGCGATCGTCGCCTGTTTCCAGGCCCAGCAGGCGCGCCTGGTGATTGCCGATATCCAGGGCGACAAGGTCGAGAAAGTCGCCGCCCATTGGCGCGAACGTGGCGCTGAGATCGTCGCGCAACCCGTCGATATCACCTCCAAGACGCAGTGGCAGGCGTTGGTCAATGTCGCCATCGAACGCTTCGGTCGCGTCGATGTGCTGGTCAACTGCGCCGGGGTCAACGTATTCCGCGACCCGCTGGAGATGACCGACGAGGACTGGCGCCGCTGCTTCGCCATCGACCTCGACGGCGCCTGGTACGGCTGCCGTTCGGTGCTGCCGCACATGATTGAGCAGGGCATCGGCAACATCATCAACATCGCCTCCACCCATTCCAGCCACATCATTCCCGGTTGTTTCCCTTACCCGGTGGCCAAGCATGGCCTGCTCGGCCTCACCCGCGCGCTCGGCATCGAATACGCGCCCAAGGGCATCCGCGTGAATGCCATCGCGCCGGGCTACATCGAAACCCAGCTCAACGTCGACTACTGGAACGGTTTCCCCGACCCCCACGCCGAACGCCAGCGTGCGTTCGACCTGCACCCGCCCAAGCGCATCGGCCAGCCGATCGAAGTGGCGATGACCGCATTGTTCCTGGCGACTGACGAGGCGCCTTTCATCAATGCGACCTGCCTGATGATCGATGGCGGGCGGTCCGTGATGTACCACGACTAGAACTTGTAACGCTCAATAACAACAAGAGGTGGCTCATGTTCAAGAAGACACTAGGCACTCTGGCGCTCGCGATGGCGTTCAGCAGCGTGGCACTCGCCGAAGAAGTGAAGATCGGCTTCCTGGTCAAGCAGGCCGAAGAACCCTGGTTCCAGACCGAATGGGCCTTCGCCGAAAAGGCCGGCAAGGACCAGGGTTTCACCGTGATCAAGATCGCGGTGCCCGACGGTGAGAAGACCCTGTCGGCCATCGACACCCTCGCGGCCAACGGCGCCAAGGGCTTTGTGATCTGCCCGCCGGACGTGTCCCTTGGCCCGGCGATCATGGCCAAGGCCAAGCTCAATAACCTCAAGGTGCTGGCGGTCGACGACCGTTTCGTCGACGCCAAGGGCAAGCCTATGGAAGACGTGCCCTACGTCGGCCTGGACGCTTACAAGATCGGCCAGAAACAAGGCGAAGCCATGGCCACCGAAGCGAAAAAACGCGGCTGGGACTGGAAAGAAACCTACGCCGTGATCAACACCTTCGATGAGCTGGAAACCGGCAAGAAACGCACCGACGGCTCGGTGGAAGGCCTCAAGGCGGCGGGCCTGCCGGCTGACCATATCCTCTTCAGTGCGCAGAAAACCCTCGACGTCCCCGGCAGCATGGACGCCACCAACTCGGCGCTGGTGAAGCTGCCCAGTGGTGCGAAAAACCTGCTGATCGGCGGCATGAATGACAGCACCGTGCTGGGCGGCGTGCGCGCCACTGAAAGCGCCGGCTTCAAGGCGGCCAACGTGATCGGTGTCGGCATCAACGGTACCGATGCAATCGAGGAATTGAAGAAATCCAATACCGGTTTCTACGGCTCGATGCTGCTGAGCCCGGATGCCTCGGGCTACAAAACCGCCAGCGCGATGTTCGAGTGGGTCACCAAAGGCACCGAGCCTGCCAAGTTCACCGCCCTGGACAATGTCACCCTGATCACCCGCGACAATTTCAAGCAAGAGTTGAGCAAAATCGGGCTGTGGAAATGAGCGGCGCGGCCCTGCGTTTCAATGGCATCGGCAAGGAGTTTCCCGGTGTGAAAGCCCTGGCGCAGATCAGCTTTGAAGCGCGGCCGCATTCGGTACATGCGCTGATGGGCGAGAACGGCGCCGGCAAGTCGACCCTGCTGAAGATTCTCGGCGGCGCCTACCTGCCGAGCAGCGGCACGCTGCAGATCGGCGAGCAGACCATGGACTTCAAATCCGCCGCCGACAGCATCGCCAACGGCGTCGCGGTGATCCACCAGGAACTGCACCTGGTGCCGGAAATGACGGTGGCCGAGAACCTGTTCCTCGGGCATTTGCCGACGCGTTTTGGCGTGGTCAATCGCGGGCTGTTGCGCCAGCAGGCGCTGACCTGCCTCAAGGGCCTGGCCGATGAGATCGACCCCGACGAAAAGCTCGGGCGGCTGTCCCTCGGGCAGCGCCAACTGGTGGAAATCGCCAAGGCGCTGTCGCGAGGTGCGCATGTGATTGCTTTCGACGAGCCGACCAGCAGCCTGTCCGCCCGCGAGATCGACCGCTTGATGGCGATCATCACGCGGCTGCGCGACGAGGGCAAAGTGGTGCTCTACGTGTCCCATCGCATGGAAGAAGTGTTCCGCATCTGCAACGCCGTCACGGTGTTCAAGGATGGTCGCTACGTGCGCACCTTCGAGGACATGAGCACGCTGACCCACGACCAACTGGTGACCTGCATGGTCGGCCGCGACATCCAGGACATCTATGACTATCGCCCGCGCGAGCAGGGCGAGGTGGCGCTGAAGGTAGAGGGGCTGCTCGGCCCGGGCCTGCGTGAGGCGGTCAGCCTGCAAGTGCACAAGGGCGAGATCCTCGGGCTGTTTGGCCTGGTCGGTGCCGGGCGGACCGAGCTGTTCCGGTTGCTCAGCGGGTTGGAGCGCGCGACCGCCGGCCACCTGGAATTGAACGGGCAGGCGCTGCCCTTGCGCTCGCCCCGCGATGCCATCGCCGCTGGCGTGTTGCTGTGCCCGGAGGACCGCAAGAAGGAGGGCATCATTCCGCTGTCCAGCGTCGCCGAGAACATCAACATCAGTGCGCGTGGTGCGCATGCCACGTTTGGCTGGCTGCTGCGCGACGGCTGGGAGAAGGGCAACGCCGACAAGCAGATCAAGGCGATGAAGGTCAAGACGCCGAACGCCGAGCAGAAAATCATGTACCTGTCGGGGGGCAACCAGCAGAAGGCCATTCTCGGCCGCTGGCTGTCGATGCCGATGAAAGTACTGCTGCTGGACGAGCCGACGCGTGGCATCGATATCGGCGCCAAGTCGGAGATCTACCAGATCATCCACAACCTCGCCGCCAGCGGCATCGCGGTGATCGTGGTGTCCAGCGACCTGATGGAAGTGATGGGCATCTCCGACCGCATCCTGGTGATGAGCGAAGGCGCCCTGACCGGCGAACTGACCCGCGATCAAGCGGATGAAGCACGGCTGCTGCAACTGGCGCTCCCGCGTTCGCGGGCTTGAAGAATAAGAGGGTTTGGCTATGTCTCAGGTAAAAACTGCAAAGGGCTTCTGGCCGGGTTTCAACCAGCGCAAGTTTCTCGATGACTGGGTGATGCTGCTGGCGGCACTCAGCATCTTTGTGCTCAGCGCGTTGTTTATCGACAACTTCCTCTCGCCGCTGAACATGCGCGGCCTGGGCCTGGCGATTTCCACCGTGGGCATCGCGGCGTGCACCATGTTGTTCTGCCTGGCGTCGGGGCACTTCGACTTGTCGGTGGGCTCGGTGATCGCCTGCGCCGGCGTGGTGGCGGGGATCGTGATCCGCGACACCGACAGCGTGGTGCTCGGTGTGTCCGCCGCCCTGGCCATGGGCCTGGTGGTGGGGCTGATCAACGGTATCGTCATCGCCAAGCTGCGCATCAACGCGTTGATCGCGACCCTGGCGACCATGCAGATTGTGCGCGGCCTGGCCTACATCTTCTCCAACGGCAAGGCCGTCGGGGTGATGGACGAAGGCTTCTTCGTGTTCGGCAACGGCCAACTGATGGGCGTGCCGGTGCCGATCATCATCACCGTGCTGTGCTTTGTGTTCTTCGGCTGGTTGCTCAACTACACCACCTACGGGCGCAACACCATGGCGATTGGTGGCAACCAGGAAGCGGCGCTGCTGGCCGGGGTGAACGTCGACCGCACCAAGATCATCATCTTTGCCGTGCACGGTTTGATCGGCGCGCTGGCCGGTGTGATCCTGGCCTCGCGCATGACCTCGGGCCAACCGATGATCGGCCAGGGTTTCGAGCTGACGGTGATCTCGGCCTGCGTCCTGGGCGGGGTCTCGTTGAGCGGTGGTATCGGCATGATCCGTCATGTGATTGCCGGGGTGCTGATCCTGGCGATCATCGAGAACGCGATGAACCTGAAGAACATCGACACCTTCTACCAGTACGTGATCCGTGGTTCGATCCTGTTGCTGGCGGTGATTATCGACCGCATGAAGCAACGCTAAAGTCGTGCCCTGTGAAGATCAAAATGTGGGAGCTGGCTTGCCTGCGATAGCGGTGTGTCAGCCTGCACATTTACTGGCTGACACGCCCTCATCGCAGGCAAGCCAGCTCCCACAGTGGATCTCCTCTGTTCAGGAGGGCTGCATTTGCCATAATGGCGCCGTTTTCGTACCACCACATAGGCCCGATATGCAGGAAAACGCCCACACTCCCGTCAAAGACGCTGCGCCTACCGGCACCCAGACCCTGCTGCGTGGCCTGGGCGTGGTACAGGCGGTGGCGGCCGGTGCGCGGGATCTGAAAGAGATCGCCAAGCGCATCGGCACCACCCGCAGTACCACGCACCGGCTGGCCAGTTGCCTGGTGGAAGAGCGCTACCTGCGCGTGGTGCCGCAGGTCGGTTACCTGCTGGGGCCGAAGTTGATCGAGCTGGGGTTCCAGGCTCGCGAAGAGTTGCCGCTGGTGACCCTGGCCATCCCGTATCTGGATGAGCTGTCGGCGCTGACCGGCGACACCATCCACCTGGCCATTCGCGAATACGATGACGTGCTCTACCTGCACAAGAATCCAGGCCGCAACGGTCCGGAAATGCGCTCGCGGGTGGGCCATCGCATGCCTTTGGCGCGTACCGGTGTGGGCAAGGCGATGTTGCTGGATGACACCGCGCAGGAATGGCAGCGGCTGTACGAAGCCAGCCTGCCGGCGGGAGGCAAGAGCCTGCAATGGCCGCAGCACCCGGAACAAACCTGGGCGCAGTTCGAGCAGCGCATGCATGAATACGTGGTGGGGGGATACGCGTTCGATCTGGAAGACAACGAACCGTCGATCCGTTGCGTGGCGGCACCGGTGCGCGATGCCAGCCGGCGAATCGTCGCCGGCATCAGCATCGCCAGTACCGTGCCCTACATGCCGCTGGAGAAAATGGCCGAGCTGATCCCTGTGATCAAACAGGTCGCGGCCCGGCTTTCCGCGGAGTTGGGCGCAAAGGCCTGATCAGGCCTTCAGGGTCGCCATGTCGATGACAAAGCGGTACTTCACATCACCGGCGATCATGCGGGCGTAAGCCTCATTGATCTGGCGGATGTCGAGCATTTCGATGTCGCAGGTGATGCCATGCTCGGCGCAGAAATCCAGGACTTCCTGGGTTTCGGCAATGCCACCAATCAACGAACCGGCCAGCACTTTACGCCCCAGCACCAGCTTGGCCGCATTCACCGGCGGGTCTACCGGCTCGATCAGGCCGACCAGGATGTGCACGCCGTCAAAGCGCAGTACATCGAGGTAGGGGTTGAGGTCGTGTTGTACCGGGATGGTGTCCAGCAGGAAGTCGAAGCTGCCGGCGGCGGCCTTCATCTGCTCGGCATCGGTGGACACGATCACGTGATCGGCGCCCTGGCGACGGCCTTCTTCAGCCTTGCTCGCCGAACGGGTGAACAAGGTCACTTCCGCGCCCATGGCCTTGGCAAACTTGATGCCCATATGGCCCAGGCCACCCATGCCCAGCACGCCGACTTTATCGCCGGCCTTGACGCCGTAGTGCTTGAGCGGCGAGTAGGTGGTGATGCCGGCGCAGAGGATCGGCGCGGCGCTGGCGAGGTCGAGCTTGGCTGGAATCTTGACCACGAAGTGCTCGCTGACCACGATGCTGTCGGAGTAGCCGCCCATGGTGTTGCTGCCGTCGACGCGGTCGGGGGTGGCGTAGGTCATGGTCGGGCCTTCGAGGCAGTATTGCTCCAGGTCCGATTTGCACGCGTCGCAGTGGCGGCAGGAGTCGACCATGCAGCCTACGCCGACCAGGTCGCCGACTTTGTGCGCGGTGACGCTGGCGCCGACGGCGGTGACTTTGCCCACAATCTCGTGGCCCGGCATCAGTGGGTATACGGCGATGCCCCACTCGTTGCGTGCCTGGTGGATGTCGGAGTGGCAGACGCCGCAGTAGAGAATCTCGATGGCCACGTCATCGGCACGTGGGCTGCGACGTTCAAACGACATGGGGGCGAGGGGAGTGGTGGCCGACTGGGCGGCATAACCGATAGCGGTGTACATGGGGAAACCTCGCAAAAGCTTGGACTGGGGAGGTGGCGCATTCTGCGCGCCGACCCCGGGTGCGACCATGGCAAATGCTCCGAGTCTCATGCCTAAAGCTCCGGAGGAGCAGCTAAAAGCGGCAAGCTGCAAGCGGCACGCTATAAACTGCGAGCTTTCTTGCAGCCTGTGGCTTGAAGCCAGCTGGCCTGCACCAAGACGTATCTTTGCGAGAGCTGCTTTTATGTTGTTGACCCGCCATCTCGATGCCAACGCCACGCTGGTTTCCTTGATTGAGGGGCTCACGCCCTGCGACGGTTTCTCCCCGACCCACTTGCCCGGCGTGCAGGTCTTGCGCGCCAGTTGCGACGTGGCGCGCGGGCCGCAGATCTATGAGCCGAGCCTGATGTTCGTGGCGCAGGGCAGCAAGGTCGCCTACCTGGGCCCGCGCACGCTGGAGTACGGCGCCGGTCACTACCTGATCCAGGCGATGCCGGTACCGTTCGAATGCGAGACCTTTGCCATGGCGCCCGACGCCCCGTTGTACGGGGTGACAGTGGGCATCGATCGGGTGGTATTGGGTGAGTTGGTCATGGCCATGGGCATGCAGGCCGGGCCGCCGCCGACGGCGCAGACCCTGGAATCGATGAGCTCTGTGGTGCTCGACGATGCGATGCGCGGCTGCGTCGAGCGGCTGTTGCAGTGCCTGCACGATCCGCTGGAAAGCCGGATCATGGGCCCGGCGCGGGTGCGCGAATTGTTGTTCACCGCCTTGCGCGGGCCCCAGGCCGATGTACTGCGCGCACTGGTGGAACAGCAGGGGCAGTTTTCGCGGATCGCTACCTCGTTGAATCACCTGCATGCCCATTACGCCGAGCCGCTGAATATCGAGACATTGGCGGGGTATGCGCACATGAGTGCGTCGACGTTCCATGAGCATTTCAAGCGCTGCACCTTGTTGTCGCCGGTGCAATACCTGAAACGGCTGCGCCTGCTCAAGGCCCAGCAGTTGCTGCTGGTCGAAGGCATGGGCGTGGCGCAGGCGGCGCATAACGTGGGATACCAGAGCACGTCGCAGTTCAGTCGCGAGTACAAGCGCTACTTTTTGCGCAACCCCGGTGAAGAGCGGGCTGCATAATTCCATCAGGCACAACAGCGTAAATGTGGGAGCGGGCTTGCTCGCGAATACGCTGGGTCAGTTAACACATTCCTCAACAGACAGACCGCCTTCGCGAGCAAGCCCGCTCCCACATTTGACCGAGGTGAGTGGCTTTTTTCGGGCCACAAAAAAAGGCTCCCGATTGGGAGCCTTGTTTGTTCAAGCGACGGACTTACATGTTCGGGTAAGTCGGCCCGCCTGCGCCTTCCGGCGTGACCCAGGTGATGTTCTGCGAAGGGTCCTTGATGTCACAGGTCTTGCAGTGCACGCAGTTCTGGGCGTTGATCTGGAAGCGTTTTTCGCCGTCTTCCTTGGTCACCACTTCATACACGCCGGCCGGGCAGTAACGCTGTGCCGGTTCATCGTAGAGCGGCAGGTTGGTGCCGATCGGGATGCTCGCGTCTTTGAGCTTCAAGTGGCACGGCTGTTCTTCTTCGTGGTTGGTCCCGGAGATGAACACCGAGCTCAACTTGTCGAAGCTCAGCTTGCCGTCGGGTTTCGGGTAGTCGATCTTCTTGCTGTCCTTCGCGAGCTTGAGGCAGGCGTAGTCCGGCTTGGTGTCGTGCAGGGTGAACGGCATCTTGCCGCCGAGGATGTTCTGGTCGAACCAGTTGAAGCCGGCGCCGATGATCGGACCGAACTTGTGCATCGCCGGGCCGAAATTGCGGCTGGCGAACAGCTCTTCGTAGAGCCAGCTGGACTTGAAGCTGTCGACGTAGGCGGTCAGTTCATCACCGCCTTCGGACTCGGCAAACAGGCGGTCGGCCACGGCGTCGGCGGCGAGCATGCCGGACTTCATCGCCGTGTGGCTGCCTTTGATCTTGGCGAAGTTCAGGGTGCCGAGGTCGCAGCCGATCAGCGCGCCACCTTTGAAGACCATCTTCGGCAGCGAGTTCAGGCCGCCTTTGCAGATGGCGCGGGCGCCGTAGCTGATGCGCTTGCCGCCTTCCAGGTACTGCGCCAGCACCGGGTGATGCTTGAGGCGCTGGAACTCGTCGAACGGCGACAGGAAGGTGTTGCTGTAGGACAGGTCGACGATCAGGCCGACGACCACCTGGTTGTTTTCCAGGTGATAAAGGAACGAGCCACCGGTGTTCTCGGCGCTCATGATGTCCAGCGGCCAACCGGCGGTGTGCACCACCAGGCCTGGCTGATGCTTGGCCGGGTCGATTTCCCAGATTTCCTTCAGGCCGATGCCGTAGTGCTGGGCGTCGGCGTCGCTGTCCAGGTTGAAACGCTGGATCAGTTGCTTGCCGATGTGGCCACGGCAACCTTCGGCGAACAGCGTGTACTTGCCACGCAGTTCCATGCCGGGGGTGTACAGGCCTTCTTTCGGATTGCCTTCGCGGTCGACGCCGAGGTCACCGGTGATGATCCCGCGGACCACGCCGTTTTCGTCGAACAGTGCTTCCTGGGCGGCGAAGCCTGGGTAGATTTCCACGCCCAGGTTCTCGGCCTGCTGGGCCAGCCAGCGGCACAGGTTGCCCAGGGAGATGATGTAGTTGCCTTCGTTGTGCATGGTCTTGGGCACAAAGAAGTCAGGCACCTTGGTGGAGGCGTCGGGGCTGCGCAGTACATAGATGTCATCGCGCACCACCGGGGTGTTGAGCGGGGCGCCGAGGGCTTTCCAGTCCGGGAACAGTTCGTTCAGCGCGCGGGGTTCAAACACGGCACCGGAGAGGATGTGGGCGCCGACTTCGGAGCCTTTCTCGACCACGCAGACGCTGATTTCCTTACCGGCTTCGGCGGCCTTCTGCTTCAGTCGGCAGGCGGCAGACAGTCCCGCCGGGCCAGCGCCGACGATGACCACGTCGAATTCCATGTATTCGCGTTCCACAGGCTATCTCCTACTCAAGGCTCAACAGGCTTTTTTTTCTAATGGGTGGAGGTTCGGTGTCGTATCCATCATCACTGTGCCAAATGGCAGGGGATGACCCACCTTTCTCTCTAGGTGGCGCATTATATCTACACCACTGTCAGCGTCCAATACAAACGTTTGTTTGAATTGCCCGCAGGCTAGGTAAATCAAAGAGGCGCGGCTTATGACTGGCTATTTTGCCGTATTGACCAGAATAGGTGTTCCGGTCAATATACGGTCGGTTTTGCGCTTACCGTAGGCAGACTGCAGGTTTCAAGAGCACGTCCAAAAGCAAGACAGGTGACGCGCGTCCAAACAATGGCGCGCAGTTTACACGCTGCGATAAAGAATGACCTCTCAGTCACCACTGACGAACGGTCGTCACTTCCCGTGAGCAAGGTCACTCGCCGAGGTTTTTGGAGGTGCCCTTGTGTGCCGATGAGCATCAACCGCCAGGTTCGCCTAGGCGACTTTCTTTTCACCGGAGAGTAACGAGGAATCCATGAAGGTTCTTGTAGCTGTCAAACGCGTTGTCGATTACAACGTGAAAGTTCGCGTCAAGGCGGACAATTCCGGCGTCGACCTCGCTAACGTCAAGATGTCGATGAACCCTTTCTGCGAAATCGCCGTGGAAGAAGCCGTACGCCTGAAAGAGAAAGGCGTGGCGACTGAAATCGTCGTGGTTTCCATCGGCCCTACCACTGCTCAAGAGCAGCTGCGTACCGCACTGGCACTGGGCGCCGACCGCGCCATCCTGGTTGAATCCGCTGAAGAGCTGACCTCGCTGGCCGTGGCCAAGTTGCTCAAAGCCGTTGTCGACAAGGAACAGCCTCAGCTGGTGATCCTTGGCAAACAGGCCATCGACAGCGACAACAACCAGACTGGCCAGATGCTGGCTGCACTGACCGGTTACGGCCAGGGCACCTTCGCCTCCAAAGTCGAAGTGAGCGGCGACAGCGTGGCTGTGACCCGTGAAATCGACGGCGGCGCACAGACCGTTTCGTTGAAACTGCCGGCCATCGTCACCACCGACCTGCGTTTGAACGAGCCGCGCTACGCGTCCCTGCCAAACATCATGAAAGCCAAGAAGAAGCCGCTTGAGTCGGTGACTCCAGACGCTTTGGGCGTTTCCACCGCCTCCACCAACAAGACCGTCAAAGTCGAAGCGCCAGCTGCACGCAGCGCGGGTATCAAGGTCAAGTCGGTGGCTGAACTGGTCGAGAAACTGAAAAACGAAGCGAAGGTAATCTAAACATGACTATCTTGGTAATCGCTGAACACGACAACAAGGTGCTGGCCCCGGCTACCCTGAACACTGTGGCGGCCGCTGCGAAAATCGGTGGCGACATTCACGTATTGGTAGCAGGTCAAGGCGCTGGCGCCGTGGCTGACGCCGCTGCGAAAGTGGCTGGCGTGAGCAAAGTATTGCTGGCCGACAACGCCGCCTACGCGCACCAACTGCCGGAAAACGTTGCCCCGCTGGTCGCGGAACTGGGCGCTGGCTACAGCCACATCCTGGCTGCCGCTACGTCCAACGGCAAAAACATCCTGCCACGCGTTGCTGCGCAGCTGGACGTTGACCAGATCTCCGAGATCATCTCGGTAGAAAGCGCCGATACCTTCAAGCGCCCGATCTACGCCGGTAACGCCATTGCCACCGTGCAATCGACCGCTGCCATTAAAGTGATCACCGTACGTGCCACCGGTTTCGACCCGGTTGCTGCTGAAGGGGGTTCGGCTGCGGTTGAAGCTGTTGCTGCTGCCCACGACGCTGGCACTTCGAGCTTCGTTGGCGAAGAGCTGGCCAAGTCCGATCGTCCTGAGCTGACCGCTGCCAAGATCGTCGTTTCCGGCGGCCGTGGCATGCAGAACGGTGACAACTTCAAACACCTGTACGCCCTGGCCGACAAGCTGGGCGCTGCGGTCGGCGCTTCCCGCGCTGCCGTCGACGCAGGTTTCGTACCCAACGACATGCAGGTCGGCCAGACCGGCAAGATCGTTGCGCCACAGCTGTACATCGCGGTCGGTATCTCCGGCGCGATCCAGCACTTGGCCGGTATGAAAGACTCCAAAGTGATCGTCGCGATCAACAAGGATGAAGAAGCACCGATCTTCCAGGTGGCTGATTACGGCCTGGTGGCGGACTTGTTCGAAGCCGTTCCCGAGTTGGAGAAGCTGGTCTAATCCAGTCGCTTCACTTATAAAGAGCCCGGTCCTTGTGACCGGGTTTTTTTTTGCCTTGGTAGGCGCCGGCTTGCCGGCTCCTACAAGGGATGCGTTTGTGATGGGGAGAGTCTGTGATGGAATTGCGTCGTTGGGTGGTGCTGTTGCTGGGTGTGTCACTGCTTCCGAGCCTGACGCTGGCGGCGGGCAAATGTGAGCGCCTGGTCATCACCGGCAGCCCGGATGCACCGCCGTTGCTCTGGCGTGATCCCCAGGACCCCACGCACCTGATCGGCGCCACCGCCGATGTGTTGCAGCAAGTCGCCAAGGACCTCGGCTTGAAGGTCGACCTGCTCTACGGCGGCAAACGTTCCCTGGCCCTGGATGAAGTGCGCAGCGGGCGCATGGACATCCTCGCCGACGCACCGCTGAACCTGGGCGAGCTGGAGACCCTCGACTACATCCACCCGGCGCTGGTGCAGACCGACTATCTGGTGTGGACACGCAAGGACTCGGCACTGGTCTACAACACGGCCGCCGACTTGCACGGCCACAAGGGCGCAGTGTCGGAGCGGGCACGCTTGAGCCGTGAGTTCGAAACCCTCGCCGATCAGCAACTCACCCTGCAACGTCTACCGAGCCTGACGCCGGCCTTCCAGAAACTGTTGCTGGGCGAGGTGGATTACGTGCTGGCCGGGCGTTACTCGGGCATGGCCATGGCCCAGACACTGGGCATGAGCAACGACCTGCTCGCCCGCGAAACCCCGATCGATCAGCCCGGCCTGTACCTGGCGATTTCCCACAACTCGGCCTGCAATGATCCGTGGTTGCGCGGACAGCTCGCCAAAAAGATGACAGAATTGCCCGGGTCTGGTGTGGCGGAAGCCGCGCTGCAGCGCAATCTTGAGCGTTGGAAAGCGCAATTGCAACAACCCGTCGGCACCCCAACAAAGTAGGGATTTTCAGTGACTCTTCGACCTCTTTTCGCGGCCCTCGCCGTTGTCGCTCTGGCGGGATGTGCAGCCGATCCTGCGCCGAATGAACAAATACGCCTCACCCAACAAGCCTTGGAACAAGCCAGCGCCGTGGGCGCCAGTACTGATGACTCGCCCGAATTGAAACTGGCCGAAGACAAGTTCGCCCAGGCCAAGGCCGACATGGCCGATGAATCCTACAAAGACGCGCGCATGCAGGCCGAACAGGCCGAGCTGGATGCGCGCCTGGCTGAAGCCCGGATATTGACCCGCAAGAGCCAGGAACAACTCAACGTGCTCAACACCCGCATCACGCGTCTGCGCAAGCAATTGCAGTTGGGGGAAGCCCAATGAGCCCGATGATCCGTGCCGTGAGCTGTGTGTTGCTGCTGGGCAGCGCCGTGTTGGGCGGTTGTGCCAGCCATCCCAATGGCGAGCAGGCGCTGCAACAGGCCGGCAACGACTTCCAGAAGGTCAAGGAAGACGCCAATGTGCTGCGCTTCGCCCCCAAGGACGTGATCCGCGCCGGTGAGTCCCTCGCGCGTGCCGATCGCTTGTCCAGCTACTGGGGCAGCGGCGCCGACGTGGTGCATTACGCCTACCTGAGCCAGCGCTACAGTGCCATCGCTCGCGAGCACACTGAGCAGGCGCTCAACCAGGAGCGTGGCGCCAAGCTTGAATTGGAGCGCCAGCGCCTGCAGTTGGCCCTGCGTGAAAACAAGCTGATCAGCGTGCAGCAGCAGGGCAAATGGCTCGAAGAGCAGATCGCCAGCCTGGCCACCACCCAGACCGATCGCGGCCTGGTGATGACCTTGGGCGACGTGCTGTTCGATACCGGTGACGCCGAGCTGAAAAACTCGGCCAACCGCACAGTGCTGAAAATCGTGCAGTTCCTGCAACTGAACCCTAAGCGCGTAGTGCGCATCGAGGGCTACGCCGACAACACCGGCGGCGAGCAGGAAAACCTCAAGCTGTCGCGTGACCGTGCGCAATCGGTGGCCGATGTGCTGGTCGACCTCGGCATCGATGAAAAACGTATCCAGGTCGAAGGCTACGGCGACCAGTATCCGGTCGAGGCCAACGCCTCCGAGCGCGGCCGCGCGCAGAACCGTCGAGTGGAAATTGTATTCTCCGACGAGAAGGGCCAACTGGGCGCCGCCCGATAAGGCGCCAACGCAGATCAAAATGTGGGAGCGGGCTTGCTCGCGAAGACGGCGTATCAGTCACCCTTTAAGTGGCTGATGCACCGCCTTCGCGAGCAGCCCGCTCCCACATTTCGTTTCGGTGCAGAGCTGGAATTCTATTCCCCCACCCCTACAGTTTTTACTGTCACTCCCGCCCGCGCTCGACTATTGTGGCAACTGTCCCCGTACACTTCTAAACTGTGCCGGTATGTTTCACACAAAAATAAAATACCCGTGAAATCGAGTGCTGCGTCATGACCAATCTGTTGCTTTACCAACGTATCGCCCAGCAACTGGCTGAGGACATCCGGCGCGGTGTCTATCAACCGGGTGAGCGCGTGCCTTCGGTGCGCAAGATGAGCTCCCAGCTCAACGTCAGCCATGCCACGGTGTTGCAGGCCTACGCCAACCTGGAAGACCAGGGGCTGATCCGGGCGCGGCCGCAATCGGGCTACTACGTGCACCAGACGCCGGCGCTGACGGCGCCAACGCCGGACATTGCCCGTGTCGAGCGTCCCGGGTTGGTCACCCGCAGCAGCATTATCCAGCAGGTATTGGGCGAGTCGCGCCGTGAAGGGGTGTTCCCGCTGGGCGCCGCCGTGCCGAGTGTCGACTACTTGCCGGTCCGCGCGTTGCACCAGCAGCTGGCCAAGGTCACTCGCTTCCAGAGCCCGCGTGCGTTCAGCTACATGTTCAGCCCGGGTTTCGAGCCGTTGCGCCGCCAAGTGGCGATACGCATGCGCGACGCCGGCGTGGTGGTGGACCCTTCCGAGGTGGTGATCACCCACGGTTGCGTGGATGCGTTGCAGATGTCGCTGCGCGTGCTCACACGCCCAGGCGACCTGATTGCCGCCGAATCACCAACCTACTACGGCTTGCTGCAACTGGCCGACCTGCTCGGCCTCAAGGTCATCGAGATCCCCAGCGACCCGTCCACCGGCATGAGCCTGGAAGCCCTGCAACTGGCGGCCAACCAATGGTCGATCAAGGCCCTGGTGTTGACCACGCGCCTGAGCAATCCCCTGGGCGGCACCATGCCCGAGGAGCGACAGAAACAATTGCTGCGGCTGGCCTCGGACTTCGATATCCAGATTGTCGAGGACGATATCTACGGCGAGCTGATGTTCGAACTCGGTCGCACCAAGGCCCTCAAGGCCTATGACCGCCTGGACCGGGTCATCTACTGCTCGAGCTTTTCCAAGACGTTGTCGCCGGGGGTGCGCATTGGTTGGATGATCGCCGGCAAGTACCAGCAGGAAATCCAGCGCCTGCAGATGTTCAGTACCCATTCCGCCTGCAGCGTGACCCAGATGGGGGTGGCGGCGTACCTCGAGAACGGTGGCTACGACCGCCACCTGCGCTACATCCGCCAGGAATATCGCAAGAACCTCAGCGCTTTCCAGCTGGCGGTGCAGCAGTATTTCCCGGAAGGCACCCAGATGACCCGCCCGACCGGCGGCTTCATCCTGTGGGTCAGTTTGCCCGGACGGGTCAATACCCAGGAACTGCACGTGCGTGCCCTGCAACAGGGCATCAGCATTGCGCCGGGGTTGATCTTCAGCAATACCGAGCAGTTCAACCACTGCATCCGCCTCAATTGCGGCACGCCGTGGAACCGCGAGGCAGAGCGGGCGCTGATGACGTTGGGGATGTTGGCCAGCCAGTTGTGCCAGGAGACGGCAGCCGGCTTTTGAGCGGCGTATTGGGGACAACTCCGATAGCTGGCTAATCACCGCGCTTGTCATGCCGCGCACAACAAGCGAGCATATGGCCCTCTGCCGTTAATGCTGTAGGCGATATGACCTCAATTGTTCGTGCTGCTTTGGTGATTGGCCTGTTAAGCCTGTGTAACGTCAGCCCGGTGCTGGCGGCAACGCCTGTGACTGACGCCCAGCCCGCCGCCAGCAACCAGCAGAAAACGCCTGCAAAAAAACCGGCACCGGCGCAGAAAGCCGCCGCGACCAAGAAAAAAGCCGCCACGGTGAAAAAGCGTGCACCGGTAGCGAGCAAGTCAAAATCGGCCCGCGAAGTGGCCCAGACCCAACTGGCACCGGCACAGTTGGACCTGACACTGCCTACGGACATGGTCCGGCACCTGCAGCCCCTGGGCACCATGCCCAAGCCCAAAAGCGTACCGCTGCTGCCGCCGATGTTTGGTGACAAGCCCACTGACAACAGTGCCTTCCAGATCAACGGGCGCCTGCTCAGCAATGAAATGAAACTGCAACTGCGCAACGAAGAGCGCCGCGATGTTGAAGGCGCGGCGTTGGAGTTCGAGTTCAAGCAATAAACTTTTCGCCTTAACGTGACGTCACCCCTCGACCATCTGTCGCAGACTGGTCAGTCACTTTTGTTTTCTGCGAAAAACCCCTGTTAGACCATTTTAAAACGGCTGTTTAAGGGCGTACTCTAGCCCGGCCATCCACATTGAGTCGTCGAGGACCTTTTGGTCATGAAATGCCGTGAAGGCTGTGGCGCGTGCTGCATCGCCCCCTCCATCAGTTCGCCATTACCGGGCATGCCACACGGCAAACCGGCCGGCGAACGCTGCCTGCACCTGTCTGTCGAACAGCTATGCCAGCTGTTCGGCCGGCCGGAACGCCCGGCGGTGTGCAGTGATTTCAAGGCCGATATCGAGGTCTGCGGCACCGACCAGGCCGATGCAATCCGGTTGATCGGCTGGTGGGAGCAGATGACGGCGGCTTGATGGGCTTTACTATCGGAACTTCAACAATAAGGAATACAACAATGGGTTCGCTGAAACGAATGGCTGTGTTGTGCGGTTTTACGCTGGTGTTTGCTGCCACTGCCCAGGCTGAGGATTGGCAAGTCGCCAAGGACGAAGACGGAATCAAAGTGTCCCTGAGCGAAATTGCCGGCTCCAAGTACAAGGCCTATCGCGGTGTGACCGTGATCAAGGCACCTGTGGCCAAAATCGTCGCCCTGCAGGAAGACGTGGCCGGTGCCTGTGCCTGGATCCACGAGTGCAAGTCCCAGAAGCTGGTCGACAAGAAAGGCGACGAGAGCTGGACCTACACCCAATTCAAGGCCCCGTTCCCCGTGACGGACCGGGATTCCTACCTGCATATCACCACGACCAAGGCGGCCGACGGCACGCTGACCCGTAAGCTCGAGGGCGTCCCGACTTACAAGCCTGAAGAAAAAGGCTACGTACGGGTTGCCCAGGTCGATGGCTTCTGGAAACTCGTGCCAAAAGGCGACAACCAGACCGAAGTCACTTACCAGGTGCACACCGAGCCAGGTGGCAGCGTGCCTTCGTGGTTGGCCAACAAGTTTGTGGTGGACGCGCCGTTCAACACCTTGAAAGCCTTGAAAGAACACGCTGAAAAATAAGCGCAGTTGATCTGGTGCCTCCTGACTTGAGTGGAACGTTTGGCGAACCCTCAAGGTCCAGATAGTGGTAAGCCCACACACGGGTTTTATCGAGGAGGCACCGATGCAAAAGTGGCAGATTACCTTCGTTGATGATCACGGCGTTCAGTCCGTCGAGCAGTTCACCTGCGATCAGAAGCCCAGCCTCGAAGATGCGGCACACATGATTCGCAACAAACTGGTGCCCATCGCCGCTGAACTGGACCTCAATGACCTGGAGGGCCGCAAGCCTGAGCCTACGGTCAAGATCCTCAAAGACCAGAACAGTATCCAGATCCTCGACATCTCTCCCGCCGCCTGAATATTCCCTGTACACACTTAAAGCGCCTCTGGTGGAGGTGATAGCTTCGCGCTACTCTGCAAGTGAGATCAGCGAACGAATCGCTAAGGTCTGGTCTTGTCAGCTACATGCTTGTTTTCCAGCGGTGATGTTTTTGCCGTAGCTCCCACGCCAGTACGGCGTGGGCTTCGGGAAGCACGGAAAGTCTATCCATCAATTCGAGGAGCACTTTTCATGAGCACAGCCTATCAAGAAGACATCAGCACCAACGTTCTGCGCCGCATGAAAGAAGGCGGCTTCGACTTCTCGCGTTTCCACCCCATTGAGTTCTACGCCATATTCCCGGATGAGGAACGGGCGCGCAGGGCTGCGGGTGAATTTCGTGGGGAATCCCTGAATGCCCAGGTCAGCGCGCGCGACGATGGCGCCTGGTACCTGGAACTGAGCAAAATCATGTTTGCAACCTACGACGGCATAGGAGACTTCGAGCAGGACTTCGAGGCGGTAGTCGAGCCTCTGGGCGGCATTATCGAGGGATGGGGCGTCAAGCAGGAGGTGCGTGGGTTACCCATGTAGCAGTATGAGAAACACAGCGTATCGGCTGACCTTCGGGTCGGCCGATTTTGTTTGTGGCCAGCCCTAATCGCTGTCCGGTTCGGCATCGTCGCCAACCTCACTATCACCGCACCTACACAGCATTTCTCCAGCCAAAAAAAAGCCACCCGAGCAGGGTGGCCTAAAGGGAAGAGCGTTGCGCTGAAGCGGTAGTACTCATGCTGTTCAGCAGATGGTTGCGATTATCCGCAAGCGCGACCGGGCAGTGAAATCAACTCTGACTATGCTGTTGATAGCCAAAGCGCGCATTGCGATGAAGCGTGCGCCTGTGCGCGGGGCATTCTGCGCACCAGGACGGTGCGAGCAGATCCCTTTGGTTATTCAACGCACTGATTTTTAAGTGTTTATGCCGCTGGCACGGGCCTTGCGAAGGTTCAAGCGTCCGGGTGACAAGGAGTTCGGCATGATCCGCACTTATTACGACGAAATGTACGACGGGGCAGGGCAGGTTCGCCCCCATTACCGCGAGTTCGCCCGCTGGTTGGCTGATACCCCTGTTGAACTGCTGGCCCAACGCCGGCGCGAAGCCGATTTGCTGTTTCACCGCGCCGGGATCACCTTCACCTTGTACGGCGACGAGCAGGGCACCGAGCGCCTGATTCCCTTCGACACCATCCCGCGCAGTATTCCCGCCAGCGAATGGCGGATGGTCGAGCGCGGCTGCATCCAGCGGGTCAAGGCGCTGAACATGTTTCTCGCCGACCTGTACCACGAGCAACGCATCATCAAGGCCGGCATCATCCCCGCCGAGCAGGTGCTGGCCAACGAGCAATATCAACTGGCGATGCAGGGGCTGAACCTGCACCGCGACCTGTATTCCCACATCTCCGGGGTCGACCTCGTACGCGACGGCGACGGCACTTACTACGTTCTCGAAGACAACTTGCGGACACCGAGCGGCGTCAGCTACATGCTCGAAGACCGCAAGATGATGATGCGCCTGTTCCCCGAACTGTTCGCCGCCCAGCGCATCGCGCCCATCGATCATTACCCCAACCTGCTGCTCGATACCCTGAAAAGCTCCAGCCCCCTGGATAACCCCAGTGTGGTGGTGCTGACCCCGGGCCGCTTCAACAGCGCGTTCTTTGAACACGCTTTCCTGGCCCGCGAAATGGGGGTGGAGCTGGTGGAGGGCGCCGACCTGTTCGTGCGTGATGACCGGGTGTTCATGCGCACCACCGACGGCCCCAAGGCCGTCGATGTGATCTATCGCCGCCTCGACGATGCGTTCCTCGACCCGCTGGCGTTCAACCCGGACTCCATGCTCGGCGTGCCCGGCCTGCTCGCCGCGTATCGCTTGGGCAATGTGGTGCTGGCCAACGCGATTGGCACCGGAGTGGCGGATGACAAGTCGGTGTATCCCTTCGTCCCCGAGATGATCCGTTTCTACCTGGATGAGGAACCCATCCTGCAGAACGTGCCTACCTTCCAATGCCGTAAGCCCGACGAATTATCCCACGTGCTGGCCAACCTGCCGGACCTGGTGGTCAAGGAAACCCAAGGTTCCGGCGGCTACGGCATGCTGGTCGGCCCGGCTTCGACGGCGGCTGAAATCGAAGCCTTTCGCGCACGCATCAAGGCCAAGCCCCACGCCTATATCGCCCAGCCTACCCTGTGTTTGTCCACCTGCCCGACCTTCGTCGACAACGGCATCGCCCCGCGTCATATCGACCTGCGCCCATTCGTGCTGTCCGGCAAGGAAACCCGCGTGGTGCCTGGCGGGCTGACCCGCGTGGCGTTGCGCGAAGGGTCGCTGGTGGTCAACTCGTCCCAGGGCGGCGGCACCAAAGACACCTGGGTGGTCGAGGATTGAATTATGTTGAGTAGAACTGCCTCGGATTTGTACTGGATGTCGCGCTACCTGGAGCGTGCGGAAAACCTCGCGCGCATGCTCGATGTCAGCTATTCGCTGTCGTTGATGCCCCAGGATGGGCGCGGCGATGGCCTGCATGAATTGGCCATGCCGCTGTTGATCACCGGCACGCTGGAAGATTACCGCGAGCGTCATGGCGAACTGCACGCCGAACACCTGCTGCATTTCTTCGCCCTCGACGCGGCCAACCCGGCGAGCATCTACAGTTGCCTCGGCGCCGCGCGGGCCAGCGCCCATGCCGTGCGTGGGCGAATTACTGCGGACATGTGGGAAAACATCAACGCGACCTGGCTGGATATTCGTGATATCGCCCAGCAGGGCTTGAGCCGCTACGGCATGAGCCGGTTCTGCGAATGGGTCAAGGAGCGCTCCCACCTGTTTCGCGGGGCGACCTACGGCACCATCATGCGCAACGATGCCTTCCGGTTTATTCGCCTGGGGACGTTTATCGAGCGTGCCGACAACACCCTGCGCCTGCTCGATGCACGCTATGAAATGGCCGGCGACCGCGCCGAAGCTGTCACCGACGGCACGGCCCACGCCTACTATCAATGGAGTGCCTTGCTGCGCGCGTTGTCGTCGTTCGAGGCCTACACCGAGATTTACCGCGACGCCCCCGGCGCGCGACAAGTCGCGGAACTGTTGCTGTTGCGCGCCGATGTCCCGCGTTCGCTGCGCGCCTGCAGCGAAGAGATCGACCAGATCCTCGCCAGCCTGCCCGGCCTCAACGGCCGCCCGGCCCAGCGCCTGGCCGCCGAAATGGACGCGCGCCTGCGCTTTACCGCTATCGATGAGATTCTCGAGGAAGGCCTGCACGCCTGGCTGACCGACTTTATTCCCCTGGTCCGCCAACTCGGCGACGCCATCTACAGTTCCTACCTGGAGGCCGCATGAGACTCTCCATCAGCCACGAAACCACCTACCGCTATGAAGACCAGGTGCGCAACAGCATCCAGTACCTGCGCCTCACGCCCCACGACAGCGAGCGCCAGCATGTGCTCAGCTGGCAGTTGGACCTGCCACGTCCAGTGCGTGCGCAGGTGGACCCGTTCGGCAACATCCTGCATGTGCTGACCCTGGACGAACCCCACGACGCCATCATCATCGGCGCCCGTGGCCAGGTGGATATCGACGAACTGCGCGAGGCCGAACACGAGAGCCAGTCGGCTTTCCCATTCCTGCGTTGCACGCGCCTGACCGAGCCCGACGAGGCCTTGCGCGGTTTTGCCCAACAGCATTGCCATCAGCGCCGCGATCGCACGGCGCTGATCGACCTGATGCACGCCCTGCACCAGTCGATGGTCTACACGCCGGGCTCCACCGAAGTCGACACCTGCGCCGCCCAGGCCTTTGCAGGGCATGCGGGTGTGTGTCAGGACCACACCCACGCGTTCCTGGCCTGCGCGCGCAGCCTGGGGATTCCTGCGCGTTATGTGTCTGGATATTTGTACACCGAAGACACCGCGCACCTGGCCAGCCACGCCTGGGCCGAAGCCTGGCTGGATGACGCCTGGTACAGCTTTGATGTGACCAACCAACTGGCCCGGCCGGAGCGGCACTTGAAACTCGCGGTCGGCCTGGACTACCTCGACGCCTGCCCGGTACGCGGCATGCGCCGTGGCGGCGGGCATGAGCAGATGCATGCCAAGGTGTTCGTTGCGCCGACGCCGGTGATTTCCGTCCAGCAGCAGTAAACGACTGCTCGAAGGGCAACTGCTGAGGTTTGTGGTGAGCGGGCTTGTTGTGGCAGGCGGGCTTGTTGTGGCAAGCGGGCCTGTTGTGGTGAGTGGGCTTGTTCTGGCAAGCGGCTTGTTGTGGTGAGCGGGCTTGCCCCGCGTTGGGCTGCGCAGCAGCCCTAAAACCCTGCACTGAGGAGTGCCTGACACAATGCATTCTGCTTTATCGGGGCTGCTGCGCAGCCCAACGCGGGGCAAGCCCGCTCGCCACAACAAGCCCGGTAGACACAACAATCTCAGTTGCCAGAACAAGCCCACCTACCCATCACCCAGCATTCACGGCTGCTGCTTACGCCCCGCCATATGCTTCAAATAACCCACCAATAAATCCAACTCGCTGTCTGGTAACACGCTGGCGGCGAATGCTGGCATTTTTGCCTGTGGCCAATGCCGCAGGCTCTGCGGGTCGCGGATATAACGTTTGAGGAAGTCGGCGCCGAAATACTCGGTGGGGTTGTAGGGAATATTCAGGTCCGGCCCCACCTGCGCATCGCCGGCGCCATTGAGGCGATGACAGGCCAGGCAGTTTTTCTGGAACAACGCGAGGCCCTGATTGACCGGGTCATTGGCGGCCAGCGCCGGGTCGGGCAACAGCGCGGGGAAGCGCTCGGCCACCGTCTTCAACTGTTTGATCGTGGAAATCTGGAACGGCCACTGCTCAGGGCTGATATGCCCAGCTTGCGGATCGGTCCACACCAGGTAGAACGGCCCCGCACTCGGCTTGCCGTCGGCCAGCGCGGGCCAGGGGTGAGCCGGGTCCTCCACGGCCAGCCAGGCGCGGGCGCCGCGGGTTTGCAGCAACGGCGCCGCCGCCAGTTCGGCGGCAAATCCATCCAGGGCGACGGCTTGCAGATGAGCTTCGGGCGTGAGACCCGGTAGGAGCACGGCCAGCGGTACCGCGCGATAAGTCATATTGCGCTTGTAGGAAACGTCATCGACGATCTGCACGGTCTGCGCGTCCGGATGCTTGAGCAGGTCGGTGGTCTGCCAGGTCTTGCGCGTGTGGTCGAGTTCGATGCTCAACGAGGCTGCCGTGGCAGGTACGGCAATGAACAAGGCGAGAAGGGCGAGGATGAATTTCAACGGATAAGCCCGATGCGAGGGGACGATGGGGCTCACGATAGCGCAAATTCGCACGCAAAACGGCAGCGCCTGCAACAGGACCGCTATACGCAATGTCCCGGCAGGTGCTGCCAAAAACTGCAGTCCTGGTGCTGTGTATGCACGGAATGTGGCGAGTGAGTGGTCACCCAATGACCTTGGTCAGGTTGGGCAGGATCAGAATCAGTGTGGTGGCGAAAAGAATGAGTCCCGCCTGACGTACTTTCGAATGTTTGAACATGGCTGACTGCCTTTTGTTGTTATTCCTGAGCGTCAAATGCGTGCCGGTAAAATCTACTATGCCGTTATGACGTGTCGCTTTTCTTACAGTTGCTCCAGCAAAACCCGGCAGCAACTTCCTACTGATTGAACCTTAGAGCCCTCGTTCTGCGTGGCTTAGATCCATTTAATATCAGCTAATCAGGATTTCAGCTTAAAACGCTATGAGGCCTATCGCCATCTTGGCGCCAATGCCTTGGCTAGACAGCTAAAACGATTAATCAAGCAATACGCGCGTAAGCCTACCGTTCGTCCGAGCGTGGTGGTCAAAAGCAATGAGCGCATCCGTCATTGAAACCGTGTCAATCGGGCCTAAGGTAGGGGCACACATGCACAGCGGTTCGAGGATGTCATGACCCAAGCTTTGATCTTTGATGCGATACGCACGCCCCGGGGCAAAGGCAAGGCCGATGGTGCCTTGTACAGTGTCAAGCCGGTCGACTTGGTGGCCGGTCTGCTGAGAGCGCTGGCGCAACGCAGCGACCTCGACACGCACCAGGTGGATGACATCGTGCTCGGCTGCGTCACGCCCGTGGGGGACCAGGGCGCGGACATCGCCAAGACCGCCGCGCTCGTCGCGGACTGGGCCGTCAGCGTCGCCGGCGTTCAGATCAACCGCTTCTGCGCCTCGGGCCTGGAAGCGGTCAACCTCGGCGCGATGAAAGTGCGTTCCGGCTTTGAGGACCTGGTGGTGGTCGGCGGCGTCGAATCCATGTCCCGCGTGCCGATGGGCAGTGATGGCGGCGCCTGGGTACTCGATCCGCACACCAATATGCACAGCCACTTCACGCCCCAGGGCATCGGCGCCGACCTGATTGCCACCCTCGAGGGCTTCACGCGCGAGGACGTCGATACCTTTGCCCTGCAGTCCCAGCAGAAAGCAGCCAGGGCGCGCGCCGACGGTTCATTCAGCAAGTCGCTGATCGCGGTGCAGGACCAGAACGGCATTGTGCTGCTCGACCAGGATGAATTTATCCGCGGTGACTCCACCCTCGAAGGCCTCGGCAAGCTCAAGCCGAGCTTCGAAATGATGGGCCAGATGGGCTTCGACGCCACCGCGCTGCGGGTCTACAGCCATGTAGAACGCATTCACCATGTGCACACGCCGGGCAATAGCTCCGGGATTGTCGACGGCGCTGCGCTGATGTTGATCGGCTCCGAGGCCAAGGGGCGCGAGCTGGGCCTGCAACCGCGGGCGCGAATCGTCGCCACGGCGGTGACCAGCACCGATCCGACCATCATGCTCACCGGCCCGGCGCCGGCTACCCGCAAGGCCCTCGCCAAGGCGGGTTTGCGCGTTGAAGACATCGACCTGTTTGAAGTCAACGAAGCGTTTGCGTCTGTCGTGCTCAAGTTCATCAAGGACATGCGCATCGACCCCGCGCGGGTCAACGTCAACGGCGGCTCCATCGCCATGGGCCATCCGCTGGGCGCCACCGGTTGCGCGATCCTCGGCACCCTGCTCGACGAACTGGAGGCGCGCCAGCAACGTTACGGCCTGGCCACCCTGTGCGTGGGCGGTGGCATGGGCATCGCCACCATTATCGAACGCCTCTGAGCCGAAGGAATTTGTCATGACCGAAGCCATTCGTTACGAAAAAGGCCAGGACCAGATCGTGGTGCTGACCCTCGACATGCCCGGCCAGAGTGCCAACACCATGAACGGCGTGTATCGCGAGGCCATGGCGGCCACCGTCACGCGCCTGGAAGCGGAAAAGGAGCAGATTGCCGGCGTGATCATCACCTCGGCAAAGAAAACCTTTTTTGCCGGCGGTGACCTCAATGAACTGATCAAGGTCGACAAGGCCCACGCCAAGGATTTCTACGACGGCGTGCGGGTGCTGAAGGCGCAACTGCGACGCCTGGAAACCCTGGGCAAACCGCTGGTCGCCGCGATCAATGGCGCCGCGTTGGGCGGCGGCTGGGAGATTTGCCTGGCGTGCCACTACCGCGTCGCGCTGGATGACAAATCGGTGCAGCTCGGCTTGCCGGAGGTGACCCTCGGCCTGCTGCCGGGCGGCGGCGGGGTGGTGCGCATGGTGCGCATGCTCGGCCTGGAAAAAGCCCTGCCGTATCTGCTGGAAGGCAAGAAAGTCCGCCCACAACAGGCGTTGCAGGCTGGTTTGATCCAGGCGCTGGCGCTGAACCGCGATGAGCTGCTGGCCAAATCCCGCGCGTGGATTCTGGCTAATCCAGAGGCCAGGCAGCCGTGGGACACCAAGGGTTATCAGCTTCCAGGCGGCACGCCGTCGAACCCCAAGGTTGCGCAGATGCTGGCAATAGCGCCGTCGATTTTGCGCAGCAAGACCCAGGGCTGCTTCCCGGCGCCGGAGAAAATCCTCTGCGCCGCCGTCGAGGGCGCCCAAGTGGATTTCGACACCGCGCACCTGATCGAAACCCGCTATTTCACCGAGCTGGTCACCGGGCAGGTGGCGAAAAACATGATCGGCACCTTCTGGTTCCAGCTCAATGAGATCAACGCCGGTCGTTCCCGACCCGAGGGCTTTGCGCCTTATGTGACGCGCAAAGTCGGCGTGCTCGGCGCCGGGATGATGGGCGCAGGCATTGCCTATGTCAGTGCCTGCGCCGGCATTGAGGTGGTGCTCAAGGACATCAACCAGGCGGCGGCCGACACGGGCAAGGCGCACTCGGCGGCGTTATTGGACAAGAAGGTCAGCCGTGGGCAACTGACCCCGGATCAGCGCGAAAGCACCCTCGCGCGCATTCATCCTACGCAGGATGACGCCGACCTGGCTGGTTGCGACCTGATTATCGAAGCCGTGTTCGAAGACCGCGAACTCAAGGCCAGGGTCTCTGCGGCTGCGCAACAGGTGGTCGGTGCCGAAGCGGTGATCGCCTCCAACACCTCGACCTTGCCCATCAGCGGCCTGGCCACGGCGGTGCCCGACCCAGGCAAGTTTGTCGGCCTGCATTTCTTCAGCCCGGTGGACAAGATGCCCCTGGTAGAAATCATCAAGGGCGCGCACACCTCGGACGAAACCCTGGCCCGGGGGTTCGATTTCGTACTGCAGATCAAGAAGACCCCGATTGTGGTCAACGACAGTCGCGGCTTTTTCACCTCGCGGGTGTTCGGCACTTTCACGAATGAAGGCATTGCCATGCTCGGCGAAGGGGTGGCCGCCGCCATGATCGAGACCGAGGCGCGCAAGGCGGGGATGCCGGTGGGGCCGTTGGCGGTGTCTGACGAAGTGTCTCTCAGCTTGATGAGCCATATCCGACAGCAGGCGGCCAAGGATCTGCAGGCGGAAGGTAAAAGCGTGCCGAGCCATCCGGCGACGGTGGTGATTGACCTGTTGGTGAACGAGTACAAGCGCGTGGGCAAAGCGGCGGGGGGCGGCTTTTACGAGTACCCGGCGGGCGGGCAGAAGTATCTCTGGCCGGAATTGAAAAGCCGCTTTGAACAGCCCGGGCAACGGATTTCGGCACAGGATGTACGCGACCGTTTGCTGTTTATCCAGGCTATCGAAACCGTGCGTTGCGTGGAGGAGGGCGTGTTGCTGTCCACCGCCGACGCCAACATCGGATCGATTTTCGGCATCGGCTTTGCGGCCTGGAGCGGTGGCGCGTTGCAGTTTATCAACCAGTACGGCCTGAACGACTTTGTCGCCCGCGCCCGTTATCTGGCCGAGCAATATGGCGAGCGGTTCTCGCCGCCGGCGTTGTTGCTGGAGAAAGCGGCACAGAACGCGACGTTCTGACGGTTTTGGGTATGCGCGGGGCTTGCCTTGTCAGGGTATTTCAAGGCAGGCTCTGGGGTGTGCATTATTCCCATCACCGTGTCAGGTATTTTTTATGTCGCTACGCGTCTGTATCCTGGAAACCGATATCCTGCGTCCAGGCTTGATCGATCAATACCAAGGGTACGGGCAGATGTTCAAGCGCCTGTTCTCCAAGCAGCCGATTCCCGCCGAGTTCGTCGTGTACAACGTGGTGCAGGGCGAATACCCCGCGGACGGTGAAGTGTTTGACGCCTATCTGGTGACCGGCAGCAAGGCCGACTCCTTCGGTACCGACCCGTGGATCCAGACCCTCAAGACGTACCTGCTCGAACGCTACGAGCGTGGCGACAAGTTGCTCGGCATTTGCTTCGGCCACCAATTGCTGGCGCTGCTGCTGGGCGGCAAGACCGAGCGTGCCGGCCAGGGTTGGGGCATGGGCATCCACGACTACAAACTCGATGCCAAGGCGCCGTGGATGAGCCCTGAAGTGGAAGAGCTGACGCTATTGATCAGCCACCAGGACCAGGTCACCACGCTGCCGGACAACGCCACGGTCATTGCCTCCAGCGATTTTTGCCCGTTCGCCGCGTACCACATCGGTGACCAGGTGCTGTGCTTCCAAGGCCACCCGGAGTTTATCCACGACTATTCCCGCGAATTGCTGGAGATTCTTCAGACGACCCTGGGCGAAAAGGTCTACACCAACGGTGTGTCCAGCCTGGAGCGTGACCACCACGGCGTGACCGTGGCGGAATGGATGATGCGCTTCGTGGCGCACAAGCCCGAGGCCCGGGTTTAAAGCCAGCCCGAGCGCTTGAAACTGGCCCACAGGCTGGTACAGCCCACCGCGATAAATCCGAGCACGGCAAAATAGCCGTAGTGCCATTGCAGCTCGGGCATGTTCTGGAAGTTCATCCCGTAAATCCCCGCCACCGCGGTGGGGAACGCGAGAATCGCCGCCCACGCGGCGAACTTGCGCTGCACCACGCTCTGGCGCGACGCCTCCAGCAACACCCCGATTTCAATGGTTTGGCTGGCGATGTCGCGCAGGGTGGTGAGATCTTCCATCTGCCGCGTCACGTGGATTTGCACATCACGAAAATACGGGCGCATATTCTTGTCGATAAACGGGAAGCTCAGCTTCTGCAGCTCCTGGCTGATCTCCACCATCGGCGCCACGTAGCGCTTGAGCCGCAGCACGTCGCGGCGCAGGCCGTGGAGGTTCTGGATATCGACTTCACTGAGGGAGTTGCACAGCACATTGCGCTCCAGCTCATCGATCTCGGCATGGATCGCCTCGCTCACGGGCTGGTAGTTCTCGGTGACGAAATCGAGCAGCGCATAGAGGACGAAATCTTCGCCATGCTCCAGCAACAGCGGCCGCGCCTCACAGCGCTGGCGCACATAGCCGTAGGATGCCGAGTGGCCGTTGCGTGCGGTAATGATGTAGCCGTTGCCGGCAAAAATATGTGTCTCGATAAACTCCAGCTTGCCGTTGTCGCGCACCGGTGAATAAGTGACGATAAACAGCGCATCGCCGAAGGTTTCCAGCTTGGGGCGGCTGTGTTTTTCCAGGGCGTCTTCGATGGCCAATTCATGCAGGTTGAACTGGCGTTGCAGGTTGGCCAGCTCCTGTGCGCTGGGTTCTTCCAGGCCGATCCACACAAAGTGGTCGGGTTTGGCGGCCCAGGCCGCGCCTTCGTCGAGAGTGATGTCAGTGACTTTCTTTCCGGCGCTGTAGACAGCGGCCGCAACAACTCTACCCATGATACTGATCACTTCTTATTGGGAGGACAGGTGTTGGGCAGCTTAGCCTGAATGGCGTTCCCTTGTGGCCGTTGGCGCAGCGTGCATTTTTATCCGCAGCATGGGGGGCGGTGCGGCCCCACAAAATCACAAAGGCGCGGGTGTCCAGGCGGTTTGCAGTTCGCGGTCCATCCCTGCAATGCATTCATCCATTTGCGCCTGGCAGGCCTGCATCAACTGCGGGATGTCGTCTGCAGTCAGGCCTGACGTAGGAATCGGCGGCAGCGAGCGTATGAGCACATCACCGCTGTTCCAGCGATTGAGCTGCATGTGGGTGACGTAATTGCTCACGCACACCTGCACGATCGGTACACCGGCGGCAATCGCCATATGGAACGCACCTTTCTTGAACGGCAACAGGCCTTTGCCCAGGTTGCGCGTGCCTTCCGGAAACACCCAGATCGACGTGTCCTCATGCTGCAAGGTGTGTGTAGTGGTAAGCATCGCGCGGCGCGCCTTGTGCGCGTTGCCGCGATCAATCAGCACATTGCCCGCCAGCCAGAACAGCTGGCCGAACAGCGGCACCCACTTGAGGCTTTTCTTGGCGATACACACCGTGCGGTGCGGCACCACGGTGCCGAACACAAACAGGTCATAGTTGGACTGGTGGTTGGCAATGATCACGCATGTACCGGGCTTGTTGCGCAGCGAGTCCACGTCGGCCTTCACATTCAGGCGCAGGATCCACATGGCTGGCAGCGCGTAGAGGCGAGCACATAAACGGCTGTTATCCGGGTTGAACGGCCGACAGACACCGATCAGCACGCCCAGTACGCCGGCGACCATAAAGTGCAGGCCCATCAACAACATACGCAACAGAAAAAGCATCGAAACAGCCCATCGGGACAAAAGGTGGCGCAGTGTACGGTTGTGCACTGTATTCGGCAATTACCCCTGTAGAGGGAGGAGATAGGCGATGTTTAAGTACATGTTTCAACATCTGCTGACATGGGCAGGCTAGAGCGGCTGAGGATGATTCGAATTTATCTGTAAGAAAAAGCCCGACTCAAGGTCGGGCTTTTTTATGCGGCTGCAGGCTTTAGCTGAGGATATGGCCCTGGTCCTGGATGATCGCATCGTCCAGCGCTTCCAGCAGCGCTTTGCGCACCTTCAACTTGGTGTGTTTGTGGGCGTTCATATTCAGCTTCTTCAACTGACGGGCCGCTTCCAGCGCTGCAGCATGCAGCTCTTGCGGTGCGACCACCTTATCGAGGAAGCCTGCGCCCAAGGCGCCTTGCGGGTCGAACATCTCGGCGTTGATCACCGAACGATGAAACGCGGATTTGCGCAGCCGATCCCGCGCCAACTCGATCCCGGCGTGGTGCATGGTCATGCCGATTGCCACTTCATTCAGGCCAATGCTGAACGGCCCTTCCACACCAATCCGATAATCCGCCGACAACAACAGGAATGCGCCCTTGGCGACCGCATGCCCAGGGCACGCCACAATCACCGGAAACGGGTGCGACAACAGGCGACGCGCCAACGTCGAGCCCGACGTCACCAGGCCGATTGCCTCTTTAGGGCCGGCCGTCATCACTTTCAAATCATAACCACCCGACAAAATCCCCGGCGTCCCGGTGATGATCACCACCGCGCGGTCCTTCTCGGCCTGGTCCAGCGCTGTATTAAACGCACTGACCACATCGGGAGAAATGGCATTCACCTTGCCGTTGCTCAAGGTCAGGGTCGCGATACCGTCTTCGAGGTGGTAAGCAATCAACTCACTCATGACGCGGTTCCTTGTAGGACTTGTTATAGATAGGCTGTTTATAGAAGCGTATGCACAGACGTTACCCACCACGCCCGTCCCGGTAAAGCGCCGTGACTGACTACCCAGTCAGACTTTTCCCGCATGCCGGTCGCCCAATAGCCTAAGGCAGGGCGCAATCGCCGTTCCAGACGCGTGCTGCTCATGCCCAAGAATGGCAGAATCACCACCCCTTGCCGGGCACCTCCCGGTATAGCGGTCTAAGCGCATGAAAATTCTGAAAAAAACCTTTGCCATCAGAAAGGCTTTCGACTACATTAGCGCGCCTCGACAGACTGAACTGGTTTGACGAGATACGGTGAAGTGTCCGAGTGGCTTAAGGAGCACGCCTGGAAAGTGTGTATACAAGAAATTGTATCGAGAGTTCGAATCTCTCCTTCACCGCCACATTAAGTAAACACAAACCCCCGGTTTTCCCAGAGAAAACCGGGGGTTTGTGGTTTCTGGCGTCTGAAAATCACCTCGCTTTCGAAATCACGCCACTCATGTACTGATTCAAATCACGCAGATCCTGGATGCTCCAAGCGTGCGGCGCCAGCTTTACGCCGTTCTCTCGTAACGTTCTCGGGATCAAGTCGCCGTTAGGGCGAAGTATTATCGAAGAAACGATAACGCCCGGATAATCACTCAGGCGCTTCTTGAAAGCGGCGGTCGTGAGGTCAGGTGTGGGAGGCGTGCTTTTATGCGCCAGCGGGCCTGTTGCCTTGATGTCGGCGCCGTGACACATCGCGCATCGTTGCAGGTAGAGGTTTTTCCCGTTGCTGTTTTCCGCGACGGCCAGGGGTGTTTGAGCCAGCGATAAGATCCCCAGCGAAGCGATGACCAAGATTTTCATTTTTATCAGGCCTTATTGCATGAAAAAGCCGCTTTCTCCCGAAGAGATAAGCGGCTTTTTCACGTCGTGCGCTTACTGTGCGGTTTTCAGCTTGATCACATCACCGGAAATCTTGGTGGTGTAACCGCTCAGTACCCAAGCCCAGAACCAGTTTTCCTGGACTTGGGTGTTGATCAGCGCGTCGCCGCCTTTTGCCTTGATTGCGGCATCCTGGGCGCGGACGAAGCGGCTGTTCTGGCCGATCGGGATGACGCCGAAGAGCATGATGCCGGTGGCGCTGGCTTCGCTGTGACCGAGAACGGTGTATTGGCTGCTGTCGTATTGCGGGGATTTGATGGCGGTGCCGGTGCAGCCTGCGAGGGTGAAACCGAGAACAGCTGCTGCAACCACTTTACTGACGTACTTCACGGGGTAACTCCATGGGCTAAAAATCGAGATTCAATTCTCGAAGGCGCGCCACTCTAATCTCCGGCCTGTGAGATTGAAATCATTTACCGGAAATTTCATCTTCAGGCTTGTACATACACCCATGCCGTGAGGCCTGACGCCAGCGCCACCGACACGCGCTTGTAGTCCGACACTTCATACGCATCGGCGGCGGCCAATTCCTGCTCGGTAATCTGAAACACACTGCCCTCGACTTGGGCACCTGGCTCGGTGGTCGGCGCCACGATCGGGTGATGGGTCTTGCCACTGCTTGCCAGCACCTCTGGGTCGGTGATCTCGACCCAGCTTTGTGAATAGCCGAGCATGGCGTCCTGCTGGCCTGTCAGCTCGCGGCCGAAGTTGGCCAGTTGCACCGCTTTGTCTTGCAACGTGCCGTAGGAAAACAACAGCACGGGGTGTTCGGTGGAGCGGTCCATGGATGTTCCTTAAAGGTCAGGCGAGTAAGTCTTCGTAGAAGGCGCCATACGGCTTGGTTGGGTGGGCGATCTGGATTTCCAGGATCCACAATCCGGCGTTCGGGTAGTGCTCGAAGTCGCCCAGGTCTCCGCCGCGATGGACGGCGTGGGGGAAATCGCTGACGCGGTGGCCCTTGATGTCGAGGTTGAGTCGCCAGCCCATGGCCTGGGCTTGTTCTTCGGCGTAGCGGTACAGCTCGAGGCCGACGACCTTGGCGTTTTTCCAGCGGGCCTGCACGCGGTCGAACAGCTCTTTGGCGGCGCTGGCGCAGGCGAGCATTTGCGGATCGTTGCCGGTGGCGAAGGTCGCGCCGGCATCACCTTCGTGGCCTTGCCACACGGCGCCCATGTCGATGAAGAAGATATCGTTTTCGCCCAGCACCGGGTCGCCGTCGGAGCGTTGGTTGAAGGCCTTCAGGGTATTGGCGCCGAAGCGCACCAGCAGCGGGTGCCAGATGCGTTGCATGTCGAGGTCGGCGAGCACCTGCTTGCCCAGCTCGCGAGCTTCGGACTCCAGCATGCCGGGGCGGATGCGCTGGGAAAGCTGTTCGATGGCTTGCCAGGTCATGGCCTGGGCAAAACGCATGGAGTCGATACTGTAGGCGGCGCCCACGGCTTCTTTGGGTTGTGTGGACACCGGCTTTTCCTCGCGTTGAGCAGCATCAGGCGCTGTGCATTTTACTATATAGCGATAGAGCGGAGCAGCCAAAGTGCAAACGCGCTGTGTGCCGACATTTTCTGTCGACAGCACACTGCTTGCGCCTGCAGGTTCAGACGTGCAGCCACGCCAGGCCGCCCAATACCAAGGCGATGCCGCCGGCCGTGTAGGACATCCGTTTAAGCCACTCCTTGCGCGTCAGCAAGGTGATCGCGGCCAGCGAAATCGCGATCTGGATCGCGGTCATCGCCTGGGCCCAGCGGTGATGCTGGTGCAGCGCCTGTTCGGATTTCTCGTCCCATTCCTTCGAGGTGGCTTCAAGTTTCTCCGCCTGCTTGCGCACGTCTTCCTTCTGGCTTTTGTAGCGCTCGATCTCATCCTTGTAATGCGCAGCGTCCACACCGGGGATATGCGTGGCCAGTTCCGCCAGGTTTTGTCGGCTGGATTTGGCCTGGTAGTAGTTCCATTGGTTGGCCGCTTCAGTCTTGATGATGGCGGCGTTGTTCTTGTCCATCGCCGCTTCGCTTTCGGTGGAACCGGCCTGGTAGCTGAGCATGGCACCGAGGGTGGCCATGAGCGCGGTCATCACGGCGATGCGGCTGGCGAAATTATCCCCGCGGCCGTGGGCATGTTCGGTGGTGTGTTCGAGGTGTTTTTCGTGGGGGCTGGGGACTTCGAAGGCTTCGGACATGGGGGAGTCTACGAACGGAATGAGGGAGTCTGATTCTTCACCACGCCAGCTGTCTCAATCCTGTACGTAACGCTGCAAATTTCCTACCTGCGCCTGATCAAGCGCACATACACCGCCGCGTTGATCAGCAGTACCAGCGCGCCCAGCCCCAGCTGGATCTGTGGCGTCAGCCCGGCCGGGTAAATCAGCGTGAGGATGTAGTGCTCGATGAATCCGCCGGCATAGCCGTCCTGTCCGGCGAGGTGGCGAAACAGGTTTTCCCAGCGGGTCAGCGGGCAGGGCAGGTGGAACACTTCCACCGCCACGCCCCACGCGGCGGCGGGCAGGTGCAGCCACATCACGGGCCGCCTCTTGAGGGCCAGCAGCCCGCCGAACAGCACGAACAGGATGAAGCACAGGTGAAACAGCACGAGGCCGTCGGCGATTACGCGATAGAGCATGATGGGTTCGCTTTTAAGGGGGCCTGGGTCAGTCGCCGAGTTGTTGTTGCAGGTAGTCGATAAACACCCGCAGTTTCTTTGGCGTGTTGCTGCGGTTGAAGTAGTACAAATACAGCGCGCTGTGGGTAATCCAGTCGCCCAGGACTTCCACCAACTCGCCGCTGTGCAAATACGCCTCGACACTGGAGCGCGCCACGTAGGCAAAGCCGAAGCCGTCGAGTGCGCCCCTGATCATCAGTTCGATGTCATTGGTCGCCAGTCGGCCCTTGACCGTGACCCGCAGCGGTTTGCCGTCTTTTTCGAAATCCCAGCGGTGCATCAGGCCGGTTTGCGCGCTGCGGTAGTTGACGCATTCATGCTCGAGCAAATCGTGAGGATGGGTCGGCACGTTGCGCCCCTGCAAGTAGCCGGGAGTGGCGACAATCACAAAGCGCAGTTGCCGGGCCACCGGGATCACCACCATGTCCTCGGCCAGTACGTGGTCGTAGCGGATTCCCGCATCGAAGCCCTGGGCGACGATATCGACCAGCGCGTTATCCACGGCCACTTCCAGATTGATCCCCGGGTGTTTGTGCAGGAAACCCTGCAACAGCGGTTGCAGCACCATGCGGCTGGCGGTGGAGGGAATGTTGAGGCGCAAAGTGCCGCTGGCCTCGACGGTAGCGGCGGCGACACTGTGCAAACTGGTTTCCAGCTCTTCGAGCAGCGGCGTGATTTTTTCCAGCAGCTGTGTGCCGGCCTCGGTCAGGCTGACGCTGCGGGTGGTGCGATTGAGCAGGCGCACACCCAGCTGTTTTTCCAGGGCGCCGACGCGCTGGCTGACGGTCGACACCGACAGGCTGACGGCATCCGCCGCCTGGGTGAAGCTTTTGGTGCGCGCGACCTGTAGGAACAGGCGCAATTGCTGGAAATCCGGCGCGTCCATTGTGTGGTTTTTCCGAAAGGGGCTTGCGGATTATGCATCTTTTTAACAAGAACACCCGCGCGCATACTTTTTTCCTCACCTCACGAGGAAGGCCCTTCATGACCGATTCAACTGCAAAACCTGTCTGGTTTATCACCGGTTGCTCCACCGGTTTCGGCCGTCAATTGGCGTTGCACACCTTGAGCCTCGGCTACCCGACGGTGGTGACCGCGCGCAATCCGCAACAGGTGCAGGACATCGTTGCCGGTCACGAAGACCACGCATTGGTGCTGACCCTGGACGTGACGGACCAGGCCCAGGTTGAGGCGGCGGTGCAGGCGGCGCATGCGCACTTCGGGCATATCGATGTGCTGGTCAACAATGCCGGGATCGGCTACTTCGGCGCGTTCGAAGAAAGCCAGTTGGACGAAGTGCGCCGCATGTTCGAAATCAACGTGTGGGGCCTCAGCGCCATGACCCGCGCGGTATTGCCCGGCATGCGTGCGCGGCGCTCGGGCACGGTGGTGAATATTTCTTCGGTGGGCGGTATTGCTGCGTTCCCTTCCCTGAGTTTCTACAACGCCACCAAGTTTGCCGTGGAGGGGTTGTCCGAAGCGCTGTCCCAGGAAGTTGCGCCGCTGGGGATCAAGGTCCTGCTGGTGGAGCCGGGGCCGTTCCGTACCGACTGGGCTGGACGTTCGGCCAACGAAGCCGCGCACGCCATCGACGACTACCGCGATACCGCGGCGGCCCGTGCCAGCACCGTGCGCAATTACAGCGGCAAGCAACCGGGTGATCCGGTGCGCGCGGCGATTGCCATCGTCAAGGCAGTGGAGGCCGAGCAGCCGCCCCTGCGCTTGCTGTTGGGCAAGGCTGCACTGGGCTTTGCACGCTCCAAGGTCAAGGCATTGAGTGCTGACTTTGAAGCGTGGGCGGACGTGACGCAGGGGGCGGATTTTCCTGATTGAGCCTTGGGGGGGACGAAGGTAATCGTGGCCCCGGTGGTTGCTTGCAGGCAACCCGGGCCGCTATTGTGCTGAATCCTTTTAGTCCTTCCCCAGGGTGTTTTACTGATGAATGCACCGCGTACTGCAGTCGGTCCGATCAAGGCCGTGATTTTTGATATGGACGGATTGTTGCTGGACACGGAAGGCATCTACACCGAAGTCACGCAGATCATCGCCGAACGCTACGGGCGTACCTACGACTGGGGCATCAAGCAGCACATCATCGGACGCGGTGCCCAGGACCTGGCCGATTATGTGGTCAAGGCGCTGGACCTGCCGATCACCCCGGCCGAGTTTCTCGAGATCCGCGAACCGCTGATGAGCGAGCGCTTTCCCAAGGCCCTGGGCATGCCTGGCGCCGAAGCGCTGGTGCGGCACTTGAAGGCGCACAACATCCCGATTGCCGTGGGCACCAGTTCGTCGCGCAATTCGTTTGGCCACAAAACCACGTTGCACCGCGAGTGGTTCGGGTTGTTCGACACCATTGTGACGGCTGACGACCCGGAAGTCGGTGCCGCCAAGCCAGCGCCAGATATCTTCCTCACCGCCGCGCGCCGACTCGGCGTGGCGCCTGAAGATTGTCTGGTGTTCGAGGATTCGCCGTTCGGTGTGACCGCCGCGAAGGCCGCCCACATGACCGCCATTGCGGTGCCCGACGAAGCCATGGCCGACAGCAAGTACCACCACGCCGACCAGATCATCCGCAAACTCGCGGAGTTCGACCTGGCTGCGTATGGCCTGCCGCCGTTCAATTAAATCCCACAATCAAATGCAGGAGCCCGGCGTGCCGGCGATGGCGTCTTCAAGACCGCTATCGCCGGCACGCCGGGCTCCTGCAAGGGTTACGCGCTGAAACCGCCATCAATGGTCAGGCTTGCCCCGGTGATGTAACCGGCCTCAGGCCCGGCGAGATACGCGACGAAACTCGCAATCTCTTCGACATGCCCGTAACGGCCCACGGCCATCAAGCCGATCAGGCTTTCGGCGAAGTCACTGTCTGCAGGGTTCATGTCGGTGTCCACCGGACCCGGCTGCACGTTGTTGATGGTAATGCCCCGTGGCCCCAGGTCGCGCGCCAGGCCTTTGGTCAGTCCCACCAGCGCCGCCTTGCTCATCGCGTACGGGCCACCGCCGCCAAACGGCATGCGCTCGGCATTGGTGCTGCCGATATTGATCACCCGGCCGCCTTCGCCCATGTGCCTGGCCGCTTCCTGGGTCGCGATAAATACACTGCGCACGTTGATCGCCAGGGTCTGGTCGAAATCTTCCAAGGTGAAATCTTCCAGCGGCGCGATGGCCAGTACGCCGGCGTTGTTCACCAGGATATCCAGGCGCCCGAAGGCTTCGACGGTGGCATTGACGGCGTTGCGAATCGCCGTGGCATCGGCGCTGTCGGCGTGAATCGCCAGGGCCTTGCCGCCTTCGCTGATTACGCTGTCCTGCAGGGCTTGCGCCTTGGCGGCCGAGCTGACGTAAGTAAAGGCGACCGCTGCGCCTTGTGCGGCCAGGCGCTTGACGATGGCGGCGCCGATGCCGCGAGAACCGCCTTGGATCAAGGCGACTTTGCCGGTGAGGTTTTGTGTGGTCATGTCGATCTCCGAGTAGTTGATGAGGCGAGTATCGACCTCACCCCGGCCACCCGGTAGACCGTGATTGCTATAGTCTGTGTAAACCAAAAGTTTTGAATGGGTTGATATGGAAAGCTTTGGCAGTATCGAATGCTTCGTGCGCAGCGCCGAGGGTGGCAGTTTTGCCGAGGCGGCGCGACACCTGAGCCTGACTCCGGCAGCGGTCGGCAAAAGCGTCGCCAAGCTGGAAGCGCGCCTCGGCGTGCGCCTGTTCCAGCGCAGCACCCGGCGCCTGACCCTGACCGAAGCCGGCAAACTGTTCCTCGAAGAAGTCAGCGCCAGCCTCACCACCATCCAGAATGCCGTGGCCAACCTGGCCAGCGCCGAAGGGCGGCCGGTAGGCACGCTCAAGGTCAGCATGGGCACGGTGTTCGGCAATCGGTATGTGGTGCCGCTGCTGGGCGAATTCATGCGGCGCTTTCCGGACATCAGCCCGGACTGGCATTTCGATAACCGCCAGGTCGACCTGATCGGCCAAGGCTTTGATGCCGCGATCGGCGGTGGTTTCGAGCTGCCGCAAGGGGTGGTCGCGCGCAAGCTGTCGCCGGCGCATCGGGTGCTGGTGGCCTCGCCGGATTACCTGGCGCGGCGCCCGCCGGTCCTTTCGCCTGAAGACCTGGCCCGCTGCAAGGGCATCCTGATCCGCTCGCCGCAAACCGGGCGCATTCGTTCCTGGCAACTCACCAGTATCGGGCGCGAACAGCGCCCGTTGGTGCTCAAGCCCGGCATGACCATGAGCGACTCGGAAGCCGCCTGCTGCGCCAGCGCCCAGGGCCTGGGCATCGCGCTGGTGAGCATGCCGATGGCCGTGCCGTTCCTCGACAGCGGCGCGGTCGTGCGGGTGCTGCCCGACTGGTACGTCGATGACGGCACTATCTCGATCTACTACGCCGAACACAAACTGCTGCCCGGCAAGACCCGGGCGTTTGTGGACTTCATCATCGAGCAGTTTGCCGAGCACCAGCTGGGCCAGCGATTCAGCGCGATTTGACCCGACCTCGAACCGCGGTGACGCCATCGCGGGCAAGCCCGGCTCCCACAACCGACCCCATTCCATTGTAGGAGCTGGCTTGCCTGCGATACACCCACCTCGGCCTACCGATCAAACCTGCCCTGTCGACACCATTCCTATGTATGAACTGGCTTGCCAGCAATACCCCGACCTCGGTCTACCGACCAAATCTGCCCGGTCGACCCCATTCCAATGTGGGAGCTGGCTTGCCTGCGATAGCCTCACCTCGGTATACCGACCGAACCTGCCCGGCCGACCCCATTCCAATGTGGGAGCTGGCTTGCCTGCGATAGCCCCACCTCGGTCTACCGACCAAGCCTGCCCGGCCAGCCGATAACTTTCTTCGGCCGCGGCGTGGCATACGTGCGAATCTTCGACGTCGACAACCCCAGCCGCACCAGGGATTCGGCGATGGTCACCGCCGCCGTCACGCCATCCACCACCGGCACCCCGGTGCGCTGGCGAATCTGCTCATCCAGCCCGGCCATGCCGCCGCAACCCAGGCAGATCACCTCGGCCTTGTCCTCGCTGATGGCCAACTCTGCCTGGCGCACAATGGCTTCCATGGCCGCCAGCGGGTTTTCTTCCAGCTCCAATACGGCCATGCCACTGGCGCGCACCGAGGCGCAGCGCTGGTACAGGCCGGCGAGTTTCAGGCGGTCCTCGATCAGCGGCACGGTACGGTCCAGGGTGGTCACTACCGAATAGGCATGACCGAGAAACATCGCGGTGCTGGCGGCCGCTTCGGTGATGTCCACCACCGGCACGTTCAACAATTCCTGCAAACCTTCACGGCCGTGTTCGCCGTAGCCGGCCTGGATCACCGCATCAAACGGCTGGTCGTAGGCCATCACGCGGTCCATCACGGCGATGGCGGCCAGGTAGCTTTCAAAGTTGCCCTCCACCGACTCCGCACCGAAGTACGGCGTGAGCCCGACAATCTCGGTGCCCGGTGCCGCCACAGCGCGTGCCTGCTGGGCAATGGTCTCGGTGATGGATTCGGTGGTGTTGACGTTGACCACGAGGATACGCATGGGAGGTCCTTGATTAATGACTGACGTTATCGACTGCAATGCTTTCGCCGCTGACATCGGCGTAGAACGCCTGGCGCTTGGCGATCAGCAGGTACAGCAACCCTGCAATACCGGCGCCAAACAGCCAGGAAAACGGCGAGACGCTGGCAAATCCCGGCAACAGCGCCAACAGGATGGCGATCACCGCTGCAGGAATGAACGCCGCGACCGCGCGCATATTCACCCCACGGCTGTAGTAATAAACGCCTTTCGGGTCTTCGCTATACAGCTGGGGCACGTCCACCTGGCTTTTACGGATCAACCAGTAATCGACCATGATCACCCCGTACAACGGCCCCAGCAGCGCGCCCAGGCCAGAGAGGAAATACACGATCACCAGCGGGCTGTTGTAGAGATTCCACGGCAGGATCAGCACCGCCACGGTGGCGCTGATCAACCCGGCGCGGCGGAAGTTCAGGTACTTGGGCGCCAGGTTGCTCAGCACAAAGGCGGGCGCGACAAAGTTGGCCATGATGTTCACCGCCACGGTGACGATCAGGAACGCCAGGCAACCGAGCACCAGGAAAAACGTATTGGGGATGGCCGCGATGATTTCGGTCGGGCTTTCGATCACCCGGCCATTGAGCTGGAACTGCCCGCCGCAGAGCAGCACGGTGATCGCCGCGAACACCAGGATATTCACCGGCAGGCCCCAGAAGTTGCCGACCAGGATGGTCTTGCGGCACGGCGAGGAGCGGGCAAAGTCGCAGAAGTTGAGGATCAGCGTGCCGTAGATCGCCAGCCACAGCGCGCCACCGGCAAAGATATTGCGCCACATCTCGCCGCCGCTCAGCGGTTCACGGATCGACCAGGCAATGTTGCCGCCCGCCTGGAAGTACATCCAGCCGGCCAGCGAGGCCACGGTCAGCAGAATCACCGGCCCGGCGAAGCCTTCATAGCGCCGCACCATCTCCATGCCGTAGGCCAGGATCACCAGCTGTACCAGCCAGATCGCGACAAAACACGCCCAGCCAAGGGACGACAGGCCCAGGATCGAGTTGTGGTCATAGGCGGCGAAGCCTGGATGAATCGCGGTAAGCAACACGCGGAAAACGACCGAGGCCAGGTAGGTCTGGATACCGAACCAGGCAATCGCAATCACCGCGCGGATCAGTGCCGGGATCTGCGCGCCATGGATGCCGAAACTGATACGGCTGATCACGGGAAACGGCACACCGGTCTTCTGCCCCATGTACCCCGACAGGTTCATGAAGAAATACACCAGCGCTGCGCCGATCCCCAGGGATAACAGGATCTGCCAGCCACCCAGGCCCAGGGCGTACAAGCCAATGGCGAACGAGTAGTTGGCGATGTTGTGCACATCGTTGGTCCACAGCGCAAAGATGCTGTAGCGGCCCCAGCGCCGGCCTTCGACCTTGGTGGGGGCCAGGTCCTTGTTGTGCAGGCGCGGGCTCAGTACCAGCGGGCCGGGACCTGTGGTCTCGGGGCTCAGGGAGGAGGGCAGATCCAGTGCGATATTATTGGAGAGACTAGTACGCATTCCGGCAGGCTCCAGCACATCGGCAGGCAAGCCGTCGATGGCAAAGTGTATGTAGGTTTTGTATTTATTGTATACAAAGAGTTTTTCACCTTAAGCCACATGCGTGCCAGTTTTCGTTCTATGAAAACGGCGGGTAATTTCGTTTTTGCAGGGTTGGCAAATAACTAGCTGAATCTAAAGCGATATAAATTGACCGTTCGAACAGCTATTTATTTTTACGCTGCCTGGGGTCGATTCAGGAGGGGAAGGGAAGGACGTGTCGAGGTGTTACGTTATGGTGCGGGCTCAGAAAAATTGCACACATAAATGGCACCGATGGTTACATCTGTGTGTACATGATTGCTGGCAACAAACAACAAATGCAGGGCGGGCTTGCTACGGCGAGCCCGCTCCCAGATTTTTTAACCAAGTCGGCCCTCAGGCCTTGCTGATGATGTTCCCGGCGTGCAGCCCGCATTCCTTCTGCGTGGCTTCTTCCCACCACCAGCGACCTTCGCGCTCGTGCTGGTTCGGCAGCACCGGGCGGGTGCAGGGTTCGCAGCCGATGCTGATGAAGCCGCGTTCATGCAGGCTGTTGTAGGGCAGTTCGAGCATGCGGATGTAGCCCCAGACTTCTTCGCTGGTCATCTGCGCGAGCGGGTTGAACTTGTACAGGGTGCGTTCCGGGGTGGAAAACGCCGTATCGATTTCGAGTGCCGCCACCTGGCTGCGTGTGCCAGGACTCTGGTCACGGCGCTGGCCAGTAGCCCAGGCGCTGACGCCCGAGAGCTTGCGGCGCAACGGCTCGATCTTGCGCACGCCGCAGCATTCGCCATGGCCGTCCTTGTAGAAGCTGAACAGGCCTTTCTCTTTGACGAAAGGTTCCAGTTTGCTCTGGTCCGGCGAGATCAGCTCGATATCGATCTTGTAGAAATCACGCACCTGCTCGATGAATCGATAGGTCTCCGGGTGCAGGCGGCCGGTGTCGAGGCTGAACACCTTGACGTTCTTGTTGAGCTTCCAGGCCATGTCCACCAGCACCACGTCCTCGGCGCCGCTGAAGGAAATCCACAGGTCATCAGCGAACTGGCTGAAAGCCAGCTTGAGAATATCCTGGGCGGATTTGTTGGCGTAAGTCGCGGCGAGTTCAGCGACGTCGAAGGCTTGGTTCATCAGGACGGTTCCTACAGGTCAGTGGCGCTGAGCGCTCTATAGGGAAGTGATGGTATCAAAATCCGCCCTGCGTTGCGGCGGCGGGCTTGAATCGCTAGAGTTCGGCAGTCCTTTTTTGCTGGCTCAATTCAATAAAACCAATGGGAGCGTCTTGTGGAAATTGCCTGTCTTGACCTGGAAGGGGTGTTGGTTCCGGAAATCTGGATCGCCTTCGCCGAAAAAACCGGTATTGAATCTTTGCGGGCCACCACCCGGGACATTCCCGACTACGACGTGCTGATGAAGCAACGCCTGCGCATCCTCGACGAACACGGGCTGAAACTCGCCGACATCCAGGAAGTGATCGCCACCCTCAAGCCGCTGGACGGCGCCATTGAGTTCGTCAATTGGCTGCGCGAACGCTTCCAGGTGGTGATCCTGTCCGATACTTTCTACGAGTTCTCGCAGCCGCTGATGCGCCAGCTGGGCTTCCCGACGTTGTTGTGCCACCGCCTCATCACCGACGAAAACGACCGCGTGGTCAGCTACCAACTGCGCCAGAAAGACCCCAAGCGCCAATCGGTGCTGGCGTTCAAGACGCTCTACTACCGCGTGATCGCCGCTGGCGATTCCTACAACGACACCAGCATGCTGGGCGAAGCCGACCGTGGGATTTTGTTCCATGCGCCGGAGAATGTGATTCGAGAGTTCCCGCAATTCCCGGCGGTGCATACGTTCGAGGATTTGAAGAAAGAGTTCATCAAGGCCTCGAATCGGCAGTTGAGCCTGTAACGACTATCCCTGGCAAGCCGGCGCCTGCAGGTCATGTGTAATCCATGTAGGCGCCGGCTTGCTGGCGAAAGATTCTAGGCCCCTGCCAGCAGCCGCTCATAAGGAATGCGCAGGCCTTCATGCAAGCGCTTGATCATCGAAAGGCTCAGCTTGCGCTTGTGATTCAGCACTTCGGAGACTCGCCCGCTCGTCCCAATGAAGGGCTCAAGATCACGGGCGGTCATGCCCAGTTGCTCCATGCGAAATTTGATCGCTTCCACCGGGTCCGAAGGCGGCATTGGAAAATGCTCCGCCTCGTATTTTTCGATGAGTATGGCGAGAATTTCCAGCTCGTCACCCTCAGGTGAGCCTATTGCTGCTCCCCAGATCTGTTCCACGCGGGCAAGCGCAGCGGTCAGGTCCTCCTGGGAATGTATCGGTTTGATGTTCATCACACGGTCTCCGCATTGATCTGGTCGTAGGGCGATTATCCGCATCGCTGCAACCTCCCAATTTGGGAGATCGTAGGTGCAGGTGGGCAGAGATGCAATCACGGAAATGATTTCTGACGAACTGGCAGTCGCTTCCTGTGATCCTTCACAGTGGGCTGATGGGCGGTTGACGCTATCCGCCCGCCCATGCGCCGTCCACAACGGCTCTGATTCAGGTTTTTGCCAGGGTGGCCAGGAGGCCGGAAAGACCGCCCTACAGGTTTTCCAAAGTGTGTAACAACACCCGTACCTTGGTCAGCGACTCTTGATATTCGGCCTCCCACTGCGAGTCCGCGACGATCCCGCCGCCGCCCCAGCAGCACACCTGCCCGTCCTTGACCAGCAAACTGCGGATGGCGATGGAGCTGTCCATCTCGCCGCGCACGTCCAGGTACACCAGCGAGCCGCAGTACAAGCCGCGTCGGGTCGGTTCCAGCTCGTCGATGATCTGCATTGCGCGAATCTTCGGGGCGCCGGTGATGGAGCCGCCGGGGAAGCTGCCGGCGATCAGGTCGAGGGCATCCTTGGTGTCGGCCAATTCACCGGTCACGCTGCTCACCAGGTGGTGCACGTTGGGGTAGCTTTCCAGGCTGAACAGTTCCGGGACATGCACCGAGCCGGTACGGCAGGTGCGACCGAGGTCGTTGCGCAGCAGGTCGACGATCATCAGGTTCTCCGCGCGATCCTTGGGGCTGGCCAGCAGTTCGGCGGCGTTGGCCGCGTCTTCCTGCGGCGTGAGGCCCCGGGGGCGGGTGCCCTTGATCGGACGGGTTTCGACGCGGCGTTCGCTGATATGCACGAAACGCTCCGGCGACAGGCTGAGTAGCGCGCCGTCATCCGGCAGGCTCTGGAACCCTGAGAATGGCGTGGGGCAGGCTTCGCGCAGCGCGCAATAGGCCGCCCAGGGATCGCCGCTGCACGGCGCGCGGAAACGCTGGGCGAAGTTGACCTGGTAGCAGTCGCCGGCCTGGATATAGTCCTGGATGCGCACGATGGCTTGGCGATAAGCCTCGGCGCTGAGGTCCGGTGCCATTGGCCCCTGGAGTTTGAAGGTCGCGGCGGTGTCGACAACGCCCTGGCTGAAAAGCGCCGTCAGCCGTGGGCGCTCGCTGTCGGCCAGCGAGGGATGAAACACCAGTTGGCTGGTCTGCTTCAGGTGATCACTGATCAGTGCCCAGGCGTACAGCCCAAAGCGTGCGTCCGGCAGGTGCAAATCGTCCACGGCCAGCTGCGGCATGTGTTCCAGGTGCCGGCCAAAGTCGTAACTCAGGTAGCCAATCAGGCCCCCGGCAAACGGCAGCTCCAGACCTTGGGGAATCGCCGCCTCACCCAGCTGTGTCAGGTTTTCGCGTAGACGTTGCAGGAAGTCGCTGCCGCTTTCGTCAGGTTGTACCGTCAACGTCGCCAGTGGCCACGCGCTGAGCACGTCGTAACGACCGCGCTCGGCTGAGGGGCGGCCGCTGTCGAGCAGCACCGCGCCAGGGGCATGGCGGATCGCCGCAAAATACTCGGCGGGGTTGGCCCGGTAGGGCACTGGTTGTACGGAGCAGGTCGACATGCGGGGTGGATCAGCCGTTGGCTTGGGGGGAGGGGATTGTAGTCTTCTGTAGGATCTCGTCCTAGGGGGGATGTCGGGGATAGTTAGATCGAGGACCTATCCTGAGCGCTTCATTGCTACCCAGGCTGCTATCGCCGGCAAGCCGGCGATGATGCCCTCAGCCTTCCACCAGCGGTATATGCCCGAACATCTCCTGCACAAACTTCACTCGCTCCTCGGCGGTTTCCGTCACGCCGGCGGCTTTGAGTGTTTCCAGTCGCGCTTCGACCGCGTGAGTGCGCAGGGTCAGGCCGCAGTCGTTGGCGATCTGGATATTCAGCCCCGGCCGCGCATTCAGTTCCAGAATCAGCGGGCCTTTCTCCTGGTCCAGCACCATGTCCACGCCGATATAACCCAGCCCGCACAGCTCATAGCAGCCGGCCGCGAGCTTCATGAAACCGTCCCAGTTGGGCAGTTGCACGCCATCCACAGCGTTGGTGGTGTCGGGGTGTTTGGTGATGATGTTGTTCAGCCAGGTGCCGCGCAGGGTCAGGCCGGTGGCCAGGTCGACACCCACACCGATCGCGCCCTGGTGCAGGTTGGCCTTGCCGCCGGACTGGCGGGTCGGCAGGCGCAGCATGGCCATTACCGGGTAGCCCATCAGCACGATGATGCGGATATCCGGCACGCCTTCGTAGCTGATGCTCTTGAATATCTGGTCGGGCACCACGCGGTATTCGATCAGCGCGCGGTCGCGGTGGCCGCCCAGGGAGTACAGGCCGGTGAGAATGCTGGAAATCTGGTGCTCGATCTCTTCATGGCTGATGATCTTGCCCGACACCGTGCGGTAGCGGCCCTCAAAACGGTCCGCCACCACCAGGATGCCGTCGCCGCCGGCGCCCTGCGCCGGCTTGATCACGAAGTCGCTGCGCCCGCCGATGATCTCGTCGAGCTTGTCGATTTCCTTCTCGGTGGAAATCACCCCGTACATTTCCGGCACGTGGATGCCGGCAGCCATGGCCCGTTCCTTGGTGATGATCTTGTCATCCACGATCGGGTACAGGCTGCGCTTGTTGTACTTGAGCACGTAGTCGGCATTACGCCGGTTGATGCCCATGATCCCCCGCGCTTCGAGGGCCTTCCAGGTCTTCCAGAAGCCGAACATTACGAGTCAGCCTTCAGGAAAGCCTTGAAGCGCACCAGTTCGGTCAGGCGGTAGCCGCGATAACGCCCCATGGCCAGCATGAAGCCCACCAGGATCAGCAGGATCGCCGGGAAGGTGAACACGAAGTAGACCAGCTCCGGCACGCTCATGATCAGGTGCGCCAGGGAGGCGGCGAACAGCGTGCCGATCGCGACTTTCAGCGCATGGTTGGCGCCGCGTTCTTCCCAGGTGATCGACAGGCGTTCGATGGTCATGGTCAGGATCACCATCGGGAACAGCGCCACCGACAGTCCGCGCTCCAGCCCCAGCTTGTGGCTGAACAGGCTGATGGCGGCGATCAGCACCACCACGAAGGTCAGCACCACCGAGAGCCTCGGCAGCATCTGCAGCTTCAAGTGTTCCAGGTAGGAACGCAGGGACAGCCCCAGCGCGGTAATAATGGTGAACAGCACAATCCCGAAGCCCAACTGTGTCTCGCGGAACGCCAGGGCGATCAGCACCGGCGTGAACGTGCCGAGGGTCTGCAGGCCGATCAGGTTGCGCAGGATCAGGATCACCAGCACGCCGATCGGGATCATCACCATGATCATGAAGGTCTGCTGGGTTTGCAGCGGCAAGCCGTACAGCGAGTACTCGAGGAAGTTGGCGTCGGTGTTCTCGTCGGTCAGCTTGGCCAGGCGAATCGCGTTCATCTCGCTGTTGTTCAGGCTGAAGGTGACCATGGCTTTCTTGCCGCCATCCACGGTGATCAGGTTTTCATCGCCGGTCCACCACAGCAGGCGGTCGGCGGGCAGGCCTTGCTCGCCGGTCTCCGGGTTGAAGTACAGCCAGTCATTGCCATTGAAGCTGCGCAGCCACAGTTCCGGGGCTTGCGGCTGGTCGGCCACCAGGCGAATGGTGTGGACTTTTTCCACCGGCACATGGGCGATGGACAGCAGCAACTCGACGATCTTGGCCTTGTGCGGCGTCGACGGGTCGCCCGCCAGCAGCAGCTTGACGTTGTCGTCGTTGAGGTTGTTGGTGCGCTTGATGGCTTCGCTGATAAAGGTCTCGACGTCGGCCGAGTGCTGGCGAATCGGCGCCAGCAGGGCTTCGGCGGCGATTTTTTCCGGGCCTTCCACGGCAATGCTGTCGCGGAAGGTCGGGCCCTTGACCTTGACCTTTTCGCCGCTGTAGCGCTTGGTCAATACCAGGCGATAGTAGAGGGTCTGGTTGCCCTTGGCCCGACGCGCGGACCAGGTGACCTTGCGGTTGCCGTCGATGCGATTGACGCTCACCCCATAGTTATTGGAGATGAAGCTTTCATTGAGGCTGACGAAGTCGCGGCTCAGCGGCGGCACGAACATCTGGATCTTCACCGGGTCCTTGGGGTTGGCGACGAACTCGACCTTGGCGTCGATGTTCCACAAGTCGTCAGTGGCGTCCTCGGTAACGGGAATCCCCAGCACGAAGATCTGGTAGGCGGTGACCGAAATACCCAGCACCACCAGGATGGTGATGAGGATTTTCAGGTGCAGGGTCAGAGAGCGCATTCGGTTTACTCGGCGGTATGAGCGTCGGCGGCGCAGGCGGGTTTGCCTGCTGCATATTTAAGACTGGGGTCGACCAGCGCATCAAAGCGTTTCAACGCTTCGGAGCCGATCAGCAGCGGGTATTGGAAGGCGCTGCGGTCAGTCAAGTTCACTTCGATGCTGCGTAAAGCGGTGCCCATGCAGATGTCGAGGGCAATCACCGGGCGGGCAGTGTAGTTCTTGTCCTCATCGGGGTCGTAGTCACCGGCGCGGCGCTTGATCTTGCTGACGCGGGCCAGGGGGCGTTCGATGGGATGGGAGTGGGCGGTGTCGATCGCCAGGTAGAAGCGCACCCAGGACTCGCCGTTGCGCTTGAAGCGCTTGATGTCACGGGCGCTGAGGGACGCGGTCTTGGCACCCGTGTCCAGCTTGGCCGCGACTTCGAGGTCGATGCCGGCCAACTGGGCGTATTCGTTGAGGCCATACACGGTCTTCTCGGCGGCAATGCCAAGACCGGGGACGAACAGTAGGCAAAACAGGGGGAAGGGCTTGAGTCTCATAGATCCTGAGGCGGTGCAGTGCGATGTTCCATTCATGGCGACTGGCATTGCTGCTCAATCTCTGGTGCGCCGTTTCATCAAGCGATGTCAGGCAAATGCGGCGGGCATTCTAACATGATGCTTTTTTGGCGCCAGCGCTGGCAGCCGGCCATGCCGGGGGCGGGTGCATCAAGGGTTATTAGACGATTGTCGACAATGTGGATTTATTCTTTGACTAAGCAGGCCTGATTAGCTAGTTTTTGCGGCATTGCTTTTGAAGGTGTCGACAATATGCTGGGTCAGCCAGAAGCTCCGATAATCGCGTCGGACGAATCCCAAACGATGTCGGAGAACGTCTTTCGCCGTATCCAGGCCGCCATCGTCAAGGGTGAGATCGCCCCCGGCAGCAAGATCTCCGAGCCGGAACTGGCGCGCACTTACGGCATCAGCCGTGGCCCGTTGCGCGAGGCGATCCACCGCCTGGAAGGCCAGCGCCTGCTGGTGCGCGTGCCCCACGTGGGCGCCCGGGTCGTGTCGTTGAGCCATGCCGAGCTGATCGAACTGTATGAAATCCGCGAGTCGCTGGAAGGCATGGCGTGTCGCCTGGCCGCCGAGCGCATGACCGACGCGGAAATCGAGGAGTTGCGCCAGGTGCTGCACACCCATGAGCGCGACGAAGCATTCCAGGCTGGCCTCGGCTACTACCAGCAGGAAGGCGACTTCGATTTTCATTACCGGATAATTCAAGGCGCCGGTAATCGCACCCTGACCCAAATGCTCTGCGGCGAGCTGTACCAATTGGTGCGCATGTACCGCATCCAGTTTTCCGCCACCCCCAATCGTCCACGCCAGGCCTTCGCCGAGCACCATCGCATCCTGGATGCGATTGCCGACCGCGACGGCGAACTGGCCGAATTGTTGATGCGCCGGCACATCGGCGCTTCCAAACGCAACATTGCCCGTCATTTCCCCGACGGCGCCCCCCTGAAGAGGTGAGTCATGAGTTCTAACAACAAAAGCACTCCAGGCCAGCGTTTCCGTGACGCGGTCGCCAGCGAGCAGCCGCTGCAGGTGGTCGGTGCAATCAACGCCAACCACGCGCTGCTGGCCAAGCGCGCCGGTTTCAAGGCGATCTACCTGTCGGGTGGCGGGGTGGCTGCCGGTTCCCTGGGCGTGCCGGACCTGGGCATCACCGGCCTGGACGACGTACTCACCGACGTGCGCCGCATCACCGACGTGTGCGACCTGCCGCTGCTGGTGGACGTGGACACCGGCTTCGGCTCCTCGGCGTTCAACGTGGCGCGCACCGTCAAGTCGATGATCAAGTTTGGCGCCGCCGCCATCCACATCGAAGACCAGGTGGGCGCCAAGCGCTGCGGTCATCGTCCTAATAAAGAAATCGTGTCGCAGCAGGAAATGGTCGACCGCATCAAGGCCGCCGTGGATGCACGCACCGATGACAGCTTCGTGATCATGGCGCGCACCGACGCGCTGGCCGTCGAAGGCCTGGAATCGGCCCTGGAGCGTGCCGCCGCGTGCATCGAGGCCGGCGCCGACATGGTGTTTCCGGAAGCCATCACCGAGTTGGACATGTACAAGCTGTTCGCCTCCCGCGTGAAAGCCCCGATCCTGGCCAACATCACCGAGTTCGGTGCGACCCCGCTGTACACCGTCGAACAGTTGAAATCTGCCGATGTTTCCATCGTGCTGTACCCGCTCTCGGCTTTCCGCGCCATGAACAAGGCCGCCGAGAATGTCTACACCGCGATCCGTCGCGACGGCACCCAACAGAACGTGATCGACACCATGCAAACCCGCATGGAGCTTTACGATCGCATCGACTACCACACCTTCGAGCAGAAGCTCGACGCACTGTTTGCCGCGAAAAAGTAATGCCTGCCAACCCTGCAGGGGCCGCAAGCCGGCTCCTGCAGGGTCGAGGTTGACGAACGCCTCCCGAATAAATTCAAGATTGGAGAACAGACATGGCTGAAGCAAAAGTACTGAGTGGCGCTGGCCTGCGTGGCCAGGTGGCCGGGCAGACCGCACTGTCGACCGTGGGCCAGGCCGGTGCCGGCCTGACCTATCGCGGCTACGACGTGCGCGAACTGGCCGCCGATGCGCAGTTTGAAGAAGTTGCCTACCTGCTGCTGTACGGCGAGTTGCCGACCAAAGCCGAGCTGGCGGCCTACAGCGCCAAGCTGGGCAAGCTGCGCGACCTGCCGCAAGCGTTGAAGGAAGTGCTGGAGCGCATCCCCGCTGACGCACACCCGATGGACGTGATGCGCACCGGTTGCTCGTTCCTGGGCAATATCGAACCCGAAAAAGACTTCAGCGTGCAGCGCGACGTGACCGATCGCCTGCTGGCCGCGTTCCCGGCGATCATGTGCTACTGGTACCGCTTCAGCCACGACGGCAAGCGCATCGACTGCGTGACCGACGAGCCAACCATTGGCGGCCACTTCCTGCACCTGCTGCACGGCAAGAAGCCGAGCGAGCTGCACGTGAAAGTCATGAACGTGTCGCTGATCCTCTACGCCGAGCATGAGTTCAACGCCTCGACCTTCACCGCCCGCGTGTGTGCCTCGACCCTGTCCGACCTGTATTCCTGCGTCACCGCCGCCATCGGCTCGCTGCGTGGCCCGCTGCACGGCGGCGCCAACGAAGCGGCGATGGAAATGATCGAGCGCTTCGGTTCGGCCGAGGAAGCTGTCGAGGGCACCCTCGGCATGCTGGCGCGCAAGGACAAGATCATGGGCTTTGGCCACGCGATCTACAAAGACAGCGACCCGCGTAATGAAGTGATCAAGGGCTGGTCGAAAAAACTCGCCGACGAAGTAGGCGACAAGGTGCTGTTCCCGGTGTCCGAAGCCATCGACAAGACCATGTGGGAGCAGAAAAAGCTGTTCCCGAATGCCGACTTCTACCATGCCTCGGCGTACCACTTCATGGGCATCCCGACCAAGCTGTTCACGCCGATCTTCGTGTGCTCGCGCCTCACTGGCTGGGCCGCGCACGTGTTCGAGCAGCGCGCCAACAACCGCATCATCCGTCCAAGCGCCGAGTACATCGGCGTCGAGCAGCGCAAGTTCGTGCCAATCGAACGTCGCTGAGTGAGGCACCCGGCGATCCGGGAATGGGTATGAGGTCAAATGTGGGAGGGGGCTTGCCCCCGATAGCAGTCTGTCAGTTGATACAGCTGGCACAGAACCACCGCCATCGGGGCTTGCCCCCTCCCACATTTTGATCACATTCCAATTCTGGATCTGCTTCGGTTCTTCTTTTGTAACTACCGTGACCGAGTCCTGACGATGAACACTGAATTTCGCAAACCGCTCCCCGGCAGCCGCCTGGATTTCTACGACGCCCGCGCGGCTGTCGATGCAATCAGCCCCGGTGCCTACGCCACCTTGCCCTACACCTCCCGCGTGCTTGCGGAGAACTTGGTACGCCGTTGCGACCCGGCGACTCTCAACGCCTCGCTGAGCCAATTGATCGAGCGCAAGCGCGACCTCGATTTCCCGTGGTTTCCGGCGCGTGTGGTGTGCCATGACATCCTCGGCCAGACCGCGCTGGTGGACCTCGCCGGCCTGCGCGATGCCATCGCCCTGCAAGGCGGCGACCCGGCCCAGGTCAACCCGGTGGTGCCGACTCAACTGATCGTCGATCACTCCCTGGCGGTCGAAGCCGGTGGTTTTGACCCGGACGCCTTCGAGAAAAACCGCGCCATCGAAGACCGCCGCAACGAAGACCGTTTCCACTTTATCGAGTGGACCAAAAAGGCCTTCAAGAACGTCGACGTGATCCCGCCAGGCAACGGCATCATGCACCAGATCAACCTGGAGAAAATGTCCCCGGTGATCCAGGTGCGCGACGGCGTCGCCTTCCCCGACACTTGCGTCGGCACCGACAGCCATACCCCGCACGTGGATGCCCTCGGCGTGATCGCCATCGGCGTCGGCGGCCTGGAAGCCGAGAGCGTGATGCTCGGGCGTGCATCGTGGATGCGCCTGCCGGAAATCATCGGTGTAGAGCTGACCGGCAAGCTGCTGCCGGGCATCACCGCCACCGACATGGTGTTGGCGTTGACCGAGTTCCTGCGTCAACAGAAAGTCGTCGGTGCGTGGCTGGAGTTCTTTGGCGAAGGCGCCTCGAAGCTGACCCTGGGCGACCGCGCAACCATCTCCAACATGGCGCCGGAATACGGCGCCACCGCGGCCATGTTCTATATCGATCAGCAGACCATCGCCTACCTGAAACTCACTGGCCGCGAAGACGAGCAAGTCACTCTGGTCGAGCAGTACGCTCGCCACACCGGCTTGTGGGGCGATGACCTCAAGGGCGCGCAATACGAGCGCGGCCTGACGTTCGACCTGTCCAGCGTCGTGCGCAATATGGCCGGCCCGAGCAACCCGCACGCCCGCGTCGCCACCCGCGACCTGGCCGCCAAAGGTATTTCCGGCCAATGGGATGAAGTGCCGGGGCAAATGCCCGACGGCGCGGTGATCATCGCCGCCATCACCAGTTGCACCAACACCAGCAACCCGCGCAACGTGATCGCTGCCGGCCTGCTGGCGCGCAACGCCAATAAGCTCGGCTTGACGCGCAAACCGTGGGTCAAGTCGTCGCTGGCCCCGGGCTCGAAAACCGTGGCCATGTACCTGGAAGAAGCCGGCCTGGGCCATGAGCTGGAAAAGCTTGGCTTCGGCGTGGTGGCCTTCGCCTGCACCACCTGCAACGGCATGTCCGGTGCACTCGATCCGGTGATCCAGCAAGAGATCATCGACCGCGACCTGTACGCCACCGCCGTGCTGTCGGGCAATCGCAACTTCGACGGGCGCATCCACCCGTACGCCAAGCAAGCGTTCCTGGCCTCACCGCCGCTGGTGGTGGCGTATGCGATTGCCGGCACCATCCGTTTCGACATCGAAAAGGACGTACTGGGCTTGGACGCCGAGGGCAAGGAAATCCGCTTGCAGGACATCTGGCCAAGCGATGAAGAAATCGACGCCGTGGTCAAGGCCTCGGTCAAGCCGGAGCAGTTCCGCGCCGTGTACATCCCGATGTTCGCCATCCACGAAGACACCGGCCCCAAAGTGGCGCCGCTGTACGAGTGGCGCCCGCAGAGCACCTATATCCGCCGTCCGCCGTATTGGGAAGGCGCCCTGGCCGGCGCCCGTCCGCTCAAGGGCATGCGTCCGCTGGCGGTGCTGCCGGACAACATCACCACCGATCACCTGTCGCCGTCCAACGCGATCATGCTCGACAGCGCCGCCGGCGAATACCTGGCGAAGATGGGCCTGCCGGAAGTCGACTTCAACTCGTACGCGACGCACCGTGGCGACCACCTGACCGCGCAGCGCGCGACGTTCGCCAACCCGAAACTGTTCAATGAAATGGTGCAGGAGAACGGCAAGGTCAAGCAGGGTTCGCTGGCGCGTATCGAGCCGGAAGGCCAGGTCACGCGGATGTGGGAAGCCATCGAAACCTACATGGAACGCAAGCAGCCGCTGATCATCATTGCCGGCGCCGACTACGGCCAGGGCTCGTCCCGCGACTGGGCGGCCAAGGGCGTGCGCCTGGCCGGTGTGGAAGCGATTGCCGCCGAAGGCTTCGAGCGCATCCACCGCACCAACCTGGTGGGCATGGGCGTGTTGCCGCTGGAATTCCTGCCGGGCACCGACCGCCACACCCTGCAGATCGACGGCAGCGAAACCTATGACGTGGTCGGCGAGCGCACCCCGCGTGCGCGGCTGACCCTGGTGATCAACCGCAAGAATGGCGAACGTGTCGAAGTGCCGGTGACCTGCCGCCTGGACACCGCCGAAGAAGTGTCGATCTACGAGGCGGGCGGCGTGTTGCAACGTTTTGCCCAGGACTTCCTGGAATCGGCGGCGACCGCCTGAAGAGGATAACCATGGCACACGCAGCGCAAATCAAGATCCCCGCCACCTACATGCGTGGCGGCACCAGCAAGGGCGTGTTTTTCAGCCTCAAGGACCTGCCCGAAGCGGCGCAGGTGCCGGGCGCCGCACGCGATGCCTTGCTGTTACGGGTCATCGGCAGCCCCGACCCCTATGACAAACAGATCGATGGCATGGGCGGCGCCACGTCGAGCACCAGCAAGAGCGTGATCCTCGCCAAAAGCACCCGCGCCGATCACGACGTGGACTACCTGTTTGGCCAGGTCTCCATCGACAAGCCGTTTGTCGACTGGAGTGGCAATTGCGGCAACCTGTCGGCGGCAGTCGGCTCGTTCGCCATCAGCGCCGGGTTGGTCGACCCGGCGCGCGTGCCCCACAACGGCGTGGCCGTGGTGCGGGTGTGGCAGGCCAATATCGGCAAGACCATCATCGCCCACGTGCCGATCACTGACGGCGCGGTGCAGGAGACCGGCGATTTCGAGCTGGATGGCGTGACCTTTCCGGCTGCCGAAGTGCAGCTGGAGTTCATCGATCCGGCGGCGGAAGAGGAGGGCGGTGGTGGCTCGATGTTCCCTACCGGCAACCTGGTCGACGACCTCGAAGTTCCGGGTATCGGCACCTTCAAGGCGACATTGATCAACGCCGGCATCCCGACGATTTTCATCAATGCCGAAGACCTCGGCTACACCGGCACCGAGCTGCAGGGCGCGATCAACAGCGACCCCAAGGCGCTGGCGATGTTCGAAACCGTGCGCGCCCATGGCGCGTTGCGCATGGGCCTGAGCAAGCACCTGGACGAAGCCGCCCAGCGTCAACACACGCCGAAGGTCGCGTTTGTGGCTAAACCTGCGGATTACGTGGCGTCCAGCGGCAAGGCGATCAAGGCCGGCGATGTGGATTTGCTGGTGCGCGCACTGTCCATGGGCAAGCTGCACCACGCGATGATGGGCACCGCCGCGGTGGCGATCGGCACGGCAGCGGCGATTTCCGGCACGCTGGTCAACCTCGCTGCAGGCGGCATCGAGCGTAATGCCGTGCGCTTCGGGCATCCGTCCGGCACCTTGCGCGTCGGCGCGGAAGCGACCCAGGTGAACGGTGAGTGGGTCGTGAAAAAAGCCATCATGAGCCGCAGTGCGCGGGTATTGATGGAAGGCTGGGTGCGCATTCCCGGCGACGCTTTCTAACGTCAACACCGCTCCCTTGTGGGAGCGGGCTTGCCCGCGATGACGGCGTGTCAGGCCACACTTGTCTGAACTGACAAACCGCTATCGCCGGCAAGCCAGCGCCTGCAAAGGGGGCGAGGATTTGCGTAGGACCAAGGCAGGCAATCAGACCTGCCATGACACATCAACCTGACCCTGAGGATGGAACAACCCCTAACTTTTGGAGAACTGCCATGAGCGCCAACGTCGACCAGAACAACCGCCCTGACTACGACCAGGTGTTGCAGGACATCGCCGACTACGTCCTCGATTACCGGATCGATTCCGAGGCGGCACTGGACACCGCCCGCAACTGCCTGATGGACACCCTCGGTTGCGGGCTGCTGGCCCTGCGTTTCCCCGAGTGCACCAAGCACCTGGGGCCGATGGTCGAGGGCACGGTGGTGCCGTTCGGCGCGCGGGTGCCGGGCACGTCGTTTCGCCTCGACCCGGTCAAGGCGGCCTGGGACATCGGTTGCATCGTGCGCTGGCTCGACTACAACGACACCTGGCTCGCCGCCGAGTGGGGCCACCCGTCGGATAACCTCGGCGGCATCCTGGCCGTGGCCGATCACCTCTCGCAAAAACGCGTGGCCAATGGCGATGCGCCGCTGACCGTGCGTGCGGTGCTGGAAGCGATGATCATGGCGCATGAGATCCAGGGCGTGATTGCCCTGGAAAACTCCTTCAACCGCGTCGGCCTTGACCATGTGCTGCTGGTGAAAGTCGCCTCGACTGCCGTCACTGCCAAGCTGATGGGCGCCAATCGCGAACAACTGCTGGCGGCGCTGTCTCACGCCTTTGTCGATGGCCAGGCCTTGCGCACCTACCGCCATGCGCCGAACGCCGGCTCGCGCAAATCCTGGGCGGCGGGGGACGCGTCGAGCCGTGGCGTACGCCTGGCGGACATCGCCTTGCGCGGTGAGATGGGCATCCCCGGTGTGCTGAGTGCGCCGCAGTGGGGGTTCTACGATGTGCTGTTCAGCCACACCAACAAGGACCTGGCCCTCAAGCCCGAAGACAAGCGTGCGTTCAGCCTGTCCCAGCCGTATGGCACCTATGTGATGGAGAACGTGCTGTTCAAAATCAGCTTCCCCGCCGAGTTCCACGCGCAAACCGCCTGCGAGGCGGCGGTGACCTTGCACCCGCAGGTCAAGGAGCGCCTGCACCAGATCGAACGCATCGTGATCACCACTCATGAGTCGGCGATTCGCATCATTTCCAAGGTCGGCCCACTGGCCAACGCCGCCGACCGTGACCACTGCCTGCAATACATGACCGCCGTGCCGCTGGTGTTCGGCGACCTGGTGGCCGAGCAGTACGAAGATGAATTCCACGCGGCGCACCCGATCATCGATGAGCTGCGCGACAAGATGGTCATCGTCGAAGACCCACGCTACAGCCGCGAATACCTGGAAGCCGACAAGCGCTCGATCGCCAACGCGGTGCAGGTGTTTTTCAAGGACGGCTCCAGCACCGAGAAGGTCGCGGTGGAATACCCGATCGGTCATCGTCGGCGTCGGGTGGACGGCATTCCGTTGCTGGAGGACAAGTTCAAGGCCAACCTGGCCACACGCTTCACCGCGCAGCGCAGCGCCGAGATTTTTGCCTTGTGCAAAGACCAGGCACGGCTTGAAGCCACACCGGTAAACCGGTTTGTCGATTTATTCGTGATCTAGGCAGCGTGTCGGCCCCGGCTTGTGTGGGAGCCGGGCTTGCCCGCGATGGCATCACCTCGATACTTCTGGCATACCGAGGTGGATTCATCGCAGGCAAGCCAGCTCCCACAAGTGGTCGGTGCCGGACCCGGCTTGTGTGGGAGCCGGGCTTGCCCTCGATGGCATCGCCTCGATTCCCTGGGGACCGAGGTGAATTGATCGCAGGCAAGCCAGCTCCCACAGGTGGTCGGTGTCGTGCAGACGGGCTTGCAGGCACTCCGGTAAACCGGTTTGTCGATTTGTTCGTGATCCAGGCTGCGTGTCGGACCCGGCTTGTGTGGGAGCCGGGCTTGCCCGCGATGGCATCCTAGGCAGCACCATCGATCCAATGTGGGAGCGGGCTTGCTCGCGAATGCGGTGGACCAGTCAGCTCATGTGGCGCTGACACACCGCCTTCGCGAGCAAGCCCGCTCCCACATTTGGAGGTACGTTCGTCTCGACGCTTACATGCTGCCTTCCACATCATCCAGGCTGAACGTCTCGGTGTGGTCGTCATAGGAGAAGATCTCCGCATACCGCCCCCACGCCACTACGCTTTCCAGGGTTTTTTCGACGAATGCTTCGGTCATCGAGTCTTCCAGTTCCTGCTCGAAGCGCACCCGTGGCGCCCGGTGGCCGCTGCGCTCGAGTAAGACTTGATGAATGCGCGCGGCCAGTGGCACGTGCCGGATGAGATGCTCGGCGAACAAGGTCTTGCGTTCCTGGGTGCCGTAGTCGGCGAACAGCTTGCCGGCGTCGGTCAGGGTAATGTCGGCGCCCTTGAGTTCGGCGAAACCCAAATGCTCCAGCATCTCCGCCACCGGGAACAGGTCGTCGACTTCAAGCAAGCGCCGTTCGGCTACGGTGGGCAGGCCGGCGTGGCCGTTGTAGGGCTCGGCGGCCAGGGTTTCGATCAGGCCGGCCATCAGGTTGGTGGAAACTTCCGGCAGCAGGCTGCCCATTTTCAATTCGGGAAGGCCGCGGCTGGCATCGGCGCTGCGCCGGTCGGTCATCAGCGCGTAGATGTCGTCGACCATTTGCCGGAAGGTCGGGTCCAGCCTGTTGCGCGGGTGCGCGAACGGCACCTTAATTTCGGCGACCACCCGGCCGGGGTTGGACGACAGCACCAGGATGCGGTCGCACATCAGCACCGCTTCTTCGATGTTGTGCGTCACGATCAGGATCGACTTGATCGGCAACTGCTTGCCGCTCCACAAATCCAGCAAATCGGTGCGCAGGGTTTCGGCGGTGAGTACGTCCAGGGCCGAGAACGGTTCGTCCATCAACAACAGCGTCGGGTTGACCACCAGCCCGCGCGCAAATCCCACACGCTGGCGCATGCCACCGGACAACTCGCGCGGGTAGGCGTTTTCAAACCCGTCCAGGCCGATCAGGTCGATGGCGGCCAGGGCACGCCGGCGGGTTTCCTTGCGCTCGACTTGCAAGGCTTGCAGGCCGGCTTCGACGTTTTCCAGCACGGTCAGCCAGGGAAACAGCGCAAAGGTCTGAAACACCATGGCCACACCCTCGGCCGGGCCGTTCAGCGGCGCGCCGTTGTAGAGCACTTCGCCCGAGGACGGCTGGATCAGGCCGGCGATGATGCGCAGCAACGTGGATTTGCCGGAGCCTGAGCGACCCAGCATGCCGACAATCTCGCCTTCGTGCAGGCTCAGGTCCACACCGCTGAGGACCTGCAGTTCATCCTTGCCTTTGCCGAACACCCGGTTCACGTTTTTCAGTGAATAGATTTCCGGAGTGTCGGCGGTGTGTACGGTGTCGGTAGTCATCGCAGCGAATCCCATCAATTCAAGCGGAGTTTGTTTTCAGCCATGGCGTACATCGGCCGCCAGACCGCACGGTTGAACGCCACCACAAAGATCGACATCACCACCACGCCCAGCGCGATTTTCGGAAAATCGCCGGCCGCCGTGGTCTGTGCGATGTAGGCGCCCAGGCCGTGGGCAACCACGGTGTCCTTGCCCCAGGACACGTACTCGGAAACGATGCTGGCGTTCCACGCTCCGCCTGACGCGGTAATGGCGCCGGTGACGTAGTACGGGAAGATGCCCGGCAACATCACCTTGCGCCACCACAGCCAGCCGCGAATGCGGAAGTTGGCCGCCGCTTCCTTATAGTCGTTGGGGAAGGCACTGGCGCCGGCGATCACGTTGAACAGGATGTACCACTGGGTGCCGAGCACGATCAGCGGGCTGAGCCAGATGTCCGGATTGAGGTCGTAGTGCAGGATCACAATCACAAACACCGGGAACAGCAGGTTCGCCGGGAAGGCCGCAAGAAACTGCGCCAGTGGCTGGATTTTTTCCGCCAGCGCCGGTCGCAGGCCGATCATTACGCCCAGCGGCACCCAGATCAGCGACGCAATCAGGATCAGCCCCGCGACGCGCAGCAGGGTGATCAGGCCCAGCACAAACACGTGCCCGACTTCGCTGAAGGTCACCTCGGTGCCGACATACCGCACGATGTGGTAGAGCGCATAGGCGGTGAGCACCGCGATCAGTGCGCCCCACACCCAGTCGATCACTTTGGACCGCGTCGCACTGGCCGCCGGCGTTGCCGTGCGCACGCCGCGCGACAGGCTGAAGCGCCTGTTGCCCAGGCGGCTGATAGTGCGGGTCACCGGGCGCAGGATGCGTTGGACCACGCGCGTGCGCTGGACCAGATTGAGCACCCAGGATTGTGGCGCAATGCCCTGTGAGGCGGTGGTCTCCATGCGGAACTTGTCGGCCCAGGCGACCAGCGGCCGGAACAGGAATTGGTCGTAGATCAAAATCACCGCGATCATCGCCAGGATCACATAGCCCACCGCGTGCAGGTCTTTCTGGGCGATGGCCAGTGCCAGGTACGAACCCACGCCCGGCAGGGTGATGGTCTTGTCGCCGACGGTGATCGCCTCGGAGGCCACCACGAAGAACCAGCCGCCGGACATGCTCATCATCATGTTCCAGACCATGCCTGGCATGGCGAAGGGCACGTCGAGTTTCCAGAACTTCTGCCAGCCGGACAGCCGCAGGTTGGTGGATACCTCGACCAGGTCATGGGGCAACATGCGCAAGGACTGGTAGAAGCTGAACGTCATGTTCCAGGCCTGGCTGGTGAAAATCGCAAAGATTGCCGCGAATTCGGCTCCCAGCACGCGGCCGGGGAACAGCAACAGGAAGAACGTCACCGTAAACGAGATGTAACCGAGCACGGGCACCGACTGCAGGATGTCGAGCACCGGTACCAGCAGTTTTTCGGCACGCCGGCTCTTGGCCGCGAGGGTGCCGTAGAGCAGGGTGAAAACCAGTGCCGCGACCATCGCCGCGAGCATGCGCAGGGTGGTGCGCATCGCGTATTCCGGCAGGTTGGCCGGGTCGAGGGAAATCACGTCGCTCTGCAGGGTGGCGATGGGAGCCCACGTCTCCCGGGCGGTGATGGAGAAAAACAGCAAGAAGCCGATCACCAGCGGCAGGGCGACCAGGTCCCAGCGGTTGGGGAGCAAGCGCAACGTGGACGCGGGGATGTAATGACGGAATACTTTTTTCATCGGCCGTTGCTCATAGGCAGTCATTCCAGCAGCGTTCAGGGTCAGAGGGGCGTTATGGGGATGAGCGTAGCTTTTGTACGAACGACTCACCGAGAAGGGGCGGACGCTCTTCTCCGTGAGTCAGGGGCATCGCGACGATGCTGGCGGAATTGTACGTTTCTGAATGTTACAAGCGCATAAATTTGCTGTCAGTTTGCTGTACGAACCGCGACCTGGGCAGCGGCGCCCCGGTCGCGACTCGACGGTTACTCAAAGCGCAGGATCACCCGGCGGTTGTGCTTGCTCTTCTTCTCGATCTTTTCGCAGAACACCCGGCCGATTTCCTCGGTGTTGATCACATGGGTGCCGCCGCACGGCTGGATGTCAATACCGCCAATTTCAATCACCCGTACCGAGCCCTGGATCACCGGCGGTGCGACCGCCTGGGTGCGGGTGATCTGCAGCAGGGTGGCGTATTCCGAAGCGGGCATCGACAGGGTTTTCACCTCGTGGGCCTGGGCGATCAGCGCGTTCAGGTCGCGGGTGAGGGTGTCCTTGTCGAGGGTCATTTCCGGCAGGTCGAAATCCAGTCGGCCCTTGTCGGCACTGATGCTGCAGCCGGTCACCGGCGCGTCGATGAGCGAGCACAGCAGATGCAGGCAGGTGTGCATTTTCATGTGTTGATAGCGGCGTGCCCAATCGATGCCGGCGTCCACCTGTACCCCGGCGATCAATGGGGCCGGGCAGTGCTCCACCTGGTGCCAGATGATCGAGCGCTGCACCGCGTCGCGCACCGTGCCGATGACCTCGACCCGAGTGCCGTCTGCCAGGGTGAAGTGGCCGGTATCGCCCGGTTGCCCGCCGCCCGTTGGATAGAACAGCGTGTGCTCCAGGGCGATGCCGTGTTCGCTGACGGCGATCACCCGCGCGCTGAAGGCGTTCTGGTAGGGCGCGGTGTCAAACAGCGCGAGGGTTTCCATGGTGTGCACGGACATGTTCAACCTCCGACAATCAGTGGGCTGGCTTGCAGCAGGTGGCGCACCATCGCGCTCAAGCCAGGGGGAGAGAGCAGGGTGATTTCAAATTCCGGCCCGCACACTTTGAGGTTCAGCGGCAGGCGCGGCAGTTGATTGCCCGACTCGATGCGGTGCAGGCGAAACTGCAGGTGATGGCGCTCCTTCACCGTGGGTTCGAGCATCAGCCCCGGCAAGGCGTGGAAGTCGGCGTCCAGCACCGTGACCTTGTGGCTGGCATTCACCTCGCCGACCACGTGCAAACGCTCATCGAGGGCGAAGGCGCCGAGGTAGTTGCTGTGGTCCGACTCATCGTTTTTCTGCAGCTGGATCTGGTTGACCACCTTGACCTTGGTACCGGCCGGAACGTCCTGGGTGATCACGCAGGAGGGGCTGATAAACACGTTGTCGCCGATCAGCACATAGCCCAGCACGCGGGCGCCGGAACCGACTTCGACGTTGTTGCCCAGGCGCGGATGGCGCTTGCCATCGGGGTTGTTGGCGATGCCGCGCGCGCCCAGCGTGACGCCGCAGAGGATGTAGCAGTCGTTGCCGATCTCGCAGGTCTCGCCGATCACCGTGCCGTAGCCGTGATCGAGCACGAAGCGTCGGCCGATGCGCGCCGCTGGGTGGATCTCGGCGCCGGAGAGGACCTTGCCCTGGTTGCTCAGCTTGAGGGCGATGCGCGAGAACATGCCGTTCATCTGGTCAGGAAAATTCCACACCAGGTGGGCGAGGCGGTAGTACAACACTGCCTTGAACGAGGCGTAGGATTCCAGGATCAACTCGCCACGCCCGCGCGACGCCGGGTCACGGTAGGCATAGGCGATGAGGTCCTCGGCCACCGCCTGGGCGGCGTTCTGGATCAACGGCGCCAAGTGCGGCTCCAGTTGCTTCATCTGCGCCGGCGTGAGCGTCTTGATGAGGTGGGTGAGTAACTCATCGTGCAACTGTTGCATGTCGATAAAGCCGCCCATGAAGGCACCCCCGTATGCTGGATGGTTGTCGATTATTCGAAACTGGGCAGGTAGCTGTCGGCATTGTCGTAGACCATGGTCAGCACCACCGTTTCGGGCGGCAGTTCGGGGGCGAGCCTGGCGATGGCCACCATGTTCGCGGCAGAGGACAGGCCCAGGCTGATGGCGTCGGTGCGCATGATGCGTTTCATCATGTCGATGCATTCCTGGCGCGATACCTTGAGCATGCCGTCGAGAATGTCCAGGTTGAGGATGCTCGGTATCAGCCCGATCGACAGGCCCTGGATATGGTGCGGCGCGTGCTGGTTTTTCAGCAGGTCGCACTCTTCCGGCTCCACGCCCATCACGCGCATGGCTGGCCACGCGTCCTTCAGGGTTTCGCCGATGCCGGTGATATGGCCGCCGGTGCCGATGCCGCTGACGAAATAGTCCACCCGGCGATCACCGAAGGCGCGGAGGATTTCCCGTGCGGTGGTGTCGCGATGGGTTTGCGGGTTGGCGCCGTTGCGTTGCTGGTTGAGCATCACGAAGCTGGGGTTTTCGAGTTGCAGCTCCATGCACTTTTCGCCGTGGGAATTGTTGCCCAGGCGGCTGTCCGACAGCACCACCTTGGCGCCGTACAGGCGCAGCAGCTTCTGCTTTTCCGGGCTGTAGTTGTCGGGGATCACCAGCACCACTTTGTAGCCGAGCACATTGCCGGCCATCACCAGGCCGATGCCGGTATTGCCGCCGCTGGGCTCGATGATGGTCTGCCCGGAGTCGCGGATCAGTACGCCCCGGCGCTCAGCGTCGAGGATCATGCCCAGGGCGATGCGCGCCTTGTGGCTGCCGCCGGGGTTGAGGGATTCGAGTTTGGCGTAGACCTCGATGCCGAGGTCTTCGGAAAACTGCGCCATGCGCACGATCGGCGTGTGGCCGATGGCGTCGAGGATTGAGTTATGCAGCATCAGGTAGGAGCCCATGGCCGGAGGTCAGTACAAAGGCATGTCGGGTTCGACGTCGCGAACCCAGTGTTTCATGCCGCCTTGCAAGACTTTGGTGTTGGCGAAACCCGCCGCCAGCAGGGTGCTGGCCGCTTGCTCGGCACGGGTGCCGGCGTAGCAGATCAGGTAGTGGGTATTGTCCCGGCTGAGGCTGTCGAGGTGGCCATCCAGTTCGGCCAGGGGGATATGCACCACCCCCGGTAATTTGCATACCTCCAGTTCGCTGGCATCACGCACGTCCAGCAGGACGTCGGCGCTGCGGTGGTGTTCGAGCACCTGCTTGAGCACGCGAGGCTTGATGTAGCGCTCTTCGGCCAGCGACGGTTGGCTCGGCATGGCGTCGGCACAGACCGCGGGCGCCCGGGTTTCAGTGTGGCGCAACTCGGAACAGCAGGGGCAGTCGGCGCGGCGCTTGAAACGGATCTCGCTGAACTTCATCGCCAGCGCATCGAAGCGCATCAAGCGGCCGGACAGCGGCTCGCCGATGCCGATGAGCAATTTGATCGCCTCGGTGGCCTGGATCATCCCGACCACTCCCGGCAGCACGCCGATCACCCCGCCGGCGCTGCAGTTGGGGGCCAGTTCCGCCGGGGGAGCGCTGGGGAACAGGCAGCGATAGCACGGCCCGCCTTGATAGTTGAGCACGCTGATCTGCCCGTCGAAACGGTAGATAGCACCGTATACGAGGGGCTTGCCCAGTTGCACGCAAGCATCGTTGACCAGGTAGCGGGTGTCGAAATTGTCGGTGCCGTCGATCACCAGGTCATAGGCGCCCACCAGTTCCAGGGCGTTGTCGGCCGTCAAGGCGGTATCGTGGGCGTTGATCTGGATATGACGGTTGAGGTCCTGCAGGCGCTGCCTGGCGGATTCGACCTTGGGCATGCCCAGGGTACTGTTGCCGTGCACGATCTGGCGTTGCAGGTTGCTGCTTTCCACCACGTCGAAATCCACCAGGCCCAGGGTGCCGACGCCAGCCGCCGCCAGGTACAGGCTGATGGGCGAGCCCAGGCCGCCGGTGCCGATGATCAGCACCTTGGCTTTTTTCAGGTTCAACTGGCCTTCGCGACCGACGCCGGGCAGGGTGATGTGGCGCACGTAACGCTGTACTTCTTCATTACTCAGGGTGTCGACGTCGATGCCGCCGGACGTGGCGAGCAGCACTTCGATCCTGGCCTTCTCCGGCAACCGGTCATCGGCGCCGATCAGTTCTTCCTCGGCGGTAAACAGGAAGTGTTCCTTGAGCTGGTTGTTGGCTTCGTGAAACAGGTGCGGGCGCAGCTGTGGGTGGCTGCTGCAGAGGTTTTCAATGACTTCGCGCAATGTCGATCCGGTGCCCTCGAGGGTCGATTCCGGCAGCTTGGCCACGCGAACCAGAATGTCGGGGAAAGAGACAGCGTTCATGGACAACTCCGTGTGCAGGTCGTTGAAGGGGTGAGGAGCGAAATGCTGGCCGTCCCAGGCAAACAGCTTGGAGCCCAGGGCCTGGCCCTGGCGGACATCGACCACCAGGTAACTGACCGGGTAGATCGGCTCGCCCATGAACAGGGCCTTGTCCTGGTCCTCGTCGCTGAAATAGGCGCCAACGTCCGGGTGGGAGTGGTAGATCACCACCACCGGGTTGTCGCTGCGAAACGCTTTGTTCATCAGCAGCGTATCGGCCACTGAAAACGTGTAGCCGTTGGCGGCGCTGCGCGCATACATCTCGGGGTTCCTGCGGTGCAGCTCGTTCTGGATATTGCTGCCCAGGTACACGCTGCCATCGGCAAACACGAAGCCACAGCATTCCTCGGGATAGCTGCGGCTGGCGTGGGCGTAGATCTGTTCGAGGGCAAGGGGGCGGAGGACGTCCATGTTTCTCTCGCGTAGTGGTGGGAGGGCCGGGCCGGTCAATTTTTCTTGGCCAGGAGTTTTTCAATCGGCAATTTGGTGATCGCAAAGCCGGCCAGGAGGATGGCCGAGTACAGCATCAGGTCGCGGGAAATCGCCACGCCTTCGTACCAGGCGCCGATGATCACCGCGAATACCGGGAAAATGATGAACACGAACGACAGAATGATCGGGCTCAAGCGCTTGAGCAGCATGAAATACACGATGAAGCCGCCCACCGACGCCACCAGCCCCAGGTAGAACAGTGCGCTCCAGGAGCGCAGGGTGATGGCATCGAAGGTCGGCGCTTCAAAAAACAGGCCGGCCACGAACAGCATCAACCCGGCGATGCCGATGGGCAGGGTGTTGTAGGTGATCACGCTGATGGCGCTGCCTTTCTGCTTGGTAATGACGTAGCACAAGGCATGCATGATCGCGGCGGTCAGAATTGCCAGCACCCCGAAGAACTCGGCGTGGTCCAGGTGCAGGCCCTGGCTCTTGATGATCATGTAGAGGCTGCCGAAACCGATGCCGATGCCGACGACCTGGGAAAAGTAGATGCGCTCGCGCAGGAACAGCGCCGAGAAGATCAGGATAAACACCGGCATGCAGCTGAACAGCAGGGCGGTGAGGCCCGACGACACGTGCATTTCACCGTAGTTGAGCAGGTAGTACGGCACGCTGAAGTACGACAGCGTCACGAACACGAAGAACCAGCGGCTCTCGCGGGGAAACAGGATCGGCTCGCGGCGCACCAGGGCGAAACACAGGAACAGCGGGAAGGCGATCAGGAAGCGCAGGCCGGCGGAGGTCAGCGGCGGCACGCTCTCCACGGCAATCTTGATCCCCAGCCAAGTGGTGCCCCAACTCAGGCACACGATCAGGAACATCACGCTGGTGACCAGTGCGGCCAACCACTGTTTTTGAGTTTTTGTTTTCGCGGTGTTTTCGAGAACGGCGGACATTGGCATCGTTTATTGCTTCCCTGAGCCGAAATTGAACTCTATATTGAGCTTGTAATGAGTTGTAAAATTCGGCGATTGAACCCGTAAAAGCACACTATTAGGGCGAAAGATGGCTGTCAAAACAAATATTGACATGGTGTCAATTATGCGTGAGGGGTTGTCCAACGGGCAGGGCGTGAAGTACAAGCGCCTGTCCGATGTCATGGAACGGGGCATCCTCGAAGGCTTGATTGAACCCGGACGAAAACTGCCGCCCCATCGGGTGCTTTCCGACAATCTCGGGGTGACCATCGGTACCATCAGCCGGGCCTACGGCGAACTGGAACGCCTCGGGCTGGTAGTGGCGCGGGTGGGTGACGGCACATTCGTGCGCAAGCGTGGGATGGAGCGCCAGCGTGATGAAGGCTTTCGCAATTTCAGCGAGGAGCCGCGCCAATACTTCGACATGAGCCGCAACATGCATATTCCGGGGCAGGAAACCGCCTTCCTGGCCCAGAGTTTCCAAACCCTGTCGACCAATGCCAAGTTCCTCCAGGACATCAGCGCCTATACCCCGGATGCCGGCCTGCCGCGTTATCGCGATGCGGGCGCGCAGTGGTTGGTGCAGCGCGATTTTCACCCGATCCCCGAACAGGTTATCTGCGTCAACGGCGGCCAGCATGGCCTGCTCTGCGCGATGATGGCGCTATTGCGCGCTGGTGACACGGTGGTGACCGAACAACTTACTTACCCAGGGCTGATCACCGCCGCGCGCATGCTCGGCGTGCGCTTGATCGGCCTGGAGATGGATGAGGAAGGTGTGCTGCCGAGCGCGCTGGATGAGGTCTGTCGTAATCACCGGGTGTCGGCGCTGTATTGCACGCCGACCATCCAGAACCCGACCACGGCAGTGTTATCGGTGGCGCGGCGCGAAGCGCTGGTGAAGGTGTGCCGCGAACACAATCTGCTGATCCTCGAGGACGAAGCCCACGGCGTCCTGGTGGAAGACCGGCCGCCACCCCTCAGTCATTTCGCCCCTGAACGTACGATTTTGATCAGCAGTTTGAGCAAGGCGGTGTCGGCCGGGCTGCGTGTGGGCTATGTGCATGCGCCACCGGCGCTGGTCAGCCGTATCTCGGCGGCGTTGCGTTCCACCTGTTGGATGGCCACGCCGGTGACCCTGGAGTTGGCCACCCAGTGGATCGAAAACGGCACGGCGGAATACCTGCTGCGCCAGCAGATCAACGAGATCAGCCGGCGCAAGGCGTTGGTGCAGGATTTGTTGGCGGGCCTGCAATACCGCACCCACCTGAACAGCCCGCATTTCTGGATCGAAGTGCCGGAGCCGTGGCGCGCGTCGGAAATCGAGGCGGAGCTCAAGCAGAACAACTACCTGATCGCCACCGCCGAGGCCTTTGCCGTGGGACAGACGGCGGTGCCGCAGTTTATCCGCGCGAGCATCTGCAATACGTCGGGGGATGATCAGCTGTTGCGGGCGGGGTTTGATGCGCTGGCCACCGCGCTGGGGCAGGGCGGCGGGCGCTTTCACCTGTAGATGACGGCGGTCCTTGTGGCGAGCGGGTTTGCCCCGCGTTGGGCCGCCTGGCAGCCCCAAAACCCGTCACTGAGGACCGTCTGATACACCGCATTCATCTTGATGGGGGCTGCTTCGCCGCCCAACGCGGGGCAGGCCCGCTCGCCACAGTCAGCGCCTGCCTGTATTACTTGAAGCGCCGTTCCACGCCCTTCTCCACCAAAATCTTCGCCGAAATCTCTTCCACCGAGAAATGCGTGGAATTGATATGCGCAATGTTTTCGCGGCGGAACAGATTTTCCACTTCGCGCACTTCGAATTCGCACTGGGCATAGCTGGAGTAGCGGCTGTTGGGCTTGCGTTCGTTGCGGATCGCGGTAAGGCGGTCCGGGTCGATGGTCAGGCCAAACAGCTTGTGCGAATGGGCGCGCAGGGCGGTGGGCAACGTCAGGTGCTCCATGTCGTCCTCGGTCAGCGGGTAGTTGGCCGCACGGATACCGAATTGCATGGCCATGTACAGGCAGGTCGGGGTCTTGCCGCAACGCGACACGCCGACCAGGATCAGGTCGGCCTTGTCGTAGTAGTGCGTGCGGGCGCCGTCGTCGTTGTCGAGGGCGAAGTTCACCGCCTCGATACGCTCCATATAGTTGGAGTTATGCCCGATGGAATGGGACTTTCCGACCGAATAGGAGGAATGTTCACTCAACTCCTGCTCCAGTGGCGCCAGGAAGGTCGAGAAGATGTCGATCATGAAACCATTGGAGGTTGCGAGGATCTCACGGATGTCTTGATTGACGATGGTGTCGAAAATGATCGGGCGAAAGCCGTCTTTTTCAGCCGCCAGATTGATTTGTTGTACCATGGCCCGCGCTTTATCCACGCTGTCGATGTAGGGCCGCGTGAATTTGGCGAAGGTAATGTTTTCGAACTGCGCGAGCAGGCTTTGGCCCAGTGTTTCGGCTGTAATGCCGGTGCCGTCGGAGATAAAGAAAGCAGATCGTTTCATTTGAGCCCTGGGCCTTAAGCTGATGGCGAATCTTGGATATGATAGGCGCGATTTTGCCGTCCCGCAGTGGGCCGCATTCTCACTTATTTTCCAGGTCCAGGCCACAAGCGCTGGCGTTAGCTCCTACTGAGCCGCCGGCGTCCTGAGCTTTTCCAACACAGAAAGTGGAGAGATCACCTTGGTAGAGTACGTAGTTTCCCTCGATAAGCTCGGCGTCCATGATGTAGAGCACGTGGGGGGCAAGAACGCATCCCTCGGCGAGATGATCAGTAATCTTGCAGGCGCTGGTGTGTCGGTGCCCGGTGGTTTCGCCACCACGGCCCAGGCTTACCGCGATTTCCTTGAGCTGAGCGGCCTCAACGCTCAGATCCACGCCGCGCTGGACGCTCTGGACGTCGATGACGTCAACGCCCTGGCCAAGACCGGCGCCCAGATCCGCCAGTGGATCATGGACGCCGAGTTCCCCGAGAAGCTCAACGAAGAAATCCGCAGCGCCTTCGCGACGCTCTCGGCCGGCAACCCGGACATGGCGGTTGCCGTGCGCTCCTCGGCCACCGCCGAAGACTTGCCGGACGCCTCCTTCGCCGGCCAGCAGGAAACCTTCCTTAATATCCGTGGCGTGGAAAACGTGATCCGCGCGGCCAAGGAAGTGTTCGCCTCGCTGTTCAACGATCGCGCCATTTCCTACCGCGTGCACCAGGGTTTCGACCACAAGCTGGTGGCCCTGTCTGCTGGCGTGCAGCGCATGGTGCGTTCGGAAACCGGCACCGCCGGCGTGATGTTCACCCTGGATACCGAATCGGGTTTCCGTGACGTGGTGTTCATCACCGGCGCCTACGGCCTGGGCGAAACCGTCGTACAAGGCGCGGTCAACCCCGACGAATTCTACGTACACAAGGGCACCCTCGAAGCGGGTCGCCCGGCCATCCTGCGCCGCAACCTGGGCAGCAAGGCCATCAAGATGATCTACGGCGACGAGGCCAAGGCCGGTCGCTCGGTGAAAACCGTTGAAGTCGACAAGGCCGAGCGCGCGCGCTTCTGCCTGACCGACGCTGAAGTCAGCGAGTTGGCCAAGCAGGCGATGATCATCGAGAAGCACTACAAGTGCCCGATGGACATCGAATGGGCCAAGGACGGTGACGACGGCAAGCTGTACATCGTGCAGGCACGTCCGGAAACCGTGAAAAGCCGCACTTCGGCCAACGTCATGGAACGCTACCTGCTCAAGGAAACCGGCACCGTCCTGGTGGAAGGCCGCGCCATCGGCCAGCGCATCGGCGCCGGCAAGGTGCGGATCATCAAGGACGTGTCCGAGATGGACAAAGTCCAGCCAGGCGACGTGCTGGTGTCCGACATGACCGACCCGGACTGGGAGCCGGTGATGAAGCGTGCCAGCGCCATCGTCACCAACCGTGGCGGGCGTACCTGCCACGCGGCGATCATCGCGCGTGAGCTGGGGATTCCTGCGGTAGTGGGTTGCGGCAACGCGACCCAACTGCTCAAGGACGGCCAGGGCGTGACCGTGTCCTGCGCTGAAGGCGACACCGGTTTCATCTTCGAAGGCGAACTGGGCTTCGACATCAAGCAAAACTCCATCGACGCCATGCCTGACCTGCCGTTCAAGATCATGATGAACGTCGGCAACCCGGACCGCGCCTTCGACTTCGCGCAGTTGCCGAACGCCGGTGTGGGCCTGGCCCGCCTGGAATTCATCATCAACCGCATGATCGGCGTGCACCCCAAGGCCCTGTTGAACTACGACGGCCTGCCGCTGGACATCAAGGAAAGCGTCGACAAGCGCATCGCCGGCTACAACGACCCGGTGGGCTTCTATGTCGAGAAGCTGGTGGAAGGCATCAGCACCCTGGCAGCGGCGTTCTACCCGAAAAAGGTCATCGTGCGGCTCTCGGACTTCAAGTCCAACGAATACGCCAACCTGATCGGTGGCAAGCTCTACGAGCCGGAAGAAGAAAACCCGATGCTGGGTTTCCGTGGCGCCTCGCGTTACATCAGCGAAGCGTTCCGTGACTGCTTCGAACTCGAATGCCGCGCCCTCAAGCGCGTGCGTAACGAGATGGGCCTGACCAACGTCGAGATCATGGTGCCCTTCGTGCGCACCCTGGGCGAGGCGAGCCAGGTGGTGGACCTGCTGGCCGAAAACGGCTTGTCCCGGGGCGAAAACGGCCTGCGCGTCATCATGATGTGCGAATTGCCGTCCAACGCGATCCTGGCCGAAGAGTTCCTGGAATTCTTCGACGGTTTCTCCATCGGTTCCAACGACCTGACCCAGCTGACCCTGGGCCTGGACCGCGACTCCGGGATCATCGCCCACCTGTTCGATGAGCGTAACCCGGCCGTCAAGAAGCTGTTGGCCAACGCCATCCAGGCCTGCAACAAGGCCGGCAAGTACATCGGGATTTGCGGCCAAGGCCCTTCCGATCACCCTGACCTGGCCAAGTGGCTGATGGAGCAGGGCATCGAAAGCGTCTCGTTGAACCCCGATTCCGTGCTGGAAACCTGGTTCTTCCTGGCCGAAGGCCAAGCTTCGGCTTAAGGTCGATACGTCAAAAGTGCCGGTCACCCGTCAAGGGTGACCGGCATTCTTATCTGTGCAGGGCGGAACTCCTTCCGGACGCCGCCCTTTTTTGTGCAAGAGCATTATGCAAAGCAGCAGCAACCTGTTTCCCGTCGCCTTGATCAGCGCTGAACGTCGTGGCGACCTGAGTGAAGATGTGTATCGCCTCAAACCCGGCAACAGCCCCGACGGTACCGTCGAGTTGGCCGTTACCCGTTTGGGCTTGGCCGATGTCCCGGAAAACCGGGGCATCCCGGTCATTTTGTTGCATGGCAGTTTTTCCAATCGGCGCTTCTGGTATTCGCCCAAAGGGATCGGCCTGGGGGCTTACCTGGCGCGCCAGGGATTCGACGTGTGGATCCCGGAAATGCGCGGCCATGGCCTGTCGCGGCGCAATCACGACTACGCCAGGAACCGCGTCGCCGATTACGCGCGTTACGATTTGCCGGCGATTGGTGCGTTTGTGCGCGAACAAAGTGCGCAGATCCCGCATTGGATCGGCCACTCCCTCGGCGGCACGACCCTGGCGGCGGCCCTCGGCGGGCAGCATCTTGGCGCGCCGGCGGTGGCCTCGGTGGCCCTGTTTGGCTGTCAGGTCAGTCGCACCCACTGGCCGTTGAAAATCCCGCCGGTGGAGTGGACCGGCCGCTTGCTGCTCAAGCGGTTTGGTCAACTGTCCGGCTCGCGGCTCAAGCGCGGCCCGGAGGACGAGCCGGCAGGCGTGCTGGTCGAAGCCATGCGTTGGAATGGCCTGTTTGGCCGCTTTGGCGAAGGCAAGCAGGATTGGTGGAAAGGCTTGGCCGACGTTGACGTGCCGCTGCTGGCCGTCAGTGCTGCAGGCGACCACCAGGACCCCGATTGGGCCTGCCGCAAGTTGTTCGAACAAATCGGTTCGCAGCATCGACAGTACCTGTGCCTGGGGCGTCAGCAAGGTTTTACCGGTGATTTCGGGCATGTGGAGATGCTGGTCAGCAAAGCCGCACAAATGGAAGTGTGGCCGCTGGTGGCGCAATGGCTGAAAGATCCGCTGACACCGTTGTTCGGCGCCCCGGCCGAGGTCGCGGCCAGCGTTTGATGCAGTGCTCTGCCAAGGGCGTTTCACTCGTGTGTGGTTGCGGCTAAGATATGACGCGGTAAACGCTTCTGGTCATATTCAGTCGCGCAGTGGCTATTGCGTTGCGGCCAGGCGGATGGGATGTTTCGCACCTGCTTCGGACGTGCTTCTTTCGAAAGACACTTCTTTGACGGAAAGGAATTTTTCAATGAACCATTACGTGACCCCCGACTTGTGCGACGCCTACCCGGACCTGGTACAGGTGGTCGAGCCGATGTTCAGCAATTTCGGCGGCCGAGACTCTTTCGGTGGCGAGATTGTCACCATCAAGTGCTTCGAAGATAACTCCCTCGTCAAGGAGCAGGCCGACCAGCCTGGCGCTGGCAAGGTGCTGGTGGTCGACGGCGGCGGTTCCCTGCGCCGCGCGCTGCTGGGCGACATGATCGCCGAAAAAGCCGCGAAAAACGGTTGGGAAGGGCTGGTGATCTACGGTTGCATCCGTGATGTCGACGTTATCGCCCAGACCGACCTGGGGGTACAGGCCCTGGCCAGTCATCCGATGAAGACCGACAAGCGCGGCATCGGCGACTTGAACGTGGTGGTCACCTTTGCCGGTGTGACGTTCCGCCCGGGCGAGTACATCTATGCGGATAACAACGGCGTGATCGTCTCGCCAAGCCCGCTGAAAATGCCTGAATAAACCGCAATAGACGACAGGGGTAAGGATGTTCGAGGAAGAAAACGCGCAGTGGGGGCTGGTGCATGCCCTGGTGCTGGACGGTAAAGGCGGTGCGCGTTCGATTGCCCGGACTGAGCTCGACGACTTGCAACTGCAGCCCCAGGAAAGCCTGTGGCTGCACTGGGACCGCAGTCACCCGCAAACCCAGACCTGGCTGCGCAAATCCAGCGGCTTGAGCGAGTTTGCCTGTGACCTGTTGCTGGAGGAGAACACCCGCCCGCGCCTGTTGCCGCTGCCGGACTCGGAATTGCTGCTGTTCCTGCGCGGGATCAACCTCAACCCGGGGGCTGAGCCAGAAGACATGGTGTCGGTGCGCATCTTTGCGGCCGCCAGTCGGGTGATTTCGTTGCGTTTGCGCCCGCTGCGCGCCACTGACGAACTGCTGGTGCAGTTGGCGGATGGCAAGGGGCCGAAAACCGCGTCGGAACTCATCCTTTATATGGCGCAGTACCTGACAAACAAGGTCCAGGATCTGGTCACGGACTTGTCGGAAATCGTCGATGCCGAGGAAGAAAAACTCGATACCGACGAACGGTACACGCCGGAGCATGGCAGCGTCTTGCAGATCCGCCGCCGAGCGGCCGGGCTCAAGCGATTCCTGTCGCCGCAGCGGGAAATTTTTGCCCAGCTTACGCGGATCAGGTTGCCGTGGTTTTGTGATGACGATGCCGACTACTGGAACGAATTGAACAACAGCCTGACCCGCTACCTGGAAGAGCTCGAATTGACCCGGGAGCGCGTGGGGCTTGTGCTTGAGACCGAAGACCGGCGCTTGAGCGTACGCATGAACCGCACCATGTATCGCTTCGGGATCATCACCGGGATCTTCCTGCCGATGAGTTTCCTGACCGGTTTGTTGGGTATAAATGTGGGCGGGATACCGTTCTCCGCCAGCCCCTATGGATTCGTGATTGCGTGCCTGTTGATGGTGTCGGTCGCGCTCGGACAATGGTGGCTATTTCGACGATTGCGCTGGGTTTGAGCTGAATATGACCTGAACGTAGGAAGGGTCCTATGTGACCCCAAGAATTTTACCCTCGTCTTTTAAAACACTTGCGAGAGGTCTTTATGCACGATCCGTTCGAACAGTCTTTGCGTGACATGCTCAATGCGTCGCCGTCCAACCGTGACGACGACGCCTGCCTGGGCCGCGTGTTGAAAACCGCCAACCGTCAGGTGGGGGCGGGGGACTTGTTCGGTCTGCTCGGCCGTTGGCTGCCGGCGTTGATGATGGCCCTGAACAACGGTTCGGCCCACGTATCACCGGTTTCCCGTCGTAAACCTCTTGCTCGCACTGCTGATAAGGCTGATTGAATATGGAACTTGATCTCTGGACCCAGAGCCTGGTCACCGCGATGACCGCATTGTGGACCAAGGTGGCGAATTTCATTCCCAACCTGTTTGGTGCCCTGGTCCTGGTATTGCTGGGCTTTGTCGTGGCCAAGCTGCTCGACACCCTGCTGTCCAAATTGCTTGCGAAATTGGGCCTGGATCGCTTGATGGCAGGCACCGGCCTGACCAAGCTGTTAGGCCGTGCCGGGCTGCAGGTGCCGATCTCTACCCTGATCGGCAAGATCGTCTATTGGTTCGTTTTGCTGATTTTTCTGGTTTCTGCGGCCCAATCACTTGGACTTGAGCGAGTTTCAGCTACGCTCGACATGCTGGCGCTGTATTTGCCGAAGGTTTTCGGCGGCGCGCTGGTACTGCTGGTAGGTGTTTTGCTGGCGCAACTGGCCAATGGGCTGGTGCGCGGCGCCGCCGAAGGCGTGGGGTTGGACTATGCTGCTGGCCTGGGGCGTATCGCTCAGGGGCTGGTGATCATCATCAGTATTTCGGTCGCGATCAGCCAGTTGGAGGTCAAGACTGACCTGCTCAACCACGTGATTGTGATTGTTTTGATTACCGTTGGTCTGGCCGTTGCGCTGGCCATGGGGTTGGGAAGCCGGGAAATTGCCGGGCAGATTCTTGCGGGAATCTATGTGCGTGAGTTGTATCAGGTAGGGCAACAGGTGCGTGTAGGCGAGGTCGAAGGGCAAATCGAGGAGATCGGCACAGTCAAGACGACAGTGCTGACCGATGACGGCGACCTGGTGTCGCTGTCCAATCGGATTCTCCTGGAGCAGCAGGTCAGTAGCCGCTAATCCGGCAAACCCTGCTAATGTACGCCGCCGCAAACCCGGCTGACCGGGCTGTGGCGGACATTGACCTGACTGTCGGCACGACTTGTTTTGAATAAAGCCCAAACGCTGTCCACGCGCTATGACCCCCGTGAGCTCTCTGATGAGGAGTTGGTCGCGCGCTCGCACACGGAGCTGTTTCACGTAACTCGCGCGTACGAAGAATTGATGCGCAGATATCAACGCACTTTGTTCAACGTTTGTTCAAGGTATTTAGGGAACGATAGAGATGCGGATGATGTCTGTCAGGAAGTGATGCTCAAGGTGCTGTACGGCCTGAAGAACTTCGAGGGCAAATCGAAGTTCAAGACATGGCTATACAGCATCACGTACAACGAGTGCATCACGCAGTATCGGAAGGAACGGCGAAAGCGTCGCTTGATGGACGCCTTGAGTCTGGACCCCCTTGAGGAAGCGTCTGAAGAAAAGGCGCCGGCACCCGAGGAGAAGGGCGGGCTCGATCGCTGGTTGGTGCATGTGAACCCGATTGACCGTGAAATTCTGGTGCTACGATTTGTCGCAGAGCTTGAATTTCAGGAAATCGCCGACATCATGCACATGGGTTTGAGTGCTACAAAAATGCGTTACAAACGTGCTCTAGATAAATTACGTGAGAAATTTGCGGGCGAGACTGAAACTTAGTGCGTGGCAAATATCTCTTACGTGTAGGCAAGTTCTGTTAGACTTGTCGCCGAGTTGTCCCCCGGTTTGTGGGACTGCTTTACAATCACCAGATGGGGATTTAACGGATGAAACTGAAAAACACCTTGGGCTTGGCCATTGGTTCTCTTATTGCCGCTACTTCTTTCGGCGTTCTGGCACAAGGCCAAGGCGCAGTTGAAGGCGAGCTGTTCTACAAGAAGCAGTACAACGATAGCGTCAAGCACATCGAAGACGGCTTCAATCCTGGCGCTCGCATCGGTTACTTCCTGACCGACGACCTGTCCTTGAACCTGTCCTACGACAAGACCAACCACACCCGTTCGAACGACGGTACTGGTAACCAGAAGATCAAAGGCGATACCGGCAGCCTGGTTGCCCAGTATCACTTCGGTCAAGCTGGCGTAGACAGCCTGCGTCCATACGTAGAAGGCGGTTTCGGTCACCAGAGCCGTACCAACGTTCAGGCTGACGGCCACAGCGGTCGCGACCAGACTACCTTCGCTACCGTTGGTACCGGCGTGAAGTACTACTTCACCAACAACCTGTACGCTCGTGCCGGTGTTGAAGCTGACTACGGTCTGGACAACGGCAAGTGGGACTACTCCGCACTGGTTGGCCTGGGCGTAAACTTCGGCGGTAACGCTGGCGCAGCCGCTCCAGCTCCTACCCCAGCTCCAGCTCCAGAGCCAACTCCAGAGCCAGAAGCTCCAGTTGCTCAGGTTGTTCGTGTTGAGCTGGACGTGAAGTTCGACTTCGACAAGTCCGTTGTTAAGCCTAACAGCTACGGCGACGTGAAAAACCTGGCCGACTTCATGGCTCAGTACCCAGCTACCAACGTAGAAGTTGCTGGTCACACTGACTCCGTAGGTCCAGACGCCTACAACCAGAAGCTGTCCCAGCGTCGTGCTGACGCTGTTAAGCAAGTCCTGGTTAAAGACGGCGTGGCTCCTAGCCGCATCACCGCAGTAGGTTACGGCGAATCCCGCCCAGTTGCTGACAACGCAACTGAAGCTGGTCGTGCTGTTAACCGTCGCGTAGAAGCGTCGGTTGAAGCTCAAGCTCAGTAATTACTGAGTGGTAGAAAAAAGCCCGGCTTAGGCCGGGCTTTTTTTCGCCTGCGATTTGGCATCAGCCGTGAAAAAGTCCATACAGCAGCACCAGGTTGATCAGCAGCGACAGCAGCGCCAACGTCCGCCAGACCTTCAGCGGCTCGCGCTCCAACAGCGGCCTTGGGCGAACACTCAGCTCGCGGCGATCGGCCTGTTCCAGCGTCAACAACCATTCCTCGGCGGTTTCATAACGTTGCGCAGGCTGGGCGGCCACGGCTCGCTCCAGGCTGAGGGGTAGCCAGTCCGGCAGATCGGGGCGATAGCGGCTGGCGCTGACGGCCTGATTGAATCGGGGCCTTTGGAAGGCTTCGATTTCACCGTAGGGATAATGCCCGGTCAGCAGGTAATACAGGCACACACCGACGCTGTATAAATCCTGTTGAGCCGTAGGGCGCTCACCATTGAATGCCTCGGGGGCGATGAAACTCGGGGTGCCTGGCAGTGCGTGAGCACGATCTTCCGAGAGTCCTGGGCAGTAGGCCAGGCCGAAATCCAGCACGCGCAGCTCACCGTCGTCGCCCAGCAGCAGGTTTTCCGGCTTGATGTCGCGGTGCAGGATCTGTCGCCGGTGCAGCATGCCTACCGCGCGCAGCAAGCGTTCGGCCACCGATTGCCACTGCGCCAGCGGCAATGGACCATGTTGCTTGAAGAGTTCGGCCAGGGTGTGTCCCGGGTATTCGCGCATGACGTAATACAGATGCTGACGCGTGCTGGCGGCATGCACTTCAGGAAATGCGCGTCCGGCCACGCGGCGCAAAAACCACTCCTCGGACAACAGGGCGTGTCCGGCATCGTGGTCATCGTCGCGATTCAGCGGCAGGGTTTTCAGCAGCCAGGGTTGCTGCTGTGCATCGCGCACACGGTACAGCACGGATTGTCGGCTGTGTGCGAGCACGCTTTCCACTTGCCAGCCCTCGAACTGCTGCCCGGCTTTCAAGGGCGGGGGCAGTGGCCATTGCTGCAACTGCACCAGCGCATCGCCGAGGGTGGCTGCGCCGAGGGTGTCGATGCGCACCAGCAGGGCGCTGGCATTGTCCTGGCTGCCTGCCAGGTGCGCAGTATTCACCAGCGTGTTGACCGCCCAGTCCAGGTCGGTTTGTTCGCGCAGGATCGCACCGATGCTGTGATCGCCCAGGGTTGCCCATACGCCGTCGCTGAGCAGCACAAAGCACTCGCCTTCGCGCAATTGGCCGTCCAGGAAGTCCACCACCAGGTGTTGATCCAGGCCCAGCGCACGCTTGAGCACATGCTGCATACCCGGCTGCTCCCAGACGTGGTCTTCGCTGATGCGCTGCAACTCGCCGTCCAGCCAGCGGTACACCCGGCAATCGCCGACATGGGCGAGGGTAAAACGTTGCCCGCGAAACACCAGGGCGCTGAGGGTCGTGAGCAAGGGCTGGCCACCGCCATTGGCCTGTAGCCAGCGGTTCTGCGCCAACAGTAAGCGCTCCAGAGACTGAGCCACGCCCCAGGTCGGCGGCGTGGCGTAGTAGTCCAGGGCCAGGGCTTGCACGGTCGAGCGCGCGGCCAGGCCGCCATCGGCGCACTGGCTCACCCCGTCCGCGATGGCACACAGGTAGCCTTTGCTCGCCGCCAGTTCCGCCACGGGGGTGACGACGCGCAGGGCGTCCTGGTTTTCCGCCCGAGGGCCGATGCCGCTGGCGTGGGCGACGCTCAGTCGCAGGCTCATCAGACGCGTGCGGCGGTCACGGCGGCCGAACCCCAGGTGGTTCTCCAGCGCCGCTTGACGCCGTGCAGGCCGAACCAGGCCAGTACACCCAGGCTGGCGAACAACCACAAGGCCATCTGATAGCTGCCGGTGCTTTGCTTGATTGCACCCATGCCCGCTGCCAGGGCGAAACCGCCGATGCCGCCGGCCATGCCGATCAGGCCGGTCATCACGCCGATTTCGCGCCGGAAACGTTGCGGCACCAGTTGGAATACCGCGCCATTTCCGGCGCCCAGTCCAAGCATGGTGCAGACAAACAAGGCCAGCGCCGCGTAGGAACTGGGCAAATTGAAGCCGACCGCCGCGATGCAGATCGCCGCCACGCTGTACATGCCCAGCAAGGTGCGGATTCCGCCGAAGCGATCCGCCAGGGCGCCGCCCAACGGGCGCATCAGGCTGCCGCCGAACACGCAGGCCGCGGTGTAGTAGCCGGCCGTTACCGGGCTCAGGCCATACTGGTCGTTGAAGTAGCCGGGCAGGGCGCTGGCCAGGCCGATGAAGCCGCCAAAGGTCACGCTGTAGAAGAACATGAACCACCAGCTGTCGCGGTCGCCAAGTGCCTTGAAATAGTCAGCCATGGATTTGGCTTGCGGCCGCTGCGGTGCATTGCGCGCCAGCCAGGCGAAGACCACCAGGGTCAGCACCAGTGGAATCAAGGCAAAACCGAACACGTTGCTCCAGCCAAACGCGGCTGCCAGCACCGGGGCGAGCAAGGCGGCGAACACCGTGCCCGAGTTGCCGGCACCGGCAATGCCCATGGCCTTGCCCTGGTGTTCAGCCGGATACCACTGCGACGCCAACGGCAGCGCCACGGCGAACGATGCGCCAGCCATGCCGAGGAACACCCCAAGCAGCAACGCTTGCTCGTAACTGTGGATGCCGAGTTTCCAGGCGCCAAACAACGCGACAATCACAATCACCTGGCCGATCAGTCCGGCGGTCTTGGGCGACAGCTTGTCGGCCAGCATGCCCATCAGGAAGCGCAGTACTGCGCCCGCGAGGATCGGAGTCGCGACGACCAGGCCGCGTTGTTGAGTGGTCAGGTGCAGGTCGGCTGCAATTTGCACCGCCAGTGGACCCAGGAGGTACCAGACCATGAAGCTCAGGTCGAAATACAGGAACGCGGCAAACAGGGTCGGGGTGTGCCCGGATTTCCAGAAGCTTGATTTCATCACGCACCTCAACGGTTGGGAGTCTTGTAAAAAGGCCTGGTGATGGAACAGCCGGCTAGGGCCGCCCCACCTTGCCCCGGAAAAGGGGGACAAAACGAAAAAACGCCGCCACCGGGTTCGCGAGGGCAAACCGGGTGTGCGACGTCTTTGTCGTGGAGGGGCAACCGCCGTTGGCTACCTGTGATGATTCTTTAGCAAGAGCTGCGCCACATCAGCCGAGCAGCTCGTTCATGGCGATAATCTGCTCTGCCACCTGAATCAGCTTCTGCTGGCGGCTCATGGCCTGGCGGCGCATCAAGGTGTAGGCCTCTTCTTCATTGCACGCCTTCATTTTCATCAGCATGCCCTTGGCCAGCTCGATGCGCTTGCGCTCGGCCAACTGCTGGTCACGCGCCTGCAGCTGGGCGCGCAAGGCCTGGTCGCTTTCGAAACGCGCCATGGCCACGTCGAGGATCGGTTGCAGGCGCTGGGCCTGGATACCTTCGACGATGTAGGCGCTGACCCCGGACTTGATCGCCTGGCGCATCACATTCGGGTCGTGCTCGTCGGTGAACATCACGATCGGCCTGGGCTGGTCGCGACTGACCAGCACCACTTGCTCCATCACATCGCGGCCCGGCGACTCGGTATCGATCAGGATCACGTCCGGGCGCACCGTTTCGACGCGCGCCGGCAGGTCGATGGTCAGGCCCGACTCATCGATCACCTCAAAACCGGCTTCGATCAGCGCAGCCCTGAGGCGGCCGACCTTGCGCGGGGTGTCGTTGATCAACAGGATTCGCAGCATCGGGGGCCTCCTCTCAGCGCAAGGCATGGCGGCTGGCATGATCAGCCATGGCGTGCAGGCGGAAGCTGCGCGCGTAGCCCGCGGGGTCGGAGCCGTCCCAGATTTTGCCGTCGATCAGTTGGCTGCGGCGCATGTCCTGGCCGTTATCAGTGATACCCAAGGCATCGGCGGCCTGGCGATACAGCGCCAGTTGTTGCACCTGGCGGGCCACGCCCAGGTAGTCAGGATCTTCGCGTAGCAGGCCCCAGCGCCGGAACTGGGTCATGAACCACATGCCATCGCAGAGGTAGGGCAGGTTGACCTCGCCACCGGCAAAAAAACGCAGGGCGTGGGGGTCTTGCCACTGGTTGCCCAAGCCGTCGTCATAGGCGCCCAGGAGGCGCGGCTCGATGCAGTCGAGTGGCGCATCGAGGTACTCGCGGCCGCTGAGCAACTGCGCGGTGGAGCGGCGGTTTTCGTTGTTCTGCTCGATAAAACGGCTGGCCTCCAGGATCGCCATCACCAACACGCGGGCGGTGTTGGGGTATTGATCGACAAAGGCCTGGGTGCAGCCGAGAACCTTTTCCGGATGGTTCGGCCAGATCGCCTGGGTGGTCGCCAGGGTGAACCCCTGGTTCTGCTTGACCGCGCTGGCGCACCAGGGCTCGCCGACGCAGAAGCCGTCGATGCGTCCCGCCTGCAGGTGCGCAACCATTTGCGGGGGAGGAACCACGACGCTGTCCACATCCTGCAATGGATGAATGCCCTGGCTTGCCAGCCAGTAATACAGCCACATGGCGTGGGTGCCGGTAGGAAAGGTCTGGGCGAAGGTGAGTTTTGTTCGGCTTTGGTGCACGTGGCGGTCGAGCGCTTCAGGAGTGATCACGCCTTGCTGCTGCAAGCCGTGGGACAGGTTGATGCTCTGGCCGTTCTGGTTGAGCCCCATCAGTACCGCCATGTCGGTGGGCGCGACGCCGCCGATGCCCAGGTGCACTGCATAGATCAGCCCATAAAGGCTGTGGGCGGCATCCAGTTCACCACTGACCAGTTTGTCGCGCAGGTTGGCCCACGAGCTTTGGCGCTTGAGGTTCAGGGTCAGTCCGTAAGGTTGAGCGAAGCCCTGGGTGGCAGCCACCACCAGCGATGCGCAATCGCTCAAGGCCATGAAGCCCAGATCGAGGCTGCTTTTTTCCGGGGCATCGCTGCCGTTGACCCAGGCCAGCGGGTCGCTCGCCGGGCTGCTGCCTACCGAATCGTTCATCCAACACCTACCTTTTCGTTCACAAAAAAGCGCCGTTCCCTCAGATGGCGCTGCAAGCCATTGCGGGTAACGACGCCTTTGTCCGTAAGCGCACTCCACCATTGGTGTGCGCTCTGATACAGAGTTCCAAGCAAGGCACATGCCACGGGCTGGCAGGCGCAGTCTGCCGTCAACTTTCCATCAAGATTGAAACCGGCCTGGCTTTCAGTATGGCCGCAATCTCAATGCCAGGCCCACCCAGGAACCCCCACGGTGCACGCTGACTTTCCCGCAACGATTCCACGCCTCCGGTGTTGCCGCTGGCTCCTGTTGGCCGCACTGATGCTGGCCAATGTGGTTGCCTGGGGCGAGCACTACCAGGCGCAGGATGACAGCCTGCATACCGTGTTTACCGCGCTGTCGTTGCCTTTAGGCCTGCCCATCGTCGTCAGCCGCGAGGTCGCGCGCAAACGTTTCAGCGGGGTGCTCGACCTCGATGTACCCCAGCAGACCCTGGAGGCGCTTGCGTTGCAGCAGGGGCTGATCTGGTACAGCGACGGGCAAGTGCTGTACGTCTATGACGCTGGCGAGGCCAAAAGCTCCGCGGTGACGTTACGGCACATTTCCATCGACAGGCTGCGCGCCCTGATGCGCCGCTCGGGTCTCGACGAGTCACGCTATCCGCTGCGCGCGAGTGGTGGGCGGACATTCTATGTGTCCGGACCACCGAGCTATGTCGACCACGTGCTGCACCTGGCCCGGATGATGGATCGGCAAAGGGCTGACCTGCGTGTGGGGACCCAGGCATTCGGCGTGGTCCAGGTGCTCAACAGTGCGGTGGCGGACCGGCAGTACGGCTCCAGCGACCGGCCCGTCACCGTGCCGGGGATGGCGTCGATGATCGAGTCCGTGCTGTCCAGTGAGCTGAAGGGGGCACTGGCAGACAAGAGCCTTGCCGTCATCGCGTACCCGGATACCAACAGCCTGCTGATCAAGGGCAAGCCTGCGCAGGTGAGCTTCATCCAGGCACTGGTGGCGGAGCTGGACCTGCCCAAGCGGTCGATCGAGGTTTCGCTGTGGCTGGTGGACGTCGACCAGGATGAATTGAAAAAGCTCGGCCTGGCCGGGGATGACAACGCCAGGCCAATGACCACTCAACTCCTGAAGCCCTCGGATGATAACCGCTTGATGGCGCACATCGCGGCGCTGGAGCGTAAACGGCGGGCGAGGGTGGTGACGTTGCCGGTGATGATGACCCAGGAGAATGTGCCGGCAGTGTTCCAGGACAACTACACGTTCTACCTGCCGGCCCCCGGTGAGGAAGAGGCGAGCTGGAAACCGGTGCGTTACGCCACCCAGGTCAGTGTCTTGCCACGTTTTGCCGAGGCCAACCAGATCGAGATGCTCATCGACATTGAGGACGGCCGCCCGATGACCGAAGCCGGACGGCACGCCAGGCCCACTGCGGTCGGGCAAGTGGGCGTGGGCAGTGTGGTGCGTGTCGAGCCAGGCAAACGGTTGTGGCTGGGCGTGTTTCGCCGCGATACCAGGGAGCAGGGGCGTGGTACGGGGCCGATGCGCAGGGCCGAAGTACGCCTGTTTGTCATTCAGGCGCAGGCCGTGGGCAGCGAGGTGAAGACGCTGGCAGGGGGTGTCGGGCCACCTTCGTTGACGGCGTCGCAATACGAGCGTGTGCGACGTGCTTTTGTGCGCCCGGGTCGTGATATCTCACCATGAATAAGGCGTTACCCCATGCATCTGGAAATCCTACTGCAGGAACAACTGATCAGCCGCAGGCGCCTGGCAGCGTTCGCCCCAGGGAAGGTGTTGCCCTTGGCGCCCGAGATCATTCACTGCGTGGAAGTACGGGTTAACGGCCAGTTACTGGCCTTGGGCGAATTGGTGCAATTGGAGGACAGGTTGGGGGTGGAGCTGCATGAGGTGTACCAGGAATGGGCGCCTGGTTGGACGGGATAGAGAAATGTCTGACGTGGAGGTTAGGAAAATCGCGGAATGTACGGGCTTTTTCCTAGCGTTAGCCATGAGGCAGGTTTTTATAGTCGTGCCGTGGGCGTAGGCGCCATTACTGGAAATAGGGACTTGAATGTCAGCTGTTGAATGCCGAGGTAGGTATGGCCGTCGTGGGTAATCAATTGACGAGGACTCCCCTGGTTTTCGCTCAATGGACCCTGCACGGCGATGGTCGTCTGACTGGCGAGCACGCGGATGTTCAGTTGCCGCCAAAGGAGTGGCACGTTTTGCGCCTGCTGCTGGCTTCCGGCGGCGTGTTGATGACCAAGGATCGCTTGTTGGAACTGGCATGGCCCCAGGGAGAGGTGGCCGAGGAGTCGCTGACCCGCTGCATTTATTCACTGCGCAAATACCTGGGGGCCGACAAGGGATTCATCAAGACGATCTACGGTCGCGGGTACCGCTTCACCTGTCCGGTCAGGCTTGAGGCGCAAGCTCCAGGCGGGATGGAGCAGGTGTGCTCGGCCTGCGGTCAAGTCAGCCCTGTGCAGTCAGGGCATGAGCGGATAAAACATGCTTAGGTTGTGCATCAAGGGCTTGCTGCTCGGCCTGTTGATGAGCAGCCATCGGGCCCTCGCCTATTGCTGGGAAGAAACGGCCAGTCGTTATGGTATCGAGCCGGAATTGCTGCAGGCTATCGCCGACGTGGAATCGGGTTACCGTGCGGACGTAATCAGCCCTGCCAACCGTAATGGCACTCGGGATATCGGGCTGATGCAGATCAACAGCATCCATTTGCCTCGCTTGCTCAAACAGGGGATTACCGAGGAGCGCTTGTTGAGTGAGCCATGCCTGTCAGTCGAGGTGGGGGCTTCGATTCTTGCCGAGTTTATCCAGCGCTTTGGCTACAACTGGACAGCCGTGGGTTCCTACAACGTGGGACCCGGGCCCGGACCGCAGCGCGAGGCATTGCGCCTGCGCTATGCGGAAAAAATCTGGACGCGTTATGAAGCCCTGGTCACGCAGCGCTATTGATGTTTGGGCGGCATGCCTCGCGCGTAGCCCGTCACCCCGGCTATAATCGGCGCCACCTTTCGCCGCCATCCGAGTCTAGCCCGCCCATGTATACCCTGGCCCGCCAGCTGTTGTTCAAACTCTCCCCGGAAACCTCCCACGATCTGTCGCTGGACTTGATCGGTGCCGGTGGGCGTCTGGGGCTCAATGGCCTGGTATGCAAGGCTCCGGCGAAAATGCCGGTCTCGGTGATGGGCCTGGAGTTCCCCAATCCGGTCGGATTGGCTGCTGGCCTGGACAAGAACGGCGCCGCCATCGATGGCTTTGCACAGTTGGGTTTCGGCTTTGTCGAAATCGGCACTGTGACCCCACGGCCTCAGCCAGGTAACCCCAAGCCCCGAATTTTCCGCCTGCCGGAAGCTGAGGCAATCATCAACCGCATGGGCTTCAACAACCTCGGTGTCGATCATCTGCTGTCGCGAGTTCAAGCGGCGAAGTACAAGGGCATCCTGGGGATCAATATCGGCAAGAACTTCGATACCCCGGTAGAACGCGCGGTCGATGATTACCTGATCTGCCTGGACAAGGTCTACGCCCACGCCAGCTATGTCACCGTCAACGTCAGTTCGCCCAACACCCCGGGCCTGCGCAGCCTGCAGTTTGGTGACTCGCTCAAGCAACTGCTCGAAGCCCTGCGTCAGCGCCAGGAAGACCTGGCCGTGCGTCATGGCAAGCGCGTGCCGTTGGCAATCAAGATTGCCCCGGACATGAGCGATGAAGAAACCGTGCTGGTGGCCCAGGCCCTGGTTGATTCAGGCATGGACGCGGTAATCGCGACCAACACCACCTTGAGCCGTGTCGGTGTCGAAGGCCTGGCCCATGGGGATGAGGCGGGCGGCTTGTCGGGTGCGCCGGTGCGTGACAAGAGCACGCACATCGTCAAGGTGCTGGCTGCCGAGCTGGCGGGGCGCCTGCCGATCATCGCGGTAGGCGGTATTACCGAAGGCAAACACGCGGCCGAGAAAATCGCCGCCGGCGCAAGCCTGGTGCAACTCTACTCGGGCTTCATCTATAAAGGCCCGGCGCTGATCCGTGAGTCGGTGGACGCCATTGTGGCGAGCGGGCTTGCCCCGCGTTGGGCTGCGCAGCAGCCCCAATAAGCCCAGAGATGCAGCGCCCGGTGTCCGGGCCTGCCGCGCAACCCAACACGCGGAAAGCCTGTTCGCGAGAATAAAAAAGGGCTCCTCAAAAGGAGCCCCCTGGGCCGAAGCCCGCCGCCTGGATAGGGCGTGCGTGGTTAAGTCTTTGCGTATTCGTGGTGATGTCGGAATTAAAAGCCCTTGATTAGCCGACGGCGTGAAGTTCGTTGAGTCTGTGGATGCCCGCAGTGCCAGTCATACCGTCCCAGTTGTCGCCACGTCCTTCTCGCCAGCCGTTGATCCAGGCTTGGCGTACCGACGGTAGAGTAAATGGGCAAAGCTCACGGGATTTGCCATGAACGCCATATTGATATCCGCGTAAAAATGCTCTTTCCAACGGATCACGCTTAAGTCTTCTCATAGGGTGTTTCCCTCACTTGTTGACTGTCTAGATATCCTTCGGCCTCGTCCGAGGCCGGGCAGAGTTTTTCTGCCGTTGGTGGGCTCGCTGCCGGCGTGGCGAGCCTATGTGTCGGCGTCGTTACGGCGCCAACCTGTGTTGAGTTCTAACCAATAGGTCACATGGATTCAATGATCGTTTTGTCATAAGCACGTAACGATAACGATGCTATAGCCATAAGCTGGGCTGGCTTTTCGCCCCATTTATTCGGCAAAGCCAGCTATGATGCACCCTGCAAAGAGGACAGGTTTAATCCTTTAGTGAGAATGCCCGCTCGTTGCAGTCGGTTATTATTCGACGAAGGGTCGGAATATTTCGTTTTGTTACTGCTTTGTTGTTTGGAAACTTCTCTCTGCCCCGTCGATAAAGGCTCAAGCGCCCGTCAGACGGGGTGGGACGGCACATTCGTGCCACGCGAGCACTCTTCAAGAAAAGTGCTTGATTGAAAACCGAACCGGCGATGCGTCGCCCGTTCATTTATTGCTGAAAAGCCTGGAATGCCCATGTCGGACCGTTTTGAACTCTTCCTCACTTGCCCCAAGGGCCTCGAAGGCCTGCTGATCGAGGAAGCCGTCGGGCTTGGCCTTGAGGAAGCCCGCGAGCACACCTCGGCCGTGCGCGGCATGGCCGACATGGAAACCGCCTACCGCCTGTGCCTCTGGTCGCGCCTCGCTAACCGCGTGCTGCTGGTGCTCAAGCGCTTCCCGATGAAGGACGCCGAGGACCTCTACCACGGCGTGCTGGATATCGAATGGGCCGACCACATGGTCCCGGACGGCACCCTGGCCGTGGAGTTCAGCGGCCACGGCTCGGGCATCGACAACACGCACTTCGGCGCCCTCAAGGTCAAGGATGCGATCGTCGACAAGCTGCGCACCCCGACCGGCGAACGTCCGTCCATCGACAAGATCAACCCGGACCTGCGCATCCACCTGCGCCTGGACCGTGGCGAAGCCATCCTGTCCCTCGACCTCTCCGGCCACAGCTTGCACCAGCGCGGCTATCGCCTGCAGCAGGGCGCCGCGCCGTTGAAGGAAAACCTGGCCGCTGCGATCCTGATCCGTGCAGGCTGGCCGCGTATTGCTGCCGAAGGCGGCGCGTTGACGGACCCGATGTGCGGCGTGGGTACCTTCCTGGTGGAAGGCGCAATGATCGCCGCCGACATGGCGCCCAACCTGAACCGCGAGCTGTGGGGTTTCACCACCTGGCTCGGTCACGTCCCGGCGCTGTGGAAAAAACTGCACGCCGAAGCTGCCGAACGTGCGGCCATCGGCATGAACAAGCCGCCGTTGTGGGTGCGTGGCTATGAAGCCGACCCACGCCTGATCCAGCCTGCGCGCAACAACATCGAGCGCGCCGGTCTCAGCCACTGGATCAAGGTGTACCAGGGCGAAGTCGGCACCTTCGAGCCGCGTCCGGACCAGCACCAGAAAGGCCTGGTGATCTGCAACCCGCCGTACGGCGAGCGCCTGGGTGACGAAGCCAGCCTGCTGTACCTCTACCAGAACCTCGGCGAGCGTCTGCGCCAGGCGTGCATGGGGTGGGAGGCGGCAGTGTTCACCGGCGCGCCGGACCTCGGCAAGCGCATGGGCATCCGCAGCCACAAGCAGTACTCGTTCTGGAACGGCGCCTTGCCGTGCAAATTGCTGCTGATCAAAGTCAATCCGGATCAGTTCGTCACTGGCGAGCGCCGTACCCCGGAACAGCGCCAGGCCGAGCGTGAGCAAGCCGCCTACGACCAGGCCCCGGCCGAGCCGCAAGAGCGCCAGTACAACAAGAACGGTAACCCGATCAAGCCGGCCCCGGCCCCTGTGGTCGAGCAGGCGCGCCTGAGCGAAGGCGGGCAGATGTTCGCCAACCGCCTGCAGAAAAACCTCAAGCTGCTGGGCAAGTGGGCCAAGCGTGAAGGCGTGGATTGCTATCGGGTGTACGACGCCGACATGCCGGAATACTCGATGGCCATCGACCTGTACCACGACTGGGTGCACGTGCAGGAATACGCCGCGCCGAAGTCCATCGACCCGGAAAAAGCCTCGGCGCGCATGTTCGATGCCCTGGCCGCGATTCCCCAGGCGCTGAACATCGACAAGAGCCGCGTGGTGGTCAAGCGTCGCGAGCGTCAGAGCGGCACCAAGCAGTACGAGCGCCAAAGCGCCCAGGGCAAGTTCACCGAGGTCAGCGAAGGCGGCGTGAAGCTGCTGGTCAACCTCACCGACTACCTGGACACTGGCCTGTTCCTCGACCACCGCCCGATGCGCATGCGTATCCAGAAGGAAGCGGCCGGCAAGCGCTTCCTCAATCTGTACTGCTACACCGCCACCGCCAGTGTGCACGCTGCCAAGGGCGGCGCGCGCAGCACCACCAGCGTCGACCTGTCCAAGACCTACCTGGATTGGGCTCGTCGCAATTTCTCGCTCAACGGTTTTTCCGACAAGAACCGCCTGGAGCAGGGTGATGTGATGGCGTGGCTGGAGGCCAGCCGCGATGAGTTCGACCTGATCTTCATCGACCCGCCGACCTTCTCCAACTCCAAGCGCATGGAAGGCATCTTCGACGTGCAGCGTGACCACGTGCAGTTGCTCGACCTGGCCATGGCCCGCCTGGCACCGGGTGGCGTGCTGTACTTCTCGAACAACTTCCGCAAGTTCCAGCTCGAGGACAACCTCAGCGAACGCTACGCGGTCGAGGAAATCAGCGACAAGACCATCGACCCGGATTTTGCGCGTAATGCGAAGATCCATCGGGCGTGGAAAATCACCGCTCGCTGATGGTTGCACCAAAAAGCCGCAAGCCTTGAATATTCGGGACTTGCGGCTTTTTTATGCTGGTCAAATACCGGTCCCGTAGCTATAACTTAACGCCTAGCCAAAGTGACACCCCCGCACACTGGCGTTGTGAGTGTTGCCTATGCCGTTGAACGCCGTCCGCCCGAAAATCCTAGGCTTTATCAGTGAGCAGGCATCGGCTTGGCTGGTGGCGTTGGTGGTGTTATTGGCAGGGTTCGCGCTGACCGCAATCGTCGCCTGGGCGGCTTCCGATCTCTATCAGCAACAGGTGCGCCAGCGCTTTCAGTTGCTGGTCAACGAACGGTATACGCGTCTGCAGGAGCGCTTCGAAGACCAGGAGCAGCGCCTGAACAGCCTGCGGCGGTTCTTCGTCAATTCCGATGATGTGTCCCGCGATGAGTTCGACGGTTTCGCCCAGCCCTTGTTGTTGCGCGCCCGTGCCTATTCCTGGGCGCCGCGGGTATTTCGCAAGCAGCGCCGGCAATTTGAACAAGAGGTGTCGCGCCTGCGCGGTACCCCGTTTGTTATCCGTGAGTTGAATTCGGCCGGCGAGTTGGCCCCGGCGCCCGAGCGCGACGAATACGTGCCGGTGCTCTACAGCCAGACTCAAAGCCTGTTGGGCGCACCGTTGGGTTTTGACCTGCTGGCCCAACCGCTGCGGCGCTCGGCGCTTGAGCGTGCGCAATCGAGTGGCAAGCTGGCAGTGTCGCAACCGATGCAGTTGGTCGGTGTAGAACCGGGCTACTCAACCGGGGTATTGCTGGTGGCGCCGGTGAGCACCCCGGCGACTTCCGGGCAGTCGCAGAATGAGCCCTACGGCTACGTGATGGCGGTGATCAGCATGCGCCAGCTGGTCGCCGATGGGTTGCCCAAGCCGGACCGCGACAATCTGGTGATGCAGATTGTCGATACCTCCGATGTGCAAAAGCGCGTGCTTTTCGAGTCCGAGAATGCCGTGGGCAGCAGCGACCTCATCGGCGCGCGCCGCCTGACCCTGGGCGATCACGTGTACGCCTTGAGCCTGCGCCCGAGCCAGGTGTTCGACCAGGCCAACCATTCTTCACTGACGACGATCCTGAGCATGGGCGGCTTGCTCAGCCTGCTGCTCAGCAGCCTGCTCTATGTACTGGTGAGCCAGCGCCAGCGCGCGTTGAAACTGGTGGAGCAACGTACCGTGCAGTTGCGCCAGCGCGAGCAGGAGCTGCGCGGGGCCCACGGTCAATTGCGCAGCGTGCTGAATGCCGCCACCCAGGTTGCGATCATCGCCACCGACCTGCGCGGGGTGATCAACACCTTTAACGCCGGAGCCGAGCAGATGCTGGGGTTCAAGGCCGACCAGGTCATGGGCACGCACACCCTCGAAAGCCTGCACCTGGCCTCGGAACTGGAAGCGCGCGCCAGCAGTTTGAGCGTGATGTTGGGCAAGCGCATCCCGGCGAGCCAGGCGATGCTGGTGGAAAGCCCCGACAACCTGCACGAAGCCCGCGAGTGGACATTGCTGCGCGAGGACGGCAGCCCATTGACCGTGAACATGTTGGCCACCGTGCTGCTGGATGACCATGGCCTGTGGATCGGCCACCTGGCCATTTACCTCGACGTGACCGAGCAGAAGCGCGCCTATGAGGCACTCGCTGCGCGCGACCGGCTGCTCAAGAAGCTCAGCGCGCATGTGCCCGGCGGCATCTTCCAGTTCACCCTGGAGCCGCAGGACAATTGGAAATTCATCTACGCCAGCGACGGCATGCGCGACATCTATGAGATCGAGCCTGGCGTGTTGCAGCAGGATGCGACGAAGGTCTTCGAGCGGATCCATCCGCTGGATGCGGAGCGCGTGCGCACCTCGATTCGCCTGTCGGCGTTGCAGTTGAGCCATTGGCGCGAAGAGTACCGGGTGCTGTTGCCACAACGCGGCCTGCGCTGGATTCGCGGCGAAGCCACGCCAGAAGAATTACCCAGCGGCGGTACGCTGTGGCATGGCTACGTGTCGGATATTTCCGATCTCAAGCGGGTAGAAGAGGAACTGCGCGCGCTGTCCATCACCGATTCCCTCACCGGGATTCACAACCGACGCTACTTCCAGGATCGCCTCAAGGCCGAGATGGTCAGGCTCAACCGCGCTACAGGGGCGTTGTCGGTGATCATGCTCGATGTCGACCACTTCAAGCGCATCAACGATCAGCATGGGCATGCGGTGGGCGACGGGGTGCTGCAGGAATTGTGCAAACGCATCAGCCAGCGCCTGCGCCGCAGCGATGTGTTCTGCCGCCTGGGGGGCGAGGAATTCATGGTGCTGTGCCCCAACACCCAGGGCGAGCAGGCTTACAGCTTGGCGCTGGAGTTGTGGCAATCGCTGCGCAATGCGCCGATGGCGCCGGTGGGCATCGTTACCGCCAGTTTTGGCGTGGCCAGTTGGCGGGTCGATGAAGGTATCGATGGGTTGCTGTTGCGTGCCGACTCGGCGGTGTATGTGGCCAAGCAGGCCGGCAGGGATCGAGTCGAGACGTGTGGCAGCGGGCTTGCCCGCGACAGCGGTCTATCAGCCACCGGGTACAGCGACTGATAGTGCCGAGCGCGGGCAAGCGCGCTTGTTGCGCGGTCTAGAGCACCGGTGCGGGCGCCGCCAGTTTCGGCTGGCGATACAGGTCCAGCAGTACTTGATCCAGCACCGACGAAGCGCCCCAAGGCTTCGGATCGTTGAGGATCGCCACCACTGCCCAGGTGTTGCCGTTGTTGTCGCGGCTGAAGCCGGCGATGGCCCGCACGGTGTTCAGGGTGCCGGTCTTGACGTGGGCTTCGCCGCGCATGGCGGTGGTCTTCAAGCGTTTACGCATGGTGCCGTCGGTGCCGGCAATCGGCAGCGAGCTGATGTACTCCGCGGCGTAGGGGCTTTTCCACGCGGCTTGCAGCATGGCGGCCATCTCGCGGGCGCTGACGCGTTCGGCCCGTGACAGGCCGGAACCGTTCTCCATCACCAGGTGCGGCGCGGTGATGCCTTTCTTCGCCAGCCATTGGCGCACGACGCGTTGCGCGGCCTTGGCATCGTCGCCGTCGGCGTCGTTGCGAAACTGCGCGCCCAGGCTCAGGAACAACTGCTGGGCCATGGTGTTGTTACTGTATTTGTTGATGTCGCGGATGATCTCCGCCAGGTCCGGCGAAAACGCACGGGCGAGGACCTTGGCATCCTTGGGCACCGGTGCCTGGATGTCACGGCCCTGAATGGTGCCGCCCAGTTCCTGCCAGATCGCCCGCACCGCGCCGGCGGTGTAGGTCGCGTGGTCCAGCAGTGACAGGTAGGTCTGCGAACTGCAGCCGTCGGCCAGTTGGCCGCTGACGGTGACCGTCACGCTGCCATCTGCGGCGGTAACCGGGTTGTAGCGCACGTCGCCGGTGCACTGCTTGGCGTTGGATACCTTGACCTGGTTGTCGATGCGGATGCTGGCAATCGGCGGCTCGACCGACACCAGTACCCGGCCGGAATCGTTGCGGGTCACGAAGCGCAGGGCCTTGAGGTTGACCAGCAGGGCGTCGGGCTTGACCAGGAACGGCTTGTTCTCGTCGTTGCCATCATCATTGAATTCGGGCAATTGCGGCTGGTTGAAGAAGCTGCGGTCCAGCACCAGGTCGCCGGTGACTTGCTGCACGCCATTGGCGCGCAGGTCGCGCATCAGCAGCCAGAGCTTTTCCATGTTCAGCTTGGGGTCGCCACCGCCCTTGAGGTACAGGTTGCCGTGCAGCACGCCACCGCTGAGGGTGCCGTCGGTGTAGAACTCGGTCTTCCATTGATGGTTGGGACCGAGCATTTCCAGGGCCGCGTAGGTGGTGACCAGCTTCATGGTGGAGGCCGGGTTCACCGAGACATCGGCGTTGAAGACCGTGGGGGTGCCCGGGCCGTTCAGGGGGATCATCACCAGGGACAGTGCGGTATTTTGCAGCTTGGCCTTGGCGAGTGCCTGCTGGACATTCGGGGGCAGGGTGTTGGTGGTCGGGGCAGCGGAGGTGGAAAAGGCCAGTGGCAGAAGAAAACCGGCAAGCACTACTGAACGCAACGATTTGATCATAAGAAATAAAACCCTACTGCTGAGGAGGGTGAAAAAGGCGAGGGGTAAATAAGAAAAATCCCTCAATGGTCATGAAAGTGTCGGCATTATGCCCCAAGGTGGATCCAGTTGTAGCTGAACGATAGCTGGTAATCGGCGTTTTTTTCACCGGCAATTTGCCGCCTGTCCCAGAGAGTCGGGCAATCGTCACCTTAAACTGCTAAAGTGCCGCCCGTTATTACTTATGAGGATTGTTCCAATGGCGACTAACCGTTCCCGGCGTCTGCGCAAAAAACTGTGCGTTGATGAATTTCAAGAGCTGGGTTTCGAACTGAACCTGGATTTCAAAGAAGGTTTGGATGATGAAGCGGTTGACGCGTTCCTCGAAGCATTCCTGACCGAAGCGATGGACGGCAATGGCCTGGACTACGTCGGCGGCGATGACTTCGGTCTGGTGTGCAAAGCCACTCGTGGTTCGGTCACCGAAGAGCAACGTGCAATCGTTGAAGCGTGGCTCAAGGCCCGCCCAGAGCTGACTCGCGTTGAAGTAAGCGCGCTGTTGGACGCCTGGCATCCAGAAACGCCGATCAACCCGGCGGTCTGATGTCATGAAAAAAGCGACCCTGCGGGGTCGCTTTTTTGTTCCTGGCATTTAAGCAATCAGGCCTTGCGCCAATTCAGGATCAGCAGCGTCAACACCCCCGCCACAATCCCCCAGAACGCCGAACCGATCGAAAACAACGTCAACCCCGACGCAGTGACCATAAAGGTGATCAGCGCCGCTTCGCGTTCCTTCGGCTCATTCATGGCGATGCTCAAGCCGTTGATGATCGAGCCAAACAGCGCCAGGGCCGCAATCGACAGCACCAGCTCCTTGGGCAAGGCTGCAAACAACGCCGCCAGCGTCGCGCCGAATACCCCGGCAATCCCGTAGAACACACCACACCAAACCGCCGCCGTGTAGCGCTTGTTACGGTCTTCGTGGGCATGCGGCCCGGTGCAGATCGCCGCGCTGATCGCCGCCAGGTTGATGCCGTGGGAGCCGAACGGTGCCAGCACCAGCGAGGCCAGGCCGGTTGCGGTGATCAGCGGCGAGGCCGGCACGTTGTAGCCGTCGGCGCGCAACACGGCGACGCCGGGCATGTTCTGCGAGGTCATCGCCACCACGAACAGCGGGATGCCGATACTGATCGTCGCCGCCAACGAGAAGTGCGGCGTGGTCCATACCGGCGTTGCCACTTCGAGATGAAAGCCGCTGAAATCCAGGAGTCCCATCAAGCCGGAAAGCACGCTGCCGATCACCAGCGCGGCCAGCACCGCATAGCGTGGCGACAGGCGCTTGATGATCAGGTACGTGAAAAACATCCCCAATACCAGGCCGGTGCGGTGCTGCGCGGCGACGAAGATCTCGCTGCCGATCTTGAACAGGATGCCGGCGAGCAGGGCCGCTGCGAGTGACGCCGGGATGCGCTTGACGAGCTTTTCGAAGCTGCCCGTCAGCCCGCAGAGCGTCACCAGCACCGCGCAGGTGATGTAGGCACCGATGGCTTCGCCATAACTCACGCCGCCCAGGCTGGTGATCAGCAGCGCGGCGCCGGGGGTGGACCAGGCGATGGTGATCGGTGTGCGGTAGCGCAGCGACAAGCCGATGCTGCACACCGCCATGCCAATGGAAATCGCCCATATCCACGAAGAAATCTGCGCCGTGGTCAAGCCGGCGGCCTGGCCGGCCTGGAACATCAGGACCAGGGAGCTGGTGTAGCCGGTCATCATGGCGATGAAGCCGGCGACGACGGCCGACGCAGAAGTGTCGGCCAGCGGGCGCAAAGGCGCTTGGGTGGCGTCGTTCATGGAAAGGTGATCCTTTTACCTGGGTTTTGCCGGTAACGGCACGGTTTCAAGCCTAAACTCAAACGTAATGTTTCATTGCAATACAGCCGCGACCGCAAACAGCCGTACAGTGTGTTGGCGCTTTGGGTTGTGTACAATGTGCCCTGTTTTTAGGTGATACTTGCCAGCGACCCGCTGTTGCCGTATTACCCTTAATTCGCCGCCGTTCTCCAAACCCGAGTGCCCATGAACGAACAGTTGCAACCTCTCAAGAAACAACCGCGAGCCGGCAAGGCCGGTCGCAGCGGAACCCAGGACGATATCGTCTACGCGCATATCTTCGAAGCGATCCTCGAACAACGCCTGGCGCCCGGAACCAAGTTGAGTGAAGAGGCACTGGGCGAAATCTTCGGCGTCAGCCGCACCATCATTCGCCGCGCACTCTCGCGCCTGGCCCATGAAGGCGTGGTGTTGCTGCGGCCCAATCGGGGTGCGGTGGTGGCCAGCCCCAGTGTCGAAGAAGCGCGCCAGGTGTTCCTGGCCCGGCGCCTGGTGGAGCGGGCGATTACCGAGCTGGCAGTGCAGCACGCCACGGCCGAACAATTGGCCGAGCTGCGTCAGATGGTCAACGACGAGCGCGACAGCTTCTCTCGTGGCGATCGCGGTGCCGGCATCCGCCTCTCCGGCGAGTTCCACCTCAAGCTGGCCGAAGCGGCGAAGAATGCGCCACTGATCAGCTTCCAGCGCAGCCTGGTGTCCCAGACCTCGTTGATCATCGCCCAGTACGAAAGCGGCAACCGCTCGCACTGTTCCTACGATGAGCACACGCAGTTGATCGACGCGATCGAAGCGCGCGATGCAGGGTTGGCAGTGAATTTGATGATGCACCACATGGACCACATCGACAGCAAGCTCAACCTCGATGAGGAAAGCGCGTCGGATGATTTGCATGCGGTGTTTTCGCATTTGTTGCAGACCAAGAAGCCGGGGCGCTCTTCGGTCAAGCTCTGATGTGCCAAGCTCACCACTAACAAAATGTGGGAGCGGGCTTGCTCGCGAAAGCGGTGGAACAGTCAGCCTATCCAGGGACTGACACTCCGCCTTCGCGAGCAAGCCCGCTCCCACATTTGTTTTGCGGTGTGGTCAGGATCAGCGTTGATGCACGAGCTGGCCAGCCGCATACGTCTGCAACACCGTCCGATCATCCCCCAGCGTCATCAGCACAAACAACGTCTCGGCAATGTTCTGGGCCTGCTTCAGGCGATAGCTCAGCAGCGGTGTGGCGTTGTAATCCAGCACCAGGAAATCCGCATCGGTGCCGGGCTGCAACGTGCCGATCTTGTCTTCCAGGCGCAGTGCCTTCGCGCCACCCAACGTGGCCAGGTACAGCGACTTGAACGGGCTCAAGCGTGCGCCCTGCAACTGCATGACCTTGTACGCTTCGTTCAAGGTCTGCAGCAGCGAAAAGCTGGTGCCGCCGCCCACGTCCGTGCCCAGGCCCACATTCAGGTTGTGCTTCTCCGCCATCGGCAGGTTGAACAGGCCACTGCCGAGGAAGAAGTTCGAGGTCGGGCAGAACGCGACCGCCGAGCCCGTCTCCGCCAGCCGCGCACACTCGTCGTCACACAAGTGCACGCCGTGGGCAAACACCGAGCGCTCGCCGAGCAATTTGTAATGGTCGTACACATCCAGGTAGCCGTTGCGCTCCGGGAACAGCGCCTTCACCCACTCGATTTCCTGCTTGTTCTCACTGATGTGAGTCTGCATGTAGAGGTCCGGGTATTCGCTCAGCAACTGCCCTGCGAGGGTCAGCTGTTGCGGTGTACTGGTCGGTGCGAAACGTGGCGTCACGGCGTAGTGCAAACGGCCCTTGCCATGCCAGCGCTCGATCAGCGCCTTGCTTTCCTGGTAACCGGACTCGGCGGTGTCGGTGAGGTAGTCCGGGGCATTGCGGTCCATCATCACCTTGCCGGCGATCATGCGCAGGTCGAGTTTCTCGGCGGCTTCGAAAAACGCATTCACTGACTGCGGGTGCACACTGCCGAACACCAGCGCGGTGGTGGTGCCGTTGCGCAGCAATTCCTTGATAAAGATATCCGCGACTTCTTCGGCGTGGGCCTTGTCGGCGAACTGGCTTTCGCACGGGAACGTGTAGGTGTTGAGCCAGTCGAGCAATTGCTCGCCATAGGCGCCGACCATGCCGGTCTGCGGCAGGTGGATATGGGTGTCGATCAGGCCCGGGGTGATCAGCGCGTCCTGGTAATGAGTGATTTCGATATCGGCGGGCAATGTCGGCAGCACGTCGCTGGCATGGCCAACTGCACTGATCCGACCGTTTTCAATCACCAGCAGGCCATCCTCGAAATACTCGTAGGAGGCTTCGATCCCAACGATAGCGGGGTCGGCGAGGCTGTGCAGAATGGCGGCACGGTAGGCTTTGCGAGTCAAAGGCATGGTCATCTCAATTCTTGGCAAAAGAAGTCAAAGCTTGGCTGCGGCGCGAGGCCGGCAGCAGTTTGGCAATCGGTTCGGCGCTCGCAGTGTGCTGGCCGAAGTTGGCGTTATAGGTGGCGATGATTTCGCCGGCGATGGAGATCGCGATCTCCACTGGCAATTTACCCTTCACCTCGGTGAGGCCCATCGGGCAATGCATACGCTGCAGTTGCGCGGTATCAAAACCGCGATCACGCAGGCGGTGTTCGAACTTGACGCGTTTGGTCTTCGAACCGATCAGGCCGAAGTAGGTGAAGTCATTGCGCTTGAGCAGGGCGGCGGTCAGTTCCAGGTCCAGCGCGTGATTGTGGGTCATGACGATGCAGTAACTGCCCACCGGCAGGTCGGCAATTTCGTCGACCGGCTCTTCGCTGACGATTTTACGCACGCCTTCGGGGATATGTTCCGGAAACTCCTGGTCACGGGAGTCAATCCAGCGCACCCGGCACGGCAGGCTCGCCAGCAGGGGCACCAGCGCGCGGCCGACATGGCCGGCGCCGAACACGGCGATCTGCGCCTGCACCTGGCCCATGGGTTCGAACAGCAGCACGGTCACGCCACCGCAGCACTGGCCGAGGCTGGCACCCAGACTGAAGCGTTCCAGATGGGTGTTCTGCTGGCCACGTACGAGCATGTCGCGGGCGATCTGCATCGCCTTGTATTCCAGATGGCCGCCGCCGATGGTGTCGAAGGTCTGCGCGGCGCTGATGACCATCTTCGAGCCCGCATTGCGCGGCGTGGAGCCGAGCTCTTCGATGATGGTCACCAGTACGCAGGGTTCACCGCGGTTCTGCAGGTCGGCGAGGGCGCTGATCCAGTAGTTCATGATTACCTCAACATCTCTGTTGTCAGTCCAACCGCTATCGCAGGCAAGCCAGCTCCCACATTTGATTGGGTTCACACATCAACATGTGGGAGCCGGGCTTGCCCGCGATGGCAGCGCCTGGGTCTAAAGCGAAGCCAGCTCGGTTTGCGTTTCCACAGCTTTTGTGGCAGTCAGTTGGCGCATTTGCTCACACCCCCACAACACGCGCTCCGGCGTCGCCGGCGCATCGATCTGCGGCTGATGGCGATAGTCACCCAGGCTCGCCACGGCGTCCTTGATCGCACACCACGAAGCAATCCCGAGCATGAACGGCGGCTCGCCCACGGCCTTGGAATGGAACACCGTGTCTTCCGGGTTCTTGCGGTTTTCCACCAGCTTCACGCGCAGGTCCAGCGGCATGTCGGCGACGGCCGGGATCTTGTAGCTGGCCGGGCCGTTGGTCATCAGCTTGCCCTTGTTGTTCCACACCAGCTCCTCCATGGTCAGCCAGCCCATGCCCTGGATAAAGCCGCCTTCGACCTGGCCGATGTCGATGGCCGGGTTCAGCGAGGCGCCCACGTCGTGGAGGATGTCGGTGCGCAGCATCTTGTACTCGCCGGTCAGGGTGTCGACGATCACTTCGCAGCACGCCGCGCCGAACGCGAAGTAGTAGAACGGCCGACCGCGCGCCTGGCTGCGGTCGTAGAAGATTTTCGGGGTCTTGTAGAAGCCGGTGCTCGACAGCGACACCTGGGCGAAATACGCCTGCTGGATCAGCGCCTCAAAGGTCAGGATCTGGTCACGCACGCGCACATGGCCGTTATGGAATTCCACGTCCGCTTCGCTCACGTCGTACTTGCGCGCGGCGAATTCCACCAGGCGCTGCTTGATGGTTTCGGCAGCGTTCTGCGCGGCCTTGCCGTTCAGGTCGGCACCGCTGGAGGCGGCGGTCGGCGAGGTGTTGGGCACTTTGTCGGTGTTGGTGGCGGTGATCTGCACACGGTCGATTTCGACCTGGAACACTTCGGCCACCACTTGCGCGACCTTGGTGTTCAAGCCCTGGCCCATCTCGGTGCCGCCGTGGTTGAGGTGGATGCTGCCGTCCGTGTAGATATGGATCAACGCGCCGGCCTGGTTGAGGAAGCTTGCGGTAAACGAAATACCGAACTTGACCGGGGTCAGCGCCAGGCCTTTTTTCAGGATCGGGCTGTGGGCGTTGTACAGGCGAATCGCTTCGCGGCGCTCGGCGTATTGGCTGCTGGCTTCAAGCTCGGCGGTCATCTCTTCGAGCATGTTGTGCTCGACGGTCTGGTAGTAATGCGTGACGTTGCGCTCGGTCTTGCCGTAGTAGTTGGCCTTGCGCACGGCCAGCGGGTCCAGCGCCAGGTGACGGGCGATGGCGTCCATCACTTCCTCGATGGCGACCATCCCTTGCGGGCCGCCGAAACCGCGATAGGCGGTGTTGGACGCGGTGTTGGTCTTGCAGCGATGGCCGTTGACCGTGGCATCGCCCAGGTAATACGAGTTGTCGGCGTGGAACATCGCGCGGTCGACGATCGAGTTCGACAGGTCCGGCGAGCAACCGCAGTTACCTGCCAGTTCCAGGTTGATCCCGTGCAGGCGCCCGCTGTCGTCGAAGCCCACGTCGTATTCGATGTAGAAAGGGTGGCGCTTGCCGGTCATCAGCATGTCTTCGACGCGCGGCAGGCGCATCTTGGTCGGCTGGCCGGTGAGGCGCGCGACTACGGCACACAGGCATGCCGGGCTGGCGGCCTGGGTTTCCTTACCGCCGAAACCGCCGCCCATGCGGCGCATGTCGACGACGATTTTGTTCATCGACACGTCGAGCACTTCGGCCACCAGTTTCTGCACTTCGGTGGGGTTCTGCGTGGAGCAGTAGACAATCATGCCTCCGTCTTCGGTGGGCATCACCGAGGAGATCTGGGTTTCCAGGTAGAAGTGTTCCTGGCCGCCGATATGCAGGGTGCCCTGGATGCGGTTTTTGGCGGTCGCCAGGGCGCCCGTCGAATCACCGCGCTGGTGGGTGTGGCTGTCGAGCACGAAATGTTTTTTGCGAAAGGCTTCGACCACGTCCAGCACCGGTTCGAGGTCCTCGTATTCGATCACCGCCGCCATCGCCGCCTGGCGGGCGGTCTCCAGGTCACGCGCGGCCACGGCGAGTACCACCTGGCCGACGAACTGCACGGTGTCGATGGCCAGCAACGGGTCGCCGGGCATCAGCGGGCCGATGTCCTTCAGGCCGGGCACGTCTTCATGGGTGATGACTATGCGCACGCCGTCGAAGGCGTAGCAGGGCGCCGTATCAATGCTGACGATGCGGGCGTGGGCGCGGTCGGACATGCGTGCATACAGGTGCAACTGGTTGGGGAATTCCAGGCGGTCATCGATGTACTGCGCTTCACCGCTGACGTGCTTGGCGGCGCTGTCATGCTTGACGCTGCGGCCGACCCCGGAGGTGAGGTCCTGGGCAAACAGCTCGGCGAGTTCGGCCTGGGTTTTGACCACGACGTGATGGTTAGACATAAGCGGTCACCCGAGTCTCGATATGCGGCGTTTGCAGTTCGATGAAGTATTTGCGCAGCAGGTTCTGGGCGCTGAGCAGGCGGTATTCCTTGCTGGCGCGAAAGTCCGACAGCGGGGTGAAATCCTCGGCCAGGGCGGCGCAGGCTTTCTCCACCGTGGCGGCATTCCAGGTCGCGCCGACCAACGCGGCTTCGCAGCTTTTCGCGCGTTTGGGCGTGGCGGCCATGCCCCCGAAGGCGGCACGTGCTTGGCTGATCACGCCGTTGTCGATCTTCAGATTGAAGGCGGCGCAGACGGCGGAAATATCATCGTCCAGGCGCTTGGAAACCTTGTACGCGCGAAACAGTGCGTGGCCCTTGGGCACGATGATTTTCTCGATGAACTCACTGTCCTGGCGGGCGGTGACGCGGTAGTCGATGAAATAATCTTCCAGCGCCAGCGTGCGGCGCACATCGCCTTTGCACAACACGATCTGCGCGCCCAGCGCGATCAGCAGCGGCGGTGAATCACCAATCGGCGAGGCGTTGCCGATATTGCCGCCGAGGGTGCCCTGGTTGCGGATCTGCAACGAGGCGAAGCGGTGCAGCAGGTCGCCGAAATCCGGGTATTCGTGGTGCAGCGCGGTGTAGCAGTCGGAGAGGGCGGTGGCGGCGCCGATTTCAAGGCGATCGTCGAAGTCTTCGATGCGCTTCATCTCTTCGATGTTGCCGACGTAGATCATCACCGGCAGCGTGCGGTGGAACTGCGTGACTTCCAGCGCCAGGTCGGTGCCGCCGGCCAGCAGGCGGGCTTGCGGGTAGGCGTCGTAGAGGTCGGCCAGGTCGGCGACGGTCAGGGGCACCAGGCAGCGTTTGTCGCCACTGTTGAGTTCGCCGGTCTGCGTCGGCGCGATGGCTTTGAGGCGGGCGATGGTCTCGGCCTGGCGGCTGTCGAACTGGTCCACCGGCTTGTTGCAGCAGGCCTGTTCGGCGGCGGCCAGAATCGGCCGATAGCCGGTGCAGCGGCACAGATTACCGGCCAGCGCTTCATGGGCTTTCTGGCTGTCGGGCGCGTCGCTGTTTTTTTGCAGCGCGAACAGCGACATCACAAAGCCCGGGGTGCAAAAGCCGCATTGCGAACCGTGGCACTCCACCATGGCTTTTTGCACGCTGTGCAGTTGGCCTTGATGCTTGAGGTCTTCGACGCTGATCAGTTGTTTGCCGTGCAGGGACGAGACGAAAGTCAGGCACGAGTTGAGGCTGCGATAGCGGATCTGCTCGGCACCCTGGGCATCGCGGTGCAGTTCGCCGACCACCACCGTGCACGCACCGCAGTCGCCGCTGGCGCAGCCTTCCTTGGTGCCGGATTTGCCCAGGTGCTCACGCAAGTAGTTGAGCACGGTCAGGTTGGGGTCCAGGGCGTGCTCGCTACGGAGTTCCTGGTTAAGTAAAAACTGGATCACGGAAGGCCTCGCAGACTCATTATTGTTGTTAACCGCTTTGCGCCGAATCTAGTCATGTCTGACTTTTCGGTCAACGATTTTCTGACCAGAAGGTCAAGAAATTGCGATCACAACACTTTCAATTATGGTCCAGTCTTCTGAAACCGGCGTTTTATGGGGCTTTTGCCTTTTCAGCGCTGCTTATTTCGTGCCAAATTCGCGCTTGTGGGCCCAGCGCCATCAGCCAGCATTTGCGCTACACTGCCGCGCTTGTACCGATAGAAGATTTTGAAGGGAAAACATGACGTTCAAGGCGCCGGACAGTCTCGCCGAGCAAATCGCTCACCACCTCGCCGAACGTATCATTCGCGGCGATCTCAAGCCTGGGGAACGGATCCAGGAACAGAAAGTCACGCTGGCGCTCAATGTCAGCCGTGGTTCCGTGCGTGAAGCCCTGCTGATCCTCGAGCGTCGCCACCTGATCGCGATCCTGCCGCGCCGGGGCGCCCACGTCACCGAACTCACTGCACACAAGGTCCAGAGCCTGTGCACACTGATGGGCGAGCTGTACATCCTGCTCGGCAATGCGGTGGCCCAGGGCTGGCAGGTGCAGGCTGACATGGCGCCGTTCCTGCAGATCCAGCAACGCCTGATCTCCAGCTTCGAGCGCCAGGACATTCGCGCCTTCGTCGAAGAAAGCTTCAACGTGATGCGCGCCGCGTACCCCTTTGCCAACAACCCGTATCTGCAGGAAACCGTCGAGAACCTGCAACCGGCGATGAACCGCGCCTACTACCTGGCGCTGGATCAACGCAAGGCCTCCATGAGTGAATACCTCGTGCTGTTCGAGCAATTGCTCGCCGCGGTACTCGCCCGTGACCTGGCGCAGATTCGCCTGGTGCTGTCGGCCTACGGCCAGCGCAGTTGCTCGTTGGTCATCGCTGCGTTGGCGGACGCCTAAGCGTGCGGCTCAAGTGCATCAAACTGGCGGGGTTCAAATCCTTCGTCGACCCGACCACGGTGAACTTCCCCAGTAACATGGCGGCGGTGGTCGGGCCCAATGGCTGCGGCAAGTCGAATATCATCGACGCCGTACGCTGGGTGATGGGCGAGAGCTCGGCCAAGAACCTGCGTGGCGAGTCGATGACCGACGTCATCTTCAACGGCTCCACCAGCCGCAAGCCGGTGAGCCAGGCCAGCATCGAACTGGTGTTCGATAACTCCGATGGCACCCTGATCGGCGAGTACGCGGCTTACGCGGAAATCTCGATCCGCCGCAAAGTGACGCGCGACAGCCAGAACAGCTACTTCCTCAACGGCACCAAGTGCCGTCGCCGCGACATTACCGACATCTTCCTCGGCACCGGCCTGGGCCCGCGCAGCTACTCGATCATCGAGCAGGGCATGATCTCCAAGCTGATCGAAGCCAAGCCCGAAGACCTGCGTAACTTTATCGAAGAGGCGGCCGGCATCTCCAAGTACAAGGAGCGCCGCCGCGAGACCGAAAATCGCATTCGCCGCACCCACGAGAACCTCGCCCGCCTGACCGACCTGCGCGAAGAGCTGGAGCGCCAGTTGGAGCGCCTGCACCGCCAGGCCCAGGCGGCCGAGAAGTATCAGGAATACAAGGGCGAGGAGCGTCAGCTCAAGGCGCAACTCTCGGCCCTGCGCTGGCAGGCGCTGAATGATCAGGTCGGCCAGCGCGAAGCGATCATCGGCACCCAGGAAATCAGCTTCGAAGCGCTGGTGGCCGAGCAGCGCAATGCCGATGCGAGCATCGAGCGCCTGCGCGATGGCCACCATGACTTGTCCGAGCGCTTCAATCTGGTGCAGGGGCGCTTCTACTCGGTGGGGGGCGACATCGCACGCGTCGAGCAGAGCATCCAGCACGGCCAGCAGCGTCTGCGCCAATTGCAGGACGATCTGAAGGAAGCCGAACGCGCGCGCCTGGAAACCGAATCGCACCTGGGTCATGACCGCACGTTGCTGCTGACCCTCGGCGAAGAGCTGGACATGCTCACCCCCGAGCAGGAAATCACCAACGCCGCCGCCGAAGAAGCTGCCGCCGCGCTGGAAGACTCCGAAACCACCATGCACGGCTGGCAGGAGCAGTGGGACACGTTCAACCTGCAATCCGCCGAGCCGCGCCGCCAGGCAGAGGTGCAGCAGTCGCGCATCCAGCAGCTGGAAACCAGCATGGAGCGCCTGGCCGAGCGCCAGCGTCGCCTGCAGGAAGAGCGCGTGCTGCTCGCCGCCGATCCGGAAGACGCGGCGATCATGGAGCTCAGCGAGCAACTCGCCGAAAGCGAGATGACCCTCGAGGAGCTGGAAGCCAGCGAAGAACAACAAGTGGAGCGCCTGGAGCAATTGCGTCAGCAACTGCAACAGGCGACCCAGGCCCAGCAGCAGGCCCAGGGCGATTTGCAGCGGCTCAACGGCCGGCTCGCCTCGCTCGAAGCCTTGCAGCAGGCCGCACTGGACCCAGGCACCGGCACCGCCGAGTGGCTGCGCGACCAGCATCTGGCCGAGCGCCCGCGCCTGGCCGAGGGCTTGAAGGTCGAAGCCGGTTGGGAGCTGGCGGTGGAAACCGTGCTCGGTGCCGACCTGCAGGCGGTGCTGGTAGATGATTTTGGCGGTTTCGACCTGGCCCGGTTTGCCCAGGGTGACCTGCGCCTGCTCAGCCCCGCCGCCGATGGCACACGGGTGCCAGGCAGTTTGCTGGATAAGGTCGAGGCAGCGATTGATCTGTCGCCGTGGCTGGGGCAGGTCAAGCCGGTTGAATCCCTTGAGCAAGCCTTGGCGCAGCGCGGTCAACTGGCGGCCGGCGAAAGCCTGATCAGCCGCGACGGCTATTGGGTTGGCCGGCATTTTCTGCGTGTGCGCCGCGCCAGTGAAGCGGAAAGCGGCGTATTGGCCCGTGGCCAGGAAATCGTCAACCTGATCGCCGAGCGTGAAGAGCGCGAGGCCACCCTGGAAAGCCTCGAGACCGAACTGCAAACCCTGCGCGCCACCCAGCGCCAGCAAGAGACCGGCCGCGAACACCTGCGCCGGCTGTTGCAGGACGAAGCGCGCCAGCAGGGCGAATTGAAAGCCCAGCTGTCGGCGAGCAAGGCCAAGGTCGAACAATTGACCCTGCGCCGCACCCGTCTTGACGAAGAAGTCGCCGAGATGGGCGAGCAGCGCACCCTCGAACACGAACAGATCGGCGAAGCGCGCCTGCAACTGCAGGAAGCCCTCGACAGCATGGCGCTGGACACCGAACAGCGCGAACTGCTGCTGGCCCAGCGCGACAGCCTGCGCGAGCGCCTTGACCGCGTCCGCCAGGAAGCCCGGCAGCACAAAGATCACGCGCATCAATTGGCGGTGCGCCTCGGCTCGCTGCGCGCCCAGCACGCGTCGACGGCCCAGGCCCTTGAGCGCCTGGAGATGCAGTCCGAACGCCTCACCGAAAAGCGCGAGCAACTGAGCCTCAACCTCGAAGAGGGCGAAGCGCCGCTGGAAGAGTTGCGGCTCAGGCTGGAAGAGTTGCTCGACAAGCGCATGACCGTCGACGAAGAGCTCAAGACCGCGCAGATCGCCCTCGAAGACGCCGACCGAGAACTGCGCGACGCCGAAAAGCGCCGGACCCAGGCCGAGCAGCAATCCCAGTTGATTCGCGGCCAACTCGAACAACAGCGCATGGAATGGCAAGCCCTGACCGTGCGTCGCAAGACCCTGCAAGACCAATTGCTCGAAGACGGCTACGACCTGCACGGCGTGCTCAACACCCTGACCGCCCAGGCCAACGAAAAAGAAGCCGAAGAGGAACTTGAACGCATTGCCGCGCGTATCCAGCGACTCGGCGCGATCAACCTCGCGGCCATCGACGAGTACCAGCAACAGTCCGAGCGCAAACGTTATCTGGATGCCCAGGATGCCGACCTGGTCGAAGCCCTGGACACTCTGGAAAACGTGATCCGCAAGATCGACAAGGAAACCCGTAATCGCTTCAAAGATACCTTTGATCAGATTAATGGCGGTTTACAGGCGTTATTCCCGAAAGTTTTCGGTGGTGGCAGCGCTTACTTGGAACTGACGGGCGAAGATCTACTCGATACAGGGGTAACGATCATGGCGCGGCCACCCGGCAAGAAGAACAGCACCATCCATTTGTTGTCCGGCGGCGAGAAAGCCCTGACCGCATTGGCCCTGGTATTTGCCATCTTCAAGTTGAATCCGGCGCCGTTCTGCATGCTCGATGAAGTTGACGCCCCGCTGGATGACGCTAACGTTGGACGTTACGCACGACTGGTCAAGGAAATGTCCCAGACGGTGCAGTTCATCTATATCACCCACAACAAGATCGCCATGGAAATGGCCGATCAGTTGATGGGCGTGACGATGCACGAACCCGGTTGTTCGCGATTGGTCGCGGTGGATGTGGAAGAGGCGATGGCGATGGTGGACGCCTAGCGGCGAGTTGCTAGTTGTCAGCGGCTGGCGGCAAGTACTTGAGGCTTGAGGCTTGAGGCTTGAGGCTTATAGCGTGCAGCTTGTAGCTCACAGTTGGCGGCGGGTGTAAGAGGTCGATCAGCGTGTCGAAAGATGGCAAATCGACACATTTCGCGCCAACTGTGTAAAGTTATCTTTGGTCGTGCTAGTTTAATGTCAATTTTTCGTATGCGTGGGCAAAACGTCAGTCAGAACATAGAGTTGGCGCCACGTTTTAAAGCGGTTTGCACGGTGCTAAACCCCTTATTTTTCAGCATTTTTTATTAGAGGCACGGGATTACATGGAAATCGGTCTGCGCGAGTGGCTGATCGTCATCGGCATTATTGTCATTGCCGGTATTCTTTTTGATGGCTGGCGCCGCATGCGCGGTGGCAAGGGTAAGCTCAAATTCCGTCTGGACCGCAACCTGTCCAACTTGCCCGACGACGACGGCGGCGCCGAGCTGCTGGGGCCGCCCCGTGTGCTGGATACCCATAAAGAACCGCAACTGGACGAGCATGACTTGCCGTCGATGAGCGCGCCGGTGCGTGAAGCCCGCGAGCCGTCCTCCAAGCGTGGCAAGCGCGCCAACCCTGCCGTGGCCGAGCCACATCAGGGCGACCTCAACCTGGATGTGGACGAAGGCCCGAGCTTCAGCAGCCGCGACGACGACTTCCCGGACGAAAACGTCGGCAAGAATGCCCCGCGCCAATCGGTCAACGATCAGCCGGCCGCCGAAGAAGTGCTGGTGATCAGCGTGATCTGCCGCGACGCCGCTGGCTTCAAGGGGCCGGCGCTGCTGCAGAACATCCTCGAAAGCGGCCTGCGTTTCGGCGAGATGGACATCTTCCACCGTCACGAAAGCATGGCCGGTAACGGCGAAGTGCTGTTCTCCATGGCCAATGCGGTCAAGCCGGGCACTTTCGACCTGGATGATATCGACCTGTTCAGCACGCCGGCCGTGAGCTTCTTCCTCGGCCTGCCGGGTCCGCGTCACCCCAAACAGGCGTTTGATGTGATGGTGGCCGCCGCCCGCAAGCTGTCCCAGGAACTCAACGGCGAGCTCAAGGACGACCAGCGCAGCGTCCTGACCGCCCAGACCATCGAACACTACCGTCAGCGCATCGTCGAGTTCGAGCGTCGCGCACTGACACAGAAACGCTGAGGATTGGTCCTCAGCGTTGTCAGTAGAATAAGCGCACTAACATATTGAGCAGCTTCGGCTGCTCTTTTGCTTTCTGAGAGAACACCCATGACCGCCGCCCCTACCCGCATCCTCGAACTGCGCGCTGAACTGGATCAGCACAACTACCGTTACCACGTCCTCGACGAGCCGAGCATTCCGGACGCCGAATACGACCGGCTGTTCCACGAGCTCAAGGCCCTGGAGGCCGAGCACCCGGAGCTGGTCACGCGTGATTCGCCGACGCAGCGGGTCGGCAGCGCGGCACTCTCGGCCTTTACCCAGGTGCGCCACGAAATTCCGATGCTCAGCCTGGGCAACGCCTTCGATGAAACCACCATGCTCGAATTCGATCGGCGGGTCACCGAAGGGCTCGACCTGCCGGTGGGCGATCTGTTTGGGGGCGGCGCGGCGGTGGAGTACAGCTGCGAGCCGAAGCTGGACGGGCTGGCGGTCAGCCTGCTGTACCAGGATGGCGAGTTGGTGCGCGGCGCCACGCGCGGCGACGGTACGACTGGCGAGGACATCAGCGTCAACGTGCGCACCGTGCGTAATATCCCGCTGAAACTGCACGGCAGCGGTTGGCCGGCGACGCTCGAAGTACGCGGTGAAGTGTTCATGTCCAAGGCCGGTTTCGAACGGCTCAATGCCTGGCAGCTGGAAGTCGGCGGCAAGACCTTCGCCAACCCGCGCAACGCCGCGGCCGGCAGCCTGCGCCAGCTTGACTCGAAGATCACCGCCAGCCGCCCGCTGGAATTCTGCTGCTATGGCATTGGCCAGGTGACGGCGGATATCAGCGACACCCATATCGGCAACCTCAAGCAGTTGCAGAAATGGGGCATGCCCATCAGCCATGAGTTGAAACTGGCCAAGGGTATCCAGGAATGCCTGGCTTACTACCACGACATTGGTGAACGGCGTAACAACCTGGCGTACGAAATCGACGGTGTGGTGTTCAAGGTCAACAGCATTGCTGCCCAGCGTGAACTGGGCTTTCGCGCGCGTGAGCCGCGTTGGGCGATCGCGCATAAATTCCCGGCCATGGAAGAGCTGACTGAATTGCTCGATGTGGAATTCCAGGTCGGCCGCACCGGCGCCGTGACCCCGGTGGCGCGCTTGAAGCCGGTCAAGGTTGCGGGCGTCACTGTATCCAACGCCACCCTGCACAACATGGATGAGGTTGCGCGCCTGGGCCTGATGATCGGTGACACGGTGATCATCCGCCGCGCCGGTGACGTGATTCCGCAGGTGGTCTCGGTGGTGCCCGAGCGCCGCCCGGAAAACGCCCGCGCGGTGCAGATCCCCGAGAGTTGCCCGGTGTGTGGCTCGCATGTGGAGCGCACGCAGCTGGTCAAGCGCAGCAAGGGCAAGGAAACCGTCAGCGAAGGCGCGGTATACCGCTGCGTTGGGCGCCTGGCCTGTGGGGCGCAGCTCAAGCAGGCGATTATCCATTTTGTCTCGCGCCGCGCCATGGACATCGACGGTCTGGGCGACAAGACCATCGAGCAATTGGTGGATGAAAAACTCATCGGTTCGCCGGCCGACCTCTACAAGCTCAAATACGAGCAGATCATCGACCTGGAAGGCTTTGCCGATATATCCAGCAAGAAGCTGATCACCGCCATCGAAAACAGCAAGTCGCCGACCCTGGCGCGCTTTATCTACGCGCTGGGCATTCCCGACGTGGGCGAGGAGACCGCCAAGGTGCTGGCACGCTCGCTGGCGTCCCTTGAGCGGGTGCAGAAGGCCTTGCCGGAAGTGCTGACGTACTTGCCGGACGTCGGCCTGGAAGTGGCGCACGAGATCCACAGCTTCTTCGAGGACAGCCACAACCAGGACGTGATCGGCGCGCTGCTGTCGCCGGATGAATGCGGCCTGCAACTGCAGGATCAAGGCGAGCTGAGCGCCGAGTTCGCCGCCAGCACCACGCTGGGTGGTCTGCTCGACAAGCTGCATGTGCCGAGTGTGGGCCCGGGCGCCGCGCAGAAACTCGCGGACAAGTTCGGCAGCCTCGAAGGCGTGATCAAGGCCGACTGGCTCGACATGCGCCAGGCGCTGCCCGAGAAGCAGGCCAAGGCGGTGCGCGAGTTCTTCGACAACGAAGACAACGCCAACCGCGCCCTGGCCATCGAGCAGCAGCTCAAAGACTTCGGCATGCACTGGCAGAGCGAGAAAAAGGTGGTCGAAGGCTTGCCAGAAGCCGGTCACACCTGGGTGCTCACCGGCTCCCTGGAGCTGATGAGCCGTGACGTGGCCAAGGACAAGCTCGAAAGCCTGGGCGCCAAGGTCGCCGGTTCCGTGTCGGCGAAAACCCACTGCGTGGTGGCAGGGCCGGGCGCCGGATCGAAACTGGCCAAGGCCAGCGAGCTGGGCCTGAAGGTCCTGGACGAAGAGGCCTTTGTAGCCTTCCTGGCCAAGCACAACATCACTGTCGACTGACACCCCTCCACTGCAGGAGGCCGGCTTGCCGGCGGTAGCGCCTTCACGTGCGCCATCGCCGGCAGCCGGGCTCCTGCAGGATATGGTTATATTTTCGGAACGTTCTTCGGCGCGAATTGATCTAGTCTTCGTCACCCAGGGAGAGACCGCCATGTTCCGCTACTTCGAGCAACTCAGTTCGCGCATCGCCGCGCCGTTCATGCCGGGCTCATCGCGCGATAGCAAGGTGTGGCAATGCCGTTGCGGGCAATCGCTGTTCTTTCGCAACAGCCAGTGCCTGGCCTGCCAGGCCGTGCTCGGCTACCAGCCGCAGCAAAGCCGCTTGTCCTCCCTGCAACCCGGTCCCGTCGCCGGCACGTGGCTGCAGGATGACAACCTTGACGCCGGCGCCTTCCGCCGCTGCGCCAACCTCGACACGCCGGCTGCCTGCAACTGGCTGATCCCTGCCCACAGCACCGCGCCACTGTGCGTGGCCTGCAGCCTCAACCGCACCATCCCCGACCTTTCCATCGCGGAAAATCCCGAGCGCTGGCGCAAGGTCGAGACCGCCAAGCGCCGCCTGGTGGCGCAATTGATCAGCCTCGGCCTGCGCGTGGTGCCCAAGAGTGAGGATGAGGACAACGGCCTGGCCTTCGACTTCGTCGGCATCGACCTGGAAGGCAATGCGCCGATGACCGGCCATGCCAACGGCCTGATCACCCTCGACATCAAGGAGGCCGACGACGCCCACCGCGAGAAAATCCGCGTGCAGATGCGTGAACCGTATCGCACCTTGCTCGGCCATTTTCGCCACGAGGTCGGCCATTATTATTGGGATCGCCTGATTGCCAATAGCCACTGGCTGGAGCCTTTTCGCCACCTGTTCGGCGACGAACGCGCCAGTTACGCGGATGCCCTCGACCAGCACTACCAGAAAGGCCCGCGCCCCGATTGGCAGCAAACCTGCGTCAGTGCCTACGCCACCATGCACCCCTGGGAAGACTGGGCCGAAACCTGGGCGCACTACTTGCACATGATGGACGCCGTCGATACCGCCCTGGGCTTCGGCATGAGCGCCCGCGAGATGGACCTGGATTACCAGCCATTCCCGCTCTCCACCCTGTACGACCCCGAGCATCCCGGCGGTGTTGCGTTCCTGTCGTTCGTCAACGCCTGGATCGAACTGGCCGGCATGCTCAACGAACTGTCGCGCAGCATGGGGCAGCCGGATTTCTATCCCTTCGTGCTACCCCCTGCGGTGATCGCCAAGCTGCACTTCATTCACCTGGTCATCCAGGAAGAGGGCGGCCGCGCTGACGACGCGGTGATCCTGTAGGCGCCGGCAAGCCAGCTCCTGCGGGCGGACACAAGTGCTTGAACCATCGAATATTTTTAATCCGGCACCAACGGTTGTAACTTCCGATGAGATCGGTACAATGGCGCGGCTTGCCGAGAGGCGAGCGTCGTTATGGTGACCCCATCGGTCCCCCCGCAACGATTACCCGTGAACCTGGTCAGAGCCGGAAGGCAGCAGCCACAGCGGGAACATTGTGTGCCGGGGTGTGGCTGGTGGGGTTGCCTCCATAACGCTCTTCCGCAACACCCCTCAAAAATCCTTTCAGTTCCAATCGCCATTGGCGAATCGATGTCTGCTGCGCGCTTTATGGCCGATACAGTGGAAAGGCCTTGAACGTCGGCACCAATTCCGCGCCCATCTTTTGCGTGCTCTCTACCGGGTCATCCGGTGTGGGAATATTCCGGGCGAAGTGAAAGATGATGATCTGGTCGGTGGCGCTGTCCTTGTAGTACTTGAAGAAGCTTATTTCAGAGAACTGCCCATCCTTGCGCAGTGACTTGGGGAAGAACAGCATCAGGTACAAGACCCCGGTCCTGTTATCGGTCGTCAGGATCGCCGGCATGTTCGGGTTTTCCTGCTGGTGGAGTTGCACGGTGCGTTTGCCCAGGTCGAGCGGCTCGAAGCGGTTCTGATCGCGTGGGACGACGGTGAAGTCGAGCATTTCACTCCAGGCATCGACGCTTTCCTGCGGCGGGAAAAACTCCCACAGCCCCGGTTTGCGGAATTTGAGTACAAACGTCTTGCCGGCGAACTGCACCGACTGCGTGTCGGCGATGGAGGGGCGTGACAGGTCGGGCTTCGGTGTGGAGGCGCAGCCGGCCAGCAGGGCTACGAGCGACACGATAAGCAGGGTGGCTTTCATTTCAATCCTTGAATGTTTTCAGGTACGAGCGTCATGCGCCCGTGACAGTAGCCGAATGCGCCGGCAAATACCTCGCTTAATGGTCATTGCAGGGTTTAACGGCACCCTGGTGAGGGCTCTTTCACAGGTTTTAATACTCACTCTGGACAACCCAAAACCACCTTGCTAGTTTGCGCCGGCTACTTGTTTCAGATTATGACAAGAGCACGCAATGATATTGAAGTGCTATCACTTCTTTAACTCACAAGGATGTCTGTGATGAAAAGCCTGCAAGGGTTGCCCCGTCTTATCAGTGCTTCGGTAGGTGCTCCCGGTAAAGCCCGTAACTTGCCCGCCGATGTTCAGTGCATCCAGTATCTATTCAACTTGATCATTCCCAAGATGGGCTTTCCACTGGCCGAAAACGGCAAGTGTGACGGCCAGTTGGTGCAGTGCATCAGCCAGTATCAGTTTCGCCACCTTAAATATGCCCACCCCGATGGCGTGATCGACCCCACCGGCCGGACCTTCAACAGTCTGATCGAAGAGGCGGTGAAGGTGCCGGTCAAAGCCTTCCCGACCCTGCGCATCCCCATCTTCTTGAATGCGTTCGGCAATAACCAGGGCGATGCAGTGCAGGCGACGGTCAATGTGTACCTGGACCGCGTTCGCGCGACGATCGAGGCCGAGCGGCGTAACCGGCAACTGATGATGCAGGCCACGTGCGACGGGGGCATGACGCTCAGCGATACAGACTTCCAGAACGCCGCCACGCAGTTGGGCAACGGTATTTCGGTGAATGTGATCAAGGCTTTCGCGACCATCGAGTCTGGCGGGCGCTTTGGGTTCGGGCCGGCCAAGTTGCCGATCATCGCCTTCGAAGGGCACCACTTTCGCAAGTACACCAATCATATCTACGACCAGGCGCACCCGCTGCTGTCTTACCCCTACAAGAGAAAAGCCGGGCCGCAGTGGCAGGTCAACAACAAGGACCAGGTCAAGGCCTGGGAAACCATGGCGACCGCCTTCGCCCTCGATCAGGAAGCGGCGTTGATGTCGGCGTCCTGGGGGATGTTTCAGGTCATGGGCTTCAACTTCGGATCGTGCGGTTACAAGACCGTGTTTGAATTCGTCGCGGCATTAAAGGTGAATGCCGGTAACCAACTTAAAGCGTACTTGAGTTTTTGCAGCAAGAGCCCGGCGCTGATGAAGGCAATGAAGGCCAAGGATTTTACCGCCATGGCCTACAACTATAACGGCGAGGACTACGGCAACTATGACGTCCTTATGAAAAAAGCCTACGAAGAATTTGAAAGGAAGAAATAAGATGATCCGTTTTCTTGCTGTCGGCGTGTTGTCATTGTGCGCGGTTGCCCCTGCGTTTGCTGGCACCCCTGCGTTGCATTCGGGCAAGTACGAGGGCCTGATGTTGGCAGTGACGCCTGACCATCAAGTCGAAGGTTTCTACGCCGAGGAACTGGGCGAGGGCGTGACCCGCAGTTGCGCGTTTTACCTGCAAGGCCAGCCCGGCGCACTGACCACCTGGCACGACGAAGCCTACCCCGGCAGCGTGGCCCCGTCGTCCGACGGCGTTACCCTGACGGTGGAGCAGGGCCGCCAGCATCCCGGCTGCATGAACGTGCTGATGCCGGAGATTGCCACCGGCCTGGAGCTGACCCGGACCGCCAGCAAAAACTGGATCGGCCTGGTCACGGTGGCCGCCGACAAGGCGTATTTGCAGAAAACCCCTGGCGCCAAGGCCGCCAAGCGCCCGTATATCGTCAAGGGTGATGTGGTGGGCGTGCTGGCTGTCAGGGATGGCTGGGCCCAGGTCGAGTTCATCAATGCCCAGGACCGTTCGTTCAGCGGCTGGATCAGCCAGGGCCAATACAGCCGTCTCGCGCCGCCGCGCTGAGACCTCCCGAACGCCGCTGCGTGCCTGGCACGCAGCGGCGTTTTTGTGTGCGGGTTTCAGGCCTTGTTGCGGTTGAACAGCTTGCGCACACCGGCGAGCAGCGCCACGACGCCGATCACCAGAAACTTCTTCGCCGCCAGCAGGAAGATGCCGATCTTGGCGAACAAGCCGGCCTTGGCGGCAATCCCGCCGGCTACCAATGCCGCGAGGCCGTAAGTGGCCAGCTTGTCGGTTTTCGGGTTGAAGTCGGTGTAGAGGTTGCCGTCGGTGAAGTTGGTGAAGGCCAGGACCTTGGGCATTTCCTGCTTGATCGTGGACAGATCGGCCATCGCGGCGACGGCATTGAGTTCCAGCACGCCTTCACGGCCCAGCACACGGATGCTGTAGTTGAGCGTGGTTTGCTCGGCGTCGTCGGCCTTCAGTTCGCGGGCCCAGTACATCTTGTGGGTGGTGTCGTCGTAGCGCGGCGGCTCGGCCCAGCCCAGCAGGTGCAGGCCCGCGTAGCCTTGTTTCTGGCGTTCCTGGTTCTCGGCTTCGTCTTCTTCCTGCATTTGCTTGAGCAGGTCGGCGTAGTCGATTTTCGCCGCATCCTCGTCGGAAATGTGCCCGTCGGCCTTGTAGCTGACGATCACGCCCCAGCCGCGCTCCGACAGCGGGCTGACGGCTTTCGGCACGATCATGCCCAGGGTCTTGAAGCCCGGCGGGTTGCCCCAGCCATCGGTCAGCAGGCGCTCGGTGTCGGCCGGGTCGAGGTAGTAGAACTCGTCGTTGAGCTTGAGCGTGGCGATGCCGCTGGGCAGGCTGATGGTGCCGGTCTTCTGCTTGAGTGATGCAAGAAAGTGCTCAGCCGTTTCCGCGGGGGCGCTGGCTTCTACGGGGGCAGGTGGGGCGGCTGCGAAAGCGGGGGCGACAGGCAGGCTCAGGGCGGCCGCCGCCAGTAACAGGCGGAAGTAATTCATGGTAGTCCCTTACATTTTGAATTAATTTCGCGGGAGGATAATACGAAATAGCTGCTACGGGTTAGCCAAACGTCTCGCGCAGCAGCCCGGCGAAGGCGTCCCGTGCCAGGTGCCGCTGGGTGTCCTTATGCCAGAACAGCAGGTTGTCCACGGCCTGCAGTTCCTCGAATCGGTACGACGCCAACTGGTTGGCCTGCTCATACCGGGCCAGGATGCCTTCGGGCGCGAGTGCCACGCCAATCCCGGCGCTGACGCAGCCGATGATTGTGCCCCAGCTGGCGTAACTGGCGATGGTCGGCTTGAAGTCATGGGGCTTGACCCAGTTTTCGAGTGCCGCGCGGTAGGGGCAGCCGGGTGGCCAGACCAGCAAGGTGCGCCCGGCCAGGTCCTGGGCACTCTGGATGGGGGCGCTGGAGGCACTGGCGATCAGCACCAGGCGCTCGCTGTAGACCACGCTGTGTTCCAGCTTCGCGCGTTTATTGCCCGAGGCCACCAGTGCCACGTCCAGGCGGTGGTGCTGCAGGTCATCGAGCAGCTGGCCCCAGGCACCGGTCACCAGTTCCAGGCTGACCTCCGGGTAGCGTCGATGATATTCCGCCAGCAGCGGCGGCAAGCGGCCGCTGGCGCTGGACTCCACCGCCCCGATCCGCAAGGTCCCACGCGGGATGGCATTCGCGTCCACGGCGCGTTTGGATTCATCCACCAGGGCGAGGATGCGCTCGCAGTATTCGAGGAAGATCTCACCGGCCGCGCTGATCGCCAGCCCGCGCCCGGCGCGGATGAACAGCGGGGTGCCCAGCTCGCTCTCCAGTTGCTTGATGCGCGTGGTGATATTGGACGGCACGCAGTGCAATTGCAGGGCGGCCTGGGCCACGCTGCCGGTTTGCGCCACGGCTCGCACCATTTTCAGTTGGGCCAGTTCCATCGCTCAGTTCCAGTGATTTCAGAAGTCAGAAACGGTTAATTGTCCTGCGCCTTGGCCGGGCCAAGACTGACGGCATTCCTTCTCAGTTCCGGATGCCGTCGATGAATACCCCGTCACCCGTAAAGCTTACGCTAGTCATCGCCAGCGTCATCCTCTGTTGGGCCTATTCGCCCATTGGCGTGCACATGGGGCTGCACAGCTACAGCCCCGGCCAGTTGGCGTTGCTGCGGTTCTTGATTGCCTCGGTGTTCATGGGCGCTGTAGCCCTGGTGCTGGGCATCGGCCGGCCGCGCCTGCGGGATGTGCCGTGGTTGCTGGTGCTGGGGTTCTTCGGGGTGTTCCTGCACCACACCAGCCTCAATTATGGGCAGCAATGGGTGACGGCGGCAGCCTCCAGTGTGCTGGCGCAGTCGGCGCCATTGTTCAGCGTGCTGATCGCGTTTGTCTGTCTCAAGGAGCGGGTCAGCCTGTGGCGTTGGAGCTGCGTCTTGCTCGGATTGCTCGGCGTGCTGGTGGTGATCTGGGGTGACCAGGGCATCAGTGATATCGACCCGCGAGGCTTGCTGATACTGCTCGCGGCAGTGTCGTGGAGCGTGTATTTCGCCATCCAGAAACACTATGCCCACCGCTACAGCCCGTTGACCATGGCGTGCTACATGGTGTGGGCCGGCACGCTGATGCTCTGCGTGAACCTGCCGGGCCTGCCCGCCGCCGTGGCGCAGGCACCGTTGGCGGAAAACCTGGCGGTGCTGGTCCTGGGTATCTTCCCCAGCGCCCTGGCCTACCTGGCCTGGGGCTACGTGTTGAAGCATGTCGAGGTCAGCCGTGCGTCGGTGGCGATGTACCTGATTCCACCGGTCGCCATGGTGCTGGCCGCGACGCTGCTGGGCGAGCACATTGCCGTGCAAGTGATGCTCGGCGCGGTGATCGTGCTGGCCAGCGTCGCGGCCATCAGCCTGGAAGGGCGCTGGCGCTCAGTCGTTCAGGCTGAACGCACGCAGGCGGTGGCCGTCGAGGTCCTGGGCGACAAAGGTGTAGCCGAAATCCACGGCGGTCGGTGATTGAATGATCGTCGCGCCACGTTCGACCCACACGTCGTGCAACGCGTCCACGGCGCCGGTGTCGGGCAGCGAGAAGCCCACTTCACCACCGCCGCCGGTCAACTGCGCTGCCGGCGCCACGGTATGACGCGACCACAGCCCGAGTTTCACGCCGTTGCCCAGAATGAACAGGGCAAACGTCGGGTTGAGCTCCACTGGCGGCTGGTCCAGCAGGCGGCTATAGAAGTTGGCGCTGGTGGCCGGGCTGTCGACGTACAGCAGGAAGTAATGAGCGACGGTGTGCATGCTGGCTCCTTGAGGACGGGCGTTTGAGTGGGGCCAGTCTATAAGGCGGTACTGTCAGTTCCTGTCAGGAGTGTGCAGGGGCTGCGCGCCTTCCCCGGTGTACAGCTGGATGATGTCATCGATCTCGCCCGACATCTTCATCCGCAGCAGCGTGCGCAGGATGCGCTGTACCGGCACGTCCGGGTCGTTGCGCACGGTGCAGCCGAGGTTCTGCTCATCGATCACCGCGACCTTGTGCAGCTTTTGGCCGATCGGCATGCGCTGGTTGAAACGGTCGAGAATCCATTCGTTGATCACCGCAAACTTGAAGCGCCCGGCCACCAGTTTGTGCAGCACCTGTTCTTCGCTGCGCGCATCGTCGCGGGTGAGTTGGCCGCTGGCAAACAGCGGGTCGAGCGTGGCGTAGCGATAGTTGAGCACCGTGCCGATCGATTGCGCCGGCAATTGCTTCACATGGACCGGTTGCGCGGGCACCTGGGTGCTGACCAGCAGGTTGCGCTGCACCATCAGCGGGATGCTCCAGGTGTAATCACCGGACAGGTTGTCGAACCAGGCCTGGGTGACATAACAGCGCACGTCGATCTCGCCGTGTTCCATGGCCGCCGAGATACGCGCCCGTGCCAGCACGTGGAACTGCGCCGGTCGACCGACCTGGGTGGCCAGGCTCAACATCAAGTCATACAAAATCCCCTGGGTGGGCCGGCCGTCCTCCAGTTGCACCATGGGCATCGCCCAGCTGTCGGAAACCGAGAAGCGCAGCGGTGCGGGCGCCGCCAGGCTGGCCGAGGCAATCATCCATAAAGCGCCCAGGACTACGCGCATAGACTCTCCGGGTTCAGGCCTTTTCGGGGCCAATCAGCAGAGCTTAGTCAGATTAGACGAGCGTGCCGGATGCAATTTCCCCCTTGCTCCGCTAGCATTACCGGCTCCCGCTTCCCAGTTGCGACGGTTTTCGATGAGTTATCAGGTTCTTGCACGTAAATGGCGTCCGCGCTCGTTCCGCGAAATGGTCGGCCAGACCCATGTGCTCAAGGCTCTGATCAATGCCTTGGACAGCCAACGGCTGCACCACGCCTACCTGTTCACCGGTACTCGCGGGGTGGGCAAGACCACCATTGCGCGCATCATCGCCAAATGCCTGAACTGTGAAACCGGTATCACTTCCACGCCCTGTGGCACGTGTTCGGTGTGCCGGGAAATCGACGAAGGGCGTTTTGTCGACCTGATCGAGATCGACGCCGCGAGCCGCACCAAGGTCGAAGACACCCGCGAGCTGCTCGACAACGTGCAGTACGCGCCGAGCCGTGGTCGCTTCAAGGTCTACCTGATCGACGAAGTGCACATGCTTTCCAGCCACTCTTTCAACGCCCTGTTGAAGACGCTGGAAGAGCCGCCGCCCTACGTCAAGTTCATCCTGGCCACCACCGATCCGCAGAAACTCCCTGCAACGATTCTGTCGCGGTGCCTGCAGTTCTCGCTGAAAAACATGACCCCCGAGCGTGTGGTCGAGCATCTGACCCACGTGCTGGGCGTCGAGAACGTGCCGTTCGAAGACGACGCACTGTGGCTGCTCGGCCGTGCGGCGGATGGTTCGATGCGCGACGCCATGAGCCTCACCGACCAGGCCATCGCCTTTGGTGAAGGCAAGGTCATGGCCGCCGATGTGCGCGCCATGCTCGGTACCCTGGACCACGGCCAGGTGTTCGACGTGCTGCACGCGCTGATCGAAGGCGACGCCAAGGCGTTGCTCGAAGCCGTGCGCCACTTGTCGGAGCAAGGCCCGGACTGGAACGGCGTGCTCTCGGAAATCCTCAATGTGCTGCACCGCGTCGCCATCGCCCAGGCGTTGCCGGAAGGTGTCGACAACGGCCATGGCGACCGCGACCGCGTGTTGGCCCTGGCCCAGGCGCTGCCGGCCGAAGACGTGCAGTTCTACTACCAGATGGGCTTGATCGGGCGTCGCGACCTGCCGCTGGCGCCGGACCCGCGAGGTGGCTTCGAGATGGTCATGCTGCGAATGCTGGCCTTCCGGCCCGCTGACTCGGCGGACGCACCGAGACAGCCGCTAAAGCCAGTGGGGATCAGCCAGGCCACAGTTGATTCCGCCAAACCAGTGGCTGGCGCGGCGGTGGTTGCGCCAGTGGTTGCTGCACCTGTTGCGCCGGCGCCTGAGCCTGCGCCCGTGGTGGCAGCGCCGGTGGTAACGCCGCCTCCGGTGGCCGAGCCCGAGCCTGCGCCTGTTGTCGACCTGCCCTGGAATGATCCGGTAGAGCCTGAAGTCGAGCCCGAACTGCAGCCTGCGGTGGAGCCCGTGCTGGAAACGGCCGGCGAGCAGCCGGAGCTGACGCCGATGCCCACGCCGACCCCTGACAGCGTGGTGCCGGATGCGCCGGAGTGGGTCGCCGCGCCTGTGCCGGAACCGACCGTCGCTCAGGTCGAGGCCGCCGTTCCAGGGATCGACCTGGATGACGAGCCGCCGCTGGACGAAGACTACATCGAGCCGGACATGGATTCGGCCTACAGCTACCTGGACGACCTGGCCAGCGAGCACACTGCCGAGCCGGCCCTGGAGCCCGAGGCCGAGCCTGCTGCGGCGCCGGCCACCGGCCTGGCCCTGCAATGGCTGGAGCTGTTCCCGAAGTTGCCGATTTCCGGCATGACCGGCAGTATTGCCGCCAACTGCACCCTGATTTCCATCGAGGGCGACCACTGGCTGTTGCACCTGGACCCGGCCCACAGCGCCCTGTTCAACGCGACCCAGCAACGTCGCCTCAACGATGCCCTGAACCAGTACCATGAGCGCACGCTGACCGTCGCCATCGAGCTGATCAAGCCTGAGCAGGAAACCCCGGCCCAGGCCGCGACCCGCCGGCGCATCAACCGCCAGCGCGAAGCCGAGGACTCGATCCAGGCTGATCCGCTCATCCAGCAAATGATGCAACAGTTCGGCGCCGTCGTTCGCCACGATACAATTGAACCTGTCGAAGCCCCGGTGCCCCAGGCGTCCTGATACCGGGCTACTAAATTGATCCACGTACTTTGAGGTGATTCCCATGATGAAAGGTGGCATGGCCGGCCTGATGAAGCAGGCGCAGCAGATGCAGGAAAAGATGGCCAAGATGCAGGAAGAACTGGCCAACGCCGAAGTCACCGGTAAAGCCGGTGGCGATATGGTCAGCGTGGTGATGACCGGTCGTCACGACATCAAGCGCGTGAGCATCGACCCAAGCGTGTTGCCAGGCGTGGGCGAAGATGACCTGGAAATGCTCGAGGCGCTGTTCGCCGCGGCCGTCAACGACGCCGTGCGCAAGATCGAAGCCAACAGCCAGGACAAAATGTCCGGCGTGACCGCTGGCATGCAATTGCCACCGGGCATGAAGCTGCCGTTCTGATCGGCGAGCTTTAGCTAGACTCCAGTGCCAGGCCTCGTGCCTGGCATTTTTTTTGGGTGTGACGTCGGTTTGCCACGCCGCTGCGATGCACACGCGGCGGGGCGATAGACGAAACATCGAACCGCAAGCGCTCTACCATGGTCTGCACCCTATACCGATGAATTCGATAAAGGAGCCCCCTGATGCCTCAAGAACCGATTCTTAACCAGCGCATCGTCCTGGTCTCACGCCCGCAGGGCGCCCCGACCCCGGAAAATTTCCGCCTGGAACGCGTGAACCTGCCGGAGTTGGCAGACGGCCAGGTTCTCCTGAAAACCCTGTACCTGTCCCTCGACCCCTACATGCGTGGCCGCATGAGCGATGCACCGTCCTACGCCGCGCCGGTGGAAATCGACGAGGTGATGACCGGTGGTGCTGTCAGCCGTGTCGAGCAGTCGCGTAATCCGAAATTTGAAGTGGGCGACCTCGTCGTCGGTTCCACCGGCTGGCAGAGCCACAGCATTTCCGATGGCCGCAACCTGATGCCGGTGCCGAAGGGCCTGGCCAGCCCGTCCATGGCCCTTGGGGTGCTGGGCATGCCGGGCATGACCGCGTACATGGGTCTCACGGACATTGGCCAGCCACAGGCCGGCGAAACCCTGGTGGTGGCGGCAGCGTCCGGCGCCGTGGGCTCGGTGGTGGGGCAGGTGGCCAAGCTCAAGGGCTTGCGTGTGGTAGGTGTGGCGGGAGGCGCGGACAAGTGCCGCTACGTGGTCGAGGAGTTGGGCTTTGATGCCTGCATTGACCACAAGAGCGCGGATTTTGCCAACGAGTTGGCCCTGGCGTGCTTCAAAGGCGTGGACATCTATTTCGAGAACGTCGGCGGCAAGGTGTTTGACGCGGTCGTGCCGCTGCTCAACCCCAAGGCGCGGATTCCGCTGTGTGGGCTGATTGCCGGTTATAACGCGCATGAACTGCCGAGTGGTCCTGACCGTCTGCCGGCGCTGCAGCGGACCTTGCTGACCAAGCGGGTGCGTATCCAGGGCTTTATCGTGTTCGACGACTACGGTGATCGCCATCCGGAGTTCATCAGTGCCATGGCGCCATGGGTGCGCGAGGGCAAAGTGAAATTTCGCGAAGACGTGGTCGATGGCCTGGAGCAGGCGCCCGAAGCGTTTATCGGTTTGCTGGAGGGACGTAACTTCGGCAAGTTGGTGGTACGTGTCGCGCAGGATTGAGGATTTGACGCTCATCCGGGGCGCGGGTATAAACCGCGTCTCGTTGTTTTGTCGGACCATTGCCCCATGAGCTTCAGCCCTCTGATTCGCCAACTGATCGACGCCTTGCGCACATTGCCCGGCGTTGGCCAGAAAACCGCCCAACGCATGGCGCTGCAGCTGCTGGAGCGTGACCGCAGCGGCGGCACCCGGCTGGCCCAGGCCCTGAGCCAGGCCATGACTGGCGTGGGCCATTGCCGCCAGTGCCGCACTCTCACTGAAGAAGAACTTTGCCCGCAATGCGCCGACCCGCGCCGCGACGACACCCTGCTGTGCGTGGTGGAAGGGCCGATGGATGTGTACGCGGTGGAACAGACCGGCTATCGCGGGCGCTACTTTGTGCTCAAGGGCCATCTGTCGCCGCTGGACGGCCTGGGCCCGGAGGCCATCGGCATTCCGCAACTGGTGGCGCGCATTGAAGAGCAGGGCACCTTTACCGAGGTGATCCTGGCCACCAACCCTACGGTGGAAGGTGAAGCGACGGCGCATTACATCGCGCAGCTGTTGACCAACAAAGGCCTGATCACCTCGCGCATCGCCCACGGCGTGCCGCTGGGTGGCGAGCTGGAGCTGGTGGATGGCGGGACGCTGGCTCACTCGTTCGCAGGTCGCAAGCCGATCGCGCTGTAAAAAACACCGCAGCTCAAAAATGTGGGAGCGGGCTTGCTCGCGAAAGCGGTCTGTCAGTGCCAAATGCACTGACTGTTCCACTGCTTTCGCGAGCAAGCCCGCTCCCACATTGGTTTTGTATTGTCAGCAGAATATGCGCATAACTTGATAACCAAGCAAGCGCTTGGTAAGTTCGCTCCACTTCACCGTGGAGCTTGCCGATGTCTGCCTACCAGGACTACTTCGACCCCAGCCACCAGTTGGTCCGCGACAGCGTGCGCCGTTTTGTCGAGCGCGAAATGCTGCCGGACATCGAGCAATGGGAGGAGGCCCACAGCTTTCCCCGTGAGCTGTACCTCAAGGCCGGTGCGGCGGGAATCCTGGGGATTGGTTATCCCGAGGCCCTTGGCGGTAGCCATGAAGGTGACCTGTTCGCCAAGGTGGCCGCCAGTGAGGAGCTGATGCGCTGCGGTTCTGGCGGGGTGGTGGCGGGCTTGGGGTCGTTGGATATCGGCTTGCCGCCGATAGTCAAATGGGCGTTGCCATCGGTGCGCGACCGGGTGGCACCCCAGGTGCTGTCGGGCGAGAAGATCATCGCCCTGGCGGTGACCGAGCCGGGCGGCGGCTCCGATGTGGCCAGCCTGCAGACCCGCGCCATTCGGGAGGGCGAGCATTACCGCGTCAGCGGCAGCAAGACCTTTATCACCAGCGGTAGCCGTGCCGACTTCTACACCGTTGCCGTGCGCACCGGCGGGCCGGGCTTTGCCGGTATCAGCCTGCTGCTGATCGAGAAAAACACCGCTGGTTTCACTATTGGCCAGCCCCTGAAGAAAATGGGCTGGTGGGCGTCGGACACCGCTGAATTATTCTTCGACGATTGCCGCGTGCCCGTAGGCAACCTGATTGGTGCTGAGAACATGGGCTTCGCCTGCATCATGGGCAACTTTCAGAGCGAACGCCTGGCGCTGGCATTGATGGCCAACATGACTGCGCAGATGGCGCTGGAGGAAAGCCTCAAGTGGGCTTCCCAGCGCGAAGCGTTCGGCAAACCCATCGGCAAGTTCCAGGTGCTCAAGCATCGCCTGGCGGAAATGGCTACCGCTGTGGAGGTGTCCCGCGAGTTCACCTACCGCCAGGCAGCGAAGATGGCGGCCGGCAAAAGTGTGATCAAGGAAATCTCCATGGCCAAGAACCTCGCCACCGACACCGCCGACCGCGTCACCTATGACGCTGTGCAGATCCTCGGCGGCCAGGGCTACATGCGCGGCAACCTGGTGGAGCGGCTGTACCGCGACAACCGCATCCTGTCCATCGGCGGGGGCACCCGCGAGGTGATGAATGAGATCATCAGCAAGCAGATGGGGTTGTGATCATGGGTGCTCTTTCGAGCGCTATCGCTGGCAAGCCAGCGCCTACGGGTGGGCGCCTGCCAAGGTGGGAGCCGGGCTTGCCCGCGATGGGGCCGGTGCAGGCAGCGATTAACGTTCGTTCAACGCGAACTGCGTCAGGCAGAAGGTCGGGATACCCATGTCTTCCAGGCGTTGCGACCCACCCAGCTCCGGCAGGTCGATGATCGCCGCCGCTTCGAAGATCTTCGCCCCCATGCGCCGCACCAGGTTGGCCGCCGCAATCAGGGTGCCACCGGTGGCGATCAGGTCATCGAACATCAGTACCGAGTCGCCCTCGCAGAGGCTGTCGGCGTGGACTTCCAGGAACGCTTCGCCGTATTCCGTCTGGTAACCCTCGGCCAGGACGTCAGCCGGCAGCTTGCCCTGCTTGCGGAACAGGATCAGCGGTTTGTTCAGTTGATAGGCGATGATCGAACCGATCAGGAAGCCCCGCGCATCCATCGCGCCGATATGGCTGAAATCGGCCTCGACGTAACGGTGAGCAAAGGTGTCGGCCACCAGGCGCAGGGCCTTGGGCGATTGGAACAAGGGCGTGATGTCACGAAAGATCACCCCAGGCTTGGGGAAGTCGATGACGGGACGGATCAGGGATTTGATGTCGAACGAATCGAAGGTCATCGGCGCAGAGTCCTGGGCGTGGAAAACGGACGCCAAGTATACCTGCGGCCTTGCCAATTGGCGCGGCCGCAGGCGTCTGCCTCAGGTCTCCAGGGAGCCACCGGCGAGTGCGCACAGCTGGATCGGATCGAGGATATGCACTTCCTTGCCTTCGGCGGCGATCAGCTCGTTCTGCTGGAAGCGGGTAAACACGCGAGACACGGTTTCCACGGCGAGGCCCAGGTAGTTGCCGATTTCATTGCGCGACATGCTCAGGCGGAACTGGTTGGCCGAGAAACCCCTGGCGCGAAAACGTGCCGACAGGTTGACCAGGAACGTGGCGATACGCTCGTCGGCGGTTTTCTTCGACAACAGCAGCATCATTTGCTGGTCGTCGCGAATCTCGCGGCTCATCACGCGCATCAACTGGCGGCGCAGTTGCGGCAACTGCAGGGCCAGTTCGTCGAGGCGCTCGAAGGGGATTTCGCACACCGACGTCGTCTCCAGCGCCTGGGCCGACACCGGGTGGATCTCGGTGTCCATGCCCGACAAGCCGACCAGTTCGCTGGGCAGGTGGAAACCGGTGATCTGTTCCTCGCCGCCGTCGCTCAGGCTGAACGTCTTCAGGGCGCCCGACCGTACTGCATAGACGGAGTCGAACTTGTCGCCCTGGCGAAACAGAAACTCGCCTTTTTTCAGTGGGCGACCGCGTTTAACGATCTCGTCCAGCGCATCCATGTCTTCCAGATTCAGCGAAAGTGGCAGGCAGAGGGGGGCCAGGCTGCAATCCTTGCAATGAGCCTGGCTGTGAGCGCGCAGTTTAACTGGCTCGGACATTTCTTAAATCCTTGTGGGAAAACACACATAAGACGTAAGGGTAACGCACTGGGGGGCGCCGAGGCCAGCCTGTACAAAAAACCGGCAGCGGTATAAAGGTTTTTGTAACAGGGTCGATACAGTGGTGTACCTCCATGAGCCGGAGCTCAGAACATGTCCGTTATCGCTGCCAACAACCCTGCCATCCGCCTGCCGATCGTGCCGGATACGAAACCTGCCGCAGGGGCCGATGAAAAGGCCGAAGCCCCCGCGCCTGCTGCTGAAACCAAGGCGGTCGAGGGTGTGGCGGTGAAGATTTCCAGTGCCGGTTTCCAGGCTGCCAAAGCCGATTCCAACAAGGACATCGACGACAGCAACCTGAAGGACAGCATCAAGCAACTGCTGAAAATGATTCGTGAGCTGAAGAAGCAGATTGCCGACAAGATGGCCGAAATCGCGGCGGCTTCGGCGGATAACTCCTTGACCCCCGAGGCGCGCCAGGCGCGGGTGGGTAACCTGCAGGCCTCGCTGGCGGCCTTGCAAAGCGGCCTGACGATGGCCCAGATGCAACTGGGCAAGGCCTTGAAGGACGAGCCAGCCGACGCACAGATGCAAGCCATGAGCCTGGCATCGAAGTAGCGCCCGCTCAGATCACCCGCGAAAATCGCTGCCTGTTCTGATGTTCCAGATAGGCATCGAACACCATGCACACTGAGCGTACCAACAGCCTGCCAGCCGGCAGCACACGGATGCCCTGCGCGTCCAGTTCGATCAGGCCGTCCTGCGCCATGGTCTCGAGTTGGGGCCAGACGTCGTCAAAATACCCGCGAAAATCAATGTTGAAAGCCTGCTCGACCCGATCGAAGGCCAGGCTGAAATTGCAGATCAATTGCTGAATCACCTCGCGTCGCAGCCGATCATCGGTGGTGCACAGCAAGCCACGGCTGGTGGCCAGTTGAGCGCCGGCGAGGGTGTTCTGGTAGCCGTTGAGGTCGCTGGTGTTCTGGCAGTACAGGTCACCGATCTGGCTGATGGCGGACACGCCGAGCCCGATCAGGTCGCAATGCCCATGGGTGGTGTAGCCCTGGAAGTTGCGCTGCAGGGTGCCTTCTTCCTGGGCGACGGCGAGTTCGTCGTCCGGCAGGGCGAAGTGGTCCATGCCGATGTAGCGATAGCCGGCCTGGGTCAGTTGTTCGATGGTGGTTTGCAGCATCAGCAACTTGGACGCCGGTGACGGCAGTTCCTCGGTGTTGATCCGCCGCTGGGGCATGAAGCGCTCAGGCAGGTGGGCATAGTTGAATACCGACAGGCGGTCGGGTTGCAGCCTGATCACTTCCTCCACGGTGCGCGCGAAATTGATCGGCGTCTGCTTGGGCAGGCCGTAGATCAGGTCGATATTGATCGAACGAAACTGCAGGGTGCGCGCCGCATCGATCACCGCGCGGGTCTCTTCCAGGCTTTGCAGGCGGTTGACCGCGCGCTGCACGTCCGGGTCGAGGTCCTGCACGCCGATGCTGACGCGGTTGAAGCCCAGTTCGCGCAGCAGGCCCATGGTCGCCCAGTCGGCCTCGCGCGGGTCAATCTCGATGCCGTAGTCGCCGGAGTCACCGTCAAGCAGATTGAAGTGCTGGCGCAGGCTGCCCATGACCTGGCGCAGTTCGTCGTGGCTGAGAAAGGTCGGCGTGCCGCCGCCCAGGTGCAGTTGTTCCACCGGCTGCTTGGGGTCGAGGTGGCAGGCCACCAGTTGGATCTCCTGCTCCAGGCGCTGCAGGTACGCCTGGGCGCGGCCACGGTCCTTGGTGATCACCTTGTTGCAGGCGCAGTAGTAGCAAATGTTCGCGCAGAACGGCACATGCACATACAGCGACAGCGGGCGCACCGCCTTGCGGCTGTCGCGCAGGGCGTGGAGCAGGTCGAAAGTGCCGACCTGGCTGTCGAATTGTACGGCGGTGGGGTAGGACGTGTAGCGCGGTCCCGCCAGGTCGTAGCGGTGAATCAGATCGGTGTCCCAACGAATGGCGTCGAGCATGCGGGCGTTCCCCCGGATAGGCTAGTGGGCCGAGTCTAGGGGCGTGACCTGGAGGGCATGTTGATTTGCATCAACGGGGAGCGGCGCTATGCCACATGGCCTTTTAATGGCCCATTAGCCAGTGCTGATGCGGACCGGGCAATGTCCAGACGCCGAACAGGATCACCAGCAAGCCGCCGGCCACGCGCACACTGCGTTTGCGCAATAACGCCGTGACCCGCTCCGCTGCCAGGCCGGTGGCCAGCAGCACTGGCCAGGTGCCCAAGCCGAATGCCAGCATCAGCAACGCGCTGTCCAGTGCATTGCCCTGGCTCGCCGCCCACAGCAGGGTGCTGTAGACCAACCCGCACGGCAACCAGCCCCACAGCGCGCCCAGCAGCAATGCGCGGGGCAGGCTGGACACCGGCAGCAAACGGTTCGCCACCGGCTGTATATAGCGCCACAGGCCGCGTCCGAGGCTTTCGATGCGCGTCAGGCCGCTCCACCAGCCGGCCAGGTACAACCCCATGCTGATCAACAGCAACCCGGCGAGTACACGCATGAACATCGCCGCCGGGCTGTTGGCCACGGCCCAGCCGGCCAGGCCGATCAACAACCCCGCCGTGGCATAGCTGAGGATGCGCCCCAGGTTGTACGCCAGCAGCAGGCGAAAGCGGCGGCTGCGTTGCTCCTTGGGAATCGCCAGGGTCAGCGCGCCCATCAGCCCGCCGCACATGCCCAGGCAGTGGCCGCCGCCCAGCAGGCCGAGAATCAGCGCGGAGACCAGCAGCGGCGCGAGTTCAAGCATGGGGCGGATCTTTGGGCGCGGGCGGCTGCTCGGGGCCGTTGGCCTCGTCGATGGCGGCCAGGTGGTTGGGGTCCTGATCGTCGAACAGCACGCTGTGGGCCGGGCCGTCGAGGTCATCGTACTGGCCGCTGTCCACCGCCCAGAAGAAGATGTAGATAGCGACACCGACTAACAGCAGCGCCGCCGGAATCATCACGTATAGAGCTGGCATCTGCACTCCATGCCCGCGCGGCTCAAGCCGGCAGCGGGCGGGTTACTGAGGGGGCGCTGTGAGCCGGCGCGCTCGGCAGGCGAGTCAGGCGCAGGGCGTTGAGCACCACGGTCAACGAACTGAGGGACATGCCGATCGCCGCCCAGATCGGGGTGATCCAACCGAGGGCGGCAAACGGCAGCATCAGGCCATTGTACAGCCCGGCCCACAGCAGGTTCTCAATGATTACCCGGCGGGTACGCCGCGCCAGGCTGAAGGCTTGCACCAGCGCGTCGAGGCGGTTGGACAGCAGCACCGCATCGGCGCTGGTCTTGGCCAGATCAGTGGCCGAGCCCATGGCCACGCTGATATCGGCAGCGGCGAGTACCGGCACATCGTTGACGCCATCGCCGAGCATCAACACCGTGCGGCCTTGCTGGTGCAAGCGTTGCAACACCTGCAGTTTGTCGTCGGGGCGCAGGCCGCCGTGGGCTTCGTCGATGCCCAGCTCAGCGGCGACACTCGCGACCATCGGCGAGGTGTCCCCCGACAGCAGCAGCGTGCGCCAGCCACGCGCCTTGCACGCGGCCAGCAACGCGGGTGCGTCGCTGCGCAGGCGGTCGTCCAGCACGAACCAGGCGAGGGCGCCGTCACGGTCACCGAGCAGCAGCCATTGGCCGGCTTCGTTCGGCGAGGCCGGCATCGGGCAGCCACTGAGTTCGCAGACAAACCCCGGCTGGCCGATGCGCAGCAGGCGTTCACCGACGCGGCCTTCCAAGCCGAGCCCAGGGAAACTCAGCACTTCATCGGCGGCCATGGGCGCACGGCCAAACGCGCGGGCAATCGGGTGTTCGGAGCGATTTTCGAGGGCGGCGGCGAGGGCCAGGCACAAGTCGCTGCTGGTGGCGCCCAAGGTGCGGATGGCTTTGAGTGCCAGGCGGCCTTCAGTGAGGGTGCCGGTCTTGTCGAAAATCACCGTGTCGATCTGGTTCAAGCCTTCGAGCACGTGGCCCCGGGTCAGCAGCAGGCCGAGTTTGTGCAGGGTGCCGGTGGCGGCGGTGAGGGCGGTCGGCGTGGCCAGGGACAGCGCGCACGGGCAGGTCGCAACCAGCATCGCCAGCACGATCCAGAACGCCCGCGACGCATCCAGCTCCCACCACACCAGGCCGATCACCGCCGCGGCGATCAGCGAGCACAACAGGAACCACTGCGCGGCGCGGTCGGCGATCTGCGCCAGGCGCGGTTTCTCGGCCTGGGCTCGCTCCAGCAGGCGCACGATGGCGGACAGGCGCGTGTCGTGGCCCAACGCCCGCACCTCGACCTTCAGGGCGCCCTCGACATTCAGGGTGCCGGCAGTCACCGCATCGCCCGCGCGCCGGGGTTGCGGCAGGTATTCGCCGGTGAGCAGCGATTCATCGATGCTCGATTGACCGTCGAGGATCACTCCGTCCGCAGGCAGTACCGCGCCGGGATGCACCAGCACCCGGTCGCCCACCGCCAGTTCGCTCAAGAGGATGCGCTCGCTCTGGCCATCCCCCTTCAGGCGCAGGCACGAGGCCGGCAGCAGGTTGACCAATTGCGCGGTGGCCGCCGCCGTCCGCTCGCGTGCGCGGCGCTCCAAGTAACGTCCGGCGAGCAGGAACAGGGCGAACATGCCGACGGCGTCGAAGTACAACTCGCCGACCCCGGTGATCGCCGTCCAGATACCGGCCAGATAGGCCCCGCCAATCGCCAGGGAGACCGATACATCCATGGTCAGGTGGCGGGTGCGCAGATCGCGCAGGGCGCCTTTGAAAAACGGCGCACAGCTGTAGAACACGATGGGTGTTGTCAGAAACATCGCCACCCAACGCAGGATCACGTGCAGCTCGGGGCTCAGGTCGATATTGAATTCCGGCCAGGTGGCCATGGTCGCCATCATCGCCTGGAACCACAGCAAGCCGGCCACGCCCAATTGGCGCAGGGCGAGGCGGTTTTCGCTGGCCAATTGCTCGGCGGCACGGTCGGCCTGATACGGGTGCGCGGCGTAGCCGATGTGGCGCAGTTCGCTGAGCAGTTGGCTCAACGGCAACTGGCCATCGGCCCAGCGCACCTGCAGGCGATGGTTGGACAGGTTCAACCGCGCCTCGGCGACGGCGGGTAGGCTGCGCAGGTGTTTTTCGATCAGCCAGCCGCAGGCCGCGCAGCTGATGCCTTCCATCAGCAGTGTCGCTTCGGCGAGATCGCCGTCGTGGCGCACGAAGGGTTTTTGCACGTCGGCGCGGTCATACAGCGCCAGTTCGTCGACCAGTTGCACGGGCAGCGCCTCGGGGTTGGCCGAGGCTTCGCTGCGGTGCTGGTAATAGCTTTCCAGGCCCCCGGCCACGATGGCTTCGGCCACGGCCTGGCAGCCGGGGCAGCACAGCTCGCGGCGCTCGCCGAGGATCACCGCCGTGAAGCGGCTGCCGGGCGGGACGGGGAGGGCGCAGTGGTAGCAGGGGGTTGGGCTGGTCATTGGTAGGGATTCTAGCCGGCTGGGAGGGCCGCATCGCCGGCAAGCCGGCTCCTGCAGGGTAACGCGTCAGGCCTGCAGGCGCCGGCTTGCCGGCGATGCGCGAAGCGCAGGTGGATTATTTTTTCAGGTCTTCGGCACCCTGCAGTGGCTCATCACCCAACAGCAAGTCCTTGTCGTGGCTGACCTGTTCTTCTTCGAACATGCGCCAGGTGCGGTCACCTTCCACGCCGAGCAACTCGACGAAACGACGGCCTTCGACTTTGTCGGTGACCTGGCCGATGTAGCGGCCGGCTTCGCTGTCGCTGCGGGCCAGGTTGATCTTGCGATCCTTTTCCGGCTGGGTCGGGGAGATCAGGTTCAGTTCCAGGGTCGCCGGGTTGCTGTTGCCGGTCAGGTGCACGTCGACTTCGCCGGTCAGTTCGTCCAGATGCACCTTGGCGCGCAGTTGCAGGGTCTGGGCCAGCATTTCGCGGTCCAGTGAGCGGTTGATGCCTTTGCCGGCCTCGTAGTAGTTGTCGTTGACCAGATTGTCCGGGTTGTTCACCGCGATGGTCACCATGGACAAGGTCAAGGTCACCGAGCAGGCCAGGATCCCAATGATGATCCAGGGCCAGAGGTGCTTGTACCAGGGGCTTGCGGCAGTAGCTACGGACATTCTCATGCTCTCTGTTTAACGGACTTGTGGGCCGATGAATCGGCTCTTGGCTTCGATCTGGACGCTGGTGTCATCGGCATCGCGCAGGATGAAGGTCACCTCGTTGGTGCTCGACGGCAACTGCTCCGGTGCACTCGACAGCTCCACCGGCATGCTGACGATATCGCCGGCGGCCACCTTGATTTCGCGCCGACCCTGCAGCTTGAGATCCGGCAGGCCGGCGGCGTCGAGCACGTAGGTGTGGTCGCGCTGGTCCTTGTTCATGATCTTCAGGCTGTAGACGTTTTCGATCCGGCCCTCGGCATTTTCGCGGTACAGCACGCGGTCTTTGCTGACGTCGAAACCCACCAGCGAGCGCATGAAAAACGCCCCGACCAGCAGGCCGATCATCGCCAGCAACACCAGCGCGTAACCGATCAGGCGCGGGCGCAATTTGTGGGTCTTCTGCCCGGACAGGTTGTGCTCGGTGGTGTAGCTGATCAGGCCGCGCGGGTACTCCATCTTGTCCATGATGTTGTCGCAGGCATCGATGCAGGCGGCGCAACCGATGCACTCGATTTGCAGGCCGTCGCGGATGTCGATGCCGGTGGGGCAGACCTGCACGCACATCGTGCAGTCGATGCAATCGCCGAGGCCCTGGGCCTTGTAGTCGACACCTTTTTTACGCGGGCCACGCACTTCGCCACGGCGGGGGTCGTAGGAGACGATCAGGGTGTCCTTGTCGAACATCACGCTCTGGAAGCGTGCATACGGGCACATGTAGATACACACCTGTTCGCGCAGCCAGCCGGCATTGCCGTAGGTGGCGAGGGTGAAGAACCCGACCCAGAAATACGACCAGCCATCGGCTTGGCCGGTGAAGAAGTCGAACACCAGTTCGCGGATCGGCGAGAAGTAGCCGACAAAGGTCATGCCCGTGACAAACCCGATCAACAGCCACAGGGTGTGCTTGCTGAATTTGCGCAGGAACTTGTTGATGCCCATGGGCGCTTTATCGAGCTTGATGCGCTGGTTGCGGTCGCCTTCGGTGACTTTTTCGCACCACATGAAGATCCACGTCCACACGCTTTGCGGGCAGGTATACCCACACCACACGCGGCCGGCGTACACCGTGATGAAGAACAGGCCAAACGCCGCCACGATGAGGATGCCCGAGAGCAGGATGAAGTCCTGGGGCCAGAAGGTTGCGCCAAAAATGAAGAACTTGCGCTCCGGCAGGTTCCACCACACTGCCTGGTGTCCGCCCCAGTTCAGCCACACCGTGCCGAAGTAGAGCAGGAACAGGCCGGCGCCACCGAGCATGCGCAAGTTGCGGAACAGGCCGGTGAAGGCGCGGGTGTAGATTTTCTCTCGCGACGCATAAAGGTCGACGGATTGACTGGCGTTTTTGGCAGGCGGGGTAACGTCATGTACCGGTATCTGGTTGCTCATCATTGCATCCCACGGCGGTGGAGATTTGCCTCGGCCAGTACGTGCCAACCGGGGTCAAATTAAGGGTGTTGCAGTGGCCTAATGATACGCCCCCGACAGTGCGCAAAGGGTGCGACCTTTGGTCGCGTTGGGGGAAATCAATTGATGGTGTACGTGACCTGGATCAATTGACTTGAGAAGTATGGACGGTTTTTGCCGGTGAGCAGGTCATTCGTCCCACGGATTTATCAGGGCAACACCACTGGACTTGAAGTCGCTGATGTTACGCGTCACCACGGTGAGCCCATGCACCAGCGCAGTTGCGGCAATCAATGCGTCACTTTCGTTAGCTTGGTCCGGCACCTGTAAATGGGCACAGCGCAGCGCAACGGCGGCATCAACCGGCAATATTCTGGCATCGAACGCTGGCATTACATGACGTTTGAGCCACGTACGCAGCACTTTCCCCTGGGCCGGGTCTCGGCGCTCCATCCGCAGTACGCCGGTTTCCAGTTCTTTCAGCGTAATTGCTGAGATAAACATGCGCGGGGCGATAACGCTTTTTGCCCAGGCGACCACTCTTGCGTCAGCCTGAGGTTTACGAAGTTCAGAGATTACGTTGGTGTCGAGTAGGTACATTCAAGAGAAGTCCACGGGGCGGTGAGTGACCACGGCACGTTCGGTTTCAAAGTCGATTTCGGCCGCTTCCGGCATCACCAACAGGTCAACGATGTCGACATTCAGACCTGTCAGTTTCTGGTAGTCCTCAATGCTTAGCAGTACATGGGCTGGCTTGCCGCGATCAGTGATAAAAACCGGCCCCTGACGGGCGGCTTTTTTGGCACCGCTTGTGTCTTGGTTGAATTCCCGACTGGAAATGGTGGTGATAGTCATGGGCATCCCCCCTTCGGTAGATTTAATGTAGTTACGTTACTACTTTGTGGCGGTGGGCGACAAGCTCGATATTACGAGCGGTTGAGCATTCGGCCGTTGAAATGGCAGCAGCCAGAAACGACAAAGCCCCGTGATTCGGGGCTTTGTCATGACTAAGGCTTACTGCTCTTCAGTCTTCTTGTCCCCATGGGACAAGCTGTACACATACGCCGCCAGCAGGTGCACCTTGTCGTTGCCCTGCAGTTGCTCCTGCGCAGGCATCTGGCCCTGGCGGCCCCAGCGGATGGTCTGCTGCAGTTGCGCGAAGCTCGAGCCGTAGATGAACGCGCCCGGGTGAGTCAGGTCGGGTGCGCCCATGGCGGGGGTGCCTTTGCCGGCCGGGCCATGGCAGGCCACGCAGTTGGCGGCGAAGAGTTTCTCGCCGTTGGCCACGTCGGCCTTGGTGCCTTCCGGCAGCTTGCGCCCATCGAGGTTGGTGACGACGAAGGCAGCCACATCGGCCACGCCCTGTTCCTTGAGGATATCCAGCCAGGCCGGCATCACCGCATGGCGGCCCTTCATGATGGTTTCCTTGATGGTGGCCGGCTCGCCACCCCAACGCCAGTCGGCGTCGGTCAGGTTGGGGAAGCCATAGGCACCCTTGGCGTCGGAGCCGTGGCAGACCGAGCAGTTGGAGGCGAACAGGCGGCCACCCATCTTCAGGGCCTGTGGGTCCTTGGCGACTTCCTCAATTGGCATCGACGCGAATTTGGCGAAGATCGGCCCGAACTTGGCGTCCGACCTGGCCATTTCCTTTTCCCATTCGTGCACGCCGGTCCAGCCGGTCTGGCCGTTGGCGAAGGGGGTTTGCTTGTCGTTGTCGAGGTAGTTGTAGCCCGGCAGCAGGCCTTTCCAGTTGCCCAGGCCGGGGTAGAGCGCCAGGTAACCGAGGGCGAAAATGATGGTGCCGACGAACAGCATGAACCACCACTTGGGCAGCGGGTTGTCGTACTCCTCGATGCCGTCGAACGAGTGGCCGACGGTCTCGTCGGTCTGCTCGGCGCGCTGGCCCTTGCGGGTCGACAGCAGCAGCCAGGTCAGGGCGAAAATGGTACCCAGACTGAGGACTGTGACGTACAGACTCCAGAACGTAGTCATTCTTTGTTACTCCTAGAAGCTTGCTCGACGTGCTTGATGGCTTCGGGATCATCCGCAAAGGGCAGCATGGTCGCGTCGTCAAACTCCGACTTGCGTCGCGGGCTGAACACCCACAGCGCCAGGCCGACAAAGGCCACCATCACTACAACGGTGCCCAGGCCTCGAATCATCCCGATATCCATGTAGGTCACCGTTTGCTTTTGATGATGGTGCCAAGGCCTTGCAGGTAGGCCACCAATGCGTCCATTTCAGTCTTGCCCTTCACGGCTGCAGCGGCACCGGCGATGTCTTCGTCGGTGTAGGGCACGCCCAGGGTGCGCAAGACTTCCATCTTCTTCGCGGTGTCCTTGCCGTCGAGCTTGTTTTCCACGAGGAATGGGTACGCCGGCATTTTCGACTCAGGCACCACGTTGCGCGGGTTGTACAAGTGCGCACGTTGCCAGTCATCGGAGTAACGCCCGCCGACACGGGCCAGGTCCGGGCCGGTGCGCTTGGAACCCCAAAGGAACGGGTGGTCCCATACGCTTTCGCCGGCAACCGAGTAGTGGCCGTAGCGTTCGGTCTCGGCGCGGAACGGGCGGATCATCTGCGAGTGGCAGCCGACACAGCCGTTGGCGATGTAGACGTCGCGGCCTTCCAGTTCAAGCGCGGTGCGCGGCTTCATGCCTTCGACCGGCTTGTTGGTCACGTCCTGGAAAAACAGCGGGACGATCTGGGTCAGGCCGCCGATGCTCACGGCGATGACCATGAAGAAGGCCAGCAGGCCGATATTCTTCTCGACTACTTCATGCTTCATCAGTGGGCTCCCACAACGGCGATCTTGGCGGCGGCTTCGGCTTCTGCAGGGTCGGAGGCACGCACGGTGCGCCAGACGTTGTAGGCCATGAACAGCATGCCGGCGGCAAAGAACGTACCGCCCAGGGCGCGGACGATGTAGCCCGGGTGGCTGGCTTGCAGCGCTTCGACGAAGGAGTAGGTGAGGGTGCCGTCATCGTTGATCGCACGCCACATCAGGCCCTGGGTGATGCCGTTGACCCACATCGAGGCGATGTAGAGCACGGTGCCGATGGTGGCCAGCCAGAAGTGCGTGTTGATCAGCCCGACGCTGTGCATCTGCGCACGGCCGAACAGTTTCGGGATCATGTGGTACAGCGCGCCGATGGAGATCATCGCCACCCAGCCGAGGGCGCCGGCATGAACGTGGCCGATGGTCCAGTCGGTGTAGTGGGAGAGCGAGTTGACGGTCTTGATCGCCATCATCGGCCCTTCGAAGGTCGACATGCCGTAGAACGCCAGCGAGACCACGAGAAAGCGCAGGATCGGGTCGGTGCGCAACTTATGCCAGGCGCCCGACAGGGTCATCATGCCGTTGATCATGCCGCCCCAGCTCGGGGCCAGGAGGATGATCGACATTGCCATGCCCAGCGACTGCGCCCAGTCCGGCAGCGCGGTGTAGTGCAGGTGGTGCGGGCCGGCCCAGATGTACAGGGTGATCAGCGCCCAGAAGTGCACGATGGACAGGCGGTACGAGTAAATAGGACGTTCGGCCTGTTTCGGCACGAAGTAGTACATCATCCCGAGGAAACCGGTGGTCAGGAAGAAACCCACGGCGTTGTGGCCGTACCACCACTGGATCATCGCATCCGTCGCCCCGGCATAGGCCGAGTAGGACTTGAACAGGTTCACCGGCAACGAAGCGTGGTTGACGATGTGCAGCATCGCCGTGACCAGGATGAAGGCACCGTAGAACCAGTTACCGACATAGATGTGCTTGGTCTTGCGCTTGACGATGGTGCCGAAGAACACCACCGCATAGGTCACCCAGACGATGGCGAGCAGGATCGCGATCGGCCATTCCAGCTCGGCGTATTCCTTGGTGGTGGTGTAGCCCAGCGGCAGGGTGACAATGGCGCTGACGATGACCGCTTGCCAACCCCAGAAGGTGAAGGCCGCGAGACTGTCGGAGATCAGTCGCGTCTGGCAGGTGCGCTGCACGACATAGTAGGAGGTGGCAAACAATGCACATCCGCCGAAGGCGAAAATCACCAGGTTGGTGTGCAGCGGGCGCAGGCGGCCGAAGGTCGTCCAGGGCAGGCCGAAATTCAATTCCGGCCAGACCAGTTGCGAGGCGATGAACACCCCGAGCCCCATGCCAAGGATCCCCCAGACCACCGTCATGATGGCGAACTGGCGGACTACCTTATAGTTATAAGCAGTCGGACTGATTGCTGTGCTCATTCTAAGGTTCCACGGTTTAGGTTTTTTTATAGGTAAAATCGGCCGCAAGTATGTAGAAAGCGAGGGGCCATTGCAACGCAATGACTGACCTGTATCAATGCGTTCCACGCCAGATTCTGCGCCCTTTCCATGTTTTGCGTAGGGACAAAATCCGAAATCGAAAGCTGATCGAGTGGACAAGAATTTTCACAGGCCGCAGCGGGCAACGCCGTGCGCTCTGAACCGGTCCACTGTGCAAGGAAGCGTAGACCCGATTGGCAGGGGGGGAAAGTGGTGCTTTGGAAGGGTGTGACGAACTGACGCAGAGCGGCAGCTATAAGCGGCAAGTTGCATGCCGCAGGAAAAAACGGCTGCAAGATCCAAGTTGGGAGCTCTTCTCTTGCAGCCTGACACTTGAAGCCTGAAGCCTGAAGCTTGAAGCTTGAAGCTTGAAGCTTGAAGCTTGAAGCTTGAAGCTTAAAACTTCCCGCTCACCGCCTGCTATTGATGGGACAGGCTATACACGTATGCCGCCAGCAGGTGCACCTTGTCATTGCCCTGCAGCACTTCCTGTGCCGGCATCTGGCCCTGACGGCCGTGACGGATGGTCTGCTGCAACTGCGCGAGGCTGGTGCCGTAGATATAGCCGGCCGGTTTGGTCAGGTCAGGTGCGCCCATCGCTTCCATACCGTGGCCTTGCGGACCGTGGCAGGCGACACAGGTGGTGTTGAACGCGGTTTGGCCCGCAGCCAGGTCGGCACTGCTGTCGGCCGGCAAGGGCAACTTGGCCAGGTCGTGGCGCACATAGGCGGCGACGTTTTTCACCCCCTCGTCACCCAGCATGTCACCCCAGGCCGGCATCGCCGCGTGGCGGCCGTTGAGGATGGTGGTCTTGATCGCCTCGGCCGAACCGCCCCAGCGCCAGATGTTGTCGGCCAGGTTCGGGAAGCCGAACGCGCCCTTGGCATCCGAGCCGTGGCACACCGCGCAGTTGGAGGCGAACAGGCGTGCGCCCATCTTCAGCGCCTGCGGGTCCTTGGCGACCTCTTCCAGCGGCATGGCCGAGAATTTGGCGAAGATCGGCCCGAACTTGGCGTCGGCCCTGGCCATTTCCTTGTCCCATTCCTTGGTCTGGGTCCAGCCGTCTTCATAGCCCGGCAGCACACCTTTCCAGTTGCCCAGGCCCGGGTAGAGGATCAGGTAGCCGACGGCAAACACCAGGGTGCCGGCGAACAGCATGAACCACCACTGGGGCAGCGGGTTGTCGTATTCCTCGATGCCATCGAAGGCGTGGCCCATCGTCTGGTCGACGCTGCCCTTGGTCTCGCCCTTGCGGGTGCCGATCAACAGCCAGGTCAGGCCGATCAGGCTGCCGAGGGTCAGTACGCAGATCCATGTACTCCAGAATAGGGTCATGGCCGGTTGCTCCTTGTTGCAGGCTCTTCTTGAGCGTCGGATGGAGTGGGTTCATCGGCGAAGGGCAGCAGGCGCGCCTGCTCGAATTCCGCATTGCGCCGGTTGTTGAACACCCACAGCGACAAGCCGATAAAGGCGATGGCGACCACCAGCGTGCCGAGGCCGCGGATGGTGCCTGCATCGAATTCAAATCCCATGGCTCACCTCTTGCTCTTGATGGCGGTGCCGAGCACTTGCAGGTACGCCACCAGGGCGTCCATCTCGGTCTTGCCCTTTAGGCTGGCGACCGCACCACTGATGTCGTCGTCGGTGTACGGCACGCCGAGGGTGCGCATCACTTTCAACTTGGTCTCGGTGTGGCTGCTGTCGACGGCGGCGGTGACCAGCCACGGATAGGCCGGCATCTTCGACTCGGGCACCACGTTGCGCGGGTTGTACAAGTGCGCGCGGTGCCAGTCGTCCGAGTAGCGTGCGCCGACGCGCGCCAGGTCCGGGCCGGTGCGCTTGGAGCCCCACAGGAACGGGTGGTCCCACACGCTTTCGCCGGCGACCGAGTAGTGGCCGTAGCGTTCGGTCTCGGCGCGGAACGGGCGGATCATCTGCGAGTGGCACTGTACGCAGCCTTCGCGGATGTAGATGTCGCGGCCTTCCAGTTGCAGCGCGGTATAGGGCTTCATGCCCTCGACCGGCTTGTTGGTCACGTCCTGGAAGAACAGCGGGACGATCTGGGTCAGGCCGCCGATGCTCACGGCGAGCACCATGAGCAGCATCAACAGGCCGACGTTCTTTTCAATCGTTTCGTGTTTCATCACAGACTCCTCAGGCCAGCTGCGCAGTGGTGGCGGCTTCGGCGGGTTGCGCCGAGCGCACGGTGCGCCATGTGTTGTAAGCCATCAGGAACATGCCGCTGAGGAACACCGCACCGCCTACCAGCCGCACGATGAAGCCAGGGTGGCTGGCCACCAGGGTTTCGACGAAGGAGTAGGTCAGGGTGCCGTCTTCGTTGACCGCACGCCACATCAGGCCCTGGGCGATGCCGTTGACCCACATCGACGCGATGTAGAGCACGGTGCCGATGGTGGCCAGCCAGAAGTGCGCGTTGATCAGGCCGAGGCTGTACATCTGCTCGCGACCGAAGATTTTCGGGATCATGTGGTACAGCGCGCCGATGGAGATCATCGCCACCCAGCCGAGGGCGCCGGCGTGTACGTGGCCGATGGTCCAGTCGGTGTAGTGGGAGAGGGCGTTGACGGTCTTGATCGCCATCATCGGGCCTTCGAAGGTCGACATGCCGTAGAACGCCAGGGAGACCACCAGGAAGCGCAGGATCGGGTCGCTGCGCAACTTATGCCAGGCGCCCGACAGGGTCATCATGCCGTTGATCATGCCGCCCCAGCTCGGTGCCAGCAGGACCAGCGACATCACCATGCCCAGCGACTGTGCCCAGTCCGGCAGCGCGGTGTAGTGCAGGTGGTGCGGGCCGGCCCAGATGTACAGGGTGATCAGCGCCCAGAAGTGCACGATGGACAGGCGATAGGAGTACACCGGACGCTCGGCCTGCTTGGGCACGAAGTAGTACATCATCCCCAGGAAGCCCGCAGTGAGGAAAAAGCCTACCGCGTTGTGTCCGTACCACCACTGCACCATGGCATCCGTCGCACCGCCGTACAGCGAGTAGGACTTGGTCAGGCTGACCGGGATTTCCAGGTTGTTGACGATGTGCAGGATGGCCACGGTGATGATGAACGCACCGAAGAACCAGTTGCCGACGTAGATGTGCTTGGTGTTGCGCTTCATCACCGTGCCGAAAAACACGATGGCGTAGGCCACCCAGACGATGGTGATGAGGATGTCGATCGGCCATTCCAGCTCGGCGTATTCCTTGGAACTGGTGTAGCCCAGCGGCAAGGTGATCGCGGCCAGCAGGATCACCAATTGCCAGCCCCAGAAGCAGAACGCGGCGATTTTCGGCGCGAACAGCTGTGTCTGGCAGGTGCGTTGCACCGAGTAGAAGGAGCTGGCGAACAGCGCACAGCCGCCGAAGGCGAAGATCACCGCGTTAGTGTGCAGCGGGCGCAAGCGGCCGAAGCTGGTCCAGGGCAGGTCGAAGTTGAGCGCAGGCCAAACCAATTGGGCAGCGAGAAAAACCCCGAGCCCCATGCCGACGATGCCCCACACCACCGTCATAATGGCGAATTGGCGGACCACCTTGTAGTTATAGGCGGTACTTAAAGTAGTGTTCATGGTTCCCCATCCACGGTTCAACCCAAGCAGATGCGGCACTTGGGCTGGAGTTATAGGCAGACTAAAAAGCGAGGCAAGCATGGGCAAAGAGCACAAGGCCAGTATTGACGGGGATCAATGGGCGCACTGTGTGCGCGAACGCGGCTGGCTGTGGGATGTCGCGGCGGGCGAGGCGTCGGGGGCACCTGTCACATTGATCCTGGCCCACGGCGCCGGCGCACCGATGGACTCATCGTTCATGAACGACATGGCTGCACGCCTTGCCGGGCACGGCGTGAACGTGTTGCGCTTCGAATTTGCGTACATGGCCCAGCGCCGGGTAGACGGCGTTAAACGCCCGCCGAACCCGGCGCCGAAACTGCTGGAGGCGTGGCGCGAGGTGCATGCCGAGGTGCGACGTCATGTCGCTGGGAAACTGGCGATTGGCGGCAAATCCATGGGCGGGCGGATGGCCAGTTTAGTCGCGGATGAACTGGGCGCCGATGGGCTGGTGTGCCTGGGTTATCCGTTTTATGCGGTGGGCAAGCCAGAGAAGCCACGGGTCGAGCACTTGGCCGGGCTGAAGACGCCGACCCTGATCGTGCAGGGCGAGCGCGATGCGTTGGGCAATCGGGCGGCGGTGGAGGGGTATGGCTTGTCGCCGAGCATCGAGGTGATGTGGCTGGTGGCGGGGGATCATGACTTGAAGCCGTTGAAGGCATCGGGCTTCAGTCATGAGCAGCATCTGGAGGCTGCGGCGGTGAAGGTCTCAAGCTTTCTTGCTGGCCTTTAGGGCCTCATCGCAGGCAAGCCAGCTCCCACATTTTGATGTGTGAACACCGTCGAATGTGGGACCTGGCTTGCCTGCGATAGCGATCTATCGGTTAAACCGCTCTACCAGCGAGTACTGGGTATTGGCGGTATGCGTCAGCTCTTCACTCAACTGCGCCGAGTTCAACGCCTGCTCCGAGGTCTGGTCCGCCAGCAGCGCAATGGTGCTGATATTGCGGCTGATCTCTTCGGCCACCGAGCTTTGCTCTTCGGTCGCGGCGGCGATCTGGGTGGTCATGTCGGTGATGTGCGCCACGGCTTCGCTGATGCCGACCAGCGCCTGGTCCGCTTCCATCACCCGTGCCACACCTTCTTCGGCCTGGCGATGCCCGGCGTCCATGGTTTGCACGGCGGCCGCGGCAGTTTGCTGCAGCTTGGCGATCAGGGCATGGATCTGCCCGGTGGACTCGGCGGTGCGTTGCGCCAACTGGCGGACTTCATCCGCCACGACCGCAAAGCCACGGCCCATCTCACCGGCGCGGGCCGCTTCGATGGCGGCGTTCAGCGCCAGCAGGTTGGTCTGGTCGGCGATGCCTTTGATCACGTCGACCACGCCGCCGATTTCATCGCTGTCCTTGGCCAGTTGGGTGACGGTCACGCCGGTCTCGCCCACGGCCACCGACAGGCGCTGGATCGCCTCGCGGGTTTCCCCGGCGATATCGCGGCCACGGCCGGTCAGGCGATTGGCTTCCTGGGTGGCATCGGCGGTGCGCTGCACGTGGCTGGCGACTTCCTGGGTGGTCGCGGCCATCTGGTTGACTGCCGTGGCCACCTGCTCGGTTTCCACGCGCTGGCGCTCCAGGCCGGAAGAGCTGTTATGCGCCAGGGTGTTGGACTGTGCAGCCTGGTCGTTGAGGTGCTCGGCCGTGTCCTGCAAGCGCGTGAGGCAGGTCTTCAGACGCGCCTCCTGGCTGAGGATCGACATTTCCAGGCGCGCCTGGGCACCCCGGCTGTCGGTGTACATCTGCGCGATCAGCGGGTCGGACGTGGTCTGCTCGGCCAGGCGCAGCAAGCGCTTGAGGCCGCGTTGTTGCCAGCTCAGGCCCAGCAGGCCCAATGGCACCGACAGCCCGGCCGCCAAGGCGAAGCCCCAGTGGGAGTTGAGCGAGGCGCCGATCATGAAGCTCAGCTGGCTCACCAGGATAAACGGCAGCCAGTCCTGCAGCACCGGCAGCCACTTGTCGCGCTGGGGAATGGCCGACTTGCCCTGGTTGATGCGTTGATAGAGCGCTTCGGCACGGCGGATCTGCTCGGAGGTGGGCTTGATGCGCACCGATTCGTAGCCGACCACCTGGTTGCCTTCGAAGACCGGCGTCACATAGGCGTTGACCCAGTAGTGATCGCCGCTCTTGCAGCGGTTCTTGACGATGCCCATCCATGGCAAGCCTTGTTTGAGCGTGGACCACATGTGCGCGAACACCGCTGCCGGTACATCCGGGTGACGCACCAGGTTGTGCGGCGCGCGAAGCAGCTCTTCGCGGGTGAACCCACTGATCTCGACAAACGCGTCGTTACAGTAGGTGATCACACCCTTGGCATCCGTGGTGGAGATCAACCGTTGCTGAGCGGGGAAGGTACGTTCGCGCTGGGTAACGGGTTGGTTATTACGCATGATTGTTCAATCCGCAAGGCTTTCAGGGGGTATCGGCCATGGCGGGCATTTATTTAACTTATTTTTGCAACAATCATCCCGCCAGCATCGGGTAGGTAAACAACCCGAAGTGAAGCAGGTTCAAGCCAAAGTGCGTGGCAATCGCTGCACCCAGGCCACCGAAGCGATAGGCCAGGCCATATCCGACCCCGGCAATGCTCGCCAGCAACACCCAGTGCCAGCCCGCGCCCAGGTGCACCAGGCCGAACAGCAGTGAAGCCAGCAACAGCGCCAGGTTCTCGCCGTAAGGCAGATGCTGGAAGCGCTGGCGCAGGCCGCCCTGGATGTAGCCACGAAACAGTGCCTCTTCCACCAGGGTCACCAGCAGCAGGTTGTTGAGCACCCACAGCCAGGCCTGTTCCGGCCATTTCGGCGCCCAACTGATCACCCCCAGCAAGGCGGCGCCACCGAGTGCAGCAATGGCCGTGAGGGTCAGGGCCAGGGCCGTGACACACAACGACAGGCGCAGGCTGCGCCGCGCCACAATCCACGGGCAGGCCAACAGCAGCCAGAAGCCGATCAGCGGTTTGTCCTGGTTCAGGTACATCGAGAAGGGCACGGCGTCGGGGCTGAATTGCTGCGAGCCGATGCCGCGCCCGTTGTAGAACCCCGGCAGCCAGTGCATGGCCAGGCTCACGGCGAGGACGATAAACAAACCATGACCGAGGTAACGGGCCCACGGCGTGCGCTGCTGGCGTACCGCGTACCCGGCGATCAGCAGCAGGGCCACGGACACCAGCGCCAGCGCGCCGAGTTGCCCGTAGGCCAGGGCCATCACATAGCCAATGGAAAGAAGCGCCAGGTACAGCCAGGGCAATGCGAGCATGGGAAATCCTTGGAAAAAAATCGGGCGCATTATAGCGACGCCCCCACGCCATCACTGTGAAAACTGCGCCAGGCAAAAACGCGTTGGCCAAGTCATTGCCATACCTGTCGCCGGCTGGGTATAGTCGGCGCGTCTTTATCCCTTCAAAAAGATCAGCACATGCCAGCTTCCTTGCGCATAGCGGTAGTCGATTCAGCGGTCAACGCTGCGGTCGTGCCGTGCGAGGACAAGCAGCCTGCGCAGATCAGCCACTACCCCCCACCTGTCAGTAGCACGCCGGTGTACGCAGTCGTATCACCGCCGGGTGTTGGCATTTCGGGCTGATCAGCGATTCGCTGTGCCCCTCTGCCTGCCTGAAAAAAACCTACTGAGTTTCAGCTTCAGCTGAATTGGCTTTTTTGCCTGATTACAGGTGGTAACCATGTCTGTCATTTCGAAACAATCCGTGGCCGCGGCGGCCTCGACGAGCCTGTTCGTCCTGCTCTGGAGCAGTGGGGCGATCTTCTCCAAGCTGGGCCTGGCCCATGCTTCGCCCTTTGCGTTTTTGCTCATCCGTTTTGCCATCGCCCTGGTGGGCCTGGTGTTCCTGGTGCCGATCCTCAAGTTGCAATTGCCGCGCCCCGGCAAGCCGATGCTGTACGCGGCGGCGACCGGGCTGGTGTTGTTGGGGGCGTACCAGATTTTCTACCTGCTGGCCCTGGACCTCAAAGTCACGCCCGGGATGATGGCCACCATCATGGGCGTGCAGCCGATCCTCACGGTGGTGCTGATGGAGCGCCAGCGTTCCTGGCGGCGGCTGTTCGGCCTCGGGCTGGGCCTGGCGGGGTTGATCATGGTGGTCTACCAGGGCATCGGGCTGGCGGGCATGTCCCTGGCCGGGATGCTGTTCGGGCTGCTGGCCCTGGCGAGCATGACCTTTGGCTCGATCATGCAAAAGCGCATCACCGACAACCCATTGGGCACGCTGCCCGTGCAGTACCTGGCGGGCTTGCTGCTGTGTTCGGTGTTTGTGCCGTTCCAGCCGTTCCATTTTGAACACAACGCCGGCTTTTACCTACCGGTACTGTGGATGGGCGTGGTGGTGTCATTGCTGGCGACACTTTTGCTGTACCGCCTGATCGCCCGCGGCAACCTGGTGAATGTCACCAGCCTGTTCTACCTGGTGCCGGCGGTAACGGCGGTGATGGACTACCTGATCTTCGGCAACCGGCTCGCGCTGCTGAGCCTGCTGGGGATGGGATTGATCATCATCGGCCTGGTGTTCGTCTTCCGTAAGGCCTGACACCACCCCGTCCTGTAGGCGCCCGGCTTGCCGGCGATGAACGCCATCGTCGGCAAGCCGGGTTCCTACAGGATTTTTTTCGGCCGCAAGACCAGCCACAACGCTCCCGCGATCAACACCCCGCCATACACGTGCGCCATCGACAGCGGCTCATCCAGCAGCAACGCGCCCCACAGCACGCCGAATGGCGGAATCATGAAGGTCACGGTCATCGACTTGACCGGCCCGATGGATGACAGCAGGCGGAAATAGAGGATGTAGGCAAGTGCCGTGCACACCAGTCCCAACCCCAGCAGCGACAACCACACCTGCCACCCACCCCAACTGGCGGGCGGCTGGCTGATCGCGCTGTAGGCAAAGAACGGCAACAGGAACAGGGTGGCGCCGAGCATGCTGCCCAAGGCCGACAGGCGGCTGTCCAGGCCACCGCGCTGGTCCAGCCAGCGCCGTGCCAGGAACCCGGCAAACCCATAACAGGTCGTCGCCAGCAGGCAGGCCAGCGCGCCCATCAACAACTCCAGGTCAAACGCCACCGGCCCCGCGCGGGTCAGCACGCCCACGCCCAGCAGGCCCAGGCACACCCCGGCGACTTTCGAAGGCGTGAGGCGCTCGCTGAAGAACAGCCCGCCAATCAGCACGCCCATCAGCGGCGTGGTGGCATTGAAGATCGCCGAGTAACCCGCCGGCAGCACCTGTGCCGCCACCGAGTACATGGTCGCCGGGATCCCGGAGTTGATCACCCCCAGCAGCAGGACCGTCTTGAACTTGCCCTGGAAATCCCAGCTCACCCGCATCAGCGACAGGATGACCAGCAACCCGGCGGCGGCAATCGACACGCGGAAAAACGCAGTCGGCACGCTGCCGATCTCCGGCGCGATGATGCGCATGAACAGAAAACTCGCGCCCCAGATGGCAGCGAGCCCGAGCAGGTACAGGGTGTCGACAGGTCTCACGGAAAACTCCTACGCGAACAAGGCCGCGAGTGTGCCCAGTGACTTGGCCCTGCACAATCACTGTTTAAAGGATAAACCGCGTCACCATGCCATTGAGGTCCACCGCCAGGCGCGACAGTTCCTGGCTGGCCGCCGAGGTCTGCGTGGCGCCGGCGGCGGTCTGGGTGGACAGGTCGCGAATGTTCACCAGGCTGCGGTCCACATCACGCGCCACCAGCGCCTGCTGCTCGGCGGCGCTGGCAATGACCAGGTTGCGCTCGCTGATCTGCGAGATCGCCGCGGTGATTTTTTCCAGCGCGCTGCCCGCACTGTTGGCCCGCTGCAGCGTCTGGCCGGCGTGTTCGGCACTGCTGTTGAGCGCGTCGACGGTGTCCTGGGTGCCTTGCTGGATGCCGGTGATCATCTGCTCGATTTCTTCGGTGGAGTCCTGGGTGCGCTGCGCCAGCGAGCGCACCTCATCGGCGACCACCGCAAAACCACGTCCGGCCTCACCCGCACGGGCGGCTTCGATGGCGGCGTTGAGCGCCAGCAGGTTGGTTTGCCCGGCGATGCCACGAATCACTTCCAGCACTTTGCTGATGTCCTGGGCCTGCACGGCCAGGCCTTCGGCCTTGTTCGACGCGCCGAGCACTTCATCCACCAGGTTCTGGATCGAACTGATGGTTTCGCTGATCTGGTAGTGGCCGTGCTTGCTGTCTTCATCGGAAGCCTTGGAGGCTTCGGCGCTGGACACTGCGTTGCCGGCCACCTCGTCCACTGCCGAACTCATTTCGGTCACGGCCGTCGCGGCCTGTTCGATCTCGTCGTTCTGTGCCTGCAGGCCACGGGTGCTCTGCTCCATCACCGAGCTCATCTCCTCGGCGGCGGAAGCCAGTTGTTGGGCGGATTCGCTGATGCCACGAATGGTGCTTTGCAACTGTTCCTGCATGGTCGCCAGGGCGCCCAGCAGTTGCGCCGGCTCGTCATGGCCGTGCACCACGATCGGCTGGCTGAGGTCGCCGTCGGCGATGGTACGCGCCACGATCAACGCCTGGCCGAGCGGCGCAGTGATGCTGCGGGTCAGCAGCCACGCCAGCAGCAAGGTGGCGATCAGCGCGACCCCGATGATCAGCCCGACAACCCACTGCGCGCTCGAGTAGGTCTCGGCAGCCGCGTCGGCTGCCGCTTCGACACCTTTCTGGTTGAACGCGATCAGGTCTTCCAAATTCTGGTTGAGGGCCATGCCCTGGGGCGCCAGGCGCACGTTCAGCAGGTCGATGGCGTCTTGTTGCTGGTCCTTGTCGACCAGGGCAACCATCTGGCCGACGGTGCCCAGGTAGGTCGCCACATTGCTTTTTGCCTGCTGGAGCATTTCACGCTCTGCATCGTTGTTCAGCAGGCTTTCGTGACGCTCCAGCAGCGCTTGCAATTCACTGGTGTTGCGCGTGATCAAGGCCCGGCTGGTGTCGCGTATCCGCGATTCGTCGGTGGTGACCAGGCGCAGGCCTTCCAGGCGAATGTTGGCGACGTAGGCGGCGATGTCGTGGGCGTTCTCGATGCTCGGCATCCAGGCGTCTTCGATGACCAGCGCGCTCTCGCGCAGCTTGGCCATCTGACCCAGGCCAAACAGGCCGACAATTACCAGCAGACTGGCCAATACCCCAAAGCTCAATCCGGCACGCAGGCCGATTTTCATATTCCTCAATGACATCTCAATGCTCCTTGGGCAATTAAAACCTGATCCCGGATCGGTCTTTGGACCTTGTTAGGGTGGGAAAGGGCGCGCTATATATCAAAGTGCCATCAAGGTGGTAATCAGGGTTTCCCTTAGTTGGATCCAAAGCTCTGCTAGGGGATGTACCCTCGAGGCGCCGCGCGATTTTCCTGGTTCACGCTGGCAGGCCACGTCGATGAAGGCCTGGAGTGAAAACGGCGTGCGACTTTTGGGTGCGTTTATTGACCGTACAGTCGAAATAAATAAATTGAAAATAAATGTACAAAGTGAACGAAGTTGTACAACAGGGCGCTGAAAGTGGCCCTTCTCCTCTCTCCCTGCACTGGCTAAGCTCAGGGCTTCCCGATGCCCGTTCGAGGTTTCCCGCATGTCGCTCACCACGCCTGCACTCGCCATTGCCCGCACGATCCTTGAAGGGTTCGACGACTACCGTGAGCACTTTCGCCAGATCACCGACGGTGCCCGCGAGCGTTTCGAAAAGGCCCAGTGGCAATTGGGGCAGGCGGCCTCGGCGGCGCGTATCAACCTGTATGAAGAGAAGGTCGGCGAGGTGACCGCACGCCTGCGGGCGAATTTTGCCGACGCGGCATTGCTCGATATCGAGGTGTGGCCGTTGGTGAAAAGCGCCTACATCGGCCTGATCGACCTGCGTTTCGACGATGAGCTGTCCGAGACCTGGTACAACTCGATTTTCTGCGGCCTTTTCAGCCATGACCTGATCAGCGATGGCTGCATGTTTATCCACACCACCCGGCCCAGCCTGCGCCGGGCACGGGCGGCGCAGACGCGCACGTATACGCCGGGCGGCCAGATCGCCGAGATGCTGGCGCAGATCTTCGCCGATTACCGTTTCAGCGAACCCTACGCGGACCTCGCCGCCGACCTGCGCCGCCTCGAAGTGCAACTGCGCGAAAACCTGCCGGACTGGGTATGCAAGGACCCGGACCTCAACGTCGAGCTGTTTTCCTCGGTGCTTTACCGCAACAAGGGCGCCTACCTTGTAGGACGTATCTACACCCGCGACGAGCAGTGGCCGTTGGTGATCCCGCTGCTGCACCGTGAAGGGCAGGGCATCCAGATTGATGCACTGATCACCGACGAAGCCGATGTGTCGATCATCTTTTCATTTACCCGTTCCTACTTCATGGTCGACGTGCCGGTGCCGGCGGAATTCATCGGTTTTCTCAAGCGCATCCTGCCGGGCAAGCACATTGCGGAGCTGTACACCTCCATCGGCTTCTACAAGCACGGCAAATCCGAGTTCTACCGCGCGCTGATCAACCACCTGGCGACCACCGACGACCGCTTTATCATGGCCCCCGGCGTGCGTGGCATGGTCATGAGCGTGTTTACGCTGCCCGGCTTCAACACCGTGTTCAAGATCATCAAGGACCGCTTTTCGCCGTCGAAAAATGTCAACCGCGCCACGGTGATCGAGAAGTACCGCCTGGTCAAAAGCGTCGACCGCGTCGGGCGCATGGCCGACACTCAGGAATTCGCCGACTTCCGCTTCCCCTTGAGCAAATTCGAGCCGGAGTGCCTGGCCGAGCTGCTCGAAGTCGCCGCCGGCACCGTCGAAGTCGAAGGCGACACTGTGCTGATTCGCCACTGCTGGACCGAACGGCGCATGACCCCGCTCAACCTTTATCTCGACAACGCCAACGACGCCCAGGTGCGCGAAGCCCTGGAAGACTACGGCCTGGCGATCAAGCAACTGGCGGCGGCGAATATCTTCCCCGGCGATATGCTGCTGAAGAACTTCGGCGTCACCCGCCACGGCCGCGTGGTGTTCTACGACTACGATGAAATCTGCTTTCTCACCGAAGCCAACTTCCGCCATATTCCTGCGTCGCGCACGCCCGAGGACGAAATGGCCTCCGAACCCTGGTACTCCATCGGCCCACTGGACGTGTTCCCGGAAGAATTTCCACCGTTCCTGTTCGCCGATGCGGGCCAGCGCAAGTTGTTCAATGAACTGCATGGCGAGTTGTACAACGCCGATTACTGGAAAGGTTTGCAGGACGCGATTCGCGCGGGGAAGGTGATTGACGTGTTTCCGTATCGGCGTAAAGAGAGTCATGACGCACAGGTCATTATTTGAGTAACCACCTGTGCGGTCAGATGTTTTTATGTGATGGGGTGGGTTTTGAACAAGGTGTTGAGAATGCCCGTGCCTGTTTTAATGCTTGCTTGGCAGTGCGTTATATAAGGTTGCTAACCGTTGCGGTGTGAATGTTCTGATAAGCGGTTTTATTACCGCCGCGTTGAAAGGTAGTACGGTCTATTGAGATAAGTCTGATGGCCTCTCAAAGGTTTCACAACTAAATTTAGTTGCTGTCAGTCAATTATTAATCTCAGCGGGCGGAGGTGTTTATGCCTATAGATCGTTTTTCACCCCATCGTGTGGCCACTTATGGTGAGCATTCTTTTTCTAATAAAACCCAAAGTATGGCGCCGGTAAAACCGTCGGAGAGCTCCTGGGGGGCACCCAGCGCTTCACCTCGACACCAGGAGCGTGAGAAGGCGCAGAAAGTGCTTAACACTCTCGATAGCCTTCCCAAGGTTTTTCCACAGAACGCCGTCGACAGGCAATTACTTGATAGGCCTGCGGGCTTGTTGGAGCGAAGAATAACATTGCTTGACCGCAGCGAAACAACCACTGATCCCACGCAAAAATTTCGGATCAACAACGCGCTCAAGGCAAATCAAGAACAGTATAAGGGGTCAATGCAGGATCTGCATAAAGAGTCTGCCCATGGCCAACTTCATAACCCCAGCGAACAAAACAGGAACCGCCTGAGCAACTGGAGCGATATATTGCTTAATACCAATAAAGATATATCCTTTTTACCAAAGTGAGGAGTTTGCTCTAGCGTAATTGCAAGTGTTGAAGGCCTTGAGCTGCTGGTACTCTAAGTAGGAGTACCGGTAGTGCAAGGTTGTGTCCGTGTTCCAGTCGATTATGCACTATTGGCACCCAGGCACTGGGTGCCAATAGTTCTAGGTAATGTGAAACCAGAAAGTAGCGTGATTTACCAAGTGGGCTTAATCGTGAGCTTTCATTTTAAACGCGAGACAAGAGGCTCATCAGTCCGTTCGTAACGCTGTTTGCGATTCGATTCGCCGTCAGGTTGGTGGCCGGCGCGGATGGATCATGGCTATTACGGGGCGAAGGCTGAATGCCTGTTGCTTGCGCAGGTTCATAGAGCGGCGGGCTCTCAGGGCGCATTACTCCAGCGTTAGAGGGCGTGCCAGTTGCTTGCGCATAGCTCGGAAGATGTTCGTAGGGCGGCGGGCTCTCAGGGCTCATTACTACAGCGTAAGAGGGCGGGTTATCTGGGCGCGTAGTGGTCGGCGGGATCAGCATGGAAGCTCCGGTTCACGTTAAAAATGGAAGTTGTTGTCTGGAAGTCTCATTTAACCTTTCCTATGCCCTCCATCCCATCGGACTTCTGCTGTTGAAAACACAGAATGATCCACTCAGTGTTGTAGTAAATGTCGCCGTGGGCGAAGACTGAAGCTGGCGCGTGAGTGACGCGTCAGCCTGCCGTCAAGGGAGCAAGAGTCGTGACTTCAAACATCACATGCTGTAATTGGCCCGCCCCCTTGTGTTCGGCGCAACATTCAATCAGGCGACTTCCTGATTTTTGCGCGTCATAGACCGCTCATGAAGTTCATTCCCCGATTGGCCTGGCTTCTAGAGTGGAACTCCGAGATTCGATTCGCCGTCAGGTTTGTTGGGCGCTCCGATGAGGCTTGGCGGCTGGCGGATGTTGATGACGGCTTTTCGGTATAGGCCGGAGGGAATTCATAGCTTGGCGGTGGCTGGGTTTTTGCCGAGCGTGGTTGGGCATCGATAGATTCCTGGTAACTCGGCAGGCGCGGCGTGACAGAATCGATTGGCATATTAAGCTCCGTTTTGAATGGGGAATATTTTGATTTGCTTGAGGTTTCCGGCGATTCATTGAAGCCTGCGTATCTCACCGATCAAATCGGACTTTCTCTTTTTAACAGTGTGAAGGGCGCTCAAAGCCTTGTAGTAAAAGTCGTTACTGGGGGCGGGACAGGGACCATTGCAAAGTGATGGAGCGTCTCCTGCCGTGGCGAAATCTGCGACAATCCCCTCCATACCATTGATTAATGCTGCGCAGGCCTCACCTGCCTCACCCAAAAGACCCTTGCCGCCCTGATGACTGACCAAGCGCCCGCTATCGACCAACTGCTGAAAAACCTCGATCACGCCATGCTCGCCGACCGCCACCGCTTGCGGCGGCAGTTGCTCGAGCTGCGCAAGAAACCCGACGAGGAGAAGTTGGCGCAGTGGGTGACGCGCATGCAGGCGTCCTGTGCCCAGGTGACGGCACGGCGCGCCAGCCTGCCGGTGATTCGTTACGACGACAGCCTGCCGATTGCGGCCAAGCGTGACGAGATCAAGGATGCGCTGAACAAGCATCAGGTGCTGATCATTGCCGGTGAAACCGGCTCGGGTAAAACCACCCAGTTGCCGAAGATCTGCCTGGAGATCGGCCGCGGCCAGTACGGCCTGATCGGCCATACCCAGCCGCGCCGGATTGCCGCGCGCAGCGTTGCCAGCCGGGTTGCCGAAGAGTTGGCGACGCCATTGGGCGCGCTGGTCGGTTATCAGGTGCGCTTTGAAGACCAGAGCGATTCCAACACCCTGATCAAGCTGATGACCGATGGCATCCTGCTCGCCGAAACCCAGAACGACCGGTATCTGGAACGCTACGACACGATCATCGTCGACGAAGCCCACGAACGCAGCCTCAATATCGACTTCCTGCTGGGTTACCTGAAAACCCTGCTGCCGCGTCGCCCCGACCTGAAAGTCATCATCACGTCGGCGACCATCGACCTGGAGCGTTTCTCCAAACATTTCGACGATGCACCGATTGTCGAAGTGTCGGGCCGCACCTTCCCGGTCGATACCTGGTACCGCCCGCTGACCCTGGAGCAAGACGAGGAGGGCAACCGCGTCGAGGACGACTTGACAGTCGACCAGGCGATCCTCGCCACCCTCGATGAAATTGCCGCCTATGAGCGCAGCGAGCGCCGCAGCCCCGGCGACGTATTGGTGTTTTTGCCTGGCGAGCGCGAGATCCGTGACGCCGCCGAGATGCTGCGCAAGGCTCAGCTCAAGCACACCGAAATTTTGCCGTTGTACGCGCGGCTGTCGCCGGCCGAACAGCAGCGGATTTTCCAGTCCCACCCTGGACGGCGCGTGGTACTGGCGACCAACGTCGCCGAAACCTCGCTGACCGTGCCGGGCATCCGCTATGTCATCGACAGCGGCACCGCGCGCATCAGCCGCTACAGTTACCGCGCCAAAGTGCAGCGCCTGCCGATCGAGGCGATTTCCCAGGCCAGTGCCAACCAGCGTAAGGGCCGATGCGGGCGGGTTGAGCCGGGCATCTGCGTGCGCTTGTACAGCGAAGAGGATTTTATCGCCCGTCCGGAATTCACCGACCCGGAGATCCTGCGTACCAACCTCGCCGCCGTGATCCTGCAGATGCTGCACCTGCGCCTGGGCGAGATCACCGATTTCCCGTTTATCGAACCGCCGGATGGCAAGGCCATCAGCGACGGTTTCAATTTGCTGCAAGAACTCTCGGCGGTAGACCGCAACAGCCAGTTGACGCCGCTGGGCCGCCAACTGGCGCGCCTGCCGGTGGACCCGCGCATGGGCCGCATGCTGCTGGAGGCGGCCAAGCTCGGCAGCCTGCAGGAAGTGTTGATTGTCGCCAGCGCCATGTCGATCCAGGACCCGCGCGAGCGTCCGCCGGAACGCCAGCAAGCCGCCGACCAGGCGCACGCTCAGTGGAAAGACGCCGACTCGGACTTCGCCGGGTTGGTCAATCTGTGGCGCGGCTTTGAAGAGCAGCGCCAGGCATTGACCGCCAGCCCGCTGCGCAACTGGTGCCGCAAGAACTTCCTGAATTATCTGCGCCTGCGCGAGTGGCGCGATTCCCACCGCCAGTTGAGCCTGATCTGCCGCGACATGCAGCTGACCGTCAATAAAGAACCGGCGGACTTCCCGAAACTGCACAAGGCGGTGCTGTCCGGCCTGCTCAGCCAGATCGGCCAGAAGACTGAAGAAGGCGATTACCTCGGTGCACGCCAGCGACGCTTCTGGATTCACCCGTCCTCGGGCATCGGCAAGAAGCGCCCGCAATGGCTAATGACCGCCGAACTGGTGGAAACCACCAAGCTCTACGCGCGCATGGTGGCGAAGATCGATGCCGACTGGATCGAGCCGCTGGCCGGGCACCTGATCAAGAAAAACCACTTCGAACCGCATTGGGAAAAGAAGCGCGGCCAGGTCGTCGCCTTTGAACAGATCACCCTGTTCGGGCTGATCGTGGTCGGGCGTCGTCCGGTGCATTACGGGCCGATTGACCCGGTGGTGTCGCGCGAGCTGTTTATCCGAGAAGGCCTGGTGCGTGGCGAAATTCAGTCGCGGGCCAAGTGCCTCACGGCCAATCAGCAACTGCTTGAACAGCTCGATGAGCTGGAGGCCAAGGCGCGCCGGCGCGACATCCTCGCCGACGAAGAAACCCTGTACGCCTTCTACGATGCGCGCCTGCCGGCGGAGATCCACCAGACCGCCACGTTCGACAGCTGGTACAAGGTCAACAGCCAGAAAGACCCGCAGCTGCTGATCATGCGCGAAGAAGACGTGCTGGCCCGCGAGGCCAGCGAGGTCACCGCCGCGCATTATCCGGACACCCTGCACCTGGGCGACCTGGCGCTGGCCTTGAGTTACCACTTCGAGCCCAATCATCCACGCGACGGCGTAACCCTGCGCGTCCCCGCACCGCTGCTGCCGGCGTTGCCGCCGGAGCGCCTGGAATGGCTGGTGCCCGGGGTGATCGAAGCCAAATGTATCGCCCTGGTGCGCAACTTGCCGAAGGCGTTGCGCAAGAACTTCGTACCGGTGCCGGATTTCGTCAAGGCGGCGTTGCAGCGCATTGAATTCGGCCAGGGCTCGCTGCCCCAGGCCCTGGGCCGGGAACTGCTGCGCATGACCGGCGCACGGGTCAGCGATGAAGCCTGGGCCGAGGCCGCGCAGCAGGTGGACAGCCACCTGAAGATGAACCTGGAAGTGGTCGATGGCGAGGGTAAGTTCCTCGGCGAAGGCCGCGACCTGGCCGAGCTGACGGCACGTTTTGCGCAAGCCAGCCAAGCGGCCTTGGCGGTACCGCAGACGGCGAAGAGCCAGCAGCCGGTGGAGGCCAAGGTGTTCGCCGCGGTGGCCGAGAAGACCCAGCAGAACATCGCCGGCCTGTCGATGACCGTCTACCCGGCGCTCGTGGAGGAAAACGGCACGGTCAAGGAAGGGCGTTTCTCCACCGCTGCCGAAGCCGAGTTCCAGCATCGCCGCGCGTTGCAGCGCCTGCTGATGCAGCAACTGGCGGAACCGGCGAAATTCCTGCGCGGCAAATTGCCCGGCCTCACTGAATTGGGCCTGATGTACCGCGAACTGGGGCGCATCGACGCGCTGGTCGAAGACATCCTGCTGGCCAGCCTCGACAGCTGCGTGCTGGAAGGCGAAGCCAGCTTGCCGCGTGACGGCGCCGGCCTCGCCGCGTTGGCCGAACGCAAGCGTGGCAGTTGGACCGAACATGCCGAACGCCTGGCACGCTTGACCCTGGAGGTGTTGAAACTCTGGCACGGCCTGCAAAAGCGCTTCAAGGGCAAGATCGACCTGGCCCAGGCGGTGGCCCTCAACGACATCAAGCAACAATTGAGTAACCTGGTGTATCCCTGTTTTGTGCGCGAAACCCCGGCGCAGTGGTTCAAGGAGCTGCCGCGATTCCTCAAGGCCATCGAATTGCGTCTGGAGAAACTGCCGAGCCAGGTGCAAAAGGATCGGGTGTGGAGCACCGAACTGAGCGGCCTGTGGGCGCAATACCAGAACCGCCTGAACAAACACACCCAGGAAGGCAAGCGCGACCCGCAGCTGGAGCTCTATCGCTGGTGGCTGGAGGAGTATCGGGTGTCGTTGTTCGCCCAGCAACTCGGCACCAAAGTGCCGATTTCCGACAAGCGCCTGAGCAAGCAATGGAGCCTGGTCGAGGCTTGAAATTGTGGTGAGCGGGCTTGCTAAGGCTGGCCGGCTTGTTGTGGCAGATGGGTTTTCTTGGGGGTGAGTGGCCTTTTTGTGGTGAGCAGGCTTGTTGGGGTGAGCAGGCTTGCCCTGCGTTGGGCTGCGAAGCAGCCCCAAAAATAGCTCACCGGATCTATCTGGCAGACCGAGGAGGTTGGACTGGGGCTGCTGCGCAGCCCAACGCAGGGCAAGCCTGCTCGCCACAACAAGCCTGCTCACCACAAAAAGTCTGCTTGCCACCACAGGCTCGCCAGCCACAACAAGGCCGCTCATCAAGACAAGCCTGCTTGCCACAGGGCCAATCCCACTGCACAGCAGGTTTATCGGGCACATGGCGCCAAATCCTGGGGTTTGTGGCAAACTTCGCGGTTATAAATGCCGGGATCGTCGGGATGGGCTGGCGTACAGCCACGGCGCGATGGAATAAAGCGTTGCCAGTTTGATGCCGCTGGACGGAATCGAACGACTTACAGTTTGGTACGACGGTACCAATATCTTCTGCCTGACAGATTTAGAGGAACGACCGTGCATAACGTCGTCATCAGCGGCACTGGCCTGTATACCCCGGCCAACAGCATCTCCAACGAAGAGCTGGTGCAGTCTTTCAATACCTACGTGCAGCAGTTCAACGCCGACAACGCCGCCGCCATCGAGCGTGGTGACGTTCAGCCGCTGACCGAATCCAGCGCCGCCTTTATCGAAAAAGCCTCGGGCATCAAGAGCCGCTTTGTCATGGACAAGGACGGCATTCTCGACCCGCAGCGCATGGCCCCGCGTCTGCCCGAGCGCAGCAATGACGAGTGGTCGGTGCTTTGCCAGATGGCCGTCGGCGCTGCCGAACAGGCCCTGCAGCGCGCCGGCAAGACCGCCGCCGACATCGACGGCGTGATCGTCGCCTGCTCCAACCTGCAGCGCGCCTACCCGGCCATTGCCATCGAAGTCCAGGAAGCCCTGGGCATCGAAGGGTTCGGTTTCGACATGAACGTGGCATGTTCCTCGGCGACCTTTGGCATCCAGAACGCCGCCAACAGCATCCAGCTGGGCCAGGCGCGGGCGATCCTGATGGTCAACCCGGAAGTCTGCACCGGCCACCTGAATTTCCGTGACCGCGACAGCCACTTCATCTTCGGCGACGCCGCCACCGCGGTGATCCTCGAGCGTGCCGACCTGGCCACCTCCGAACACCAGTTCGACGTGGTCAGCACCAAGCTGCTGACCAAGTTCTCGAACAACATTCGCAACAACTTCGGCTTCCTCAACCGCGCGGCGGAAGAGGGCATCGGCGCGCCCGACAAGCTGTTCGTGCAGGAAGGCCGCAAAGTGTTCCGCGATGTCTGCCCGATGGTCGCCGAGCTGATCGGTGTGCACCTGGAAGAAAACCAGTTGAACGTGGCAGACGTGAAGCGCTTCTGGCTGCACCAGGCCAACCTGAGCATGAACCACCTGATTGTGAAGAAACTGCTGGGCCGCGAAGCGTCGGTGGAAGAAGCGCCGGTGATCCTCGATACTTACGCCAACACCAGCTCGGCCGGCTCGGTGATTGCGTTCCACACCTACCAGGACGACTTGCCCAAGGGTGCCGTCGCGGTACTCAGTTCGTTTGGCGCAGGCTATTCGATCGGTAGCGTGATCCTGCGCAAGCGCTGATCTACCGGGGTAACGCCGTCCCTGTAGGCGACGGCTTGCCAGCGATCGCATCAGCGCGGTGCGACTGAATCACCCAGGTGCCTGCATCGCTGGCAAGCCAGCTCCTACCAGGGCCTGGTTGCTGCATTAGCGGGTTTGCACAGTGGAATCGAGGTAGACATGGCAGCAGCGGACGACGCGCACCTGCTTGAACGTTTGCTCAAGGGTGAGCAGCGGGCCTACAAGGAATTGGTCACCACCTATCAAAGCGCGATGCGCGCGGTGGCCTATGCCATTGTCGGGCAGCGCCATGCCGACGAGGTGGTGCAGGACGCCTGGCTGTCGGTGGTGCGCAACCTGTCCCGGTTCGAGGGGCGCTCCAGCCTCAAGACCTGGCTGCTGACCATCACGGCCAACGCCGCCAAGGGTCGCTATAAGCAGAATCGCCGGGAAGTGCTGCTCGACGATCTGCCTTCGCCCCATGGCACCATTGGCGACGACCGTTTTACCCCCGATGATGGCCACTGGGCTGTCGCGCCCTACGCCTGGCACCAGGACACCCCGGAAGCGCTGCTGACCGAGGATGAACTGCGCAAGTGCCTGGAGCATACGTTGCTGAACCTGTCTGATTTGCAAAGCAGCGTGCTGGTATTGCGCGAACGCCAGGGCCTGGAGTTGGAAGAGATCTGTAATCTTCTGACACTCTCGCTCTCCAATGTCCGTGTGCTGTTGCATCGAGCACGGCTTAAAGTCTTCGCCACGGTGGAGCATTTTGAGGAAACGGGCGAATGTTGACCTGTAAAGAGCAAGTGGCGCGGTCCAGTGACTATCTCGATGGGCAATTGACCTTTCGCGAGCGTCTGCTGGTGCGTCATCACTTGATGTTCTGCCCGAACTGCCGACGGTTCATCCGTCAGATGCGCCTGATGCAGGCGACGCTGAAGATCATGCCGCAAGCGCCGGTAAAAGATGTGGATGCCTTGGCGCAGCGCCTGGCTGACGAGCGACTCAAGGATCAGAAAGGCGAGGAATAGGCAGGCTCGCGTGGGTGGGGCGAACGGATGATGGGGATCTCCCCGCCCACGCAAGACTGTTACAGCCACCTCGGGCCGTCCTGGCCCAAGGCGTTCAACGCTGACACTTAGAACTTGGCTTCTGCATCCAGTTGCAGGGTGTTGGCGTTCGCGTCGCGGTAGCCCGGGGCGCTGGCGTAATCGGCCTTGGTCAGGAAGTACGTGGCGCCGATGGCGAAGTTCTTGTCGATGTCGTAGCCGACCTTGAACTTGTGACCGCGCGCACCGGTGAAGCCGCCGGCGAAATCGGAGTCGGTGAAGGCGCCGACCACTGCGTAGCGCTGTACGTCGCGGTAGTTGTAGTCCAGGTTGAAGCCGAACACCTTGGACTTGGCACCCAGCAACCAGGCAGTGTCCTGATCTTTTTGAGTGGCTTCGTTGTTCTTCACGTATTGACCGTAGAACGACAACGGTACGGCCAGGCCGCCGATATCGACTTGGCTGAAGCCTTCATACAAACGGTACTCGCTGGCATTGCCGGCTGCGGTGTTGGCAATGGTTTCGGCCGGCGTCAGGCATTGAGTCGAGCCAGCGGTGGGGCAGCGGCTGTCCTGGTCGTTCTGAAAAGCGTAGACGCTGCCACCCAGGGTGACTTTCAGGTTGTCGGTGAGGGAGAAACGCGAGCCCAACTGGCCGGCCGTCATGCGCAGGTCATTGCGAAATTGCACGCCTTCGCCGTTGACGTTGTCCTTGAGGGTGTAGTTACCCAGGCTGCCGAACAGCTCGGCGCTGGTGCCCAATGGGTATTTGTAGGTCACCGCCAGGCCTTCCGGGTTGACATCGCTGTCCCAGATCACGTCGCCCATGCTGACCCAGGGTTGCAGCATCTTGCCGCCAATCACGTGCAGGTTCTTGATCTGGTCCGGGTGATAGTCGATGTAGCCGAGGTCCAGCCACAGCGACTTCTTGTTGAAGTAGCTGTCCAGGTCCTGGTTGGTGGAGCGCGCGTCTTCGCTGTTGCCGGTGGCGATACGGATACCGGTGTCGACCTGCGAGTTGATTTCGGTATAGGCGCCCAGGCGGGCACGGATGCGCTGGCGATCCTTGTCCTTGCCACCGTTGTTGGGGGTGCCGTCGATCTTGACGGTTTCCTGGCGGAAACGCACATCACCCTTGAGCTGAGTCTTGGCGGCCCAGGCCAGCTTCTGGTCGAACACGCTGAGGTCGTTGGTTTTTTTCGCGGTGGCCGCGATCTGTTCGTTGGTCTCTTGTTGAGCTTGCTGTGCGATCTGCTTTTCTTTCTGATCCTTGGCCAGTTCCGCTTGCAGCTCGGTGTACTGCGCCGCAGTGATCTGGCCATTGGCCTTGAGCATGTCGAGCAATTTAGCGTCGACTGCAGCGCTGGCCGGAACGCTCAGGGCCAGTAACAGGCCGCCGCACAGGACCGCCGCAGTTTTAGTGGAAGCAAGACGCATATCAATCTCCGAAAGTGAGGAGGGATGGCAAACCATCCAGGACACAACCGACCGATGACGGACGGAAAAATAACCACCTGTTAGAACCAGGCGCTCTAAAAACAGGCGTCAGTATCACGATCGTTTATGACGCAACAGTGGCGAAGTGATGTCATCTAGATGACAAATTATTTAAGAATGGAACTATCGGTTTAGAGCCTTGTCCGGCGATTTGAGGGTGTGCTGGGCTCGGCGATAAGCGATACTCGCGAGGCTTTCACGCCATGACGTAGTGAGGATGCCGATGCCGTTGCAACGCCTGGACAGCCTGTCCGAAATCGCCCCGCAGGTTTGGGATGCACTGGTGCCGCAGGCCCAACCTTTCGTGCGACACGCTTTCCTCAGCGCGCTGGAAGACAGCGCAAGCCTGGGCCCGCAATCGGGCTGGCAACCGGAGCACCTGTTGCACTGGGAGGGCGATCGGCTGGTGGCGGCCTTGCCCAGTTATCGCAAGTGGCATTCCTATGGCGAGTACGTGTTCGACCACGGCTGGGCGGATGCCTGTGAGCGGGCGGGCATCGACTATTACCCCAAGCTGTTGACGGCCGTGCCGTTCAGTCCGGTCAGCGGGCCGCGCCTGCTGGCGGCCAATGCCGAGGACGGGTTCGAGCTGCTCAACAGCCTCCCGGGCTACCTGGAAATCGAGGGCCTTTCCAGCGCCCATATCAACTTCACCGACGCGTTGGCCGATGATGCGCTGGCCCGCCAACCCGGCTGGTTGCAGCGCCTGGGGTGCCAATTTCACTGGCAGAACCGTGGCTACCGCGACTTCCAGGATTTCCTCGACGCGCTCAGTTCGCGCAAGCGCAAACAGATGCGCAAAGAACGCGAACAGGTGGCGGGGCAGGGCATCGATTTCGAGTGGCTGCAAGGCCATGAGCTGAGCGAAGCGCAATGGGATTTTGTCTACGCCTGCTACGCCAATACCTACGCGGTACGCCGCCAATCGCCCTACCTGACCCGCGCGTTTTTCAGCCTGCTGGCCGAACGCATGCCCGAGGCGATCCGAGTGGTGCTGGCCAAGCAAGGTAGTCGCCCGGTCGCCATGGCCTTCAGCCTGATCGGTGGCGACAGCTTCTACGGCCGCTACTGGGGCTGCCTGGCCGAGTTTGATCGACTGCATTTCGAAACCTGTTTCTACCAGGGCATGGACTACGCCATTGCCCACGGCCTGCAACGCTTCGACGCCGGCGCCCAGGGCGAGCACAAGCTGATTCGCGGGTTCGAGCCGGTGATTACCCGCTCATGGCACTACTTGCGTCATCCGGGGTTGAAGAATGCGGTGGCGGACTTCCTGGCACGCGAACAGGTGGGAATCCTGGCGTATGCCGAAGAAGCAAGGGCAGCCCTGCCGTATCGGCAGGGCTGACCGGTTTGCCTTAAGCCGGCTCCTCCTTGCCCAGCCATCGATAGGCCACGCCGGCTATCGCCGCACCCAGCAATGGCGCGAGCCAGAACATCCACAACTGCTGGATCGCCCACCCGCCCACGATCAGCGCCGGGCCCGTACTGCGGGCCGGGTTGACCGAGGTGTTGGTCACGGGGATGGAGATCAGGTGGATCAAGGTCAAGGCCAGGCCAATGGCGATGGGCGCGAGGCCCTTGGGCGCGCGATGGTCGGTGGCGCCGAGGATGATCAGCAGGAACATGGCTGTCATCACCAGCTCACAGACAAACCCCGCTGCCATTGAATAGCCGCCCGGCGAATGCTCGCCATAGCCATTGGAGGCCAGGCCCGACGCGAGTTCAAACCCCGGTTTGCCGCTGGCAATGAAATACAGCAAGGCGGCGGCGAGTGTGCCGCCAATGACTTGAGCCACGATGTACGCCGGTAACTCCCTGGCCGGAAATCTTCCGCCCACGACCAGCCCCACCGAGACCGCCGGGTTGAGGTGACAACCACTGATGTGCCCGATGGCGACTGCCATGGTCAGCACCGTGAGCCCGAACGCCAGGGCCACCCCCAACAATCCGATCCCGACTGCAGGAAACGCTGCGGCCAACACCGCACTTCCGCAACCGCCCAACACCAGCCAAAACGTACCTAACCCCTCTGTGACTGAACGCTTGAACAAAGACATGCAACCCGTCCTTGATAGATCGCTCTACCCAATCCGTAAATCAGTGATGCTCCCTGCAGATTTACTTCAGCGCCCGTCTGGGCACTGCTCTGAAGTACAGCACGGATACGGCACAAATCCAGGCGCAAAAAAAAGCGCCAGCCCTTTGAAACAAAGGGCTGGCGCCGTTTTAACCTGGAGTCGGCTTGCCGGTGATGGCGCCCTCAAACACCTCGGTGATCTTTTGGGCCTCATCGCCGGCAAGCCGGCTACTACGGGGAGTTAACGGTGTTGTCTCAGTCGATGCCGACAAAACCGCCGGTCTGGTGCTGCCACAACCGCGCATACAAGCCGCCATGGGCCAGCAGTTCGGCATGGCTGCCACTTTCGGCAATCTGGCCTTTCTCCAGCACCACCAGGCGGTCCATGCGCGCGATGGTCGACAACCGGTGCGCAATCGCAATCACCGTCTTGCCCTGCATCAGGGTCTCCAGGCTTTCCTGGATCGCCGCTTCCACTTCCGAGTCGAGCGCTGAGGTGGCTTCGTCCATGATCAGAATCGGCGCATCCTTGAGCAACACGCGCGCAATCGCAATGCGCTGGCGTTGTCCGCCCGAGAGTTTGACCCCGCGCTCACCCACATGTGCATCCAGCCCGGTGCGGCCTTCGGAGTCGGACAGCAGCGGGATGAATTCATCAGCCCGCGCCTTGCGCACGGCGGCCCAGAGTTCTTCATCGGTGGCGTCCGGCTTGCCATACCGCAGGTTGTCGCGGATCGAGCGGTGCAGCAGCGAGGTGTCCTGGGTGATCATGCCGATCTGTTCGCGCAGGGTTTCCTGGGCCACCTCGGCGATGTCCTGGCCATCGATCAGGATGCGCCCGCCTTGCAGGTCGTACAGGCGCAGCAGCAGGTTGACCAGGGTCGATTTGCCCGCGCCGGAAGGGCCGATCAAGCCGATTTTCTCCCCGGCCTTGATGGTCAGGTTCAGGCCGCCAATGATCCCGCTCTTCTTGCCGTAGTGGAAATCCACCTGCTCGAAGCGCACTTCGCCGTGCGGCACGCTCAGGCGCGGGGCCTGGTCACGGTCGATTACGGCGAGCGGCTGGGCGATGGTCTTCAGGCCGTCCTGCACCATGCCGATGTTTTCGAAAATACCGTTGACCACCCACATGATCCAACCGGACATGTTGACGATCCGAATCACCAGGCCGGTGGCCAGGGCGATGGCGCCCACGGAGATCAGCGACTGGGTCCACAGCCACAGGGCCAGGCCGGTGGTGGTGACGATCAGCAGGCCGTTCATGGTGGTGATCACCACGTCCATGCTGGTGACTACGCGGCTGGCCAGCTGGGTTTTTTCGGTCTGCTCGATGATCGCTTCCTTGGCGTATTCCTGCTCGTATTGAGTGTGCGCGAACAGCTTCAAGGTGGTGATGTTGGTGTAGCCGTCGACGATGCGGCCCATCAACTTGGAGCGCGCCTCGGACGAGATCACCGAGCGTTCCTTCACCCGTGGCACGAAGTAGCGCAGCGCCAGGCTGTAGCCGATGATCCACGTCACCAGCGGGATCATCAGGCGCCAGTCGGCCTCGGCAAACAGCACCAGGGAGCTGATGGCGTAGATCGCCACGTGCCAGATCGCATCGACCGCCGCCACGGCGGAGTCGCGCAGGGAATTGCCGGTCTGCATGATGCGCTGGGCGATGCGCCCGGCGAAGTCGTTCTGGAAGAAATTCAGGCTCTGCTTGAGCACATAGCTATGGTTCTGCCAGCGAATCAGGCTGGTCATGCCCGGGCTGATGGTCTGGTGTACCAGCAGGTCATGCAGGGCGCCGAAGATCGGGCGCAGCAGCAGGGCGACCACGGCCATCCAGATCAGCTCGGTGCTGTGCAGCTGGAAGAAGTTCGCCGGCGGCGTGCCTTGGGCCAGGTCGATGATGCGGCTCAGGTAGCTGAACAGCGCGACTTCGATCAGCGCACCGATCAGGCCCACCACCAGCAATGCGGCAAAACTCGGCCACACCTGGCGCAGGTAGTAGAGGTAGAAGGGCAGGACTTTATCGGGAGGGGCGGCGCTGGGCGCGTCGCGGAAAATATCGATCAGCTTTTCAAAACGACGATAGAGCATTAGGTTGACGCCCGCCTGGCGGGCTCTCCTGTTCAAATGCGCGCGCCGCCTCGTGGGCCGCGCGCGGAACTACCTGCAGACCTCAGTCGATGCGCTTGGCCGACTTGATCAGGACAGGATCGATTGGCACGTTCTGCATGCCTTGTTTGGTGGTGGTCTGCGAGTTGACGATGATGTCGACCACGTCCATGCCCTTGACCACTTTGGCGAATACGGCGTAACCGGCATCGCGGCCTGGGTCGAGGAAGGCATTGTCGGCCACGTTGATGAAGAACTGGCTGGTGGCCGAGTTCGGGTCATTGGTACGCGCCATGGACAAGGTGCCACGCACGTTATGCAGGCCGTTGCTGGCTTCGTTCTTGATCGGTGCTTCGGTCGGCTTCTGCGACATCGACTGGGTAAAGCCGCCACCCTGGACCATGAAGCCCGGGATCACACGGTGGAAAATCGTGTTGGTGTAGAAGCCCTTGTCGACATAGGCCAGGAAGTTCTTGGTACTGATCGGCGCCTTGACCGGGTCCAGTTCGATTTCAATCTCGCCGTTGGTGGTGGTGATCAGCACGTGAGGCGCCTTGGCGGGCTCGGCGGCCATCAGGTTGGCAGCGAACAGAACGGAACCGGCAAAGAAGGCGATTTTTTTCAGCATGGGTCAGTGATCCTGGGTAGTGGTTTCGACTGTCTCTAGAAAATCGAGCAGGGTGGTATTAAAGACTTCGGGTTTATCCAAGGGCGTGGCATGGCGTGAATCTTCGATCACCACCAGCCGCGCATCGGGCAGCAGTTTTACATAGTTTTCTTTGTGCGCCACGGGGGTGTAGTCGTGGTCGGCGCTGATGACCAGGGTTGGACAGGTAATTCTCGAAAGTCGTTCCTGTACGCCCCAGCCCACAATCGCATCGAAGCTGGCGAGATAAGCACGTTTGTCGTTTTTTGCCCAGCGTTCGGCCATCTTGCGCCGCAGGTCGGCCTGTTCCGGCTTGGGGAACAACCGGTCGCCGAGGGCCTTGCCGATGGTCGCGAGGCTGAGCACCCGGGCGAGCGTCCAGCGCTTGGCCCACCACCCGTATTCCTGGAGACTGCGCACCTTGACCTCGGGCGCGCTGTTGACGATGCACAGGCTCTTGACCCGTGCGGGTTCGTCCACCGCAAGTTGAAACGCGATCATGCCACCCATGGACAGCCCCACCACGTGCGCGGCGGGCAGGTCCAGATGCTCGATGAGCGCGAGCAGGTCGTTGGTGAAGCCCTGGATGCTGTAGCGCTCGCGGGGTTTGTCCGATCGGCCGTGGCCACGTACATCCACCACGATCAGCCGATAGTGGCGGGCCAGCACCGGGACCTGCAGCTCCCAATCCTGGCTGCTGGAGCCCAGGCCGTGGATCAGGATCAGCGGGCTGCCGCGACCGTATTGCGCGTAGTGCAGGTTGCATCCTTCATGTTCGAACCAGGCCATGGGTGAACTCCGTTTCAGGCTTGCTGGGGGGCCGCGAACGGTGCGTCCAGCGGCGCAGTGTCAAAGGTGCGCAGCAGTTCCACGAGGATCTGCGTGGCCGGGCCCAAGGGTTTGTCTTTGTTCGAGTAGAGATAGAACGTCGGGTTGCGGCTCCCGCCCTTTTCCAGGGGCAGTTGCTTGAGCAGGCCTTCCTTGAGCTCGCGCTCGATCAGGTGGCGGGGCAACCAGGCAAAGCCCAGGCCGCTGCTGACGAACGTGGCGGCGGTGGCCAGGCTGCCGACGGTCCAGCGCTGTTCGGCGCCGAGCCAACCTACATCCCGCGGTTGCTGGCGGCCGGAATCGCGGATCACCACCTGCATCTGGCTTTCGAGGTCCTGGAAGCTCAGTTCGCGGTTGAGCCGATGCAGGGGGTGATCGGGGTGAGCCACGGCGATGAATTCCACGTCGCTCATTTCCGTGCCCAGGTAACCCGGGATGATGAACCCACTGATGGCCAGGTCGGCCATGCCATCGAGCAACAGTTCTTCAACGCCCGACAGCACCTCTTCGCGCAGTCGCACGCGGCAACCGCGACTCTGCGGCATAAAGGCGGTGAGGGCACGCACCAGGCGCGCGTTGGGGTAGGCAGCGTCCACCACCAGGCGGACCTCGGCCTCCCAGCCCTGTTCCATATGATGGGCGAGGTCTTCCAATTGGCTGGCGTTTTTCACCAGTTGCCGGGAGCGGCGCAACAGCACTTCTCCGGCGTCGGTGAGCACCGCCTTGCGCCCATCGATGCGCAGCAAGGGCACGCCGAGTTGGTCTTGCATGCGGGCCACGGTATAGCTCACCGAGGACTGCGAACGGTGCAGCGCTTCAGCCGCCTGGGCGAAGCCGCCGTGGTCGACCACGGCTTGCAGCGTGCGCCATTGATCGAGGGTAACGCGGGGCGCTTTCAAGATGGGCTCCTCTTGTCCTAAGCTGACAGTCCTTATTGGAGACTGCCGAATGAGAAAATTCTGTTGCGTGTTGCTGGCACTGCTGCCGATGACCGCGTTTGCCTACCCCATCGACGTGACTAAAAAGATCAGTGGGGTACAAATCGATTACACCGCTTCCGATGTGGACGGCGACATCAGCTCGATCCAGCTCAATAACTACGGCACCCAGGATGCCGTGTGTTCGGTAACCTTCACCAACGGTCCGGAGTCCCCACGTCGCCGTACGGTGACGGTGCCCGCCGGCAAAAGCACCAACACCACGGTCAAGTTCAACCGCGCCATTATCAAGATGCGAATCGCCTTGGACTGTGCGCCGAAATAAAGCAGCAGAGCAGGTCGACAGGAACACTGCACATATAAACAAATTTATAGATGGGTTATAGCAGTTTTTTGCGCTTTTTAATCGAATGAGCCCTGGTTAACCTTTTCTCCATCGCCTTACAGCATTTACAGATGGAGCCTACGAAGCCATGTCCAATGTTCTGATCATCGAAAGCAGCGCTCGCCAGCAGGATTCGATTTCCCGCCAACTGACCCGCCAGTTCATCAGCCAATGGCAGGCCGCCCATCCGGCAGACCAGATCACCGTGCGCGACGTGGCCCTTAACCCGGTTCCGCACCTGGACGCCAACCTGCTCGGCGGCTGGATGAAGCCTGCCGAGCAGCGCAACGACGATGAGCAGGTGTCGCTCGACCGCTCCGATGAATTGACCCACGAATTACTCGCCGCCGATGTGCTGGTGATGGCTGCGCCGATGTACAACTTCGCCATCCCAAGCACCCTCAAGGCCTGGCTGGACCACGTGTTGCGCGCCGGTGTGACCTTCAAGTACACCGCTACCGGCCCGCAGGGTTTGCTCACCGGCAAGCGCGCGATAGTGTTGACCGCTCGCGGCGGCATCCACACCGGCGCCAGCTCCGATCACCAGGAACCGTACCTGCGCCAGGTCATGGCGTTTATCGGGATTCACGACGTGACCTTCATCCACGCCGAAGGAGTGAACCTGAGCGGGGACTTCCAGGAAAAGGGCATCAACCACGCCAAGGCCTTGTTGGCACAGGTGGCCTGATCCGTTAATCGCCAGATAATCGCGCGGTGTTTATCTAGTGCCACGCAAACCCTTCAAGTACGCGTAACGAACCTCCCTTTGCACTTTTGCTCCTGAGTGCTCCTGCCCGACTGACGCTTTAGCGAGGTCGGGTTTTTTTTGCCTCGAGTTTCGTCAAGCGCCGAAAACCTTTAATGTCCCGCCCATTCGAAACGAGGCGCGCATGGGCTATCTACTGGTTGTCACCCTGATTCAGGCTTTTTCCTTCAGCTTGATCGGCGAATACCTCGCCGGTCACGTCGACAGCTACTTCGCGGTGCTGGTGCGCGTGGTGCTGGCCGGGCTGGTGTTTATCCCACTGACCCGCTGGCGCTCGGTGGAGCCGGCCTTCATGCGCGGCATGCTGCTGATCGGCGCCTTGCAGTTTGGCGTGACCTACGTGTGCCTGTACCTGAGCTTTCGCGTGCTGACGGTGCCGGAGGTGCTGCTGTTCACCATCCTTACGCCGCTGCATGTGACCCTGATCGAAGACGCCCTCAACCGCCGCTTCAATCCCTGGGCGCTGATCGCCGCGCTGGTGGCGGTAGCGGGCGCGGCGGTGATTCGTTTCGACCAGATCACGCCGCACTTCCTCATGGGTTTTTTGCTGCTGCAATTGGCCAACTTCACCTACGCCGCCGGGCAGGTGATGTACAAGCACCTGGTGGCGCGTTATCCGAGCGATCTGCCGCACTACCGACGTTTCGGTTATTTCTACGTGGGGGCGCTGCTGGTAGTGCTGCCGGCATTCCTGCTGTTCGGCAAAGCCGACTTCCTCCCCGACGCGCCGCTGCAGTGGGGCGTGCTGGTGTTCCTCGGGTTGGTCAGCACTGCGCTGGGCATGTACTGGTGGAACAAGGGCGCCTGCCTGGTGCAGGGCGGCACCCTGGCGGTGATGAACAACCTCCATGTGCCGGTGGGCCTGCTGCTGAATTTGCTGATCTGGAACCAGCATGAGCCGCTGGGACGGCTGGCGTTGGGCGGGCTGGTGATCGTGGGGGCGGTGTGGATCAGTCGGTTGGGCGTAAAGCCGCCCAACCGCTCCGTGGTTTAAATCGCGCGACTTTCCGGGGCCGGCAAATGGCTGGCCCCCAGCACCGCCGGCAACATCCCCGCGCGCAAATCACTGCCACTCGGCTGTTGATACAGGCTCAAGCCAAACTCCGGCAGCACGGCCAGCAGGTAATCGAAGATATCCCCCTGGATCCGCTCGTAATCCGCCCACGCGGTGGTGCGGGTAAAGCAGTAGATCTCCAGCGGCACGCCCTGGGCGGTGGTCTGCATCTGGCGAACCATGCAGGTCATGTTCGGCTGGATGTCCGGGTGGCTTTTCAGATAGGCCAGGGCGTAGGCGCGAAAGGTGCCGAGGTTGGTCATGCGGCGGCGGTTGGCCGACAGTTGCGCGCTGTTGCCCTGGGCTTCGTTCCAGGCCTTGAGTTCAGCTTGCTTGCGCCCGATGTAGTCGGTGAGCAGGTGCACCTGGGTCATGCGCAGTTCTTCATCGTCACGCAGGAAGCGCACGCCGCTGGCGTCGATAAACAAGCTGCGCTTGATCCGCCGCCCGCCGGAAGCCTGCATGCCGCGCCAGTTCTTGAACGACTCGGACATCAGGCGCCAGGTGGGAATCGAGACGATGGTCTTGTCGAAGTTCTGCACCTTGACCGTGTGCAGGGTGATGTCCACCACGTCACCGTCGGCGCCGACCTGAGGCATTTCGATCCAGTCGCCGACGCGCAGCATGTCGTTGCTGGTCAGTTGCACGCTGGCGACGAACGACAGCAGCGTGTCCTTGTACACCAACAGGATCACCGCCGACATCGCACCCAGGCCCGACAGCAGCAACAGCGGCGAGCGGTCGATCAGGGTGGCGACGATGATGATTGCGCCGAACACGAACAGCACCATTTTCGCCAGTTGCACGTAGCCCTTGATCGAGCGGGTGCGGGCGTGTTCGGTGCGCGCGTAGATGTCCAGCAGTGCACTGAGCAGCGCGCTGATCGCCAGCACCATGAACAGGATGGTCAGCGCCAGGGCCACGTTGCCGATGAACAGGATGGCGGTCTTGCTCAGGTCCGGCACCAGGTACAGGCCGAACTGGATCACCAGCGACGGCGTCATCTGCGCCAGGCGGTGAAAGACTTTGTTGTGCCGCAGGTCGTTGAGCCAGTGCAGCGCCGGCTGCCGGCCGAGCAATTTGACGGCGTGGAGGATGAGGTAGCGCGCCACCCGTCCGAGCAGCAGCGCCACTACCAGCAACACCAGCAAGCCCAGGCTGGCGTGCAGCAGCGGGTGTTGATCGAGGGCGCCCCAGAGGTCCTGGGCGTTGAGCCAGAGCTGTTTGATATCCATGGGTGAAACCGATTCTTCTGTAAGACAAGACGAGGCGATTAGAGCATTTAAGTGCAACAAAGTTGATGTTCCGGACAAATGCCCTGACAAAAAAGCAGCTGATTAGCACCGTTCGCGTAAAGACACTCGGTTTGGACGCCCGAAACCGGTACCCTATGCAGCTGATTTTTTGTATTTCTTCGAGGTAGCACCCGTGTTTTCCCAATTCGCCCTGCACGAACGCCTGCTCAAAGCCGTGGCCGAGCTTAAATTTGTCGAGCCTACGCCTGTGCAAGCAGCGGCCATCCCGCTCGCGCTCGAAGGGCGTGACCTGCGGGTGACGGCTCAAACCGGGAGTGGCAAGACCGCCGCTTTCGTCCTGCCGATTCTTCACCGTCTGATCGGCCCGGCCAAAGTCCGCGTCAGCATCAAGACCCTGATCCTGCTGCCAACCCGCGAGCTGGCCCAGCAGACCTTGAAGGAAGTGGAACGCTTCTCGCAGTTCACCTTCATCAAGTCCGGCCTGATCACCGGTGGCGAAGACTTCAAGGTCCAGGCCGCCATGCTGCGCAAGGTGCCGGACATCTTGATCGGCACCCCGGGCCGCATGATCGAGCAACTGAATGCCGGCAATCTCGACCTCAAGGAAGTCGAAGTGCTGGTACTCGACGAAGCCGACCGCATGCTCGACATGGGCTTTGCCGACGACGTGCAGCGTCTGGTCGGCGAATGCGTCAACCGCCAGCAGACCATGCTGTTTTCCGCCACCACCGGCGGTTCGACCCTGCGCGACATGGTCGCCAAGGTCCTGAACAATCCTGAGCATCTGCAAGTCAACAACGTCAGTGACCTGAACGCGACCACGCGCCAGCAGATCGTCACCGCCGACCACAATGTGCACAAAGAGCAGATTCTCAACTGGCTGCTGGCCAACGAGACCTACCAGAAAGCCATTGTGTTCACCAACACCCGTGCAGCGGCCGACCGTATCTACGGTCGCCTGGTGGCCCAGGATTACAAAGCATTCGTGCTGCACGGCGAAAAAGACCAGAAAGACCGCAAGCTGGCCATCGACCGCCTGAAGGCCGGTGGCGTGAAGATCCTGGTGGCCACCGATGTCGCCGCTCGCGGCCTGGACGTGGACGGCCTGGATATGGTCATCAACTTCGACATGCCCCGCAGCGGCGACGAGTACGTGCACCGTATTGGCCGTACCGGGCGTGCCGGCAACGATGGCCTGGCGATCTCGCTGATCTGCCACGGCGACTGGAACCTGATGTCGAGCATCGAGCGCTACCTCAAGCAGTCGTTCGAGCGCCGTACCATCAAGGAAGTCAAAGGCACCTACACCGGGCCGAAGAAGGTCAAGGCGTCGGGCAAGGCCGTGGGCGTGAAGAAGAAAAAGACCGACGCCAAGGGCGACAAGAAAAAGGCCGGTGCCAAGTCGCCGACCAAGCGCAAGATTGCCAACCGCCCGAAGACCGACAACCTGTCGTTGGTCAGCAAGGACGGCATGGCACCCCTTAAGCGCCGCAAGCCAGAAGCACCGGCTGCTGAGTGATTCAGGGCTGATATGAAAAAACCGGACAATGTCCGGTTTTTTTATGCCTTCAGTTTTTCGCCTTGGCGGCGGCTTCCTTCAATTCTTTCAAGCGGGCGTCGATCAGCTGGCACTTGTCGGGGAACTCCGCGCTTTCCGTGTCCAGGTTCATTTTTTGCAATTCATCATTCATTTCCTTGGCCTTGGTGGGGTTCTGCTCGGTGAGCTTGGCCACTTCCTGGGCGAGTTGCTCGCGCTTGGCGGTGGCCTCTTCGGGCGTGCAGGCCCAGGCGGGCAGGGCGGTCAGGAGCGTGGCGGCGATGGCCAGGTTCATCAGGGTTTTCATGGGGGACCTCCTTGGCGTTATGCTCAGTTGAGGGGGCGAACGTCTGGAAAGTTCAGAGAAATCACGTCCGTCCGGTCGGCTGAACGGCGAGTGGCGTGGCGTGTCACACCTTTAGACGGGCTACTTTCCTTAGGCCTGCAGGAGGAATCAGGATGACGACTTACAACTGGGATTTGATCGAACGTCTGCTGCATGAAGTGCAGAACGGCGAAGGCAGCTTTGCCCCGCGCAAATATGCCGAGCAGGAAGCCGCCGAGAAGGCCACGGCGGGCGAATCCACGGGCAATCTGGATGCGCTGAAAAAGACCGCTGCCGATTACGAAGCGCTGCTGTTCAAGCGAGGGTTTATTGAGTCGCGGCCTGAGGAGGAGGGCGGCAATGGTGAGAATTTCATCCTGACCGCGCTCGGCGCGCAACTGCTGGCGCTGATCGACAGCTCGATACCTGGCAATGATCACCCGCGCCAGGTGCTCGATGAGCAAGCGGATGCGCTGGACCCGGCAACGTTTGCCGAGGTGGCTTCGAAGGCCCAGATTGCCTGAGCGGCCAACGTGCGGATTTGTCCTCGAAAGAGGTGTGTCAGTCAACGAATATGCTGGCTGATCCACCGCCTTCGCGGGCAAGCCCGCTCCCACATTTTTGATCGCGGTGAAGCCGGGGATCTGGCGGCGTGGCTGGAATAGTCGGACCTTGCACCGCAGGCGTAGACAACGCCTCTCTCCCTGTGGGAGCGGGCTTGCCCGCGAATACGGTGTGTCAGTCAACGAAGATGCTGGCTGATCCACCGCCTTCGCGAGCAAGCCCGCTCCCACATTTTTGATCGCGGTGAAGCCGGGGATCTGGCGGCGTGGCTGGAATAGTCGGGCCTTGCATCGCAGGCATGGACAACGCCTCTCTCCCTGTGGGAGCGGGCTTGCTCGCGAATACGGTGTGTCAGTCAACGAAGATGCTGGCTGATCCACCGCCTTCGCGGGCAAGCCCGCTCCCACATTTTTGATCGCGGTGAAGCCTGGGGTTTGGTGGCGTGGCTGGAATAGTCGGACCTTGCACCGCAGGCGTGGATCACGCCTCTCTCCCTGTGGGAGCGGGCTTGCCCGCGAATACGGTGTGTCAGTCAACGAAGATGCTGGCTGATCCACGGCCTTCGCGAGCAAACCCGCTGCCACATTTCTAGTTCGCAGCACCCTTCAGGCATTTGAGTGCCTTGAAGTCACTGCGCACGCCGTCGATTTTTTGCGTCAGTTTCAGTCGCTGCTGCACGGTGCTCTCAGCCATCAAGTCGACGATCAAACTGCGCGCAGCCGCTTCGGTCTGGGCATAGGCCGCGCGGTATTGCGGGGTCCACAGGCTTTCGCGATCTACCAGCAGTTGCTGCATTTTCTGCGGGAAGTCGGGGCTCTGGCGCTGCTTCACCGCTTCGATAAATTGCGCCTGCCAATGCGCGCGGTTGCCGATCCATTCCTGGTTTTGTTCACCCAGGGCGATGGACCAGGCGGTCACGCGATTCTGCTGGCTGGCACTCAGCGGGCCCATCCAGGCGTCCAGGCGCTTGCTCATGCGTTGGGCGCGTTCCTTGATCTGCTGCTCAAGCGGCGGCTTGAGGTACTCGTCCTGACGCTTGCGCAGGTCTTTGGCCAGCGCATCGTTCATGTCCTTGACCTGTTGGTCGTCCAGCCCCTTGAGCAGTTCGATGGCCGACGGGGTAATCTCGCGGGCGACATCGGCAATGGCCTGTTTGGCTTCGGCGGTACGCGTCTGTAAAGCAGCGTCGGTGACCTGGTTGGTGTCGACCATCTGCTGCAGGCGGTCCAGCCAATCCAGGTAGCCCGGCAGTTGCGTGGTGCAGTGCCAGGCCAGGTGTTCCTTGAGTTTGTCGTTGAACCAGCTCTTCTGCCCGGCATTCATGTCCAGGTAGTCGTTGAGGGTCCACGGGATGATGACGTCGAGGTTGCGATAGGCCAGGCCCACGCGATTGCAGCCGGCGAGCACCAGGCTCAGGGTCAGCAATATCACCAGTAGTTTGAGCCGACGCAGCATGGGCGGGTCCTTGCGCTGAGGGGGTTAGTGCATGTGAACCCGCGGCAGGCGCGACAGTTCAGCCCGTCAATAAAACGACCGCGCGGCCTTCAAGGTCAACAGGCCGTCGCATTGCGAGTTGTGTCCGGAGTACGCCGAGCAGTCGCCGCCGCTGAGGCTGGAGTCGCTGTAGATCAGGTTCAGGTCCACGCCCATCCACTGGCGGGAGAACTGCACCGACCAGTCGCTGAACGTGCTGATGGAGCCGCCCTCCACCGAGACCGGGGTGCCCAACTGATGGGTGGTGTATTTCATGCTCACACCGATGCCGAACGGCTGCGTGCCGCCGAGGTCGGCGAACAGCGTGCTGTCCTGGCGGTCCGGATCATTGCTGAACGACGCACCGAAGCGGTTGCCCAGCAGGTTCAGGCCACCGTAGAACTCCTGGCTGTCGAGAGGGCTGAGCTTGGGATAGCTGTAATGGATCAGGCCCACTTCATAACCCAGGGTCTGGTCGAAGGGGTGTTTGAAGCCCATGTACGAGTCGACCTCAAGATTGCTGGTCGAGGACAGTCCCATGTTCGGCGAAAACTGGCCGACATACAGTCCGCTGTCGTGGCTCAGGTCCAGCCCGCCGTGGAACGAGTCGCTGCCGGGAGAAGTCGGCTTGACCAGGCCCTGTGCCATGCTGCGGGTAGGTGTGGTGCCCAATTTGAGGTCGAAGTCGCCCAGTTCGCGCTGGAAGATCTGCGCTTCGGCGAGGGGGCTGGCGGCCAGGGCTGCGACCAGGAAAATGCAGGGTTTGAACATGCTTCACTCCGTGAAAAGCGAGGAGCAGTGACGAAGAAAGTCGGGGAGATGCCCGTGCTAGACGTGTGCAAGCATACCGGCGAATGCCAGGAGCTGAGCCCCGTTCGTCGATTGGCGCGAGATAGAGTGTGTTTAAGAGGGAATTTGCGGCTCTAGTCCTAGCGCCTTGATGGCAAGGCGCTTAGGGACCAGGTGTGTTGCGCGGTGTTACTTTTTACCCAGGCTGATCTGCTTGGACGGGCCGAAAGTCTGGCCGCTGACGCCCTTGGCAATTTGCTGGATTTCGCCACCGGACTTGAGGAAAGCAGCAATCTGGCTGTTGATCGATTCGCTGGTTTCAACGGCGGGAGCTGGCTTTGCTTTGCTGTTGGATGCTTTTACGCGCATGGCGGCCACTAACCTGTAGAAAATTAACTTGGCCAGGCATCGTACAGGAAATACTTGACAATTGCTTGGCAAATATCCCCCGGGAATAAGTCGTGAGGCGGGAAATGCGCAAACTTGGTTTTTGAATTAACCCCCTAACTTACTGTTTTAACTGGAAACCAGTGGGCTGTGAGGCGTGACGGGCGCGCCGAAATTCAGCCGAATGATCGGACGAGCGGGGCGGTGCCAGTAGAACGCCACGCACGTCGCGATTTTTCAGGCGCGCGCGCGTGGCGAGCGCAACTCGGGTAGAATGCCGCCCACGCAATGAGGGTATTTGGAAATGGCTTTAGTCGGGCGCTACAACAGCTTGCAAGTGGTTAAACACACGAACTTCGGTTTGTACCTGGACGGTGCGCAAGACGGTGAAATCCTCTTGCCTAATCGGTACATCCCCAAAGATATTCCCAGTGAAGATGAAGACTGGCTTAATGTTTTCATTTATCTGGACAGCGATGACAAACTTATCGCCACGACCGAAAAACCCAAAGTTCAAGTTGGCGAGTTTGCCAGTTTGAAAGTTGTTGAAGTCAACAGTATCGGCGTGTTCCTCGACTGGGGCTTGCCCAAGGATCTGTTGCTGCCGTATTCGGAAGAAAAACGCCAGTTGAGCGCCGGTGAATACTGCGTGGTGCATGTTTATCTCGACAAGCACACCAAGCGCATTACCGCCACCGCGCGGCTTGATCGCTACCTCGACAAGACGCCTGCCAACTACCAGGTGGGCCAGGAAGTCGACCTGCTGGTCGCAGAAGCCACCGACATGGGCTTCAAGGCGATCATCAACAACAAGCATTGGGGCTTGATCCACAAGAACGAAGTGTTCAAGTTCCTGCGCCCTGGCAAGGAAGAGAAAGGCTTTATCAAAGAGATCCGCGCCGATGGCAACATCAGCCTGAGCCTGCAGCCGGTCGGCCAGGAAGCGGCGTCCAGCCTCAACTCCAAGATCCTCGCCAAGTTGCGTGAAAACAATGGCACCCTGCCGGTCAGCGACAAGAGCGACCCGGCGGTGATCAGCAACTTGTTCGGCGTGAGCAAGGGCAACTTCAAGAAAGCCATCGGTGCGCTCTACAAGCAGGGCCAGATCGTGATTCATGCGGATCGCATTGAACTAAGCTGAGTGCAATTTGCTCTCCTGTAGGCGCCGGCTTGCCGGCGATGAGGCCAGTGGCCTTTAAGGTGTTTCCTCACACGCCGTCGCTGGCCAGCCAGCGCCTACAGAAGGTCACTGCAATGTCCAAACGATCGCTGTTCGCCTACCTCGGCACGTTGTTCGCGTTTCTCGTCCTTGACGGTCTTTGGCTCGGCGTCCTGATGGGCCCGACCTACAAATCCTTGCTGGGCCCGCTGATGCTTGATCAGCCGCGCCTGTTGCCCGCGGTGCTGTTTTACCTCCTTTATGCCCTCGGTTGTGTCGTCTTCGTGGTCTTGCCCAGCGCCAGCTGGCAACGCGCCGCGCGCCTTGGCGCCTTGCTTGGGCTGGTCGCCTACGGCACCTATGACCTGAGCAATTGGGCCACGCTGCACGGCTGGTCGGCCGCTCTTGCGATCATGGACATGGCGTGGGGCACCTTCCTGACGGCGGCCTGCTGCACCGTGGGATACCTGTGTGCACATCGAGTGCACCAATGATTGTGTACAGGATTTACGTGCACCGTTACTGAGCGAAACCCAGTCGCTAAACGCTGATAAACCCCTTTGGAACGCCGTCACACAGGGATTGTGTGCCATTGGCATGTATTCTGCTGAATGCCTCGTATACAAACAATGCCGCCTTCCGTATGCACCCGCTACGGTAGCGCAGGCAGGTATTTCGAGGAGCCCAGCGATGACCGAACACTTGCCCAAAGGCTACAGCCCGCGCCTGTACAACCAGGACCTGGGGCCGCTGCCGCAGAAGTGGACCTGGTACAACATTTTTGCCTTCTGGATGAGTGACGTGCACAGCGTCGGCGGCTACGTGTTCGCCGCCAGCCTGTTCGCGTTGGGGCTGGCCAGTTGGCAGGTCTTGATTGCCTTGCTCGCCGGCATCTGCATCGTGCAATTGATCGCCAACCTGGTGGCCAAGCCGAGCCAGCAAGCGGCAGTGCCTTATCCGGTGATCTGCCGGCTGGCCTTTGGCGTATTCGGAGCGAATATTCCCGCGGTGATTCGCGGCCTGATCGCCGTGGCCTGGTACGGGATTCAGACGTACCTGGCGTCGAGTGCCTTGATCATCGTGGTGCTGCGCTTTTTCCCACAGATGGCGGTGTATGCAGAGCCGCATTTCGCAGGCTTGTCGTACTTGGGCTGGTTTGGTTTCCTCAGCCTGTGGGTGCTGCAGGCAGCGGTCTTCTGGGCCGGCATGGAGTCGATTCGCCGCTTCATCGACTGGGCCGGTCCGGTGGTCTACGCGGTGATGTTTGCCTTGGCTGGATGGATTGTGTGGAAGGCCGGCTGGGCGAATATCAGCTTCACCCTGGCAGAAAAGTCGCTGTCGGGCTGGCAGGCGTTTGGTCAGGTGATCGTGGCGACGGCGCTGGTGGTGTCGTACTTTTCCGGGCCGACCCTGAATTTTGGCGACTTCAGTCGTTACTGCCGCAGCATGCGCGACGTGCGGCGCGGCAACTTCTGGGGGCTGCCGGTGAATTTCCTGGCGTTTTCCCTGGTCACCGTGGTGATCGTCTCGGGCACTTTGCCGGTGTTTGGTGAAATGCTCCATGACCCGATCGCGACGGTTTCGCGCATCGATAACAGCATGGCGGTGTTGCTGGGCGCCTTTGCCTTTGTCACGGCGACCATCGGCATCAATATCGTCGCCAACTTCGTCTCCCCGGCGTTTGACTTCGCCAACGTCGCACCGAGCAAAATCAGCTGGCGCGCCGGCGGGATGATCGCGGCTGTGGCATCGATCTTCATCACCCCCTGGAACCTGTTCAACAACCCGCTGATGATTCACTACACCCTGGACATCCTCGCAGCCTTCATCGGGCCGTTGTTCGGGATTCTGTTGGTGGATTTCTACCTGATCAAAAAGCAGAAGATCGATGTCGATGCGCTGTTCGATGACAGCCCAGGCGGGCGCTATTACTTCGACGGCGGCGTGAATTGGACGGCGGTCAAGGCGCTGGTGCCGGCGACGCTGGTGGGCGTCGCGATCACCTTCACCCCGGCGTTGCAGGGCATGGCCAATTTTGCCTGGTTTACCGGATGCTTCCTGGGTGGGCTGTTTTTCCTGGTGTTGTCGCGGCGCGAACAGGTGCGAGTGCCTGCGCCGATGGTTGCCGGCTGACCAACACCCCGCCCGCTACCAGCAGGCCCGCACCGGCGACTACCAGCGCCGGTTGCAGGCCGCCGCTGAGTTGGCTGCTGACCGACGCCAGCAATGGCCCGCTCAGCTGGCCGATCGCAAAGCTCGCGGTCAACAGCCCGGTGCTGCGCTGGTAGCCGTGGGGGGCGACTTCGCGCAAGCGCGCCATCACCAACTGCATGCACGCCAGGAACGGCCCTCCGCACAGCAGCACGCCCAGCGCCAACCCCCAGCCATTGCCCAGCAGGCAGGCGAACACCCCGGCCGCTTGCAACCACAGGGTCGCCATCAACCAGCGACGGGTGGTGTGCGGGTCCTTGCGGCGCAGGCTCGCGGCCACCACGCCAATCGCCGCGGCCAGGCCAAAGCAGGGCCAGAACAGGTCGGCCTGCCAGGCGCCCTTGAATTGCGCGCTGGCCATCTGTGACAGAAACGTCGCCGGAATGATGTAGCCCAGGCCGTACAGCACGTAGATCCAGCACAGGTGCGTGATGCTGCCATTACTGGCCACCTCGGTATGGCTGGAAACGGGCGCGCTGGCGGCGGAAGGCTTGGGCAAGAATGGCAGGATGGCCAGCAGCATCACCAATGCCACCCCGCCATACACCAGCCACAGCGTTGCGGAGTTTTGGCCCAGCAGGTTCGAGCCCAGCGCCAGCAACCCGGTCAGCAGAATCCCCAGCCCCGGCCCGGCAAACACCAGGGCCCCGAGGCGTGGGCGGCCGGCGGCAATCGCCAACGGCTGGCTCAGGCTGGTGATCATCACCAGCGCCCAGGCGCTTGCCACACCCGTGCCGAAACGCAGCAGCAGGTGCGGCCAGAACCCGTGGGCCCAGTACGACGCCAGCGTCAGCAGCACACACAGCCACAGCCCGCCGTACAAGCGACCGCGTACGTGGTGATGGCTGCGCGCGAAGATCGAATCCACCGCGCCGACAAAGTAGCCCAGGTAATTCGCGGCAGCGATCAGTCCGGCGCCGGTCAAGTCGATCTGCCCCTCGCTGAGCAGATGCGGCATTTGCGGGGTGAGGGCGAAGCGGCCGATGCCCATCGCCATCATCAAGGCGACAAAGCTGGCAAGTAAGCGGATCAAAGGGGACATGGTCAGGTTTCCTGCGGGTCAGCGAATACCCTCAGGCTAAAGCGGATTGACTTTCTGTAAAAATGAATAATAGTGAGTAACTTGTTCAGTTTTGGAGAAAGGTATGGAGTTCAGTCAATTACGCATCTTCCAGGCCGTGGCGGAAGAGGGCTCCATCACGCGGGCGGCTGACCGGTTGCACCGGGTGCCGTCAAACCTGTCTACGCGCCTCAAGCAAATGGAGGAGCAGCTCGGCGTAGAGCTGTTCGTGCGCGAGCGCCAGCGTTTGCAGCTTTCTCCTGCAGGTAAGGTGTTGTTGGACTACAGCACGCGTCTGCTGGCTTTGCACGACGAAGCCCACGGCGCCGTGCAAGGCGGGCAACCGGCGGGTGATTTTGTACTCGGCAGCATGTACAGCACGGCTGCCGTGCATTTGCCGAAGCTGCTCGCGCGTTATCACAAGGCTTACCCGATGGTGAACCTGCAGGTGCAATCGGCGCCCAGTGGCGAGTTGCTTGAAGGTCTGATTACCGGTCGCCTGGATGCTGCATTTGTGGACGGCCCGATCACGATCGCCACGCTGGACGGCGTGGCCTTGTGTGAAGAGCGCCTGGTGCTGATTTGCGAAGCCGACCATCCGCCAGTGCGCGGGCCGCAGGACGTCGCCGGCCGCGCAGTGTTCACCTTCCGACGCAGTTGCGCCTACCGGGCGCGGTTGGAAACCTGGTTTTCCCACGAGCGTGTGGCCATGGGCCGGGCGATTGAGATCGAATCCTATCAAGGCATGCTCGCGTGCGTGATCGCAGGCTCCGGCGTGGCGCTGATGTCTGAATCCATGCTCGACAGCCTGCCGGGCAAGGACAGCGTGTCCGTTCATCCGCTGACAGGGCCTTTCGCCACTGCTACCACTTGGCTGATGTGGCGAAAGGGTATGCTCGGCGCTAACCTCAATGCGTGGATCGACCTGCAGCAAGAGGGCAAGGCCGAGTTCCTGCCGGACACGCGCGCAATCGCTTGAACGATCTGTCAGGATTTTGATCAATCCAGTAATAGTTCGTTGTGGTTTCGTTCAAGCAATACGTAGGACTTCGGGCTACTATCAGTGTAGGAAAGGGCGACAGAACTTGCGCCTACCAGCATTACCCTCAAAGGGGGCAACCATGAAAGAGAAAATCCAGAACTGGCTCCACGACCTCGGTGTTGCACTGGGCTTGATCGAGCCGCCACTGCAGCCGGTGCCGATCCGCACCGACGATGAGCAGCGTCGTCCACGTCGCAGGTAATCTCCGGTCGCAACAGGATTAAAAGTGGGAGCGGGCTTGCTCGCGAATACAGTGTGTCAGTTAAGGTTAATATTGACTGACCCACCGTATTCGCGAGCAAGCCCGCTCCCACAGTTGTTTGTGTTAGGCGCAGACTACGGTCGTGATATCTGACGCCGCATCTGCCCAACAATGCGCACTAAGGCCAGTCGCACCGCCCTCCGCTTGAGCCACTATCGCCTCAGGCTTGCATAACCGCACCTCCCCTCATCACACATCCGCCCAAATGACCTGAGCATTTGTACGGATGACAACGCCTGGTTCCAGGAAACGCCTGCTGGGTCGCTCCACGATCATTCGGGTAAGTAGTCCAAGCGCATGCATGTCAATCAGGCTTTTGACGTTTAAGTGTCGGAATAAGGCTACTTGTTCATCGGAATCGGCTGGCTTATTCAATTCAAAAGATGAGCGTAGGTTGCGTTATGTGAGGCATTAGTCAGTCAGAATTGTTGGAGACAACGCTATGAGGCCCTCTTCCATTCCGCCAGTCGCCACGTCACTCATCGCCATCACCGGAAATATTCTCCATATCGCACCGGTATCGAGAGCCTGGAAGGCCCATGCACCCAGCAACGTAGTGTTCCTCCCCCCGACATTGACCAAACAGGACCTGCTGATACAGATCGGCCTCCTCAGCCCAGTGGCGATTGTTGTCGGGGATCAAGCGATCGATGCCGACGTCATTGCCCAATGGCGCATCTCTCATCCATTTGGCGACCTCCATTTGCTCCGCAGAGGTACGAGCCTGGATAAGGTGCGACTGGATCTTTGCGGCTCCAACGACATTCGCGTGATCAATACGCCAGGGGTTAACGCGCCGCATGTCGCTGCCTATATTGCGCGCTGGCTGACCATGGCCGACGGCTCCCTGCCTCGTGACATCTGCGTACTGGGATACGGCAATGTGGGTAGAGAGCTGGTCGAGTTGTTGCTTGATCGAGATCCGGATGTTCGGATCAAGGTATTGGATCGACACGGACGAGCACCGGACACTTCCGGCAATGCTTGTTCCGACACCAGAGTGTCCTTTGGCGTGGACTGGTATGAAGCGCTGGAGGGGAGCCGTGCTGTGGCGATATGTGTGCCCCTGAACGATGAGTCGATGCATCGTATTGATTGCGCCCTCATTCAATGTCTGCACAGGCAAGCTCGCCTTGTGTGTGTCGCCAAGCCGGATGTCTTCAGTGATGACGCTTTGCAGGCCCTGGCAACGGCTGACGACATCCAACTGGTCCTGGACTACGGGTTTGAGACGTTGGATGCCTTTCGAGTGCGCGCACAGGTGCTCGGTTGCACTGTCTCCAAATGGCGCAAACCGGCGACGCTGACTACCCAGGCGGCAACTACCGAAGCCTGCCATTGCGATCTTGACTATGCCGTCTCGATTCAACTCAGCTTGACCGCCTTGCGCGGCCTTGTCAGGCGCAAACTTGCCCACTCGTTAATGATCCCCACGCAGCGGGCAGAAGCCGACGCGCCGCGCGTGTCGATTATCGGCAGGGGCATCAATGGTCTGTTTCAGGCCGTGATGTTCCGCTTGGCCAATTATCAGGTGTCAGTCTACGGAGGAAATCAGCAAAGCGATGGGGCCAGTCATAAGCAGGTGAATATGCGCCATCTGTCAGCCACGGAGACGACTGCAAAGCCGCTAGGTAACGATTATCTGACACCTGGAAATCAGTATTTGACGGTTGAGTGCAATCGCGCGGGCATTGAGCTGTTTGAAAAGCTCCTGGTCGATAACCCTTCGCTGGCACGATTCGCACGGTCGCGGCTGGTGCGAGCCTACATTGACGACGCCAGTGAAGTAGAAGTCGCGATCCGCGAGCAACGCGATATCGAAAAAAGGCCTTGGCCGAGTGGCAAGCCGGGATGTGAGCTTGCAGAGATCACTCCACTGCAATTCCAGACAAGTTATGGCGTCCCTGGGATTGGTCGGGCTCTTGAGGTATCGGGCTACGATCTGGAATTTGTACAGCTAAGGGATGAGATAGTGGCGCTATTGGCGCGCTCTGGGGTTCAGTTCCTACCCCGGCATCTAAGCTCGATCCAAATTGCTGACTTAAGCAGGGAACACTTCGTCGTCACTGCAATGGGAGTCGAGCAAGAAGAAGTCATTGCGATCATTGGCTGGTTTTTTAAGATGAGCGCTGTTGGTAATGAAGCTGTCGGACTTCGCGGACTCAAGCTGCAGTACGATCTGCCCATTGGCGTAATGAATTGCCGCTTGGACGGGGACTTCATTCTTGTCTCCGGCGGGCAGGTTCCGCCCGATTCCACGCCCGAGTACAAGGCGCAGATACTGGCGGCATGTCAGGCCGCCGTTTCTCGTCACTTTCCAAAGTCCTATCGCAGGGCGATCGAAAATGGTGACTTGCAAATTATTGAATGTGCGAGGCCCGGGACTGCGGATGGGCTATCAATCGTTTATTGCGCCGCCTACAACCTAATTGCGGCCGGAGGGACTTATGCCGGGGGAACGACACAGGGATTGGTCTGGGCCTCTCTGGTCCAGGAAATCATCCTGACAAAAGCGCCTGTCGTTTCGGCAATGTATCAATAAAAAAACGGGCGCGACATCCGACGTCGCGCCCGCTGAAGAAACCGCTCTAAATCCCGCTCTATCTCAAACCGCGCTGGCCGTCACACCCGCTGGCCGGCGCGACAACAAACTCACCAGCACAAAACTCACCAGCCCTACTGCCAGGCTGTAGTAGATCGGTGTGTTGGCATCCAAGCCATCCTTGATCATGAACACCAGCGCTGTCACAAAGCCCAGGGTCATGGACGTAATCGCCCCCGAGGTGGTCGCGCGTTTCCAGAAGATCGCCCCGATCAGCGGGATCAGCATGCCGCCCACCAACAGGTTGTAGGCCAGGGTCAGGGCGCTGATCACGTCGCTCACCACCAGCGCGATACCCAGCACGGCAATGCCGGTCAGCATCGTGAAGAGGCGGTTGATGCTCAGGCTCGACTGTTTGCCACCGCGCAGGCGCGGCAGGAGGTCTTCGGTCAGCACGGTAGAGGCGGCCAGCAGGCCGGCACTGGCAGTGGACATCATCGCTGCCAGTGCAGCGGCGATCACCAGGCCACGAATGCCGTCCGGCAGCGACATTTTGACGATGGCCGCAAAGGCGTTGTTGACGTTGTCCAGGTCCGGAATCAGCACATGGGCGGCCATGCCGATCAGTGCACAGGCCAGGCCGTAGAGGATGCAGTAGAAGCCGGCGAACGTACCTGCGTACTTGGCGACCTTTTCGTCACGGGCGGTGAATACTCGTTGCCAGATGTCCTGGCCGATCAGGATGCCGAAGAAGTAGATCATGAAGTAGGTAATGATCGTGTCCCAGCCGATCGCGGTGAAGCTGAAGCTGGATGCCGGCAGCTTGGCCACCAGTTCATCCCAGCCGCCCACGCGGTAGAGGCAGATCGGCAGCAGGATAAACATCAGGCCGACGGTCTTGATCACGAATTGCACGATGTCGGTCAGGGTCAGCGACCACATGCCGCCGATGGTCGAGTACACCACCACCACGCCACCACCAAGCAGCACCGAGATCCAGAACGGCAGGCCGAACAGCACCTGCAGCACCGTGCCGATAGCCAGGATCGAGGTCACGCCGATCATCAGCGCATAGGCCAGCATGATCACCGCACTCGCTTGGCGGGCCATAGGGTTGTAGCGTTTTTCCAGCACCTGGGTCACGGTGAAGATCTTCAGCTTCAGCAGTGGCTTGGCCAGGAACAGGTTCAGCGCAATGATGCCCATGCCCAGCGCGGCACACAGCCAGAAGCCGGAGATGCCGTGCACGTAACCCAGGCGCACGGTGCCGACGGTGGACGCCCCGCCCAACACTGTGGCGGCCATGGTGCCCATGTACAGCGACGGGCCCAGGTTGCGGCCAGCCACCAGGTAGTCTTCGTGGGTCTTGGCGCGGCGCATGCCGTAATAGCCGAGCACGAGCATGCCGGCGGCGTAGATGAGTACGACGAATAAATCCAAAGCCATGACGGCGGTTCTCCGATTATTTTTTTAGGCTATTGAGGCGCTTTTTGTGGCGGGGGAGCTTGCTCCCGTGGGGCTGTGCAGCAGCTCCCTGGGGCCATAAACGGCCGCTGGTTCCGGGAACACACGCAGCAAGGTCAGGTACACCATCGAGGCCAGTCCCAGCGTCACTGGCAGGCTGATATCAATCCCATCGGCCAGGTTGCCCAGCGGCCCGACAAACTGCCCAGGCAGGTTGACGAAGCACAGGCCGACCAGCGCGCTCGGGATCCAGGCCCCCAGCCCGCGCCAGTTCCAGCCATGGCTGAACCAGTAGCGGCCGCCGGTTTCACCGCGGGTGAAGACCTGCAGGTCATCCGGGCAGTAGAAGCCGCGACGCACGATCAGGCCGATGATCATCATCACCATCCACGGCGTGGTGCAGGTGATGATCAGCACGGCGAAGGTCGACACGCTCTGCACCAGGTTGGCGGCGAAACGTCCGATAAAGATGAAGGCAATCGACATCACCCCGATCAGCAGCGTGGCCTTGACCCGCGACAGCAGGCGCGGGAACACGCTGGACATGTCCAGCCCCGTGCCATACAGCGAGGTGGTGCCGGTGGACATGCCGCCGATCACCGCGATCAGGCACACCGGCAGGAAGAACCAGCTGGGCGCAACCGCCAGCAGGCCGCCGACGTAGTTGTTGGCCGCTATGTAGTCCGGTGCCTTGACCGCCACGATGGTCGCGGTGGCCAGGCCGAACAGGAACGGGATCAGCGTGGCGATCTGTGCGAGGACCACCGCCAGCATGATGCGCATTTTCGGCGTTTCACGCGGGATGTAGCGCGACCAGTCGCCGAGGAATGCACCGAAGGAAATCGGGTTACTCATGGCTACCAGCGCGGCGCCGATGAAGGCTGCCCAGAACCCGGCCTGGCCCATGGCGACGCTGCCGGCGAAGTGGCTGTCGAAGGCCGGCGCGAAGGCGAAGATCCCCAGCAGGAACAACAGGCTCGCCGCCCACACCGCGATGCGGTTGACCCACAGCATGAAGCGAAAGCCGTAGATGCAGACGGTGAGGACGAGCAGCGCAAACAGCCCGTAGGCCAGGCCCAGGGTCAGGTCAGTTTCAGGCAAGCCCACCAGACGTTTCGCACCGCCTACCAGCGCATCGCCTGAACTCCACACCGACAGTGAGAAGAACGCAATCGCCGTCAGCAGCGACAGGAACGAGCCGACAATCCGCCCGTGCACACCAAAATGCGCACCGGAAGACACGGCGTTGTTGGTGCCATTGATCGGCCCGAACAGGCCCATCGGCGCCAGGATCAGCGCACCCACCAGCACGCCCAGCACGATCGCCCAGACGCCGGCCTGGAACGACAAGCCGAACAACACCGGAAAGGCACCCAGCACGGCGGTGGCAAAGGTATTGGCACCGCCGAAGATCAGTCGAAACAGATCCTTGGGGCCGGCGGTACGCTCGTGGTCCGGGATCTGTTCGACCCCGTTGGTTTCTATTTTGCGAATACTGTTTTCGTTGTTTTTATTATTCATGATCTGCTCCGATCACATTGGCTAATGGGGCGGCAGCCCTTCCGGCATAGCGGACAAATGTTCGTGACAGGCCAGCCACAGGCCTTGTTGTTCTGCGCCAGACCCTTGCCGTTTGAAGACAATGGTCTCGCGTTCCTGGCTATGAAATTGCTCCCCGTTCATGCGCAACTCGGTGGCCACGTCATGAATAAATATCGCCACGTCACCCTGCAGGCTGACGAAGGCATTGCTCGAGGTGCAGGACAGCACCTCGAATCCCTCGTCCCGACGCCAGCTGTCCCACAACGCCTGGTAGGCATCGCGACTGAGCAGCGGCTGGGGGAGGGTGTAGAACACAAAGCTGGCATCGTGGGTGAACGCGCCGAAATAGGCCTCGCGGTCATTGCGCGCGAAGGCCGCCACCAGATCGGCGGCGGCAGTCAGTACCTCGGCTTGCGCGCTCATCAGCGGTGCGCCACGCCGGGCAGTACGCAGAGCATCTCGTACAGCAGGTTGGCGCCCAGCAACGAGGTGTTGCCGGTGGTGTCGTAGGGCGGCGAAACTTCTACCAGATCGCAACCAATCAGGTCGAGGCCCTGGCAGCCACGGATGATCTCGATGGCCTGGATGGTGGTCAGCCCGCCGATTTCCGGGGTGCCGGTGCCGGGCGCCCAGGCCGGGTCGATGCCGTCGATATCGAAGCTCAGGTACACCGGGCCGCCGCCGACTTTCTCACGCACTTCGGCCATCAATGGCGCGAGGGAGTGGTGCCAGCATTCTTCGGCCTGGACCACACGGAAGCCCTGTTTGCGGCTCCAGTTGAAGTCTTCGGCGGTGTAGCCCTGGGCACGCAGGCCGATCTGCACCACGCGGTCGCAATCGAGCAGGCCTTCTTCCACGGCGCGGCGGAAAGTGGTGCCGTGGGCGATTTTCTCGCCGAACATATGGTCGTTGACGTCGGCGTGGGCATCGATGTGCACCAGCCCGACCTTGCCGTGTTTCTTGTGGATCGCCCGCAGGATCGGCAGGGTGATGGTGTGGTCGCCGCCCAGCGTCAGCGGGATCACGTCGTGCTCGAGGATCTCATCGTAGGCTTCTTCGATGATGCGCACGGCGTCGAGCAGGTTGAAGGTGTTGATCGCCACATCACCGATATCCGCCACCGACAGCGAGTCGAACGGTGCGGCGCCGGTGGCCATGTTGTACGGGCGGATCATCACGGACTCGGCGCGGATTTCACGCGGCCCGAAGCGGGTGCCGGCGCGCAGCGAGGTGCCGATGTCCAGGGGCACGCCAACGAAGGCGGCATCCAGGCCCTTGGCCGTTTGCAGGTGGGGAAGACGCATCATGGTGGCGATGCCGGCGAAGCGCGGCATTTCGTTGCCGCCCAGTGGTTGGTGGAAAATCTTGTCCACGGGATTGCCTCATCGTTGTTTTGTTTATTAGAGGCCGATTCTGCGAAAAGCCCGGGACGGGAAGAATCGGCAGGGGCAAATACTTAGTTCAGATTTTTATAAACTAATGCCAGCAGGTAGACTGTGATGAACGGGTTCTCTGTGATGAGCGGGGGTTCTGTTGTGAGCGGGCTTTCTGTGGTGATCAGGTTTTCTGTGGTGAGAAGGCTTGTTGTGGTGAGCAGGCTTGCCCTGCGTTGGGGTGCGAAGCAGCCCCCAAAACACACTGCGGTTTTCCAGAAGTAATGAGTCGTCAGGTTTCGGGGCCGCTGCGCGGCCCAACGCAGGGCAAGCCTGCTCGCCACAACAAGCCTGTGCAACACAGCAAGCTTCTGTAACCAGCAGGCTTGTGCAACACAGCAAGCCTCTGTAACCAGCAGGCTTGTGCAGCACAACAAGCCTCTGCAACCAGCAGGCTTGTGCAACACAAACAAGCCTGTGCACCAAAACTAGCCCGCTTGCCACGAGACACCCGGAGACCCGATGGCCAACGCCTTGCCCGACCTGAAACTCCTGCGCATCTTTGTCAGCGTCGTGCGCCACCAGGGGTTTGCCAACGCGCAGCACGAACTCAACCTGTCCACCTCGGCCATCTCGACGTATATGAGCCAGTTGGAAAGCGCACTGGGCCTGGTGCTGTGCCATCGCGGCCGGGGCGGGTTCAGCCTGACCAGCAAAGGCGAGTTGTTTCATCAGGAAACCTTGCGTCTATTGGGCGAGCTGGAAGGCTTCGAGCAATACGCCGCCGCGCTCAAGGGCGAGCTGCGCGGTACGCTCAAGCTGGGCGTGCTCGACTCCACCGTCAGCGACAAGGCCTTGCCGTTCGCCGAAGTGATCGGCGCCTACAGCCTCGAGCACCCGGCGGTGCACCTGCACCTGTCGGTGATGAGCCCGTACGAACTGCAACTCGGCGTGCAGGACAACCGCCTGGACCTGGCCATCGGCGCTTTTTCCAACCGCATGAGCGGGCTGATCTACATGCCGCTGTACCGTGAGCAGCACTGGTTGTATTGCAGTACCCGGCATCCGCTGTTCAACGAGCGACGCATCCCCGAACAGGTGATCACCCAGCAACGCATGGTCGGACGCGGCTACTGGAGCCAGGCCGAACTGGCGCGCCATGGCTTCAAGCACAGCGCGGCGACCGTGGAAAGTATGGAGGCGCAACTGATCCTGGTGTTGTCCGGTGCCTACATCGGCTACCTGCCCGAGCACTATGCGCAGGCCTGGGCCGACAAGGGCGACCTGCGCGTCCTGTTGCCGGCCACCTTCGGCTACCAGGCGCCGTTCTCGATGATCATGCGCCGCGGTCGCAGCCGCGAACCGCTGATCCAGACTTTCCGCGATCTGCTCAAAGCTCAGCTCAACCAGGCCTGATAATCATGTCCAGACCCCAATGCCCCACCTGCCTGAGGCCCGCCACTCACTGCCTGTGCGCGCAGATCCCGAGCCTCGACAGCCGCACGCGGGTGTTGCTGCTGCAGCATCCGAGTGAGGTCAACCATGCGCTGAACACGGCGCGGCTGGCGGCGTTGGGGTTGAACAACGCGCAGTTGGTCGTGGGTGAGGTATTCGACAACCTCGCGACATTATTGAACCCGCCCGGCTATCAGGCGCGGTTGCTGTTTCCGGCTGACGATGCCCAGCCGTTGCAAGCCTACGCGTCTGGGGATCAACCGCTGTTGCTGGTAGTCCCCGACGGCACGTGGCGCAAGGCGCGCAAGCTGCTGCACCTCAATCCGTTGCTGGCGGCGTTGCCACGGGTGACGCTGGCCGAAGGCGCGGTTTCCCGCTATCGATTGCGCAAGGCGCCGGGGCCGGGTGCGCTGTCGACGGTCGAGGCGATTGTGCGGGCGTTACAGGTACTGGAGGCGCCGACTTCCTTCGAGCCGTTGCTCAAACCTTTTGAAGCATTGATCGAGGGGCAGATTGCGGCGATGGGGGAGGAGGTGTTTCGCAAGAATCATGGCGACGGACAGGTCGGGTAGGCTATTGACCGGGGGGCGGCCATCGCCGGCAAGCCCGCACATTTCCTGTAGGCGCGCGTCCACACAGTGCGTGCTTATTCCTTTACGCCATAAGCACCGCACTTTGCGTGATATGGCCCGCCAGCCTTTCCCGGTATGATGTTCGCCCCCGCAGTCTGGATTGCGAATACGCCATGACCTTGCAGTACCCTACAATCGCCGATTGCGTCGGCAACACGCCCCTGGTCCGCTTGCAACGCATGGCGGGTGAAACCAGCAATACCCTGTTGCTCAAGCTCGAAGGCAACAACCCGGCCGGGTCGGTAAAAGACCGCCCGGCGCTGTCGATGATCACCCGCGCCGAGTTGCGTGGGCAGATCCAGCCCGGCGACACCCTGATCGAAGCCACTTCCGGCAACACCGGGATCGCCTTGGCCATGGCCGCTGCGATCAAGGGCTACAAGATGGTCCTGATCATGCCCGACAACGGCAGCGCGGAGCGCAAGGCAGCGATGACCGCCTATGGCGCCGAGCTGATCCTGGTCACCCAGGAAGAAGGCATGGAAGGCGCGCGTGACCTCGCCGAGCGCATGGCCGCCGAAGGCCGTGGCCTGGTGCTGGACCAGTTTGCCAACGGCGATAACCCCGAGGCGCACTACACCACCACCGGTCCGGAAATCTGGCGCCAGACCCAGGGCACCATCACCCATTTCGTCAGTTCGATGGGCACCACCGGCACCATCATGGGCAATTCGCGCTACCTCAAGGAGCAGAACCCCGACATCCAGATCATCGGCCTGCAACCGATGGAAGGCTCGGCCATCCCCGGCATCCGCCGCTGGCCCGAAGAGTACCTGCCGAAGATCTACAACTCGACGCGCGTGGATCGCATCATCGACATGGCCCAGCGTGAAGCCGAAGACACCACCCGCCGCCTGGCGCGTGAAGAAGGCATCTTCTGCGGCGTGTCCTCCGGTGGCGCAGTGGCGGGCATGTTGCGCCTGTCCAGGGAAGTGGAAAACGCGGTGATCGTCGCGATCATCTGTGACCGAGGCGACCGCTACCTGTCGACCGGCATCTTCGACGCGCCCAACTGATGGCCAAGCACGAGAGAGGCCTGCGCTTCCAACCGACGGGCGGCAGCCGGGCCCCACAGATTCCCGTGGGCAAGAAACAGCGCCTGACCATCGAGCGCCTGGCCAACGATGGCCGTGGCATCGTGTTCTTTGAAGGTCGCACCTGGTTCGTCAACGGCGCGCTCGCCGGTGAAGAGGTTGAAGCGCGGGTGTTGGGCGCCCATGGCAAAGTGGTCGAGGCGCGCACCGAAAGGGTCTTCAAGGCCAGCGAACTGCGCCGCCCTGCGCCGTGCGCGCACTTCGGCCGCTGCGGTGGCTGCAGCGTGCAGCACCTGCCCCATGACGAACAACTTGCCCTGAAACAGCGCATGCTCGCCGAGCAGCTGTCCCGCGTGGCGGCGGTCGAACCGCTGGAGTGGGCAGCCCCGTTGAGCGGGCCGGAATTCGGCTACCGGCGCCGCGCCCGCGTGGCTGTGCGCTGGGATGCCAAGGCGAAAAAACTCGAAGTGGGTTTTCGCGCCGTGGCCAGCCAGGACATCATTGCCATCGATGATTGCCCGGTGCTGGTACAGGCCTTGCAACCGATCATGCAGCGCCTGCCCAACATGCTGCGCCGCCTGAGCAAGCCACAGGCCCTGGGCCATGTGGAGCTGTTCAGTGGCTCGTCCGTCGCCGTGCTGCTGCGGCATATGGCGCCGTTGTCGGATGCGGATCTGCTGATCCTGAAAGAATTCTGCGCGTTCCATGAATCTCAATTGTGGCTGCATGGCGCGGGCCAGCCGGAACCCGTCGAGGCTGATCAGCCACTAGGTTTTCGACTCGACGCATGGGACTTGGAGCTGGCGTACCGGCCAGGGGATTTTGTCCAGGTCAACGCCGGCGTCAACGAGGCGATGGTCGCCCAGGCTCTGGAATGGCTGGCGCCACAACCCGACGAGCGGGTGCTGGATCTGTTTTGCGGCGTGGGCAACTTCGCCCTGCCACTGGCGCGCCAGGTGCGTGAAGTGGTGGCGGTAGAAGGCGTGCAGACCATGGTGGACCGCGCGGCACTCAACGCCGTCAGCAACAATTTGCATAATGTGCAGTTTTTTCAGGCCGATTTGTCCCAGCCTTTGACTGACGCGGAATGGGCCAAACAGGGCTTTTCTGCGGTACTCTTGGACCCACCCCGTGACGGTGCCCTGGAGGTTGTGCGCAAGCTCGCCACCCTTGGGGCCAAGCGCCTGGTGTATGTGTCCTGCAACCCGGCCACGCTGGCGCGGGACACGGTTGAGTTGGTCAAGCAAGGCTACCGGCTAAAACGTGCCGGGATCCTCGACATGTTTCCGCAAACAGCGCATGTCGAGGCCATGGCGTTATTTGAAGCGGGCTAGGATGCCCGTTTAATCCGACTGGCCTGCATTCTCCAAGGCCTGTGATCTGCCAGGGAGTCTGCAGTAAAAGGTCGGCGATGATATTGGCGCACCGAAGGTGCGTCGTAGGGAAGGTAAGCAAGATGGTACAGGTGAGAGCACACCAGCCGATCAACACCGACGGCAGTATCAATCTCGAGGCATGGCTGGATCATGCCATCAGTGTCGACCCGGCACTGGACCGTGAAGCCTTGAAAGCAGCCTGCGAGTTCGCTCGTGAGTCTGAACAGCAAGACAATGCGGCCAAGAACCTGTGGGCCGAAGGCACTTCAAGCTTTCGCACCGGGTTGGAAATCGCCGAGATCCTCGCCGATCTCAAGCTGGACCAGGATTCGCTGATCGCCGCCGTGCTCTATCGCGGCGTGCGTGAAGGGCACATTGCGTTGCCGACGGTCAGCCAGCGCTTCGGCGCGGTGGTGGCCAAACTGATCGACGGCGTGCTGCGCATGGCTGCCATCAGTGCCAGCCTGAGCCCGCGCCAGTCGATGGTGCTGGGCACCCAGGGCCAGGTCGAAAACCTGCGCAAGATGCTGGTGGCGATGGTCGACGACGTGCGCGTCGCCCTGATCAAGCTGGCCGAACGCACCTGCGCGATCCGTGCGGTAAAGACCGCTGACGACGAAAAGCGCAACCGCGTGGCCCGCGAGGTGTTCGACATCTACGCGCCACTGGCGCACCGCCTGGGCATCGGCCATATCAAGTGGGAGCTGGAGGACCTGTCCTTCCGCTACCTCGAACCCGATCAATACAAACAGATCGCCACCCTGCTGCACGAGCGGCGCCTCGACCGTGAGCGCTTCATCACCGACGTGATGGGCCAGCTGCGTTCCGAGCTGCAGGCCACCGGTGTGGATGCCGACATCAGCGGCCGCGCCAAACACATCTATTCCATCTGGCGCAAAATGCAGCGCAAGGGCCTGGCCTTCAGCCAGATCTACGACGTGCGTGCGGTGCGCGTGCTGGTGCCGGAAATGCGCGATTGCTACACCGCGCTCGGCATCGTCCACACCTTGTGGCGGCACATCCCCAAGGAATTCGACGACTACATCGCCAACCCCAAGGAAAACGGCTATCGCTCGCTGCACACGGCGGTGATCGGCCCCGAGGGCAAGGTGCTGGAAGTGCAGATCCGCACCCACGCCATGCACGAAGAGGCGGAGTTGGGGGTGTGCGCGCACTGGCGCTACAAGGGCACCGACGTCAAGGCCGGGTCCAACCAGTACGAAGAGAAAATCTCCTGGCTGCGCCAGGTGCTGGAATGGCATGAAGAGCTTGGCGACATCGGCGGCCTGGCGGAACAGCTGCGGGTGGATATCGAGCCGGACCGGGTCTACATCTTCACCCCCGACGGCCACGCCATCGACTTGCCCAAGGGCGCCACGCCGCTGGACTTTGCGTACCGCGTACATACCGAGATCGGCCACAACTGCCGTGGCGCCAAGATCAACGGGCGTATCGTGCCGCTCAACTACAGCCTGCAGACCGGCGAACAGGTCGAGATCATCACCAGCAAGCACGGCACGCCGAGCCGCGACTGGTTGAACCCGAACCTGGGCTACATCACCACGTCGCGGGCGCGGGCGAAGATCGTCCACTGGTTCAAGCTGCAGGCGCGCGACCAGAACGTCGCCGCCGGCAAGACTCTGCTCGAACGCGAACTGGCGCGCCTGGGCCTGCCGCAGGTGGACTTCGACAAGTTGGCCGAAAAAGCCAACATGAAGATCGCCGAAGACATGTTCGCCGCCCTCGGTGCCGGCGACCTGCGCCTGGCGCAGCTGGTCAACCTGGCCCAGCAACTGGTCGAGCCGGAACGCGGCAACGAACAGCTGGAGCTGATCCCGCGCAAGGCAACGGGCTACAAGCCGGGCAAGCGCGGCGATATCCAGATCCAGGGCGTGGGCAACCTGCTGACCCAGATGGCCGGCTGCTGCCAGCCTCTGCCGGGCGATGCAATTGTCGGCTACATCACCCAGGGCCGTGGCGTGAGCATTCACCGTCAGGACTGCGCCTCGGTGCTGCAGTTGGGCGGGCGCGAGCCGGAGCGGATCATCCAGGTCAGCTGGGGCCCGGTGCCGGTGCTCACCTACCCGGTGGACATTGTGATCCGCGCCTACGACCGGTCCGGTCTGCTGCGTGACGTTTCGCAAGTGCTGCTCAACGAGCGGATCAACGTATTGGCGGTCAACACCCGCTCGAATAAAGAGGACAACACCGCGTTGATGTCCCTGACCATCGAGATCCCGGGACTGGATGCGCTGGGGCGGTTGCTGGGGCGGATTTCCCAGTTGCCGAACATCATTGAAACCCGGCGTAATCGCACCCCGTAATGCGGTCTGAAAATGTATAAGGGCTGCTTTCTGTGGGAGCCGGGCTTGCCCGCGATGCAGGCGACTCGGTCTGTCTGACAGACCGAGTGGAGGCCATCGCAGGCAAGCCAGCTCCCACAGTAGATTTTCAGCGGTTCCAGACAATGGGCAGAGATTGACTGATGTATACACTTGAAGACCTGCTGCACCTCATGAAGCGCCTGCGTGACCCGCAATACGGCTGCCCGTGGGACCTCAAGCAAACCTACGCGACCATCGTCCCGCACACCCTGGAAGAAGCCTACGAAGTCGCCGACGCCATCGAGCGCGGGGATTTCGATCACCTGCAGGGCGAGCTGGGCGACCTGTTGTTCCAGGTGGTGTATTACAGCCAGCTGGCGCGCGAAGAAGGGCGCTTCGAATTTGCCGGGGTGATCGACAGCATCACCCGCAAGTTGATCCGTCGCCATCCGCATGTGTTCCCGACCGGTGATTTGTACGCGCCGCTGGATATTCCGCAGTTAAGCGAGGAGCAGGTCAAGGAGCGCTGGGAGCAGATCAAGGCCGAGGAGCGCGCGGAAAAATCCGACGCACCGGAGCAGCTCTCGCTGCTGGACGATGTGCCGACCGCGTTGCCATCGTTGTCGCGTGCCGCCAAATTGCAGAAGCGCGCCAGCCAGGTCGGGTTCGATTGGCCATCGGCCTTGCCGGTGGTCGACAACGTGCGCGAAGAGCTGGATGAAGTGCTCGAAGCCATGGCCGATAACGACCCGGTGGCCATCGCCGACGAGGTCGGTGACCTGTTGTTTGCGGCAGTCAACCTGGCCCGTCATCTCAAGGTCGACCCCGAAACCGCGCTGCGTGGCGCCAACACCAAGTTCGAACGCCGTTTCCGATTTATCGAACAGGCATTGCGCGACACGCACCAACCCATAGAAGATTGCACCCTCGAAGAGTTGGACGCCCTGTGGGGCGAAGCCAAACGTCAGGAAAAGAATGTGTCCAGCTGCGGTTGAGCAGTTGCCTAAGTGAGTAAGCACCATGAGCCTTTCCCTTCGCGACCAGTTGCTCAAAGCAGGTCTGGTCAACCAAAAGCAGGCCAAGCAGGTCGGCAAAGAGAAACAGAAACAGCAGCGCCTGGTCCACAAGGGCCAGATCGAGGCCGATGATACCCAGGCTCGCCTGGCTGCCGAGGCGCAGGCCGAGAAGGTCAAGCGCGACCAGGAGCTGAACCGCCAGCAGCAGGAAAAAGCCGAGGCCAAGGCCCGCACGGCCCAAGTCAAGCAACTGATCGAGACCTCGCGCCTGCCCAAGCTGACCACCGAGGACTACTACAACTTCGTGGATGACAAGAAGGTCAAGCGCCTGTCGGTCAACACATTGATGCGCAACAAGCTGAGCAACGGCTCCCTGGCCATCGTGCACCACGGCGGCGGCTACGAGGTGATCCCGCGCGAGGCCGCCCTGAAGATCCAGGAACGCGCCCCGGAGCGTATCGTGCAGCTCAACATCCTCACCGAAAGCCAGGTGCCGGACGAGGATGATCCATACGCCGCGTACCAGATCCCTGACGATCTGATGTGGTAAGGCGTCAAAGCATTGCAATGACCCGATTGTGAGGAGCTGCAGCGTCGCCGTGGCACACAGGCTTGTGAGAATGGCAGGTGTGTCGTGGCAAGCAGGCTTGTCAGGGTGACAGGCGTGTCGTGGCAAGCAGGCTTGTCAGGGTGACAGGCGTGTCGTGGCAAGCAGGCTTGTCAGGGTGACAGGTGTGTCGTGGCAAGCAGGCTTGTGAGGATGGCAGGTGTGTCGTGGCAAGCAGACTTGTCAGGTGACAGGAGTGTCGTGGCAAGCAGGCTTGTCAGAGTGACAGGTGTGTCGTGGCAAGCAGGCTTGTGAGGTGACAGGTGTGTCGTGGCAAGCAGGCTTGTCAGGGTAACAGGTGTGTTGTGGCGAGCAGGCTTGCCCTGCGTTGGGGTGCGAAGCGCCCCCAAAAAAAACCAAGCCAACAAAACACAAACCCCGCTCAAAAGGCGGGGTTTTTGTTTATCGGCACCCCAGCTGCGTGGGGCTGGGATGCCTACCGGATTTCAGAGTCTCAGGAGCCTTGCGCCTGGCTTCTCATTTCAAGGGCTTCAAGCTCGTTTTTATAATTATGAGCGTCGCTCTCATTGTGAAACATGCCGACCAACATATCTTGTTGGTGTACATCCCAGATGTGAATCCCATGGCCCAGTGCTTCGTGGGACATATGTTCGTCGTCGCGTTCAGTTACTTTTACAGTCATCTGCTTGCTCCAATCTCTGGTGGATCTGCGGCAAGTCGTCGCAGGCCTTTGTTATATGTTTTGTTAGCTTGCTAAGTAAACCGATTTTGCACGCAACAAATCATTGCGCAAAACGCAACAGTGCTGCAGGCCGCGAAAACCGCGACATTGCGCCGCAGGGTGCTGAGTTATATGACAAAAGTTTCATGTTCGAGTGAGGCTTTTTCGCCCTTTATTGGCCTCGCCGGCGATGGCGTTCTACGAGCCGCCACACATCCAAGGCGAAAAAAAGCCCCGCATTCGCGAGGCTCTTTGTTCCATCTACCGATCAGCTACCTTTGACAGCCTTGCCGTCAACGGTCCCGTCCTGCAGCATGATGTTGTATTCCTTGCCGTCGGTCTCGACCTGGCGCAGGGCAACGAGGATGCCGCCCTGGTCCTTGGCAAACCACATCTGGGTGATGCGCTTGCTCTGAGTCGGGTCACGCACGCGCTCGACCTTGATGGCGTCGATGGAGCCGACCTTGGTCTGGACCTTTTCCGGGCCGATCACGCGGAAGTCGTAGGTGTCGACGTCAGTGCCTTCCACCACGTTGTAGCTCATGCTCTTCTTGCCCGCTGCCACGTCGCGCTGCAGCGCCAACTGGTAGGTGGACTTGTCGAGCATGCCGCTTTGCAAGGGCACATTGACCGGGTCCTTGTTCTCGAAACCGGTGACTTTCTTGGCCGCCTGGTCGAAGTCCAGGTTGATCTTCTTGGCCTTGCCCAGGCCACCGCGCTCGAAGGTGTAGCTCTTCGGTTGCAGGGCATCCTTGTCAAACTGGATCACGCTGGTTTCGGTCAGGCTGGCGATCATCATGGAAGCCTTGAAATTCAAGGTCCAGGTGCCGTCGCCGTTCTTGGTCAGGCTGCGCTCAGCCGAACCACTCATGGGCAACTGTTTCCAGTCGGCGGTGTAGCTCGCGGAGAAAGGGTGAAGGTCTGCTGCTTGCACGGCAGGCAAGGCGAACAGCGCAAAAGCGAAGAGCAAGGCGCGACGCATAAAATCTCCTAGGTTCGAATCAAGTGGCCGCTGGCCGCAAGTAACTGACCGTCCAATAATGCACCCTGGTCGCCAAGAATCAACCGCCCCTCGGCAAACCAGCGAACCGCCAGCGGGTAAATCCTGTGTTCCTGGGTGTGAACCCGTTGCGCAAGCGTCTGCGCCGAGTCGTCAGACTCTACCGGAACCACTGCCTGTACGACCAGAGGCCCGCCATCGAGTTCCTCGGTGACGAAGTGCACACTGCAGCCATGCTCGCTGTCACCGGCGTCGAGTGCGCGCTGGTGCGTGTGCATGCCTTTGTACTTGGGGAGCAGGGAAGGGTGGATATTGAGCAGGCGCCCTTCGTAGTGCCGCACGAAATCCGCGCTGAGGATGCGCATGAAGCCGGCGAGTACCACAAGTTTGGGGTTGAACGCGTCGATCAGGTCGACCAGGGCACTGTCGAAGGCCTCGCGGCCTTCGAAAGCCTTGTGATCCAGGGAGCGGGTTTCGATGCCCGCGTCCCTGGCGCGTTGCAGGCCGTAGGCGTCGCTGCGGTTGGAGATCACCGCAGCGATGCGCACCGGGCTGTCGCCGGTGCGCGTGCTGTCGATCAGGGCCTGCAAGTTACTGCCGGTGCCGGAAAGCAGCACCACGACATCACAGGTCTGGGACATCAATGCGCCTTGAGGTTCTTCAGTTCAACCTGGGCTGCGCCTTCCGGGGCAGTGGCGATCTGGCCGATGACCCATGGCTGCTCGCCGGCTTCACGCAGTACATTCAGCGCGGTTTCCACGTGCTCTTGTGCCACGCAGATGACCATGCCCACGCCGCAGTTCAGCACGCGGTGCATTTCGGTTTCGTTGACGTTGCCTTTCTCTTGCAGCCAGTCGAACACTGCAGGGCGCTGCCAGCTGGCCACGTCGACGATCGCCTGGGCACCTTTTGGCAGCACGCGCGGGATGTTGTCCAGCAGGCCGCCGCCGGTGATGTGGGCCATGGCCTTGACCGCGCCAGTGTCCTTGATCAGCTTGAGCAGTGGCTTGACGTAGATGCGCGTCGGGGCCATCAGCAGGTCGGTCAGTGGCTTGCCGTCGAGCTGGATGTTCTCGATATCGGCGCCGGACACTTCGATGATCTTGCGGATCAGCGAGTAGCCGTTGGAGTGCGGGCCGGAAGAAGGCAGGGCGAGCAGGGCGTCACCCGCGGCGACTTTGGAGCCGTCGATGATCTCGGCTTTTTCCACGACGCCGACGCAGAAGCCGGCCAGGTCGTAGTCTTCGCCTTCGTACATGCCTGGCATTTCAGCGGTTTCGCCGCCGACCAGGGAGCAACCCGACAGTTCGCAGCCGGCGCCGATGCCGGTGACTACCTGGGTGGCGGTCTCGACGTTGAGCTTGCCGGTGGCGTAGTAGTCCAGGAAGAACAACGGCTCGGCGCCGCACACCACCAGGTCGTTGACGCACATGGCCACCAGGTCGATGCCGATGCTGTCGTGCTTGTTCAGGTTCAGCGCCAGGCGCAGCTTGGTGCCCACGCCGTCGGTGCCGGAAACCAGCACAGGCTGCTTGTAGCCGGCCGGGATTTCGCAGAGGGCGCCAAAACCGCCCAGGCCGCCCATGACTTCGGGGCGCGCAGTGCGCTTGGCGACGCTCTTGATGCGTTCGACCAATGCTTCACCGGCGTCGATGTCTACACCGGCGTCCTTGTAGCTCAGGGAGGGTTGCTTGCTCATGATCCAGGCCTTTAGGGGGGATTTCTGGGTAACGACCGAGCGGGCAGGGGCTTTTGAACAGCGGCCCAGCCGTTGACGGTCTGCGAAGGCGCGCGATTTTATCAGGCTTGAGGGGCAGCGGCCATCCTCGGGCCGACGGGCAGGGCTGCATATCTGAAAAAAGCCGGTTAAAAAAATGCTAATCGGGTCTGCCATGCTGCGTATTAAGGTATAGCCTTTAATCCGCTATCGTTATGACAGTACGAAAACTTACCGAGACCCTGTGAATGTTTTACCGGTCGCTGTGGTCACAGCCTTGCCAAGCCGAGTTCACGCGGTCTGTTCCAGCCGCTAAATTTGTCGTTCGGGAATCTTCCATGCGTCTGTGTAAATTCTTTTTTGTGGGCTGCCTGTCTTGGGTCAGCCTGGCGAGTCATGCCGAAACCCTCAATGGTCTTTATCAAGTACTTGAACCGGTCAGCAGTCAGTCCCCGCAGGAGCGCGACCAGGCCACCCAGCGCGCCGTGCAGACGCTGGTGATCCGCCTCACCGGCGATGCCAAGGCCGCCGATGGCCCGGGCCTGGCGGCGGTGCGCAAGGATCCGCAGCAAATCATCAGTCAATACGGCTACGACGCCGGCCCGCCGGAAAGCCTGCAAGTCGATTTCGATCCAGTCAGCACCGATCGCGCCCTACGTGACGCCGGCCTGTCGATCTGGGGCAGCAATCGGCCCTCGATCCTTGGCTGGTGGCTGAACGATTCCACCGAAGGCAGCAGCCTGGTGGGCGATGGTCAGACCGTCGCCCAGGCGCTGCGCCGCGCGGCACAGCACCGTGGCTTGCCATTGCGCCTGCCGCTGGGCGATCTGGATGAACAGGTCGTTGCTACCGCGCCGAACCTTGAAAGCGCCGATGCCACGCCATTGCGCGCCGCTTCCGAACGCTACGGCGCCGATGCCTTGCTCGCCGTGCACGCGCGCCAGGAAGGCAACCAATGGCAGGCCAAATGGCGCCTGTGGCTGGGCGACAAGAGCGATCAGGGCACCGCGCAAGGCGCCGACACCGCCGCCGTGGCCGATGCGGTGATGTTGGCCGTCAGCCAGAAGCTGGCGCCGCGTTTTGCGGTCAAGCCCGGTGCGAGCGCCGAACAATTGCTGGAAGTGCAGGGCATGAACCTGGAGCGCTACGCGGCCCTGGGGCATCTGCTCGAGCCGTTTGGTGGCCATCCGCTGCGGGTGGATGGCAATCGCATTGTGTATCGCGTCAACGGCAGCGCCGACCAGTTGCGTACCCAGTTGAGCCTGGCCAAATTGCAGGAGGTGCCGGCCGGCGAGGCGCCTGTGCAGCAGCCAGTGGGTGATGGCACCCAGCCGGCGCCCGCTCCTGAGCCGCAGGCGCAGCTGCGTTTTCGCTGGTAAACGTTCTTCCTTTATATAGAAGCAAAGACAGATGGAGTGGTTTATGGCGGATACGCGTCGTTGGGTGTGGCTTGGCGGACTTGTCCTGCTGTGCGCTTTTGTATTCTTGCTGCATTCGATCCTGACGCCGTTCCTGGTGGCGTTGCTGCTCGCCTATCTGTTCGATCCCGTGGTGGATCGCCTTGAAAAAGCCGGACTGTCGCGGACTCTGGGTGTGGTGACGGTGTTTGCCCTGTTCACGTTGATCATCACTGCATTGGTGCTGGTGCTGGTGCCGATGCTGGCCAAGCAACTGTTTCGCTTGTACGAGTTGGCGCCGCAAATGCTCGACTGGTTGCAACACACGGCCATGCCGTGGGTGCAGACCAAGCTGGGGTTGGCGGATGGCTTCTGGAAGTTCGACAAGGTCAAGGCTGCGATCAGCGAGCACATGGGCCAGACCACCGACATTGTCGGGGTGGTGCTCAGTCAGGCCACCGCATCCAGCCTGGCGCTGATCGGCTGGCTGACCAACCTGGTGTTGATCCCGGTGGTGGCGTTCTACCTGCTGCGCGACTGGGACATCATGATGGCCAAGATCCGCAGCCTGCTGCCGCGCAACCGCGAAGAGCGCATCGTGGCCCTGGCTGGCGAATGCCATGAGGTGCTGGGCGCCTTCGTGCGGGGGCAGTTGCTGGTGATGCTGGCCTTGGGGATCATCTACGCGGCAGGCTTGATGGCGATCGGCCTGGAGCTGGGCCTGTTGATCGGCCTGATCGCCGGCCTGGCGGCTATCGTGCCGTACATGGGTTTTGTGATCGGGATCGGCGCGGCGCTGGTTGCCGGGTTGTTCCAGTTTGGCGGCGACCTGTACCCGATGCTGGGGATTGTCGCGGTGTTCATGGTTGGCCAGGCCCTGGAAGGCATGGTGCTCACGCCGTTGCTGGTGGGCGACCGGATCGGCCTGCACCCGGTGGCGGTGATCTTTGCGATCCTGGCGGGCGGTGAGCTGTTCGGTTTTACCGGCATCCTGCTGGCGCTGCCGGTGGCGGCGGTGATCATGGTGCTGGTGCGCCATGTGCACGATCTGTACAAGGATTCGGATGCGTATACCGGGGTCGAAGATCCGGACCTGTAACCGTTTCATCACAAACCCGGCCTGAGCCGGGTTTGTTGTTTCTGGGGGCGGGTCGTCAAACAATCTGCGAAAAACTACCAAGTTAACGCAAACCTTTGATTTTGCTTGTGGTCTGCTGCATTGTGCGCCCGGCGTCACGGGTATAAACTTTGCAAACTTTACACAGAGGCCACTAACGGTTCGTTTGGAGCCGTTCAGTCAGCATGAAACCGATTCAGCTGCCCTTGGGTGTGCGTCTGCGTGATGACGCCACCTTTATCAACTACTACCCAGGCGCCAATGCCGCTGCACTCGGCTATGTCGAGCGGCTCTGCGAAGCCGACGCCGGGTGGACCGAAAGCCTGATCTATCTGTGGGGCAAGCACGGCGTAGGGCGTACCCACCTGTTGCAGGCCGCGTGCCTGCGTTTCGAGCAGATGGGCGAGCCGGCGGTGTACCTGCCATTGGCGGAGTTGATGGACCGCGGTATCGGCATCTTCGATCACCTCGAGCAATACGAGCTGGTGTGCCTGGACGACTTGCAGGCGATTGCCGGCAAGGCGGAGTGGGAAGAGGCGCTGTTTCATCTGTTCAACCGCCTGCGCGACAGTGGCCGGCGCCTGCTGATCGCCGCCTCGACGTCGCCGCGTGAATTGCCGGTGAAGCTGGCAGACCTCAAATCGCGCCTGACCCTGGCGTTGATCTTCCAGATGCGCCCCCTGTCAGACGAAGACAAATTGCGTGCCCTGCAGTTGCGCGCATCCCGTCGCGGTCTGCACCTGACCGACGAGGTCGGACACTTCATTCTGACTCGCGGTACGCGCAGCATGAGCGCGTTGTTCGATTTGCTCGAACAGCTCGACCAGGCCTCTTTGCAAGCCCAGCGCAAGCTGACCATTCCCTTCCTCAAGGAAACCCTCGGCTGGTAGCCGGCCCTTTGTTTTCAGGGCTTTCGGCAATTTCCAGGCGTCAGAAAACCCGCGTTTGGGCCGTTTTGGCCACGCGAAAGGCGGGTAAGGGGTGTTAAGGGCTTAGATGTCATAGTCCAAACAAGAAGTCACATAGATCACGATTGAATTTGCAAATCGATGTGATAGAAGGCATAGTCTCGACTTCTTTACATATCAGCCACGGTCGTGCCCATGCTAAATCGCTTCGCACCCCTCGTGCCTCTCGCACTCGTTACCCTGTTGTTTGGTTGCGCCTCCCACCCTCAACAGGTGGCAGAACAGCAAAAACCACAGGTTCAAAATCAGGCAAAATTCGTTGCTGCACAGTCTTCCACTGTTTATGAGGAAGAAGTAGCAACTGAAAAGGAACTGGCCGACTTCGCCGGCAACAAGCCTTACCAGCTTCCAGTCCTCGCCGACAGTATCCTCGAACGCGGCATGTCCCTGATCGGTACCCGTTACCGTTTCGGCGGTACCTCTGAAGCCGGTTTCGACTGCAGCGGCTTCATCGGCTATCTGTTTCGTGAAGAAGCTGGCATGAACCTGCCACGCTCCACGCGCGAAATGATCAACGTGAATGCACCGTTGGTCGCACGCAACAACCTCAAGCCCGGTGATCTGCTTTTCTTCAGTACAGCGGGTCGTGGTCGCGTCAGCCATGCCGGTATCTACCTGGGCGATAACCAGTTTATCCACTCCAGCAGCCGTCGCAGTGGCGGTGTTCGAGTCGACAACCTGGGTGACAGCTACTGGAGCAAAACCTTCATCGAAGCCAAGCGCGCACTCGCCATGGCCCCGACGACGGTTACCGCTAGCAAGTAAACTTAAAGTGATACTTGAAGTTTGACGTGTAAGCGCTAGAATCCCTGGATATTGTTGGAATCCGTTCGCGCGAGCTTTGCTTGCGCGTTCTGGTTTTCAGCGTTCGGCAGCGAAAGCCGCATCCAGACCAGGATTGTTCTGCACATGTCGACCTCGGCCCGCCTGATTCTCATTGTCTGCGCCGCGCTGCTCAGCGCCTGCGCCAGCCGTCCACCGCCGCCCGCTCCCGTAGCGGTGAAACCCAAGCCGGTGTTCAACTACTCCACACAGAATTTTTCGCCTGCTGCCGAAGATGTGCTCTTCCGTGCCTTGGGCCTGGTTGGCACGCCTTATCGATGGGGCGGCAACACCCCGGACTCAGGGTTTGACTGCAGTGGCTTGATCGGCTTTGTGTTTCGCGATGCGGCCGGTATTTCCCTGCCGCGTACCACCCGTGAGTTGATCGTGATGCGCGCGCAGGACGTCAGCGAGCAGAACCTGCAAACCGGCGACCTGCTGTTCTTCGCCACCGGTGGCGGTTCCCAGGTCAGCCACGCCGGGATCTATGTGGGAGAGGGCCGCTTCGTGCACGCGCCACAGACCGGCGGTACGGTAAAGCTGGATACCTTGTCCAAGGCGTATTGGCAGAATGCCTACCTGAGTGCCAAGCGCGTATTGCCAGGAAACCTGGCGCGTAACCCCTGACGCACAGTATCCCTGTAGGAGCCGGCAAGCCGGCTCCTACCCATCATTTTGCGGCCGACACCCGCCACACCTTGTTCCCCACATCATCTGCCACCAGCAAATCCCCCTGCTGATCAATCACCACGCCCACCGGCCGGCCCATGGCCTTCTCATCCTTGTCGAGGAAGCCGGTCAGCACGTCCACGGGCTGCCCCTTGGGCTGGCCAGCCTCGAACGGGACGAAGATCACCTTGTAGCCACTGTGCGGCTTGCGGTTCCACGACCCATGCTGGCCGATGAATGCGCCGTTGCTGAACTGGGCTGGCAGTTTGCTGCCCTCGGCAAACGTCAATCCCAGGGAGGCGGTGTGCGGGCCCACTGCGTAATCCGGCGCGATCGCCTTGGCGACCAGGTCCAGGTTCTGCGGGCTGACGCGCACGTCCACATGCTGCCCGTAGTAGCTGAAGGGCCAGCCATAGAATGCGCCGTCCTTGACTGAGGTGATGTAGTCCGGCACCAGGTCGCTGCCGATTTCATCGCGTTCGTTCACTGCCGTCCACAGCTTGCCGCTTTGTGGTTCCCAGGCCATGCCGTTGGGGTTGCGCAGGCCGGAGGCGAAGATGCGGTGCTCGCCGCTGGCACGATCGACTTCCCAGATGGCCGCCCGGCCTTGTTCCGCTTCCAGGCCGTTTTCACCGACATTGCTGTTGGAGCCGACGCTTACATACAGTTTGCTGCCGTCCTTGCTCGCCACCACGTTCTTGGTCCAGTGGTGATTGATGCTGCCGCCCGGCAGGTCGACGACTTTGGTGCCGACCTCCTTGATCGCGGTTTCACCTGGTTGGTAGGGGAAGCGCAACAGCTTGTCCGAGTCGGCCACGTACAGATCGTTACCGACCAGGGTCATGCCGAACGGCGAATTGAGGTTTTCCAGGAACAACGTACGCGTTTCGGCGACGCCGTCGTGGTCGGCGTCACGCAGCAAGGTGATGCGGTTCGGGCTCGGCACAGCGGCGCCGGCACGGCCCATGACTTTCTCCATGACCCAGCCGCGAATACCCTTGGCGTCATCCGGCTTGGGTGGCGCGTTGGTTTCCGCCACCAGCACGTCGCCATTGGGCAATACATACAGCCAGCGCGGATGGTCCAGGCCTTCGGCGAACGCCGCCACCTGCGTGCCGGCAGCGGCGGTGGGCTTGGCGCCGTCCGGCCAGCCAATCGCCGGGGCGATATTCACGGTCGGGATCAGGGTCTTGTTCGGCTCCGGCAACTTGGGCGAGGGTCCGGTGCCATCGGAGACCTGCAAGGTAGAGCTTTCCCCGCAGGCAGCGAGGGTGCCGGCGAGCATGATAAGCAGGGCGAGTCTGGTTTTGTGCATGGTGTTCTCCTTAATACCTGTAAGGGTAGAGGAGGCCGGCCGTAGGATGGTTCAAGTGCAAGGCCAGCTTTAATTGACGCTCCACCCCCAACCCACTAACCTTCGCGGCTTGTTCCAGGTGCTCTGTGACCCATGGGTCGACGGAGTGAAACAGGGAAGCCGGTGAGTGAGCACACTTGTACACAGTGCTGCCGCGATTCCGGCGCTGCCCCCGCAACGGTAAATGAGTCAAGACGGTGCTTTCTGCCACTGTATCGCGTGCGATATGGGAAGGCGCGCTGTCGGCCTGTCCGAGTGCTCTCTTTATAAAGAGCCAGGGCGCCACTCATGAGTCCGGAGACCGGCCTGGTTCATCCAACAGCATCACGGTGGGCGATGCTTGGCTGTCTGTTTATCCTTTTTCCTGCCCGCCGTTTTTGTCCAGCCCCAACGGAGAGCTGTCATGACCGATTCCCCCGACCGCGACGAACGCCACCTGGCGCGCATGCTGCGCAAAAAAGCCGTGATCGATGAGCGCATCGCCAACTCCCCCAACGAATGCGGCCTGCTGCTGGTGCTCACCGGCAACGGCAAAGGCAAGAGCAGTTCGGCATTCGGCATGCTCGCCCGCGCCATGGGCCACGGCATGCAGTGCGGGGTGGTGCAGTTCATCAAGGGGCGCAACAGCACCGGTGAAGAGTTGTTCTTCCGCCGCTTTCCCGAGCAGGTGCGTTTTCATGTGATGGGCGAAGGCTTTACCTGGGAAACCCAGGACCGCCAGCGCGATATCGCCGCCGCCGAAGCTGCGTGGGCGGTGTCCCGCGAGTTGCTGCAAGACCCGTCCATCGGCCTGGTGGTGCTGGACGAGCTGAACATCGCCCTCAAGCACGGCTATCTCGACCTCGACCAGGTACTCAGCGACCTGCAGGCGCGCCCGCCAATGCAGCACGTGGTGGTGACCGGCCGTGGCGCCAAGCCCGAGTTGATCGAAATGGGCGACACCGTCACAGAGATGGGCATGCTCAAGCACGCGTTCCAGGCCGGTATCAAGGCACAGAAGGGCGTCGAACTTTGAATCAGCCCCGTCATTGCCCGGCTGTCTTGATCGCCGCACCGGCGTCCGGCCAGGGCAAAACCACCGTCACCGCCGCGCTCGCCCGTTTGCACCGCAATCTGGGGCGCAAAGTCCGCGTGTTCAAATGCGGCCCGGACTTTCTTGATCCGATGATCCACGAGCGCGCCAGTGGTGCGCCGGTGTATCAATTGGACATGTGGATGGTGGGCGAGCAGGAAAGTCGCCGCCTTTTGTGGGAAGCCGCCGCTGAGGCCGACCTGATCCTCATCGAAGGGGTGATGGGGCTGTTCGACGGCACGCCGTCCAGCGCCGACCTGGCGCGGCATTTCGGCGTGCCGGTATTGGGCGTGATCGACGGCACTGCGATGGCGCAGACGTTTGGCGCCCTGGCCTTGGGCCTCGCGCGTTATCAGCCGGATTTACCGTTCGCGGGCGTGCTGGCCAACCGCGTCGGCACCTTGCGCCATGCGCAACTCCTCGAAGGCAGTCTCACCGAAGGCCTGCGCTGGTATGGCGCGCTGTCCCGTGAAACCGGAATCGAACTGCCGAGCCGCCACCTGGGCCTGGTGCAAGCCAGCGAGCTGAATGACCTCGACCTGCGCCTGGATGCTGCTGCGCAGGCACTGGGCAGCAGTTGTGAAGTTGCCTTGCCGCCGCCGGTGACCTTCGCCGCCCCCGAAGTGATCGAGGCCGAGCCGTTGCTGGCCGGCGTGCGCATTGCGGTGGCCCGTGACGAAGCGTTTGCCTTCACCTACGGTGCCAGCCTCGACCTGTTGCGGGCGATGGGCGCCGAGCTGCGCTTTTTCTCGCCGATCCATGACCGCGAATTGCCTGACGCCGACAGTCTGTATCTGCCCGGCGGCTATCCGGAACTGCACCACCAGGCGCTGTCGGAAAATACCTCGATGCTCGATGCCATCCGCGCCCATCACGCGGCCGGCAAACCCTTGCTCGCTGAATGTGGCGGCATGCTCTACCTGCTGGACTCGCTGACCGACGTCGACGGCACCCGCGCCGAACTGGTCGGCCTGCTGCAGGGCGATGCGGTGATGCAAAAGAAACTTGCGGCCCTGGCCCTGCAAAACGTCGAGCTGCCGGAAGGCGTGCTGCGTGGGCACACTTATCACCATTCCCTGACCAGCACCGAGTGGCAGCCGATTGCCCGTGGCGTCAGCCCCAATGGTGGGCGCGGCGCCGAGGCGGTATTCCGACAAGGGCGTATGACCGCGTCCTACGTGCACTTCTATTTCCCGTCCAACCCGAGGGCGGTGGCGGCCTTGTTTGCGCCCGACCCTGAGGTCGCCAGCGCCGGCAAGCAGGCTCCCACCATTGACCGCGTTGAATCCCCATCCACTGTGGGAGCGGGCTTGCCCCCGATGCGGCCATGACCGACAACGCCTTCCCCCAGGCCGACCGCGACGCCGTCTACCGCGCCATCGCCGAGCGCCGCGACATGCGCCACTTCAGCGGCGGCAGCGTGGCCCCCGAGTTGCTGCACCGCCTGCTCCAGGCTGCACACCAGGCGCCGAGTGTCGGCCTGATGCAGCCGTGGCGCTTTATCCGCATCAGCGACCGCCAACTGCGTGGGCAGATCCAGCAATTGGTGGAAGAAGAACGCGTGCGTACTGCCGAGGCGTTGGGCGAGCGTTCCGATGAGTTCATGAAACTCAAGGTCGAAGGCATCCATGACTGCGCCGAAGTGCTGGTGGCAGCGCTGATGGATGATCGCGAGCGGCATATCTTCGGCCGGCGCACCTTGCCGGAAATGGACATGGCCTCGCTGTCCTGTGCGATCCAGAACCTGTGGCTGGCGGCTCGCGTCGAAGGGCTGGGCATGGGCTGGGTCTCGCTGTTCGAGCCCCAGGCCCTGGCCGACCTGCTGGGCCTGCCGCCCGGCGCGAAACCCCTGGCGGTGTTGTGCCTGGGGCCGGTGGCCGAGTTCTATCCGGCACCGATGTTGCAGCTCGAAGGCTGGACCGAACCACGGCCGCTGAGTGACATGTTGTATGAGAATGTGTGGGGAGTGAGTCAATGAGTGTGGCCTTGCTGTGTGTCGCTGCAGTGGCGCTGGATGCGCTGCTGGGTGAACCCAGGCGCTGGCATCCGCTGGTGGCGTTCGGCAATTTTGCCGGGCGCATCGAGCAACGTTTCAACAGCGGTGGCCGTGGCTGGCGCAGCCATGGGGTGACCGCGTGGTTTATCGCGGTGGTGCCGCTGACCCTGCTGGCGACCGCCTTGTCGTGGGCGCCGTATATCGGCTGGGTGCTGGAGATCCTCGCGCTGTACTGTGCCCTTGGCATGCGCAGCCTTGGCGAACACGTGATCCCGGTGGCCCAGGCGCTGCGCAGCGATGACCTGGAGGAAGCGCGCAAGCGCGTGAGCTACCTGGTCAGCCGCCAGACCAGTGAACTGGATCGCACCGAAGTCGCCCGCGCCGCCACCGAGTCAGTACTCGAAAACGGCAGCGATGCGGTGTTTGCCGCGCTTTTCTGGTTCGTCGTCGCTGGCGTGCCGGGCGTGGTGCTTTACCGCCTGAGCAACACCCTCGACGCGATGTGGGGCTATCGCAACGAACGCTTCGAACGCTTCGGCTGGGCTGCGGCAAAAATCGACGATCTGCTGAACTACATTCCGGCACGCCTGGTGGCGTTGACCTACGCAGTGCTGGGCAAAACCCGCCTGGCACTCAAATGCTGGCGCACCCAGGGCCCGACGTGGGACAGCCCCAACGCTGGCCCGGTGATGGCCGCCGGTGCTGGCGCCTTGGGTGTGGAGCTGGGCGGCGCGGCGATCTACCACGGCGAGGTGCATCAACGGCCGCCACTGGGCGAAGGCCCGGCGGCGGATGCCGATTCCATCGACCGGGGCTGGCAACTGGTGCAGCGCGGCGTATGGTTATGGCTGCTGATCCTATGTGCGGGGGCGCAATTCTATGCTTGAACACGGTGGCCGGCTGCGCAAGGCGGCGATGCAGTACGGGATTGCCGAGGCTGATTGGCTCGACCTCTCCAGCGGCCTGGCGCCGTGGCCCTGGCCGATCCCCGAAATCCCGCTGCGAGCCTGGGCGCGCCTGCCGGAAACCGACGACGGCCTGGAGCAGGCCGCCAGCGAGTACTACGGCGCTGCGCATCTGTTGCCGGTGGCCGGTTCCCAGGCGGCGATCCAGCTGCTGCCGCGCTTGCGCCGTGCGGGCAAGGTCGGCGTGTTGTCACCGTGCTATGCCGAACACGCCGAAGCCTGGCGCCGTGCCGGTTATGTGGTGCGCGAGGTGCAGGAGCAGGAAGTCGACTTCTTCCTTGATGGCCTCGACGTGCTGGTGGTGGTCAATCCCAACAATCCCACCGGCCTGAGCCTGGCGCCGCAACGCCTGCTCGACTGGCACACCCGGCTGGCCCAGCGCGGCGGTTGGCTGGTGGTGGACGAAGCGTTCATGGATGTCACCCCGCAACTGAGCCTGGCCAGCCAGGCCCATCAGGTCGGTTTGATTGTGCTGCGCTCATTCGGCAAGTTTTTCGGCCTGGCCGGTGTGCGCCTGGGCTTCGTGCTGGCCGAACGCAAACTGCTCAAGCTGCTCGCCGAACAGGTCGGGCCCTGGGCCGTCAGCGGGCCGACGCGCGTGCTGGGCCAGGCCTGCCTGCGCGACACCGCCGGGCACGCGCGACAACGTGCGCGCTGCATCGAGGCCGGCCAGCGCCTCTACGCCTTGCTCAAGCGCCATGGTTTCCAGCCCCAGGGCGGCTGCGCGCTGTTTCAATGGCTGATCACACCGCATGCCGAGCGCATGCACGAATTCATGGCCCAGCGCGGCATTCTGCTGCGCCTGTTTGTCCACGACAGCAGCCTGCGCTTTGGCTTGCCCGACACCGAGGCGGACTGGCTGCGCCTCGACGAGGCCCTGGGCGCCTACAAGGAAGCTGCATGACTACGCTGATGGTGCAAGGCACCACCTCCGACGCCGGTAAAAGTACCCTGGTGACCGCGCTGTGCCGTTGGCTGGTGCGCCAAGGCGTGGAGGTGGCGCCGTTCAAGCCGCAGAACATGGCGCTCAACAGTGCCGTGACCGCCGAGGGTGGCGAAATCGGCCGCGCCCAGGCGGTGCAGGCGCAGGCTGCCAACCTCGCACCCCACACCGACATGAACCCGGTGCTGCTCAAACCCAACAGCGATACCGGCTCCCAGGTAATCATCCACGGCCGCGCCGTGACCAGCATGAACGCGGTGGCCTACCACGACTACAAAGCCATCGCGATGCAAGCGGTGCTGGCCTCTCACGCGCGGTTGAGCGAACGCTTCCCGGTGGTGATGGTCGAGGGCGCGGGCTCGCCGGCGGAAATCAACCTGCGCGCCAATGACATCGCCAACATGGGGTTCGCCGAGGCGGTGGACTGCCCGGTACTGCTGATCGCCGACATCAATCGCGGCGGCGTGTTCGCCCATCTGGTCGGCACCCTGGAGCTGCTGTCTCCGAGCGAACAGGCGCGGGTCAAGGGTTTCATTATCAACCGTTTTCGCGGCGAAATCGCGCTGTTGCAACCGGGCCTGGATTGGCTCGAAGCACGCACCGGCAAACCGGTGGTGGGCGTGTTGCCCTACGTGATGGACCTGCACCTGGAAGCTGAAGACGGCATTGACCAGCGCCAGATCGACAAGGCCGCGCAAGTGCTCAAGGTGGTGGTGCCGGTGCTGCCGCGCATCAGCAATCACACGGATTTCGACCCGTTGCGCCTGCACCCCCAGGTGGATTTGCAGTTCATCGGGCCGGACCAGCCGATCCCGGCCGCCGACCTGATCATCCTCCCAGGCTCGAAAAGCGTGCGCAGTGACCTTGCCTACCTGCGCGCCAATGGTTGGGACAGCGCCGTGGCTCGGCATTTGCGCTACGGCGGCAAAGTGCTGGGGATTTGCGGTGGCCTGCAGATGCTCGGGGAGCAGGTGCATGACCCGCTGGGCCTCGAAGGGCCGGCCGGCTCCAGCCCTGGCCTGGGGCTGCTGGCATTCAGCACGACGCTGGAAGAAGAGAAGCAATTGCGCAATGTGCGCGGGCGTTTGTTGCTGGAGAACGCCGAGGTCAGTGGCTATGAAATTCACGCGGGCGTGACGTCCGGCGACGCGCTGTCGACCGCCGCGGTCCTGCTCGATGACGGCCGCAGTGATGGCGCGCAAAGTGCCGACGGGCAGATTCTTGGCACTTACCTGCATGGCCTGTTCGAGACGCCGGCGGCGTGCAGCGCCTTGCTGCGCTGGGCCGGCTTGCAGGATGTGCAGGAGGTGGATTACCACGCCCTGCGCGAGCGCGATATCGAGCGGTTGGCCGACTTGGTGGAAAACCACTTGGATACCGAACTGCTGCGCACGCTATGTGGGATTTGACGGTGCGCCCGCACTCTCCCTGTACGCGCTGGCTATCGTGCGATGCAGGTACCTCGGTGAATCAGCAAGCCCCGGTTGACGCCATCGCAGGCAAGCCCGCGCCTACAGTTGAGCGGGTGGTAAATAGAGGGAGTGTCCCATGCACCAACTGATTCTCGGCGGCGCTCGCTCCGGCAAAAGCCGCCTGGCGGAAAAGCTCGCCGCTGACAGCGCGTTGCCCGTCATCTACATTGCCACCAGCCAGCCGCTGGACGGCGAAATGAACGCGCGCGTGGCCCTGCATCGCCAGCGCCGCCCCGACCATTGGGGCTTGATCGAAGAGCCCGTCGAACTGGCGCGGGTGCTGCGCGAAAATGCCGCGCCGGATCGTTGCCTGCTGGTGGATTGCCTGACGCTGTGGCTGACCAATCTGCTGATGCTCGAAGACGCCGACCGCCTGGCATTCGAGCGCGATCAATTGCTGGAAACCCTGGCCGCGCTGCCGGGGCAGATTATTTTTGTCAGCAACGAGACCGGACTGGGTGTCGTGCCGCTGGGCGAATTGACTCGCCGCTATGTGGATGAAGCCGGTTGGCTGCATCAAGCTTTGGCCGAGCGGTGTCAGCGTGTGGTCCTGACGGTTGCCGGCCTGCCCCTGACTTTGAAAGGTACTGCGATATGACTGACACCTGGTGGCTCAACCCCTGTAAGGCGATTGACGCTCAAGCGTACGAACAAGCCTTGGCACGCCAGCAACAATTGACCAAGCCGGCCGGCTCCCTTGGTCAGCTCGAAGCGCTGGCGGTGCAATTGGCCGGCCTGCAGGGCCAGGTCAAACCCTCGGTCGAGCAGCTATGGATTGCGATCTTTGCCGGTGATCACGGTGTGGTAGCCGAAGGCGTGTCGGCGTTTCCCCAGGAAGTGACCGGGCAGATGCTGCTCAATTTCGTCAGCGGCGGCGCGGCGATCAGCGTGTTGGCGCGGCAGTTGGAGGCGCAACTGGAAGTGGTCGACCTCGGCACTGTCACGCCGTCGCTGGATTTGCCCGGGGTTCGTCACTTGAACCTCGGCGCGGGCACGGCCAACTTCGTCAACGGCCCGGCAATGACCGCAGCCCAGGGGCGCCTGGCCCTGCAGGCCGGGCGTGAGAGTGTGCTGCGCGCGCGCGAAAGCGGCGCACAGCTGTTTATCGGCGGCGAGATGGGCATCGGCAACACCACTGCCGCCAGTGCACTGGCGTGTGCCTTGCTCGATTGCCAGGTCAGTGACCTGACCGGGCCAGGCACCGGGCTGAACGCTCAGGGCGTCAGTCACAAGGTGGCGGTGATCGAGCGCGCGCTGGCCGTGCATGCCGGGCAGCGCGGTGATGCATTGCAAACCCTGTTCAACCTGGGCGGCTTTGAGATCGCGGCGCTGGTGGGCGCCTATCTGGCCTGTGCCCAGGAAGGCATCGTGGTGCTGGTCGACGGGTTTATCTGCAGCGTCGCTGCACTGGTTGCCACGCGGTTGAATCCGGCCTGTCGCGAGTGGTTGCTGTTTGGCCATCGTGGCGCCGAGCCGGGCCATCGTCATGTGCTGCAGAGCCTCGACGCACAGCCCTTGCTGGAACTCGGCCTGCGCTTGGGCGAGGGCAGTGGGGCGGCGCTGGCGGTGCCGTTGCTGCGCCTGGCGTGTGCGTTGCACGGGCAGATGGCGACTTTCGCCGAAGCGGCCGTGGCAGACCGCCCCGCATGAATCTGCACCTGGACCTGTTGCGTCACGGCGAAACCGAACTGGGCGGCGGCCTGCGCGGCAGCCTGGACGATGCATTGACTGCCCAGGGGTGGGAGCAGATGCGCGCCGCCGTCGAGGCGCGCGGGCCGTGGGACCGCTTGATCAGCTCGCCGCTGCAACGCTGTGCGCGCTTTGCCGATGAGCTGGGCGCGCGCCTCAATGTGCCGGTCAGCCTCGAAAAAGATCTGCAGGAGCTGCACTTCGGTGCCTGGGAAGGCCAGAGCGCGGCGGCGTTGATGGAAACCGATGCCGAAGGATTGGGGCTGTTCTGGGCCGATCCCTACAGCTTCACACCGCCGGAGGGGGAGCGTGTCAGCGACTTTTCCGACCGTGTCCTGGGCGCCGTCTCACGCTTGCACCAAGCCTATGCTGGCCAACGGGTGCTATTGATCAGCCACGGTGGTGTGATGCGCCTGCTGTTGGCCAGGGCGCGGGGATTGCCCCGGGAGCAGTTGCTGAACGTCGAGGTCGGGCACGGTGGATTGTTCAGTCTGCAGGTCGCGGCTGACGTCGTATTGAAGGAGGTGGATTGAGTATGTTGCCCTTCTGGATTGCCCTGCAATTTCTCAGCAGCCTGCCGATTCGCCTGCCGGGCATGCCGCAACCTCAGGAGCTGGGACGTTCGCTGCTGTTTTATCCGCTGGTTGGCCTGTTATTCGGCGTGCTGTTGTGGGCGCTGAATACGGCGCTGATGGGCGCACCGCTGTTGCTGCACGCCGCGTTGCTGCTGACTGCTTGGGTGTTGCTCAGTGGCGGCCTGCACCTGGACGGCCTGGCGGACAGCGCCGACGCCTGGCTGGGTGGCTTCGGCGATCGCGAGCGTACCCTTGCCATCATGAAAGACCCGCGCAGCGGACCGATTGCCGTGGTCACTCTCGGCCTGGTGTTGCTGCTCAAGTTCACTGCGCTGGTGGCCTTGATTGAACAGCACAATGGCGCGGCGCTGATCCTGGCACCCCTGATCGGCCGGGCGTCGATGCTGGCGTTGTTCCTCACTACGCGTTACGTGCGTGCCGGAGGATTGGGCCAGGCGCTGTCGGATCACTTGCCGCGCATCGTCGGTCAGCAGGTGCTGATCCTGAGTGGTTTGGCGTGCCTCCTGGTCGGAGGTTTCAGTGGCGGGATCGCAGTGTTGCTGGCGGCCCTGTGCTTTGTCGGCCTGCGCCAACTGATGATCAACCGCCTGGGCGGAACCACCGGTGACACGGCGGGCGCGTTGCTGGAGCTGCTGGAAGTCGCGGTATTGGTCGGCCTGGCGCTGTAACACTTTCTTGCATTTCCTTAATCGCGGGTATATACACGTTCCATGCTTGCCTCCCAATGTTTGTGTACCAACCTGCGACGTGCCGCCCGTGGCGTCAGCAGGCATTACGACGGCGCTCTCGACGGCTTCGGGATCAACGTCGCCCAGTATTCTCTGCTGTGCAACCTGCAGCGCCTTGATCAACCGAGCATTTCCAGCCTGGCGGAAGCCATGGGCCTGGATCGCAGTACGTTGGGGCGCAACCTGCGGGTGCTGGAAGGCGAGGGCCTGGTGCAGTTGGTCGAGGGCGATGACCTGCGCAACCGCCTCGTGCTGTTGACCACAGCCGGTGAGGAACGACTGGCTGCAGCGTTACCCGCCTGGGAAGCGGCGCAACAGAAATTGATCAATCAACTCGGCGCGGAAAAACGCGAAACCTTGTTGGCCTTGCTGGATGAACTCGCCTGACGGCGAGTTTTTTCGACTACAAGCGGGTATATACCCGCGAACGGAGAATAAGAAATGACCTCGATGTGGCGCACCAGTGGCTGGATTCTTGTAGGAAGTGCGCTGATCCTGGCGTTGTCATTGGGTGTGCGGCACGGTTTCGGCCTGTTCCTGGCGCCGATGAGCAGCGAATTTGGCTGGGGCCGTGAGACCTTTGCCTTTGCCATCGCCTTGCAGAACCTGATCTGGGGTCTGGCGCAGCCGTTCACCGGCGCGCTGGCCGACCGCTTCGGCGCGACCAAGGCAGTGTTTGTCGGCGGTGTACTCTACGCCGCGGGCCTGGTGCTGATGGGCATGTCGGATTCGGCGTGGTCGTTGTCGCTGAGTGCCGGCCTGTTGATTGGTATCGGCCTGTCCGGCACCTCGTTCTCGGTGATCCTGGGTGTGGTCGGGCGCGCCGTGGCGCCGGAAAAACGCAGCATGGCCATGGGCATTGCCAGCGCTGCCGGCTCGTTCGGCCAGTTCGCCATGGTGCCAGGCACCCTGGGCCTGATCAGTTGGTTGGGCTGGTCGGCAGCGCTGCTGGCGCTGGGCTTGATGGTGGCGTTGATCCTGCCGCTGGTGGCGATGCTCAAGGACCGCCCGCTGCCGGTAGTGGCCGGCCAGCAAACCCTGCGTGAAGCGCTCAAGGAGGCCTGCTCGCACTCGGGTTTCTGGCTGCTGGCCTTCGGCTTTTTCGTCTGCGGTTTCCAGGTGGTATTTATTGGTGTGCACCTGCCGGCCTATCTGGTCGACCAGCACTTGCCGGCCACGGTTGGCACCACGGTGCTGGCACTGATCGGCCTGTTCAATATCTTCGGCACCTACACCGCCGGCTGGCTGGGCGGGCGCATGTCCAAGCCACGCCTGCTGACGGGCCTGTACTTGCTGCGCGCCGTGGTGATCGTGTGGTTCCTGTGGGCACCGGTCACTGAAGTCACGGCTTACCTCTTCGGCATGGCCATGGGCTTTTTGTGGTTGTCCACGGTGCCACTGACCAATGGCACGGTCGCCACGCTGTTTGGGGTGCGCAACCTCTCGATGCTCGGCGGGATCGTATTCCTGTTCCACCAGCTCGGCTCGTTCCTCGGCGGCTGGTTGGGCGGGGTGGTCTATGATCGAACCGGCAACTACGATTTGATCTGGCAGGTAGCAATTCTCTTGAGCCTGCTCGCCGCGGCCCTCAACTGGCCGGTGCGTGAGCGACCAGTGGCGCGCTTGCAGGCGCAGATGGAGGCGGCATGAGTTTCAACGGGTATTGGCTCGTCGGCGCAGGGACGGTGGCACTGCTGTTGCTGCTGGCGTGGTGGGGCTGGCAACGCGGTGGCCTGGCGTTGATGCAACTGGGTATGTCGATCTGTTAAGTTCGTGGTCTGAACTCTTTAAAGGACTTTTCGACATGCAGATGCGCTGGCTTGCAGTTCCCGTGCTGATGGCTGCTTTTGGCGGTGTGGCGATGGCCGCCGATTGCCCACCGTTGCTCGAAGGCCAATTACCCAAGTTGCGCGCCAAGGAATCCATCGACCTGTGCCAGCGCTTTGCCGGCAAGCCCTTGGTGATCGTCAATACCGCAAGTTTCTGTGGGTTTGCCCCGCAATTCAAAGGCCTTGAGGCCTTGTACCAGCGCTACAAGGGTGAAGGGCTGGAGGTCATTGGCGTACCGTCCGATGACTTCAAGCAGGAGGCCAAGACCGGCGAGGAAACCGCCAAGGTCTGCTATGTGAATTACGGCGTGACCTTCACCATGACCGAGCCACAGAAGGTCAAGGGGCCGGACGCGGTGCACTTGTTCAAGGTGCTGGCACAGCAGACCGACGCGCCGCCGAAGTGGAATTTCTACAAATATGTGGTCGATCGCCAAGGCAAGGTGATTGCCAATTTCTCCAGCCTGACCAAGCCGGACAGTCCGGAGCTGATCAAGGCAGTCGAGCAGGCGATCGCCTCTAAACCTTGATCGAAGCCCACTAAAAAGCCCCGCCTCCTTTGCAGGAGAGCGGGGCTTTTTCACACCGGTCTGGATCAGAAGGTGTAGGTCATGCCCAGGCCGAAACCGTTGGCACTGTTTTCATATTTGGCGCGGTAGGAGGCGGTCGACGGCGCGTCGGCCACCTGGTTGACCTTGACGTCTTCTTCCTTCAGGTAGGAGTACGCCAGGTCGATGGTCATGTTATCCAGGACTTTGTAGCCCAGGCCCACACTGAAGATCGTACGGTCGCCAGTCGGGATGCGCGGCGAACGATCGGTGTTGTTGGTAGGCGACTGGTCGAAGGTCAGGCCGGTACGCAGTACCACTTGCTTGGTCAGCTGGTACGAGGTACCCACAGCGTAGGCCCAAGTGTCGTGCCAGTTCTGTTCTTCAGTGATGTTGGTGAGCCCGCCGGCCAGCAGGCCGCCGGAAGCCGAGACGCCTTCGTTGTTCACGGTGATTTCTTTCAGGCGGCTCCAGCGCGTCCAGGTGGCACCACCGTAGACTTTCCAGGCATCGCTCAGGTCTTGAGTGACCGACAGATCGTAGGACTCAGGCGTGTCGATTTTCAGCGAGGCGTCGTAGCGGTTATTGGCCAGGAGGAACTGGGTGTTGCTCGGGCCGCTGACGGTGGTGTGGCCATCAAGCTTGTACTTGACCTTCGAGTGGTAGGTCAGGCCTACCCGCGTGGTGTCGGTGGCTTGCACCAATACGCCGACGTTGAAGCCCAGTGCGGTGTCGTCACCCTTGATCTTTACGTTGGTGTCGCCGGCAGTCGGCAGCGTGGTCCGATCCGACTCCAGCACCCCGGAAATCCGGTTGATGGTCGGGCCAAAACCAATCGACACGCGATCATTGAACGCATAGCTGACAGTTGGCTGGAAGGTCATGACCTTCACTTCGCTCTTGCTGCCGAAGCCGCGGCCCTGGAAGCCGTTTTCATAGTCGGTCACCAGGCCGAACGGTGCATAAACACCGAAGCCGATGGCCCACTGATCGTTGAGTTTGTTGGTGTAGAAACCGAATGGCACCGCAGTAAAAGGAACCATGTCACCTTTGTTGGAACCGCGGGAGTTACCACCGGTATCGCTGATATCAGTGGAGGCATCAATCGCCGCAACACCACCGGTGATTTGCTGGCCATTGAGGCGGGACATACCGGCAGGGTTACCGTAGACAGTGCTTGCATCATCGGCAGAAGAGGAGCGACCTGCGAAACCCGTACCCATCCCGCTGACGCTCTGTTCGTTCAGTGCAAAACCGCTTGCGAACAGTTGGGAGGATGCCATGGCAACGGCGAGGCTAAGTGTGGTCTTGAGCATTACTTTTTTCATTATTAGAACTCCGTGGTGATCACCGCTGCGGAAAGTAACAATAATTTTAAGATCGCGCTATAGGCTGAAATGCAGGAGATAGAGCGGTTTTGTAGGACAATCCGACCAAAATTCGCGATTTTTGGCGAATCTTGCAAAATGCCCGGTCAGCAAACCACGTGATTCATGGGTGAAACACAGGTTTGCCAGGCTTGAGTGAAATCACGCAGCCGTCCTTGTGGATGAAAAATTTCTTTCCAGATACGCGCCATGGCCAAGACGTCACCCGGTTCCGGCAGTGCCGGACGGTGCTGTTCCACTAGTAGCCAGGCGATGGCTGTGGCGTAACGCAGGTTGACCGTCAACTCAAGCTGGGGCGCGCTGAGAAACGCGTGTTGGCTGGCCAGCCCGCGTACCAGGCTGGCGCGTTCCGGGTCCAGCGCCAGGTAGTTGTCCCATAAGGCGCGGTGACGGGGTTCGGTGATGCTGTACAGGCCGTGGCCGCGGCGGTCGTGCAAGGCGGAGCCGAGCTCCGATTGACTGGCGGCGATGCCCAGCAGCAGGGACTCAGCCGTTTGATCGTGTCGGCCCAGGTACATCAACGTTGGCCGGATCACATAACGACACAATTCGCTGGCGGCGATACCCATACAAGCCTCAATCCGTGGAAGTGGGCGACGGGCCTGAGAAGGGTGGGGGCTTGGCAGCAGTGGATCGGATCTCAGGCGCGTCGCAAGCGGATCATGCCGCTTGAGTTGAAGTGTAGTGTCATATTTGTGATGTAAAGGACTGTTTTTAAAACATCTTCGCTATGCAGTTATAACGGTTATATCTATTTGAACTTAGTGCAAAAGCTCAATGGCCGAATTCCGGGCAATAAAAAACCCTGTTTTTCAGACAGGGTTTTTGGTGTTTCAGCGACTCGGGTCGATCAGGCAACCAGTGCCTGACGGGTACGCTCGATCACGGCCTGCAGCGGTTCTGCGCTGGAGTATTGATCGGGGTACAGGCGTTCGCTGTGACGAGCGATGCCGTGTTCGTTGACCAGGGTGAAGCTGAAGCAGCCTTTGCGAGCGGCCATGATCAGGCAGTTCATTGGAGCAAAAGCGTTGGTGAGGGTGCGAATGGCATCCTGAGTGTGGATAGTCGACATATTATTGGTGTTCCTACAAATGACACGGTTAAGAACCGTGCAACGTTAAAACGTTCCAGTGACGTTGATCACCATTGATCGAACGAAGAACCCGACTGGAACAAAGCAGCCAGTTTGAAGCGCTGATAAGTTAGGCGCGCTTGGGCTGGCAGGTAGGTACTTAGGAGGGCAGGCAACACAACAGGGGCAAAGGTTCTGGGCCCGGGGTGAAGATCCTGATCAATTTGCAGGTTGGTTCGGTCAGAGTATTGAGACTTCGCGGCACCCTTTGCTTGTTCAAAGGCAGTGCCGTCGCAAGTGATACCTGGAAACCATCGAGGTGGTCGATCCCGTGTTGTTCAGGGGAGTTGTTCGACCAGAATTGACTTTCAGCTTGGTACTAACGCCGCGGATAGTAACGGATTGAAACAGGGAAGGGAAGTGTGCTAGCCAAAAAACTTCAATCAGGCGCTCAGCAGGCCACGGTAGACCAGCACCGTGATCGCCGCCGCCAGCGAGCAACCCAGGGCATAGGCCGCCAATGTCAGGTGCACGCACCGACCGGTCTCGATCATGTTGATCACATCGCCCATGTCATCGATGCGACCTTCACCCAGTTCGATGCAAAGGCACACGGCCGTGAAGGCGGCCGAGAGCAGAATGGCAATGGCAAACAAGGCGCCGTCCGGCGACGGCAGGGCCGCGTTGATTCCCAGGGAAAGGGCGCAGATCGCCAGTAACAGCAGCGCGAACAGCAGAATGCCTTTCATCGACCCATCCACTGTTGTGCTGTCGGTCGGGCAGTGTGGCGAGCGCGCAAAGTTTTGAAAAGTCCCGACCTGGCCTGTCGGTAACATTTTTGGCGGCGGTCGCTTCAAAAACCGCCGGCGATATAACCAATGGATGGGTACTTGTGCACATTAGTTGCCGCATGTGTAACCGCGCTGTCAACTGCTCCGCTCAGCCGCCATTTGCCTGCAATGGAAATTTAAGTCAATGAAAAATCTGGCTTTTTTTTATTGGTGAAAAAATCGTCAGTTTGACTGCGGCCCCCATTCCATGGGGCTTTGCGCGAGTTAAAGGGGGGTTGTCCACTGAGTTATCCACAGCTTCTGTGGATTGTCCCGAGCGCTTGCTCTAGAACGGGCGTGCAGGGTTTTTTCAGCTTTACCTGTGCGAAAAAAAGAGTAGAGTGGCGCGCCTTCCGTTCTGTCCCACAGTGCTTTATGAAGTTTCGCTCAGTATCACCTTCTGTTACCGATACCCCTCAGACTGTTACCGCACCCAAGCGTTTCTCTATGAAAGTTGCCTTGTGGTTGCTCGACAGTCCACGCCTGGGTCACAACACCAACGTCAAACACTTTGCCGGACGTTTGCTCAAGCAGCCTGCCCGTGAAGGTGTGGTCGCCGCACAGAGCCGCCTGGGCCAATTGATGTGCCGTGAATGCGGCAATGCCCGCGACCGTCGCATCGGCCATGACCTGTTGCGCCTGGCCGCCCGCGCGGGCGACCGCCGCGCCCAACGCGAACTCGGCCAGGTCGAAGACTGAGCTGTCCTCCAGCCCTGTGCTTGGTTAACCTTGCTCTTTTTCGGTAATGGCAGAAATGGCTATGGTTTTTGACTGGACCAGTATCGCCCTGGGCCTGGCGGGTGCCGCAGTGCCTTTATTGGCGGTGTGCTGGCAGATTCAGCGACGACTGACTGCGCGCATGGCCGGTTGGGAGCTGCTCGAAGAGCGCCTGGCCACTGCGCAACTGGCCCAGGAAGGCCTCGCCGCCCAGCTGGATGCCAGTCGCGACGAGATCAGCGACTTGAGCCAGGCCAACGCCGCCAAGCAGGCCGACCTGGCCGCCGTCCGCCGTGAAGTCGAGCTGCTGCAGATCGACCGCGACAACGCTCGCGACGCGGCCCACGCCTGGAACCTCGACCGCAGCGCCAAGGAAACCGAATTGCGCCGCCTCGATGCGCTGGCGGCGGCCTTGCGCGCCGAACTGCGCGAGCAACAGGACAGCCATCAGCAGCGCCTCGCCGACCTTCAGGGCTCGCGCGACGAGCTGCGTGCGCAGTTCGCCGAGTTGGCCGGCAAGATCTTCGATGAACGCGAGCAGCGCTTTGCCGAAACCAGCCAGGAGCGCCTGGGCCAATTGCTCGACCCGCTCAAGGAGCGCATCCAGTCGTTCGAAAAACGCGTGGAAGAAAGCTATCAGAACGAGGCGCGCGAGCGCTTTTCCCTGGCCAAGGAGCTTGAGCGCCTGCAGCAATTGAACCTGCGTCTGTCAGACGAAGCCACCAACCTGACCCGCGCACTCAAGGGCCAGAAAACCCAGGGCAACTGGGGCGAACTGATTCTTGAGCGGGTGCTGGAGCACGCGGGCCTGGAGAAGGGCCGCGAGTACCAGACCCAGGTCAGCCTCAAGGGCCCGGATGGCGAGCGTTTCCAGCCTGATGTACTGATCATGTTGCCCGGTGACAAGCAGGTGGTGGTCGATTCCAAGGTCAGCCTGACCGCGTATCAGCAATTCGTCGCCGCCGATGATGAAGTAATCGGCCAGGCAGCGCTGAAGCAGCACGTGCTGTCGCTGCGAAATCATGTCAAAGGCTTGGCCGGCAAGGATTACAAACGCCTGGAGGGCCTGCACAGCCTGGACTTTGTCCTGCTGTTCGTGCCCATCGAAGCGGCGTTTTCGGCGGCGCTGCAGGCCGAACCCAACCTGTTCCAGGAAGCTTTCGACCGGCATATCGTCATCGTCAGCCCGACGACGTTGCTCGCCACCCTGCGGGTGATCGATAGCCTGTGGAAGCAGGAACGCCAAAGCCAGAATGCCCGGGAGATCGCCGAGCGTGCGGGGTGGCTGTACGACAAGTTTGTACTGTTTATCCAGGACCTGGATGAAGTGGGCAACCGTCTGCAGCAGTTGGACAAGGCTTACAGTGCTGCGCGGAACAAGCTGACAGATGGACGCGGAAACCTGGTCAGCCGCACCGAGCAATTAAGACTGCTCGGCGCGCGTGCCAGTAAAAGCCTGCCGGCCGATCTGCTGGAGCGGGCGATGACCGACTCCGACGGTGTGGCGCACCTGCCCGAATGATTGCTGGCGATGGCGTCGGTAAAATCGGCGCCATGCTCGAGGCCCGCTTCGCCGGCAAGCCGGCTCCTAGAGGGGACCGAGTCGGGTCGGTTACAGCGGTAGGTGCCGGCTCAGCAGCGCCCGCAGCGCCGCAGGCTTGACCGGCTTGGCCAGGTAATCCAACCCTGCCGCATGCACCTGGGCGACCATCTCCGGGCGGCCATCGGCGCTGATCACCACGCCGGGAATCGGCTCCGCCAGTTGTGCTCGCAGCCATCCCATCAGTTCGGTGCCGGTTTCGCCGTGGTCGAGGTGATAGTCCACCAAGGCCAGTTGCGGGCGCACGCCCTCGGCGAGCAGCGCTGCGCATTGTGCCTGGTCGGTGGCGGTCCACACCTCGCAGCCCCAGCGCGTCAGCAGGCTGCGCATGCCGATCAGGATGCTTTCTTCATTATCCACGCACAGTACCTGCGCGCCGCTCAGCGGCAGGCCGTTTTCCGGCGCAGCCTTGATCTGCGGGCTGGCCTGGTTGCGCGCCAGCGGCACGCGCACACTGAACACGCTGCCCTTGCCTGGCCAGGAGCGCACGCTCAATCGGTGATCGAGCACCCGGCACAGGCCGTCGGCGATCGCCAGGCCCAGTCCCATGCCTTTTTCTGCACGGGTCTGGTGGCTGTCCAGGCGTTTGAATTCTTCGAAGATCACTTTCTGTTTGTCCAGCGGGATGCCGGGCCCTCGGTCCCACACCTCCAGGCACAGTTCGCCTTTGCGACGGCGTACGCCAAGCAGCACCGGGCCGTCGGCATAGCGGAAGGCGTTGGTCAGGAAATTCTGCAAAATCCGCCGCAGCAACTTGATATCACTGTCCACCCGCAATCGGCTGCCACGCAGTCGGAAGCGCAAGCCCTGCTCGTGGGCCAGCGCCTTGAATTCGGCGCCGAGGGTATCGAACAGCTCATTGAGCACGAACGGCTGGCGTTGTGGATTGATCTTGCCGTTTTCCAGGCGCGAAATATCCAGCAAGTCGCTGATCAAGTCTTCCGCGGAGCGCAGCGAACTGTCCAGGTGTTGCACCAGTTGCCGCGCTTCACTCGACAGGCCGTCGTGCTGGTGGGAGAGGGCGGCGGAGAACAGGCGCGCGGCGTTCAACGGCTGCATCAAGTCATGACTGACGGCGGCAAGAAAGCGTGTCTTCGACTGGCTGGCAGACTCGGCGACACCCTTGGCGTCGGTGAGCGCCACATTCAGTTGCGACAGCTCATGGGTACGCTCAGTGACCCGTTGCTCCAGGCCCTCGTTGGCTTCAGTGAGGGCCTGTTCGGCTTCGCGGAACGCGGTAATGTCGGTAAAACTCATGACGAAACCGCCACCGGGCATCGGGTTGCCAATCAGCTCGATCACCCGCCCGTTCGGGAACAAGCGTTCGGACGTGTGAGCGCGGCCCTGGCGCATCCAGTGCAGACGGCGCGCCACATGCACCTCGGCCTCGCCTGGGCCACACAAGCCGCGCTCGGCGTTGTAGCGGATAATGTCGGCAATCGGCCGCCCCACGCTGATCAGCCCGTCCGGGTAGTTGAACAGCTCCAGGTAGCGGCGGTTCCAGGCCACCAGCTTGAGGGACTGGTCCACCACGCTGATGCCCTGGGTGATGTTCTCAATGGCACCCTGCAGCAGGGCCCGGTTGAATTGCAGCACTTCGGAGGCTTCGTCGGCGATCCGTACCACGTCCTCCAGTTGCATTTCGCGTCCTTCGATGGCGGCTTTCACCACCGCCCGCGTGGACGATGCACCGAGTACACCGGCCAGCAATCGCTCGGTGTGAGCGATCCAGTCGTTATCGGCATTCTGGTTGGGGTTGAAGCCTTTGCCCTGCCGGTAGGCAAAGCGGATAAAGCTTTGCTGTGCCCGCTCATCCCCGACGAAGCGCGCGGCCAAACTGAGCAGGTCGCTGATTTGTACCGAGAGCATCGAACGGGCGCTGGCACGTTGGCTGATTTCCTGGCCAATGAAGCGCCCGGCCTGCCAGTGTTCCGACACGCGCGTGCGCGACAGCATCGACACCCACACAAACAGCGTGAAGTTACCCGCCAGCGAGAACACGGTGCCCAAGGTCAATGACGTCACGGACAAACCCAGCGGGTGCGAATGCATCCACGTCAGCCCAGGGAAAAGGCTGAGGGACCAGCCCAGGCTTTTCGCCGTCACCGGTAGGACCAGGGTGTAGAACCACAGGAAGGTGCCCGCCGCCAATCCGGCAAATACGCCGCGCCTGTTCGCCTGTTTCCAATACAGCGCACCGAGCATCGCCGGCGCCAATTGGGTCACGGCGGCAAAGGCGATCTGGCCGATGGTCGCCAGGCTGGCACTCGAGCCGAGCAAGCGGTAGCTGACATACGCCAGCAGCAGGATGATCACGATGCTGACCCGGCGCACCGACAGCATCCAGTGGCGGAACACTTCGAACGGCCGCTCGGCACTGGAGCGACGCAGCAACCACGGCAGCAGCATGTCGTTGGAGACCATGGTCGACAGCGCGATGCTCGCCACGATCACCATGCCGGTGGCCGCCGACGCACCGCCGATAAACGCCAGTACGGCGAGGGCCGGATGGGCTTCGGCGAGTGGCAGGCTGATGACATAGGAGTCCGGCATCACCGAGCCGGGCAGCATCATTTTGCCGCCGAGAGCGATAGGGATCACAAACAAGGCGGCGAGAATCAGGTAGGCCGGGAACACCCATTTGGCCAGGCGCAGGTCCTGCGGGTCGATATTCTCGACCACGGTGACGTGGAATTGCCGCGGCAAGCAGATGATCGCCATCATCGCCACGCCGGTCTGTACCACCATCGATGGCCAGTTGACGGTTTCTTTCCAGTATTCCTCCAGCCTCGGCGCGAGCATGGCCTGGCTGAACAAGTCGCCGAAACCGTCGTACAGGCCGTAGGTCACGAACGCGCCGACGGCGAGAAACGCGAACAGCTTGACCAGCGATTCAAAGGCAATCGCCAGCACCATGCCACGGTGGTGCTCCGTGGCGTCGAGGTTGCGCGTACCGAAGACGATGGTGAACAGCGCGAGCACCAGCGACACGATCAGTGCCGTGTCCTGGGCGCGGGTGCCCGTGGTGTCGGCACCCGCACCGATCAGCAGGTTGACGCCCAGCACGATGCCTTTGAGTTGCAGGGCGATATAGGGCAGCACGCCAACCAGGCAGATCAGTGCCACGACCACGGCCAGCGATTGGGATTTCCCGTAGCGTGCGGCGATAAAGTCGGCGATCGAGGTAATGTTTTCTTGCTTGCTGATCAGAATCATCTTCTGCAGCACCCAGGGTGCCAACACCAGCAGCAGCACGGGTCCCAGGTAGATCGGTAAAAACGCCCACAACTGTTCGGCGGCCTGGCCTACGGCGCCGAAGAACGTCCAGCTGGTGCAGTAGACCGCCAGCGACAGGCTATACACCCACGCGCGCATGCGCGGTGGCAGCGGCGCACGGCGGCGGTCACCGTAGAAGGCGATGGCAAACATAATGGCCATATAGGCCAGGGCAACGGCGGCGATCAGCCCGCTGGACAGCGTCATGGTAACTCCGAGCATAAGAACGCCCAGGCATTCCAGGCCCGGTTGGACAGTCTCGCATGATGCCTGGGGTTAGTCAGTGTCGACCAAGGTCGTGTGGGCGCTAATGTCGCAGGCAGTGATCAACGTGGCGGCAGGGTTTTCTGGCGCAGGATGTAGATCGTCACCAGCACGGCGCTGGTCAGCATGAAACCACGGGCCCACGGCAGCGGCACCAGGTAGCAGGAGACACCGATGCTCAGCCACATCAAGCCAATGGCGTAGACCTTGCCTTTGAGCGGGATGCCATTGCCGTCCAGGTAGTCCTTGATCCACGGACCCAGGCGCGGGTGTTCCACCAGCCAGTGGTAGAAACGCGGGGAGCTTCGGGCGAAGCAGGCGGCGGCGAGCAGCAGGAAGGGCGTAGTCGGCAGTACCGGCAGGAAGATGCCGATGACGCCCAACGCTACGCTGAGCCAGCCGATGGCCAGCAGCAGGTAGCGCAGGAGCAGCGAGCGATTGCCCATGGGTGTCACGGGCAACTGACTCAGTGGTGACGTGGCTTGAGGATCGCCGGTTTTTCGTCAGGGGCGTTGCACAGCAGGTACAGCGCGGTCAGTGCTTCGGGGATCTGTACGATCATGTCGTCCATCAGGTTGGCGTCGGCGGCGATGTCGGAGAATTCCGGCTGATCGTCGAACAGGCCCGAACCGACCATGATCGGCAGCAGCATTTCGCTGACTTCTTCCTCGGCGGTTTCGAACCAGGCGGCTTCGCGCAGGAACACACCTTCCATGAAACCGATGCACCAGCCGCGCAGGTCGGAGTCATCCGGCTCTTCGCCCAGGTCCAGGTCGCACGGCAACTCGAATTCCTCGTCGGAGGCCAGCTGGCGACCGATATGGGCCTTGAGGGCGAGCAGGGTCGATTCGATTTCTTCGCGCTGGGCCGCGTCGGTGTAGTGCGGCTCTTCGGCGAACAAGGCGTCGATCCACTCACGGTCCGGCACGGCCTCGGAGCAGATGGACAGGGCGGTCAGGTAGCCGTGGGCGGCCACGTAGTCCAGCGCCTCGTCATGCAGCTCATCGGCGTCGAGGAAGGCTTGCAGGCGGGTTAGTTGCTCAGCGAAGGACATTGAAGGGCTACCTTGGGAATAAACGATGCTGAATTCTAGGCTTTCTTGAGCGCCCAGGCCAGCTGCAAGGCATATTTGCCGGGTTTTAGAGACGGGCGTCTATTCGTCAGTCGCGCCCTTTGCCGAGTGTCGCTCGGGTATACTGCCGCGTTTTGTGATGCCCCTGCAGGTTAGGCGCCCGTCCGCGAAAACTTCGCTTACGGATTATTCTCCGTGAAAACGTATTTTTTCGGCCAGCCTGTACAGAGGGATTTCGGCACTATTTGGAGTTTTACATGCTCGAGCAGGCTCAACGCGTCCTCAAGGACATCTTCGGCTACGACAGTTTTCGTGGCCGCCAGGGTGCGATCATTGAGCGCGTGGCCAGTGGCGGTGACGCGCTGGTCCTGATGCCTACCGGCGGCGGCAAATCGTTGTGCTTCCAGGTACCGGCGCTGTTGCGCAACGGCCTGGCCGTGGTGGTGTCGCCGCTGATCGCGTTGATGGACGATCAGGTGGCGACCCTCGAAGAACTCGGCGTCGCCGCCGCCTCCCTGAACTCCACCCTCAGCGCCGAGCAGCAGCGCGACCTGGCCGCCCGCATCAAGCGCGGTGAAGTCAAGATGCTCTACCTGGCCCCCGAGCGCCTGGTGCAGCCGCGCATGCTGGCGTTTTTGCAGAGCCTGGAAATCGCGCTGTTTGCCATCGATGAAGCCCACTGCGTGTCGCAATGGGGGCATGATTTCCGTCGCGAGTATCTGCAGCTGGGCCAATTGGCGGAGCTGTTCCCTGACGTGCCGCGCATCGCCCTGACCGCCACCGCCGACAAGCGCACCCGCGAAGAGATCGTCGAGCGCCTGCATTTGCAGAATGCCGAGCGCTTCCTCTCGAGCTTCGACCGCCCGAACATCTTCTACCGCATCGTACCCAAGGAGCAGCCGCGCAAGCAGTTGCTGGCGTTCCTCTCCGAGCGGCGCAGCGATGCGGGCATCGTGTACTGTCTGTCGCGCAAGAAGGTCGATGAGGTCGCCGCGTTCCTCTGCGAACAAGGTTACCCGGCGCTGCCCTATCACGCCGGCCTGCCGAATGATTTGCGTGCCTATCACCAGAAGCGCTTCCTCAACGAGGAAGGCCTGATCATGGTGGCGACCATCGCGTTCGGCATGGGCATCGATAAATCCAACGTGCGCTTCGTGGCACACATGGATCTGCCCAAGTCCCTCGAGGCGTATTACCAGGAAACCGGACGTGCCGGCCGTGATGGCCTGCCGGCCGATGCCTGGATGGTCTATGGCCTGCAAGATGTGGTGATGCTCAAGCAGATGCTGCAGAACTCCGAAGGCGATGAGCGCCACAAGCGCCTGGAGCAGCACAAGCTCGACGCCATGCTCTCGCTGTGTGAAGAAACCCGCTGCCGTCGCCAGACGCTGCTGGCGTATTTCGACGAGGATATGCCCGAGCCTTGCGGTCACTGCGACAACTGCGTCGACGGCGTGCAGACCTGGGACGCCACCGAGCCTGCGCGCCAGGCGTTGTCGGCGATCTACCGCACCGGCCAACGCTACGGCGTCGGTCACCTGGTGGATGTGCTGCTGGGCAAGGACAACGAAAAGGTGCGCAGCTTCGGCCACGAGAAACTGTCGGTCTACGGCGTCGGCAAGGCCCGCGCCGAGGGCGAGTGGCGCTCGCTGTTCCGGCAGATGGTCGCGCGCGGCCTGGTGGATATCGACCTGGAAGGCTATGGCGGGCTGCGCCTCAACGACAGTTGCCGGCCATTGCTCAAGGGCGAAGTGAGCCTGGAGCTGCGACGCGATCTCAAGCCGCAGACCACCGCCAAGAGCAGCACCAGCCAGGCCAGCCAACTGGTGCGCGGCGAAGAGCGCGAGCAGTGGGAAGCCTTGCGCACCCTGCGGCGCAAACTGGCACAGGAACACAGTGTGCCGCCGTACGTTATTTTCCCCGACTCGACCCTGCTGGAAATGCTGCGCGAGCAGCCGACCACGATGGCCGAAATGGCGCGGGTCAGCGGTGTCGGCGCGCGCAAGCTGGAGCGTTACGGCCAGGCCTTCCTCGAAGTGCTCGGCGGCCAGGCCGAAGCCCCCAAGGAAGTTGCCGATATTCGCCACGAACTGATCAGCCTGGCGCGCGCCGGGATGACTCCGATCCAGATCGCCGGCCAGCTGCAATGCTCGGAAAAAAATGTGTACACCTTGCTGGCCGAGTCCATCGGCAAGCAACAGTTGTCGCTGGAGCAGGCGCTGGATTTACCGGAGGATCTGCTCGGTGAAATCCAGGATGCCTTCCTCGACGGAGAAGGCGAATTGCCACCGGTTGCCGAGATCGCGCCGCTGTTTACCGGGCGTGTTCCGGAGGGCGTTTTGTACTGCGTACGCGCTGCTTTGCAGTCTGAATTCGAAATTTAGTGCGTTGATTATGACAATGTAACGAATCAGTACATAGCAACTCTTGCCTACTGGCATGGCTCATGCTTAGCTGACTAATAATTAGCCACACTTTATTTTCAGTCTAAACCATGAGTTTTTTATGCCGTTAACCGATCAACACCGTTTTGGCATGCAGCTGGCGCAAATGTCCCGAGGTTGGCGCGCCGAGTTGGACCGCCGTTTGGCGGGGCTGGGCCTGTCCCAGGCGCGCTGGCTGGTGCTGCTGCACCTGGCCCGTTTCCAGGACGCGCCGACGCAACGCGAGCTGGCGCAAAGCGTCGGCGTCGAAGGGCCGACACTCGCACGCTTGCTCGACAGCCTGGAAGGCCAGGGTTTGGTGCAACGCCAAGCCGTCGTGGAAGATCGTCGTGCCAAACGCATTCTGCTGTGTGACACCGCCCGCCCCCTGATCGAACAGATCGAGACCATCGCCACCGCCCTGCGCCATGAGTTGTTTGTGGGTGTGGACGAAGCTGACTTGAGCGTGTGCATGCGCGTGCATGGGCACATCCTGGCAAACCTGGAAAAGTCCTGACCTCCAGAAACGACAGCCCCCCGTAGGAGTCGGCTTGCCGGCGATGAGGCCCTGGAGCCATGCGGAGAATACCGCTGCCATCGCCGGCAAGCCGGGCGCCTGTGAAGCGCGTGTCAGAACGTCTGCCCCAGGTTCAGGTACACCGCTTTCTGATTGTCATCGTTGAACCCGTAGCTGAAATTCAGCGGCCCCAACGGTGTGTCAAAGCCGAGGAAAATACTCGCTGCGTTGATATAGCCACTGTCGAACTCATTGTCGTTGTTCCACGCCCGGCCGCGTTCCAGCGACGCGCCCAGGTACAGCGGGAAATCCAGCGGCAGGTACGAGCGTGGCGTCAGCCTGCGGTAGTACACGGCACGCATCAGGCTGATGTTCTGCCCCGAGATCGCATCCTGGCGAAAGCCCGATAGCTGCCGTGCACCGCCGAGCAGGAAGCTGGAAATCACCACGTCCGAATCATCCAGGGTGCGCCCGTAGCGACCGCCCAGCACCAGTGTGTCCGGGCCGTGGCTCATGGCCTTGTCCAGCTTGAATTCCCACTGGCGATAGCGCTGGTCCGAGCCCAGCCCCGGTTCGAATTCGCGGTAGGCCAGGCCGATGTCTTCGCCGGTATGGGGGAAGTACACGTTGTCCAGGGAGTCGAAGGAGTACTTCAGTTCATAGAAGCCTTCGCTGAAGCTCACGCTGGGCAAGCTGCGATCGCCGATGCGCACATCGGCCTTGCCCCAGGCTTCGCCGACGCCGAAGCGGATCTCGCCGCTGTTGCCGATCTGGCGCCCCACGTTCAGGCCGAAGCCGTAGCGTTCCAGGCGGTATTCGGAGATCGGGTCGTTGTCCAGGATCAGTTCGACATTCTGTGCCTGGGCACTCAGGTAGGGGGCGACGAAGTAGCGCGAACCGGTGTCCATCGGCTGGTAGAACTCGCTGTACAGCTCCTGGCGATCACCGATCTGCACGCGCGTCAGCCATTCGGCGCCGAGGCGGTTGATGCCATTCATGCGGTAGCTGGCGCCGAGGTTGAAGGCGCTGTCGCCGCGCATGTCGTCCGACAGGTTCAGGCCCAGGCGCAGGTAGTCGGTGCCGCTGCGCTTGCCGCGTGCGCTGATCACCAGGGTGTTGTCCTGGCCTTTCTTGACCACGCGGTATTGCACCTGCTCGAAGTAATCCAGGCCGTACAGGGTGCCCATGTCCGTTTGCAGGCGACCCAGGTTCAGCGGCTCGCCCAGCGGTTGGCGGATGTAGTAGCGGATCACGTCGTCGCTGACTTTCGAGTCGTTCTCCACGTTGATCGCGGTGATGACCGGGGTGCGCTCGCCCGGCGTGCGCGCGGCCACCAGCTGCGGGTCGATCGGCTCGGCCGGGCGCAGGTGCGCCAGGCGCACATCGAGGGCACGGGTGGCGCGGTAGCCGGCGTCGATCATGTCCTTGGCCCGGCCGAAGTCGGTCACGCCATAGGCGGCCAGCGGCGGCTGGATCAGCACATCCTTGGGGTGCAGGGCCTTGAGTTGTTCTTCGGAGTTGCGTCGGGTCATCAGGGTGATGGACTGGTTGAGCACGTCCACCACCGTGGCCAGTTGCTTGCGCGAGCGCAGCGGGGTGCCGATGTCCACGACGATAGCGATGTCGACGCCCATTTCCCGTGCCACGTCCAGCGGGATGTTGTCAGTCATGCCGCCGTCCACCAGCAGCCGGCCGTCCAGTTCCACCGGGGCGAACACCGCCGGGATCGACATGCTGGCGCGGATCACCTGGGGCAGATGGCCTTTGCTGAACACCACCTTTTCACCGGTGGTGATGTCGGTGGCCACGGCGCGAAAGGGGATCGGCAGCTTGTCGAAATTACGCGTATTGCTGCTGTGGGCGAACATGCTTTCCAGCAGCAGCGCCAGGTTCTGGCCTTGGATCACCCCGAGGGGCAGGCCGAGGCTGCCGTCATCGCGAAAGCTCAGTTTCTGCTTGACCAGGAAATCACGGTCATCCTGCTTGCGCCGGAACGGCACGTCTTCACGCGGTGGCGCGTCGGACAGGGCCTGCTGCCAGTCGATGCCGAGCGCGAGTTTTTCCAGCTCGTCGATCTTGTAGCCCGATGCATACAGGCCGCCGATGACGGCACCCATGCTGGTGCCGGCAATCGCATCGATATGGATGCCTTGTTCTTCCAGTGCCTTGAGCACGCCGATGTGGGCGAGGCCACGGGCGGCGCCGCCGGACAGCACCAAGCCGATTTTCGGGCGTGGCGTTTCGAGAGCGTCGGCGAGAAGAGGGAGCAGGCACAGGAACAGGCAGGACAACAGGCGGCGCATCATGAATCTCGAGGCTGGGCGATAAAGGCCGGTATTATAGCCACCCGATCCGCCGAGCCCGTTACGTCAGGAGCCTCTCAAATTATGTCCGCTGATAAACCCGAGATCGTCATCACCTATTGCACCCAGTGCCAGTGGCTGCTGCGCGCCGCATGGCTGGCGCAGGAACTGTTGAGTACGTTTGCCGATGACTTGGGCAAAGTGTCGCTGGAACCGGTCACGGGCGGGGCGTTTCGCATCACCTGCGAGGGCGTGCAGATCTGGGAGCGCAAGGCGGACGGGGGCTTCCCCGAGGCCAAGGTGCTCAAGCAGCGCGTGCGCGACCAGATCGACCCACAGCGCGACCTCGGGCACAACGAGCGCAAGCCCTGACAGTCACCGCCACTGCAGGACGGTGACTGGTGCAGGCAGCTATTTGGCGGCCATTTTGCTTTTGATGAAGCCTACGACCCAGGTCAGCACTAGGCCGCCGATACCGCCACCGAGGATATTGCCGCCGACTGCCGCGACATCCAGCGCTTCGCCGCTGCTGGTGCCGGTCAGTGCCGCGACTATCTGGCCCAGTACCAGTCCGCCCACGCCGCCGATCAGTGTATTGAGCCCGGTGCCCAGGCCCTCTTTGGTCATGCCGGCGATGTTGCCGCCGATGGCGCCGCTGATGATCTGCACCAGCAAGCTGATGAACATTTCCATGATGAAACCCCTGCATAGCGTTAATCGAGTGACCTCTCGCTTGCAGCAACTTCAAGCATCAGGGCTGTCGTCGAGGAGTCTTTATCCGTTGAACGACGACAAACTGTTGCGGATGACCAGAGTATAGATCAGGCACTCGCTGCGGGCTGTTTGGCCTGGCTGGCGCTGCCCATCAACCCGGACAGCACGATGGCGACGATGATCAGCGCGCCGCCCATCAGCATGCGCAGTGTCGGGGTTTCGGCGAACAGCAGCCAGGCCACGGTGATGCCGTACACCGGTTCCATGGCAAATACCACGGAGGCGGTGCGCGCCTTGATCACCGCGAGGCTGGCGACGAACAGGCTATGGGCCAGGCCGGTGCAGAACACGCCGAGCAGGCCGATCCACAGCCAGTCCAGCGCGCGAACCTCGGCCAACCCCGGCGCCGCCACGGGCAGCAGGCAGGCCGCGACTACCAGGTTCTGGCACAGCGCCGCCTGCACCGCCGGAATCCGCCCGGAGCTGGCGCGATTGTTCAGCGACAGCAACGAGAACAGCAACCCCGAGACGATCCCCCAGAGCAGGCCGCCGGTGGCTTCGCTGGCGAGATTGAAATCCGGTGTCACCAGCACCAGGCCGACGGTGACCAGCGCCACCAGCAGCACTTCATTGGCGCGAATGCGCTCGCGGAAGATCAGCCCTTCGAGGATCACGGTAAACGCCGGGAACGCGGTGAACCCCAGCGTTGCCACCGCCACGCCAGCCACCTTGACCGCGATGAAAAATGTCACCCAATGCGCGGCCAGCAGCACGCCGCTGATCACCAGCCGGCGCCAGTCGCGCAACGCCAGGCGCTTCCAGGTGGTGTTGCTGGCAAAGCGCGCAAACACTGCCAACGCCAGCACCGCAAACGCGGCACGGCCGAACACGATGATGGCGGGTGAAGCGGCCGCCAGTTTGCCGAATACGCCGGTGAGGCCAAACATCAGTGCGCCGATATGCAGGGCGCCGAGGGCTGAGCGGGGAGTCATTGCGATCCTTGAAACCAACGGGAGTGACAGGTTCGCAGTCTAGAGGGTTGCGGGCGAGGGTGTCTGTCGTGGGGCTCGCGATTTATAGCGCAGGACTCTCGCCCACGCGCAAGGCGGTGGGGGAAGCGCCAAATTCACGCAGCATCGCCGCCGCGAATGCACTTTGCGACGCATAGCCGACGCGCGCGGCAATCTCGCCGATCGCCAGTGGCGTCTCGCGCAGCAGGCCCAGGGCCTTGTGCAGGCGGCGGCTGCGGATGTAGTCCATCGGTGTCTGCCCACACTCGGCGACGAATCGCGCATGCAGGCGCGCCACCGACAGCTCCGCGATACGGGCCAGATCGGCGACTTGCAGCGGGTGCGCCACGTGTCGCTCGATATGCGCATTGAACGCCGCATACGGCAGGCGCCGGCCCGGCAGCGGTGGCGCGAGGGAATGATTGAGGCTGGCCAGCAGCAACACCGCGCCTTGCTGGACGATCAGCGGATCGTCCACCGGGCTGTGCGCCAGCCATTGCACCAGTTGATGTTGCCGCGAGTCGAGGGCCAGGCGCGCGGGCTGGTCGAGCAGGCGGCGGCTGGCGTCCGCATGCTCGCCCAGGGATTGCAGCAGCCAATGTTCGTTGGGTACATCCAGCACCAGGCACCGGCTGCCATCGCGACTGCCGCACGCGTGGTGGGCGGAGAAGGGCAGCACCATCACGCTGCTTTCGCGCACCTGGCTGCCACGGCCATCCACTTCCAGGTCCAGGTGCCCGGACAGGCCGAACACCAACTGCGCGTGGTCATGGCTGTGGGCGAGCGGCGCTTCGAGGTAGTGGCGTAGCGTGAGGGCGGCTCTCATCGCGGTCTCCAGGGTTGCAGCGTGCCAGTCTACAACGCTTTGCGGCGCGCCGGCGCTGTCATCAGAGTGACGCACGACTGTCATGGGCTATTAATCGCCAGGGCGCAAGCTCGCGAAAACACCGTCGAGGGATGCCCATGACCAGTGCCGAGTTCGCCAAGCCCAGCCGCAAGCAACGGGTTCGTACCCTGTGGATCTCTGATGTGCACCTGGGCACTCGGGATTGCCAGGCCGAACATTTGTCGCAGTTCCTCAAGGGGTATCACGCCGACAAGGTGTACCTGGTCGGCGATATCATCGATGGTTGGAAAATGCGCGGTGGCATGTATTGGCCGCAGGCCCATACCAACGTGATCCGCCGCCTGTTGACCATGGCCAAGCGCGGTACCGAAGTGATCTACGTCACCGGCAACCACGACGAATTCCTGCGCCGCTATTCCAAGCTGATCCTGGGCAACATCCAACTGGTGGACGAGGCCGTGCATGTCACCGCCGATGGTCGTCATTTGCTGGTGATCCACGGCGACCAGTTCGATGTGATCACTCGGTATCACCGCTGGCTGGCGTTCCTCGGCGACTCGGCCTACGAGTTCACCCTCACCCTGAACCGCTGGCTCAATCACTGGCGTGCGCGTTATGGCTATGGCTACTGGTCGTTGTCGGCGTACCTCAAGCACAAGGTCAAGACCGCGGTGAGTTTCATCAGCGATTTCGAAGAAGCCATCGCCCATGAGGTGACCAAGCGCGAGCTGCACGGCGTGGTGTGTGGGCATATCCACCATGCGGAGATTCGCAAGGTTGGCGAGGTGGACTACCTCAATTGCGGGGATTGGGTGGAGTCGTGCACGGCGTTGATCGAGCACTGGGATGGGAGTATCGAGTTGTATCGCTTGGCGGATGCGCAGGCGAAAGAGGCACAGCTCAAGGCTGAAATGGTGGCGGGCTAAGGGCCGACACCTTCCACATGCGGGCGCTGGCGTGCCGGCGATAGCGGTGTTCAGTCAGCTTGTTCAGTGACTGATACACCGCCATCGCCGGCACGCCAGCTCCTACAGCTTGAGTCGGTTTCGTCAGTTGGAGACGTCGGCGATGGCTTCGGCCAGCAGCGTCAGGCGCGTGGCATCGATGCCCGCGACGTTAGCCCGGCCCGAACTCACCATGTACACGCTGTGTTTCTCCCGCAGCTGTTTCACCTGCTCGGCACTCAGGCCGGTATAGGAAAACATCCCGCGCTGTGTGCCGATGTGCGCGAACCGCGCCGACAGGCCATGGGGCGCCAATGCTTCCACCAGCCCGGAACGCAGGTGTGCAATGCGTGAACGCATGGCTTCGACCTCGTCGCTCCAGCGTTTTTTCAGCTCGGCATCCCCCAGGATCGTCGCGACCACCGCCGCGCCATGATCCGGCGGCGTCGACCAGAGGTTGCGTGCGATATTCGCCAGTTGACTGCGCACATCCGTCAGCTTCTCGGCATCCGCCGCGCACACGATCAACGCGCCGACGCGGTCGCTGTACAGGCCGAAGTTCTTCGAGCAGGAGCTGGTGACCAGGACTTCCGGCAACTCGGCCGCAAACAGGCGCACCGCCCAGGCATCCTGCTCCAGGCCGTCGCCGAAGCCCTGGTAGGCGAAGTCGATCAGCGGCAGCAGCTGGCGCTCGCGCACGATCTGCAGGACCTGGCGCCAGTCATCCTGGGACAGGTCGAAACCCGTCGGGTTGTGGCAGCAGGCGTGCAGCAGCACCACGTCGCCCTTGGGAATGGTGGCGAGAGTCGCCAGCATCGCCGCCACATCCAGGCGGTTGTCGGTGCCCACGTAAGGGTAATGACTGACCTTGAGGCCGGCCTTGGCGAAGATGGTTTCGTGGATCGGCCAGGTCGGGTTGCTCAGCCACACGCCACGGCCGGGCAGGCTGTGGGCGATGAAGTCGGCACTCAGGCGCAGGGCGCCGGTGCCGCCCGGCGTCTGGGTCGCACCGGCGCGGCGGGCTTGGATCAGGGCCGAATCGGCGCCGAGCACCAAGGCGCTGATCAGCGTGCCGAAGGCCGCGTTGCCATGGCCGCCGATGTAGGTCTTGGTGGTCTGGGTGTCGACCAGGCGCTGCTCGGCGAGCTTCACCGAGTGCGGAATCGGCGTCAGGCCCTGGTCGTCCTTGTACACGCCCACGCCGAGGTCGAATTTGTTCGGGTTGGGGTCCTGGGCGTACAGGTCCATCAGCCCGAGGATCGGGTCGCCGGGCACACGGCCAATGGCATCGAAATGCATTACTTGCGGCCCTCGGCGTCCTTGGCCACTTCGTCGGTGCGCGCGGCCATGATGAAGTCGTTGCGGTGCAGGCCCTTGATGGAGTGGCTCCACCAGGTCACGGTGACCTTGCCCCATTCGGTCAGTAGGCCTGGGTGATGGCCTTCGGCTTCGGAGATTTCACCCATGGCGTTGGTGAAGGCCAGGGCAAACTTGAAGTTCTTGAACAGGAAGACCTTCTCCAGTTGCATCACGCCGTCGCGCACTTCGATGTTCCAGTCGGGAATCTGCTTGAGCAGCACCGGCAGTTCTTCATCGCTGACTTGTGGAGCGTCGGCGCGGCAGGCTTCGCAATGGGCTTGGTTCAAGGTGGTCATGGGGGTGTCCTGAATTCGAATGTATGAAGGTCAGTAGCGTTACCCTAAAGCAACGCGCGGCCAGGGAACAGACTCACCTGGCCTCAAGATGTAAGGTTCAAGCAGCCTTGGGCTTTGGCGGGAATTTCGGTGCATGCAGACCCAGCTGCATCCCGCGTTCAACCATGCCCATGATGTCTTCCTGCGCCACGTCGAACAGGCGCTTCAGGTCCGGCAGCACGAAGTACAACGGCTGCAGGATGTCGATGCGGTACGGCGTGCGCATTGCTTCCAGCGGGTCGAAGGCTTGGTGCTCGGGCTCGGACGACAGGCTGTACACCGTCTCCTTGGGCGACGACAAAATACCGCCACCGTAGATGCGCAGGCCGGCGGGCGTATCCACCAGGCCGAACTCGATGGTCATCCAGTACAGGCGCGCCAGGTACACGCGCTGCTCTTTGGTGGCCGCCAGGCCGAGCTTGCCGTAGGTGTGGGTGAATTCGGCGAACCAGGGGTTGGTCAGCAACGGGCAGTGACCAAAGATCTCGTGGAAAATATCCGGCTCTTGCAGGTAGTCCAGCTCTTCACGCGTACGAATAAAGGTCGCCACCGGGAACTGCTTGTTGGCGAGCAATTCGAAAAAGGTCTGGAAGGGGATCAATGCGGGGACCCGGGCGACTTGCCAGCCTGTGGTCTCGGCCAGCACTTTATTGATCTCGCCCAATTGCGGAATGCGGTCCAGTGGCAGGCCGAGCTTGTCGATGCCGTCCAGGTATTCCTGGCAGGCGCGGCCTTCGATCACTTTCAACTGGCGCGTGATCAGGGTGTTCCACACCGCGTGTTCTTCCGGCGGGTAGTGGATAAAACCTTGCGCATCGGGCTCGCGGGCCACGTATTGCGTCTGCTTCATACGGCTCTCCTGCTAGGCATTCGTTCTTGTTATGTCCTGCGATGCCTCTATTGATACCGAGGCGCGGCGCCGATGCCATCCACCGGCGGCAGCTATCTGTAGGAAAATTTACCGAATTATGTAAAGTATTCGTTACGCTTGTGGGCCGGTGGCGTCGGCGGGCTGTAAAAAGGCCGGTGACTGTCACATAATCTTGACGACTATCTGCGCCCAGCGGCAAAAGACGCGGCGCCTCCCCACTCTTCGGGCCTTTTCATGCGTATCAAAGTGCACTGCCAGAACCGCATCGGCATCCTGCGGGACATCCTCAATCTGCTGGTGGAATACGGCGTCAACGTCGCCAAGGGCGAGGTCGGCGGCGAGCATGGCAACGCCATCTACCTGTATTGCCCGAACCTGGTGAACATGCAGTTCCAGGCGTTGCGCCCGCAGTTCGAGGCGATTGCCGGGGTGTTTGGCGTCAAGCGGGTCGGGCTGATGCCCAGCGAGCGGCGGCATATGGAGCTCAATGCCTTGCTCGGCGCCCTGGAGTTTCCGGTGTTGTCGATCGACATGGGCGGTTCGATTGTCGCCGCCAACCGTGCGGCGGCGCAGTTGCTCGGGGTGCGGGTGGATGAGGTGCCGGGGATTCCACTGTCGCGCTACGCCGAAGACTTCGACTTGCCCGAGCTGGTGCGCGCGAGCAAATCGCGGATCAATGGCCTGCGGGTCAAGGTCAAGGGTGACGTGTTCCTGGCGGATATCGCGCCGCTGCAATCTTCCGAGCATGATGACAGCGAGGCCATGGCCGGGGCCGTGCTGACCCTGCACCGCGCCGACCGCGTGGGCGAGCGTATCTACAATGTGCGCAAGCAAGAGCTGCGCGGCTTCGACAGTATTTTCCAAAGCTCCAAGGTCATGGCCGCGGTGGTGCGTGAAGCCCGGCGTATGGCGCCGCTGGATGCGCCTCTATTAATAGAAGGCGAAACCGGCACCGGCAAAGAGCTGCTGGCGCGTGCCTGTCACCTGGCCAGCCCACGCGGGCAATCGCCGTTGATGGCGCTCAATTGCGCCGGTCTGCCGGAGTCCATGGCCGAGACCGAACTGTTCGGCTACGGTCCCGGTGCGTTTGAAGGTGCGCGGGCCGAGGGCAAGCTCGGGCTGCTGGAGTTGACGGCGGGCGGTACGCTGTTTCTCGATGGTGTCGGTGAAATGAGCGCGCGGTTGCAGGTGAAATTGCTGCGCTTTCTGCAGGACGGTTGCTTTCGCCGGGTCGGCAGTGATGAAGAGGTGTACCTGGATGTGCGCGTGATCTGCGCCACCCAGGTGGATTTGTCCGAACTGTGTGCCCGGGGCGAATTCCGCCAGGACCTGTATCACCGCCTCAATGTGCTGTCCCTGCATATCCCGCCGCTGCGCGAATGCCTGGATGGCCTGGCGCCGCTGGTCGAGCACTTTCTTGATCAGGCCAGCCGCCAGATTGGCTGCCCGCTGCCCAAGCTGGCACCTGCCGCGATGGATCGCCTGAGCCACTACCACTGGCCGGGCAACGTGCGGCAGCTGGAAAACGTGCTGTTCCAGGCGGTGTCGTTGTGCGAGGGCGGTACGGTCAAGGCTGAGCATATTCGCCTGCCGGATTACGGCGTGCGTCAGCCGCTTGGCGATTTCTCCCTGGAGGGCGGCTTGGAAGAGATCGTAGGACGCTTTGAGAAGGCGGTACTGGAAAGCCTGTATGCCGAGCATTCCAGCAGCCGGCAACTGGGTAAGCGCCTGGGGGTGTCCCACACCACCATCGCCAATAAGTTACGCGATTACGAAATTCTCAAGGCCGACAAGTAACTACCTGAGACAACTGGGTCAAAATGTGGGAGCGGGCTTGCTCGCGAATGCGGTGGATCAGTCACCTTATGTGCTGGCTGACACAGCGCCTTCGCGAGCAAGCCCGCTCCCACATTTGATTGTGTCGTTGCCGTAAGCGGCATAAGTCCGCCGTTTTTTCGACTCTTACTCACCGCCCATTTCCCGTCACCCAGTCGCAAACCCTTGCCCCGCCTGGTCTTTCCCTCATTTTAAAAAGTTGGTTCGCAAATTGCTTAAGCCTCATCAGTACAGCGGTGGGCGGCAAGCGTCCGTCAGAAAGAGGAAAGAGCGTGGACAAGTACCTTTATGTGGCAATGACCGGCGCCAGCCAGAATGCTCTGGCGCAGAAGGCCCATGCCAACAACCTGGCGAACATTTCCACCAATGGTTTCCAACGCGACCTGGAACAGGCGCGTTCGATGCCGGTGTTCGGCGACAGCTTTCCGGCGCGCGCCTTTGCCATGACCGAGCGCCCAGCCACTGACTTCAGCCCCGGCGCGATGATCGAAACCGGTCGCGACCTTGATGTGGCCGTCAACGGCAACGGCTGGTTGGCCGTGCAGACCCCGGACGGCAGCGAAGCCTACGTGCGCAGCGCCAGCATGAACGTCGATGCATTGGGCGTGCTGCGGGCCGGCAACGGTATGCCGGTGATGGGCAATGGTGGTCCGATCGCCGTGCCGCCGCAGCAAAAAATCGAAGTGGGTTCCGACGGCACCATCAGCATCCGCGCCATGGGCGAAGGCCCGCGTGTGATGGCCGAAGTGGACCGCATCAAGCTGGTCCAGCCGGACCTCAAGAATATGAATAAAGGCCTGGACGGCACCATCCACACCAAGGATGGCCAGCCGGCCCAGGCCGACGCGAACGTGACCCTGACCTCGGGTTTCCTGCAGGCGAGCAACGTGAATGCGGTGGAAGAAATGACCGCAGTGCTGGCGCTTTCCAAGCAGTTCGAGCTGCACATCAAGATGATGAACAGCGCTAAAGAAGACGATCAGGCCATGACTCGCGTCATGCAGATGAGCTGATACAGCCCTAACTAATTTGTGATGCGGCGCCAACAAACAGGCGCACGAAGGAGAACAGCATGCTTCCGGCTCTATGGGTTGCCAAAACAGGTCTGTCCGCCCAGGACACCAACCTGACCACCATTTCCAACAACTTGGCCAACGTGTCGACCACGGGTTTCAAACGTGACCGTGCCGAGTTCCAGGACTTGCTCTATCAGATCAAGAAACAGCCGGGCGCCCAGTCGACCCAGGACAGCGAACTGCCGTCGGGCCTGCAACTGGGTACTGGTGTGCAGATCGTCGGCACCCAGAAGAACTTCAGCGCCGGTAACCTGCAGCAGACCGGCCAACCGCTGGACATGGCCATCAACGGCCGTGGCTTCTTCCAGATCCTGCAGCCGGATGGCACTACTTCCTACACCCGTGACGGTACTTTCCACCTGGACTCCAACGGCCAGATCGTGACGGCCAACGGTTTTGCCCTGGAGCCGGCTGTGGTCGTCCCAGCGGATGCCAAGACCTTCACCGTCGGCAACGACGGCACCGTGTCGATCACCGTCGCCGGCAACCCGGCGTCGCAAGTGATCGGCAACCTGCAGACCGCCGACTTCATCAACCCGGCCGGCCTGCAGGCCATGGGGAACAACCTGTTCCTGGAAACCGCCTCCAGCGGCGCGCCGCAAATCGGCACCCCTGGCCTCAACGGTTTCGGCACCACGCTGCAAAGCACCCTGGAAACTTCCAACGTGAGCACGGTTGAGGAGATGGTCAACATGATCACCACCCAGCGCGCCTACGAGATGAACTCCAAGGTGATTTCCACCGCCGACCAGATGCTTTCGTTCGTAACGCAGAATCTGTAATCAAGTCTATGGGGCGCTCTTGAGGGCGCCTGCAGCACCGTGAGGTAAGGGTCATGAATCGCTATGTTTCCGTTCTGGCATTGAGTGGGATTGCCGTGCTCGCGGGCTGTGTCGCCCCGACGCCAAAACCCAATGACCCGTACTACGCGCCGGTGTTGCCACGCACGCCGCTGCCGGCGGCGGCCAACAATGGCTCGATCTACCAGGCCGGTTTCGAACAGAACCTGTACAGCGACCGCAAGGCGTTCCGCGTGGGTGACATCATCACCATCACCCTGAACGAGAAGACCCAGGCCAGCAAGAATGCCAACTCGCAGATCGGCAAGACCAGCAAGACCAGCATTGGCCTGACTTCGCTGTTCGGCGGCGTGCCCAACACCAACAACCCGTTGGGCAGCGGTGACCTGAGCCTTGACGCCGGCTACAGCGGCGACCGTGCCACCAACGGCAAGAGCGCGGCAGGGCAGGGCAACAGCCTGACCGGCTCGATCACCGTGACGGTGGCTGACGTGTTGCCCAACGGCATCATCGCCGTACGGGGTGAAAAGTGGATGACCCTCAACACCGGCGATGAGCTGGTGCGCATCGCCGGCATGGTCCGCGCCGATGATATTTCCACCGACAACACCGTGCCGTCGACGCGGATTGCCGATGCGCGCATTACCTACTCGGGTACGGGTTCGTTTGCTGATGCGAGTCAGCCGGGCTGGTTCGACCGTTTCTTCCTTAGCCCGCTGTTCCCTTTCTAGGTGGCCACTTTGAAACTCAAACAGCTGATGGCGGCGGCACTCCTGCTGTCCCTGAGCGCCGTCGCCCAGGCCGAACGCCTGAAGGACATCGCCAGTATTTCCGGCGTGCGTTCCAACCAGTTGATCGGCTACGGCCTGGTGGTGGGGCTCAATGGCACGGGTGACCAGACCACCCAGACCCCGTTCACCTTGCAGACCTTCAACAACATGCTCTCGCAGTTCGGCATCAAGGTGCCGGCAGGCTCGGGCAACGTGCAGCTCAAGAACGTCGCCGCCGTATCGATCAGTGCCGACCTGCCGGCGTTTTCCAAGCCGGGCCAGGTGGTAGACATCACCGTGTCGTCCATCGGTAACTCGAAAAGCCTGCGTGGCGGCACCCTGTTGATGACGCCCCTGAAGGGTATCGACGGCAACGTCTACGCCATCGCCCAGGGCAACCTGGTGGTCGGCGGTTTTGATGCCGAAGGTCGCGACGGTTCGAAGATCACCGTCAACGTGCCGTCGGCCGGGCGTATTCCCGGGGGCGCCACGGTCGAGCGGACCGTGCCGAGTGGTTTCAACCAGGGCAACAGCCTGACCCTGAACCTCAATCGCTCCGACTTCACCACCGCCAAGCGCGTGGTCGACAAGATCAACGACATGCTCGGCCCTGGCGTGGCCCAGGCCATCGACGGCGGCTCGATCCGCGTCACCGCGCCGCTCGACCCAAGCCAGCGCGTCGACTACCTGTCGATCCTGGAAAACCTGGAAGTCGATCCGGGCCAGGCCGTGGCCAAGGTCATCATCAACTCGCGCACCGGCACCATTGTGATCGGCCAGAACGTCAAGGTCTCGCCAGCGGCAGTGACCCACGGCAGCCTGACCGTGACCATCACCGAAGACCCGATTGTCAGCCAGCCTGGCCCGTTGTCCAACGGCCAGACCGCAGTGGTACCGCGTTCGCGCGTCAATGCCCAGCAAGAAGCCAAGCCGATGTTCAAGTTCGGCCCCGGCACCACCCTGGATGAGATTGTCCGCGCGGTGAACCAGGTGGGCGCAGCCCCCGGCGACTTGATGGCAATCCTCGAAGCACTGAAACAGGCCGGCGCCTTGCAAGCCGACCTGATCGTGATCTGAGGCCATGGCCATGGATATGCGCAAGAGCGGGATCAGCAGCACGGCGGACTCGGGGTCCTACTCCGACCTGAACCGGCTTAATCAGCTCAAGGTCGGTGACGACAAGAACAGCGAAGGCAACATGCGCAAAGTGGCGCAGGAGTTCGAGTCGCTGTTCTTGAGCGAGATGCTCAAGTCGATGCGCTCGGCCACTGAAGCGCTGGGCAAGGACAACCCGCTGAACACCCCGGCGGCCAAGCAGTATCAGGAAATGTACGACCAGCAACTGGCGGTCTCGATGTCCCGCGAGGGCGGCGGTATCGGCCTGGCCGACGTGCTGATGCGCCAGATGCAGAAGAACAAGCCGGTGGACGCCCAGGCGGCCACCTTGCAGGGCCCGGCGGCAGCCGAGCCGGTGAAGAAAGCCGCAGTGCCGACCGAGATTGCCGCCGGCACCCAGGCCGAAGGTCCGCTGGGCCGTTCCAATGGCCAGCGCCCACTCTGGGCTTACCGCGTGGCGGTCCCCGAAGGCGCCAGCGCGCATGCCAACGATATGGAGTTGATGAACCAGCGCCGTATCGCCTTGCCGAGCAAACTGACCGATCGCCTGCTGGCCGGCATCGTGCCGAGCACCGACGCAACCACCGTGGCCCAGGCCGCGCCGCTGCGTAACAGCGCGGCTGCCGACAACGTGATCAACAGCAGCGCACGCACCTTTGCCGTGCCCAGCGGGCGCATGCAGGTGTACGGCCGCGCCGTCGCCCAGCCACCGTTGGCGCCGGCGAAGAAGGCCTTCAGCTCGCAGGATGAATTTGTCGCGACCATGTTGCCGATGGCCAAGGCGGCCGCCGCGCGTATTGGCGTCGACCCCAAATACCTGGTGGCCCAGGCCGCCCTGGAAACCGGTTGGGGCAAGTCGGTGATGCGCGCCGAAGACGGCAGCAGCAGCCACAACCTGTTCGGCATCAAGGCCGGCCAGAGTTGGCAGGGCGGCCAGGCGCGCGCAATCACCAGCGAGTTTCGGGATGGGGCGATGGTCAAGGAGACGGCACAGTTCCGTTCCTACAATTCCTATCAGGACAGCTTCCATGACCTGGTGACATTGCTGCAAAGCAATGATCGCTATAAAGAAGTTGTGAAGTCGGCCGACAACCCGGAACAGTTTGTACGCGAGTTGCAAAAAGCCGGATACGCAACCGATCCGGACTACGCCAGCAAGATTTCGCAGATCGCCAAAACGATGAATAGCTACCAGAACTACGCTGCCGCTGGCGCAACCACACATTTATAAGGTCTGAACCATGAGTTTGCTCAGTATCGGGATGTCAGGGCTTAACGCCGCTCAAGGATCGTTGTCGGTCTTGAGTAATAACATTGCCAACGCCAATACCGCGGGCTATTCGCGTCAGCAGACCACCCAGAGCGCCAATGCGTCGAACCCGTACGGCGGCGTGTTTATCGGCAGCGGTACGACCCTGGCTGACGTGCGTCGGGTGTACAACGAGTACCTGGACACCGCCTACCAGAACAGCACCGCGCTCAATAGCGATGCCGCGGCTTACCTGGACCAGGTCAGTGCCGTCGACAAGACGCTGTCGGACAAGACCACCGGCATGTCGGCCGTGCTCAGTTCGTTCTTCGCTGCCGTGCAGACGGCGTCGGCCAACCCCAACGATACGTCGGCCCGCCAGATTCTGCTCACCAACGCCCAGACCTTGAGCAACCGGTTCAACTCGATCTCCAACCAGTTGGGCCAGCAGAAAGAAACCATCAACAGCCAGCTGACCTCGATGGCCGACCAGGTCAATCAGCTGACGTCGTCGATTGCTTCCCTGAACAAGCAGATCAACCAGGTCCAGGGTTCGTCGAACACCACGCCGGCCAACCTGCTGGATGCGCGTGCCGAGGCAGTGCGCTCGCTGAACGAGTTGATTGGCGTGACCGCCAGCGAGAAAAACGGCGTGTTCAGTGTCAGCACCGGCAGCGGTCAATCGCTGGTGCTGGGTGACCAGTCCAACACGATTTCTGCAGTACCGAGCAAAGGCGACACCAGCCAATACACGATCCAGCTCAACATGGCCGGGAACACCGCCGTCGACCTGGGCAACGTGATCAGCGGCGGCAGCATCGGCGGCCTGTTGCGCTATCGCAGCGACGTGCTGATGCCGGCGATCAACGACCTGGGTCGGATTGCCATCGTCACCGCCGACGCGATCAACAGCCAGTTGGGCCAGGGCGTGGACCTCAACGGTGAGTTCGGCGCCTCGATGTTCAAGGACATCAACAACGCGGCGTCCGTCGCCCTGCGCAGCCAGGCGGCACAAGGCAACACGGGTGACGCCAGCCTGGGCGTGACGATTGCGGACAGCAGCAAGCTGACCAACTTCGACTACAAGGTCTCGTTCAACGATGGCACCAACCTCAACAAGGTCACCGTGCTGCGATCCGACGGCAAGGCCATGGGTACCTACGATCTGAGCGCCACGCCGCCGCCGGTAATCGACGGGGTTACCCTGACGATCAAGAACGGCGCGGCCGGGGTAAAAGAGGGTGACAGCTTCAAGGTCAGCCCGACCGCCAACGGCGCCAAGGAAATCGGCACCGTGCTGACCGACCCGAGCAAGATCGCGTTTGCCGCGCCGTTGCAGGGCGAGGCCGGCAAGAGCAACCAGGGCACCGGCACGTTTACGCCACCGACCCTGACGGTGCCCATCGACATTGAGGGCGGGGCTGACGCCGCGCAGCTGCGCGTCGGCATCGCCAACTCGATGCCGGTGAAAATGGTATTCGGCGACAAAGCCGCTGATGGCACCCAGAGCTACACCCTGAGTAACGCCAAGGGTGAGCCTATCGGCACGGGCACTATCGTTCCGGGCCAAGCCAACAAGATCACTATCAATGTGCCGATGCGCGATGCCAGCGGCACGTTGCTCGTCCCGGCCAAGAGCTTCAGCTTCGACACCACTGTGGCCGGTTCGCCGACCAGCGGTGACAGCACCTCGTTCTCGTTCAATGCCACCGGCAAGTCCGACAACCGCAACGCCCAGGCGCTGATCGGTCTGCAGACCAAGGCGACCGTCGGTGTTGGGGCGGATGGCAGTGGCGGGCTCAGCCTGGTGGGGGCCAACAGCAAGTTGGTGTCGACCGTCGGCGCCAAGGCCGCTGCAGCCACCACCGACACCACGGCTACCACCGCGCTGTTGACGGCCAACAAGAACGCGCGCAACTCGGTGTCCCAGGTCAACCTGGACGAAGAGGCGGGCGACATGATCAAGTTCCAGCAGTACTACACCGCGTCGTCGCAGATCATCAAGGCTGCGCAAGAAACCTTCAGTACGCTGATCAATAGTCTTTAAGGGAGCCTGGGACGATGCGCATTTCTACACAGCAGTACTTCGACACCAGTGCCACGCGCTATACGGATAACTACTCCAGCGTGGTCAAGGCGCAGCAGCAGGCGAGCTCCGGCGTGCGTGTGCAAACCGCCGCGGATGATCCCGTTGCCGCCCAGCGCCTGCTGATGCTGCAACAGCAGAAAGACATGCTGGCCCAGTTCAGCGGCAATATCACCAGCATTCAAAATACGCTGACCAACGAAGAAAGCGTCCTGACTGCGATCAGTAACACGATCCAGGCCGGTAGCCAGCTCGCACTGCGCGCCGGCGGCGTGACCAGTGATGCCGACCGCAAGTCGATTGCGGTCGAGGTGGGCGCGCTTGAAGATCAACTGCTGGGCTTGCTCAACAGCAAGGATTCGGCGGGCAACTACCTGTTCTCCGGCTCCAAGACCGATACACCGCCGTACTCGCGCAACAACGATGGCACATATAGCTATCAGGGCGACGAAAACGAGCTGAGCCTGCAAGTCTCCGAGACGCTCAATGTGCGCACCGGCGACACCGGCAAGACCATCCTCGAAGGGGCGGTCAACACCAGTCGTACCCAGTCCAATTACCTCGCACCTGCGACTGCGCCTGTGCCGCCGGCGATTTCGCCGCCGCTGGTGGATGATCACAAGGTTGCGATTTCGGCGGGCCTGGTGGGTTCGGGCATCGACTACACCAAGCAGTTCGCCGATGGCCAGCCGTACAAGGTGACCTTTACCAGCAGCACCCAGTACGTGGTGACGGACAAGGACAACAACAACATTACCTCGCAGCTGCCAGGTAATGGCACGTTCGATTCCACCAAGGAAGGCAGTGCCAGCATCAACATCCGCGGGGTGAAGTTCGATATCACCGTCGACCTCACCGATACCGCCACCGGGCCTGACGCCGATGCGCTGGTCGCCGGGCGTGAATTCAGCCTGAGCGCCAAGCCGGACGCCTTCAACACCTCGCGCACCCCGAGCAACACCTCGTCGGCGCAATTGACCAATGGCCAGGTCAGCAGCGCGGCCGGCTACGCCAGCACCTTTCCGAACAGCGGCGTGTTGATCAAGTTCGATGACACCGACGCGACGGCTTATAAAGTCTATGCCCAGCCGTACTCCGCCAACAGCAAGTCGATTGGCGAGGGCGTGATCAACGCGGGCACTCCACCGGCTCCGAACACGATCACCGCGGCGGGGGTCACCTTCGAGGTGAGCGGCACGCCGAATGTGGGCGATCAGTTCTCGATCGGCAACAGCACCCAGAAAACCCAGAACGCCCTCGACACCCTGGGCCAACTGCGCCAGGCCCTGCAACAGCCGGCAGACGGTATCCCGGGCGCGCGGGTCAAGCTGCAGGACGCCTTGAACGCGGCGGTCGCCAACCTCACCAGTTCGTCCGACCAGGTCGACAACGTGCGCGGTTCCATCGGCGCGCGGCAGAACGCGCTGACGGTGCAGGCCAGCGAAAACACCAGCGTTGGCCTGGCCAATACCAGCACCATGAGTGCGCTGGCCAACGTCGACATGGGCGAGGCGGCGATCAACTTGACCTTGCAGCAAACCATGCTGGAAGCCTCGCAACTGGCGTTTGTGAAAGTCTCGCAGTTGAGCCTGTTTAACAAGATGTAAGCGCTGGCATGTCAAGCGGCCCAGCCTGGAAACAGGCTGGGCCGTTGTCGTTTCTGGGATTTAATTGTTTGAAGGTTTTGCATAAAGCACACAAAATTGAGTGACCTGTGAGTCATAAAGCGCATCTTCACTGTATCGTGTGAAAAGGATAAGTCGTCACAGGGTCCGTGCGGGGCGGCTTTCAGCGAGATTTTTATGGGGTTATCCCCTTTATTGTCAGCACCCCAGGCGTGGTCCGGGGGTGTTCTCCAGCTATTTAGTATTGGGAAGCCACAATGATTGGCATAAAAAGCATCGCCAGTTACGTGCCGGCAGACGGGATCGATAACTACGCCCAGGGTGCCAAATTCGCCAAGGATGAAGAGTTCATCATTGGCAAGATCGGTTCGGCCTTCCTGCCACGCAAGGAAGCGGCGCAGGAAACCTCTGACCTGTGTGTCGAGGCGGTCAACGCTTTGTTTGCCAACAACCCGGATTTGAAGCGCGAGTCCATCGACGCGCTGATCGTCGTCACCCAGAACGGCGATGAAGAGGGGCTGCCCCACACTGCCGCCATCGTCCAGGACAAACTGGGCCTGCCGACTCACGTCGCCGCCTTTGATATCTCCCTGGGCTGCTCCGGCTATGTCTACGGCATCTACGCGATGAAGGGCTTCATGGAAGCCGCCGGCCTGAAAAACGGCCTGCTGATCACCGCCGACCCGTATTCGAAGATCGTCGACCCGGAAGACCGCAACACCACCATGCTGTTCGGCGACGCCGCCACCGCTACCTGGATGGGCGAAGACGCACCGTGGTTGCTCGGCAAATCCAAGTTCGGCACCGACGGTTCCGGCGCGCCGCACCTGAAGGTCAGCGATGGCGTGTTCTTCATGAATGGTCGCCAGGTGTTCAACTTCGCCTTGCTCAAGGTGCCGGCGCATTTGCACGAGCTGCTCGATGAGTCGCAGCTCAAGGCCGATGACATCGATGCATTCTGTATTCACCAGGGCAGTGCGGCGATTGTCGACGCCGTAGCGCGTCGTTTCGAAGATGCGCCGGTCGACAAGTTCATCAAGGACATGGTCGAGACCGGCAACACCGTGTCGTCGAGCATTCCGCTGCTGTTGGAAAAGCACGTGATGGACGCTACCTGGAAACGCGTGGCCATCAGCGGTTTCGGGGTTGGCCTGTCGTGGGGTTCGGCGATTCTCTATCGCCCGTGACGCTTTAATAGCGACAAACAAAAACGCCGATGATCGAAAGATCATCGGCGTTTTTTATTTGGCGCCAGAAAAGCCAATGTTTGTTGGGTTTTGTGCAGGCGTAAACCCTTGAATTGCAAGGGGTGGCACGGCGCCAGTAAAAAAAATCAAAAAAATCCTCAAGCAACTGCCCACCACGACGATAACTATTACGTAGGTTCTCAGGCCACACCCGGCGGTTGCCAGGGCCGGAAGCCGCAGTATCCATCCAACGAGGATTTCGTCATGGCTTTAACAGTAAACACCAACATTGCTTCGATCACTACTCAGGGCAACCTGAACAAAGCTGGCGGCGCCCTGGCCACTTCCATGCAGCGCCTGTCTTCCGGCCTGCGTATCAACAGCGCTAAAGACGACGCTGCCGGCCTGCAGATCGCTAACCGCCTGACCAGCCAAATCAACGGCCTGGGCCAAGCAGTAAAAAACGTGAACGACGGTATCTCCATCGCTCAGACCGCTGAAGGCGCGATGCAGGCTTCGACCGACATCCTGCAGAAAATGCGTACCCTGGCTCTGTCCTCCGCTACTGGCTCCCTCAGCGCTGACGACCGTAAGTCGAACAACGACGAATACCAGGCTCTGACTTCGGAACTGACCCGTATTTCGCAAACCACTACTTTCGGTGGCCAGAAGCTGCTGGACGGTTCGTACGGTACCAAGGCCATTCAGGTTGGCGCAAACGCCAACGAAACCATCAACCTGAGCCTGGAAAACGTTGCTGCCGATAACATCGGTTCGCAGCAGATCAAGTCGGCTGCACTGAAGCCAAACGCTACTGGCTACGGCGCTACCACCCTGAACGTTACTGGTAACGGTCAGACTGCTGCAGTAGAAGTAAAAGCGGGCGACTCGGCTAAGACCATCGCTGCTGGCCTGAACGGTGCCATCGGTGGCCTGAGCGCTACTGCCAGCACTCAAGTTAAGTTCTCGGTTGATGAAGCCAAGACCAAGGGTACTCCAGCAGGCGCGGATCCAGTCGCTAACCCAGCAGTTCCGGGCGTAGCCGCCAACTTCGAGCTGACTGTAGGAAAATCTACCGTTAAGTTCGTTGGCGTGACCGACACTGCTAGCCTGGCCGACCAACTGAAGTCCAACGCCGCCAAACTGGGCATCAGCGTTAACTACGACGAAGCCAAGGGGACTCTGGAAGTTAAATCCGATACCGGCGAAAACCTTTCGTTCAAGGCCGTTGGTACTGGCGCTGACGCAATTTCGGTTGACGTTAAAGACGGCAGCGGCAAATACGCTACTGATACCGTTCCAGCTGGCACCGCTACTGCTCTGGGTGCTACTGATGGCGCTGTAATCGTTGCTGCTGGTCAGGTTTCGCTGGATTCGTCCAAAGGCTACTCGATCGCTGATGCTGGCACCGCTGCTGTATTCGGTGGCGCTGACGTATCTTCCAAGAAGATCAGCGTTGCTGAAACCGACGTAACCGACGCCTACAACGCTCAGAACGCTATCGCGATTCTGGATAAGGCCATCGGCACCATCGACGGCGTTCGTTCGGGCCTGGGTGCTACCCAGAACCGTCTGACTACCACTGCAGACAACCTGCAGAACATTCAGAAGAACTCCACCGCTGCACGTTCCACCGTTCAGGACGTCGACTTCGCTTCCGAAACCGCCGAACTGACCAAGCAACAAACCCTGCAGTCGGCGTCCACCGCGATCCTGTCGCAGGCCAACCAGCTGCCATCCGCTGTACTGAAACTGCTTCAGTAATTCCAGCGCTTGGTAACTAACGGAAGGGCGCGTCTACGTGCCCTTCCGTTTTTTCGGTTTAGAGGAGATTGGACATGGACATGAGTGTAAAGCTGAACCAGTCTTATCCGCCGGTTGCACCTCAGAGCGCGCCTGTTCAGGTGGCAGCCGACAAAAGCACCACCCAAGTCCAGGAAACCCCCGCCATCGGCAAACAGCCTGAGCGTGCGGACCTGGAAAAAGCGGTAACCGACATTCGCGAATTCGTACAAGCTGCCCAGCGCAGCCTGGATTTTTCCATTGATGACACGACTCACCGTGTGGTGGTCAAGGTCATCAATACCGACAATGGTGAAGTGATTCGCCAGATTCCGTCGGAAACGGCATTGAAACTGGCACAGAGCCTCTCCAGCGCAAGCCACGTGTTGTTTGACGACAAGGCTTGAGCTGGCATGAAACTTGTTGCTGAGTTGTCTTGAGGCGTAATAAGTCAAGATAACGGCAGCCACCGAACAGGAGATAGATGATGGCGGGTTCAACGGTAAGTGGTATCGGTTCGAACATCGATACGCAAGCGATCGTGAAGTCCTTGGTGGACGCCGAAAAGGTGCCCAAGCAGACGCAGATCAATACCGCGTCCCAGAAGGCGACCACCACGCTGTCTTCGATCGGCAAGATTCAGGCGGCGCTGGATGCGTTTCGTGGTGCGCTGGACTCAATGACCAAGGACAGCAGTTTCACCGGCTTGACCGGTTCTTCCTCGGATGAAAAAGTCGCCACCATGACCGCCAGTAATACTGCGTCCAATGGTAGTTTCCGCCTGATCGTGGACCAGTTGGCCCAGGCGTCCAAATTGTCGAGCAAGAACTTCTCGGGTGGTACCTCGACAGTGGTGAATGCCACTGACAAGCCGACGACTCTGACCATCACGCAGTCCGGCAAGGGCTATGACGTCAACATTCCTGCCGGCGCGACCTTGCAGCAGGTGCGTGACTCGATCAACACCCAGTTCGGCACCTCGGGCTTGAGTGCGAACATCCAGACCGACTCCAACGGCTCGCGGTTGATCCTGACCTCGACCACCATGGGTACCGGCTCTGACCTGAAGCTGTCGGGTAATTCGGGGCTGGATCTTGGCTCCACGGTGGTTGATGAGCCCAAGGATGCGCTGTACAGCATCGACGGTGTTGCTTCGGTTTCCAAAACCAACAGTATTGAAGGTGCCCTGAGTGGTGTGAACATCAAGCTGGTGTCTGTGTCGACAGTCAAGACTGGCGACACCAGTAATCCACCGGCAAAGAACGCCACGCTCATCACCGTCAGCACCAACAACACTGCGCTCAAATCCGGCGTGAAGGGGTTTCTTGACTCCTACAACGCTTTGGTCACTGCCATGAACGCCGAAACCAAGGTCACCACCAACCTGGACGGTAGTACCACGGGGGCGACCCTGACGGGCGACTCCACCATGCGTTCGCTCCAGGCGGCGATTCGTAATGAGTTCAACGCGCTGTCGGGCACTGGTCAGTTCAAGTCCCTGGCTCAGTTCGGTGTGGTCACCAACTCGAGCACTGGTCTGCTGACGATCGACGACAAAAAGTGGGACGCAGCGGTAAAAACCAACGCTGCCGATATCAACAGCATGTTCACCGGCCCAAGCGGCATGCTGGCGCGCATGAAAAGCGCCACCGACGACTACGCCAAGTCCACCACCGGCATCCTGGCAACGCGTTCCACCTCGTTGTCCGACACGCTCAAGGACCTGACCAAGCAACAGTCCTCCCTGGACGAGCGCATGGACCTGCTGACCAAGAGCCTCTCGGACAAGTACAACGCCATGGACACCCTGGTTGCCCAGTTGCGCCAGCAAAGCACCAGTGTGATGACCACGCTCAATGCGCTGAACAACCCAAAGACCAATAGTTGATCGCTGCGAATAAAAAAAGGCCAGGCAACCTGCCTGGCCTTTTTTTATCGAGAGACGACTGGTGCTAAAGCTTTTTGCGAACCCGTCGACATATTGGTTACTGAAACCCTTTTCGCTGTCGCCTGTCACGAGGTAGAAACATGAATCCCATGAGAGCCCTTCGCCAATACCAGAAGGTCAATTCCCATGCTCAGATCTCCGAAGCCAGCCCTCATCGCCTGGTGCAGATGCTGATGGAAGGCGGGCTGGACCGCATGGCCCAGGCCAAAGGTGCGCTGGCGCGTGGTGACATCGCGCAGAAGGGCCTGATGCTCGGCAAGGCTATCGATATCGTGATCGGGCTGCGTGACGGCCTGGATGCAGAAAAAAGTGATAACCCGGCTTACGTCCAGCAGTTGGAAAGTCTGTATGCGTACATGACCAACCGCCTGATGGAGGCGAACCTGCATAACGACGCCGACATGATCGACGAAGTGGCGCGTTTGTTGATTACCGTGAAAGAAGGCTGGGATGCCATCGCCGCGCCACAGGCTGTAACCGAGTAAGGCGCAGCAGAGAAGGGCCTGAGGGCCTTGAGGACTATGTGATGAGCCAAGCACTGCAACGCATTGATGAAACCCGTGAGGCGCTGATGGGCGCGCTGGCGGACCGTAACTGGGACGCGATTGGCGAGCTCGACATGGGGTGTCGCGACGTGATCGAGCAGGTGCTCAGTGAGGCGCCGGTCGACGAGGATGCGTTGCGTGAGAAGCTTGAGAGCCTGCTCGCGGTTTACCAGCAATTGCTTGAGGTGACGACGGGCGAGCGGCAGGCGATTTTCGAAGAGATGTCGCAGATCAACCAAGCGAAAAATGCGTCAAAGGTTTACCATCTGTTCGGCTGAATGAGCTCAGTTAATCCGAACGGCGCGTCATATATTTGACTGTGCCAGCATTTTTGACTTAACTAGTGCTGTTTTCAGATTTCAGACGTCTAGTAAGGCATGAAGTCTTACAGGCGTCTCGATTGCCCTCACTCTTGGGGCAGAGCGTTTTACTAGGGAAGTTGCTATTGCATGTGGCGTGAAACCAAAATTCTGCTGATTGATGACGATAGCGTCCGCCGCCGCGATTTAGCGGTGATTTTGAATTTTCTTGGCGAAGAAAATTTGCCCTGCGGCAGCCATGATTGGCAGCAGGCGGTCAGCTCATTGTCATCGAGCCGTGAAGTCATTTGTGTGCTGATCGGGACGGTGAACGCTCCTGGCGCTGTTTTGGGCTTGTTAAAGACACTGTCAACCTGGGATGAGTTCCTTCCGGTGTTGCTGATGGGCGATATTTCTTCTATCGACCTGCCTGAAGACCAGCGCCGCCGCGTGCTGTCCACCCTGGAAATGCCGCCCAGCTACAGCAAATTGCTCGACTCCCTGCACCGTGCCCAGGTCTATCGCGAGATGTATGACCAGGCGCGCGAGCGCGGTCGCCACCGCGAACCCAACCTGTTCCGCAGCCTCGTCGGCACCAGCCGTGCGATCCAGCACGTGCGCCAGATGATGCAGCAAGTGGCCGACACCGACGCCAGCGTGCTGATCCTCGGCGAGTCGGGCACCGGCAAGGAAGTGGTCGCACGCAACCTGCACTATCACTCCAAGCGCCGCGACGGGCCTTTTGTGCCGGTCAACTGCGGGGCGATCCCGGCCGAGCTGCTGGAAAGCGAATTGTTCGGCCATGAGAAGGGCGCCTTTACCGGGGCGATCACCAGCCGTGCCGGGCGTTTCGAACTGGCCAACGGCGGCACGCTGTTCCTCGACGAAATCGGCGACATGCCGCTGCCGATGCAGGTCAAGCTGCTGCGCGTGCTGCAGGAACGTACCTTCGAACGTGTGGGCAGCAACAAGACCCAAAGCGTCGACGTGCGCATCATCGCGGCCACCCACAAGAACCTCGAAAGCATGATCGAGGTGGGCAGCTTCCGCGAAGACTTGTACTACCGCCTCAACGTATTCCCGATCGAGATGGCCCCGCTGCGCGAGCGCGTGGAGGACATCCCGCTGCTGATGAACGAACTGATCTCGCGCATGGAGCACGAAAAGCGCGGCTCGATCCGTTTCAACTCGGCGGCGATCATGTCCCTGTGCCGCCACGGCTGGCCGGGCAACGTCCGCGAGCTGGCCAACCTGGTGGAGCGCATGGCGATCATGCACCCCTACGGCGTGATCGGCGTGGTCGAGTTGCCGAAGAAATTCCGCTACGTCGACGATGAAGACGAGCAACTGGTCGACAGCCTGCGCAGTGACATGGAAGAGCGCGTCGCCATCAACGGCCACACCCCGGACTTCGGCTCCACCGCCATGCTGCCGCCCGAAGGCCTGGACCTCAAGGACTACCTCGGCAACCTCGAGCAGGGGTTGATCCAGCAGGCGTTGGATGACGCCAATGGCATCGTCGCGCGGGCTGCCGAGCGCCTGCGCATCCGCCGAACCACCCTGGTTGAGAAGATGCGCAAGTACGGTATGAGCCGCAAAGAAGGTGATGAACAGGCGGATGATTGACGCCTGTTTTCCAAACCGCTGAAATTTCAGCGGTTTTTTTTCGGCACAACTATTGCTACAGCCCTCGCAACGTTCCGTTTAACTGACGGTCAGCCAAGCGAGAGAGCATGATGCCCCACGCCGCCCAACTATCTTCGGTCCCTGTCCTGCAGGGGCCTGCCCCGTCTGTAGAAGAACTCAGCCGTAATGGCCTGGAGCAGGCTTTTTCGCTGTTCAACCAGATGTCGAGCCAATTGACTGACTCCTACAGCCTGCTGGAAGCCCGGGTCTCCGAGCTTAAAGGCGAGCTGGCGGTGGTCAGTGCCCAGCGCATGGAAGAGCTGGCCGAGAAAGAGCGCCTGGCCAACCGTCTGCAAAACCTGCTGTCACTGTTGCCGGGCGGCGTGATCGTGATTGACGATCAGGGCCGAGTGCGCGAAGCCAACCCGGCGGCCTGCGACATGCTCGGCCTGCCGCTGGAAGGTGAGTTGTGGCGTCATGTCATCACGCGCTGCTTTGCGCCGCGCGAAGACGACGGCCACGAAATCTCCCTGAAGGACGGCCGCCGCTTGTCCATCGCCACCCGTTCCCTGGATGCGGAGCCGGGCCAGCTGGTGCTGCTCAACGACTTGACTGAAACTCGTCACCTGCAAGACCAGCTGGCGCGCCACGAGCGTTTGTCGTCGCTGGGGCGGATGGTCGCTTCTTTGGCGCATCAGATCCGCACGCCCCTGTCGGCGGCGTTGATCTACGCCAGTCATTTGACTGATGAGCAATTGCCCGCTGCCACCCACCAGCGATTTGCCGGGCGCCTCAAGGAGCGCCTGCACGAGTTGGAGCACCAGGTGCGCGACATGCTGGTGTTTGCCCGTGGCGAATTGCCGCTGACTGACCGCATCACTCCGGCCGCGCTGATGCAGGCCCTGCAGGCTGCAGCCGCCACGCATATTCAAGACGTCCAGGTGCGCTGGCAGTGCGACAGTCATCTCGGTGAGCTGCTGTGCAACCGCGACACCCTGGTCGGCTCGCTGCTCAACCTGATCGAAAACGCCACCCAGGCCAGTGGCCCCGGCGCGCGCCTCAAGGTGCACCTGTACAGCCGCGAGCAAACCCTGCGCCTGTGCATCAGCGACAGCGGCAGCGGTATCGACCCGGTCGTATTGCAGCGCCTGGGCGAGCCGTTTTTTACCACCAAGACCAACGGTACCGGCCTCGGCCTGACCGTGGTCAAGGCGGTGGCACGTGCCCATCAGGGAGAATTGCAACTGCACTCCCGAGTCGGGCGTGGCACCTGTGCATTGATGACCTTGCCGCTGTTTTCATGCGCGGCAGGCGCGGAGTAAAAAGTAATGGCTATCAAGGTTCTGTTGGTGGAAGACGATCGCGCCCTGCGTGAAGCATTGGCTGACACGCTGTTGCTGGCGGGCCATGACTACCGGGCGGTCGGTTCTGCCGAGGACGCCTTGGAGGCGGTCGAGCAGGAAACCTTCAGCCTGGTGGTCAGCGACGTGAACATGCCCGGCATGGACGGCCACCAGTTGCTCGGCCTGCTGCGTGCGCGCCAGCCGCAACTGCCGGTGTTGCTGATGACCGCCCATGGCGCCGTTGAGCGCGCGGTGGATGCAATGCGCCAGGGCGCGGCGGATTACCTGGTCAAGCCTTTCGAGCCCAAGGCCCTGATCGAACTGGTGGCGCGGCATGCCCTGGGCGTGATCACGGCCAGTGACAGCGAGGGCCCGATTGCCTTCGAACCGGCCAGCGCGCAGTTGCTGGAACTGGCGGCCCGCGTGGCGCGCAGCGATTCGACCGTGTTGATTTCCGGCGAGTCCGGTACCGGTAAAGAGGTGCTGGCGCGCTATATCCACCAGCAATCGACTCGCGCCAAACAACCGTTCATCGCCATCAACTGCGCGGCGATCCCCGACAACATGCTCGAAGCCACGCTGTTCGGCCACGAAAAGGGCTCCTTTACCGGCGCCATCGCGGCCCAGGCGGGCAAGTTCGAGCAGGCGGACGGCGGCACCATCTTGCTCGACGAGATCTCGGAGATGCCCCTGGGCCTGCAGGCCAAGCTGCTGCGGGTGCTGCAGGAGCGTGAAGTGGAACGTGTGGGGGCGCGCAAGCCGATCCAGCTGGATATCCGCGTGGTGGCCACCACCAACCGAGACCTTGCCGGTGAAGTGGCGGCGGGGCGCTTCCGTGAGGATCTGTTCTACCGCCTCTCGGTGTTTCCGCTGGCCTGGCGTCCGTTGCGCGAACGCCCGGCGGACATCATTCCACTGGCCGAGCGCCTGCTGAACAACCACGTCAAAAAAATGAAGCATGCCCAGGCGCGGCTCTCGGCCGAGGCCCAGGCGTGCCTGATCGGCTATCCATGGCCGGGCAACGTGCGCGAATTGGACAACGCTATCCAGCGCGCGCTGATTTTGCAGCAGGGCGGCTTGATCCAGCCCCAGGATTTCTGCCTGGCCATGGGCAGTGGCGCGGCGCCGCTCCCGACCCTGGCAACGGTGCCGGTGGTCGCCGAAACCGAGACCGCCGGGGCCCTGGGCGACGACCTGCGTCGCCGCGAATTCCAGATGATCATCGACACCCTGCGTGCCGAGCGCGGCCGCCGCAAGGAAGCCGCCGAACGCCTGGGGATCAGCCCACGCACGCTGCGCTACAAGCTGGCACAGATGCGCGACGCCGGGATGGATGTCGAGGCTTATCTTTTCGCCACCTGATCGGTAACAAGGCGGACAAGCTTTGTCGCCTTTTCTTACGAGTTGCTACAGAGCTGGCACCCTTGTTGCTACCTCCCCTAGTAATTGCTGCGTAGTGTCAAAAATTTGCGGGTTGTCGGGAGAGAGAAGGTCATGAGCCAGGGTATTGAGTTCAATCGGTTGATGTTGGATATGCGCTCCATGCAAATGGATGCCATGGCTCAACCGAAATCCGTCGCGCCAGCGCCGGAATTGGGCCAAAGCAGCTTCGCCGACATGCTCGGCAAAGCCATCAACAAAGTCAGTGATACCCAGCAAGCTTCCAACCAGTTGGCCAATGCGTTCGAGATCGGCAAAAGCGGCGTGGACCTCACCGATGTGATGGTCGCCTCGCAAAAGGCCAGCGTCTCGTTCCAGGCCCTGACCCAAGTGCGTAACAAGCTGGTTCAAGCCTACCAAGACATCATGCAGATGCCGGTTTAAGGACGAGATTTAAGTCATGGCAGAAGCAGTCGTGGACAACGTACCCGCCAAGGCAGACGGCAAGCCGGCGCTGTTTGGCCTGTCGTTCCTGGAAAACCTCTCGGAAATGACCATGTTGCGTCAGGTGGGCCTGATGGTCGGCCTGGCTGCCAGCGTGGCGATTGGTTTTGCCGTGGTGTTGTGGTCGCAGCAACCCGATTACCGGCCGCTGTACGGCAGCCTGGCGGGCATGGATTCCAAGCAGATCATGGAAACCCTGTCGGCTGCCGACATTTCCTACACTGTGGAGCCCAACTCCGGCGCTCTGCTGGTCAAGGCCGACGACGTGGCCCGGGCGCGGATGAAGCTCGCGGCGGCTGGCGTGACCCCGTCCGACAGCAACATCGGTTTTGAAATCCTCGACAAGGACCAGGGCCTGGGCACCAGCCAGTTCATGGAAGCCACTCGCTATCGTCGTGGCCTCGAAGGCGAACTCGCCCGCACCATCTCCAGCCTCAACAACGTCAAGGGCGCCCGCGTGCACTTGGCTATTCCGAAAAGCTCGGTGTTTGTGCGCGATGAGCGCAAGCCAAGTGCCTCGGTACTGGTCGAACTGTTTTCCGGCCGCTCCCTGGAGCCTGGCCAGGTCCTGGCGATCATCAACCTGGTGGCCACCAGCGTTCCTGAATTGAGCAAGTCGCAAATCACCGTGGTCGACCAGAAGGGCAACCTGCTGTCCGACCAGGCTGAAAACTCCGCGCTGACCCAGGCCGGCAAGCAGTTCGACTACAGCCGCCGCATGGAGAGCATGCTCACCCAGCGCGTGCATAACATCCTGCAACCGGTGCTGGGCAACGACCGCTACAAGGCTGAAGTGTCTGCCGATGTGGACTTCAGCGCCGTCGAGTCGACCTCCGAGCAGTTCAACCCCGACCAGCCGGCCTTGCGCAGCGAGCAGTCGACCAGCGAACAACGCACCGCCAGCAATGGCCCGCAAGGTGTGCCGGGTGCCCTGAGCAACCAGCCACCGGCACCGGCCACCGCGCCGCAAACCACCGGTGGCGCTGCCGCGACTGCTGGTGCAGTGCAACCTGGGCAGCCGCTGCTGGACGCCAACGGCCAGCAGATCATGGACCCGGCCACCGGCCAGCCGATGCTCGCCCCGTACCCGGCGGACAAGCGTAACCAGTCCACCAAGAACTTCGAACTCGACCGTTCCATCAGCCACACCAAGCAGCAGCAGGGCCGTGTCAATCGCCTGTCGGTGTCGGTGGTGGTCGATGACCAGGTCAAGGTCAACCCGGCTGACGGCGCGGTTACCCGTGCGCCCTGGAGCGCCGACGAATTGGCGCGCTTCACTCGCCTGGTGCAGGACGCCGTCGGTTTTGACGCCAGCCGTGGCGACAGCGTCAGCGTGATCAACATGCCGTTCTCCGCCGAGCGTGGCGAAGTGATCGCCGACCCGGCGTTCTACACGCAGCCGTGGTTCTGGGACATCGTCAAGCAAGTGCTGGGTGTGTTGTTCATCCTGGTGCTGGTGTTCGGCGTGCTGCGTCCGGTGCTCAACAACATCACCGGCAACGGCAAGAAACAACTCGCGGCCTTCGGTGGCAGCGACGTCGAGTTGGGTGGCATGGGCGGCCTGGATGGCGAACTGGCCAACGACCGCGTCAGCCTCGGCGGCCCGCAAAGCATCCTGTTGCCAAGCCCGAGCGAAGGCTATGACGCTCAGCTGAATGCAATCAAGAGTCTGGTGGCAGAAGACCCGGGCCGTGTGGCCCAGGTCGTGAAAGAGTGGATCAACGCAGATGAGTGATAATCGAGCCGCTGTTGCCAAGCTCACCAAAGTCGACAAAGCCGCTGTATTGCTGCTGTCGCTGGGTGAAACCGACGCCGCCCAAGTGCTGCGCCACATGGGCCCTAAAGAAGTCCAGCGGGTTGGCGTGGCCATGGCGCAGATGCGCAATGTGCACCGTGAGCAGGTCGAGCAGGTGATGAGTGAGTTCGTCGAGATCGTCGGCGACCAGACCAGCCTGGGCGTCGGCTCCGACAGCTACATCCGCAAGATGCTCACCTCGGCCCTGGGCGAAGACAAGGCCAACGGCCTGATCGACCGCATCCTGCTGGGTGGCAACACCAGCGGCCTCGACAGCCTCAAATGGATGGAGCCGCGCGCCGTAGCCGACGTGATCCGCTACGAGCACCCGCAGATCCAGGCGATCGTCGTGGCGTACCTCGACCCGGACCAGGCCGGTGAAGTGCTTGGCCACTTCGACCATAAAGTACGGTTGGACATCATCCTGCGCGTGTCGTCGCTGAACACCGTGCAGCCGGCGGCCTTGAAAGAACTCAACACGATTCTCGAGAAGCAGTTCTCGGGCAACTCGAATGCCTCGCGGACCACCCTGGGCGGTATCAAGCGCGCGGCCGACATCATGAACTTCCTCGACAGCTCGGTCGAAGGCCAGTTGATGGACTCGATCCGCGAGATCGACGACACCCTGTCCGGCCAGATCGAAGACCTCATGTTCGTGTTCAACAACCTCTCCGATGTCGACGACCGTGGCATCCAGGCGTTGCTGCGCGAGGTGTCCTCCGACGTGCTGGTGCTGGCGCTCAAGGGCTCCGACGAGAACGTCAAGGAGAAGATCTTCAAGAACATGTCCAAGCGTGCTTCCGAGCTGCTGCGCGACGACCTCGAGGCCAAGGGCCCGGTGCGCGTCAGCGACGTGGAAACCGCGCAGAAAGAGATCCTCACCATTGCCCGCCGTATGGCCGAAGCCGGAGAAATCGTTCTCGGCGGGAAGGGCGGCGAAGAAATGATTTAAGGCGCCACTCATGTCGAACAAAGATGGGGCTCCCAGCGATCTGATTCGCGCGCGG